>NZ_JBIBBW010000001.1:0-375006 GCF_042900885.1 Streptomyces sp. NPDC012835
CTCCCCGCAACGAAATAAACGATCAAAACCCCCCACCCCCCTGGCCAGCCCCTTTCCCCCAAAAAATCTTCCCACATTGCCACCCCCCACCCACCCACGTAACCTCCCACCCACCCAACCCCCAACCAACCACCCACACCCCGACCCGGCCACCAGCCACCCACTCACCCGGCAACCGACCCCGACCACCACACCAACAAAACCCCAACACCACACACCCAAGGGACCAACACTCCATGACCCAGACACCCCGCACCCCCGCACCCGGCCCCCGCCACCGCCCCCAGCGCATCGCCCTGCCCAACAAAGGCACCCTCGCACCCGGCGCCCGCCGCCTCCTCACCGCCGCCGGCTACACCTGCTCCACCCCCGACCGTCTCCACCGCCTCGACCCCCGCAACAACATCGAGTTCCTCCACATACGCGCCCGCGACATACCTCGCCTCATCGCCCACGGCCACATCGACGCCGGCATCACCGGACGCGACCTCGTCGCCGACACCCCCCTGCCTCTCGTCGAGTTACTCACCCTCGGCTTCGGCCACGCCCAAGTCCGCTACGCCGTCCCCCATCACCACCCCGACACCCTCAACAACCTCCACGGCCTACGTATCGCCACCTCACTGCCGCACCTCACCGCGACCGACCTCGCCACCCACGGCATCAAAGCCGACATCATCGAAATGACCGGCGCCGTCGAAATCGCCATCCACCTCGGCCTCGCCCACGCCATCGCCGACGTAGTCGACACCGGACGCACCCTCAACGCCCACCACCTCAAAACCCTCGGCCCCCCGCTCATCACCACACAGGCCGTCCTCATCACCACCCCCGCCGCCGCCACCACACCCCACATCCAATCCCTCACCCAACGGCTCATGGCCGCCCTCCTCCCCGCCACCACCTAAAAACCTTTGGATCGGACCGGCCCGGATCAGCGGCCACGATCCGGTGCCGTGGACCGCAAGGCGGAGGCAGGGAGCCCACGTTGAGCGCAGCAGGTCTCCCCGGCCAAGCGGAGTCGAGATCTTGGGGAAGAACGCCGCCAACGCCGCCAGGGCGGAACGGGCCATGGGTATGGTGTCCGGCCTGTTCCGCCGCTGACAGCTGATCGGCTCCTGACAGAGGATCTTCAACGAATTACAGGGCCGCGCCGACACCAAGAGGACGCTCATACGGAACCGCAGCGATCGGCCCGGAAGCAGCTCTCGGGAGTCGATCAAACTGTTGATCAAACTGCGGGAGCAGCGAAGGATTCGTCCCCGTGATCGGTGGTGTGCTGGCTCATCATGGCCATCGTCGCCTGCCAGGGCACTCCGTCGAAGATCAGCATGATCGATGTGATTCCGGCGTTGTCGAGGCGGAAGTGTTCGGCGGTGCGCTGGGTACCGGCCGGTGTGGCGGTATGCACGTCGTAGACGAGTGTGGCCTCGCGCTCTCCGTACAGTTCGCTGATCATGTCGACTCCAGTGGCCACCTGGAGGAAGCCGGGGAGCCCAGCCAGATGGCCGGCCGGGTCCTCGGACCTCATCAGCGGGCTCTGGAAAGTGAACGGCTCGGCGAGGCGCGCTACGGCCGCGGATACGTCTCCACCGAACCTGGCCTCGTGATAGCTCCGGACGATCTCCCGGGTCCAGGTCCAGGTCCGGGATGTCATCGTGGTTCGGTCCTTCGGTCGTTTCTTCGGGCGGTGGAAGTCCGGTTCACGGCTGGGTGTTCGCGCCGTCGGCACGGCTCAGGTACTGGTCGAGTTGACGCTGGTTCTCGACCAGACGCAGGCACAGATGCCGCAGCTGAGTCAGCTCGGCCGGCGAGAATCCCCGGAAGACCGCCGCCATGGCGACCTGGGTGGGGCGGCGGAAGGACTCCATCCAGGCCAGCCCGGCGGGGGTGATCCGAGCCAGGACCGAACGACGGTCGCGCCGGTCGGCCACCCGCTCGACCAGCCCATCGCGTTCGAGGGTGTCGACCAGTCCGGTGACATTGCGCGAACTGACCCCAGCCGCTTGCGCCAACTCCCCGATGCTGATCCCATCATCGGGCGCGGCGCTCAGTCGGACCAGGAGGTCAAGCGCCCCCGCGCTCAGCCCGCGCCCCTCGGCCCCACGGGCGCGCATGCGCATCCACATCGGTGAAATCGGACGCGGCCCGGCCGGGCAGGCGGCGTTGATCAGCACGCTCGTACCGGCGAACTATCACGTGTGCTGCACGGTGACGACGTTGAGCGGGGACTTCGACGGCGAGCGGACCGCCCCGGTGGGGCCGCTCCCCACGCCCTCGCCGGGCCGATCCGCACGGCCGATCCGCACGGCCGGGTGGCTATACCCCCTCCTTCCGCTCGCCTCACCAACCAGAGCGGGTGGCGCGGGCAAAGGATGGATCGAGGCCGCCCCTTACTCGTTGAGGGCTTGGGTCAGACGGTCGAGGTCCTCAAGGAGGACGGCCAGGCGCCTGCCGGGGATCGCCCGGATCATGCGCGCCTCGATGGCGTAGACACGAGCTTGGGCCGCTTCGAGACGGTCGCGACCGCGGCCGGTGAGGCTGACGGGGCGGGCCCGACCGTGGTCGACCGTGTCCGGGCGAGTGATCAGGCCCGCCTCCTGCAACGCCCGCAGTACGACGTTCATGGACTGCCGGGTGACGAAAGTGGCGCGGGCGAGCTCGGCGTTGGACAGGCCCGGGCGCAGCGCCAGAACTTCCAGGCAGGAGTACTGCGGGACAGTCAGGTCGAGCTCGCGCAGCGCCTTGTCCATGGCGCCACGCAGGGCGGCGTGCGCGCGCTTGAGGCGGTATCCCACGTGATCGGTCACGTCCTCGGCGGGGTGTGGCCATTGCGGCCCGCGTTCCTGCATGTCAGTAGTTTGACATACAAGCGCGATGATCCTACCGTCGGCAATGTCAAAACCCTGACATCCAAACGAGGAGCACTCATGTCCATCGGCATCGACGGACCCGACTTCGTCGCCCTGCAGGTTCGTGACGTCGAGGCAGCAGCCGCCTACTGCGAGAACCACCTCGGCCTGCGCCGCAGCGCCGTCTCACCCCCCGGGGCTGTCGTCTTCGACACCGAGCCGATCCCGTTCGCCGTGCGCCGGCCGCTGCCCGGCACCGACCTGGACGCCGGCCGTCCCGGTCTCGGCGTCGCGCTCTGGTTCAGCACACCCGACGCCCGGGCCCTGTACGAACAGCTCACCGCGAACGGCGTCCACGTCCTCACCCCGGTCACCGACAGCCCGTTCGGCCCGATGTTCTCCTTCGCCGGTCCCGAGGGCTACGTCCTGACCGTCCACGGAGCCCCACGATGACCACCCTCACCCTCACCCCGGCGGGACCGTTCTCCCTCGACTCGTCCATCCGGTTCCTGGGAGGCTTCACCCCCGCCTCCTACGGCCCCGCGGCCGACCAGGTGCTGCGCCTGGCCTTCCCCGCCGACGACAGCGTCTCCGTGATCGGCTGCGCACTACGGCAGGAAGAGGAAGAGACAGCGGACGGAAAGCCCGGCACGGTCAGCGCGGAGATCACCGTCCGTACTGACGACGGCCGTAAGCCGCCCGACGCCCTGGGCCAGATCAGCCGCATCCTCTCCCTCGACATCGACGGCACCGGATTTCCCGCCCTCGCCGACAACGATCCGATAGTGGCCGGTCTCCAGGCCGACTACCCGGGACTGCGCCCCGTCTGCTTCCCCTCCCCCTACGAAGCGGCTGCCTGGACCATCATCGGCAACCGCATCCGCACGTCCCAGGCCGCCACCGTCAAGGCCCGCCTGGCACAACAGCACGGTCATGCCCTCGATGTCGCAGGCCGACGGCTCAACGCCTTCCCCGCTCCGGCCGTACTGCGCTCCCTCGACCACATCCCCGGCCTCACCGGCATCAAGATCCAGCGCCTGCACGCGATCGCCGAGGCCGCCCTGGACGGATACCTCGACGCCGACGAACTGCGCGCCCAGCCCGCCGAGCACGCCCTCGCCGCGCTCCGGGAACTACCCGGCATCGGGCCGTTCTCCGCCGAGTTGATCCTCATCCGCGGAGCCGGCCACCCCGACGTCTTCCCGACCGCGGAACCCCGCGTGCACCGCGCCATGGCCGACGCCTATCAACTCGACACCGCCATCGCCGACAACCCACGCCGACTCGCCCGGATCGCCGACGCCTGGCGCCCCTACCGCAGCTGGATCGCCCTCCTCCTGCGCGCCCGCGCACAGGACCAGCCCCCCGCCGCACGGTAATCCGCCCCTCCCCCGAGCAGCTGTTCGCCCCTGCCCGCGTACGGCAACCGCCGGGAAGAACCTCCGTACGGCAGGAGCACCGGCAGGAGCACCACCCCATCCCGATGCCGGAACTCAGGCCCTGAGCGACACCCGCGCCGACCAGCGCAAGCCAGCGGCGTCGGGGATCGCCGGCGCGCCGCACCCCGGTCGCGCGATATCGGCTCCGCACACGGGCACACCGCGCACCGCCGTTCGTCGCCCCACGCTCAGGCCGCCGGTTGCGCGGCCTCACAGACCCGGTAGTGCCGCTCGGGAGCATCGGCGAAGGAGACATGGCGGGGAGGCCAGCCGAGCCTACTGCGAGCCTTTGCACCGGTGACCAACTCGTCCTGGTCGGCGGCCAATTACATCATGCCACCCGCCTCCGCGGCTCCACGGCGATCCCGCCCGTCCAGCCCACCGCGCACACAGCGGCACGCGGCACGTCCAACCCGGCCGGACGCTGATCATCCGCGATGACGAACACCTCCGCGTCGACCACGCCCGGATCGTCGAGGACGTGTACATAGGCATCAACCAGATCATCGACATGCATCCAGCTCCACCGCTTGGAGAAGGACCACCACAGGACCCGACCCACCGGCCATAGAGTGCGGCCGGCCGCAGTCGGCTCGGCCTGTCCGTGCGGGAGAAACCCCGGTCGGCCCCCCGCTGACGCCGGGTCCGCGCGGCCGACGGCGCACAGAGGTACGCCTCGCCGCCTCCCGCGCTACGCGCGCCGCCCGAGCCGCTCCGCACGCCCGACCTGCCCCTGCCCGCCGGCACGGCCCGGCCCGGTTCCGTTCGGCCCACCAGGACACACCCGGCGGGGCCGAATCCCGCACCACCGCCCCTTCCAGCACGGAGGCACCGGACCGGGATTCTCGCGCCCGGCCGTCGGAGGGGGGATGCCGCCGTCCCTCAGCCGACGGCGGCCGGGTGCATGATGCACCACATGGACAAAGAACCGCGAAACTTAGATATCGCCGAGATCAGCGCAGTACATGAGGAAATCACGCAATCCGATGTGCGGACCGTCATCGGAACGGCCGTCAACTCGGCCGGCCTCACCCTCGCCAAGAGCGTCCCGGTCGCGCGCCTGGGCGCCTTCCACCGGAGCGGTATGGGTGCCGCAGAGGTCTGGCACGTGTTCTGCGCCGACGGGGATATCGCGTCCATCGATTCGATCGGCGCGGTCGGGGACCTGCGGCTGCGGCTGGATCTCGGGGCGGTGCGGGATCTGGGCGGCGGCCTGGCCTGGGGACCGACGGACTTCTTCGCGCAGTCGGGCGAACGCGACCCGCGATGCCCTCGCGGGCTGCTGCGCGCCGTCGGGCTCCGGCTCGCGGACGCCGGCCTGGAGGCATGTGTCGGGCACGAGTTGGAATTCGTCCTGGTCGCGCCGGACGGTTCGGCGCTGGAGGACACCTCGTGGGTGCCGTACGGCGTGACCGGCCTGCTGGACCACGAGGACTTCCTCGCCGATCTGCTCGCCGCGACGGCTGCCGTCGGCTCCGGGATGGAGCAGGTGCACTGCGAGTACGGCCGTAACCAGTTCGAGTTCTCTCTCCCGCCTGCTTCACCGGTCGAGGGCGCCGACAGCGTGGTGCTGGCCAAGATCCTGGTCGGCAGGGTCGCCCGGCGGCACGGACTGCGGGCGTCGTTCTCTCCCGTCCCCTTTCCGGGGGGCCTTGGCAATGGCGCTCACCAGCACTTCTCGCTCACTCGCGACGGAAAGAGCCTGTTCCAGGGAGGCGACGGACCGTACGGCATGACGGCCGAGGGCGGCGCGGCCATCAGCGGTGTCGTGAACGGGCTGTCCGACATTCAGGGATTGCTGACCGGCTCGGTCCTCTCCGGCGAGCGTCTGGCGCCCGGCCTGTGGTCCGGGGCCCACGCCTGCTGGGGCCTGGAGAACCGTGAGGCCGCTGTGCGTTTCCTGCGAGGCGGCCCCGGCAACCCCCATGGGGCGAACTTCGAGGTGAAGATCATCGACCCGTCCGCCAACGTCTACACCGCCTCGGCCGCCGTGCTCGCGCTCGCCTTGGAGGGCATCACGACGCGGGCGCCACTGCCGGTGGAGGTCACCGACGACCCGGGAACGCTGACCGATCAGCAGCGTGCGGCTTCTCAGGTCACCGTGTTGTCGCACGACATCGCCGCGGTGATCGACGTACTCGACAAGTCCTCATTGGCCCGCCGGCTGGTCGGTGACGCGATCATCGACACGACGGTGGTGACCCGGCGGCACGAACAGACCCACCACGCGGAGAAGTCACCGGAGGAGCGCGCCGAACTGTTCCGTCTCGCCTGGAGCGTCTGACGCGTGCCGGGCGCGTGTGGTGCGCCGGCCGCTCGGGGTCCACCGGCCGTCACGTTCACGCCAGGTACGCGGGGGCGGCGGCGAAGCCCGTTCCCGGAACGGGCTGAACGCGCCGCCGCGAGGGCGCGGCGGCGATCGTCTCGTTCGGCGTCGCCCGGCACCGTTGCGGATCCTCCCCGGCACATGTTCTCAGCGGGGCGTGCCGATCATCTTCCAGGGAACCGGACTTGCCAGCGCCAGACGGGGTTTGCGGGCGGCCCAGTGACGTACGGAGGCCGCCATGACCTCTCCTGGCGCTTCGACGGGCCAGGTGGGTTCGAAAGGGGTGTTCATGCTGGTGTAGCTCTGGAACATGGCGAGCAGTTTGACGGCCTGGCTCTGGAACGGGGAGAGGTACTGCTCGGCGAGCGGCAGGAAGAACCGGTCCCAGCTGTCGCCGGAGACAATGGGCGGCCGAGCGATCGGCGCGACCCCGGCCTCGGCCCGGCACTCGTTGATGGTGCGACAGGTGATGTCGAGAAGCGTGGCGAGTCTCAGGCTGGCGAGGCCGCCCGCGATCACCTCCGTGCGCGGGGTGGCGGGCGGGGTGGACAGTACGGCGGCGGTGACGGCTGCCGCGACGTCGTTGACGGGGCTGATCTCGGCGTAGCCGTCGGGGTCGCCGACCACCACGGCGGCCAGACCGGAGACGAGTGCCTGGAGGAGGGTGTAGGGCCCGGAGAAACGGGCGATCTCGCCGCTGTGCCGACGGCCCACGACCAGCGGCGGGCGGACCAGTGTCAGGGGCCCCCGGTGTGTTTCCCGCACGATGCTCTCGCCCAGGGCCTTTGACCACTCGTAACCGTTGCGGTATCCGTCGAAGAGGGCGCTGCGGGGATCTTCGAGGTCACGGTCGCCCGCGACGTAGGCGGTGGAGATGTGGACGAGATGGGTACTCGGGTCGGCGAGGTCCAGTACCGCCCGGAGCGGCCGGATGTTCGCGGTGACGGCCTCCTCCCTGCTGAGCGTCCAGCGGGTGGAGGCCGCGGCGTGCACGATGACGTCCCAGTGCCCGCCGAGCTCCGCGGGCGGCGGCCCGTTGCCGATGTCCCAGCACACGACGGGGCCGGCGTCGGGGCGGCGGGCCACGCGGGTGAGGGACAGGTGCGGCGGGCGGTCGGACGTGAGGAGACAGGAGACGACCTCGGTGCCGACCACGCCGGTCGCGCCGGTGACAAGGATTCGCATGGGGCATCGTTTCCGGTCGATGAGGGGGCGGGTGGTTACGACGATGCGCGGGTCGTGGCGGGGCGGTCGCTTCCCGGGGTCAGCACCAGGCAGCTGTTCTGCCCGCCGAATCCGAAGGAGTTGGACAGCACGGGAGCGGGCGCCACCGGACGCGGGGCGCCCATGACCAGGTTCACCAGGGCGGCTTCGGGGCTGGAGCGCAGGTTCGCCACGGGAGGTACCAGGCCCCGGGCGGCGCAGAGAAGGGAGAGCGCGGCCTCCAGGGCGCCGGAGCCTCCGACGAGATGGCCGGTGACGCCCTTCATGGCCGTGACGGGCGGTGAGTGGCCGTCGAAACAGCGGGCGATGGCACGCGCCTCCGACTGGTCGTTGAGGACGGTGGAGGTGCCGTGGGCGTTGATGTGCCCGATGTCCCCCGTGGCGTATCCGGCGTCGGCGATCGCGAGCCGCATGCACCGGCTCGCCGGTTCTCCGTCGGGCCGGGGAGCCACGATGTGGAAGGCGTCGCAGGTGGAGGCGTAGCCGGCGACCTCGCCGTAGATCCTGGCGCCACGGGCGTGCGCCATGTCCCAGCGTTCGAGGACGAGTACCGCGGCGCCCTCCCCGATGACGAAGCCGTCCCGGTCCGCGTCGAAGGGGCGGCTGGCCCGCTCGGGTGCCTCGTTGCGTACGGACAGGGCCCGCAGCCGGTGGAAGCCGCCCATGATGACCGGTGTGACGGGTGCGTCGACACCTCCGGCCAGCGCCACGTCCAGCTGACCGTCACGGATGCGGCGTGCCGCCTCGCCGATGGCCGTGGTGCCGCTGGCGCAGGCCGTGGCGTACGTGGTGCAGTCGCCCTGGAATCCGTGACGCATGGCGATACGGCAGGAGGCCGAGTTCGCCATGGTGCGGGGCACGGTGTGGACGGGCATGGCCGACGGCCGGTCGTTGTGGTCCCGGGTGGTCGCCTCCATGCTGGCGAGGCCGCCGACTCCTGTGCCGAGCTGCACCCCCGCCCGCTCCCGCGCCAGTTCCGGGGGAAGCGACGCGTCGGTGACGGCGTCGGCGGCGGCGCACAGGACGAGTTCGGTGGGACGGTCGATCTGGCGCGCTTCGCGGCGGCTGATGTAGGCGTCGGTGTCGAAGGGCGGTACGAGACAGGCGAAGCGCACCGCCATCCCCCGCTCGACCAGCCCCGGAACGACGGTCGCGGTGGGCGTGGCGGCCAGCAGTGTGGCGAACACCTCGTCGGGAGTGTTGCCGGCCGGTGACTTCACGCCGATTCCGGTGACGGCGACGCGCACGCGTCCCGGGCGGCGGGGCCCGTTCACGCGCGGTCGGCCGATCTGGCTTCCAGCAGGTCGATGGCCTCACCGATGGACTGGGTGCGGGTGAGGTCCTCGATCGCGATCGGCAGGTCGAGGTTTCTCTCCAACCGGGCTCCGATCTCCATCAGTTCGAGGCTGTCGATGCCGTAGTCGGTGATCAGGTCGGTGGTTTCGCCGATCTCGTCGATCTCCGTGCCGAGTACGTCCGCCACGGCGGTGCGCAGGATCAGGGCGAGTTCCTCGCGGTTGGGCATGTCGGTCGTTCCTTTCCTGGCTCAGGTGGCGGCGGGGGGCGGCGGGGCGGTCCGTCGTGGTCCGCTCGTGACGTTTCGGGCGGCCGCGGCCATCGCGGAGTCGAGGATGTGGGCGGCCTCCGCGAGATCCGTCTCGGTGCTGGTCAGCGGCGGCAGCAGACGCACGGTGGTCGGCCTGCTCAGACAGGGCGACACCAGGAGTCCGGCCGCGGCCAGTTCCATGACGACCAGCCCCGCCGTGCGCGGTGTGTCCAGGTCGATCCCCCGGAGCAGTCCCCGGCCGCCGACCGCACGGATCAGACGCGGGTAGCGGTGGTGGAGGTCGTCCAGGATCTGTCCGAGGAGCCGGGCCAGTTCCGCTCCGCGCGGTGCCAGTTCCTCGATGGCCGTCAGTGCGGCGGGCAGCGCGCCGCAGCTCAGCGGATGGCCTCCGAAGGTGGCGGAGTGGAGGAAGGGGTCCGCGTCGAGCGGCGCGTACAGCTCCTCGGAGCAGACCACCGCGGACAGCGGTACGACGCCTCCGCCCAGCGGTTTGCCGACCAGCACCGCGTCGACCGGGAGCCCTTCGGCCAGGGCGACCGAGCGCTCGCCGCATCTGCGCAGCCCGCACTGGATCTCGTCGGCGATCACGAAGGTGCCGTGCCGGGCGGCGTCCGCGCACCATTGGCGCAGCACGTCGGGTGGAAGGCAGTGCGCCCCGTTCTCGCCCTGCACCGGTTCGAAGACGAGGGCGGCCACGTCCGCCGAGGCGACTTCGGCGCGTACGGCGCCGGGGTCGTCGGGGGCCACGTGGACGACGTCCACGGAGCAGCCGCGCAGACCTGTGCGGTAGAGGGGGTGGTGTGTCAGCGCGAGTGCGCCGAGCGACTTGCCGTGGAAGCCGCCGCGTACCGCCACCACGCGGTCCCGGCCGGAGGCGAGCCGGGCGAGCTTCACCGCGACCTCCACCGCGTCCGCGCCGTTGAGTCCGAAGTGGACCTTGGGCAGTGTGTTTCCGAAGTAGTCGGCGAGGTGGGCGGCGGCCTCCGCCGCGACCGGGTTGCCCAGGCTCCGGGTCGAGGTGGGCATGGTGTCGAGCTGTCGACGGACGGCGGCGACCACGGCCGGGTGGCGGTGGCCGAGCAGGGTGACGGCGTACGAGCCGAAGTCGAGCACCGAGCGGCCGTCCGACAGTCTGACCCGGCAGCCGTCGGCGCTCGCCTCGACGGCCCCGTTCCCGGCGAAGCTGCCGGCCAGTGCGAGCTTGGCGGAGAGGTGGCGCCGGATCCGGTCGAAGGTGAGGTCGGCGTCGATCGGGCTCGCCGGGGGCGGTGTTGTCACGGTGTGTCCTCCGGACCCGGTCGAGGGAGCGGATCCGTCGACGCGACCGTGCCCTCGGGGGCGGCCCCGGGCGCTGGCTTTGCCGGTACGGCCTCGAATGCGGACCGGGTTGCGGGATCGGGCCGGGGATCGGGCCGGAGTGCGGGATCGGGATCAGGATCGGATTCCGGGGCGGCCACGGATATGGTCCGTGCGGCGTCCTCCGGCCGCCCGGAGCCGGTGGCGGCCAGCAGCCGCTGTTCCAGTGCGGCGATCATCTGCGCGGCGTTCTCCCGCAGCGCGTCGGCGGCGACCGAGTTGAGCATCTCCGCGAGCAGTGGGATACCGATGTCGAAATCCACGTACAGACGGACGACGCTGCCCGTGCCGGGCGCCGCGGTGACGGACCAGTGACCGGTGAACTCACCCAGGTCACCGCTGACTTGGCGGAAGTCGAAGCGGCGTGCCGCAGGATCGATCACCTCTTCCTCGGTCCACCGCAGCAGCGAGCCCTTGAGCCGGACCGACCAGGCCGTCGTGCGGCGGAACTCGTCGGTCCGGTGGGTGACCACGACCGATTCGACGTTCTCCATGCACCGTGGGTAGCTCTCCACGTCGACCACGGCCGCCCAGGCCGTTTCGGGCGGGGCGGCGATGGACAACTGCGTGTCAACTCGGGGCATCGGCCGGCCGTTCTGCGTCGGGAGGGAAGTGCGGACGAGAGCTGAGGGCCGGCGTATCCGTCACCGCGGCCAGGCGCGGGCCGAGCGCCCGTGTCCGCGCGGCCGCCAGTGTCCGGGGTAGTGTCCGGCGCAGTACGGCACGGCGCACCGGGCGCAGATGGGTGATCGCGTACGACTGTGGGACCAGGTCGCAGCCGAGTTCCATTTTGGGGAGGTAGGCGGTCTGGGCGAACCGGATGTGGTCGCATCCGGACGTGAGGGCGAGGTCGATCGCCGCGTAGTGGACGATGTGGTAGAGCCGGGCTTCGTGGGCGAGCCGGTAGTCCAGGCCGATCCGGGCTCCGACGGCTCCCGACCCGGCGAAGAGACAGAGCAGGAAGGCCACCAGGGTGTCCCCCTCGAAACAGGCGACGAGGCGTCGGCGCGGCTCGCTCTGCGCGTGCACGGCGTCGAAGAACGGCGCGTCGAGGATGTCGAGGAACTGGTCGGCGCGCTCCATCACTTGCCGGTAGAGCGCGAGGATCTGGGGCAACAGCTCCGCGAACTGGTCGAGGATTTCGATCCGCAGGCCGGGACGGGCCCGGAATTTACGCATCTTGCTCCGGGCGTTGCGCCGCGGTTTGGCCGGGAGCGCTTCGAGGTAGCCGTCGAACGATCCGTGGCCGAGGCGTAGTTCGGTGTCCGGCAGTCCGGGGGCGAAGAAGAAGCCGGAGCGGCGCAGGGCCGCGCGGAGCGGTCGCAGCTCGGCGGGGGCGAAGTCCTTGAACACCACGGTGCCCAGCCGCTCCCGGCGGGCGTAGTCGAGCGCCGCGTCGATGAGGAGCCGTTGGACCGTCTGCCCCGGTCGGCCGCCGGGGGTGAGTACGTGCCCCTGTCCCAGGAGATTGCCGCACAGCAGCGTCGGCACCCGCAGCAGCCCGGGGAACAGCCGGCCGACGGGGGTCAGGAAGCGTCGTTCGTCCGGTCCCACGAGGCCGTCGAGCCGCAGCTCCCTGAACCGGCAGACGGGCAGTACGGCGCGGACGGCGGCCCGTCGGCGTACGACGATGTAGGCGTAGCCGTCGGGGCCGATGCCGCCGCGTTCCATGGCGGTGAACAGGGCCCGGGACCACATGGGGTCGTCGGCGGGGGCGAGGTCCTCCCACATCGCGCGGGAGAGGTTTTCGATGCTGGGCAGGACCTCGACGCGGTAGTCGCCGGACAGGCCGGGCGGCGCGTCGCCGGGCCGTCGGCGGGGTGTGTTGGCGTCTCGCTGCATGAGGCCACCTGTTCGTCTTTGTCGCGTGATGAGGAGAGGTGGAGGCGGTGCGTCAGCCGATCCGCAGGGGCCGGCCGTCGAGGAAGTCCCGCAGTGGGCGGGCCATCCGTCTGCGCGCGGGGGGATGGTGGGCGAGGGCGGTGGCGGCCGAGGCGAGGTAGCTGCCGTCGGGCGAGCTGATGAAGGCCATGCCGCCGAGCGCCGTGAGGCAGGTGTGGGCGGTGCGGGAGATCGCGTCCTGGGCCGCGTAGCGCGCGGTGAGGGCGTTGACCAGGAGGGCGTCGGTCCACTCCTCGGTGTCCATGGCGCGTGCGACGGCCTCCACGGCCAGCATCGCCGCGTCGGTGTCGACCAGGTAGGGGCCGGGGTCCTCGCCCGCTCCGGCCCGGTGATCGAGGACCCGTTCGACGAGTCCGCTGATGATGCCGAGGTAGCCGGCGGTCAGCAGCAGTTCGAACCAGAGGAACCCGGCGATGTTGACGGCGTCGGGCACGGCGTCGGCGGTCACGTCGGTGACCACCACCATCTGCGGGTCCAGTTCCACATTGGTGAGGACGATCTCGTCGCTCTCGGCGCCGGCCAGGATCGATGTCCGCCAGAACGGCCGGATCTCCAGGCCGGGTGTTCCGGAGGGGATGAGCGCGATGGCGAGCCGGCCGACCCCTTCGGTGTCCTTCACCACGACGGACGCCGTCAGCAGGTCCATGGAGCGCGAGAGACTGCACGGCGCCTTGCGGCCGTTGAGCACCACCCGTCCGGCGACCAGTTCGGCGGTGATGTGCGGGCGGAGGATGTTCTGGCCGGTGTTGCCCTCCGCGAAGCCGGAGGCCAGCAGCAGATGTCCGGCGGCGATGGTCTCCAGCAGCGGTGTCTCCATCCCGGTGCCGTCCCGGGCCGCCCTGACCAGGCCCGCGACCGAGAAGTGGTGCATGGTGGTGGCGACCGCGAGTGAGGGGCAGCGGGACCCGATGGCGCGTTGCGCCCGGACCGCTTGGAGGGGGGTCGCTCCGCTGCCCCCGTTGCTCACGGGCACCAGCAGCGCGGGGCCTCCCGCGGTACGGAAGTGCGCGATCGCCGGGCTGGGCGCGCGCTCCAGCTCCATGAGCGGGTGCTGGGCGAGGTCGGTGTCGAGTCCGGGCATGAACGCTTCGAGGGTCGAGCGTTCGGTGTGCAGGAAGTTCATCTGCGGTCCCTTCTGGGGGCCTGTCCCGGGGCGTCGGCGGGGGACGTGGGCTTACGGACCGATCCGGCCGCCGGAAGGGGGTGCCGCGATCCGCCGGAGGCACGCGGCCGACGCTCAGCCGCTGGTGGACGGCGGGAGTACGTCGAACGTGCGCAGGCTCACCGAGTCGCGGCGCACCGCGGGGCCGGCCGGCGCCAAGTCCGGGAAGCGCGGCAGGATCTGGCGTACCAGGGCCGCGCCTTCCATACGGGCCGGCGCCGCGCCGAGGCAGAAGCGCGGTCCCGCTGAAGCTGAGGACCTTGGTGTCCTTTCGCCGCACCCTGAACGCGTCGGGTTCCTGGTGGTGTTCGGGATCGCGATTTCTCGAAGCCGGCCACGAACACCAGGAGCAATATGTCGGTCGATTGCCGCTCGCCGAGCGGCTCGTCAGCGGATTCGCGCATCGCGAGGAGTGTGGAGGCGAGACCGTCGGCGGGGTGTGCGCGGCGGCGCCTGAGAAGTTCGGTGAAGTATTCCCGGAGGGTCTCCACCGCCAGGTCGGCGCGCTTCCAGTCGTCCGGTGAGCGCACCGGCTCCAGAATGCGGCCGGCGTCCCGGCCGTAGCGGTAGAACCGTTCCTGTTCGTCACGGGGTACGCCGATGAGCGCGCCCACCACGGCGACCGGGAGAGGGTATCCCACCATGTCCTGGAAGTTCGCCGTGCCGCCCCCGGAGGTCGCGTCGGCGAATCCGTCCAGCACCTCGTGGGTGATTTTCTCCACGGTCGGTCCCGGCACGGCCATGTGCCGGGCGCTGAACTCCGCGCCGACCATCCGGCGCATGCGGTCATGGAGCGGGGAATTGGCGCGGAGGATGGAGGAGTAGAAGAATTCCGCGGCCGGGTGCTCCCGGCCGGCGGCCACCTCGCGGTGGAACCATTCGAGATCCGGAGTGCGGAGGAGCGGGTTCCTCAGAGCCGCGTGACAGTCGGAGAAACGCGTCAGGAAATATGAATCCAGCTCTTGGCTGTAGTGGACCGGAGCGATTTTCCGGAGTTCCGCGAGAGCTGGATAGGGATCTTCTCGGCCGTCCGGAGTGAATGTCGAGAGAAGAATCGTTTCCGGATTCACCAGGATCGCCTCCTGCTGTCCTTCATACGAAACGAGGGGAGAGACGCACGCCACGCCGTGCGGCGGAGCGGGATATCTCGCAGGATTTCATCCCGATGCACACAGAGCGTACCCCGCCCACGCCCGGTACGCCATAAAACACAGACTCGATCAATTACACTTTTCATCAGAATATGAATTCATTGTAAGAATGATTCACCACTCTGTTCGCGCCGGGCCGTAGCAGCGCCCGGCGCCGCCCCGCACGGACGCCGGGCGACGACCGGGACGCCAGGCCCTCTCCCGTCGAACCGTACGGGGCCCCGGCGTCCCGGTCGCGTGCCGGTCGGTCGGTCAGTCGGTGCCGAACTCCATCGCGGCGCGGTCCAGCAGTTCGTCGTCGCCGGACACCTCGCCGCGTGAGGCGATGGCCTCGGCGCCGCCCTCCGGCATGGTGCCGATCAGCCCGGTCGCGGCCGCCTGGGCGGCGCCGATCAGCGCGGGGTGGGTCGTGCCGACGATGCCGAGGCCGGCGTACTGTTCGAGCCTGGCGCGCGAGTCGGCGATGTCGAGGTTGCGCATGGTGAGCTGACCGATACGGTCCACCGGGCCGAACGCCGAGTCCTCGGTGCGCTCCATCGACAGCTTGTCCGGGTGGTAGCTGAACGCGGGGCCGGTGGTGTTCAGGATCGAGTAGTCCTCGCCGCGCCGCAGTCGCAGGGTCACCTCGCCGGTGACCGCCGATCCGACCCAGCGCTGGAGCGATTCGCGGACCATCAGCGCCTGCGGGTCCAGCCAGCGGCCCTCGTACATCAGGCGGCCGAGGCGGCGTCCCTCGTTGTGGTAGTGGGCGAGGGTGTCCTCGTTGTGGATCGCGTTGACGAGACGTTCGTACGCGGCGTGCAGCAGCGCCATGCCGGGCGCCTCGTAGATGCCGCGGCTCTTGGCCTCGATGATCCGGTTCTCGATCTGGTCCGACATGCCCATGCCGTGGCGTCCGCCGATCGCGTTCGCCTCCATCACCAGGTCGACCGGGGAGGCGAACCCCTTGCCGTTGACCGTCACCGGGCGGCCCTGGTCGAAGCCGATCGTCACGTCCTCGGCGAGGATCTCCACCGAGGGGTCCCAGAAGCGGACGCCCATGATCGGGTCGACGGTCTCCACGCCCGTGTCGAGGTGCTCCAGCGTCTTGGCCTCGTGGGTGGCGCCCCAGATATTGGCGTCGGTCGAGTACGCCTTCTCGGTGCTGTCGCGGTACGGCAGCCCATGGGCCACCAGCCACTCCGACATCTCCTTGCGGCCGCCCAGCTCGGTGACGAAGTCCGCGTCGAGCCACGGCTTGTAGATGCGCAGGTGCGGGTTGGCGAGCAGACCGTAACGGTAGAACCGCTCGATGTCGTTGCCCTTGAACGTCGAGCCGTCGCCCCAGATCTGTACGTCGTCCTCCAGCATCGCCCGGACGAGCAGGGTGCCGGTCACGGCGCGGCCCAGCGGGGTGGTGTTGAAGTAGGCGCGACCGCCCGAGCGGATGTGGAACGCGCCGCAGGCGAGTGCGGCCAGGCCCTCCTCGACCAGTGCCGCACGGCAGTCGACCAGGCGCGCGATCTCGGCGCCGTACGCCTCCGCCCGGCCGGGCACCGACGCGATGTCGGGCTCGTCGTACTGGCCGATATCGGCGGTGTAGGTGCACGGGACGGCGCCCTTGTCGCGCATCCACGCGACCGCGACGGAGGTGTCGAGGCCGCCGGAGAAGGCGATGCCGACGCGTTCGCCGGTGGGCAGGGAGGTAAGAACCTTAGACATAGGAAGAGTATGCATTCTCGCACATGATTATGCAAGATCGGATGGGGATTCCTTGAAAACGACGGGCGCTTCGAGGGGGGGAGCTTCGGCGGGGAGGCCACCGGGACCCGACCCGCCGGGCCGCCGCCGCCATCGCCTCCTCACCGTGCGGAGCGAGGAGACGAGCGGTCCAGCGCGCGAGCGGACGAGCGGACGAGCGCAGGAAGAATTTCCCAACTCCCTTGCTTTGCACGTTACTTCACCGTAGACAGTGGTCGTCCGGCCGGCGCGGCCGGGCGGGTACGCCCGTACCCCCGCACCTCATGGAAGAGGCCCCCACGATGCCAATCCCGATCCGAAGACTGGCCGGCGTCCTGGTCGCCGGCGTCCTCGCGCTCACCGGTGCGGCCGGCGCCGGTGCGGCGCCCGCCTCGGCCGCCGCCGGTGAATCCGGTGCGTTCACCGTCCTCACGTACAACATCGCCGGGCTGCCGCTCGGGCTCGGTGACGGCGATCCCGAGGTCAACACACCGCTCATCGGGAAGCGGCTGGCGCCGTACGCCATCGTCAACGTGCAGGAGGACTTCAACTATCACGCCTCGCTGTACGCGAACGACACCCATCCCTACCGGACCGCCACCAGTGGCGGCGCGGCGTTCGGGGACGGGCTCAACACCCTCTCCGACCACTCCTTCGAGGATTTCGAGCGGGTCCGCTGGAACGACTGCACGGGTACGGACTGCCTCACCCCCAAGGGGTTCTCGCTCGCCCGCGTCCGGCTCGCCGCCGGGGTGTCCGTGGACGTGTACAACGTCCACACCAACGCCGACACCACGGCCGCCGCACTGGCCGCGCGCCGCGCCAACATCACCCAGCTCTCCCGGTTCATCCAGGCCAACAGCGACTCCAACGCCGTGATCGTCATGGGCGACACCAACACCCGCTACACCCGCACCGGTGACAACATCCGCACGCTCGTCTCGGACAACGGCCTCACCGACGCCTGGGTGCAGCTGGCGCGCGGCGGCTCGGCGCCGGCCGCCGGAAGCGACGCACTCGTCTGTGACGCGCTCGCGCCCGGCGACGACTGCGAGGTGGTCGACAAGGTCCTCTACCGGAGCGGCCCGCTGCTGCGGCTGACCGCCACCCGCTACACCAACGCGTGGCGTGCGTTCCTCGACCCGGCGGGCAAACACCTCTCCGACCACTATCCGCACTCCACCGCCTTCACCTGGTCGCTGCCGGCCGACCGCCGCGCCTCCGACCGCTTCGGCGGCCCGCACGGCACCGCCTTCAACGACGCAGGCGCCCTGCCCGCCGCGCCCTCGCCCCGCACCCTCACCCTGCGCGGCGGCGCCCGGCTCGACGGCCTCGCCCTCGCCCTCGACGGCGGGAGCGTGCTCAGCCACGGCGGCACCGGAGGCACGGCCGCCTCCCTCACCCTGGCCTCCGGCGAGCACCTGACCTCGGTCACCCTCACCCAGGGCCGGAAGGACGGCCGCAGCAGGATCTTCTCCGCCGCGTTCACCACCGACCGCGGGCGCGCCCTGGCGGCGGGCACCCCCACCTCGGACGCCGTGACATACACCGCGCCCGCGGGCTGGCGGATCAGCGGCTTCACCGGGCGCTCGGGCGACGAGATCGACAAGCTCGGCGTCGTCTACACCCCGAAGTAGGCCGGGGCCCCGAAGACGGCGCGGGCGGTGGGCGGAGCCCGGCACGCCGTGCCTCATGTGGGCGCGGACCAGGAGCGCCGTTTGGGCAGAGGGCGGGCGTAGCCGCCGGTACGGCTGGTGGTGAGGCCCAGGGAGACCAGGGACTCGGCGAGTTTCACGGCGGCGGCGACACCGTCGACCACCGGCATCCCGAGCCGCTCCCCCACCGTGCGCTGAAGTCCGGTCATGCCCGCACAGCCGAGGACCAGGACCTCGGCCCCGGCGTCCCTGGCCCGCGCGGCGGCGGTCAGGAACGCCTCGGTGGTACGGCTCTCATCGCCCAGGTCGAGTACGCCGAGCCCGGTGGAGACGACGGCGGCGCAGTTCCGGCCGACGCCGGCGGTGTGCAGGCTGTCCTCGATCTGGCCGCGGGCGCGGTCGAGGGTGGTGACGACTCCGTAGCGCCGCCCCAGCAGACAGGCCAGATGGGCGGCGGCCTCGGTGATGTCGACGACGGGCGTCGCCACGAGTTCCCTGGCCCCTTCGCGGCCGTGCTCGCCGAACCCGGCCATCACCACGGCGTCGTACGGCTCCCGGTGGCCGCGCAGGGTGTCGAGGACCGCCGCCGCCGAGAGATAGCTGTCGAGCCATCCCTCCGCCGACTCGGGGCCCCAGGCCGGGGTGAGACCGGTGATCGTGGTGCCCGGAGCGGCCGCGGCCCTGGCGCCGCGTACGATCTCGTCGGTCATCGCCCGGGTGGTGTTGCAGTTGGTGACGACGATCCGCACGCCGCTCAGACCTCCACGCTCGGGGCGGACACCGCCGAGGCGTGGCCGGACCCCTCGCCCGCGGACGCGGCGCGTTCCGTACGGCAGAGCAGCGCGTAGAGCGCCGCCGACACGGCCGTGCCGATGAACCAGGAGTAGGCGGCGATGTCGCCGAAGTACGGTACGAGCGCGAGCACCCCCGCGACGCCGGCCGACGGCAGGAAAGCCTGGAGCGCCTTCGGGTTGAAGCCCTTGCGGTAGTAGTAGCGGGAGTCCTTCCCCGCGTCGAAGAGCTGGTCGACGTCGATCCGGCCGCGCTTCACCCAGTGGTAGTCGACCATGATGACGCCGAACAGCGGTCCCAGGAAGGCGCCGAGTCCGCCGAGGAAGTAGTTGACCACGGCGGGGTTGGAGTAGAGGTTCCAGGGCGTGACCAGCAGCGCGGCGACGGTGCTGATCATTCCGCCGACCTTGAAGCTGATCCGCTGCGGCCAGACATTGGCCAGGTCGTACGCGGGTGAGACGAAGTTGGCGACGATGTTGACGCCCATCGTGGCGATCGCGAAGGTGAGCGCGCCCAGCACCAGCACCCAGGTGTTGCCCGCCTCGGCGACGAGCAGCGCGGGGTCGGTGATCGCCTCGCCGAAGACCTCGATGGAGCCGGCCGTGACGATGACGGAGACGATGACGAAGGCCGTCGAGTTGACCGGCAGGCCCCAGAAGTTGCCGCGCCTGACGGTCCGGTAGTCGGGTGCGAAGCGCGAGAAGTCGCAGAAGTTGAGCATCAGCGTCCCGTAGATCGACAGGATCAGACCGATCGCGCCGAACCACTGGGCGACCTGCTTGCCCGTGGAGACGGGGTGCGGGGTGGAGGTGAGCGAGATCGTCCAGCCGGCCTTCGCGAGGATCCACACGGCGAGCACGATCATCACGAGCCAGATCGCCGGGCCGCAGAAGTCCTGGAACTTGCGGACGGATTCCATGCCCTGACTGATGATCAGCGCCTGGACGATCCACAGGACGAGAAAGGAGGTCCAGCCCAGCGCGTCGAGTCCGAGGAAGGAGTGGCGCGTCCAGGAGACCAGGTCGGGTAGCGCCGCCAGCAGCATCACATTGACCGCGACGGAGGCCAGATAGGTCTGTATGCCGTACCACATGATGGCGATGACGGCCCGGATGAGGGCCGGGACGTTGGCTCCCCAGACCCCGAAACTGATGCGGCTGACCACGGGGAAGGGGACGCCGTGCCGCTGGCCGATGCGGCCCATCAGGTTCATCCCGAGATAGATGAGGACGAAGCCGACGAGCAGCGAGGTGAAGACCTGCCAGACGTTCATGCCGAGCACCAGCAGCCCGGCGGCGAAGGTGTAGTTGCCGAGATTGTGGACGTCGGACATCCAGAGCGCGAAGAGGTCGAAGACCTTCCATGTGCGGGTGGTGGCGGGCGCCAGGTCCTCGTTGGTGAGCCGGGGATCGGGGACGAACGCGGTGGTGCCGGTGGTCTCGGCACGGTCGACGAGGGACACGGGGCCTCCCGGTGGGGGAAATGGGGGCGGTTTTGGTATACCAAAGCTGCGCCCCATGGTCGACCCCTCGATCACCACCGATCGTGTCCCGGCGGTTACGGCCCGGTAAAACACCGGCGGGTCGGGGATCATGGGGACCATGACGACCCCCGAACCGCTGGGAGCCGTACGCGAGCGCGTGCTCGCCGGACTGCGGCAGGACATCATCGCGGGCCGGCTGCGCCCCGGCGACCGGCTCGTGGAGCGCGAACTCGCCGAACGCTTCGACGTCTCCCGGGTCCCGGTGCGCGAAGCGGTCCGGGCGCTGGTCGCGGAGGGCTTCGTCCTCTTCGAGACCCCGCGCCGCGCGGTGGTGCGCCGGCTCACGGTCGACGACGTCGACGAACTCTTCGAACTGCGCGAGGCCCTGGAGGTGTACGCGGCCGGGCTCGCCGCCGAGCGCGCCGACCGCGCGAGCCTCGCCGGGCTGGCGGAGGTGCTGGAGCGGGCCGCAGCCGCCACCCGGGCACTGGACGCCGAGCGGATCACCGACCTCAACACCCTCTTCCACGACCGCGTCCTGGCCGTGGCGGGCAACAGCCTGCTGAGCTCGGTGATGGAACCGGTCGGCGGACGGCTGCGCTGGCTCACCCGGCGCAACGAGCGGTGGTCCAGGCAACTGGCCGAACATCGCGCCCTGTACGAGGCCATCGCCTCGGGCGACCCGGTACGGGCACGGGCCGAGGCCCTCGCCCATGTGCGGGCCAACCACCGGGCCACCGTACGGGAGCTGTTCGGCGACGGGCCGGCCGGGGACGGCGGGACACCGGGCATCTGAGAGGGAGGACCGCGCGGGGCCCTGGCGGCGCACCACTGCCGTGGCGTACCCGTGGGGCACGTAGCGTACGACCACCGGCAGGAACGGCAGCCAAAGGGGAACCGCATGACCCGCACCATCGCGCGGACCGTCCATCTGCGCGCGGCCGGAGTGAGCTTCGTCGTCGAACTCGGCGATCCGCTGCCCCGTGTGCTGCACTGGGGCGAGGATCTGGGAGAGCTGACGGACGAGGATCTCGCCGCGCTGTGCCTGACCTCCGAGGGCGCGGTGCTGCACAACGCGCCGGACGGGCCGAGGCGGTTCACGGTCTGGCCGACCCAGGCCGACACATGGTCGGGCACCCCGGCGCACCAGGGACACCGGGGCGGTGTCGCGACCACGCCGCGGGTGCGGCTGACGGAAGCCCGGGACAGCGCGGACGAGCTGGTGCTACGGCTCGCGGACCGCGTCAGCGATCTCGACATCACCCTCTCCTACCGGCTGGACCGGTCCGGGGTGCTCAGTGTCACCACCCGCCTCGCCCGTCCCCTCCGGCCCGGTGGCGGGGACTCGGTGGACGACGGCACACCGTACGACCTCGCCGGGGTGACCACCCTGCTGCCGTTGCCGCAACGGGCCGACGAGGTCATGGACTTCACCGGGAAGTGGTGCCGGGAACGGTCGCCGCAGCGGGGCCGGCTCGGATACGGGGCGCACGTGCGCGAGACGCGCCGGGGGCGTCCGGGGCAGGACTCGCCCTATCTGCTCACCGTCGGGGTGCCCGGCTTCGGTTTCCGCTCGGGCGAGGTGTGGGGTCTGCATGTGGCGTGGAGCGGGGACCAGCGCTGGCTGGCCGAGCGCCTTCCGGAGGGCGCCGGGGTGCATGGCGCCGTCCTCGGGGGCGGTGAACTGCTCGCGCCCGGTGAGATCCGGCTCGCCCCCGGCGCCGAGTACACGGCGCCCGTCTGCCACTTCGTCTGGTCCGACGCGGGCCTGGACGGACTCGCGGACCGCTTCCACACCCTGCTGCGGGCGCGGCCGGCGCATCCGTCGAGCCCGCGTCCGCTGACGCTGAACACCTGGGAGGCCGTCTACTTCGACCACCGCCTGGACCGGCTGCTGGAGCTGACCGACCTGGCGGCGGCGACGGGGGTCGAGCGCGTCGTCCTGGACGACGGGTGGTTCTCGGGCCGCCGCGACGACACCTCCGGACTCGGCGACTGGACCGTGGACGAGACGGTGTGGCCGCGGGGGCTGGGACCGCTCGCCGAGCGGGTGCACGGCCACGGCATGCAGTTCGGGCTGTGGGTAGAGCCGGAGATGGTCAACCTGGACTCCCGGCTGGCCGAGGAGCACCCCGAGTGGATCCTCGGCCCGTACACCGCGGGCCTCGGTCCGAGCGCCCGTCACCAGTACGTCCTGAACGTGGCCGACGACGGCGCCCGGGAGTATCTGCTGGCCTCGCTGGACGCCCTGATCTCCCGGTACGCGGTGGACTATCTGAAGTGGGACCACAACCGCGATCTGCACGAGGCGGTACGCCAGGGCGCGGACGGCGCGGACCGGCCCGGTGTGCACGCCCAGACCCACGCCGTCCACCGGTTGCTCGACACCCTGCGCGAGCGGCACCCCGCGCTGGAGATCGAGAGCTGCTCCAGCGGCGGCGGCCGGGTCGATCTCTCCGTGCTCGCCCGCACCGACCGGGTGTGGGCGTCCGACTGCAACGATCCCGTCGAGCGTCAGACCGTCCAGCGCTGGACGGGTCAGCTGCTGCCGCCCGAACTGATCGGCACGCATGTGGGCGCGCCGCGCAGTCACACCACGGCGCGCACCAACGACGCGTCGTTCGGCCGGATCACCGCGCTGTTCGGGCACGCCGGCATCGAGGACGACCTGACCGCGCGCACGCCGCGGGAGCTGGCGGAGCTGCGGCGGTGGGCGGAGCTGTACAAGGAGCTGCGACCGCTGCTGCACGGCGGCCGGGTGGTGCGCGCGGACCTGCCGGACGAGGCGACCGTGCTGCACGGGGTGGTGGCCGCCGACCGGGGTTCCGCGCTCTACTGCTGGGCCCGGCTCGCCACCTCCCCCGAGGGGCAGTCGGGACGCGTACGGCTGCCCGGGCTGGATCCGCGCGGGCGCTACCGGGCACGAATCCGCACCGAGGCGGGTCTCCCGTCGGCGCATCAGATCGCGGGACCCGCGTGGTTCCCGGCCGCGCTGGAGGGCTGGGTCACGCTGCCCGGCGCGGTGCTCACGGGCGCGGGGCTGCCGATGCCGACGCTGAACCCCGGTCAGGCACTGCTGATCGAGATCGGGAGCCGGTGACCGGGGCGCTGACCAGCCAGTACCCCGATTCGCACACATGTCCGGCGCGGGAGCGGTAGCGTCCCGTATCCCGCCGGCCCGGCAGGCCGGCGGCGCCGGACAGGAGGGATGCGCGCAGATGACCGGATCCGCCGAGCAGCGCCCGCAGGACCGGCGCGGAGTGCTCGAACCGACCCATGTCATGCGGCCCGGGCGACCGAAGCCGCTGTCCGACTTCGGCGCTCCGTTCCGGGCGGACGAGCCGGAGGACGGCCGGGGCGAGGGCTGGGAGCGGGTGGCGGTGGGCGCTGCGTCCGGGCCGGGGCCGGCCCAGGACGCCCAGGAGACAGCGGAGTTGCCGCCCGTACCGCCGTATCCGCCACCGCCCGCCGGGCCGCCGCGTCCGGGCGGGCGCGACGGGCGCGGCAGGACCACGGCCCTGGTCGCGCTGGCCGGCCTGGCGGCGGTGGGGCTCGCCGCCGCGCTGCTGCTGCTCGCCCGGAACGGGCCGCAGGAGACCCCTCCGGCCCTCGCCCCGCCTCCGGCCACCGCCTCATCGGATCCCGGGGCGCCCGTCGGCCCGGCGCCCGCGGTCCCCGGCGCCGACGTGCTGCGGCAGGGCGACAGCGGCCCGGAGGTGCGCGAGGTCCAGGAGCGGCTGCTGCGCGTCCCCGGCGTGTACGAGGGGGGCAGCGTCGACGGGATCTACGACGCCGCGTTCGCCGAGGCCATCGGCCGCTTCCAGCTCTGGTACGGCATCCGGGGCGACGAGACCGGCGTCTACGGCGCCAACACCCGCCGCGATCTGGAGTCGCGCACGGGCTCCTGATCCGCGCACGGGCGGCGTCGCGCCGGGGCGTGGCAACCGGGACGGCGGGACGGTTCCGAGGGGTTCAGCCGTCCTGACCGTCCCGCTGGTCGGGCAGCATGCCGCTTGCCCTGGCGATGCCGTCGAGTGCTTCCTCGTCCTTCTGGCGCCGCTCCGCCTTGGCGTCGAGTTCGTCGCGCATGGTGCGCAGCCGTTCGGGGTCGGCGGCCACCTCGGGCGGGACCAGGGTCAGGGCGCCGCTGGTGTGTTCGCCGTCGCCGAGATCGGCGACGACATGGTCGGCCCGGTCCTCGTGGCCGGGCTGGAGCGCGCCGATGAGCCCCATGATGTTGAGCATCTCCCGCTGCACGTCCCGGGTGAACAGCTCCTTCTCCTCGTCGTCCATCCGCAGGCGCACCGTACCGCCGCCGTTCTCGGCCCACATGCGGATGACGTCCATGAGGAGCCGGTACTGCGGCTCGGGCATTCTGGCCTTGAGCGTCTCGATGTAGAGGCCGAGCCGCAGCCTCGGCAGGTCCTGGGCGGGGTTGTCATCGTTCACGGGTCCTCCCGGGGCCGGGTCGGCTGTGTCGGGGCGGTGGCGGGCGCCGTCGCGTCCGTACCTCCCCCTCGCACGAGCAGTACCCCGTTCGGCGGACGGGGGAACGGCCCGTAGGGGGCCGATCCGGGTATCCGGTCCCGGTGTCGACGGAGGGCGGGGGCCGGGCGATCGGCGCGCCGTCGAGGGCGGCGGGGTCGTCCCGGTCCCGGTCCGTGTCGCGGTAGCGGTCCAGCGCCCCGGTCAGCCCGGTCGGCGGGACCGCGGGGGCTCAGCCCAGCACGCGGGCGAGCGCGTCCAGCGCGGATTCGATCTCTTCCCCGGTGATGGTCAGCGGCGGGGCGAGCCGGATGGTGGAGCCGTGGGTGTCCTTCACCAGGACGCCCTCGCGCGCGAGACGCTCGCTGATCTCGCGGCCCGTGCCCACGGCCGGGTCGACATCGACACCGGCCCACAGGCCGCGGCAGCGGTAGCCCGCCACCCCCTTGCCCACCAAGGAGGCGAGACCGGCGTCCATGACGGTGCCCAGCTCCCTGGCGCGGCGCTGGTACTCACCGGTTTCGAGCAGCTCGACCACCGCGGAGCCGACCGCCGCGGCCAGCGGGTTGCCGCCGAAGGTGGAGCCGTGCTCGCCGGGGTGCAGGACGCCCAGGACCGCGCGGTCGGCCATGACCGCGGAGACGGGGACGATGCCGCCGCCGAGCGCCTTGCCCAGGAGCAGCATGTCGGGGAGCACGTTCTCGTGCTCGACGGCGAGGGTCGTGCCGGTGCGGCCCAGTCCCGACTGGATCTCGTCGGCGATGAACAGCACGTTTGTGCGCCGGGTGAGTTCGCGTACGCCCCTGAGATAGCCGTCGGAGGGGATGATGACGCCGGCCTCGCCCTGGATCGGTTCGACGAGGACGGCCGCGGTCGTCTCGTCGATCGCCGCTTCGAGGGCCGCGAGGTCGTCGTAGGGCACGATCCGGAAGCCGGGGGTGAACGGGCCGAAGCCGCCGCGCGCCGTCTCGTCGTCGGAGAAGCTGACGATGGTGGTCGTGCGGCCGTGGAAGTTGCCCGCGGCCACGATGATGGTGGCCCGGTCCCGGGCGACACCCTTCACCTCGTACGCCCATTTGCGGGCGACCTTGACGGCGCTCTCCACCGCCTCGGCGCCCGTGTTCATCGGCAGGGTCGTCTCCAGCCCGACGAGCGCCGACAGCGACTCGGCGAAGCCGGCGAGCCGGTCGTTGTGGAAGGCCCGGGAGGTGAGGGTGACCTCGTCGAGCTGGCGCCTGGCCGCCTCGATCAGCGTGGGGTGCCGGTGTCCGAAGTTGAGGGCGGAGTAGCCGGCGAGCATGTCGAGATAGCGGCGCCCCTCGACGTCCTCGACCCACGCGCCCTCGGCGCGGGCGACGACCACGGGCAGCGGGTGGTAGTTGTGCGCGAGAGCCGCCTCGTCGGCGCGGATCAGCTCCGCCGACGTGCGCGTCGCGGTGGCGTTGGTGCCGGGGGCGGCAGCGGTGTACGTCATGGGGTACGGACCTCCTGGGTGCAGCACTTGATTCCGCCGCCCGCCTTGTGGAACTCGGACAGGTCGACGGGGACGGGGACGTAGCCGCGCCGGGTGAGCCGGTCGATGAGACCGGTGGCGCGCGGCGGGACGAACACGTGGCGTCCGTCGGAGACGGAGTTCAGCCCGAACGCCATGGCGTCCTGCCGGGTGCCGGTCACGGCGTCGGGGAAGAGGCGGCGCAGGACCTCGCGGCTTCCGGGCGAGAACGCCTCGGGATAGTAGGCGATGTTCCGGTCGTCCAGGGCGAACAGCGCGGTGTCCAGGTGGTAGAAGTACGGGTCGGTGAGATGGAGGCTGACCGTGGGGACGCCGAAGAACTCCTGCGCCTCCTGGTGCGCGGGGACCGTCGTACGGAATCCGGTGCCGGCCAGGATCAGTCCGGCGACGGGGACGAGGTCGCCCTCGCCCTCGCAGACCGGGCCGGGTTCGAGTTCGTGCACGTCGAAGCCGGCCGCCTTGAACCACGTCGCGTAGGCGGCCGATTCCGGCCGGCGCTGCTCGGCGCGGAACCGGGAGCGCAGGACCTTGCCGTCGAGGACCAGCGCCGCGTTGGCGGCGAACACCATGTCGGGCAGACCGGCGACGGGCTCGGCGGTCTCCACGGTGTGGCCGGCCTCGCGGTAGGCGCGTACCAGGGACTCCCACTGGGCACGGGCCAGGGCGCGGTCGACCGGTGCGTTCTCG
Organism: Streptomyces sp. NPDC012835; assembly: GCF_042900885.1. NCBI lineage: Bacteria > Bacillati > Actinomycetota > Actinomycetes > Kitasatosporales > Streptomycetaceae > Streptomyces > Streptomyces sp. NPDC012835. The sequence goes on from NZ_JBIBBW010000001.1 coordinate 27,314, forward strand.
CGCATCCAGGGGTTGATGGCATACGTGACGTCGAAATGCGTGGGCGCGCAGGTGAGGTAGCGCCGGGGACGTGACACGCGTACGGGAACGGGCGGCACGCGGCCTCCTCTCGTTGCCGGGGATGTTCTCAACGATAGGAACCGCGGGTGGCGATGCTCAAGGATCAAGGATTGCGTGTACGCGCAAGAGTGTTGCGCAGTGGGGCCATTCAGCGGCTGATCGTTCCATTCGGCGGTGTGCCGGGCTCCACGGTGGGGAGGTCGGCCGGGGCACCGGCCTCGGGGCTGTCGGGGAGCAGATGCGTCAGGACGATGAAACTGTTGGTCCTGGTGACGAACGGCTCGGCCCTGATCCGCTCCAGCACCTCTTCGAAATGCTGGATGTCGGCGGCCCTGATGTGCAGCAGCGCGTCGGCTCCCCCGGTCACGGTGACCGCCGCCACGACCTCGGGGTAGGTGCGCGCGACCTCGGCGATACGCCGGGGCGGGGCGGCGGCGTCGCAGAAGATCTCGACGTACGCCTCGGTGCGCCAGCCGAGGGCGGAGGGCCGCACGACGGTGGTGAAGCCGGTGATGACCTCCTGTTCGCGCAGCCGGTCGACGCGTCGTTTCACGGCGGGCGCCGAGAGCCCGATCGTCTGGCCGATCTCGGTGAAGCTGGTCCTGGCGTTGGCGACGAGGGCGGCGAGGATCCGCCGGTCGAGTTCGTCGAGCACCGGCTGCTGGTAGGGCATGGGAGCCTCCGCCTCGTGGTCGCGCACGCAGTGATCGTAAGCCCGGGCGCGGGGCGGTCCGTACGGACGTGAGCGCCACCGGCCCCGTCGGGCAGCGTGTGGCCGCGGATGCCGGAAGGCCCGGCCGCCGGTCCCAACGGGCGGCGCGGGCGGGCGACTTCACGGGGCACGGGGCGGCGGGCCCGCACGGCGGCCGGGTGGGCCGACGGCGCGCGGTGGCGTCATCGGCCCACCCGGGGCGCTCCCGTCCCGGCGGGCCGGCCGGGACGTCCGGCGCGACCGCCGGCGGGGAGGGACGGGGTCAGCGGCGGCAGAAGTCCACGTGCGCCAGGTTCTGCACGTAGCGGGCGGCGACATAGCCGGTCCAGCCGTCCCCGAGTCGGTACCAGAGGTCGTTGCCGTCCACGTTCTGGCCGTGCACCTTGCAGGACAACGGGACGACGGCGCCCGGCTGGAGGACGCCCAGGGACGGCGAATCGGTCGTCGCCCGCTCTCGGATGTGGAGCGGGAGCCGGGAGACGACCTTCCCCTTGGGCAGAGCGGCGGGGACCGCGGAGACACCTCCCGCGGCGGTGCCGGGAGCGCCGTCCGCGACCGCGGGGGTGGCGGCGAGGGCTCCCGAGGCGGCGATGAGGGCGGCGGCGAGCACGGTGGTGACACGGTGGTTGACGCGGATCTTGTGCACAATTGCCTCTTTCCCTTTTGGGTGTTACCTCCTTATGACATGCCGAACGTCGCGTTCGCCAGACTGAAACGGCTTCCTCACCCGGATGAGGCATTTTTGCCGTAAAGGCCGCTCATACGACCGGAACCGGCCGGCGAGGACGTCCGGCGGTGGCGCAGCAGGATGGCGACGGCGGCCGGGATCCTCGGCCGGACGCCGCCGCGCAGCAGCCGCGACCCGTGCGCCTGGGCCTCCTGGAGCAGATGGGCGTACACGTCGAGTTGGGCCGCGATCATCGGCGCGTAGAGCGCGGGGACGCCGGCCGCGGCCGGCCTGGCGGCCACGAGATCGGTCCAGCACTTGGCGGCGGTACGGGCGAGCAGCGCCCGCACGCGGGCGGTGGCGCGCCCCTGCCGCAGCTCGTCCGGTTCGACGCCCTCGGCCCGCAGGTCGGAGCGCGGCAGACAGAGCCGGCCCGCCCGGAGGTCCTCGGCCAGGTCGGTCAGGAAGTCGATCCGCTGGATCGGTACGGCGAGCAGTCGCACGCTCTCCCGCAGCCGCGCGTCGCTCTCCTCGGACCCGGCGAGGACGGCGCCGATCAGCATCAGTCCCGGCACGACGTACTCGTCGACGTAGGCCAGGAAGTCGGGCTCGCCGGCGAAGCCGGTGAAGTACAGGTCGGCCGGGGCCGCCCGGAAGAAGTCGTCGACGCGGCCGGCCAGGCGCGGATGGGCGTGCACGGTGTGCCACAGCGGGGCGAGGCCGCCGGCGGGCGCGGTCGGGGAGGCCAGGACGTCGCGCACCCGCGTCTCGTAGCGCGCGAACCGGGCGGCGCGCACCTCGACGGGCGCCCGGTCGTCCCGGTCGAGCAGTTCGTCGCAGGTGTGCATGAACGACACCGCCGCCACCACGTGCACCGCGGTCGCGGGCGGCAGCAGCAGCCGCAGGGCGGCGTACTGGGCGGGCGCGTAGCGGGCCAGTCGCGTCGCCTGCCGGGTGTAGCTCTCACGCAGGCCCGGTTCGCCGACCCCGGCCTCCGTCAGCCCGCGCCGCCAGCCGTTCATGCGATCTCCCTCGCTCGGAGCGGAAGTTGACCGGGCGTCCGGGCAGGACGAACCTCAACCACCGCACAACTACCTGATGTTACTATTGAGGTACGGAGAGTATCCGATGCGTCCGGGCGCCGCGCCGCCCGGACGCCTGGCGTCCGCTCCCCCGTGTCCCGTTCACAGACGCACCGGTCGGCGAAGGCGAGCCCGTGGTGATCCCTTCTGTTCCCACTGTCCCAGAGGAGCGGGCTCCCGGCCCCCGGCGGTGCCCGGACGAAGGGCCGCCGCCGATCCCCGACGGGCGGCTGCCCGTCCATGTCGCCCTGGTGCTGGACGGCAACGGCCGCTGGGCGACCGGGCGGGGGCTGCCGCGTACCGAGGGCCACCGGGCGGGGGCACGGGCCGTGCTGGACACGGTCGACGGTGCCCTCCAGCTCGGGTTGCGGCACCTGTCGCTGTTCGCGTTCTCCACCGAGAACTGGCGGCGCGACCCGGCGGAGGTCGCTGAAGTGCTGCGGCTGATCAACGGGTTCGCGACGGACCACGGTGACTGGCTGGACCGGCGGGGGGTGCGGGTCACCTGGTCCGGCGGGCGCGGCCGGATGGGCGCGGGGCTGCTCGGCGATCTGGACGCCCTCCAGGCGCGGACGGCGGGGAACGCCCGGCTGGAGATGACCGTGTGGCTCAACTACGGTGCCCGCGACGAACTGTGCCGGGCGGCGCGGGAACTGGCCCGGCAGAGCGTGGAGGGCCGGATCGACCCCGCGCAGATCGACGCGCGGACTTTCGCCCGTCATCTGTACCGGCCGGATCTGCCGGATGTCGATCTGTTCATCCGTACCTCCGGGGAGCAGCGGCTGAGCAACTTCCTTCTCTGGCAGAGCGCTTACGCCGAACTGCTGTTCACCGAGACCCTGTGGCCGGACTTCGGGCGCCACGACCTGTGGGCGGCGACGGTGGCGTACAGCCGGCGCGAACGGCGCTTCGGCGGCCGCTGACCGGGTGCTTCCCCCGCCCGCTCCCCTCCCATCTCCACGTTTCCCTCTCGTGTTTAGGCGGCACCATGAACGACATTCCCGGCCGGCCGGACCCCGGCACCGCGTCCGGCGCCCTTCCGCTCCCCGGACCCGATTCGATCGCCTGGCGCTATGTCGGGCAGTGGCGGCTGCTGACCGTTCTGGGCCGGGCCCTGGTGCTGGAGACGGCCCATCCGGTGGTGGGCTCGGGCGTCGAGGCGTTCTCGACGTACCGCTACCACCCGTGGCGGCGGGCGCAGCAGACCCTGCTCAGCCTCCAGCGGGTCGTGTATCTCGACGTACGGGGACGGGAGAAGGAGGCGGCCAGGCTGGTGCGGCTGCACCGGCACATCAAGGGCGTGGACGGCGCGGGCCGTTCCTTCGACGCGCTCGACCCGGAGGCCAAGGCGTGGGTTCATCTGACCCTCTTCGAGGCGATCGTCACGATGTGCCGGGTCGGTGGCGACCCGCTCCCGGCGCGCGACGAGGAGCAGCTGTACGAGGAGTGGCGGGCCTGCGGCCGGGTGATCGGGCTGGACGACGACGTGATGCCCGCCGATGTCGCCGCTTTCTGGGTGTACTTCGAGCGGATGACCCGCGAGCGGCTCGACGCGACCGGGGGACTGCGCGGCCTGGTGTCGGCCCTGTCCGGCGACTTCCCGCCCCCGGCGCAGCTCGACTTCCTGCCGGCGCCGCTCTGGCGCGCGGTGCGCGGTGCGGCGGCCCGCGCGTATCTCGACATGACGGCAGCGCTGCTCTCCCCCGCGCTGCGGGAGCGGCTCGATCTGCGGCCGGGGCCGGCCGGTCCCGCGATCGCGGCGGTGGTGTGCCGGGCGGCCGGGCTGCTCGACCGGATCGCGCCGCCCCGGCTGCGCTACATGCCGGTGGCGGCCACGGCCATCGCCGCCGAGCTTCAGCTCCGGCGCAGTCTGGCGCGCCGGGCCGCCCGACCGGACGCGGCGGTGCCCGAGCTGTTCGACCGGATTCTCGACCAGACCGGCGACGGGTTCGTCAGCTGGGCCGATCTCGCGGCGGTGGCGCGGGTGGTGGCGGTCCGGCTGGAGGTGGACGAGGCCACGGAGACGGCCCTCTACGACGCCTTCCACACCTGGTGGCTGGAGCTGCGGGCCGGGTCGGACACGGACGGCGACGGGCTGCTCAGCCGGGAGGAGTACGCGCGGACCGGCCCGGACGGCGCCGCGCTGCGCGCCGCGATGGACACCGTGGCGGCCGCCGTGGACCGGGACGGCGACGGCTTCGTCGACCAGGCCGAGTACGCCCATCTGCTCGGCGGCGGGGGGCACGGGCCCGAACTGCTGGAGAGCTTCCGGCTGCTGGACACCGACGGGGACGGCCGGGTCACGGTCGCGGAGTTCGCGGCGGGGCTCGGCGCGTTCTTCGCTGGCCGGGCCGGCTCCCCGGTCGGGCGGCGCCTGCTGGGCCGGGCCTGACCGGGGAGGCGGGGCGGCGCGTCCTCAGCCGTCGACCACCACGGCGAGGTCGTTGTCGACGGTGTAGTAGGGCCGCACCGTCGCCCCGTCGAGTTCGGTGGACGGGTAGACGAAGACTCCCTTGCGGTCGGCCACGTCGTCGAGCAGCCGGCCCAGCCGGATCCGGGGAGTGTCCGGTGCGGGGTGGACGAAGACGTCCCAGAAGGCGCGGCGCGGCTCGCTGCCCGGAGCGCGCTCGTCCAGCAGGTCGCGGTAGGCCGCGGTGAGGGAGAACCCGTGGCCGCGGTCATGGTGGACGACGCCCTCGCGTACGGCGTGGTCCGTGCCCCGGCGGACCAGCCGCACCGTCGCGCCGTCGGCGAGCCGGGCGCCGAAGAGGCGTCCGCGTACCGTCATCGAGTCGCCGGAGACGCGGATCGTGTCGATCTCGCCGTGCGTGGTGCGCAGCCAGGTCCTGACCGCGAGAAAGCCGTCCCGGGTGGGGTACGGGACGCGGACGGCCAGCGGCGTCGCCGTCCGGCCCGGGTCGCGGCCCGGCTGGAGGGCGCGCAGGTCGAGCAGGCCGGGGCGGAGCCGGGTGCCTTCCCCGCCGGGGCCGTCCAGGACGTACGCGTCCCAGCGGCCCTCGGCGAGGGGCGGGTGGGGTTCCAGGACGGCGCGCCGGCGGTGCTCCGCCAGGGGGCGCAGTTCGAGGGTGTGGCCGGGCTCCTGGGGGCGGCCCTTCTTCGGGCGCGGGCGCAGCAGGAGCCGGGGTTGCCGGGCCTCCGGCAGGCTGAGGTCGACGGTGAGCCGGCCTTCCCGGTCCATCAGGCAGTCGGCGCGGAGGGCCTCGGTGCGGTCCTCGCTCATCGGGTGACCTTTCGTATGGTGCGCAGGACGCCGCTCGCGGCGACCAGGGCGCCGTCCTTGACCGCGTGGCCCCGGCCGGAGAGGGGGTGGTCCGTGCGGCGGGGGGCGGCGGGGCGTCCGTCGGCCCGGGCCGCGAGCAGTTCTTCGAACAGCCGCTCGGCCTGGGCGACGACGGGGCCCGGGGCGAACCGCCGGGAGTTCTCCAGGGCGGCGCGGCCCATTCGGCGGCGCCCCTCGTCGTCCCGTACGAGGTCGAGCAGGGCGGCGGAGAGGGCGTCGCGGTCGCCCACGGGCACCAGCCGGCCGTCCACGCCGTCCGCGATGATCTCGCCGGGACCGTAGGGGCAGTCGGTGCTGACGACCGGCAGGCCGCAGCGCATCGCCTCGACGATGGTCATGCCGAAGGGTTCGAAGTCGGAGGTGGCCGCCGCGATGGAGCCCTTGACCCACTGCGCCTCCATGGGGGTGGCGGCGCCCATCAGGAACACATTGTCGTAGAGCCCGAGGTCCTCGATGAGCCGCCGGAGTCTGTCGTGCTCCTCCCCCTTCCCGTACAGCCGCAGCCGCCAGTGGGGGTAGTCGGCGACCACCGCGGCGAACGCCTCGATGAGCAGGTCGTAGCGCTTGACGCGGACGAGCCGGCCGGCGGCGATCACGGTGTGCGACTCACCGTCCGAGGGCGGCAGGACCGGGTCGGGCACGCTGTTGGGCAGCGCCTCCACCCGGACGCCGGGGAGCCGGGCCTTGCGCCGGTAGGCCGCCGCGTCCGCCTCCGTGACGGTGGTCAGCGCGTCCAGCCGGGGGTAGGCACGGCGCAGCGTCGTGCGCAGTCTCGGTGAGTGGCGGTCGAGCGTGAGGTGTTCCTGCCCGACCCGCACGATGTGCCGCGGGGCCTGGAGGGCGAGGTGGACGTTGAGCCCGGGACGCGTCCCCACCAGTATGTCGGCGTCCGTGTCCGCGAGAAACGCGGCGATCCGCCGGTCGGTGAGTTCGCTGTACTGCCCGTAGCGGCGCTCGGCGGCCGGGAAGACGCCGGCCGGGCGCAGATGATCGGGGTGATCCTCCTCGTGGCGCAGATCCACCAGGGCCCGCAGCCGCACCCTCGGGTCCGGGGTGAGGTTGGGGGCCTCCCGGTGCCGGAGGACGGAGACGACGTCCACCTCGTGCCGGTCCGCGAGCGCTCGGGCCAGATTGAAGGTGGTGGTGATCGTGCCCCCGATCCCGTAGGCGTTGTGAATCAGAAAGGAGATCTTCATGACGGCGTAGACCCTTGGGAGACCCCGAACGTTGCACACGTTACGGCTTTGTGAAACAACGCGCCCGTCGTCGGGGCGGTGACGGTGGGAAGGCGCCGGTCAGCCGCCGGTCGTGGTGGCCGGCCGGCCGGGGGTCCGGAGTGTCTCCGCGGCGTCGGAGACCCGGCGCAGCAGATCGAGGAGGACGCGCTGTTCGTCGGCGGAGAGGGGGCCGAGGAAGACCTGGTTCATCCGGGCCGTGCGCACGGTCAGTCTGCGGTGGGTGCGGTCGCCCTCGTCGGTGAGGCGCAGCAGGAAGCGGCGGCCGTCCCGGGGGGCGCGGGTCTTGGCGAGCAGGCCCCGGCGCTCCAGTCTGCTGATGACCTCGGCGGTGGTCGAGCGGTCCAGGCCCACGCGGTCGCCGACGGTGCGCTGGTCGAGGCCGGGTTCGGCGACGAGGGCGTTGAGGACGGCGTACTGGGGGGAGGTGATGTCCTCGGAGACCATGGCGTTCCACAGGAGGTGGTGTGCCTGCTGGAGGCGCCGGGCCAGATGCCCGGGATGTGTGGTCAGGTCCACCGCCGTCATGCGTGTTTCTCGTTCCCGTCCGTCGAGGCGATCCGTGTGTGTACTGATCGATCGTCCCCCGCGCAGGTCCGGTTGTCGAGCGTGCGTACCGTCATCTCCCTTCTGTGCGTGGGGTATTGACGGGATTACGGGCTGGTGGCAGCGTGAGCGCGGCCTCGCCGGAACAGTCAGTGTGCTGACCGTCTCGGCACAGGCGGCGGCTCGTCGAGGGGCGCGGAGTGCCCGGGAGGGGGATCTCACGCATGGACAAGGTGGTCGCCACCGCCGTCGAGGCGGTGGCGGATGTCCGGGACGGGTCGTCGCTGGCCGTGGGCGGGTTCGGGTTGAGCGGTGTGCCGGACGCATTGATCAAGGCGTTGCACCGGCTCGGGGCCGGCCGCCTCGACGTGGTGTCCAACAACTGCGGTGCGCTGGGGTCGGGGCTGGCGCTGCTGCTGGCGGCCGGGCGCATCGCCCGGGTGACCGGCTCGTACATCGGGGCGAACAAGGAGTTCGCCCGGCAGTATCTGGCCGGTGAGATCGAGGTCGAGATGATTCCGCAGGGCACGCTGGCCGAACGGCTGCGGGCCGGCGGTTGCGGTATCCCCGCGTTCTACACGCCGGCGGGTGTGGGCACCCAGGTCGCCGAGGGCGGGGTGCCCTGGCGTTACGACGGGCGGGGCGGCGTGGTGGTCGCCTCGCCACCCAAGGAGGTGCGCGAGTTCGACGGTACGCCGTACGTCCTGGAGCGCTCCATCCGGACCGATTTCGCGCTGGTGCGCGCCGCGCGGGGCGACCGGCACGGCAATCTCGTCTTCAACAGGTCGAGCCGCAACTTCAACCCGTTGGCCGCGATGGCGGGGCGGGTGACCGTGGCCGAGGTGGAGGAGCTGGTGGAGCCGGGGGCGATCGATCCGGACGCGGTGCATCTGCCCGGCATCTTCGTCCAGCGCGTCGTCGCGCTCACCCCAGAGCAGGCCGCCGACAAGCGGGTCGAGAAGAGGACGGTGACCGGCTGATGGCCTGGACGAGGCCGGAGATGGCCGCTCGCGCGGCGCGTGAACTGCCCGACGGGAGTTACGTCAATCTCGGGATCGGGCTGCCGACGCTGATACCCAACTTCCTGCCGGACGGCGTGGAGGTGGTCCTGGAGTCGGAGAACGGCGTCCTCGGGGTCGGCCCCTACCCCCGCGAGGACGAGGTCGATCCCGATCTGATCAACGCGGGCAAGGAGACCGTCACCGTGCTGCCGGGCGCTTCCTTCTTCGACTCGTCGCTCTCCTTCGGGATGATCCGCGGCGGCCATGTCGACGTGGCGGTGCTGGGTGCGATGCAGGTCTCCGCGCGGGGCGATCTGGCCAACTGGGCGGTGCCGGGCCGGATGATCACCGGGATCGGCGGCGCGATGGACCTGGTGCACGGCGCCCGTACGGTGATCGCCGTGATGACCCACACGGCCGGGGACGGCGGTGCGAAGATCCTCCGGGAGTGCACCCTTCCGCTCACCGGCAGGGCGTGTGTGAACCGGATCGTCACCGACCTCGGCGTCCTCGACGTCACCCCGGACGGTCTGGTGCTGATGGAGTGCGCGCCGGGCGTACCGGCCGCCGAGGTCGCCCGCAGAACCGCCGCGAGAATACGTGTCGCCGAAGGAGTCAACTGATGCCGCAGTCCCGTGAGGTCTTTGTCGTCGATGCCGTGCGCACCCCGATCGGCAAGTACGCCGGAGGGCTCGGGAGCGTACGGCCGGACGATCTGGGCGCCCACGCGATCCGCGCGCTGCTCGACCGCACCCCCGGGCTGGACCCGGCGCTGATCGGCGATGTGTACTTCGGCAACGCCAACGGCGCGGGCGAGGAGAACCGTAACGTCGGCCGGATGGCCGGGCTGCTCGCCGGGCTGCCGGTGTCCGTGCCCGGTGTCACCGTCAACCGGCTGTGCGCCTCCGGTCTGGAGGCGGTCGTCCAGGCGGCGCGGGCCATCGCGCTCGGGGACCTCTCGGTCGCCGTGGCGGGCGGTGTCGAGTCGATGACCCGCGCCCCCTATGTGCTGCCGAAGAGCGACCGCGCCTTCCCGGCCGGGCACCCGGAGATGTTCTCCACCACACTGGGCTGGCGCATGGTCAACCCGCGGATGGAGCCCCAGTGGACCGTGCCGCTCGGGGAGAGCGCCGAACTCGTCGCGGAGAAGCACGGGATCAGCCGCGAGCGGCAGGACGCGTTCGCGCTGGACAGTCACCGCAAGGCGGCACGGGCCTGGCGGGAGGGCCTGTTCGACGCCGAGGTGGTGTCGGTCCCGGTGGAGCGGCGCAAGGGCGGCCCGGTCCTCTTCGACCAGGACGAGTGCGTACGGTCCGACGCGTCGGCGCAGGCGCTGGCCGCACTGCGGCCGGCGTTCCGGGAGAGCGGCGGAACGGTCACGGCGGGCAGTTCCTCGCCGCTGAACGACGGAGCGGCGGCCCTGCTGCTGACCGACGAGGCGGGGCTCAGGGAGACGGGCCGTGAGCCGCTCGCCCGGATCTCGGCGTCCGGTGTGGCCGCGCGGGAACCGCACTACTTCGGGCTGGCGCCCGTCGACGCCGTGAACCGCGCCCTGACGAAGGCGGGCCGCGACTTCGGCGAGCTGGCGACCCTGGAGCTCAACGAGGCGTTCGCCGCGCAGGTGCTCGGCTGTGTCGCCGAGTGGCCGGACCTCGATCCGGGGATCCTCAACCCGCGCGGCGGCGCCATCGCCCTCGGCCATCCGCTCGGCGCTTCCGGGGCCCGGCTCGCCGGGACGGTCGCCCACCAGCTGGCGGCGCGGGGCTCGGGGACCGGAGTGGCCGCCCTCTGTATCGGCGTGGGCCAGGGTCTCGCCCTCGTGCTCGAACGCTGACCGCGCGCCCGTCGCCGCCGTGACAGCCGCCGGCGCCGCTCGTGCGCCCGACCGCGCGTACCCCGGACCGCTCGGGGCGCCGGACCGCCCGTGCCCACGTCCCCTCACTCATGGAGCCGTCCCATGACCATGTCCCCGGCCCTGCCCGACGGGCTCAGTCAGGACGAGATCGACCACGCGGTCGCCCGGGCGCGGGCCGCTTCGCGCGGCGGGCACCATCCGCCGCGCGACTTCCCCCCGTACCGCGGCACCCGGCTGCGCCATCCCGAGCGGCCCCTGATACCCCTGCGCGACCCCGAGGCGGTGGAACTGACGGGGCCCGCGTTCGGCGTCACGGACATCACCGCCCTGGACAGCGATCTGACCGCCCACCATCCGGGCGCGCCGCTGGGCGAGCGGATCACCGTCACCGGCCGGGTGGTGGACCGCTCCGGGCGGCCGGTGCGCGGGCAGCTCGTGGAGCTGTGGCAGGCCAACGCCGCCGGGCGGTACGCCCATCGGCTCGACCGGCATCCGGCGCCGCTGGACCCCAACTTCACCGGTTTCGGGCGGTGTCTGACCGACGACGGGGGCGGCTACGCCTTCACGACCATCAGGCCGGGCGCGTATCCGTGGCGCAACCACGTCAACGCGTGGCGCCCCGCGCATCTGCACTTCTCGCTGTTCGGCACCGCGTTCGCGCAGCGGCTGGTCACCCAGATGTACTTTCCCGGCGACCCGGTCGTCCCGTACGACCCGGTTCTCCAGTCGGTGTCCGACGCCGCGGCGCGCGAGCGGCTGATCGCGACGTACGACCACGCCCTGTCCGTGCCCGAACGGTCCCTCGGCTACCGATGGGACATCGTCCTGGACGGACCGTCCGCGACCCTCTTCGAGGAAGGACAGGACCGCTGATGTCCCTCGCGCCCACCCCCTCCCAGACCGTCGGCCCGTTCTACGGCTACGCGCTGCCCTTCGCGGGCGGCGGTGACGTCGCCCCGGCCGGCCATCCCGACGCCCTCACCCTGCACGGGTACGTCCTCGACGGCGCGGGCGATCCGGTGCCCGACGCGCTGGTGGAGACCTGGCAGCCGGCGCCCGACGGCTCGCGCGCCGGCCGGCCCGGGTCGCTGCGGCGCGATCCGGTCGACGGGCGGGTCATCGGCCGCGACGGGGTCTCCTTCACCGGCTTCGCGCGGGTGCCCACGGACGCGGACGGCCATTGGGCGGTGCGTACGCTGCCGCCCGGCGGTGTTCCGTACATCGCGGTCGCGGTCTTCGCCCGGGGGCTGCTGCGCCATCTGTACACGCGTGCCTATCTGACGGGGGCGAGCGACCCCCTGCTCGATGCGCTGGAACCGGACCGCCGCGCCACCCTGCTGGCCGCCGCCGATCCGGGTGCGCCGGGCGCTTTCCGGTTCGACATCCGCCTTCAGGGCGAAGGGGAAACGGTCTTTCTGGAGTTCTCGTGAGCGGCGGCGGCCCGTTCGGCGCAGAGCCGTTCGGCACCGGGTCGCTCGAAGCCGGATCGCCCTGCGCCGGGTCGCTCGACGCCGGGTTGCTCGCACCCGGGCGGGCGGGCACCCGCGCCGAGGCCACCACCGACGACCGGGCGTTCCTCCAGGCGATGCTGGACGCGGAGGCCGCGCTCACCCGCGCGCTGGCCGGTCTGGGGCTGGCGCCGCTGCGAGCGGCGGGCGAGGTGACCAGGGCGGCCGACGCCGCCGGATACGACCCGCGCTCCCTCGCGCTGCGCGGCCGCGAGAGCGGCAATCCCGTGATCCCGCTGGTCGCGGAGCTCACCGCGGCCGTACCGCCCGAGGCCGCGCCCCACGTCCACCGGGGCGCGACCAGCCAGGACATCCTGGACACGGCGGCCATGCTGGTGGCCGCGCGGACGCTCGGCGTGGTGCTGGCGGACCTCGGCCGCGCCGAACGCTCGCTGGCCCGGCTCGCGGCGGCGCACCGGGACACGGTGATGCCGGGGCGCACCCTCACCCAGCACGCGGTGCCGACGACGTTCGGCCTCAAGGCGGCGGGCTGGCGGAGCCTGGTGCTGGACGCCCGCGACCGGCTGCGAGCGGTACGCGGCTCGCTCCCCGTCCAACTGGGCGGCGCGGCGGGCACCTTGGCCGCCTTCGAGGCGTACGGCGCGGACGGGCCCGCGCTGACCGGGGCCTTCGCGCGGGAACTCGGCCTGGCGGAGCCGGTGCTGCCCTGGCACACCCTGCGCACCCCCGTCGCCGATCTCGCGGGCGCGCTCGCCTTCACGGCGGGCGCGCTCGGCAAGACGGCGGCCGATGTGCTGGTCCTGGCGCGCACCGAGATCGCGGAGCTGTCCGAGAGCGCCGGCGGGCCGTCCTCCGCGATGCCGCACAAGTCCAACCCGGTCCGTGCCACGCTGATCGCCGCCGCGGCGCGCCGGGCCCCCGCCCAGGCGGCCACGCTCTACGCGTCGATGGCCGCCGAGGACGAACGGCCCGCCGGCGCCTGGCACGCCGAGTGGGAACCCCTGCGCGACCTGCTGCGGCTGGTCGGGGGCGCCGCGCACGACGCGGCTGAGCTGTGCGGCGGCCTGCGGGTCCACCCGGAGGTGATGGCCGCGCATCTGCGTCTCACCCACGGACTGCTGGTCTCCGAGCGGCTGGCCGCCATGCTCGCCCCGCGTCTGGGCCGCGCCCGCGCCGACGCCCTGGTGACGGAGGCGGCGCGCCGCGCGGTCGGCGAGGGGCGGCCGCTCGGGGAGATCCTCGCAGCGGAGCCGGAGCTCGCGGACCTGGGCGACGAGACCCTCGATCCGGCCCGGTCGGCCGATCCCACCCACTACACCGGGGCCGCCGGAGCCCTCACCGACCGGGCCCTGGAGCGGTCGTGACGCCACCGGACCCCGCGCTGCCGCACCATCGCGAGGAGGGACCCGACAGCGCTCCCCCGCTGCTGCTCGGGCCGTCCCTGGGCACCACCACCGCCCTGTGGGACGCGGTCGCCTCCGAACTGTCGGCCGCGCACCGGGTGGTGCGCTGGGATCTGCCCGGTCACGGCGGCTCCCCGGCGGAGCTGATCGCCCCCGGCGCGAGCGTCGCCGACCTGGCGGACCTCGTGCTGGCGCTGGCCGACTCGCTCGGGCTCGGCCGGTTCGCGTACGCGGGGGTGTCGCTCGGCGGCGCGGTGGGGCTGCACCTGGCCGCCCACTTCCCCGAGCGGGTGGCGAGCCTCGCCGTCGTCTGCTCGTCGGCGCGCTTCGGCCCGCCGGGGCCGTGGGAGGAGCGGGCCGCGCGGATACGGCGCGAGGGCATGGAGGCCATCGCGCGGGCGGCGCCGGCGCGCTGGTTCACGCCCGGCTTCAATGTGCCGGGCCTGGTCGACGGGGTACGGAGCGTCGATCCGGCCGGCTACGCGGCGTGCTGCGACGCGCTGGCCGCTTACGACCTGCGGGAACTCCTCCCGGTGATCCGCGTCCCCGTACTGGCCGTCGCGGGCCGCGAGGACCCGGTGACCCCGCCGGCGCACGCCCGGGAGATCGCCGGAGCGGTTCCGGGCGCCGGCCTCGTGGAGCTGGCGGGCGCCTCGCACCTGGCGCCCGCGGAGCGGCCGGGGGCCGTGGCGGGCGTGCTGCGGGCGCACTTCGCTGAGGGCACGGCCGGGGGCACGGAGGGTGCGCCGTAACGCACGCGGCGGTCTCCGCCCGGACCGGGCGCGGGCCGGACCACTGTGTTCACCGACCGGTTCCGGTGTGTCCGGGCCGTCAGTCCGACGGCGGTCCCACGTAGTTCTCGGCCAGTTCGGCGCGGGCGGCGCGGGACTCGGCGATCCGCTCCAGCCGGGAGACCTGGAGCCGGGCGTCGAAGTCCGTTCCGCCGGGGTCGGTGTGGAGCATGGTGGTCAGCGAGTACGAGAACTCCTGGGCGCGCCGGACGCGGTCGAGGCGGCTGTCCGAGTAGGCGGCCAGCAGCCGGTCCGAACCGTCCGCGTACCGCGCGGCGAACGCCCTGCCCAGCGCGGTGACGTCGCCCGCCGCGAGGTTGAGCCCCTTGGCGCCGGTCGGCGGGACGATGTGCGCGGCGTCGCCCGCCAGGAAGACGCTCCCGTACCGCATCGGCACGGTGACGGAGCCCCGCATCGGCAGGACCGACTTCTGGGTGATGGGCCCGCGCCGGAGCCTCCAGTCGCCCTCGACGGCGAATCGGTTGTCCAGCTCGTCCCAGATCCGCTCGTCGCTCCAGGCTTCGGGGTCCGTTCCGTTCGCCACCTGGAGGTAGAGACGCGAGACGGTGGTGGAGCGCAGGGAGTGCAGCGCGAAGCCGCGCGGTGAGCGCGCGTAGATCAACTCGTCGCAGGAGGGCGGGACATCGGCCAGCACACCCAGCCAGGAGTACGGGTGGAGCCGCTCGTACGTGGTGCGCGCGGCGGCGGGCACCGCGGCCCGCACGATGCCGTGGAAGCCGTCGCAGCCGACCAGGTAGTCGCAGGCCAGCGTCCGTTCCCGGCCCCGGTCGCGGTAGTGCACGACGGGGCGGTCGGTGTCCGCGCCGGTGACGGCGACGGCCGGGGCGGCGAAGGCGAGCGGGACTCCGGCCGCGAGATCGAGCGCGATCAGGTCCTTGACCACCTCGGTCTGCGCGTACACCCACACCCGGCGGCCGCCGGTCAGGGACGGGAAGTCGACCCGGTACGCGCGGCGGTTCCAGCGCAGCTCGATCCCCTCGTGCGCGAGGCCCTCACGGTCCAGCCGCTCGGCGGCGCCGCAGCCGCGCAGGACGTCCACGGTGGCCTGTTCCAGGATTCCGGCGCGCTGGCGCTGTTCGACGTACTCCCTCTCCCGGCTCTCCAGGACGACGCAGTCGACGCCGGCCCGGTGCAGCAGCCGGGCCAGCAGCAGACCGGCCGGGCCGGCTCCGACGATGCCCACGCGGGTACGGGAGGGAAGCCGCATGCGTGCGCTCCTTCTTCCGGTCCGGGGAAGAACAGGTCCGTTCCGCAGTGTGCGCCCGTGTGCGCCCGGTGAAACATCACGCGGGCGGGCGGACGCGGAGGCGGGGTCAGATGTCCAGGACGTCCCCGGCCCTGACCGGCAGGCCGGTGACGAAGGACTCGTTCGCGGCGAGGCCGGTGACCAGCGAGCGGGCCCCGTCGGTGGCGTCCGCCGCGCGGCCCAGGGCATCCGTCGCGCCGGGGGCCCGCTCGCCGAAGAGGTCGGCGAGCATTCGGGCGTCGCCGCCGCCGTGGCCGCCCTCGCCGGTGGTGACCTTCACTTCCACCGGCTCCTCCCAGAACCGGCGCAGCGTCAGTTCCGTTCGTCCCGCCGCGTCCCCGACGGCGGCGCCGTGCATCACCGCGCTCGCGCCCGCGCCACGGGCGGCGGGCCGCGTCCAGGTCGACTCCTCGACCAGCAGTTCGAGACGGCCCTCGCTGCCGTTGAACGCGATCCGGTATCCCTCCCAGGGCGCGTACGCGGTGAGGTGGTAGGTCAGGGTGGCACCGGAGGCGTAGCGCACCAGGACGGCCATGTCGTCCTCGATGCTCACGCCGGGGCCGAACACGTTCTGGTCGCGGTGGTAGCCGTCCTCGGCCTCGGCGTCGAGGTACAGCTCGGTCAGTACGGCGGAGTCCGCCAGGTGGACGGCGAAGGGGTCGTCCGCGGCGGCCGGGGAGCCGTGCGCGCGGGTGTAGTCGCGGGCCAGACCTCGGCGCCGGCCGGCCTCGTCCCCGTAGAAGAACAGCCCGCCCTGGGCGAACACCGTCTCGGGGGCCGTGTCCAGCCACCAGTTGACCAGGTCGAAGTGGTGCGTGGCCTTGTGCACCATCAGGCCGCCGGAGTTGGCCTTGTCGCGGTGCCAGCGGCGGAAGTAGTCGGCGCCGTGCCGCAGATCGAGCAGCCACTCGAAGTGCACCGAGCCGACCTCGCCGATCCGGCCCGCCGCGAGGATCTCCCGTACGGCGGCGTGCACCGGGTTGTAGCGGTAGTTGAAGGCCACCCGCACCTCGCGGCCGGTGCGCCGCCGGGCGTCCAGGATGCGGCGGGCGCGCGCGGCGTCCGTGGTCATCGGCTTCTCGGTCACCACGTCGCAGCCGGCCTCCAGGGCCCGCACGATGTAGTCGTCGTGGGTGCGGTCCACGCCGCACACGACGACGAGGTCGACGCGCTCGCGGCGCAGCATCTCGTCGAACCGCCCGGCGGGGTAGGCGGGTACGGGCGGACGGCCCGGCCGGGCGGCGGAGATCCAGCCGTTGTGGACGGTCATGCGGTGCGTGTTGACGTCGCAGAGGCCGACCAGTTCGGCACGGTCCGCGTACGGTCCGCCGAGCGCCTCGGTGTAGAGCCGGGCCCGGGCGCCCAGCCCTACGACGGCGCAGCGGCGGGGTGCGGTGTCGGGGGGCATACGGGAGCTCCGATCGGTGGACGGGCAGCGGTACGGCGCTGCTGAATGACGGTCGGTGCGGCAACGATTGCATGCCGCACGGGGATCGACAAGAGGCCGCCGGCGCCTATGTAATTACATTTGATCCGGGAGTTTTCATTGACTGGGATATGGCTGCGGGCGTAGCTTCCCGGCCAGTTGGAAACAGACTGGCAACGTTTGCAGCCGCCTGTCGCGTGTCGAGTGAAAGGCCGAGATGTGCCGAGGTCAGCCGCGTTCGAGGGCGGCCGTCGACCCCCGTACCACCAAGTGGGTCGGCAGCACCCGCTGAAGGGGCGGCGCGCCGTCGACGGCGGGTGTGCCCAGCATGCGGAAGAGCAGATCGACGGCGGCCCTGGAACCGTGCGACTTCGGGACCGAGACGGTGGTGAGGGGCGGCGCGGCCATGCCCGACAGGGCGATGTCGTCGCAGCCGACCACGCTCATCTCGTCCGGCACCCGGACGCCGCGCGCGGTGAAGCGGCTGATCAGCCCGAAGGCGACGATGTCGTTGAAGGCCACCACCGCGCTCGCCCCGCTGGCCAGCACCACGTCGGCGGCTCCGGTGATCCCGCCGTCGAAGTGCGGGGCGACGCTGCCCACACGGACGATGTCGAGCAGACCGGATGCGGCCACCGCCTCGATTCCGGCGGCGCGTTCCTTCGCGGCCCAGGTGGAGCGCGGGCCGCCCACGTAGGCGACCCGGCGGTGGCCGAGCGCGTGCAGATGCGTCAGCGCGTCGGTCATTCCCTCCGTCAGGTCCGCGGTGACGCTGGCGAAGCCGGGCTCCTTGCGGTGCAGCAGCACGATCGGCTTGTCGGTGAGCCCGGGCAGGGAGGCCAGTTCCTCGCTGCTCAGGTGCGGCGAGCAGAGCAGGATGCCGTCGACCTGGGGGGCGAGGGTGCGGATCGCGTCGAGCTCCAGGCCCTCGTCGCGCTCGGCGTCGCTGACGAAGACCGCGTGGCCGAGCCCCCGGGCCCGGGCCTGCACCCCTTTGCAGATATCCGCGAAGAACGGGTTCAGCAGGTCGGGGACGATCAGGCCCAGATGGCCGGTCCGCCCGGTGATCAGACCGCGCGCGGCGGGGTTGGGCTGATAGCCGAGCCGGTCGGCGGCGGCCCTGACCCGCTCCCGGGTCAGCGCGCTGACCGTGCCGCCGGCCGCCAGCGCCCGCGACACGGTGGACGGGGAGACCCCCGCCGCCTTGGCCACCTCACGAATCGTCACCTGCACGCCCCGAGGTTGGCACCCCGGCCCACCGGCGTCAATGAAGATCGCGCGAAGCCGCACCGGCCGCGGGCCGCGCCCGGTCCTCCCGGCCGTCCCGCATCCCACGTCGCCTCAACCGTCTCCGAGGAGCGCCGTATATGCCACGCCAGTCCGACCGTCTCCGCGCCGCCGTCGTCGGGACAGGTGCCATCGTCACCGGCAGCCATCTGCCGGCCCTGACGGCCCACTCCGACCGGGTCGAGCTGGTCGCGGCCGTCGATGTGGATCCGGGCCGGCTGGACGCGTTCCGCGCCACGGCGGCCGCCGCCGGGTCCGAGGTGGCCGGGTACGACGACCTGGGGGCCATGCTCGACGCCGTACGCCCCGATCTGGTGCTCATCGGCACCCCTCCGTCGCTGCACCGCGCGCAGACCGTCGCCGCGTTGAAGGCGGGCGCCTGGGTGCTGTGCGAGAAGCCGCTCTGTCTCACGCTCGCCGAGTACGACGAGACAGCGGCGGTCGAGCGGGCGTCGGGCGCGTACGCCTCCGTGATCTTCCAGCACCGCTACGGCTCGGGGGCCACCCACGCCGCGGCGCTGCTGGCGAGCGGGGAGCTGGGCGCCCCGCTGGTGGCGCACTGCCAGACGACCTGGCACCGGGACGCCGCCTACTACGCGGTGCCGTGGCGCGGCCGGTGGGCCACCGAGGGCGGCGGCCCCACGATGGGGCACGGCATCCACCAGTACGATCTGCTGCTGCATCTGCTCGGCGAGTGGACCGAGGTGCGGGCCATGGCGTCCCGGCTGGTCCACGACACCGAGAGCGAGGACGTCTCGACCGCCCTGGTGCGGTTCGCGAACGGCGCGCTGGCCACCGTCGTCAACAGCGTCCTGTCCCCGGACGAGGTCAGCCGCATCCGGGTCGACTGCGCCGAGGCGACGGTCGAGCTGACCCATCTCTACGGCCACACCAACCAGGACTGGACGTACACCCCGGCCCCGCACGTCGCGCCGGAGCGGGCGCGGGCCTGGCGCTCCCCCGCCGCGGACGTGCCCAGTTCGCACACCGCGCAGCTCGGCGCGGTCCTCGACGCGCGGGAGGCGGGGGCGCGTCCGCCGGGGAGCGGTCCCGCGGCCCGCTCCACCCTCGAATTCGCCGCCGCCCTCTACAAGGCGGCCTTCACCGGGCGGCCCGTGCACGCGGGCGAGATCGCGCCCGGGGACCCCTACTACACGGCCATGCACGGCGACCACCCGGACTGGAGCCCCCAGCGATGACGATCCAGGTCACCCACACCCACGGCGAGGACATCACGGTGCGCTCCGGCGGCGTCGAGCTGCTGCGTTACGTGTACCGGCCCGACCCCGAGGCGTTCGAGGCGCGCAAGCCGTACATCCATCCGCTGCGCACCCTCGGCGGGCGGCGGGTCAGCGGCTACCGGCCGAACGACCACCGCTGGCACAAGGGTCTGCAGATGACCGCGAGCCATCTGTCGGGGCAGAACTTCTGGGGCGGCAACTCCTATGTGCACGGCGAGGGTTATCTGGCCCTGCCCGAGCGGGTCGGCTCGATGCGCCACGACTCCTTCCCCGTCCTCGCGGTGGAGGACGACCGGTTCTCCCTCGCCGAGGAGCTGACCTGGGTGGCCAACGGCGGTCAGGAGTGGGCGCGCGAGGAGCGTGGCATCACGGTCCACTCGGTCGACGAGGCGGCCGGTGCCTGGGCCCTGGACTGGTCGATCCGGCTCACCAACCTCCGCGCGGAACCGCTGCGTTTCGGCTCGCCGACCACGGCGGGCCGGGAGATGGCCGGCTACACGGGGCTCCAGTGGCGCGGCCCGCGCGACTTCACCGGGGGGACGGTGTTCGGGCCGCAGGACCCGGCGCGGCCGGAGTACGGGCTGATGGGCACGCGCGGGCCCTGGCTCGCCTACACCGCCGAGCACGACGACGTCGACGCGCACTCCACCCTCGTCTTCGCGCACGCGCCCGAGGGCGAGGAGGGCAGCGCGGCGCACGTCTCGCACTGGTTCGTACGGGCGGAGCCGATCCCGACCGTCGCGTTCTCCTGGGCGTTCTTCGAGGAGTTCGCGCTGGAGCCGGGCGACTCGTTCGCCTACCGCTACCGGCTGGTCGTCGCGGACGGCGCCTGGGACCGGGACCGGGTCGGCGCGCACCTCAAGGGGCTGGCATGGTGAGCCTGCCGCACCCGCTTCCGGGCGCCGTCGGACTGTCGCATCTGAGCGCCTACGACTGGGAGGCGGCCGACGGGGTGTGCGGCGGATCGCCGCATCTGCACCTGGTGTGCACCGAGGCGTACGTGGTGACCGGCGGCCGGGGCGCGGTGCAGACCCTGAGCCCCGACGGCTACCGGGAGACGCCGCTGGAGGCCGGATCGGTCGCCTGGTTCACCCCGGGCACCGTGCACCGGATGGTGCAGGGGGGCGGGTTGCGGATCACCGTACTGATGCAGAACAGCGGGCTGCCCGAGGCGGGCGACGCGGTCTTCACCTTCCCGCCCGGCCATCTCGACGATCCGGAGCGGTACGCGGCCGCCGCGGCGCTGCCGGCGGCGTCCGGCCCGGAGGCGGAGGCCGCCGCGCGGCGCCGCCGGGATCTCGCGGTGGAGGGCTACTCGGTCCTGCGCGAGGCGCTCGAAGCGGGCGAGAGCGGTCCGTATCTCGACTTCCAGCGCGCCGCGGCCCGGCTGGTGCGGGCGAAGGTCCCCGCCTGGCGTGAGCTGTGGCGCGCCGGGGCGCTGGCCGCGGCCGAGCGCACCGGCGCTCAGCTCGATGCCCTGGAGGCGGGCGCGCCCGGCTATCTGACCGGTTCCGGCGTGTACGGGGCCGTTCCCACGCGGCGGGGCGGCTACGGCATGTGCGGGCGGCGCGACGAGTACACACTGCCCGGCACCACGCTCCCCGTTCCCGACGCGTAGCGCCATCAGTCGTGCCCGGCGGGGGCGCCACCCGTCACCGCGCTCCGGCGCGTCAGCACCTGCCACTGTCGACCTACCGAGAGGAGAGGTGAGTTCAGCATGCCCGGACACAGGACGAAGAGGTCCTGCGCGCTACTGGTGACCCTCACGCTCAGTGCCCTGCTCACCGCCTGCGGCGGTTCCGGCGACACGAGCGGGGGCGGCGACCGGGTCACCCTGCGCTTCACCTGGTGGGGCAACCCCGACCGGGCGGCCCGTACCGACCGGGCCGTCGCGCTGTTCGAGAAGAAGCACCCCGGGATCGACGTGCAGACGTCCTTCGCCGGCTACGACGCGTACAAGCAGAAGCTCGCCACCCAGGCGGCCGGCGGTGACGCCCCCGATGTCATGCAGCTCGACTACCGGATGATCGACCAGTACGCCTCGGGCGGGGTCCTGCTCGATCTGGGCGAGCGGTCGGCGGAGCTGAGCACCGAAGCGATCGACAAGGGGCTGCTGGCCGCGGGCCGGCTGGGCGGAACGCAGTACGCGATCCCGATGGCCCGGGGCACCATGACCGTCGCGTACGACGCGAAGCGGTGGAAGGCCACCGGGGTGGCCCTGCCGCGGGCCGGCTGGACCTGGGACGAGTGGGCCGACAGCGTGCGCGAGGTGGCACATGAGAGCGGCGGGCCCGGCTCCGTCGATCCCGGGCAGAGCGAGGACTGCTTCGAGGTGTGGCTGCGCGGCCGGGGCAAGTCCCTGTACACCGCGGACGGCGGGCTCGGCTTCACCGCCGACGACCTGACACGCTGGTGGACCTTTACCGACGGGCTGCGGCGCGAGGGGGCGGTCTCCCCCGCCGAGCAGACGACCCAGCTCGACGGATCGGTGGAGAACACCCCGCTCGGGCGTGGCAGGGCCGTCTCCGACTTCAACTGGGACGCGCCGGCCAGCGGCTTCCAGGACCTCGTCGGGGCGGGGCTGACGCTGGCGCCGATGCCGGTGGGGCAGGACGGCACTCCGGGGCAGTACTTCAAGCCGGCGATGTTCATCGGCGCGGGGGCGAGCACCTCGCATCCCGAGGAGGCGGCCGTGCTCATCGACTTCATGACCAACGACAAGGAGGCGGCGAAGATCCTCGGCGCGACCCGGGGCATCCCGGTCAACGAGCCGATCCGCGGGGACCTGGTCCCCGGCCTCGAAGGCTTCGACTCGACGGTCGCCGCGTACCAGTCCTCGGTGGAGGGCACCCTCAACGCCCCGCCGCAGGCGCCGCCCTCGGGCGACAACGCGCTCCAGAACACCTTCAGCCGCGACTACGACCAGGTGTCGTTCGGGCGGATGTCGCCGCGCGAGGCGGCCGAGAGCTACGTCACCGAGGCGAAGGCGGAGCTGAGGTAGATGACCACCACCGACATACCCGCGGCCCCGGCGCGCGAGGCGCGCGACACTCCGGGGAAGAAGCGCGGCGGACGCCGCCGTGAGGGCGCGGCCTGGGTGTTCCTCTCCCCCTGGGTGCTGGGCGCGAGCGTGCTGACGCTGCTGCCGATGGCCGTGTCGCTGTATCTGTCGTTCACGGACTACGACATGTTCAACGCGCCGCGCTGGGTGGGGGCGCGCAACTACGTCCAGATGTTCACCGAGGACCCCCGCTACTGGCGCTCGGTCGGCTCGACCCTCACCTATGTGGTGATCGCCGTACCGCTGCAACTGGCGGTCGCGCTGGCCGTCGCGGTCGCGCTGAAGTCCATGCGGCGCGGCAAGGCGTTCTACCGGTCGGCGTTCTACGCGCCCTCGCTGCTCGGCGCTTCGATGTCGATCGCGCTGGTCTGGCGGGCGATCTTCAACGACGGCGGTACGGTCGACAACCTGCTGGGCACGGGCGGCTGGGTCAACCGGCCCGGCTGGGCGATGCTGGCCGTGGCACTGCTGACGGTGTGGCAGTTCGGCGCGCCCATGGTGATCTTCCTGGCGGGGCTCCAGCAGATCCCCGGCGAGCTGTACGAGGCGGCCGCGGTCGACGGGGCGAGCCGGTGGCGGCAGTTCCTGTCCATCACCCTGCCGATGCTCTCGCCCGTGGTCTTCTTCAACCTCGTCCTCCAGACCATCCAGGCGTTCCAGGTCTTCACCCCGGCCTTCGCGGTCAGCGCGGGCAAGGGCGGACCGGCCGACTCGACGCTGTTCTACACGCTCTATCTCTACGACCGAGGCTTCGTCGCGTCCCACATGGGCTACGCCTCCGCCATGGCCTGGGTGTTGCTGCTGGCCATCGGCGCGGTCACCGCGGTGCTGTTCCGCACCTCGCGCTCCTGGGTCTTCTACGCCGATGAGGAGGGCCGATGACCACCGTCCCGCCCACCGGGACCGCCCCGCGCGCCGGGGGTCCCGCCGCCGCGGACCGGCGGCCCGTGCCGTGGCGCCGGGTGGCGCTGCACGTCGGCGCCCTGGCCGTGCTCGCGGTGATGCTGTATCCGCTGGCCTGGCTGCTGGCGACGTCGCTCAAGCCCGCCGAGGAGGTCATCGCCAGCCTGAACCTGCTGCCCGGCCGGCTGGAGTGGTCGAACTACACGACCGCCCTGGACGGGGTGAACGGGGTGAGCGTCTGGCAGCTGCTGACCAATTCGCTGCTGATCGCCGGCGGCGCCGTCCTCGGGAACGTCCTGAGCTGCTCCCTGGCGGCCTACGCGTTCGCCCGGCTGCGTTTCCGCTTCCGGGGGCCGCTGTTCGGCTTCATGATCGCGACGATCATGCTCCCGCACCACGCGGTGCTGATCCCGCAGTACATCATCTTCAACCAGCTGGGCATGGTGAACACCTACTGGCCACTGATCCTGCCGAAGTTCCTGGCGACCGAGGCGTTCTTCGTCTTCCTCATCGTGCAGTTCATGCGGGGGCTGCCCCGGGAGCTGGAGGAGGCGGGGCGGATCGACGGCTGCGGCCCGTTCCGGAGCTTCTTCTCCATCATCCTGCCGCTCACCAGGCCGGCGCTGATCACCACGGCGATCTTCACCTTCATCTGGACCTGGAACGACTTCTTCACCCAGCTCATCTACCTCTTCTCGCCGGAGAAGTTCACCCTGACGCTGGCACTGCGCTCGTTCGTGGACGCGTCCAGCCAGTCGGCGTTCGGTCCGATGTTCGCGATGTCGGTGATCGCGCTGCTGCCGATCGTGCTGTTCTTCCTCGCCTTCCAGCGGTTCCTGGTCGAGGGCATGGCCAGCTCGGGGGTGAAGGGATGAGCGCGGCGCGCACCCGGGAGCCGGGCGAGATATTCGGGCCGCGCACCACCCTGTTCGCCGATGTGCTGAGCATCGGTGTCATGACGGCGCTGGTCTGTCTGCCGCTGGTCACCGTCCCGGCGGCGCTCTCCACCGCCTGTGCGGTGCTGCGCGGCGCCCGGCACAACCGGCCGGTGACCGCGGGGCGTTATCTCGCGCTGCTGCGCCGCAGGCCGCCGGCGCGCGATCTGGTCGCGGGGGTCGCCGCGCTGGCCGGGGCGCTGCTGCTCGCGGCGGACCTGGCGCTCGCCGGGGCGGGGCTGCCGGGGGCGCGGGCCTTCTCGGTGGTGGCCGCGCTGGTGGGGGCAGCCGCGCTGGTGGTCGCGTTGCGGGCGTGCGCGCGTCCCGAGTCGGTGTCCGACTGGCGCGGGGCGGTGCGGCGGGCGGCCGGTGACGCCGTACGCGATCCGGGCGGCAGCGCGCTGGTGCTGGCCGCGCTGGCGGCGGCCGTGCTGTGCGCGTGGATGATGCTCCCGCTCGCGTTCCTGGCACCGGGCCCGCTGGCGCTCGCGCTCACCGCGGTCGACGTACGGGATGCGGGAGCGGACCGGCGGCGGGGAGCTGTCCTTCGAGACGACGGAGTACGCCGTCGGTGACGGCCGGATCGCCTTCGGTCCGGGCAACGGCAAGGGCGGCGGGCCCGGGCGTCCGCCGGTGGCTTGATCTTCCTCTCCAGCGCCCATTTTTCGGAGAATTTGGGCGCCTTGGGACGGCTTCCGCAGTCCCGGCGAGGACCTGATGGACGCCTCCCCGTACTTCCACGACGCCCGGGGCAAGCAGGTCGGATACGCGCCCGCGGGCACCATGGAGTGGGACGCGCGGGTGGGGCACGAGCACTGGCACTTCACCGATTTCGCCAGCTACCGGCTGCTCGGCGCCGACCGGAAAGAGGTCGTGCGCGGCGGCAAGGAGGCGTTCTGTCTCGCCGACACCGACGCCATCGACTACACGGTGAAGAACGCCAACCGGCACCCGGACAACACGGATCTGTCGACCGCCCGCGGAGGGGAGAACTCGCTCTCCGTGCGGGAGGTGCTCGACGTCGGCTCCGGTGACACCTGCACGCAGTACCGTCCCGGCCAGTCCTTCGAGATCACCGATCTGCCCAACGGCACGTACGACATCGAGGTGATCGCCAACCCCGGAACCGGCTCCACGAGACGGATCTCGGCAACAACATCGCGCTGCGCCGGGTCGTCCTGAGCGGTGAGCCCGGCGCCCGTACGGTGACGGTGCCCCCGCACCACCTGGTCGACGCTCCCTGATCGTCACGCGGACCCGGATTCCCACGAGTTGACCGAGGAGGCGCCGAGGCGCCGCGACGGTGGACGCGGGTGTCCGCCGGCTGTCGAGCCGGCGGACACCCGCGTCGCCGTGGCCGGCGGCGGAGCGCGCGGGTGAGATGTCTCAAGGTGTGGTGACGTGCTGGTGCCGGCCACACGGGTGTGCTAAAAATCCTCCCGTGACAGGCGATCGTTTTCTGGTGGAGTGTCTCCACATCGATCTGTGCCGCGTGACCAGCGCCTCTTGTTGAGCCTGCCGCGGCGCTCCTGAGCGCCCCCCGCTTCCCGCTCCTTCCTCGCTTCCCGCCTTCCCCCTTTTGACCACGCGCGCGAACGCGCGGTGTTCCGGACGCCCTCGCGGGCCCGTACCGGCACCTGCGGGCGCGGGTGTGTCATGTCCCCGACGGAGCACCCATGTCGACGACCTCGCTGTCCGCCGAACCGCGCGCCACCGCCCCTCCCCCGGCCGGCCGGGCCGGCTCCACGGCCCGCCGGGACCTGGTGCGCCGGATCGGCCTGCGGCTGCTGGCACTTGTCGTGCTGCTCGCCCTGTGGCAGTCGGTGGTCGCGCTGCGGCTCTGGTCGCCGCTGCTGGTCCCGCCGCCCTCCGCCGTGCTCCACGCGCTGGTGGAGACCTCCGGTACCCATCATGACGGTGTCCGCGGATATCAGGGACACACCCTGATCGAGCATCTGGGCGTCAGTCTGCGCCGGATCGGTGTCGGGGCCGGGCTGGGCGTGCTGGCCGGGCTGGTCACCGGCGTGCTGATGGGCACACTGCCATGGGTGCGGGTCGTGCTCGAACCGGCGGTCGCCTTCCTGCGGACACTGCCGCCGCTGGCCTACTTCAGTCTGCTCATCATCTGGTTCGGCATCGACGAGGCCCCGAAGCTCTGGCTGCTCGCCATCGCCGCGCTGCCCCCGGTGGCCGTGGCCACCGCCTCGGCGGTGGCCTCCGCGCCGGCCCCGCTGGTGGAGGCGGCGCGAGCGATCGGTGCCCGGCGTACGCAGGTGATCGGCGCGGTCGTCCTGCCGTCCGCGCTGCCCGAGATCCTCATCGGGGTACGGCTCTCGTTCGGCATCGCCTACTCGTCGGTGGTCGCCGCGGAGACGGTGAACGGTCTGCCGGGGATCGGCGGGATGATCCGGGACGCGCAGCGCTACAACCAGTCGGACATCGTCGTCCTCGGCCTCCTCGCGATCGGGATCTCCGGCCTGCTCATCGACGGGGTGCTGCGGGCCCTGGAACACCGGCTGGCGCCCTGGCGGGGCCGCGGCTGACCGACCGTCCCCCCTTCCCGTTCGTCCCTGTCGTTCCGCTCCGCCCTCTCTACCGAAGGACTCCCTCATGTCCGCACCACGCGGTATGCGCCGCGCACTCCCCCTGATCGCGGCACTGGCCGCTCTGCTCACCGTGAGCGCCTGCGGATCGGGCGGCACGACGGGCGGTGGACCGGGAGGCGACGGCAGGACGATCAGGATCGCCTACCAGTCGTTCCCCAGCGGCGACCTGATCGTGAAGGACCAGGGGTGGCTGGAGAAGGCGCTGCCCGAATACACCGTCAAGTGGACGAAGTTCGACTCGGGGGCCAGTATCAACACGGCGTTCGTGGCGGAGTCGGTCGATCTGGCCGCCATCGGCTCCAGCCCGGTCGCGCGCGGGCTCTCCGCGCCGCTGAACATCCCGTACCAGGTCACCTGGGTCCTGGATGTCGCCGGTGACAACGAGGCCCTGGTCGCCCGCGAGGGAGCCGGGATATCGAGTGTGAAGGACCTGGCGGGGCACAAGGTGGCCACGCCGTTCAGCTCGACCTCGCACTACAGCCTGCTCGCCGCGCTGGACCGGGCGGGGGTGGCACCGTCGAAGGTCCAGCTGCTGGATCTCGAACCGCAGGACATCCTGGCCGCCTGGACCCGCGGCGACATCGACGCCGCGTATGTCTGGCTGCCGACCCTGGACGAGCTGAAGAAGTCCGGGAAGACCCTGGTGACCAGCCGTGAGCTGGCCGCCTCGGGCAAGCCGACCCTCGATCTCGGGGTGGCCGCCACGTCCTTCGTCACGGCGCATCCGCAGGCCGTCGCCGCCTGGCGGAAGGCGCAGGCGCGGGCGCTCGACCTGATCCACGACGATCCGGACGCCGCGTCGGCCGCCGTCGGCAGGCAGTTGGGCATCAGCCCGAAGGAGGCGGCGGCGCAGCTCGAACAGGGGATCTTCCTGGCCCCCGCCGACCAGGCGAGCGCCACCTGGCTGGGCCGGCCGGGCCGGGCCGGCGGGCTGGCGGAGAATCTGCGCAGCGCCGCCGAGTTCCTCGTCGACCAGAAGCAGATCGACGCCGCGCCGGATCTGAAGTCCCTGGAGAAGTCGGTCTACGTGGAGGGGCTCGACGATGACGTCAAGAACTGACGCTCCGTCAACCGGCCTGCGGGGCGGCGTGGAAGCCTCCCGTTCCGGTACGGCCGTCTCCGTGCGGGACGTCACGCACCGGTACGGCCGGGGCGCCGACGAGGTGACCGCGCTGGGGCCGTTGTCGCTGGAGGTTCCGGCGGGTGAGTTCCTGGTGCTCGTCGGCCCGTCGGGATGCGGGAAGAGCACACTGCTGCGGCTGATCGCCGGGTTCGAGCGGGCCTCGTCCGGCCGGGTCACCGTGGCCGGCGAGCCGCCCGAGCCGGGCCGCCGGGCCGGGGTCGTCTTCCAGCAGCCGAGGCTGTTCCCGTGGCGTACGGTCGGTGACAACATCGGGCTGGCGCTGCGCTACGCGGGAGTGCCACGCGCCGAGCGGGCGGAGCGGATCGAGGCGCTGCTGGAGCGGGTGGACCTCGCGGGCGTGGCGGACCGCCGCGTCTGGCAGATCTCGGGCGGTCAGCAGCAGCGGGTGGCGATCGCCCGGGCGCTGGCCGGTGAGAAGGAACTCCTCCTGCTGGACGAGCCGTTCGCGGCGCTGGACGCGCTGACGCGCGAGCGGTTGCAGGAGGATCTGCGCCGGGTGGGCGCGGAGACCGGGTCCACGGCGGTGTTCGTCACCCACAGTGTGGACGAGGCCGTGTTCCTCGGGACCCGCGCGGTCGTGCTCAGCGCCCGGCCGGGCGCCGTGGTGCTCGACATCCCGATCCCGCTGCCCAGGACCGGAACCGATCCCGACACGTTGCGCGGTCTGCCGCAGTACGCGGCGCTGCGGGCCGAGATCGGCGCGGCGGTGCGCGGCGCCGCCCGCTGACCACGCTCCCGGCGCGGGGAGGGCCGGGACTCCGGGACTCCCCGCGCCGGGGCTCTCCCCGGTCAGGCCCGGAACTCCAGCCGGGCGAGCCGTACGGTGCCGCGCAGCGCGACATGGAGGTCGCGCACGCCGGAGAGGCGGATGTCCGCCCGCAAGGTGGTGTAGTCGTACGGTCCGCCCGCGCCGGCCGGGATCGCGAAGGAGGCCACCCGGGCGCCTCCGGGCAGCGAGAGCGTGACGGTCCCGGCGCCCGACACCTCGATCCCCGCGGCGCGGGCGCCGTCGCCGAAGTCGCAGTCGCGGAAGACCAGTCGGCCCGTCCCGGCGCCGTCGGGGGTGACCGCGTCGCCCGCCGCCTTCGTCAGGTCGACGATCGCGGTGCCGGACTGTTCGTCGTAGTCGGCGGCGGACAGCCCCTTCGTCAGAACGGGCCTGGCCCTCGGCTCGCTCCCCGCCAGGGTGAGTTCGGCGCTGCGGCGGATGTCCGCGCTGGAGGCCGCCGCTTCGAACACGTACGGCCCGCCGGGTACGGTCCACTCCCCGTGCGCCACGTCGTGGTGGCCGAGCGCTGCCGTCGGTACGGACAGTTCGACCGTACGGGATGCGCCCGGCGCCAGCGGGACGCGTGCGTGTCCGACGAGGCGTCGGTGCGGGGCGCGGACCCGCGGGTGGGCCTCGCGCGCGTACAGCTGCACGACCTCGTCGGCGGCGCGCGCGCCGGTGTTGGTGACGGTGATCCGGGCGCGCACGGTGGACCCGGCGGGTCCGTCCGGCAGGTCCACCGTCAGGCCGTCGTAGCCGAAGGCGGTGTACGACAGGCCGTGGCCGAAGGGGTAGAGCGGGGTGCCCTCGAAGTAGAGATAGGTCTGCCGCGATCCGATGATGTCGTAGTCGAGCAGCCCGGCCGGACCGGTGTCGTCCGCGTACCAGGTCTGCGGGAGCCTCCCCGCCGGGGACACGTCCCCGGCCAGCACCCGGGCGAGGGCGGTGCCCGCCGCCTGCCCGCCGTGCGCGGTCCACAGCAGCGCCGGGAGCGCGGCGTGCGCGTCGGGTACGGCGTACGGGTAGGACGAGGTGAGGACGAGCGCGGTGCGCGGATTGGCGGCGTGGGCGGCCCGCCACAGCCGGTCCTGGTGGCCGGGCAGGGCGAGCGTCTCGCGGTCCTCGGTCTCGCGGCCCGCCAGGTGCGGGTCGTTGCCCGCCACCACGACGACCACCTCGGCGTCGGCCGCCGCGCGGGCCACGGCCTCCTCGCCGCGCTCGACGACGACGATCTCGAAGGGCTCCCCGCTCTCGGCAACCTTCAGGCCGTCAGCGGCGACTGACACGTACCGGCCGGTTCCCAGGTGCAGCAGGAGGTGTCCCCGGTCATGACGTTCGAGCCGGAAGGACTCCTGGACCACCCAGCCGCCGGGCTGGTCGGCCGAGGCGCGCACCCGGCCGTCCTCGGCGACCGACAGATAGCGGCCGTCGGGCGCGCGCAGGGTGAGCAGTCCGTTCCCCCAGTCGATCAGGGCCAGTTCGCTCGCGGCGGCCGGATCGTCCGTGCGGGTCAGCGGCGGCAGATCGGTACGGCCCGCGAGCAGCGCCGGGTCGAGCGAGCCCTCCTGGGCCGGGGCTCCGGCGCCCGTGTCCCCGGCCGGGGCAGGGACCCGGATCCACTCGCCCGCCGAGGTCCTCAGCTTCACCCGGTCGGCGCCTTCCGCGAAGACGACCCGGTCCGCGCCGAACCGCTCGCGCACTCCGTCGAGGGGGGTGGATCGGTGGATCAGGGTGCCGCTGTACCAGTCGAGTTTGCACTCGTCGGCGAGGAGTCCGACCACCGCGATCCGGCCGCCGGGGGCCAGCGGCAGCAGGCCGTCGTTCTTGAGGAGGACGACGGCCTGTTCGGCGGCCTCCCGGGCGAGCGCCCGGTGGCCGGGGGTGTCCCAGCCGCCGTCGGCCGTGATGCCGGCGTAGGGGTCGAGTCCCGGATCGAACTCGCCGAGCGAGAAGCGGACGGTGAGCTGGCGCCGTACCGCCGTGTCGATGTCGTCCTCCCCGATCAGCCCCCGGGCCAGTGCGCCCCTGACGCGGGCGGTCATGACGGTCGGGTCGGTGCCGTGGTCGGTGAAGCTGTCCACGCCCGCGCGCAGGGACGCGGCGGTGGCCTCCTCGTGGGTGTCGAAGTACGCCTCGGAGTCGGTGAGGTTGCTCGGCGCGCCGGCGTCGGAGCAGACCAGCAGTTCCTGCCGCGTCCAGGTGCGCAACTGCTCGCGCAGATACGGGGAGAGATGGTTGGGTCGCCCGTTGACCAGGTTGTACGCGGGCATGACGCCGGCCACGGCGCCCGCCTCGACGGCCGCGCGGAAGGCGAGCAGATCGTACTCGTGCAGGACGCGGGGGCTGACCGAGGAGGACGTGGTGGACCGGTCGGTCTCGTTGTTGTGCGCGAGCCAGTGCTTGAGCACGGGTGCGGTGCGCCAGTAGTCGGGGTGGTCGCCGCGCAGCCCCCGGGTGTAGGCGACGGCGATGGCGGAGGTGAGGGCGGGGTCCTCCGCGTACCCCTCCTCGTTCCGTCCCCACAGCGGGTTGCGCAGCAGATTCACCGTGGGCGCCCAGACGTTGAGGCCGACCCGGTCGTCGCGGGAGCGCATGGCGCGCGCCTCGGTGGAGACCGCCTCGCCGACCCGGCGCACCAGGTCCGCGTTCCAGGTCGCGCCGAGTCCGACCGCCTGGGGGAAGACGGTGGCGGGGCCCATCCAGGCCACTCCGTGCAGCGCCTCCTGTCCGGTGCGGAAGGCGGCGACGCCGAGGCGTTCCACGGCGGGGGCGAACTGGTGGAGCAGGGCGGTCTTCTCGTCGAGGGTCAGCCGCGCGAGCAGGTCGTCGACACGGGCGCCGCGCGGAAGCCGCGGGTCGCGGAAGGGCGGCTGGTCTGCGGTCACGGGGCTTCCCCTTGCACGAGTTCGGGTGGAGCCCGGACGGGCTCGCGGGTGTCCCGGCCGGTGGAGGTGGCTTCCGCCGACCTTTCGAAGCGCTTCGATGCTCCGAGTCTCCTCGCCGGGTGTCAAGACGTCCCGAGGGACCAGTACGGATCCGCCGTCACGGGTCAATGCCCCTGCTCCTTCGGTGTGTTGACGTACGACGCACCGGCAGTAAGGAATCTTGGAATCGACTCTTGTGCCTCCGGAGGCGTTCATTTAACCTCGCAGCAACATCGAAGCGCTTCGACAGATCACGGCCGGTTCAGCAGTGGCTGATTCCCGTCACACCCGCACCGGATCAGTCGGTCAGGCCGGTTACCCGCTCCACGCAGCACACCGCAGCCGACCGGCGGGCTCTCCCGCCGGTGTTCCTGCGCACCACGATCTGCGCACCACGAAGGGTTGACGCAATGACGCCGAAGTCCTCCTCCGATCCCAGCCGGAGAAGCTTCCTCGCCTCGACGGCGGTCGCCGCCGCCGCGGTGGCCGGCGGGGCACCGCTGCTCACCGCCTGCTCGGGCTCCTCGGAGAGCAACAGCAAGGGCGGCACCACCTCCGGCAAGGACGCGCGCAAGATCCTGCCGGCCTTCGTGGCGCAGCGCGTCGTCACCCCGGACATCGCCGCGAAGAACGGCTCGGCGGCGGGTTTCGTCAAGCCGCTGGCCACGGCGGATCTCAGGGCGTCGGTGCCGACGCCGCTCGGCAAGGGCTCCACGGTGAAGGTGATGGCGCCCTTCTGGGGCTCGCCGCCGAAGTCGCGGAACGCCTACTACACCGCGATGAACAAGGTGATCGGCGCCGATCTCGTCTGGCAGAACCAGGACGGCAACACCTACGACCAGAAGCTGGGCGCGGTGCTCGCCTCCAGCGAGATCCCGGACATGGTGGTCGTCCCCGGCTGGAACCTCGGCGGCAAGATCCCGAGCGCCATCATCAGCAAGTTCGCCGATCTCGGCCCTTACCTCTCCGGCGACCGGGTCGAGGAGTACCCGAACCTCGCGGCGATCCCGACCGACGCCTGGCAGCGCTCCCTGTTCGGCGGCAAGCTGCGCGGCATCCCGATGCCCAGCTCGTACGTCACGGGCATCGTGCCGTACTACCGCAAGGACGTCTTCGACCGGGAGGGGTACGAAGTCCCCACCTCGGCTGCCGGGTTCATGGCGCTGGCGAAGGACATCACCAACGCCAGGGCCAAGCGCTGGGCCTGCGACGACATGAAGTGGACGGCCTTCAACATCTTCGGGGTGCCCTCCGGTCAGGAGAAGCCGCTCGGCTGGAACCTGGTGGACGGCAAGCTCCTCTTCCGGGTCGAGACCGACGCCTACCTGGAGGCCCTGGAGTGGACACGCAAGCTGTACGCGGCCGGGGTGGTCCATCCCGACGCCAGGGCCGGTAAGACCCAGGGCGATCCCGCGCTGCGTTTCACCTCGGGCGAGACACTGATGTACAACCAGGACCTCTCCTCCTGGTACGGCAAGACCTCCGAGCAGGCCACCCAGAAGACCGGGGTCACCATCTGGGGGATGGACATCTTCGGCCACGACGGCGGCGATCCGACGCTCTGGGCCGTCTCCCCCGCCGGGATCTGGTCGTTCATCAGCGCCAAGGCCCCGGAGCCGGTGGTGCGGGACGCGCTGGCCGCCGCCAATGTGACGGCGGCGCCGTACGGCACCAAGGAGTACATGCTCACCCAGTACGGCCAGGAGGGCGTGCACTACACCGTCGAGGACGGGCTGCCGGTCAAGAACGACCGGGGCAACATCGAGGTCGTCAACGCGTACGTCATGCTCGACGGTCCGGCCCCCACCATCGCGCACCCCGACTTCCCCGAGGTCTCCAGGGCGATGGTCGAGTGGCAGCAGCGGATGGGCGCCTTCACCAGGAAGTCGTCCTTCTACGGGCTCCAGATCGTCGAGCCCGCCCGCTACACCAATCTCGCCAACGACTTCGAGCAGTTGGAGGACGACGTGGTGCGCGGACGCAGGAAGATGAGCGAGGTGCAGCAGGCCGTCTCCGACTGGAAGAGCAAGGGCGGCGACAAGCTCCGCGACTGGTACCGCCAACTGCTGGACGACAACGCCCCCCAGGGGTGACGGGGTGTCGCACCGTACCGCACCGGGCACCGCGCGGACGCCCGACGACGGCAAGGGGAACGACGGCCGGCCGGCGGCGGGCTCCGCCGCCCGGACCCGCGCGGCCCGGGGACCGGACGTCCCGGTGCCCGGACCCCGCACCGGCGACGGCGCGGGCGTATCCGGGGCGGGGGGAACGGGAGCGCCGGTCACCGGACGGCTTCCGCTGCGCACCAGATTCGCCCGGGACCGCGCCCTGATCCTGATGACGCTGCCGGTCGTCCTGCTCGTCCTGGTCTTCAACTACCTGCCGATCCTGGGCAATGCGGTCGCCTTCCAGGACTACGACCCGTACATCAGCGACAACGGTGTGATCTCCATTCTGGAATCGCCCTGGGTCGGTGTGGAGCAGTTCCAGCGGCTCTTCGAGGACTCCGCGTTCTGGGACGCCGTGACCAACACCCTGGTGCTGTTCGTCATCCAGCTGGTGCTGTTCTTCCCGATCCCGATCCTGCTCGCCCTGGTCATCAACAGTGTGATCAGGCCCCGGGTGCGGGCCGTGGCACAGGCCGTGCTCTATCTGCCGCACTTCTTCTCGTGGGTGCTGGTCATCACCGTCTTCCAGCAGATTTTCGGCGGCGCCGGCATCATCGCGCAGAACCTGCGGCAGCGCGGCTACGAGGGTTTCGACCTGATGACGGACCCGGAGGTCTTCAGATTCCTGGTCACGTTCGAAAGCGTCTGGAAGGACGCCGGCTGGGGCATCATCGTCTTCCTGGCCGCGCTCACCTCCGTCAGCCCCGATCTGTACGAGGCGGCGGCCATGGACGGCGCGAACCGGTGGCGCCGGATGTGGCACGTCACCCTGCCCGCGCTGCGTCCGGTGATCGCCCTGCTGCTGGTGCTGCGCGTCGGTGACGCGCTCACCGTCGGCTTCGAACAGATCCTGCTGCAACGGGACGCGGTGGGGCCGGGGGCCGCCGAGGTCCTGGACACCTACGTGTGGTGGAACGGTGTGCGCAACCAGGACTTCAGCTACGCGGCGGCGGCCGGCATCGTCAAGGGCCTGGTCAGCCTCGGGCTGGTGCTCGCCGCCAACAAGATCGCCCATCTCATGGGCGAGCAGGGGGTGTACAAGAAGTGAGCACACTTACCACTCCCCCGGCGGAGCCGGCCGCGCGGCGGCCCCGGGCGGCCCGCACCGGTCCGTGGGCGGCCGGCCCCCGTCCGGTGTGGGAGGAGGCGCCGGGCGCGGCCGGGCTCGCCGGCAAGGGCGTCGTGCTGGCGGGGGCGTGTCTCGCCGTGCTCTTCCCGCTCTGGATCGTGGTGGTCACCAGCCTCTCCAGCAAGCGGACCATCAACGAGGCGGGCGGTCTGGTGCTGATCCCCCGGGACATCACCTTCCTCGCCTACCAGGAACTCCTCAGCGGCGGCCAGGTCACCCGCGCCGCGCTGATCAGTGTGGGGGTCACCCTGGTCGGCACGGCCTTCTCGATGACGGTGTCGGTGCTCGGCGCGTACGGGCTCTCCCGCCCGGGATCGCTCGGGCACCGCTGGCTGCTGATGCTGCTGCTCGCCACGATGTTCTTCGGCGCGGGGCTGATCCCCACGTATCTGCTGGTGCAGACGCTGGGGCTGACCGACACCTATCTCGCGCTGATCCTGCCGAGCGCGGTGAGCGTCTTCAACATCCTGGTCCTGCGCGGGTTCTTCATGGGCATCTCCGCCGAACTCACCGACAGCGCGCGGATCGACGGGGCGGGTGATCTGCGCATTCTGTGGACCATCGTGCTGCCGCTGTCGCGCGCGGTGATCGCGGTGATCACACTCTTCTACGCGGTCGGGTACTGGAGCGCCTGGTTCAACGCGTCCCTCTACCTCAGCGACCAGGACATGATGCCGCTCCAGAACGTCATGATCCAGCTCGTCCAGAAACAGGAACCTCCGGTCGGTCTCGGCCAGGCCATCAAGGCGGGGGAACTCTCCCAACTGGCCGTGCAGATGGCGGTGATGGTGATCGCGCTGTTGCCGGTCGCCGTGCTGTCCCCGTTCGTCCAGAAGCACTTCAAGAAGGGCATGCTCACCGGCGCGGTCAAGGGCTGACGAGGCCGGTGCCCCGCACGCACTCTCCCCGCTCCCCCACGACGGAAGGCGACCTCATGACCGACCCCGCCCACGGCCCCGGCAGACGTACGGTCCTCACCACGGCCTCCGGGGCCGCCGCGGCGCTCGCCCTGGCCGCCGCCCCCGCGAGCGCCGCGCCGCGGGACCGGGCGGCGGCCTCCCCGGACACCGGGGCCGCTGCCGCGGCGCAGGCGTACACCTGGCGCACGGCGGCCATCGGCGGCACCGGGTTCATCACCGGTGTGCTGTTCCACCCGGCGGTCAAGGGGCTCGCCTACGCCCGTACGGACATCGGCGGCGCCTACCGCTGGGACGACGCGGCGCGGCGCTGGACGGCGCTCACCGACCATCTCGGCTGGGACGACTACCACCTGCTCGGCGTCGAGGCCCTGGCCGTCGACCCGAACCAGCCGGACCGGCTCTATCTCGCGCTCGGCGCCTACACACAGTCGTGGGCGGGCAACGGCGCCGTGCTGCGCTCGAACGACCGGGGCGCGACCTGGTCCCGGACGGACCTCCCGGTGAAGCTCGGCGGGAACGAGGACGGGCGCGGGACCGGTGAACGGCTGCTGGTGTCCCCGCTCGGTGGTGACACCCTCTACCTCGGGACCCGGCACGACGGGCTGCTCAAATCGACCGACCGCGGTGCCACCTGGGCCTCGGCCCCGTTCCCCGCCTCCGTCGACGCGGGCGGCCAGGGCATCACGTTCCTGGTGGCCGCCGGGCGCGTGGTGTACGCGGGGTGGGGCGACGGCGGCGGCGCCCTCTACCGGACGACCGACGGGGCGACCTGGCAGGCGGTCCCGGGCCGGCCGTCCGGGGTGTCGGCGCGGGTGCCGATCCGCGCGGCCCACGACGCGGGCTCCCGCTCCCTGTACGTCACGTACTCCGACACACCGGGGCCCAACAACCAGACCGACGGATCCGTCCACCGGCTCGACACCGCCACCGGCGCCTGGACGGACGTGACGCCCGTCAAACCGTCGGGCGGCGATCAGTTCGGCTACGGCGGTGTGGCCGTCGACGCCCGGGTCGCCGGTACGGTCGTGGTCTCCACCAACAACCGCTGGGGCCCGGTCGACACGCTCTACCGGTCCACCGACGGCGGACGCAACTGGACCTCGCTCAAGGACTCCGCGACGCTGGACGTCCGGGAGACGCCGTATCTGAACTGGGGCGCCACCGCCAAGTTCGGCTGGTGGATCCAGGCCGTCGCGCTCGATCCGTACGACTCGAAGCACCTGGTGTTCGGGACCGGTGCGACCCTCTTCGGCACCCGCGACCTGGTGCGCTGGGCGCCGGAGATCCGCGGTCTGGAGGAGTCGGCGGTGCGCCAGCTCGTCGCACCGCCGTCCGGGGGCGCCCAACTCCTCAGCGGGCTCGGCGACATCGGCGTGATGTACCACGAGTCGCTGACCGCCTCGCCGTCCCGGGGCATGGCCACCCATCCGGTCTTCGGTTCCGCGACCGGGCTGGCCCTGGCCACGCTCAACCCGACGTACGTGGTGCGGGCGGGCTGGGGCGACGCGGGCAACGGAGCCTCCTCGACGGACGGCGGGCGCAGCTGGCGCCCCTTCCCCGCGCAGCCCGCCATCGCCTCCTCCGCGCCCGGCCCGATCGCGGTGAGCGCCGACGGAGCGACGCTGCTCTGGTCGTTCGTCCACTGGGACGGCACCGGACACCCCGGCTTCCGCTCCGTGAACGGCGGCGCGAGCTGGAGCGAGGTGACCACCTTCCCTCGGGGCGGGGTGCCCGTCGCCGATCCGGTGGACCCCCGGCGGTTCTACGTGTACGACACGGCCGCGGGAGCGGTGCTGCGCTCCACGGACGGGGGCGCCACCTTCGTGCGGGGCGCGAGCGGGCTGCCGGCCGGCGACGCGCAGTTCCGGATCGCGGCGGCGCCCGGCCGGACCGGTGATCTGTGGCTCTCGGCCAAGTGGAACGGACTGTACCGGTCGACCGACGGCGCTATGTCCTTCGCCCGGGTGACCAGCTGCTGGGGCTCGTACGCCCTGGGCTTCGGCAAGGCGGCCCCGGGCGCCTCGTACCCCGCCGTGTACCAGACGGGCGCCACCGAGAGCTTCGTCGGGGTCTACCGCTCCGACGACACCGGGGGCAGCTGGACCCGGATCAACGACGACGCCCGTCAGTGGGGGTGGACCGGCGAGACGATCACCGGCGACCCGCGGGTGTACGGCCGCGTCTACCTCGGCACCAACGGCCGGGGCATCCAGTACGGAGATCCCGCCTGATGTCCTCCCTGAACGACGCCACCCGCGGCCGTGTGCTCTTCGGCGGCGACTACAACCCCGAGCAGTGGCCGCAGGAGGTCTGGTCCGAGGACATACGGCTGATGAAGGAGGCCGGCGTCAACTCCGTCACCCTGGGCGTCTTCTCCTGGGCGAGAATCGAACCACGCCCCGGTGCGCGGGACTTCGGCTGGCTGGACCGGCTGATGGACATGATGGAGCGCGCCGGGATCGGCGTGCTGCTGGCCACGCCGACCGCCTCGCCGCCACCGTGGATGGGCGCGCGCCACCCCGAGACCCTGCCGCGCGACGAGGACGGCCGCACGGTGTGGTGGGGCTCGCGGCAGCAGTTCTGCGCCAGCTCACCGGTCTACCGCGGTTACGCGGCGGCGCTCACCGAGGATCTGGCGCGGCGCTACGGGAGCCATCCGGCGCTGCGGATGTGGCACATCAACAACGAGTACTGCACACACTGCTGGTGCGACGAGACGGCCCGCCACTTCCGGCGCTGGCTGCGGGCGCGGCACGGCGGCCTCGACGCGCTCAACGAGGCGTGGGGCACGGCCTTCTGGAGCCAGCGCTACGACGACTGGGAGGAGATCATCCCGCCGCGCCGCGCGCAGTACATGAGGAATCCCGGGCAGGTGCTGGACTTCCGGCGCTTCACCTCGGACGCGCTGCTGGAGTGTTTCACGGCGGAGCGCGACATCGTGCTGCGGCACACTCCCGACACTCCGGTGACCAGCAACTTCATGCCGCTCTGGTCGGGCCAGGACGCCTGGCGGTGGGCCGAGGAGGAGGATGTCGTCTCCGTCGACATCTATCCGGACCCCACCGACCCGCTCGGCGGTCAGTACAACGCGATGGTCGGCGACATGACCCGCTCGCAGGCGCGCGGCCCGTGGGTGCTGATGGAGCAGGCCGCCGGTCCGGTGAACTGGCGGGGGGTCAACCATCCCAAACCGCCGGGGCTGAACCGTCTGTGGTCGCTCCAGTCGGTGGCCAGGGGCGCCGACGCGGTGTGCTACTTCCAGTGGCGCCAGTCCCGCCAGGGGGCGGAGAAGTTCCACTCCGGAATGCTGACCCACGCGGGCGAACAGGGCCGCACCTTCCGGGAGATCAAGCGGATCGGCGCCGATCTCGACCGGCTCGGACCGTATGTGACGGGTACTCAGGTCAAGAGCGAGATCGCCGTCCTGCACGACTGGGACTCCTGGTGGGCGGACCAGCAGGACGGCCGGCCCTCGGCGCTGCTGGACTACACCGAGGTCGTCCGCGCCTGGCACCGGGCCCTGTGGGAGTCGAACCTGCCGGTCGACTTCGCCCGCCCCGACCACGATCTGAGCGGGTTCCGGCTCGTCGTGGTGCCGCACCTGTATCTGCTCGGGGACGCGGCGATCGAGAATCTGGTCGGGTACGTGCGGGGCGGCGGCACTCTGGTCTCCGGCTTCCTGACCGGGGTGGCCGACGAGGACGACCGGGTGCGGCCCGGCGGGATGGACATACGGCTGCGCGACCTCTTCGGTATCGGCACGGTCCACGAGTGGTGGCCGCTGGACGCGGGCGCGCGCGTGGAGTGCGACGGTTTCCACGCCTCCCTGTGGTCGGAGGAGCTGGAGCTGTCGACGGGCGAGGCCGTCGCCTCGTACCGCGGCGGGGAGCTGGCCGGCTTCCCGGCGGTGGTACGGGCGGGGCGCGCCTGGTACGTCTCGACCCTGCCGGAGCCCGAGGCCCTGCGGGGTCTGCTCGCGCGGATCGCGGACGGTGCCGGTGTGTCGCCCACCCTGGAGGGGCTGCCGGCCGGGGTGGAGGCCGTACGCCGCGGCGACCTGCTGTTCCTGCTCAACCACGGGGCGAAGGCCGTCGTCCTCCCGATCGCCGGGGTCCCTCACGATGTGCTCGCCGACCGGCCGGTGGACGGCCCGGTCGAGCTGGAGCGCCACGGCGTGGCCGTCCTGCGGGAGGCCGCGCCCTGACACAGAGCCGCACCATCCCCCCCACGATTCCCCCCATGGAAGGGACGCCATGAAACTCCGCACCCCGGGCAGACTGCTGCTCGCCCCCGTGGCCGCGTTCGCCGCGCTCGTCGGCTTCGCCGCCGCGCCCGCCCAGGCCGCCATCTGGTCCTCGTCGGACCAGTGGGGCAACTACACCACCTCCGACAACTACATCCTCTACAACAACATCTGGGGCTCGGGCGCGGGCTCGCAGACCATCTGGGCCAACTCCTCCTCGAACTGGGGGGTGTGGGCCAACCACCCGAACACCGGCGGCATCAAGTCGTACCCCAACGCCAAGAAGGTGGTGGGCAAGAGCCTCGACTCGCTCTCGTCCCTCAAGAGCGGCTACAACGTGACCGTGCCGTCGTCGGGCGCGTACAACACGTCGTACGACATCTGGGACAGCGACTACAAGTACGAGATCATGCTCTGGGTGAACTACCGGGGCGCGGTCGGTCCGCTCGGCACCTCGCAGGGGAACCTGACGCTGGGCGGGCACACCTGGACCGTCTACAAGGGGACCAACGGCTCCAACGAGGTCTTCTCGTTCCTGCGCACCTCGAACTCCACCTCGGGGACGGTCGATGTGCTGCCGATCCTGAAGTGGATCAAGGACACCAAGGGCTGGTGGGGCAATGTGACCGTGGGTGACGTCCAGTTCGGCTACGAGATCACCTCGTCCGCCGGCGGTCTGGACTTCACCACCAACAGCTTCTCGGTGTCCGGCGGCTGACGGTCCATCACCCCGCTACAGCGGGTCCCCGGCGACGGCCCGGGGGCCCGCGCTCTCCCGTACGGTCAGCTCGGGCCTGATCAGGACGACCTCGTCCGTGCCGCGTCCGGCGAGTTTGGCGACCACCTGCTCGACGGCGTGCCGCCCCATCTCCTGGGCGGGGACGGCGACGGAGGTGAGGGGGACCGAGGCGTGGACGGCGACCTGGTCGGGACAGATGGCGACCACCGAGACGTCCTCGGGCACGGCCCTGCGGTGCTGGCGCAGCAGGGCGAGCAGCGGATCGGTGGCGGCTTCGTTCTGCACGACGAAGGCGGTGGTTCCCGGGCGCTCGTCGAAGATCCTGCCGACGGTGGCGGAGACGGCCGCGTAGCTGCCCTCGCAGGGCCGGTGCAGCAGTCTGAGCCCGAGTTCGCCACTGCGTTCGCGCAGCCCGCTCAGGGTGCGTTCGGCGAAGCCGGTGAGCCGCTCGTAGACTCCGGGCGCCTCCCCGATGACCGCGATCTCGCGGTGGCCGAGCCCGGCGAGGTGCTCGGCGCACAGCGCGCCGGCGGCCGCGAAGTCGAGGTCCACACAGCTCAGTCCGGTGGTGTCGGCGGGCAGTCCGATCAGGACGGCGGGACGGCGCGCCTCGCGCAGCAGCGGCAGCCGGTCGTCGTGCAGCTCCACGTCCATGAGGATCATCGCGTCGGCCAGGGCGCTGCCCTCGATGCGGCGGACGGCGGCCGGGCCCTCCTCGCCGGTCAGCAGCAGGACGTCGTATCCGAAGGTGCGGGCGGTGGTGGCGACCGCGATGGCGATCTCCATCATCACCGGTACGTACATGTCGGTCCGCAGGGGCACCATGAGCGCGATGATGTTGGATCTGCTGCTGGCCAG
Source organism: Streptomyces sp. NPDC012835 (assembly GCF_042900885.1). Lineage (NCBI taxonomy): Bacteria > Bacillati > Actinomycetota > Actinomycetes > Kitasatosporales > Streptomycetaceae > Streptomyces > Streptomyces sp. NPDC012835. The sequence goes on from NZ_JBIBBW010000001.1 coordinate 69,056, forward strand.
GGCGCGGGCCCCGGCGTTGGGGTGGTAGCCGAGCTGTTCGATGCTGCGCTCGACCCGTTCCCGTGTGGTGGCGGAGATGGACCGCTTGCCGCTGAGGACATAGCTCACCGTGCTGGCGGAGACTCCGGCATGCTGGGCTACATCGGCGAGGGTGACCATACGGCTCTCCAAAAGCGGGCCTTGGGGGGTGAAGCGCTTCGACGCACCGGCCTCCGAGCGTAATCTCCCGCGCTGTGACCTGTCCATAGGCGGATCGAAGCGCTTCGACTGATGCCCTGATGTCCGTGCGGGGCCGGACATACGCGATGAGGCCGCGGCTCGGGAGCCGCGGCCTCATCGCATCACGCCCTGCGGGAGGGTCCGTCCGTCACGGAACCGGTGCGCTCACCAGGCCACCGGCAGCCCGTGCACGCCGTACACGATCATGTCGGTGCGGAACTCGATGTCCTCGAACGGCACCGCGAGCCGCAGGCCGGGCAGCCTGCGGAGCACGGCGTCCAGGGCGACCTGGAGTTCCAGCCGTGCCAGCGGCTGCCCCAGGCACTGGTGGACGCCGAAGCCGAAGGCGACATGGCGGCGCGCGTCGCGCTCCACGTCGAGATCGGCGCCGGACGGGAAGACCTCCTCGTCGCGGTTGGCGGTGTTGAGCAGGCACAGCACGCCCTCGCCGGCCCGGATGGTCCGGCCGCCGACGGTCACGTCCTCGGTCGCGGCCCGGCCGAGCCCGTTGTGGACGATGCTCAGATAGCGCAGCAGCTCCTCGACGGCGCCCTTGATCCGCGCGGGATCGTCGCGCAGCAGGGCGAGTTGGTCGGGGCGGCGCAGCAGGGCCAGCACGGACAGCGCGGTCATGTTGGCGGTCGTCTCGTGGCCGGCGATGAGCAGCAGGAGCCCCGTGCCGGCCACCTCGTCGACGCTCAGTTCACCGCGCTCCATCAGCCGGCTGATGATCCCGTCGTCGGGGCGGCTCTCCTTGCGCCTCGCCAGATCGGTCAGATATCGCAGCAACTCGTCACGAGAGTTGACGAGTTGTTCCGGCGTCGAGCGGCTGTCCAGCAGGACGGCGCTGTGATCCTGGAAGAACCCGTGGTCCTCGTAGTCCACTCCGAGCAGCCGGCAGATCACCAGGGAGGGCAGCGGCAGCGCGAACTCACGCACCAGATCGGCGGTGTGGGACCCGGCGGTCATCCGGTCCAGCAGGTCGTCGGTGATACGCCGGACCTCCGGGCGCAACGTCTCGACCTTCTTGACCATGAAGTCGGCGGTGAGCATCCGGCGCAGTACGGCGTGGCCCGGGTCGTCCATGCCGATGAGGCTCGGCCTGCCCTTGGGCAGGCTCTTGCGCGCCGCGGTGAGGAAGGGGAAGCCGGGACGGGTGGCGTCGGCGCTGAACCGCGGGTCGCCCAGCACCGTCCTGACGTCCTCGTGCCGGGTGATCAGCCAGCACGGGGAGCCGTCCCACAACCGCACGCGGGTGACCGGGGATTCCTCACGGGCCCGTTCGTAGGCGGGCGGCGGATCGAAGGGGCAGCCGCCCCGGGAGGCGGGCGCGGTGAGTTGCGGGGTGTGTTCGGTGACGGTCACGAGGGGGTGCTCCTTCGCGCGCTGAGCGGACCTGGATTACCTTGACAAAAGCAACTAACGCACGGTCACGGTAACGCGCACTCCGTGGCGAGCGGAAGAGGTACGCGGGCGAAGGCCCAGGTTGGCCGGATGCGAGCCGCCGCGCACCGGCGCTCTTGCGCGGCGATGCCGCTAGAGTTCCCCCATGCCGGACGCCACCAGTTACTCCCCGCCGGATGCCGCCACGGCCCAGGAACCCACCGCCGCGCTGGAACACACGCTGACCTCGCTGTCCTATCTGCTCACCCGCGCCCAGGCGCACGGCGAGCAGATGTCCAGGGCCGGGGTCAACGCGCACCGCTCGGACGTGTATCTGCTGTTCGCGCTCGACCAGCGGGACGGTGTCTGCCGGGTCGGAGACCTCGCGACCGGGCTCATGGTCGAGCCTTCCCACGTCACCCGGCAGATCGCACGGCTCCAGTCACAGGGACTGGTCGAGCGCGCCCCCGACCCGCTCGACGGCCGGGCGCGCCGGGTGGCGATCACGGAGGCGGGTACGGCGCTGCTGACCCGGCTCCGGCTGGCCAACCGGGCCAGTCTCCAGCGGGCGTTGCACGGCTTCACGGAGGCGGACGTCACCACCACCGTCGCCGTGCTCCGGCAACTCGTGGACGGCTACGCGCGGCAGATGCGCGCGTCCGGCTCCGAGCGCCCGGCCTGAGACCGAGGGCGCCGTCCGGGAACCGGCGGCGCCGCGCACCGGTCGCAGCCGGTCGGGCCGGTACTCCGACGCGGCCGTCGGACAGACGCTAACCGGCCGAATCCGCACGGTCCTTCGGACTCGAAGGGCCCGAAGGGCCCACCGGACCGGAAGGTTCCGAGGAGCCGGGGCCGGGGTCCGCCGGTTCCGGGGCCTGCCCCGCCGCGCGCCGTCGCCAGCGGCGCGGCTCCTGGTCGGGCAGCCAGCCGAAGGCCATGGACGAGCCGATGACGCCGAGGAGCAGGCCGACGAAGAAGCCGCCCAGGTTGGAGGTGACCCAGGTGCCGAGCGAGACCAGCACGCCGACGACCGAATAGAACAGCCGCTGCGCCGGGTTGAGGATCAGCAGCAGCCCGCACACGGTCATGACGAGGGGCAGGAGATACGCGGCGATGCCTCCCGCGCCCGCCTGGAGCACCACTGAGATGGACGCCTGCTCGGTCAGCAGGATCTCTCCGCCGCCCAGCAGCAGCAGAAGCCCGCCCCAGAAGGGCCGGCCTCGGCGCCAGACGGCGAAGGCGCGCGGTGGGCGCCGTCCCCCGGCCGGGACGGCTGTCCCGGCCGGGGGACGCGACGCGGCGGAAACCACGCTCAGCAGCCCTTCGACGTGAAGCTGAGATGCAGGTTGGGCAGCCTGAACTTGGCCGCTGTGGTGGCCCAGTTGGTCTGCCGCAGCTTGGTGATGGTGACGGTGTCGGCCTGCTGGCCGAAGACGCCCAGTGGTCCCTTGACGCCGGCCTTGGTGAAGGTGCTGGCGTCCCCGCCGATCTCGATGTTGTCGAAGGAGGCGTCGCCGCCCGTCAGGACCGTGGAGTCGGTGGTGAGGTCGGACGCCGCGACCGGGGTGCCCTTGTCGCCCGCGGTGATGTGCAGGTACGTGCCGCCGAGTTCGACGCTCTGGCACAACTTGGTGAGTTTGGCGGTCTTGATGGCGGACACGACCGTGAGGACCTGCCCGCCGGTGTCACCGGCGTTGGGGCTGCCCTCCGCCATGTTGTCCAGGGAGCCGAACTGCTCGAAACCCTGGCCCTCCAGGCGCTCCGCGGTGACGGTGAAGGGCATGCCGGAGATGGCGAACTGCGCGGCGATGGCGCCTTGTGCCGTGAGGATGACCAGGGTGGCCGCCGCGGCGAACGCGGGCACCCCCATCAGAGCGGCCCGGCGCAGCCGCACCCGCCCTCGCGGCGCGGCTCTCTGGGGTGTTTCACCACCGGTGTTCTCGGACGTTGCCATGAGCTGCTCCCGAAGGTGTGTTGACCGGAACGAGCTTGCGCGGCGATGCCCTGGCGCGGACACTCCCGGCGCCGACGGGCTTCCTGGAGAACGGCGCCGGCGCGGCCATGGGAGTGGCCGTCAAGTTACTCCCAGGTATCAGCCGGGTCAACCACTCTGTGGCAATTGTGTGTGGCTGATGTGGACGGCGCTCGCCGCACCGCCCTGACGTGAGCGTACCGTGGGTAACTTTCGTGGGCCACTTGGCACTTGGACCCTTGACTCCGGCTGCGGGCCGGGTCTACAACCCTCTTGGGTTTCCTTCTGAACCGCGCTCGCTCGCGTCGCGGGCCGGGTCCATGGCGCTGGGCCCGGTCCATACCCCCAGGAACAGGTGCACGGGCGAGCCGACGATCGCCCCCCACGACGACTCGCGCGGCCGAGCCGCGCCCGCCGGGCCGCCTCCACAACGCCCCACCCGCACGCCTCATCCCGCCACTCGCGAAAGGGACTTCGCATGAGTGCACGACGTACTGTCCTCACGGCCGCCGGTCTCACCGCCGTCGCCGCACTCCTCGCCTCCGGCACCGCCGCCGCCCATGACTCCGCCGCCGCCGCCGGCAACGTACTCACCTACGGCAGCGCCGCCGGCTCGGCCGTCGCGGTCGGTGACGTGCTCACCTCCGCGCTGAGCAGCGGTACGACCGTGGCGATCCGCACGACCGCCGGCGGATCCACCGGAATCACCTGCACCGCCTCGCAGTTCACCGCGACCGTCACCGGCAACCCGACCGCCCCCGGCACCGCCACGGAGTCGGTGACGGCCCACACGTTCGGCAGCTGCACCAGCAACATCCTGGGCACCACCGGCGTCCAGGGCATCACGGTCGACCAGCTGCCCTACGTCGCGTCGGCCACCTCGGCCGGGGCGCTCACCGTGGCGGCCGGGAGCACGGGCTCCGTCCAGACGACGGTCCGGCTCAACACCATCCTCGGCCTGACGACCTGCGTCTACACCTCCACCGGGCTGAACGGCACCACGTCCAACACCGGCAACTCGATCACGTTCGCCAACCAGCTGTTCACCAAGTCGTCCGGGCCCGCCACCTGCCCGGCCTCCAGCTACTTCTCCGCCACCTACGCCCCCGTCAAGGACACCAGCCAGTCGGGCAGTCCCTCCGTCTTCGTGAACTGAGACCACGGACCCCACGGCCACCGGGGCCGAGCCGCCCCGGTGGCCGCCGGGCGCCCGCGCGGGCCGGGCCGCGGCGCCGGGCGAGGGTCCGGGCCCCCGCCGGCCGCCCGGCGCGGCGGCGGGTCAGGGCGTGGCGCCGGGCAGCGGGACCAGCTCGGCCACCTCGCCGAGGACCGCCTCCGGTTCGGCGACCCGGGCGAGCGCCCAGAAGAGGAGCGCCACACCGGTGGCGCCCGGGTCCGGGGTGCCCAGGGCGCGGTCCCCGACGTAGGACGCGCGGCCGCGGCGGGCCCTGATGCCGGCCGTGGCGGCGGCGCCGGCCAGCGCGGCGCGCGCGGCGTCCGCGAACTTCTCGCCGTCGACGAGCGCGTCGCGTGCCGGTAGCAGGGCGTCGACCATCGTGCGGTCGCCCGGCTCGGCCTCCCCCACGCGCTGGATCGCCGCGAGCCCCTCCCGAACCCCGCTGGCCCAGCCGTCCCGCTCGTCCGGCTCCTCGGCGAGCGCGCGGCTGATCGCGCTGAGGAGAAGTCCGATCAGCGGGCCGCTGGTGCCGCCGACCCGGTCGAGGAAGACCGATCCGGCGACGGCCACGGCCGGTTCGTACGGGCTCGCGTCCAGCGCAGCGACGGTCAGGTCGAGGCCCTCGCAGAGGTTGTCGCCGAAGTCCCCGTCACCGGAGATCTGGTCGAGCGCCGTCAGCGCCTCGTGGGCGGTGTGCGCGGCTTCGGCGTAGAGGCGCAGCACGCGCGCCTGGTCGATGGTCATCGGTTCAGCTCCTGTGACTCCTGGGAGGGAAAGGCCGGCGTACGCGATGGTGCCTGCCACCACCCGAGCCAGCCGGGCCGCACCGCCGTCATGGTGACGGAGAATCCACTCATGTCGAGTGCGGGGACGTGGGTGCCGACGAGCTGGCCCAGTACGGGGACGCCGCGCTGGTCCAGAACGTGCCGGATGCGCTCGTGGACGGCGTACAGCTCCAGCTGGGTGGTGGCGCCGAGACCGTTGACGAGGAGGATGACGCCGTCGCCCGCGTCGGGCAGCGCGTCGAGCACCTGTACGGCCATGCGTTCGGTCAGTTCTTCGAACGGCGGCCTGGTGATCGTCCGGGCGGCGCGCTCCCCGTGGATGCCCACGCCGTACTCGACCTCCTGGTCCCTGAGAGCGAACGCCTCGCCGCCCCTGGAGGGCGAGGTCTGGGCCCGGCCCGCGACGGCGACGCTGCGCGAGGCGGTGCAGAAGGCGGCCCCGAGGGCGGCGAGTTCGTCGAGGTCCAGTCCGCTGTCGGCGGCGCCGCCGAGCAGTTTCTCGACGATCACGGTGGCTCCCGTGCCCCGGCGGCCGGTCGCCGTCAGATCGCTCTCGGTCGCCAGGTCGTCGTCGACCAGGACCCGGCGCACGCCGATGCCGTCGGCCCGGAGGCGTTCGGCGGCGATGCCGAAGTTGATCCGGTCACCGGTGTAGTTCTTGACGATGTGCAGGACGCCCGCGTCCCTGGCGACCGCGCGGCTGGCCTCGTACACCTGCCGGTTGTGCGGTGAGGCGAAGATCCGTCCGGGGACGGCCGCGTCGAGCATGCCGCGGCCCACGTATCCGGCGTGCAGCGGTTCATGGCCCGATCCGCCGCCGGAGACGAGCCCGACGCGCCGTGCGGGGTCGGTGTCGATCGCGGTGACGAAGAGGGGGTCCTCGTGCAGGGCGACCAGTCCGGGGTGCGCGCGGGCGAATCCGCGTACGGACACGTCGACCGGTTCGGCTTCGGGGAGGAAGAGGTGGTTCACGGCGCGGAGGTCCTTTCGGCGGGCCGGGAGGAGAGGCCGGCGGGCAGCGCGCCGGAGTACGGCGGCGGGCGGCAACCGACCGCGCGGGCGATGCGTACGTCAGGCAGTACTGGCCCCTTGTCCAAGGTCCAACTCGGTAGTCACATAAGTGATCGCCTGGACATAGTAAATGTTGAAGAGTCCGCTTTCGGCTATCTTCGTGAGGTCCGCCGCTACGGCGGGGCGCGGAACCCCCGTGGACGGCGCCCGCCGGGGTCAGTTCGCCGTCGCCCAGGTGTAGCGGTGTTCGGGGCGGCCCGTGTCGCCGTATTTCAGAGTGAGGCTGATGCGTCCGGTGCGCTCCAGGTACTTGAGATAGCGCTGCGCGGTGGAGCGGCTGACGCCCGTCCGCTCGGCGACCTCGTGGGCCGAGAGCGGCTGCTCGGCCCCGGTGAGGACGCGCCGCATCAGGTCGACGGTGGCGGCGGAGTGGCCCTTGGGAAGTTCGGAGCGGGGCGCGTCGGCGGTCCTGAAGGCGCTGAAGATCCGGTCCACCTGGTCCTGGCCGGCCTCGCCCCGGCCGCCGACGCCGTCGAGGGTACGGCGCAGCGCCGCGTAGCCGTCGAGCTTGGCGCAGAGCCCGGCGAAGCTGAAGGGTTTGACGAGGTACTGCAGGGCGCCGTAGCGCATGGCGGCCTGAACGGTCGTCACGTCGCGCGCCGCCGTCACCATGATCACATCGGCGTGGTGGCCGAGCTGGCGCATGCGCCGGATCAGCGTCAGGCCCGTCTCGTCGGGCAGGTAGTGGTCGAGCAGGACCAGATCGACATGTCCGCGCTCCAGGGTGGCCAGCGCCTGGGCCGCCGTGTGGGCCCGCGCCGCCACCCGGAAGCCGGGGACCTGCGCCACATACGCGGCGTTGATCTCGGCGACCCGGAAGTCGTCGTCCACGACGAGAACATCGATCATTGCGGCTCCCCTGCGGCCATGAGCTGACGCGCCGGGAGGTCGTCCCCGGCGGTGGCGTCCGAGGCGAGCGCCTCGGGCAGAACGACGGTGAAGACCGCTCCCCCGCCGGCCCGGGCGGTCACCCGGGCCATGCCGCCGTACCGCTCGGCGAGCCGGCGCACCAGCGCGAGGCCCAGCCCGCGGCCCCGGTGGAAGGGGACCGGTCCCGGCAGGAGCGGCGCGGGCCGTTTGGTGGACCAGCCCTCCACGAAGATCCGCTCGCGGGCCTCGGGCGGCACGCCGGGACCGGTGTCGGAGACCCGCAGCACGGCGGTGGTGTGTTCGGCGCGCAGCTCGACCTCGACCCTGGGCTCCGCCGAGGGGTCGGTGCGGCGGCGCTCGGCGACGGCGTCCAGCGCGTTGTCGATGAGATTGCCGAGTACGGTCACCAGATCGCGCGCGTCGATCACCCGGTGGTGCAGCCGGGTCGCGTCGGAGAGCGCCAGCGTCACTCCGCGCTCGGCGGCGATGGCGGCCTTGCCGACCAGCAGCGCCGAGAGCAGCGGGTCGCGGACCCGCTCCGCGATCTGTTCCGCGGAGGAGCGCCGGGAGCTGGCGATCTCGGCGACGAACTCCACGGCCTTGTCGTGCCGGCCCAGTTCGAGCAGCCCCAGGACGGTGTGCAGCCGGTTGGCGTGTTCATGGTCCTGGGCGCGCAGCGCGTCCAGCAGGCCCTGGGTGCTGTCGAGTTCGCGGCCGAGCTGCTCCAGCTCGGTACGGTCGCGCAGGGTCACCACCGCGCCGCCGTCCCTGGTGGGCATCCGGTTGGCGACCAGCACCCGGCCGCCGCTGACGGTGAGCAGGTCGGTGCCGTCCACGCGTCCCGCGAGCACGTCCGTGGTGCGTCCGGGGGGCAGTGCCTCGTCGAGGTCGCGGCCGGTGGCGGTCGCGTCCAGGCCGAGCAGCCGCAGGGCCTCGTCGTTGGCCAGCCGGATCCGGCCCTGCCGGTCGAAGGCGACGACCCCTTCCCGTACGCCGTGCAGCATCGCCTCCCGCTCGTCGAGCAGCGCGGAGATGTCGGCGAAGCCCACCCCATGGGTACGGCGGCGCAGTCTGCGGGAGACCGCGACGGCGGCCAGCGCGCCCACGGCGAGGGCCGCGCCCGCGCAGAGCAGCAGCGCGGGGACGGCGTCGAGGAGCCGCTCGCGGACGCTGTCGTAGGCGATGCCGACGGAGACCGCGCCGACGAGCCCGCCCCCGTCGTCGTAGAGCGGCACCTTGGCGCGGGCCGAGCGGCCCAGGGTGCCGTCGTCGATCTGCCGGATCTCCCGGCCGGAGAGCGCGGCGCTCGGGTCGGTGGAGACGTGCCGGCCGATCTCCGCGGCGGTGGTGTGCGACCAGCGCACCCCCCGGGTGTCCATCACCACCACGTACAGCGCGTCGGTGGCCCGGCGGATGCGCTCCGCCTCGCGCTGCACCGGACCGCCGGGGCTCGGCCGGGTGGTGAGCACTTCCCTGGCGATGTCGGGATCGGCGGCGGTGGTCTGGGCGATGGACAGGGCGCGGTGCGTGGCCGCGTCGTCCAGCTCGGAGCCGAGCGGGGCCAGGAACAGCGCGGTGGCGAGCACCATCACCCCGGTGGTGAGGACCAGCTGCGCCGCCAGGACCTGGGCGAAGACGCGGCGGGGCCGGCGTATTCGCATCTCGTCCCTCCGTCTTCCGTCGGCCGGGGCCGCTCCGGTCCGGCCGGACCGCGCGCCCCCGGCGTCACACATTTCCGTTTGACGTCGTTGTGAACGCAACGTAAGCCGCCGGGGGTCCGCAGGACAGCCCTGTGCGGCTCTTTTGTCGTTCCGGCGTGAGCAAAACGAGCACAACGGGGTTTGCGCGCAGAAAGACGGGTTGCGCCCACAAGGCTGCCGCTGTGGTGCGGGTCACTCCTAGCCTCCCGGTCCATGAGCAGTCACACGAGCCCCGCCATCGAGCTGCGGGGAACGAGCAAGTCATTCCGGACCCCGTCGGGGGCCCTCCATACCGCCGTCAGGGATCTCGACCTGACGGTGGAGCGCGGCGAGTTCGTCGCGGTGGTGGGCCCCACCGGGTGCGGCAAATCCACCACACTCACGCTGGTCAGCGGATTGGAGGAGCCGACCGAGGGCGAGGTGCTGGTGGCCGGTGAACCGGTCGACGGTATCGGCGACAAGATCGGCTTCGTCTTCCAGCAGGACGCGGTCTTCCCCTGGCGCACCGTGCTGTCGAACGTGATGGCGGGCCCCCGCTTCCGCGGGGTGGAGAAGGCCGAGGCGAAGGAGCGGGCCCGCGAGTGGCTCGCCCGGGTGGGGCTCTCGTCCTTCGAGGACCGCTACCCGCACCAGTTGTCGGGCGGCCAGCGCAAGCGTGTGGCTCTGGCGGCGACCTTCGTCAACGATCCCGAGCTGCTGCTGATGGACGAGCCGTTCTCGGCGCTCGACGTGCAGACCCGGGCGCTGATGTCGGACGAACTCCTGGACCTGTGGGCGGGCACCGGTGCCTCGGTCGTCTTCGTCACCCATGACCTGGAGGAGTCGATCGCCCTCGCGGACAAGGTCGTGGTGATGACGGCCGGTCCCGCGACGGTCAAGGAGGTCTTCAGGATCGACCTGCCGCGCCCCCGCAAGGTCGAGTCCGTACGGCTCGAACCGCGGTTCATCGAGATCTACCGGGAGATCTGGTCCTCGCTCGGCGAAGAGGTCCGGATCACCCGCGAGAGGGGTGCGACCCATGCCGCCTGAGACCGTCACCGCTTCGGCGTCCGCCGGGCAGAAGGCTGCCGGCGACGGCGGGGACACGGCTCCCGTCCCGGGCGGGGGCGGCGAACGCACCCAGGCCAGGGCGCGGGCCGCCCGTAACCGTCAGTTCGTGGTCTACGGCGCCCGGGTGCTGCTGCTCATCGCGATCATCGGCGTCTGGGAGTGGCTGGCCAGGGCGGCCGTCATCGATCCCTTCAACTTCTCGATGCCCTCGAAGATCTGGGACCAGATCGTCCAGTGGGCGGTGCACGGCACCCCGCAGGGGTCCCTGTGGGAGCAGATCTGGTACACGCTGTACGAGGCGCTGCTCGGCTGGGTCATCGGTGTGGTCGGCGGTGTGGTGCTGGGGATCGCCCTCGGCCGGATCCGCTTCCTGGCCGATGTGCTCGGACCGTACATCAAGGTGCTCAACGCGCTGCCCCGGATCGTGCTGGCGCCGATCTTCCTGATCTGGTTCGGTCTCGGCCCGGCCTCGAAGGTCGCCTCCGCGGTCGTGCTGGTCTTCTTCCCCGTCTTCTTCAACGCCTTCCAGGGGGCCAGGGAGGTGGACCGCAATCTGGTCGCCAACGCCAGGATCCTGGGCGCGACCAACCGGCAGGTCACCCTTCAGGTGGTGATCCCGTCCGCCACCTCGTGGATCTTCACCAGCCTCCACGTCAGCTTCGGCTTCGCGCTGATCGGCGCGATCGTCGGGGAGTACATCGGCGCGACGAAGGGCATCGGGCTGCTGGTCTCGGCCTCGCAGGGCACGTTCAACGCGGCCGGCGTGTACGCGGCCATGGTGATCCTCGCGGTCGTCGCGCTGCTCGCCGAGGCCCTGCTGACCTTCCTGGAGAAACGCCTCTTCCGCTGGAAGCCGGCCGAGGCCGGCTCCGACCGCTGATCACCGGCTCGCTCCCCCTCGGCCACCGCAAACCCGCCCGGCCCCGTTCACAAGGACGTGACATGCGCAGTTATCTCAGAATCCCGGCAGCCGCGGTCTCCGCGGTGCTCGCCTTCTCCACCCTGACCGCCTGCGGCGGCGACTCCTCGTCCGCCGGCTCCGGCGGCAAGGTCAAGATCATGGTGGGCGGCCTGGACAAGGTCATCTATCTGCCGGCGATGCTCACCCAGAAGCTCGGCTACTTCACGGACGAGGGGCTCGACGTCCAGCTCCTGACCGAGCCGGCCGGTGTGCAGGCCACGACCTCGCTGGTCTCGGGGGACGTGCAGGGCGTCGTCGGCTTCTACGACCACACGCTTGACCTTCAGGTGAAGGGCAAGCAGGTGGAGTCGGTGGTGCAGTTCTCGCACGCCTCCGGCGAGGTGGAGGTCGTCTCCAACAAGGCGGCGGCCGAGATCACCTCCGCCAAGGACTTCAAGGGCAAGAAGCTCGGGGTGACCGGGCTCGGCTCGTCCACGGACTTCCTCACCAAGTACCTGGCCGTCAAGAACGGTGTGAAGACGGAGGAGTTCAGCACGGTGGCGGTCGGCGCCGGGCAGACATTCATCTCGGCGCTCCAGCAGAACTCGATCCAGGGCGGTATGACGACCGATCCCACGGTCGCGCAGATCATCGACAAGAAGCTCGGCAAGGTCCTCGTCGACATGCGCACGCCCGAGGGCTCGAAGGAGGCGCTCGGCGGCCCGTACCCCTCCTCCAGTCTCTACATGAACACCGACTGGGTGAACAACAACAAGGAGACGGTGCAGAAGCTGGCCAACGCCTTCGTGAAGACCCTCAAGTGGATGTCCTCGCACTCCCCCGAGGAGATCGCGGCCAAGATGCCCACCGACTACGCGCAGGGCGGCACCGGGCTCTACGCCAAGGCGATCGGGAGCACACTGCCGATGTTCACGACGGACGGTGTCATGCCCGCCGACGGGCCCGAGACCGTCGAGCGTGTGCTGAAGGCGTTCAACCCGAACCTCAAGAACGCGACGGTCGACCTGAGCAAGACCTACACCACGGAGTTCGTCGACAAGGTCAAGTGACCGCGAGGTCAAACGACCGGCTGACCGGGCCCCCCGACACGCGTCGGGGGGCCGGCTGCCGTGCCGGGCGGGCGCGGGTCAGCGACCGGCCAGCGAGGTCAGCACCGTCGCGGTCAGCGCCGCGCGCTCCACCAGGCCGCTGACGGTGGTGTGTTCGGAGCGGGCGTGGGCGCCGGAGCCCACGGCCCCGATGCCGTCCAGCACCGGGACCCCGGCGGCGACCACGAAGTTGCCGTCGCTGGCGCCGCCCACCGAGGTCTCGCGCAGCTCGAACCCGAGCAGCGCCGCGCAGCCCCTGGCCAGCTCGGCCAGCTCGGCCACTGCCTCGGTCCGTTCGAACACGGGCCGGTTCCAGTCGCCCGACACCTCGACGGACGTACGGGGGTCGACGGGACGCAGCGCCGCCAGCGCTTCGCCGATCCGGCGCCGTTCGGCGTCGGTGGCGACCCGGATGTCGAGCCGTCCGCGCGCGTGCCCGGCGGTGACGTTGCTGCGGGTGCCGCCCTCGATCACACCGACATTGAGCGAGGTGCCGGCGGCGGGGTCGCGCAGGGCGGACAGCCGCAGGATCTGGTGGGCCAGCTCCTCCACCGCGCTCGCGCCGGCCTGCGGGTCGAGCCCCGCGTGCGCCTCCGTCCCCGTGACGGTGACGGTGAACAGGCCGACGCCCTTGCGCGCCGTCTTGACGGCGCCGTCGGCGGCGGCCTCGAAGACCAGCGCGGCCCGGCTGTCGAGCGCCTCGGCGACGATGGCGTCCCGCGAGGTGAGGCTGCCGGTCTCCTCGTCCCCGTTGAGCATCAGGGTGCAGGCCGGACGGGGCAGCCCGAGGGCGTCCAGGGCGCGCAGCGCCCACACCGCCTGCACCAGACCGGCCTTCATGTCGAAGACGCCGGGCCCGGTGATCAGATCGCCGTCGCGCCGGAAGGGCCACTCGGCCAGGGTGCCGGTGGACCACACGGTGTCGTAGTGGCCCAGCAGCAGCACCGGCCGGTCGTCGCCGGGAGCGGCCGCGCCGGTCGCCGGATAGCGGCGGACCAGAATGTCCCCGGTCTCCTCGCGCGGGAGGATCTCCTCGGCGGCCGGGGCGCCGAGAGAGGCGTCCAGCCAGCCGCGCAGCCAGGCCAGACAGGTTTCGAGCGCGGCCCGGTCGTCGCTGGAGCTCTCCCGGGAGGTGTAGGCGTCGAGATCGGCGACCATGTCCTCCTGGTGTGCGGCGAGCCAGGCCCGTACCGCCCCGGCCGACTCGGCCGCCGCGCCCTCCGGCCCGGCGCCGGCGGCCGCGGGCGGGCCGTCGGGGGCGGGACTGCCGGCGGGGGCGTCCGCGAGCCGGTCCAGCGCGTCCAGCCGCTCCTCCGACATCAGCTCGGGAGCGCCCTCCAGCTCGCGCAGGCCCGCGATGACGGCCCGCAGCACGGGCGTCGCCACCCCGTGGCGCGCCGCCTGTTCGAAGACGTCCGCGTAGTGCGTGGTGACCTCGACGGGCCGGTGACGTACCGCCAGGTCGCGCCAGATGCCGCTGCGGTCCTTGGCCTGGGTGCGCAGCCAGCCGGTGAGCCGGGCGGTGGCGTCATGGCGCGCGGCGGGGGCGGCGGCGCGCCGGAAGCCGTCCGGTTCGAAGGCGTCGAACGCCTCCAGGATGATGTCCAGCGCGTCGGCGACGTCGAATATCTCGGCGGTCAGCGCCGCCATGGCGGGGGCGTGCCGGTCGATGAGGTCGGCCATCGGCGCGTCGGCCAGCGCGGTGGCCGCGAGCATGGCACCGAAGCCCGCCTTGGCCCACAGATATCCCTCCACATTGGCGCTGGCCTCGGCCGGGCCCCAGCTGCGCAGGTCCGCGACGAGGCGGCGCACCCGCTCGGAGACGGGCGCGCCGCCCGGCTCGCCGATCACCAGGGCGCCGGCGCCGCCGTCGAGGACGACTCCCGGCTCGATCACATCGGCGAAGATGTTGACGAACGCGGCGACGGTGCGGTCCGCTCCGATCCGCTCCGCGATCAGTTCCTCGTTGAAGCCGTTCTGCACCGAGACGACATAACCGTCCTCGGCGAGCCGGGGGGCGATCCAGCTCATCGCGCCGCCGGTGGCCTGTGCCTTGACGGCGAGCAGTACCCGGTGCACGGGCCCGTCGAACTCGTCGGGGGTGGCGGCTGCCACCCGTACGCTCTCGCGGTGTTCGCCCCGGGCGACGGTCAGGCCGTGGGCCCGGATCGCCGCGACGTGCGCGGGGTCGGTGTCGATGACGCGGACCGGATGGCCGGCCCTGGCGAGGGCGAAGGCGAGGGTGCCGCCGATGGCGCCGCCGCCGACGACGGTGTAGCCGGTCCCCGCGGTCGGGGCGTGGTGGTCGGTCTCGTGCGGGGTGCCGCTCATGCGGGGTGTCCTTCCGGGGCGTCCGCCGACGGGTGAGGGGGGTGGTGCGCGGCCGGGCCGTCGGCGGGCCCCGGGTCCTCGCGCGGGTCCGCCGGCTCGGGTGGCCAGATGCGCGGCAGGTGGAGCGCCCCGGTGCTCGATCCGCCGTCCACGCGCAGGATCTCGCCGGTGATCCAGGAGGCGTCGGGCCCGGAGATCCAGTGGACGGCGCGGGCGACATCGCTCGGGGTGCCGGGGCGCCCGAGGGGGTTGGCGCCGATCGCCGCCGCGTATCCCGGGGCGACCGGGTTGCAGTCGCTGTCGACCGGGACGAAGCCGGGGCTGACGGCGTTGACGCGGATGCCGTGCGGGCCGAGTTCGAGGGCGGCGGCGCGGGTGGCCATCTCCAGCGCGGCCTTGGAGGCGGCGTACGGTCCACCGCCGGGTCTGGCCCGCAGCGCGGAACCGGAGGAGATGTGGACGACCGAACCGGGCACCCCGTGCTCGACGGCCAGCCGGGCGTAGGCGGCGGTGGCGAGCACCGGCGCGCGCAGATTGACCGCGAACAGCCGGTCCCATTCCTCGGCGAGCACATCGGCCATGTCGAGGGAGGGGTAGACGCCCGCCGCGTTGACCAGCACGTCGACGGGGCCGCGTGCCGCCCAGGCCCACCGGATCAGTTCGGCGGGGGCCCGCGGGCCGGTCAGGTCGACGGCCCTGGCGGCGGCGCCGAGCCCGGCGGCGGTCTCCTCCAGGGCCGGGCCGTCGAGGTCGGCGAGGGTGAGGACCAGGCCGTCGCCCTCGCGGGCCGCGAACTCCGCGGCGATCGCCCGGCCGATTCCGCCCGCGGCTCCGGTGACAAGGACATGGGTCATCAGTGGAACTCCTTGTCCTTCGTCTCGGGCATCGTGATGTACACGAGGAAGGAGATCAGCGACGCGGCCGACACGTACACCCACAGCAGGTCGCTGTGGCCGCTCTCGTGGAGCCAGGTGGTGAGGTAGGGGGCGGTGCCGCCGAAGACGGCGACGGCCAGCGCGTACGGCAGCGCGATGCCGGTGGCCCGCACCTCGGGCGGGAACTGCTCGGCCATGATGACAGCGCAGTTGGCGGAGTAGCCGAGGACCAGCAGCATGCCCGTCAGTTGGACCAGGAACAGGCTCAGGAAGCTGCCGTCGAGCAGATGCAGCAGCGGCCAGGCCAGCACCACGAACCCGCCGGCGAACGCCGCCATGGTCGGCTTGCGCCCGATGCGGTCGGAGAGCAGCCCGACGAAGGGCAGCGCGACGACGAACACCACCAGACAGAGGGTCTGGGAGAGCAGCGCGGTCTTCAGCGGGATGCCGGTGGTGAGATTGGCGTACGTGGGCAGGTAGTTGACCCAGATGTAGTACGTCAGGGTGCCCGCGATGGTGATCCCCGCGACGCGCAGCGCGGCGCCGGGGTGCTCGACGAACATCGCCTTGAGGGGGTTGGAACGGGTACGGCCGGTGCCCCGGGCCTCGGTGAAGGACTCGGTGTCCTCCACCGAGACACGCAGCCACAGGCCGATCAGCCCGAGCAGTCCGCCGAGGACGAAGGCGACCCGCCAGCCCCACGAGTGCAGCGCTTCCTCGCTGAGCGCCGAGGTGGCGACGGTGCCCAGGAGCGAGGCGATCAGCACACCGCCCGCGACGGAGACCTGCTGCCAGGATCCGGCGAAGGCCCGCCGGCCGCGCGCGGCGGACTCGACCAGGAAGGCGGAGGACGAGCCGAACTCCCCGCCCGCCGAGAACCCCTGGATCAGCCGGGCCAGCAGCAGGATCAGCGGGGAGATCACCCCGATGCTGGAGTAGCTGGGGGTGAGGGCGATGACGAAGGCGGCGCCCGCCATCAGGCCCACGGTCAGGGTGAGGCCCTTCTTGCGTCCGTGGCGGTCGGCGTAGACGCCGAGCACGGCGGCGCCGACGGGCCGCATGACGAAGCCGACGGCGAAGACGGCCAGGGTCGACAGCAGGGCGACCGCGCCGTCGCCCCGGGGGAAGAACTCATCGGCGATGATCTTGACGAAGATGGAGTAGAGGGCCCAGTCGACCCATTCGACCGTGTTTCCGATGGTGCCGGCGATGATCGCCTTGCGCTGTTTCCCGGAGAGCCTGTGCGCGGCGGTCGCGGCGGTCGCGGCGGGACCCGCCTGGGGGGACTCGGTGCTCATGGCGTGTGCTCCGTGGTCTCGTGGTGAAGCGCGCCGCGGGCGGCTTCGGCCAGTTCGGCGTGGGTGGCGTACCAGACGCCGGGGTGGGCGGCGATGTGGTCGAGGAGTTCGCGCAGGACGACGAGGCGTGAGCGGTGCCCGATGACGTGCGGGTGCAGGGTGAGCTGGAAGACACCGCCGGCCCGGTGGGCGGCGTCGAACTCGTCGGTCCAGATCTCCAGCACGTCGCGCGGCCTGGTGTGGGGACGTACCGAGCCGTAGCGGTCCATCGTGAAGTAGGGCGCGTCGTCCCTGATCCAGTCGACGGGGATCTCGACGAGACCGGTGGGGCGGCCCTCGGCGAGGATCTCGTAGGGCTCGTCGTCGGCCATCAGCGAGGAGTCGTAGGCGAAACCGAGTTCGAGGATGGTGGCGAGGGTGGATTCCGAGAAGTCCCAGGAAGGGGTGCGGATGCCGACGGGCCGCTGTCCGGTCAGCTCGGTCAGGGCGTCCAGCGCCCGGCCGATCAGCTCCCGCTCGTCCTCCCCGGCGAGCAGGGTGTTGCGCTCGTGGATCCAGCCGTGGACGGCCAGTTCGTGCCCGTCCCGGGTGTAGGAGCGGGCTTCCTCGGGGTGGAGCAGCGCGGAGACGGCGGGCATGAAGAAGGTCGCGGGGACCCCGTAGCGGGCGAGCAGCTCCAGGATGCGCGGGGCGCCGACCCGGGCTCCGTACTCGCCCTGGGCGAGCCGGCCGGGGCTGGTCTCGCCGTCGCGCAGCGGGATCGTCTCGTGGTCGGAGTCGAAGGACAGCGCGACGGCGACCCTGGCTCCGTCCGGCCAGCGCACGGGGGTCAGCGGCCGGCCGGCCCGTACGGCGTCGACGTGCCGGCGCCACTCGCTCTCCGGCCAGCGCCAGCTCTCCAGGGGCGGTTGTGGGGCGGTTCCGGGCATGGGGGATCTCCACGGGAGGTTCGGGGACGGTGGAAAGGGCGGTCGGGGTGCGGCGGCGGCGCCGGGCCCGTTCCGGGGGTGCGGAGGTACGTGGAACGCGGACGGGCTCAGCCGAACTGGTCCATCCGGGTCCAGGCGTATTTGACGGTGGCCAGGTGCACGGTGACGTCGGAGGCGATCAGGCCCGGCAGTGCGCCGATGACCTCGACGGAGTAGCGGAACAGGTCGGCGCGGCGCGGCAGCACCATATGGCCGACCAGGTTGAACCGGCCGGTGGCGGCGGAGAGGAACTTGGTGCCCGGGTGGCGCGCCAGTGACCGGCCCGCCTCGCCGAGCCGGTCCGGCTCGACGGACAGCCACACCATGAACTCGACCTGGTAGCCGAGCAGCGCGGGGTCGGCCAGGGTGCGGAAGTGCAGGACACCGCGCGAGACCAGCCGGTCCAGGGCGCGCGACACACTGGACTCGCTGCGCTCCAGCCGCCGGGCCAGGGTGCTGACCGGCGTCCGGCCGTCCTCGGCGAGTACGCCGGCCACCGCCTGCTCCAGGTCGGAGAGCGCTTGTGGCGCCCGGTCCCAGTCCTCGCGTTCGCAGGAGGGCGCGAGCGCGGCGGGCCGCAGGTCGGCAGCCGCCTCGCGCGACAGCAGCCCGGTGTCCCAGAGCGCCGCGGAGGTG
Organism: Streptomyces sp. NPDC012835; assembly: GCF_042900885.1. Classification (NCBI taxonomy): domain Bacteria; kingdom Bacillati; phylum Actinomycetota; class Actinomycetes; order Kitasatosporales; family Streptomycetaceae; genus Streptomyces; species Streptomyces sp. NPDC012835. The sequence goes on from NZ_JBIBBW010000001.1 coordinate 87,401, forward strand.
AAGGTACGGATGACGGCGACGCACTCCGTAGTGGTGATCAGGTGCGCGCCGGGCAGGTCGTCGAAGAGCAGCCGCATCAGCTGGTCGTTGTCGGCCGCGACGAAGTCCACGATCAGGTCGGCCGTGCCGGTGACCACGGCCAGAAATCGCGCCTGCGGGCAGCGGGCCAGCAGTTCGGCCAGCTCCAGCCCCTTGCCCGGCATGGCCTGCACCCGTACGAGCATGGAGGAGCCGGCCCAGATCCGGTCCAGCTCCAGCGTGCCGGTCACATGCAGCAGCCGGCGCTCGCGCAGTGCCTGGTAGCGGCGTTGCGCGGTGGTCTCGCTCGCACCCACCCAGCGGGCGATCGCGCTCCACGGGGCACGGCCGTTGAGCTGGAGCGCGGCGATGACGCGGCGGTCCAGATCATCGATCATGCCTGCGTGGGCTCGGGTGTTCATGGGGCGCGACGGTAATCATCACGTCGGCGCCCCGTCAATGAAGGAATCCTGCGTCGGCACAGGTCACAGCTGTGCTCTCCGGCAACGAGCGTGTTACGGAGCGGGAAAACCCGCAGATCGGGGCCTCGGCCGGTGACGGCGGCGGGGTGCGGGATCGCGCCAGAGAGCGGACGAATTTTCCGGTGACCGCATTGTCCCGGTGGCTGCGGATTCCCGGTGGCCACAGATTTCCGGTGGCCACGGACTTCCGGCGACGGCGGACGCTCAGGGGTGCCGGCGGACGCCCAGCACCGGACCCGCGCGGTGCGCGCGGCGGCGGGCGGCCGCCGGTCAGGGGCGTGGGGCGATCTCCCGCTGTCCGTGGGTGACGGTGATCGCCAGCGCCGGGCAGCAGTCGGCGGCGTCGAGTACGGCGGTGTGGGGCTCGACCTCCGGGGCGAGCGACCGGGCCCCTCCGTCGCCCAGGGCGAAATGCTCGGGCGCCATCGCGGCGCACTGCCCCGACGCCCGGCAGCGCGACCCGTCCACGTCTATGATCCAGCCCATCCCGGTCACCATCCCCCCGACGGGGCGTGCGGACCACGGCCCGCCCCGGTCGCCCGGGAACCGTCCGTGATCATCGACGCGCGACGCGCGCGTCAACCCCGTAACCGCTTGACCACAAAGCGTAAAAAACAAGTCAAGGGAACGTCAAGAGCGCACCAACGGCGCGCTGCGGGCGTGGCGGACGGCGCTCGACGCGCCCCCGTCCGCGCGGCGGCCGGTCAGATGCGCCAGCCGCGAATCCGGTCCGCCGCCTGGTAGACACTGGACTTGCCCGACTGGATGGCGCGCACCAGCTCGACCAGGGCGCCGTACGGCGGGTCGATCCCCTCGCCGGACGCGTGCATGTACGCGGCGGCCACCTGGCAGGCGAACAGGCTGTTGCGGTACGGCAGCGGCTCCAGCCGCACCAGGGTGTGGATGAGGGCGGCGGCGCGCCACGCCCCGTCGGGTTCACTGGTGGCCGGACGGGGGATGCGGGTCTTGTGCCGCGCGACGGCGGCGACGAGCGCCGAGTAGTCGGCGACGGACACGTCTTCCGGAACCGCCTGCTCCTGGACGTCCAGGAGCCAGGCCACGTCGATGTACAGCACGGGCATCAGGCGGCTTCCACCTGCCGCCTGCCGTGCGGCGCGGGTGGCACCTCGTTGGCGAACGCCTCGTCGAACTCGCCCCGGTGCTGCTCGCCCCAGGTGACCGCGTAGCGGACGAACTGGATCCGCTGCTGCTCGCGCAGGGGCAGGTCGTGCACGTACTGCTTGAGCGACTTGCCCTCGGCCGCCGCCGCAGCGCGCACCGCTTCCAGTTCGTCCTCGGTGAAACTGATGTTGAGTGATGGCATAACCGTACGGTACCTAACAGGTACCGCGTCGGGGAAGCGCATCGCCACGAGGTCCGCCGGGCCCGCCCACCGCCCGCGCGTGCGGCCGCCCCGGAGCCGGTCCGGGGCGGCCGCAGGTCCGGGACGGGAGCCGCGTCAGCGCTTGATCTCCTTGATCCGCAGCATCCGGGTGATCACCTTGTCCAGCTCGTCGTCCTCGAAGACCTTCTTCCAGTCGTCCTTGACGATCGACTCACGGCCGTAGTCCATGGCGATCAGGCAGGCGTCGGAGAACGGGTTGTCGCCCTTGAGGGTGTTGGCGAGCGCGACCTGCGTGTGGCCGAGGAGCATCGCGCGGGCGGCGGCCTCCGGGACACCGACGGTGTGGACCGTCTCGTGCAGCGCCTCGGTGAGCAGTGCGCCGACCATGCAGGCGATGGTCTCGACGAGCGTGGGCTCCAGGACGGCGAGCTGCTTGACGGTCACCCAGTGCACATCCACGACGGGCGCGTACATGGTGCGGATGACGGCCTCGGCCAGCTCCTGGACGGACGGGTCCGGGCCCTCGAAGGAGGCGACGACCTCCTGGGGGGCGGCGATGCCGCCGAAGGTGTCCGCGTACTCCTCCTTGGTGGTGCGCTCCAGGAAGACCGAGGGGTGACAGGGGTGGGCGACGGCGTTGTGCACGTCGTCGCGGCGGGTCAGCAGGCCCGCGTAGGCGGCGGCGGGGTCGAGGGTGAGCAGCACCGCGCCGGGCTTCATCAACGGGACGAGCAGTTCGGAGACCTTGCCGAGGACGATGTCGGGCACGGCCAGGATGAGCACGTCGGCCTGCCCGGCGGCCTCCTCGGAGCCGGTCAGCTCGCGTCCGAGTCCCTGGATCAGCTCCTGGCCCTGGGGCGAGTTCTCGGAGAACAGCACCCGGAAGTCGCTCTTGACGAGGTTGTTGGAGACGCGCTGGCCCATCTTGCCAGCGGCGCCGATGACGGCGACGGTCTTGTTCTCGGTGGCCATTACTTGCTCCTCTGAAGTGTGCTGATGCAGTGCCGGGTCCACTGGTCCTCGAGCCCGGCGGTGGTCTCGAATCCGGCGTCCTGCCAAGGAAGCCAGTGCTCGACGATCTGGTTGATGCCGCGCTGCTCCGGCCGTACGGTCTCCACCAGGTGGGCGTAGTCGAGGAGGCCCTCGCCGAGCGGGCAGCCGGCGTAGGTGAAGCCGACCCAGCCGTCCTTGCGGGTGAAGGCGAAGTCCTTGACGTGGATGTTGACGACGTAGGGCGCGGTGGCGGAGACGACGTCCTTGGGACGTTCCAGCCGGGCGACGCAGTTGCCGGGGTCGAGCACGACGCCCAGGTGGGGGCTGTCGACGGCGCGGACGACGGTGAGGAGGTCGTCGGTGGCGACCTGTTCGTAGGTCTCCAGGCCGAGCGTCACTCCCCGGGCGGCGTAGGAGGGGACGCTCGCGCGCAGCAGCTCCGTCGCCTCGGCGGTGCCGGGCCGGTGGTCGGCGGTGTGGGACATCGAGCGGACGAGGGTGACTCCGAGCTTGTCCGCGAGGTCGAGATAGGTGGTGAGGTGAGCCTGCCGGATGCCGCGGGTGCCGAGTTCCAGCGTGATGCCGAGGTCCTCGGCGGTGCGCCGGATGGCGGCGAGACGGGCGTCGTCGAAGGTCTCGATCAGCGGGTAGTCGCAGATCTGGAAGACGTCGCCGCCCAGTTCCCGGGTGTTGTGGAGCATCTGCTCCACGGTGAGGGGCTCGGGCGCCCGGGAGGACAGGCGCCAGAAGTACGCGTAGGTGCTCAGTCCGTACGCCATCAGGCGTTCTCCTTCTCGGCGGCCCGGTCGCTCATCTCGTCGAGGATGCGCTCGACGGCCCGCGGGTCGTGGGCGAAACGCCCGAGGAACAGCCCGTCCACGCCGGGGCCGAGGCGGCCGAGGAGTCCGGGGCCCGCGCTGCCGCCGTAGATCACCCGGCTGCCGGCGTACCGGGGGCGCCGCTCCAGCCAGGAGGCGAGGGCCGCGCAGACGGTGCCGATGTGCTCGGGTGAGGCGGGTTCCGGTGCGCCGATGGCCCACTGGGGTTCGTAGGCGACGACGACCTCGCCGCCCGCTCCGCCGTCGTGCGCGGCGGTGGCCAGGACCCGCTCCAGCTCGGCGACGGTGCGGGTGGCGGCCTCGGCCGGGCCGACCCGGTCGAGTTCGCCGACGCAGAGCACGGGGGTGAGCCCGTTGCGCAGCGCGGCGGCGGTCTTGGCGGCGACCACGGTGTCCCCCTCGCCGAAGAGGCGGCGCCGCTCGGCGTGGCCGACCTCGGCGTAGGAGCAGCCGATCTCCTTGAGGTACGGGCCGGACACCTCGCCGGTGAAGGGTCCCCGGTCGTCCGTGGCGAGGTCCTGCGCGCCGACCCGTACGCCGGTACCGGCGAGGACGGAGCCGAGCGGGACGATCGCGGGGAAGGCGGGCAGCACGAACACCTCGGTGAGGCCACCGGTGACGGCCGGGTGTCCGGCGGCGATCTCACCGATGCGGCGCGCCCAGTTGAGCGTCTCGTGATGTCCGAAGTACATCTTGAGGCTCACCCCGAGCAGGGTGGGTGCGGACATCAGGCGGCGGCTTCCTCGTCGGTCTCGTAGTCGTTCATCAGCTGGACCTTGGCCGCGGAGGCGGAGGACTCGTCGAAGCGGTAGGTCAGCCACTCGGCGGCCAGCCGGCGGGCCAGCTCCACGCCGACCACGCGCTGTCCGAACGTGAGGACCTGGGCGTTGTTGGAGAGGACCGCGCGCTCGACGGAGAAGGAGTCGTGGGCGGTGACGGCCCTGATCCCCCTGACCTTGTTGGCGGCGATCGCCACGCCGAGGCCGGTGCCGCAGACCAGCAGCGCGCGGTCGGCCTCGCCGCGCGCGACCATCTCGGCGGCGGCGATCGCGATGGTCGGGTAGGCGGTGTGGCCGTCGGCGTCGACGCCGACGTCGGTGACGGAGGCCACCAGCGCGTTCTCGCCGAGGTCCTTCTTGAGTATTTCCTTGTAGTCGTGGCCGGCGTCGTCCGAGCCGACGACGATCCGCAGCTTGTCGCTCATGGGTGGTGCTCCTCGGTGGGTGGGGTGTCAGTGGCCGGCGGGCGCGGCGAGTACGCCGTGCACGGCGCGGACGATCAGGGCCAGGGAGTGGGCGCCGGCGTCCGGGGTGCCCAGCGACCGCTCGACGTGCGGACGGGCACGGCCCAGGCGCGGTACGAGATCGGCGGTGGCCTTGGCCGCGGCCTCGGCGGCGGTGGCGGCGCGGTCCCAGGCCGGGGCGAGTGCCTCGCCTTCGGCGGTGGCGGTGGCGAGGGTCTCGGCGAAGGGGACGAGGACGTCGACCATCGTCTTGTCGCCGACCTCCGCGCCGCCCAGCCGCCGTACGGCGGCGGACGCCTCGCCGACGCCGTCGGAGACGGTCCGGGCGCCGGGCTTGTCGGTGTCGCCGAGCGCGGCGGCGACGGCGTGCAGGAGGACTCCCCACAGTGCGCCGGAGGTGCCGCCCGCCCGGTCGGACCAGGCGTCGGCGGCGGCGCCGACGGTCGTGCCGGCGCCGGCACCTGCCCCGGCGGCCGCGACGGCGGCCCGATGGGCGGCCTCGGAGCCGCGCCGCATGCCGATGCCGTGGTCGCCGTCCCCGGCGACGGCGTCGATACGGCCGAGCTCCTCGGCGTTCTCGTCGACCGTGTCCCGGATCGCCGTCAGCGCGGCGACCGCGGTACGGGCGGCCGTGCGGGAGGCGTCGGTGGACTCGGGCACGGCTTCGGCGGCCTCGTCGGTCTGTTCGGCGGCGTCGGCCGGGCCGGCGCTCGCGAGGGCGTCGCCCTTGCGGTAGGCGGGGGTGTCGGCCCCGGCGGTCCACAGGGTTTCGAGTTCCTCGTCGAGCCAGCACAGGGTGAGCGACACCCCGGCCATGTCGAAGCTGGTGACCAGTTCGCCGACCTCGGGGTCGACCGTCTCGACGCCGGCCTCGGTCAGCAGTTGGGCGACCTGCCGGTAGACGACGAAGAGTTCCTCGTACTTGACGTTGCCGAGGCCGTTGAGGATGACGGCGGCCCGCTGTCCGCGCGCCTCGGCCACGCCCTCGGGCAGTTCGGCCAGCAGGGAGGAGACCAGCAGTTCGGCGGCCTCGTCCGCGCTGGGCACCTCGCGCTCACCGATTCCCGGCTCGCCGTGGATGCCGAGACCGACGGCCATCCTGCCCTCGGGCACGGTGAACAGGGGGTGGTCGGCGCCGGGGAGCGTACAGCCGCCGAAGGCTATCCCGAAGGAACGGGTACGGGCGTTGGCGTGCCGGGCGACCCGTACCACCTCCGCCAGCGAGCGGCCCTCCTCGGCCGCCGCCGCCGCGGCCTTGAACACCGGGAGGTCACCGGCGATGCCGCGCCGCTTGTCCAGGTCCCCGACGGCCGCGCTGGAGATGTCGTCGCTGACCGCGACGCAGCGGGTCTCGACGCCCTCCGCGTTCAACTGCTCGGCGGCCTGCCCGAAGTGCAGCACGTCGCCCGCGTAGTTGCCGTACATCAGCAGCACGCCGCCGCCGGTGTGGGCGCTCTTGGCGACGGTGCGGATCTGCCGGGCGGACGGGGAGGCGAAGACGTTGCCGACGGCCGCGCCGTGGGCGAGGCCGGGGCCGACCAGTCCGGAGAAGGCCGGGTAGTGGCCCGAGCCGCCGCCGATCACGACGGCGACCTGCCCGGCGGCGGCCGGTACGGACCGTACGACACCGCCGGAGACCGGCCGCACCCAGCGGCGGTGGGCCAGGGCGAAGCCCTCCAGCGCCTCGTCGGCGAAGGCGGCGGGGTCGTTGAACAAGCGGGTCATCTCAGTGCACCTCAAGAAGCGGCTGGTCCGCGGGGTTGGAGGGGTCGGCGGGCCGGCGCCTGGCAAGGACGACCATGAGCACGGCGGACAGCAGCATGAAGCCGCCCACGACGAACATGGAGAGCGTGTAGTTTCCGCTGAAGTCCTTCAGCCAGCCCGTGATGTAGCCGGCGGCGAAGCCCGCGATGTTGCCGGCCGTGTTGATCAGCGCGATGCCCGCGGCGGCGGCCGCGCCGGTCAGGAACCGGGAGGGGATCGACCAGAAGACGGGCAGCGCGGCGAAGATCGAGCACGCCGTCACGGTGATCACGGCGATGGTCGCGGCCGGTGAGTCCATGTAGAGGGCGAGCGGGATCGAGATACCGCCGATGACGGCGGGGCCGGCGACGTGCCAGGTCCGCGTGCCGTGCCGGGTGGCGTGCCGTGACCAGAAGAAGAGGACGACGGCTGCCGGGAGGTAGGGGATGGCGGTGATGAGCGCCTTGTCCATCACGCTGAACGACGTGCCGAAGCTCTCCTGGAATCCCTCGATGATCGTCGGCAGGAAGAAGGCGAGCGCGTACAGGCCGTAGATGAATCCGAAGTAGACCATCGCGAGGATCCAGACCCGGCCGCTGCGGAAGGCTTCCTTCAGCGCCTCACGGCCGTGGCTGTTCGCCGTGCTGCCCGTCTTGGTGGCGTTCTCGGCGGCCAGCGCGGAGGTCAGCCACTCCTTCTCGGCGGGGTCCAGCCACTTGGCGTCGGCGGGACGGTCGATCAGGTAGAACCAGGCGATGACGCCCAGCAGGATCGCGGGGATCGACACGAACAGGAACATCACGCGCCAGCCTTCGAGGCCGAACAGCCCGTGGTGGCCGATCAGCCAGCCCGCGAGCGGTGCTCCGATCACCGTGGTGAGCGGCTGCGCCAGGTAGAAGAGGGCGAGCACCTTCGTACGGTGCCGGGTGGGCACCCACTGGCTCAGGAAGAGGATCGCGCCCGGGAAGAAGCCCGCCTCGGCGACACCGAGCAGGAAGCGCAGCGAGTAGAGCTGCTCGCTGCTCTGCACCCAGGTGAACAGCAGGGAGACGATGCCCCAGGTCACCATGATGCGGGCGAGCCAGCGGCGGGCACCGAAGCGGTGGAGCGCCATGTTGCTGGGGACTTCGAGAACGATGTATCCGATGAAGAAGACCCCGGAGGCGAATCCGAACTGCGCCGCGGTGAGCGCCAGGTCCTGCCCCATGCCGTTCGGTTCCGCGAAGGAGACGGCCGTGCGGTCCAGATAGTTGACAAAAAACATCAGGGCCACGAAGGGCACGAGCCGGATCGAGACCTTCCTGATGGCTGATCTCTCCACGGCGGATGGAGGCGCTGTGGTGGCACCCATGGTGACTCCCTCGGCTGCGCCGGACAGCTCTGTCCGGACTCGGGTCATAGTCGGCAGCGATCGTGGCTCACAGAGAGAGCGGCACCCGCTCGACCGGCTGATGTGTCTTCAACGTAACCCCCAGAAGAAAATTGGTCACCAATTGACCAATGTGGCGAGAGTCACTTTCGATGTGACCTGGATCTCTCTTGACAACAACGCCGGACGGTCGAGAATGAGACGACTCAGGGCGCCCCTGAACAGCGGGAACACCCATCTGGTGTACTGGTGACCGTGACCAGTCAGCCTGATCAGTCCGCGTCCGCCTCGCCGGATCTCGCCCAGCTGCTACGCCCCGTCGTACGCGAGTCCTCGGTCAGCGAGGTCGCCAAGCGGCTCCTCGACCATCTGTCCGCGGGCGACATAAAGCCCGGCACCCGGCTGCCCGCCGAGCGTCAGCTCGCCGAGGCGCTGGGAGTCGCGCGCTCCAGCGTGCGGGGCGCCCTCTCGGCGCTCGATGTGCTGGGCATCGTCGAGATCCGCCCCGGCTCCGGCTCGTACGTGCGCGAGGGGACCTCGGAGTTCCTGCCGCGCGCCATCAACTGGGGCCTCATGCTGGGGCAGCGGCGCACCCAGGACCTGGTCGAGGTGCGGACGCACCTGGAGGGGGTCTCGGCGCGGCTGGCGGCGCAGCGCGCCACCGACGAGGACATCGCCCGGCTGGAGGACCATCTGCGGCGGATGCGGGACGCGGGGACGGACGCCGCTTCGTTCATCGACGCGGACATCGCCTTCCATCTGGAGACGGCGACCATCGCGGGCAACTCGGTGCTCAGCGACATCCTGCACAGCATCCGGGCACTGCTGCAGGTGTGGATGGAACGGGTCAGCGATCTGGAGGGGACGGTGAGCGGCACCCTGTGCGAGCACGACGCCGTACTGGCCGCCATCCGCGACCGTGACCCCGACACGGCCAACGAGGCCATGGCGGAGCACATGCGCATGGCCAACGCGCGGCTGCGGGAGTCCATCGACGCCGACGAGCCGCCGGCCGGCTGACCCGCGGCCGGTGACCGGCCGCGCCGGCGAAGCCGCCGACCGGGAGACCGACGAAGGGGAGGCAGGTCGGTTCCGCGCCCCGCGCCGGTGGCCGGGGCACTCGGTGGGGCCGGCCGTCGAGGGCGCCCGTCCGCGGTTGTTCTCATGTGCGAAAGTCGTGTGTTCACGGTGGCGACAGGATGGCCGCCACCGGTCCGGACACCCACCGCCGCGATCACCTGTCGGTGAAGGCGCCTGCCGCGGCGCGACCGGGTGGCCCGAACCTCCGCCGATGTCACGACTCCTCCTCGCCGGCTCCCCCCGTCCCCCGCCGGCCCGGGGCTCGACCGCCCCAAGGGGGGCCCTGGTTACGGGCGTTCGACATCCCTACGCTGTTGCCGGTGCCGCTCCAGGCACGGCCGCGTCGCAGGCCGCATGCTTCCCCACGAGCACGAGGAGATTCGATGTCACACCGCCCCCGCCGCTTTCTGACCGGCTCGCTCACCGCCGCGTCACTGATCGCGGGTCTGCTCCTCCTGCCGGCGCCCGGCGCCTCGGCCAACGAACCCCTTCCCGAGGGCCCGGCCACACTCCAGGACTTCGCCGCCGCGTCCGTACCGCAGTGGAACTTCGCCCGGGCCAACAGCAACGACCCGTGCTGGCCCGAGTCGGCATTCGGCTCCGACGGTGCTCCCGCCGCCGGTGGCAGCGTGCAGAACTGGCCCAACAGCGACGGCGGTTGCGCTCCGCACGGGGCGCCGTTCCCCACGTACTACACCGTCCAGAAGTGCGCCTCCGACGAGATACGCGTCGTCTTCACCATCTATCAGGCCACCAGCGGCTTCCAGCCGTCCGGCCACCGGCACGATTTCGAGCACGTCGAGGTGGTCTGGCGCAGGAACGGGACCGACTGGACCAGGGACCGGCTGCTGCTGAGCGCGCACGGCGGCCACCGCGTCGTGTCGTGGGCCGACGCGGAAAGCTGGAACCGCGACCGGGGACACGCGGCCAAGGGGCTGGAGCACCCCCGGATCTTCGTCGGATACGGAAGCCACTCGATGTACAACAACCAGGGCGGCCGCAAGGACGTCATCTCCGCCTACACCGACGAGTACCGGCACGCCGACTACCCGTCCTGGGCCGACCAGGGCGGCGGTCTGGTGGAGGTCGCCAAGGACAGCGCCCTCCAGCGGAAGTTCGACGCGAACGCCGCCGCCTGGGGCAGTGCCGACAGCAACCCCGGCAAAATGGCCCGGGAGTCCTGCTCCCACTGACGGGCGCGGGAACGCGCGGACGAGGGCGCGCGGGCGGGGGCCCGCGGCCCCGGTCCGCGCGCCCGTCCGTCAGCCCGCGCGCATCGCCGTCACGGTGAAGGTGTCACCGCAGACGACGGGCTTGGACGCACTCAGTGTCATGGCGTCCTTGGAGCCCGGCGGGTAGATCTTGATCAGGCTCGGCGCGGCCCAGCAGGACGACCCCTTGATGCCCTTGTTCAGCGTGTGGAGCGTGGTCTGCGCGCTGCCCCCGGGCGCGAGCCTGACGACACCCTCCTGCTCGCCCTCGCGGGTGGCCGGCTTGCCGATCGGGGTCCCGTCGCCCGCGAGCAGCGAGACGCCGGGGAAGCCCTGGAGCGTGCAGGCGCTCGACCCCTTGTTGACGAGCCGCAGGTCGTAGCGGATGTTGCCGGCGCCCGCGTCCGGGGCGCCGAGGCTGATCCCGAGCCGGTCCGCCGCGCACCGCGACACGGTGGTGCCCTTCGCCCCGCCGCTCGCCGCGCCGCCGCCCGGTTCGGTGCCGGGGCTGGCCGCCGACTGCGCGGAGGCGCCGGACGAGCCGGAGGGGGACGGCGTTTCGGCCGCGCCCGTCGGGTCGGCCGCCGAGGGTGTCCCGCTCGCGGCCGGCGGGCTGCCGGAGCCTGCCGCCGCGCCGTCACCCGACGTGCCGCCACCGGCGCCGCACGCGGCCGTGGCGACGGCGAGCACCGTCGCGGTCACCGCCATCGTGCTCACGCGCCATGCCCGGCCGGTTCTCGGGGACCGGGCCGCTCGTGGGACCGCCTGGATCTCCGGCCCCTCCTGCGCGTCCTGGGATGCCGTCCTGGGAATCTGGAAGTGATCGGACATACCGTCCACCTGCCCCTCCACGTCGCATGTATACCCGGGCGCACCTATAACCCGATATACGGAGAGCGTCCGCTCTCTTTACGAAGACGGCATCCGGAGCCGATCCGTGCCTCTGACGGCGGGCGTTTCCGGCGCGGTGGTGTGAGACTTCTGTTGAGGAGTTGATCGCATGGCGAGCGAATCTTCCGACGCGGCCGGACGGGAGGACCTCGACGAGCGGCTGCTCGAAAAGCTGCTGGCCGAGGCACACACGGCGGCCCCGATGGACCTGCCCGAACTGGTGAACCGGTGCGCGAGAGCCATCGGTGTGGACAGCGTCGTCGTCTATCTCGTCGACATCCAGCAGCGGCATCTGGTGCCGCTGACCCACGGACTGCCGACCATCGACCTGGACGCCTCGACCGCGGGCTGGGCCTACCGCACGCTCGACATGCGGGTCGAGGAACACGGCAACGGGGTGCTCACCGCCTGGCTGCCGCTGGTGGACGGGGTGGAACGGCTCGGGATCCTCGGTGTGCGGACGGTCCTGCTCGACCCGGTGAGGCTGCGCCGCTGCCGGATGCTCGGCTCCGTGCTGGCCATGGCGATCACCTCGAAACGCGCGTACAGCGACAGCTTCGCCCGGCACTCGCGTACCGAACCGATGGATGTCCCCGCGGAGATGCTGCGCGCCCTGCTCCCGCCGCGCACCATCGGCAGCGAACACGCCGTCTCCACGGCCGTGCTGGAGCCCGCTTACCACATCGGCGGCGACGCCTTCGACCACTCCCTGACCCAGTCGACCCTGCACGCCGCCATCTTCGACGCGATGGGCCACAACCTCGCGTCGGGGCTGACCACGGCGGTGGCGCTGGCGGGCTGTCGCAACGCCCGGCGCGCCGGCGCCGAGCTGCCGGAGCTGGTCGACACCATCGACCAGGCACTCGGCCAGTGGCTGCCCGACCAGTACTGCACCGGCATCGTCACCCAGTTGGACCTGACGGAGGGGATCTTCCGCTGGTGCAACTGCGGCCATCCGCCGCCGCTGCTGATCCGCGGCAAGGAGGTGGTGGACGCGGCGCTGGAACGTACTCCGCAGCCGCCGATGGGGCTGCCCGCCCAGTTCGCCACCGAGCCGCGGGCGGCCTACGAGGTGGCGCTGGAACCCGGCGACCGGGTGCTGCTGTACACGGACGGGGTGACCGAGTCCCGGATCGAGGGCGGCGCGGAGTTCGGACTCCACCGCTTCACCGATTCGATCATCCGGGGCGCGGCCGCCGGCGAACTGGCGCCGGAGGCGCTGCGCCGGATCATCCACTCGATCCTCGACCTCCAGCGGAACGTGCTGCGCGACGACGCCACCCTCCTGCTCATCGAGTGGCGCTCGCCCCGGCCCCGGCCCGGCGGCCCGGTCGGCGCCAGCGCCCGGGTGACCCGGGCGTAGCACCCCGCGTCCGGATCCCGCCGGGCGCGCGGGGCCCGCGTCGTGCCCCGGTCCGGCCCGATCCGGACGGAAGACCCCGGCCGGCACGTGTCGCGGGCGCCGCGGGCGGAAAGGGTGGCGTCAGGGGCGCGCCCGAGCGGCGGGCGCGTCGGCCCGTCCGCTCCCCCGGGCGGCCGACGGCACCGGCAGCGCGACAGTCGAGGAGCGCCATGGAACCCACGGTCACCACCGAGTACGGGCGGGTGCGCGGGCGGACGGAGGGCGGTGTCGCCGTCTTCCGCGGCATCCCGTACGCGGCGGCGCCCGTCGGGCCGCACCGGTTCCGCCCACCGGCCGCGCCGCCGCCCTGGGACGGCGTACGGGAGGCGGCCGTCTTCGGTCCCACCGCGCCCAAGAACCCGTACCCGCCTCCGCTGGACGGGCTGCTGCCCGATCCGGAGGTGGCGGGCGACGGCTGTCTGAACCTCAACGTGTGGACGCCCGATCCGGGCGGAGCCGGGCTGCCGGTGATGGTCTGGATCCACGGGGGTTCGCTGCGGTACGGCTCGTCGGCCGTGGAGACCTACGACGGCGCCGCCTTCGCCAGGGACGGGGTGGTGCTGGTCTCCGTCAACTACCGGCTCGGGATCGAGGGCTTCGGGTTGTTCCCGGACGCGCCCGCCAACCTGGGGCTGCGCGACCAGCTCGCGGCCCTCGCCTGGGTACGGCGCAATGTGGCGGCGTTCGGGGGCGATCCCGGCCTGGTCACCGTCTTCGGGGAGTCCGCCGGCGCGTTCTCCACGGCCGGGATACTGGCCTCGCCGCACTCGGCCGGGCTGCTGCGCCGGGCGGTGCTCCAGAGCGGGGTCCCCTCGGCCGTGCCCCCTGCGCGGGGCCGCCGCACCACCCGTCGTATCGCCGCGCGGCTGGGTGTCCCGGCCACCGCCGCCGCGTTCGCCGCCGTGGACCGCGCGCGGCTGCTGCGCGCCCAGGCCGACGCGGTCGGCGGAAGTCCGCTGGGCGGCGGCGCGGCCTTCGATCTGGTGGTGGACGGGGAGGTGCTCCCCGAGGACCCGGCGCGGGCGCTGTGCGAGGGGCGGGGCCATGAGGTGGAGCTGCTGCTGGGCACCAACACCGACGAGTACCGGCTGTGGTTCGTCCCCGGCGGACTGGTCGACCGGATCACCCCGTTCACCCTGCGTCTCGCCCTGCTCAGGTTCGGGGTGAGCGGCCGGACCGCCGCCGTCTACCGGGCCGGCCGGCCGGGTGCGACGCCCGGCGAGATCCTCGGCGCGCTCGCCACCGATCTGCTGCTGCGTGTCCCGCTCAACCGGCTCGCCGACGCCCGCCGTACGGCCCCCGCCGCCACCTGGTTCTACGAGTTCGGCTGGCCGTCGCCGGTCCAGGGGCTCGGTGCCTGCCACGGGCTGGAGATCGGTTTCGTCTTCGACACCCTGCGGGCCCCGGCGACACGGCGGCTGACCGGCCCGGACGCGCCGGAGGCGCTCGCCGCCGCCATGCACCGCGCCTGGGTGGACTTCGCCGTCGCGGGCGACCCCGGCTGGCCCGCCTGGGACGGCTCGCGGCCCGTCATGACGTACGGCCCCGACGGGCCGGCCCTGGTGCGCGCCCCCCGGGAGGACGAGCGGCGCGCCTGGGAGCGGCGCGGGCGGTGAGGGGCGGTGCAGGGCCGGACCCCCGTGGCGTCAGAACTCCTCGTGCTCCTCGGGGTCCCCGCCGAGCCTGCGGTGCGGACCGGCCGAGATCGTCTCCATCTCGTCCCGGCTCAGCCGGAAGCCGAAGATGTCGAGGTTCTGCCGCTGCCGGCCGGGATCGGCGGACTTCGGGATCGGCACCGCGCCGAGCTGGGTGTGCCAGCGCAGCACCACCTGTCCCGGGGCGACACCGTGCGCGGCGGCGATCGCCACGATCTCCGGCCGCTCCAGCAGTCCCCGGCCCCGGCCCAGCGGGCCCCAGCTCTCGGTGCGGATGCCCTTGGCGTCGTGCGTGGCGCGCAGGTCCTCCTGCGGGAAGCCGGGATGCAGCTCGATCTGGTTGACGGAGGGCAGCACGCCGGTCTCGTCCTCCAGCCGCGCGAGGTGCTCGGCGGTGAAGTTGGAGACCCCGATGGAGCGGACGAGTCCGTCCTCGCGAAGTTTGATCATCGCCTTCCAGGACGCGACGTACTTGTCCAGGCGCGGCAGTGGCCAGTGGATGAGGTAGAGGTCGACGTAGTCGAGTCCGAGCCGCGCGCGGGACTCCTCGAAGGAGGCGAGGGTCTCCTGGTAGCCGTGGTGGCGACCGGGGAGTTTGGTGGTGACGACGATGTCCTCGCGTGCCACCCCGCTCGCGGCGACGCCGCGTCCGGTGCCCGTCTCGTTGCCGTAGTTCAGCGCGGTGTCGATCAGCCGGTAGCCGAGCCCCAGCGCGCCGGCGACGGCCTTCTCCGCCTCGGTGTCGTCGAGCGGGTAGGTGCCCAGGCCGATGGCGGGCAGTGCGCTGCCGTCGTTGAGCGGATGGACCGGGGTCGTGGTCACAGGTCTGCCTCTTCCTCTCGCTGTCCGGTCCGACCAGCGTAGAGCGGGTGCGCGGGGCAGGCCCGGCGGGGCTGTGGGCAGGGCCGTGGGGGGGGGGGGGGGGGGCGGGGGGGCCCGCGGGGGCGGGGCGCGGGGGGGGGGGGGCGCGCGCGGCGGGGGGGGCCAGGGCGGGGGCGGCTCCTGCGCCGGGGGGGGGGGGGCCCCGGGGGGGGGGGGGGGGGGGGGGGCGGGGCGGGGGGGGGGGGGGGGGGGGCGGGGCCCCCGGGGGGGGGGCCGGGGGCCCCCGGCCGTCCCGGGTCCGGTCAGCGGGTGCGGTACGAGGTCACGTATCCCGGTGCCGGGCTGCCGACGCCTGTCACGTCGTCGTATCCGACGACGGCGGACAGCGAGCTGTCCTGTCCGAGGCTGCGCAGCGAGGTGGCGGTCCCGTCCGCGCCGTCGTGACCGTTCACGAAGTCGTTCCGTACGACCGCGAGCCGTCGGCCCGCGCCCAGCGGCCGGTCCGTCACGTCGTGGTAGGCCGACGTGCCGTATCGCTGGTAGATCGCGGGGTTGGCGAAGCCGATCGGCAGCCCGCGGCGGGCCTGCTGGGCGAGCGCCTGGACGCCCGCGACGACCGGTGCGGCCAGTGATGTTCCGCCGATGCGGTACTCGTCGTACCCCTGGGTCCCGTCGGGCAGTGTCTGGGTCTGGCCGACGAGGAAGCCGGTGTTCGGGTCGGCCACGGCGGCGATGTCGGGGGTGGTCCGCATCGGAGTGGCGCCGTTCGCCTTCGCGAGGGCGTCGGGGACGGTGCCCCGCTGGTAGTACGGCTGCGGGACGGTCGCGCTGGTGCCGCCGCCGGCTCCGGAGGTGTAGGCGCCCGGGAAGCCGCTCCAGGCGCGGCCGTCGGCGGAGAGGCCGGCCTTGAGGGTGCCCCAGCCGGTCTCCCACCGGTACGTGTCGTGCTTGCCGACGGCGAGCGAGGTGCCGCCCACGGCGGTCACCCACGCGGAGTTCGCTGGCATGTCGATCTGCTTGGTGCCGGTGGAGGCGACGTTGTCGCCGTCGTCGCCCGAGGAGAAGTAGAAGCCGATGCCTTCGACGGCGCCGAGCTGGAAGACCTGGTCGTAGGCGGCGGCGGAGGCCGGGGTCTCGTTGGACTCCAGATCGCCCCAGGAGTTGGAGACGATGTCGGCGAGCCGGCCGTCGACGATTCCGGAGAGCGAGTCCAGCAGGTCGTCGTCGTAGCAGGAGGCCGCGCCGACGTAGACGATGCCGGCGTCGGGCGCGACCGCGTGGACGGCTTCGACGTCGAGGGTCTCCTCGCCGTACCAGCCGGCGGCGCCGCACTCCTCGGTCTCGCGGTAGTCGGCGGGCAGCACCTGGGTCAACTGGCCCCTGCGGTACGCCTGGTCGCCGTTGCGCCGGGCGTAGGTGGCGGCGTCGCGGGCGATGGTGGGCGAGGCGTACGCGTCGGTGACGGCGACGGTGACGCCCTTGCCGGTGAAGTTCTTCGCGCCGTAGGCGGAACGCAGTTGCCTGCCGGTGTAGCCCTTGACCGCGTAGGGGGCCTTGGTGCCGTAGGCCGACGGCAGCTTCTTGTCGGTCTTCGAGCCGTAGTAGGTGGAGAAGGGCCCCGCGTTGCGGAAGACCTCGTCGGGCGGGGGCAGCGTGTCGTCGTGGCGCGCCTTGTGCGGCGCGTTGTCGAGACCGGTGACGGTGAGGACCGCGCCGTCCAGTGACGCGGGCACCGAGGGCGTGGTCTCGGGCGCGCGGTAGGTGTGGCCGTCCTTGGCGTAGGTGTGGAGCCGGGTGGAGAACGCCCTCTCCACGGCGGCGGTGGTGCCGCTGACCGTCAGGTGGTGCCGTGCGGAGCCGGTCACCCTCAGCCCGGCCGAGGTCAGCCAGGAGGTGACGCGGGCCCGCTGAGCCGCCGTGGCGCCGAAGCGGGCCTCGGCCTGCCGCGCGGTCAGGTACTCGCCGTACGAGGCGGAAGCGGGGTCGGACACCGCCTCGGCGTACCGGGCGAGCCCGGCGGCGTCCCGGCCGGCGAGATGGACGCGGGCGGTGATCCGGCCGGAGTCGGGCGCGCTGCCCCGGTCGGCCTGCGCGGTGGCCCACAGCGGTTTGGTGCCGACGAGCGTGTCACGTCCGGCGGGGCCGGTGTCGGCGCCCGCGGACGGTATGGCGAGGGCGAGAGCGCCGACGACCATCGGCAGTGTCGCCGCCCAGGTCAGTCCGGCGCGCGGGCGCGGTCGGCTGGATCTCATGGAACCCCCTGCGGTGTGAGTGAACGGGTGCGGCGGGAAGGGTCGTTGGCAGCCACACGCAAGGGTTCACTCTCTCGGCCAACCGTTCATCAAGGGGACATGCGTTGGCCAAGGGAGACTCAAAGACTCGTCATGCCCGGATCAACCTCCGGGCCCGGTACGCTTCCGCGCCCGCCGCCCGCCCCCTGCCGCTCCGGCGCGCCCCTGTTCCGGACGCGCCGGAGCGGCGGAGCCCCGCGTACGGCCCCGCCGCTCCCGTGCTCCACCCGCTACCGGGTGTGCAGCGTGCCCGTACGGGCCAGCTCGGCGTACCAGTGCGCGCTGGCCTTGGGGGTGCGGCGCTGGCTCGCGTAGTCCACGTACACCATCCCGAAGCGCCGGCCGTAGCCGTACGCCCACTCGAAGTTGTCGAGCAGCGACCAGAGGAAGTAGCCCCGGATGTCGGCCCCCGCCTCGATGGCCCGGTGGACGGCGGCGAGGTGGTCGCGGAGATAGGCGATGCGCTCGGGGTCGCGGACCTCGCCGTCGGGCCCCGCGTAGTCGTCGAAGGCCGCGCCGTTCTCCGTGATCATCAGGGGCAGCCCGGGGTGCTCCCGCTGTACCCGGGTCAGCAGCTCGTACAGCCCGCTCGGGTCGATCGTCCAGCCCATCGCGGTCCTGCTGCCGGGGGTCTGGTGGAAGGCGACGTGGTCGGCGCCCGGCCAGGGGCTGTGCTCGCTCGCGCCGTGCCCGTCGGAGCCGTGGACGGCGGGGCCCTCGTGGTGGGAGACGAGCGTCGGCGAGTAGTAGTTGACGCCGAGGAAGTCGAGCGGCTGGTGGATGAGCGCGAGGTCGCCGTCCCGGACGAACGACCAGTCGGTGACGGACGCGGTGTCCTCCATCAGGTCCGCCGGGTACGCGCCGTCCAGCATGGGGCCGGTGAAGATCCGGTTGGCGGTGCCGTCGATCCGGCGCACCGCGTCGGCGTCCCGCTCACTCGGCGTCAGCGGGCGTACGTGGTGCAGATTGAGCGTGACGGACACCTGCGCCTCCGCGGGCAGCCGCTCACGCAGCGCCGTGACCGCGAGACCGTGGCCCAGGTTGAGGTGGTGCGCCGCGCGCAGCGAATCGGCGGCGTCGGTGCGGCCCGGGGCGTGGACACCGGAGGCGTAGCCCAGGAACGCGCTGCACCAGGGCTCGTTGAGCGTCGTCCAGGTGGCGACCCGGTCGCCGAGGGCGTCAGCGACGAGACCCGCGTACTCGGCGAACCGGTAGGCGGTGTCCCGCTCGGGCCAGCCCCCCGCGTCCTCCAGCTCCTGCGGGAGATCCCAGTGGTAGAGGGTGGCGACGGGCTGGATGCCCTTCTCCAGCAGTCCGTCGACCAGTCGCCGGTAGAAGTCGAGGCCCTTCACCGAGGCGGGCCCGTTGCCGGTCGGCTGGACGCGGGGCCAGGAGACCGAGAAGCGGTACGCGCCGACGCCGAGGCCGGACATGATCTCGATGTCCTCGGGCCAGCGGTGGTAGTGGTCGGTGGCGATGTCACCGGTGTCGCCGTTGCGCACGCGCCCCGGGGTGTGGGAGTAGACGTCCCAGATGGACGGGGTACGGCCGTCCTCCCGGGCGGCGCCCTCGATCTGGTAGGCGGCTGTCGCGGTGCCCCACAGGAAGCCGGCGGGGAACGTGAGGGGCGCCGCGGGATCCGGGAGCTGCCCGGAGGGGAGCGCGGCGGTGGAGGTGGAGGTGGCCACAGGGGTCCTTCCGCAGAGTTGTGACGGTGTACGGGGAACGGTGGAGCGTGGGAGAAGGTGACGGGCGAACGCCCTGACGGCGGGTCAGCCCTTGACGGCGCCCTGCATGATGCCGCCGACTATCTGACGGCCGAAGACCATGAACATCGCGAGCAGGGGCAGCGTGCCGAGCAGCGCGCCGGCCATGATGACCGACTGGTCCCTGACATAGCCCGCGCTGAGCTGGGTGAGGGCCACCGGCACCGTCGGATTCGTCATGTCGAGGGCGATGAAGGGCCAGAAGAAGTCGTTCCACGCCTGCACGAACGTGATCATGAAGAGGACGGCCATCGGCGGCCGGGCGATCGGCAGCACGATGGACCAGAAGATCCGCAGCGAGTGCGCGCCGTCGATCCGCCCCGCCTCGATCAGTTCGTCGGGCAGCGCCTCCTTCAGGTACTGCCGCATGAAGAACACCCCGACCGCGCTGACCAGCGTCGGGAAGATCACGGAGGGCAGCTTCTGCCCCCAGCCGAGGTCGGCCATCATCATGAACAGCGGGACGACCCCGAGCTGCGGCGGGACCATCATCGTGCCGATGACCAGCATCAGCAGGGCGTTGCGGCCCTTGAAGCGGAGCTTGGCGAAGGCGAATCCGGCCAGGGTGGCGAAGAAGACCGTCGAGAGCGCGATCACGCCCGCGACGATCAGGCTGTTCAGCATCGCCTGGCCCATGGCGGCCTCGGTCCACGCCCGGCCCAGGTTCTTGAACAGGTTCGGCCCCGGAAGGAAGGGCGGCGGGCTCTGGGTCACCCGCGTGTTGTCGGTGGAGGCGGCCACCATCGTCCAGTACAGCGGGAAGAGGGAGACCAGGGCGGCGAAGCCGAGCAGGACGTAGGCGAGCGGACCGGCGTGGTGCTGGCGGCCCGCGCCCGGCCGCAGCGCGCGGCCGAACCGGCGCTCGGCGGGGCGCGAGGGCGAGGTCCGGTCCTGCGCGTCCGCCAGGACCGGTGCGATATCGGTGGTCATGGGCTGCTGGCTCCCTGGTCAGGACTTGCGGGATGTGACGCGCCCGATGACGCGCTGGAGGACGAACACGAGGACGAGGATGAGGAACATGGCCCAGGCGATCGCCGACGCCCGACCCATCTGGTAGTTCTTCCAGCCCTCCTCGTAGAGCAGCAGGCCGAGCGTCTGGTACTGGTTGTCGGCGCCGCCGCTGACACCGTTCGGCCCCTGTCCGAAGATCAGCGGTTCGCCGAACAGCTGGGTCGCGCCGATCGTGGAGAGCACGATGGTGAAGATGATCGTGGCGCTGATGCCCGGGATCGTGACGGTACGGAACTGCTGCCAGCGCGAGGCCCCGTCGATCGCCGCGGCTTCGTAGAGGTCCCTCGGGATGGCCTGCATGGCGGCCAGGTAGAGCAGCGCGTTGTAGCCGGTCCAGCGCCAGATCACGATGGTGGAGATGGCGAACTGGGCGGGCCACTTCTCGCTCGACCAGTCGATGGAGTCGATCCCCACCGTGCCGAGAGCCCAGTTGACCATCCCGAAGTCGCGCTCGAACAGCATGGTGAAGACCAGCGCGGCGGCGCCGATCGACGTGGCGTACGGAGCGAGGGCGGCGACCCGGAAGAACACCGAGCCCCGCAGCCGGTAGTTGAGCAGATGGGCCAGGCCGAGCGCCATCAGCAGCTGCGGAACGGTGGAGATGACGCCGATGGTGAAGGTGTTGGCCAGCGCGTTCCAGAACAGGTCGTCCTGGATCAGCTCGGTGAAGTTGGCGAGGCCGCGCCACTCCCGCGTGTGCATCGTGGACAGCTCGACGCGGTGCAGCGAGATCCAGAAGGTGTAGAGCAGCGGGTAGAGACCGAAGGCGCCGAAGATCAGGAAGAACGGGGCGATGAATCCGTACGGCATCGCCCCGAGGTCGAGCCGGTGGATGAGGGTGCGTCGCGACTGCCGGGAGGAACCGCCGCCCGCGCCGCCCTTCCCGGGGGGACCGGCTGGCGCGAGGTGCGGCTGCCCGCCCGTGGGGGCTGCCGGGGTGGAGGTGGCCACAAGGGCTTCCTTCCGTGGAGTTGACCGGTGGTGCGGTGACGGTGGTGCGGTGACGGTGGTGCGCGGGACCGGCGGGGGCCGCGGGTCCCGGTGAGCCTGCCGGGTGGCCTCCGCCCGGGCGGCCGGGCCGGGAGGGCACCGGCCGCCGGAGCGGAGCGCGTCGGCCGGAGGGCTCCGGCGGCAGGCTCAGATCAACGCGTCAGCTTCTTGATCCGCTCGTCGGTCGTCTTCCACGCCTCGTCGGCGTCCTTGCCCTTGTCGACCAGCTGAAGTCCCTGCGAGAACGTGTCCTTGATGTTGCCGTCCTTGCGTCCCAGGACCTGCTTGTCCGGGATCTCCTTCGCCGCCTCGCCGAAGATCTGGCCGATCGGCGCGTCGCTGAAGTACTCGGACTTGGCGTCGGCGACCGCCGGGAGGTCGATCGCCGTCTTCGAGGAGGGAAGGTTTCCGAGCTTCTCGAAGACGTACGCCTGCTGCTCGGGCGCGGTCAGCCAGGCGACCAGCTTCCGGGCCTCCTCCTTGACCGGGCTCTTCTCCATCACGCCGAGGAACGCGCCGCCCCAGTTGGCGCCCTTGGGCGCCCGGGCGACATCCCACTTGCCCTTGTTCGCCGGTCCGGCCTTCTCGCTGATGTGGGCGAGCATCCAGGCCGGGCAGACGGTGGAGGCGAAGGTCGACTGGGCCAGCCCCGGGTCCCAACCGGCCTGGAACTGGGGCAGCTTGGCGGTCAGGTCGTCCTTGCCGGCCGAGACCGCGAGGTTCCAGGCGTCCTTCACCACCGGGTTGTCCTGGTAGATGAGCTTGCCGTCCTCGTCGTAGAACTGCTTCTCAGCGCCGTAGATCATCGCGTTGAACAGCCCGCTGGAGCTGTCCATGAAGGAGACCTTCTTGTCCTTCGACTTCTGCTTGAAGGTCCGGCCGGTCTCCACGTACTTGGACCAGTCCCCCGCCCACAGCTTCGCCACCTCCTCGCGGTCGGTCGGCAGCCCGGCCTGCTCGAACAGGTCCTTGCGGTAGCAGACCGCCATCGGGCCGATGTCGGTGCCCAGCCCCAGCAGCTTGCCGTCCTTGGCGGTGACCTGGCTCAGCTTCCACGGCAGGAAGTGATCGATGCCCTCGGTCTTCGAGAGATCCATGAACTTGTCGGCCTGGGTGTCGACCAGTTCCTTGGCGCGGCCTATCTCTATCCCCTGGATGTCCTTGAGACCGCTGCCGGCCGCCAGGTGCGTCTGCAGCGCGGTGTAGTACGTCTGCTCGTCACCGGCCACATCGGCCTCGATCTTGATGGTGGGGTTTTCCTTCATGTAGCGGTCGAGGAGGCCGCTCTCCTTGTACCCCATGACCCCGAAGAGGCCCATGCTGATGACGGTCTTGCCGTCCTTGGTGGTCGCCTTGTCCGCGTCGCCGCCGCTGGAACAGCCGGCGACGAGTACGAGCGAGACCGCGGCCGCTGTCGCGGACGCGAGGGTGGAACCGAAGCGATGACGGGCCATGCCCATGGTGCTTCCTCCTAGCAGCGGCGCCCCGGCGTGCGCCCGCTGCGGCTCAGGATCGACTGGATGAGAGACCCGCCCCGGGATGAAAATGGGAGCGCTCCCAACGGGTTGTGGAAGACTCTCCGTAGACACAGGGTCGTGTCAAGAGTCGAAGTCGGTTCCGTTGCGGGAATGTGTCCGGGCGCCGGCTCCGAGCCGCCGGTACACCGGTCGGTCGGCACAATCTCCTGGTGAGCGCTCTGGCGCCGTGGGAGAGCAAGAGTCAGGAGACGCGATGAGCAGCCGTAAACAGCCAGGCCAGAGGCCAACTCTTGAAGCCGTGGCCCAGCTGGCGGGCGTGGGCCGCGGCACCGTCTCGCGCGTCGTCAACGGCGCTCCCGGGGTGAGCGCGAGGGCCAGGTCCGCCGTCGAGGCGGCCATCGCGGAACTCAAGTACGTACCGAATCCGGCCGCCCGGTCCCTGGTCACCAGCCGGACCGACAGCATCGCGCTGGTGATCCCCGAGTCGGAGAGCCGGCTCGCGTCCGAGCCGTACTTCTCGGCGGTCATCAGGGGAGTCAGCACGGAGCTGGCCGACACCGACATGCAGCTGCTGCTGATCCTCGTGCGGGACCAGCGCGAGCGGGACCGGCTCATCCGGTTCGTGGAGGCGCGCCGGGTCGACGGGGTGCTGCTGGTCGCGGTCCACCGCGACGACCCGCTGCCCGCGTTCCTGGAGATGTCACGGATACCGACGGTGCTGGCGGGGCGGCGCACGAGCGACGAGGCGCTGAGCCATGTGCACTCCGACAACGCGGGGGGCGCGGCGCAGGCCGTACGGTATCTGCTCGACGGGGGGCGCCGGATCATCGCGACGATCACCGGACCGCTCGACATGGACGTGGGCCGGAGCCGGCTGAGCGGATGGCGCGACGCCCACGCCGAGAGGGGCGCGCCCGCACCGGACGAAGCGCTGGTCGCCCCGGGCGACTTCACCGAGGAGGGCGGGCGCGCCGCCATGCGTGAACTTCTCGAACGCCGGCCGGGGCTCGACGCCGTCTTCGTCGCGTCGGACGTGATGGCGGCGGGCGCGCTGACCGTGCTGCGGGAGCGGGGCCGGCGGGTGCCGGAGGATGTGGCGGTGATCGGTTTCGACGACTCCATCGTCGCCCGTCACACGGTGCCGCCGCTGACGAGTGTGAGTCAGCCGACGGAGGAGCTGGGGCGTACGATCACCCGGCTGCTCCTGGATGAGATCAACGAGCCCGCGCTCGCGCACCGCTCGCTGACCCTGCCCACCACGCTCACCCACCGCAGCACCACATGAGCGCCGGCCCCCGCGGCGCCGTCCGCGCGCGACGGGCCGGTCGTACGGTACGCCCGCGCCCGTCCGCTCCGTACGGGCGAGGGCGTACCGTACGGAGCGGACGGGGACGGGGACGCACCGTACGGCGGGACGCGGCGTGCTCGGGCACGCCCGCGAGCCGGGGGGTCAGGCCGGCGGCGCGAAGGCGTCGACCCCGGTGAGATCCGCGGACATCCGCCACAGCCGGGCCGCCTGCTCGGGGTCGGTGGCGTGGGCGCTGACCCCACCGGGAACGGGGCCGTCCGGAGTATGCGGTTCCGCGATGTCGCAGTCCTCGCAGAAGACCCCGCCCTCGCCCGCCAGCCGGGGGGAGGTCGCCGCCCAGACCTGGGTGGCAGCTCCCTGCTCCGGTGTTTTGAAGGAGGTGTTCACCAAGGCACCGTTCTCGTCGATCCAGCCCGACCTGACCATCTCCTCCCGGGTCAGATGACGCTGGAGCGGGGTGAGGATGCCACCGGGGTGGAGCGAGAAGGCCCGCACCCCCATCTCCTCGCCGAGCGCGTCGAGCCGCAGGGCGAACAGCGCGTTGGCCGTCTTCGCCTGGCCGTACGCCTGCCACTTGTCGTAGCCCTGTTCGAACATGGGGTCGTCCCAGCGGATGCCGGAGATCCGGTGACCGGACGACGACACCGAGACGACCCGTGCGCCGCCGGGCTCGATCGCCGGCCAGAGGCGGTTGACGAGCGCGTAGTGGCCGAGGTGGTTGGTGGCGAACTGCGCCTCCCAGCCGGGGCCGACCCGGGTTTCGGGGCAGGCCATGATCCCGGCGTTGTTGATCATGATGTCGATGGTGCGGCCGGAGCCGAGGAACCGCTCGGCGAAGGCGCGCACGCTGTCGAGATCGGCGAGATCCAGCTCGTCGACCTCCACCCCTTCGATGCCGTCGAGCGCCTTCGCCGCCACCTCGGGCCGCCGGGCCGGTACGACGACGCGGGCGCCCGCGCCCGCGAGCGCCCGGGTGGTCTCCAGGCCGAGACCGGAGTAGCCACCGGTCACGACGGCGAGCCGGCCGGTGAGGTCGATGCCGCGCAGTACCTCCGCCGCCGTGCTCCGGGCGCCGAACCCCGAACCGATCCTGTGCTGAGCAGTAGTCATGTGGCGCAGGCTACGAAGTGGAGTGCGCTCGAAGTCAACCGCGCCGACCGCCTCTCCGGGGTTTCACCCGTGTGATCGCCCCTGGACAGGGTCCCCTCCGGGCGGCGGGTGCGGCCCGGGTTCGGGGCCACCGCTCCCCCGGCGCCGTCGCGGCCGACCTCTCCCGTCCGGTTGTACGACGGCCGAATCCGCCAGCGGACCACGCGACGCGACGCGCCCACGATCGGGTCATTGATGTCCGCCCCGAAGTGACCAACTGCTAGGCAGGGACGTTCCTGTACGTACCGGAGCCTCTGGAGTCAGCATGTCCATCGATACCGTCCTCGACCAGGAACAGACACCGCCCGCCGCACGCCCCGTCATCCCGGGGCAGGCCGCCGACGGGCGGAGCGCCGGAGCGGACGGCCCGGTCGAGGAGCGGGACCTGACGTTCGACGGCTTCCGCTACACCTGCCGGATCGTGCACCACGAGGAACCGCTGACCGAGCCCATGCTCGTGCTCGGCGGATCCTCGCAGGACCGCAACTCGTGGGTGCGGCACGAGAAATGGCTGAGTCCGCTGGGGCAGGTGATCACGGTCGATCTGCCGGGCTACGGGACCGCCGACTTCCTGCCCGCGCATTACGGCATCGACTTCCTCGCCGCCACCGTCCGCCATCTGCTCACCGAACTCGGCGTGCCACGCGTCAATCTGATCGCGGCCTGCTACGGCGGCGCGGTGGGGGTGCGCTTCGCCCAGCACTACCCGGATCTCGTCGCCCGGCTGATGCTCGTCGGCATGACCACCCGGATCCCGGCGGACTACGCGGTGGCCATGGAGCGCTGGGCCGTCATGATCGACCGGGGCGAGACGGAGACCATCGCCCGTGAGCTGGCCGACCATTTCATGTCGCCCCCCGGCACCGGCCGGGTCCGCAAGCACGCCGCCGTGTCCCGGCTCGTCTACCAGCAGATCGCGGGCCAGAGCCCGGAGGAGCTGAGCAAGTCGGCGGAGCACAACACCCGGCTGATGCGGCACGAGTGGTACCGGCCGGAGCCGGTGCCCGCCGTCCCGAGCCTGGTGGTGACCGGCGAGCACGACACCCTGTGCACCCCGGAGATGGGACGCGACGTGGCCGCGACCCTGCCCGAGGCGCGGTTCCTCACCATCGACGAGACGGACCATCTGGCCCCGGTGGAGCGGATCGCGGAGTTCTCCGATCTGATGGCTCGCTTCTGCACCGACCGGTCGCTGGACGAACTGCCGTACAGCAGCCGCCCCGAGACGCTGGGCACGGCGGTGGCCGGGGGCCGCTGCGCCGGCACGACCCCCTGAGCAGGGCACGGCCGTGACCGGCGCACCGGGCCGCCCGGCTCCGTAGCGGAACCGCCCCGTACCGTCCGCGCGTCAGTCCCGGTGGTGCGGTGGCAACCGAACGGACGCGGCGAACGCGCCGTCGTGATGGACCAGGCCGGGCCCCTCACCCTCGCCGCCGCCCGCTTCGACCTCACCGACCACCAGGAGATGGTCACCGACGCGCTGCCGCAGCGTCACCCGGGCGGTGAGCCACGCCGGTACATCGTCCAGCAGAGGCACCCCGTCGTCGTCCTCGCGCCACGGGATTCCGGCGAAGCGGTCGATGCCGCTGCGCGCGAACTGCCGGGCGAGCGTGGTGTTTCCGGTGCCCAGCACGTGGACGGCGAAGCGGTCGGCCGCACGGACCGCCGCGCAGGTCGACGCCGTGAGGCCGAGACAGAAGGAGACCAGCGCGGGTTCCAGCGAGACCGAGGTGAACGAGGTGGCGGTGAATCCGGCCGGCCCCGGGACGGTGATCACCGTGACCCCGGCCGCGTGACGGCGCAGGGTGCGACGGAGGGTCTCGGCCGCGGCGGCGGGCACGGCGGGCACGGCGCCTTCGGTGGACACGGCCATCACGTCTCCCTTCGTCCGGGCGCTCACAGCGCCGCTCCCCGCTCGATCGTGAGGATCGGGCTGAGTCCGGGGTCGGCACGCAGCCTTTCGAGCCACAGCACGATCACCGCGGCGGCCGTGCGGTGCGAGGCGTCGTTGAGGACGTCGTGCAGCCCGTCGTGCACCACACCGAGTGTGGCGCGCGGCAGCCGGGCCGCCAGCTCGCGGGCCTGCTCCGGCGGGGTGACCGGGTCCGCCTCGCCGTGCAGGATCAGCGCGGGCGCCGCGGGCCGCACGTCGGTGAGCAGATGACCGGGTACGGGCGCGGTCAGCCGGCCCCGTAGGAACGCGGCGTCCTCGGTGAGCCGTGCGCGATGGGTCGGGCAGGCGGTACGCGCCGCCAGTTCCCCTTCCCAGTCGGTGTACGTGTCGGCGTGAGGGCCGTACGGGTGGGGGTGGTCGACGGTTTCCACACCGCTGCCGGCCGGCGGCTCGGTCCCGGCTGCGGTCGGAGCGGCCCCGGCGACGACGATGCCCTCGACCGGCAGCCCGGGGTCGGCCGCGGCGGCGGTGTGCAGGGCCTGGAGCGCTCCGGTGTCGCTGCCGATCAGCACGACGGGCACCGCGGGATCGGCTCCCGCCGCGTCCGAAGCGCGGGCCAGCACGGCTTCGGCGTCGTCGTCGGGGGTGGTCCCGAGCGCGTGGACGACATAGCCGTCGGCCGCCAACCGCCGCCCGAACCGCTCGTAGACATAGGGGTGTTCGCCCCGTCCGGGCAACAGGAGCAGGGTGCCGCGCGGAGCGATCGGGGTGGGCGGCAGCCAGCTGCGCAGATCGGTCATCGTCGGCCTCCGGTTGAGTCGAGTACGGGGGTGGTGACGGGGGGGCGCCCTGCTCGCAGCGGCGAGCCCCCCTTCGCGAACAGGCTTTACGTGAAGCGGAGTTCGGTGTGGGCGCAGGTGGACCGTGGGGCGGGCGCGCCGTCGGGCGGCCCGGGCGAGCGGGACGAGGGGCGGGCGGGCGCGCCTCCTTCGAGAAGGCGCACTCGGGGACCCAACAGGGCTGCCGGTCAGGGCCGTTGGCACAGCACCGGCAGGGATCATGGGACGCGGCAGTGGCGGCGGGGCCGGGAGGAGCGTGCGGTGCCGCCGGACAGATCCTCGGGTGACCGGCGGCTTCCACCGGTGCGGGTGCGCCGGAGCGCCGAGCACGGCGTGGCGCGGCCTCCTCGGTGGCGTCAGCGACAGAGGGCGCTGGAGGTGCGCAGGTAATCCACGAAGCGGCAGACCACGGCCGGGTGCGTCGAATGCATGTCCCGTATCCTCATGGCCACGCGCGGTGGTGTCAATGGACACCTGCGGGTATCTCACCGTCCGAACCCCGGCGACCTGCGCTTTCACCTCGCGGAGGCGCCCGCGATCGGCCCCGCGACCGAGGTGCCCGACCGGGTCGGGCCGGCGGCCGGTCCGGCGGTGTTCGCCGAACCGGGCCCGACCGCGCGACGGCCCCGGCCTGCCGCCACCGGCCCGGCAACCGCCCGGCCGGTCCCGGTGATCCGAGGTTCCGGGGCCGCTCCGCCCGCCCTTACAGGGAGAGTTCGCGCACGGTCGCCATGTCGCTGAACGCAATGAGCCGCTCGCCGACGATCTGGTACGGCTCGCTGCCGCGGCCGGCGATCAGCACGAGATCGTCCGGGCCCGCTTCGGCCAGGGCGAACGCGATGGCTTCGCGGCGGTCGACGAGCCGCTCGTAGCGGGTCGCCGTCGCGTCGAGCCCCGGCGCGATCTGGTCCATGATCGTGCCGGGGTCCTCGTTCCGCGGATTGTCCGAGGTGAGCACGCACAGGTCCGAGTGGGTGCCGGCGATCTCCCCCATCGGCGCGCGCTTGGTGATGTCGCGGTCGCCGCCGCAGCCGAAGACCGTGATGACCCGGCCGCGCGCGAAGTCGCGGATGGCCGTGAGCACCTTCTCCAGCGAGTCCGGGGAGTGCGCGTAGTCGACGATCACCGAGACGCCCGCCGGGGTCTCGAAGCGTTCGAACCGCCCCGGTACCGGGGGCATCCGGTCGAGCGCGCCGATCAGTCCGGGCAGACCGTGTCCCAGCAGATGGCAGGCGGCCACGGTGGCGAGGGCGTTGGCCACGGAGAACCGGCCGGGTACGGGGATGGCCGCCGGGTACTTGCGCCCCGCGTGGTGGAGGGTGAACCGGGTGCCGTACGCGTCCATGTCGAGGTCGGTGGCCCGGTAGTCCGCCTCGGTGTCGAGTGCGTACGTCGTCACGGCGCCCGGCATCAGCGCGCCGATCGACGCGCCCACCGGGTCGTCCAGGTTGACCACGGCGCGTTCGCACAGCCCTTGGAAGAGGCGGAGTTTGGCGTCGCGGTAGTTCTCCATCGTGCCGTGGTCGTCGAGGTGGTCCTGCGTCAGGTTCGTGAAGACCCCGACGTCGACGTGCGCGTGGTCCACCCGGTGCTGCAACAGCCCCATGGACGTGGCCTCCAGGACCACGGTGGTCACCCCGCGATCGCGCATGTGTCCCAGCAGGTACTGGAAGTCCGGCGCCTCGGGCGTGGTCAGCACCGTCCTCGGCATGGGGATCAGCTCGTCGCCGATCCGGCTGCCCGCCGTGCCGATGACCCCGACCCCGGCCCCCTCGGCGAGCCGCAGCACGGACTCGACCATGTACGAGACCGAGGTCTTCCCGTTGGTGCCCGTCACGGCCACGATGTCCATCGCGCGCCCCGGTTCGCCGTGGTAGCGGGCGGCGACGACGGAGGCCGCCGTACGCGCGTCCCGGACCCGGACCACACACGCCTCCGTGTCCACGGGCGTCGTCGCGGCGGTCCGGACCGCTGTCTCTCCCGGGGGCGCGGCTTCGACCAGCACCGCCACCGCGCCCCGCGCGATGGCCGGGCCGACGGCCTCGGGTCCGCCCTCCGGGTGTCCGGGCACGGCGATGAACAGCGCACCGGGCGAGACTCGGTGCGCGTCGATGACGACGCCCGCGGTGATCGCCGTGTCCGGATCGCCCCGGAGGATCTCGTGGTCGTGCCCGGCGAGCAGTTCGCTCAACTTCACAGGGGGTCCTCTCGTCGACGCGACCCCCGTGGCACGTCGTGGGGTCGCGGAAGTGTGGCGACGGTCCACGAGTCCGTGGTGACGCGGTGTTACGGGAGGAAGCGGCAGACGCGGAGGGAACTCCATCGGCGTCCGGTGGGGTGAAGGGTCGCTAGCCGTGGCCGTGTACGGCGAGGCAGCCGGCTTCGGTCGCCGGCAGCGGGCCGTGGCCCGTGGCGCGCGTGCCGGAGCCGACCCGGCGCCGCGCGCAGGCGGCCCGTGGCGAGCACACCCGCACGGCACGTGTACAACCCATGGTGGGGAGTGTACGGCCGTGGCCGGGCTCCCGGCGCCGCTCGGACCGCCGGACGCCGCGCGCCGCACCCTCCGGCCGCGCGCCGGCACGGAAGGGCGGGCCGCACACGGCGGCCCGCCCGGATGGAGTCGCGAGGATGGGGGCGCGGCGGGTCAGACGCCCTGTCCGCTGCCGCCACCCGTGCTCGGGGCGGCCTTGATGCCCCGCGTGATGTCGTCCATGACCGAGAGCCCGGGTGCCTTGTCGTTGATGTCGAAGCCGGAGCGCACCACGACCAGCATGTCCGGGGTGGCGGGCGAGGGGAAGACGAGTGACTGCACGTAGCCGTCGTCGCCCTTGCCGGTGACCACCTTCCAGCGGACCAGATAGCCCTTCTGCCCGGCCACGCTGACGGCCTCGGACTTGAGCTGTTCGTGCGAGGACACCCCGTAGGTGTCGCCGCCGTAGGACTCCTCGGCGTTGGCGGCGATGTCCTTCTCGGCGGACGCCTTGGCCGTCTTGGCGGTGTTCTTCAGTGCGGCGGCGGGCGCGGAGAACACTCCGCCGCGCACGCAGTCCGCCGACGAGTCCCCGGGACAGGTGTACTTCCCGGTCGTCACTCCGGCGCCGATCATCCCCGACTCGCCGGTCCAGCCGTCCGGTACCGGAATGCTGATCCCGCTGGCCGCGTCGGTGGCGTACCCGTCCTCGGTCTGCGGCTGCTCCTGGGCGCCGCCCTCGCCGCCGCCCGAGCCGCCCTCTCCCCCGCGGCCCCCGGGCGCCGGGGAGCGGTCCCCGGGGAGCGAGGGCGCGGCGGACGGAGCGGATCCGCTGTCGGCGGCTGGGGCCGCGCCGCCTCCGCTGTCGCGGCCGAGCAGATAGAAGCCGCCCGCCAGAGCGAGTGCCACCACCGCGGCGGTGACACCGACGATCACACGGCGGCCTTTGCCGTGCGGCGCGGTCGGCGGTACGGCGGGATAGGGCGGCGCGCCCGGCGGGCCCCACGCGCCGGACGGAGCCGCGCGGAGTTCGTCGGTCCACGCGGAACCGTCCCACCATCGTTCCTGACGGGGGCCGTCACCTGTGTGTCCTGGATCGGGATGCCAGCCGGGCGGAGTCGTGTAGGTCACAACGCTCACTTTAAGCACACTGTCTGAAAAGCTGGTGAGAGGGTCATGAGAATTCACGCCCTGCGCCCTGCCTGCCCGTTGGTGTCGTCCCGCGTGCGCCGTGCCCGTCGACGCCGATCCCGTCCTGGGGATTCCGTCGGTGGTGGGCGGGACCGGTGGCGAACGGAGTCGGCGGCGAGCGGAGAGTCGGCCCGCGTGCCGGCCCCTCAGTCGTGCAGCGCCCGCTTCATGATCTTGCCCATGTCGTTGCGGGGCAGGGCGTCGAGATAGCGCACGACGCGCGGCCTCTTGTGCGCCGCGAGCTGCGCCGCGACATGGTCGGCCAACTCCTCGGCGGACGGCGGCGCTTCGGCGCGTGCCGGAACGATCCAGGCGACGATCCGCTCGCCCAGGTCCGCGTCGGGCTCGCCGGTCACGGCCGCCTCCCGTACCCCGGGGTGCTCCAGGAGGACGTTCTCGATCTCGCCCGCGCCGATTTTGTAACCCCCGCTCTTGATGAGATCGGTGGCCTTGCGTCCGACGATACGGACGTAGCCGTCGGGGTCCCGGATCGCCATGTCGCCGGTGCGGAACCAGCCGTCGGTGAAGGCTTCGGCCGTCGCGTCGGGCCGGTTCAGATACTCCGTGAACAGGTTCGGGCCGCGCACCTGGATCTCGCCCACGCTCTCCCCGTCGTACGCCTCGATCGCCGTGCCCGCCTCGTCGACCAGCCGGAGTTCGACGCCGGGCAGCGGCAGCCCGACCGTTCCGGCGCGGGCCTCGCCGTCGGCGCGCACGCTGGTGTTCATCAGGGTCTCGGTCATCCCGTAGCGCTCGACCACACCGCGTCCGGTCGCCGCGGTGATCCTGCGGTGGTCGCGCACGGGCAGCGCCGCCGAGCCCGAGACCAGCAACCGCGCCCCTGCCAGCGCCTTCGCCAGTGCGGGGTCCCCGGGCAGCGCCTCGGCGATGCGGTGGTACATCGTGGGGACACCGAAGAACATCGTGGCGCCCGAGAGGAGTTCACGGGCGACGCCCTCGGTCTCGAACCGGCCCAGATGGCGCACCTCGCCACCCCGGCGCAGCGGACCGAGGACGCCGAGAATGAGGCCGTGGACGTGGAAGAGGGGCAACGCGTGGACGAGCACGTCGTCGGCCGTCCACTGCCAGGCGTCGGCCAGCGCGTCCAGCGTGGCGGTGACGGCCCGGCGGGGCAGCACGGCGCCCTTGGGCGGTCCCGTGGTGCCGGAGGTGTAGACGATCAGCGCGGGCGCCTCCGGGGAGGGTTCGGCGAAGGCGACGGTGACCGGTGGTCCGTCGTCGGCCCCTTCGGCTCTCCCGGCTGATGGCCCCGTCGACGGGGCCACGCGCACCAGCGCCGCCAGCGCGGGCGGCAGCTCGTCGTCCGGTCCGGCGAGGACATGGGTGGGCGCGCTGTCCGCGACGATGTGCGCCAACTCCCGTGCGCCGCTGCGCGGGTTGACGGGGACGACGGGCACCCCCGCGAGCAGCGCGGCCACCACGCCCACCGCGGTGCCGAGGGTGGGCGTGGCCCAGACCGCGACCCTGCGCGCTCCGGCGATCCCGGCGGCCACGGCACCGGCCTCGTCGGCGAGTTCGGCATGAGTCAGGACCCGGTCGCCGAACCGCAGGGCGGGGCGGGGCGAATGTGCGGCGAGGGCCGGGAAGAGAGGGGACACGCGGCGTTCTCCTTGCTGTCGACGAGACCGGTCGTCCGAAGCCTGGCATCTTCGGCGCCGTCCGCACAGCAGGAGTGGCGCCCCGGGCACCGGCGCCGCCGCGCCCGGCCACCGTCAGTCGAGGGTGTCGGGGTCGGGCCGGCCAGGCCGCCCCTTCCGGAGCCTCGACGCGACAGGGAAGACGGCGCTTGAGGCTCTTGAGGACACCGTCGGAAATCCGGGGCGGTGGAGGTGACGAGGGCCGACGCGGGCACGTCCCTGCGCGACGCACGCCCCGGCGGCTCAGCGGACGGCGGCGGTACCCGTCTCGCGTATGTCCTTCGCCGGCGCGGTGGCGGGCCCGGCGGGAGCGGGCGTACGGCGCTCCAGTGCGCCGGACACGAAGGCGAGGACGAGCGCGGAGCCGGCGAGCGCGGCCCCGACCCAGTTGGGCGCGGTGTATCCGTGTCCGGCGGCTATGACCAGACCGCCGAGCCAGGCCGCCAGGGCGTTGCCGAGGTTGAAGGCGCCGATATTGACCGCTGAGGCCAGTGTGGGCGCGGCGGAAGCCCGGTCGAGGACCCTCTTCTGGAGCGGCGGCACGGTCGCGAAGCCGAGCCCGCCGATCAGCACGATGGTGACGGCCGCCGCGATCTTGTTGTGGGCGGTGAGCGTGAACAGCGCCAGCACCAGGCTGAGCCCGCCGAGGGTGACGTACAGCAGTGGCATCAGCCTGCGGTCGGCGAATCTGCCACCCAGGAGGTTGCCGCCGACCATGCCCAGTCCGAAGAGAACGAGCAGCCAGGTGACCGAGGACTCGGCGAAGCCGGCGATCCCGGTCATCATCGGGGTGATGTAGGTGATCGCCGCGAAGACCCCGCCGAAGCCGAGCACGGTCATCGCCATGGCGAGGAGCACCTGGGCGTCGCGGAAGGCGGCGAGTTCGTGCCGGAGCCGCACCCCCTCGGGCATGGGCTGCTCCGGCACCAGTCGGGCGATCCCCAGCAGACCGAGCACCCCGAGGCCCGCGACGAGCAGGAAGGTGGCCCGCCAGCCGGCGCTCTGTCCGATGAAGGTGCCCAGTGGCACACCGACGACATTGGCGACGGTCAGTCCGGTGAACATCATGGCGATGGCGCCCGCCTTCTTCCGCGGGGCGACCATCGAGGCCGCGACGACGGACCCGATCCCGAAGAAGGCACCATGGGCGAGCGAGGCGACCACGCGGCCGGCCAGCATCAGCCCGAAGCCGGGCGCCAGCGCGGAAAGGGTGTTGCCGACGACGAAAAGCCCCATCAGCAGCATCAGCATCCGCTTGCGGGGGATCCGGGTCCCGAGGGCGGCCATCAGCGGGGCACCGGCGACGACCCCGAGGGCGTAGCCGGTGACGAGCAGTCCCGCGGTGGGGATCGTGACGCCGTACTCGGTGGCCACCTGGGGAAGCAGCCCCATGATGACGAACTCCGTGGTGCCGATGCCGAATGCCCCGATGGCGAGGGCGAGTAGCGCGAGAGGCATGGATAGGCCCTTCCCAATGATTGCGTGAGCGCTTTACAAGCGAACACAATACTTGCAGACGCCTACTATAGACAAGCGCGCTATATTGCAGAGCTGTTCTATCCTGGTGAGCAGACCCGCAGCCGCCCGCGCCCAGGAGGACTCCATGACCGCCACGGACACCGCGCTGACCGGACTCGCGCAGGGCTGGTGCGCCCTCTCTCTGCTGCACAGCAGGATCGAGGGGCACATCGAGCGCGCTCTGCAGGCCGGTCACGGCCTCAGCGTCCGGGAGTACTCGCTGCTCGACGTGCTCAGCCGGCAGCACGACGGCGAGGACGGTCATCTTCAGATGAAGCAGGTCGCGGACGCCGTCGTGCTCAGCCAGAGCGCCACCACCCGCCTGGTCTCCCGGCTGGAGGACCGCGGCCTGCTGATCCGCTATCTGTGCCCGACCGACCGCCGCGGGATCTACACCAATGTCAGCGAGGAGGGCCTGGACCTGCTCACGCGGGCACGGCCCACCAACGACGCGGCGCTGCGGGAAGCGCTCGACGCGGCGGCGAAACTGCCCGAACTGGCCCCCCTGGTCAGGACGGTCGAGGCCCGCGGCACATCCGCCTGACAGGGCCGCCACCTCGGCATCAGGGACCGGACACGCGCGAAAAGAGCCGGACAGCGGCCCTCTTCGGGTCCCTGTCCGGCTCCGTGTCCGTACACGTCATTCGTTCGTGTCCTGTGTACGGTCCCTTCTTTTTCGTACGCGTTCCTCCGCGGATCGGGAGGCGTACGAGCGGCGAGGTGCGGTCAGCCGTCGCGCTTTCCGTACCGGCGCTCGAAACGCTCCACCCGGCCCGCGGTGTCCACCACACGCCCCTTGCCCGTGTAGAACGGGTGACTCGCGGAAGAGATCTCGACGTCAATGACGGGGTACGTGTTGCCGTCCTCCCACTCCACGCGCCGCGCCGAATCGGCGGTCGAACGCGTCAGGAACGCGGTGCCCGCCGCACGGTCGCGGTAGACGACGGGACGGGAGACGGGGTGGATACGAGGCTTCATAGGGCGCTCCCTCCGTACGATGGAGGTCTTCTCCATCCAGTGGGTACATCTCTTGCAACACGCTGGCGACCAGCGGCATTCCCGCCGGGTGCGGCTGAGGCGGCGAGGGACACTGGAGCCGGCGGGCTCCGGGAGCGGAGCTCCGGGAACAGGAGGGTGAGCGGCCCACATGGGTGAGTTGATCTTGGTGCGACACGGGGAGACGGCCTGGTCCCTGTCCGGCCAGCACACCAGCAGGACGGATCTGCCGATGACCGGGCGCGGCGAGAGCGAGGCCCGCTCGCTCGCCCCGCTGCTGGCGGAGCGCCGTATCGGGCTCGCTCTCGTCAGCCCGTCGGTCCGCGCACGGCGCACGGCCGAGCTGGCCGGCCTCGACCGGCTCCGGATCACACCCGAGTTGCGCGAGTGGGACTACGGCGGATACGAGGGCGTCACGTCCGCGGAGATCCTGCGCACGCGCCCCGACTGGGATCTGTGGACCGACGGTGTCGCGCCAGGGCCCGCCGACGGGCCGGGCGAGAGCCCGGCGGACGTCGGTCACCGCGCCGACCGGGTCCTGACCGAGGCCCTGGACACCCTGCGCTCGGGCGAGGACGATGTCGCCCTCGTCTCCCACGGCCACTTCCTCCGTGTGCTCACCGCTCGCTATCTGGAGCTGGCGCCGGCCGCCGGCGCCCTGTTCCAGCTCACCACGGGCACCCTGTCCCGGCTCGGCACCGAGCACGGCCGTCCCGTGATCACCGCCTGGAACCTCGCCCTGCCCGAGAGCGTGCGGCCGCACACGGCGCGTTCCAGGGATGACACGGCCTGAAACGCGCCGGGGCGCCGGTCCGCGGCGGATTCTTCCGCCGCGGACCGGCGCCCGGTCGTCCATGCCTGTGCGGACACGAGGTCCGCCCGAGGTCAGGAGGGGAGGATGTTCTCCGCCTGCGGGCCCTTCTGGCCCTGCGTGACGTCGAAGGTGACCTGCTGGCCCTCCGTCAGCTCACGGAAGCCCTGGGTGGCGATGTTCGAGTAGTGCGCGAACACGTCGGGACCGCCGCCGTCCTGGGCGATGAAGCCGAAGCCCTTTTCCGAGTTGAACCACTTCACTGTTCCACTGGCCATGCCGAGTCTCCGTTTCAAGGGACGCAGAGGTTTCCCGCACGGTGCGGGGAACCGGAGGTGATCGCCCTGGTCCGCAGAGACGCTGAACAGCACAAACGCCCGTAACGGCACGTCACGGGCGAGCGGTACTTCGGAACCACGACAGCTGATCAAGACGCTACATGGCCCGAAGCGATACAGCCACAGAAACGAGCAAGTCTTGCGCCGAAGCCGCCCGATCGGCGTGCGAAAGGACCACCTTCACCCGTTCGCCCGGCGTTCTCCGCACCGCGTGTGCCACGTCTACCAGCGCGGGTGGATCGCGTCGCGCAGCCGCCGGTCGTACAGCTCCCGCACACCGTCCAGCACGGACCCCGGCAGCGCCGGCAGCGCGGCCGCCCCGCTGTTGGCACGGGCCTGCTCCACGGAGCGGGCACCGGGGATGACGCTGCTGACGCCCGGCTGCTGGATGATCCAGCGCAGCGCGGTCGCGGCCGGCGTGGCACCGGCGGGCGCCAGCGTGGCGAACTCGGCCGCGGCGGCGATCCCCGTCTCGTAGTCGATGCCCGAGAAGGTCTCGCCCTGGTCGAACGCCTCGCCGTGGCGGTTGTACGCACGGTGGTCGTCCGCCGCGAACACGGTGTCGGCGGTGTACTTCCCCGCCAGCAGACCGGAGGCGAGCGGCACCCGCGCGATGATGCCGACTCCCGCCGCCCGCGCGGCGGGCAGGACCTCCTCCAACGGCTTGGTCCGGAAGGGGTTGAGGATGATCTGCACGCTCGCGACCCCGGGTCGCGCGATGGCCGTGAGCGCCTCGGCGCAGGTCTCCACGCTCACCGCGTACGCGGCGATCCGCTCCTCGGCCACCAGGGTGTCGAGCGCGTCGAAGACCTCGTCGGACGCGTGGACCGGCGAGGGCGGGCAGTGCAGTTGCACGAGATCCAGGGTGTCCACGCCGAGGTTGGCGCGGGAGCGGTCGTTCCAGATACGGAAGTTGTCCAGGACGTAGTTCTCCGGGAGCTGTTCGGCGCGCCGACCCATCTTCGTCGCGACGAACACCCCGGCGTCCGGCCGGTCCTTCAGGTACCGGCCGATCAGCTGTTCGCTGCGGCCGTCCCCGTACACGTCCGCCGTGTCGAAGAAGGTGACCCCGGACTCGACCGCCGCGTCCAGGACGGCCAGGGCGTCCGGTTCGGACACATTCCCCCAGTCGGCGCCGAGCTGCCACGTTCCCAGTCCGACGACGGACACCTCGCGCCCTGTCCTGCCCAACTCTCGCTGCTCCATACGGATCATGCTACGGCCACCACGGTGTCCGTACCGGCCCGTCCACGACCCCGGCCCGGTACGGGGACGGCGGCCATTTAATAATTTTGCGGATGCTGCACTTTTGCATACTCTGCAAGATGTGAGGAACGAAGGTGCGGCTCTCGGGCTCCGGGAGCGCAAGAAGCAGGCGACCCGAACGGCGCTCTCCGAGGCGGCCATCAGGCTGGCCGCCGAGCACGGCGCGGAGAACGTCACGGTCGAGGCGATCAGCGAGGCCGCCGGCGTCTCCCCGCGTACGTTCTTCAACTACTTCGACTGCCACGACGACGTGTTCGTCATGACCGACAGCACGGCGGGGGAACGGGTACGGCGAGCGGTGCGCGAGGCACCGGCCGGCGTTCCGCCGCTCGACGCGGTGCGCCAGGCGCTCGCCGAGGAACTCGGCGACATAGAGGACCGGCAGGAGATCTGGGACCTGCGGGCGAAGGTCCTCCAGCGCTCCCCGCATCTGCTGGTCCGCGGTCTGGGGGTGCACACGGCCGAGGAGTTCCAGCTGGCCGAGACCATCGCCCGGCGGCTCGACGGGACCGGGGCCGGCGACGGGCCGGAACGTACTCCGCGGGACTCCGTCCGGACCGGCAGCTGCGAGGCGCGGCCGGACACCTCCGGCCTCGGCCTCTACCCGCGACTGCTCGCCGCCGTCGCCACCACCGCCGTGCGGGTCTCCGCGGAACACTGGTTCGCCCACGCGCGGACCGTCACCTTCACGGAGACCTTCGGGCGCGTATTCGACCAGTTGGCCGCCGGGCTTCCGCAGCCGCCGGCCGACGACTGACCCCACCCCACGCTTCCCCCCTTCAGTACATCCCTGAGCTTCAAGAGAAGAAGGACACCGTGAGTTCACTAGAGGCGCCGGACCAGGCGCCGACCTCCATGACCAATCGCCAGATACTCCAGGCGATGTCGGGGCTGATGGCCGGGATGTTCGTCGCGATCCTCGCCGGCACCGTGGTGGCCAACGCCCTGCCCCGCATCATCGCCGACCTCAACGGCAGCCAGTCCTCGTACACCTGGGTCGTCACGTCCGAGCTGCTGGCCATGACGGCGACCGTGCCCCTGTGGGGCAAACTGTCCGACCTCTACAACAAGAAGCTGCTGCTGCAGCTCTCCCTCGCCATGTTCGTCGTGGGATCCCTCCTGGCGGGCTTCTCGCAGGGTGTGGGCCTGCTCATCTTCAGCCGGGTCGTCCAGGGCATCGGCGCCGGCGGTCTGACCGCCCTCGCGCAGATCGTCATGGCGGCGGTCATCCCGCCCCGGCGACTGGGCAAGTACGCCGGTATCTTCGGCGCGGTCTTCGCGGTCGGCACGGTCGCCGGGCCGCTGGTCGGCGGCGTGATGGTGGACACCTCGTGGCTGGGCTGGCGCTGGTGCTTCTTCATCGGTGTGCCGTTCGCGCTGGCCGCGATCCTGCTGCTCCAGCGCACGCTGCGGCTGCCCACCGTCCGCCGCGAGGTGAAGATCGACTACCTGGGCGCGTTCCTGATCGTCGCGGGCGTCTGCTCGATACTCATCTGGGTCTCCCTCGCGGGCAACAACTTCGACTGGCTCTCCTGGCAGACCTTCGCGCTGACCGGCACGGGCCTGGTGCTCCTGGTCGCCGCGGTGTTCGTGGAGTCCCGGGTCCCCGAACCGATCATCCCGCTCGACATCTTCCGTAATCTCACCGTCTCGCTGACCACCGTCGCCAGCCTGCTGGTCGGCGTGGCCATGTTCGGCGGCACGGTGTTCCTCTCGCAGTACTTCCAGATCTCGCTGGGCAAGTCCCCCACCGTCGCGGGGCTGATGAGCCTGCCGCTCATCCTCGGCCTGCTGGTCTCCTCCACCGTGGCGGGTCAGCTCATCAGCGCCACCGGCCGGTGGAAGATCTTCCTGATCGTCGGCGCCGTCACCATGACGGTCGGCCTGGGGCTGCTGGCCACGATCGACGCCGACACCGGCTTCGGGGTGCTCAGCGTCTACATGGCCGTCCTCGGTATCGGTGTCGGCCTGCTGATGCAGAACCTGGTGCTCGTCGCGCAGAACGACGTACCGGCGGCGGAGCTGGGCGCGGCCACCTCGGTCCTCTCCTTCTTCCGCAGCATGGGCGGGACGATCGGTACGAGCGTGCTCGGCGCGATTCTGGCCAACCGGGTCGCCGCCGAGATGACCAAGAGCCTGGGCGGCGCGGGTCAGGCGGCCTCCGGCTCGGGCGAGAGCGCGGTGCCGGACATGTCGAAGCTGCCCGCGCCGATGCGGGAGATGGTGGAGCACGCCTACGGTGTGGCGACCGCGGAACTCTTCCTCGTCGCCGCCCCGTTCGCCGCGCTGACGCTGGTGGCGGTGGTCTTCCTCAAGGAGAAGCCGCTCAAGACGACGAGCGGCATGGAGCGCCTCGCCGAGGAGAACCCGGTGACCGGCAAGGGCCTCGACGTGCCGCCCACCCCGGTGGGATAGCCCTTTCCCCGCCTCGCCCCGGCCCCGGCCGCTCCCCCGCTCGGGAGCGTCCGGGGCCGGACGCGTTCCGGATGCCGCGGCGAACCCGCCGCCCCGCCCGCGCGTCCGCCGCGTCTACGGCAGGTCCCCGCGCCGCGCGGCGTACTCCTCGACCAGGTCGAGATAGCCGGAGGCGCGCCCCGCAGCGGCGGGGCGGCTCGCGGGCGGGATCCGCTCCAGGACACGGCGCCGGGAGCGGCGGGTGAGCAGTTCGGGCGAGAACGGTGTGCTCGGCGAGTGCAGAAAGGCGCGGGCCCGCTTGCGGGCCCGGTGGCGCAGGACCAGATAGAAACAGGCCGCGACCAGGAAGTTGACCGCCACCTTGACGCCGAGACCGGCGACGGAGTTCAGCAGGGGCGCGTTGAACTGCCAGTGCATGGCCATGGCGACCAGGACGCAGGCGGTGGCGGGCAGGAGGCGGCGGCGTACCGGCCGGTCGTCGTGGGCGAGCAGGATACCGACGCCGGTTCCGGCGACCGCGCTCATCGTCCAGTGCGAGCCGAGGCCGGTCACCAGGACCCGGGTGGTGAAGGACTGGGTGACGTCGGTGGTGCCGTTCACTCCCCCGCCGATCAGGATCGCGTTCATCGCGTACGTCCAGTTCTCCACGACCTGGAAGCCGAGCCCGGTGAACGCGCCGAGGAAGAAGCCGTCCAGCGGTCCCCGTACGAGCGCGCGGGCGCTGAGGCCGATCAGCAGTACGCCGGAGAGTTTGAGGAGTTCCTCGTTGAGCGGTGCGGTGAGCGCGGCGCCCCAGCGGGAGCCGAAGTCGATCCCGGCGCCCTTGGCCCAGATGCCCTGGAGCCCGCTGTTGGCCACGACGGCGCAGCCGGTCGCCGCGGTGGCTCCCCAGACCACCCCGCTCCACGCCCATCCGCGCGGGGGCGCCCGGAACGGCCGCACCCGGGCCAGGAGGGCCGTACCGACGGCGACGGTGAGCACGAGCAGCAGGAAGGCCAGCAGCGCGAGGTGCGGGAAGACCCGGACCACGGCGGCGAACTCGTAGCCGATCAGACCGGCGCCGACGGCGCACAGCAGGGCCGTGAGCCGGCCGACCGACCGCCGGCGCGGGTGGCCGCTCTCCCGGACGTACGCGCCGGGGGCTGTCACCGCGCCCCCTGGGGGAAGGACACGCTGTGGACCAGTGCCATGGCCTCCGCGATCACGCCGGCGGCGGCCCCCGGCTTCGCGAGGACGGTGACCTCCACCGCGTATGCCTCCCCGGGTGACAGCCAGACGGTCGCGGTGCCCTTCCGGCCGTCCCTGGTCAGCGTCCCGGTGCTGCCCCGCGCGCCCTCGGCGCTGGTCACCGGACGCGGCGCGCCCAGGCTGCTGTGGGGGTCCGCGACGGACTGGACCCGCCGCAGCCCCGTCCACAGACTCTCGACGCCGGCCTCCGTGGTGGCCAGATCGACATACCCGGCGGCCACGTCGACCCCGTCGCGCGAGAGCGCGTACGAGGAGCTGGGATCGCTCTGCGACTTGCCCAGCGACCATCCCTCTCCCACCACCCGCAGGACGGCGGCGCCGGAGGCCGGTCCCAGCTCCAGCAGGGCGCCGTCCGGCAGCCGTTCGCGATCGCTCAGCGCCCGGTCGATGAGCGTCCAGCCCACCGTCAGAGCGGCCATGACGAACAGCACACCGGCCACCAGCGGCAGTACCCGCCGGGGCGGATGCCCGCCGAACGCCCGCGCCGGGTTCACCCGGCACCTCTGAGGTGTGCCCGCGCGGTCCCCGCCGCGCCCGGACGGGGTCCCGGCCGGCCGGGACCGCGCGGACCCGGTCTAGGCATCGTGCCGCAGCGGTGTGAGCTGCTCGATGTCGTAGCGCACGCGGAGTTCCGCGATCGCCTGCGGGTCGGGCGTCCCGCCCTCCTTGAGGATGTCGAGCAACTCCTCGAAGTAGCGCTCGTGATCGGACGGGGGCGACGACTGGAAGAACATCCGTACGGGCTCCCCCGACCGGTTGGCGAAGGCGTGCGGACAGCCCGGCGGTACGACGATGACCGTGCCCGGGGTGGCCCGTACCGCTTTCAGCCCCGACTCGGACTCCCAGTGGCGCCAGTCCTCGCTGCGCACGCGCGGCTCGAAGGCCAGCACGTCCAGTTCGCCGTCGAGCACGTAGAACAACTCCTCGCTGTGGGCGTGCCGGTGGGCACCGACGTCGAAGCCCGGCGGCACGACGACCTCGAAACTGGAGGAGACCCGGGAGTGTTCGCCGGTGACCTTGAAGGTCACCTGCTGGGCCGCCGTGTGGATGGTGTTGCCCCCGCCCGGGGGGACGATCAGGCCCTCGGGACGCGCCAGCTCGGTCATGCGGTGCTCCAGAACGATGAGTGTGTGGCCGTACGGTCGGTCGCCCATGATCCCGCCGTCCGGTAGGGGCGCGAAAGACCGCCCCCGGGGGGGCCATCGGTTCCTTTCGGGCCCGTACCGGGGGCGCACGCCGGGGCGTGTCCGAGTCTCCGTGGTGCGCCCCGTCCGTCGGCCGGACGGCCGCCGCTCAGCCCACCGGTTCCGTCCTGCGGCCCGCGCTGCCGATCATCCGGCGGTCACGCACCGCGGCGCCGTTGGCGCCCCCGGCCGCGCTCCAGCGCCCCAACGCCATCTCGGCGGTGATCCCGGGCCCGAAACCGGCGACGATGCCGCGCGCGCCGTCGCTCACGGCTCCCTCGTCGAAGAGCCTGCGTACGGCGTCGAGGACGACGGCACTGGCGATGTTGCCGTACTCGGTCAGCGTGCTCCGGCTGAACCGGAATGCCTCGGGCGGCACTTCGAGGAAGCGGCTGAGGTCGTCGAGGATGCGTGGGCCGCCGGCGTGGATGATGTAGAAGTCGAGCCCGGTGGCGTCCCAGCCGTGCTGGTCGGCCATGGTGCGCAGGGCGGGAGCCAGCGGCTCCATGGTGCCGGGCACCCGCTTGTCGAGCAGGAAGTGGAATCCGGTGGCCCGGACGCTGTAGGCGATCCAGTCGGTGGTGTCGGGCACGAGGTGGGAGCCGTTGCGCTCCAGGGTGATACCGGTGCCGCCCTCCCCCCGTACGACGGCGGCGGCGACCGCGTCGCCGAACAGCCCGTTGGAGAGCAGCGACCCGACGCCCAGGTCGGTGGGCTGATAGCACAGCGAGCAGAACTCGCATGCCACGATCAGGACGTTCGAACCGGGATAGGCCCGGCAGAAGTCATGGGCCCTGTTGATGGCCGCGCCGCCCGCCGCGCAGCCGAGCTGGGCGATCGGGAGCTGTCGGGTATGGCCGGGGAACCCCATCGTGTTGATCATCCAGGCGGTCAGGGACGGCATCATGAAGCCGGTGCACGAGACATACACGATCATGTCGATGTCCGCGGGGCGCAGCCCGGCGTGGTCGAGGGCGCTGTGCACCACGGCGGGCACCCGGGCCTTCGCCTCGGCCTCGTAGAGCACGTTCCGGTCCTCGAAACCGGGATGTCTCAGGGTCTCCTCGATGGGCTGGACGATATGGCGCTTCGCCACGCCGGTGTTCTCGATCAGTCTCAGCGCGAGCGGGAGTTGCGGGTGGTCGGCGTGGAGTGAGCGGGCGAGAGCGAGTGTGTCCTCCATGGTGATCACATGTTCGGGAACCGAGACCGCGGGTTTACACAGAGTCGCCACGACACACTCTCCTTCATTGGTGTCCGCTGTGAACTCCGGCCCACACTCACGGATGGCCCACCGGCCCGCAACCGGGGAGGGGCCTCGTGGAAGGGCGCGAGGCGGCGCGGCGGCGGGTTCGGCGAGGAGGAGACGCGGTGCCCGCAGGAGCATGAGGGGTGAGAGCGCCGACTACACACCGTAGGTAACGGCTCGGTGGTCTCGCCCGTTCAGGGGGTGGCGGGCGGCGTCCCCCTCCGGGCCGGGAGGGCGCGAGCCGCGTCGGCGCTCCGGTGCGGACGCTGCCGAGGCGGCGCTTCGCGTGCACCATGGTGCGGGGGGGCGCGATGTGTGGGGCGTGGTCGGGAGTCCGGCGGCGGAAGGGCCTGGGCGATGATCCTGCTGACCGGAGTCACCGGCACCGTCGGACGGCTGGTGGCACAGCGGCTGCGGACCGGTGAACGCGTACGGCTGCTCGCCCGCGACCCCGGCCGTCTCACCGCTCCTGCCGGACCCGGCACCGAGATCGTGGGTGCTGATCTCGCGGACCCCTCGGCGCTGGCCACCGCGCTGACCGGGGTGCGGGCCGCGCTGCTGGTCACCTGCGATCCGCTCGCCCCGGCCCACGACGAGCACTTCGTCGGGGCGGCGCGGCGCGCCGGGGTACGCCATGTGGTGAAGCTGTCGGCGCTGGCGGTGGCGGAGCCGGACGCGACGGATCTGATCACCCGCTGGCAGCGGGACAACGAAGCGCTGCTGCGGGCGTCGGGGCTCGCGTGGACCCTGCTGCGCCCGCGTGCCTTCATG
This sequence comes from Streptomyces sp. NPDC012835, assembly GCF_042900885.1. Taxonomy (NCBI): domain Bacteria; kingdom Bacillati; phylum Actinomycetota; class Actinomycetes; order Kitasatosporales; family Streptomycetaceae; genus Streptomyces; species Streptomyces sp. NPDC012835. The sequence goes on from NZ_JBIBBW010000001.1 coordinate 132,336, forward strand.
TCCAACACCCTGGGCTGGGCCCGTTCGATCCGCGAGGAGGCGGTGGTGCGGGTCCTCGGGGGCGCCTCGCCCCACGCGGTGGTGGACCCCGGCGACATCGCCGACACCGCGGTGCGCTGCCTGACGGAGCCCGGTCACGAGGGTCGCGTGCACCCTCTCACCGGCCCCGCCGCGATCAGCGCCGCCGACCAGCTCGCGGTCCTGTCCGACGTGCTCCAACGGCCGTTGCGGCTGGCAGAGCTGACCCGGGACCAGGCGTTGCGGGGGCTGCTCGCCCGTTATCCGTCACCGGTCGCCGAGGCACTCCTGGAGAGTGCCGTACGCGGGGGATCCGGCGCGAAGGCGCGGGTCGAGCCGACGGTGCAGCGGCTCCTCGGCCGCCCGGCCACCGGCTATCGCGCCTGGGCGGCGGACCACGCGGAGGCGTTCCGCCACGGCTGAGCCCCCCGTCGACAGCCGGTCCCCGGCCGTGAGGGCCCGGTCCGAGCGGGCCGGCCGGGTGCGGATGCCGCGCGACGCCGGTGGCCCGCTCCCGGTGGTCCGCTTCCGACGGCGTTCACTCCGCCGTGAGCGGCGCCCACTGGCGGCTGAGCGCGAGGACATCGCGCACCATGCGCGGATCGGCACTCCAGCGGGAGGGTGTCGCGGGGCGCAGATCGGGGCCGATGAGCAGTCCGGTCTTCCCGTCGAGCGCGGCCTCGGTCGCCGCGAGGACGGAGGGCCGGGCGGCTGTCGAAGCGGGACCCGAGGTGGAGCGTGCGAACATGCGCCGGACGAGCGGCCACGCCGGGCGCAGCCCCGGCGAGACGATCGTGGACACACGCATGGTCCCGTCGGTCATCGCCGTCGCCGCGCCGCCGGGATCGGCCGCGAAGACCGAGTCTCCCGTGGACCCGAGCCGTTCGGCCAGGTGGAGTGTGTAGGCGAGGTTGGCGCGACCGTACCAGGGGAACACGTAGTAGCCGCCCGGCGGTTCGACCGCGTCGAAGGTGCGCTTGGCGGCTCGGACGGCACCGGAGCTGACGTTCACGATGCGGCTCTCCCCGGTGGTCCGGAGCGTGTCCAGGAGCAGTTCGGTGAGCAGGTAGGGCCAGAGGTGGTTGACGGCGAACGTCGCTTCGATGCCGTCGACGGTCTGACGCCGCTGCGGGTACATCGCGCCGCCGTTGTTCACGAGGACGTGCAGCGGTCCCGCCGCCGCCAGCCGTGCGGCCAGCGCCCGGGTCTCGTCGAGTGAGGCGAGGTCGGCCCGCATGAAGACCGGGTCCTCCGCGGTGGCCACCGCGGCGATGCGTTCGGTGGCCGCGCCACCGCGCTCGGCGTCGCGGCCGACCACCGTGACGGTGTATCCGGCCCGGGCCGGACCGAGGGCCGTCTCCAGGCCGATGCCTCCGGTCCCCGCCGTCACTGCTGCCCGCTTCTCCATGACCTGTCCTCCACCGGCCATAAACGGATAGCCATCCGCTTACGGGGGATGTGGTGCGAGGGTGCCGCCGAGACCGCCGTCAGCGCGGCGGGCGCAGGCCCTGGAGCAGGATGTCGAGGTACATCTCGGCGTGCCGGGGGCCGCTGTGCCCGGCACGCACGGCGTGCTGGACGCCGCAGAGCAGTCTGCGTACGTCATCGGCCTCGACATCGCCCTCGAGCGTGAACCGCAGCAGGCGGCGCAGACCGGCGAGGATGTCCTCCTCGACCGCCGCCGCCCGCGCCTCTTCGACAAGCTCGCTGAACCGCTCCGCCGACAGCGCTTCCATCAGCGCGTGACGGTTGGGGAAATGGCGGTACACGGTCCCGGTACCCAGCCCCGCGAGGCGGGCGATGGCGTTCAGCTGGAGCGACTCGTCACCGGCGGCGATCCGCTCACGGGCGATCCGCAGCACCCGGACGCGGTTGCGGGCCGCGTCGGCCCGCAGCGCGCCGCTCCGGTCGGTTCTGGGTGTCACCCGCCCAGCATGAGGGCGCCCCGCGCACCGCGGGACGCCCGCACGGCGGTACGCGGGTCAATGGCCGCCGGTGAGTTCGCCGCTGAGCCTCTCGTGGATCCGGGCGCTCGACTGGTTCAGGCCGACGATCTCGACGGTCTTGCCGCGCTGGGCGTACTTGCCCGCGACGGCGTCCAGGGCGGCGACGGAGGAGGCGTCCCAGACGTGGGCATGGGTGAGGTCGATGACGACCGTGTCCGGGTCGCCGGCGTAGTCGAACCGGGTGACCAGGTCATGGGAGGAGGCGAAGAAGAGCTGCCCGGTCACGGAGTGGACGACGCTGCGGCCGCCGGGGTCGGTCACCGAGGTGATGTCGGCGAGCTGGGCGACGCGTTTGGCGAAGACGGCCATCGCGGTCACCGAGCCGACGACGACGCCGATCGCGAGGTTCCCGGTGGCCACGACACAGACGACGGTGATCACCATGACGGCGATCTCCCCTGCGGGCATCCGCTTGAGGGTCCGGGGGGCGACGGAGTGCCAGTCGAAGGTCGCGAAGGACACCATGACCATGACGGCGACCAGAGCGGCCATCGGTATGTCGGAGACGACCGGGCCGAAGACGACACAGAGCACCATGAGGAAGGCGCCGGCCAGGAAGGTGGAGAGCCGGGTACGGGCCCCGGAGACCTTCACGTTGATCATCGTCTGGCCGATCATGGCGCAGCCGCCCATGCCGCCGAAGAAACCGGTGATCATGTTGGCGACGCCCTGGCCGATGGACTCACGGGTCTTGGAGGAGTGGGTGTCGGTGATGTCGTCGACCAGCTTGGCCGTCATCAGCGATTCCATCAGGCCGACCAGCGCCATCGCGATGGCGTACGGGGCGACGATCGTCAGGGTCTGCGCCGTGAAGGGCACGTCCGGCAGGCCGGGCACGGGCAGCGAGGAGGGCAGCGCGCCCTTGTCCCCCACGGTCGGCACGGCGATCCCGGCCGCGACGGTGATGACCGTGAGGACGACGATGGAGACCAGCGGCGCCGGAATCACCCGGGTGACCTTCGGGAAGAACACCATCAGGGCGAGACCGCCGATGATCAGCGGGTAGACGGCCCAGGGCACGTCGTGCATCTCCGGTACCTGCGCCAGAAAGATCAGCAGGGCGAGCGCGTTGACGAAGCCGACCATCACCGAGCGCGGCACGAACCGCATCAGCTTCGCCACCCCCAGCGCGCCGAGCACGATCTGGAAGACACCGGCCAGGATGACCGCGGCCACCAGATAACCGAATCCGTGCTCGCGGTTGAGCGGGGCGATGACCAGGGCGACGGCGCCGGTCGCCGCGGAGATCATGGCGCGACGGCCTCCCACGAGGGAGATCGTCACGGCCATGGTGAAGGAGGCGAACAGGCCGATCGCCGGGTCGACCCCGGCGATGATCGAGAACGAGATCGCCTCGGGGATCAGCGCCAGGGCGACGACGAGGCCGGCCAGCACCTCGGTACGCCAGACCTTCGGGTCGGACAGCCAGTCGGGGCGAAGCCCGCGCAGCCGCGAGGCCGGGGACGCTACGGAGGTGGGCAAGGGAGGAACCTGTCGTGCTCGGGCACGCCCGGCATCGCCGTGCGGCGCACATGATGGTGTCGCGGACGGCCGGGACGGCCGCCGGCGGAGCCCGCGACGGTGCGGGACGAGGGCGGAACAGCGGCCCGGCACGGTGGACCGGCGGGGCGCTGTTCAGGGATGAGGGATCATGGTGGGCAGGCGGCGGCGCGGGGCATCGCGGTCATGCGTACGCTTTCTCCTGCCGGCTTCGTTCTCCCGGTGGGAGCGTCATCGGCCCCGACCCGGCTGAGGGGGGCGGGGAATGTGTCCCGTGCCCGCGGCAGGGATCGCCGCGGCGCGTGGCCCCACCGTCCAGAGACTCTACCCTAACGTTACGGTAGAGATGAATACCGGTCGTCCGGACCCCGGCAGGAGACGAGGAAGCACAGCGTGAGCAGCGAGCACATGCAGATCGGCGAGGTCGCCGCACGCACCGAACTGTCGCTGCGCACGATCCGGCACTACGAGGACGCCGGACTGGTCATCCCGTCCGCCCGTTCGCAGGGCGGCTTCCGCCTCTACACCGAGGCCGATGTGGGCCGCCTGATGGTGATCCGCCGGATGAAACCGCTGGGCTTCAGCCTGGAGGAGATGCGCGAACTGCTCGCCGCGACCGACCGTCTCGAAGCGGGCGAACCGCTGCCGGCGCCGGAACGGGACGAGTTGGTCGAGCGGGTGCGCGGCTTCGAGCAGACCGTGCAGCAGCGGATGGCCGACCTGAGAACGCAGCTGGCTCGGGCCGAGGAGTTCGCCGCCACGCTGCGCGACCACCTGACGCGCGCCCCCGCCCCCTGACGCCGCCGCCCCGGGCCTCCTCCATGAAAGGTCGTCAGTTCCCCGGATAGGCTCTCGGCTCCATGAGCGCCATACATATCTGGAGACGCGTACGCGGGTGGGACAAGCCGGCCGCCGTCGTCGTCGCCGCCGGGAACGTACTGCTGTGCTGCGTCCTCTTCGTGATGATGATCGGAGGGCTGCCGGGCTTCGTCGAGGTCACCACCGGCGAGCAGGAGTCCGCCGCCCGCACTCTGGCAGCCCAGATCTTCGGCTGCTGGCTCGCCGGCGGGCTCATGATCTTCTCTCTGATGGCGATGTTCCGGACCCTGTTCAGTCATCTGGTCACGCTGCTCATTCCGCCCGCCGCACTGATCGTGATGCTGCTGACGGCGTTCCTGCTGGGCGGGGACGGCCGGACATGACGGCCCTCGAACTCAAACGACCTCACAAGTGGCCGGACGCGCCCCTGCCGAAGCGGTGCGCTCAGTAGTCGAGTTCCACGTAGTCGATGTCCGTGAACTCCACCAGAAGCCCGTCCGCGCGGCGCCCCTGGTCCTTGAAGTAGATCTCCTGAAGCCCCTCGGCCACGATACGGCGCAGCCGTCGCTCGTCCGCCCCCGTCCGCCGGGCGTCGAACAGCCGGGCGGCGTACGCCGGGGGCAGGTGCTGGGTGATGCGGCGGACCCGGCCGTCGTCGGTGGTGCCGGGGGCGGCGGTGAAGCCGAACCGGGCCCGGGTCTCGACGACGATGCCGCCGCTGGTGGCGGCCCGGCGTTCGGCGCGCTGACGGACCCGGGGCTGCCAGTCGCGGCGTACCTCGGTCTCCAGCCGCTCCGCCAGCTCCTGGCGCGGTCGGCGCAGCTGGCCCTTCACATAGCGCTCGACGGTACGCTGCGAGATTCCCAGCCGGCGGGCGACGGCCCGGGTGGAGCCCTTCTCCACCCGCACCAGAAAACGCATACGTGCCTGCGCGCCCTTCGGGATCGGCCGGGTGAGAACGCTCAGGTCCGCCCTGTCGAGGCTGTCACCGAGGATGCCCATGGGGTGGGTGGTGCTCCTACTCTCCGTCGATCGCGGCGTCCGTGCCCTTGATGTGGCGGGCGGGGTTGTGTCCTTCGTCCAGCATCCGTACGGCCCACAGCAGCGATTGGGTGCCTTCGTGCTTCACCATGCCGGGGTTCACCCCGAGCCGGAAACCGCCGGGGAGCGGCTTGCCCTCCGGCGTGCGCGGCAGGAAGTCGAGCGGGCCGGGGCCGTCGGAGAGATAGACCGCGCAGTCGGAGAGGACGGCGACGGGGAAGAGTCCGGCCGCTGCCAGCTTCGTCATCTTGCGGTGCATGTTGATCCGTGCGGCGGCGATCACGGCGGCCCTGATGTCCGGGCGCCAGGTGGGACGTTCCAGGGCGGGCCACCTCTCCCCCGGCCGGTACGACACGCCCTGCGGGCGTTCGCGCAGCTTGCCGATCCCACCCTTGACGGTGGCCTTGATCGCCGCGAGCACGGCGGCCTGACCGGGGTCGACGGACTTGTGGTGCTCCATCGCCGCGAGATAGTCGGCCTCGCTCAGTCCCTCGGTCACGCCGAGCCGCCCCATGGTGGTCAGGTACGCGTGGCGCAGCCGCCCGTACCAGGCGTCCAGGTACGCCCCGTTCGAGGGCCGCACGAACGCTTCGAGCGGACGGACCGGGTGGCCGAGCTCGGCCGCGTACGCGACCGTCGGAGTGGCGTACCAGCCGGGACCGGCCGGCCGTGCGCCGCGCGGGGTGAAGGGATTCGGCAGCCGCGGGTCGAGCTCGACGCCGCTGAGGTCGACGTACCAGGAGCCGGGGAGCTTCTTGTCGAACTCGGGGGCCTGTACGTGGACAGCGGGGCCGAGCCCCACCACCAGACGGTTGGCGGCGGCGGCGAAGGCCATGTTGACGTCGAGCCCGACCGCGTACCGCTTGGCGCACTCCTCGTCGGTCAGCAGCTCGGGGTCCCGGATCCACTCGTACGCCTCCTCGTCGAGGACGTCCGCGGCGGCCCGGCCCACGGCGACCGGGTGCTCGTCGGGGGCTTCGGGCGGCGCCGGGTCCACTGCCTCGGTGAGCGCCCCCGGCATCGGCGCGGAGACGTAGCGGCCGGTGCCGTCCGGGTCGGGCACGGCCCGGGTCGGCGGGCGCAGGGCGGTCATCAGCTCAAGGCCGGAGACCGCCGTCGAGCCGCGCGGGGTGATGACCAGGGACGCGTAGTCCCCGAGGACCTGCGCGAGCGCGGCGGGCGGCAGCCCGGGGGCGCTCCCCCAGGCGCGGGCGTCGAGCGCGCCCCAGGGCAGCACCGCCAGTTGTACGCACTGGCGCCTGCCGTCCCTGGCCGGCCGGTAGATCCGGGCCCACGGGCCGAAACCCCGCCTGGTCAGGCGCCAGTCGGCCCGGCCGAGCCGCTTGACCACCGGGTGGTCGGCGGGCAGCCGCAGACCGCGACGGTCCGCCAGTTCGGGCGGCAGGCCGAGCCGTACGGCCGCGTCCTCGGTCAGCACGATCAGCGGGTCGGCGTCCTTGCCCGAGCGGTGCAGCCGTGCCGCGCCGAGCCGCGCCTCGCCGAGGGCCCACTCCACGAGTTGGACGACGGTCTTCGCGGGACAGTCCAGGACGAGCCCGCCCGCGCCGTAGGCGGAGCCGTCGCCGTCCAGCACGGCGAGCGGACCGTTCGGGTACGCGGCGGACACCGACGGCGCGGACGGCTCGGGCGCCGGGGCCCGAGGCGGGCGCACGGAAGGCGCCCGCGTCCCGGGCCGGTTCGCCCGGCCCTCCGCGGGGGACCGGGCGGGGGCGACTGGCGCTGGGGCCGGGGGCATGGTGTCCCGGGCCGGGGTCTCCGGGGCGGGCGGCGCCGGCTCGGCGGGCGGGCTCACGGGCGGCGCCGCCCGCTCATCCGGGACCGGCGGCGCCGGGTGGTGCGCGGCGAGGCCCTCCAACAGCCGGATGTAGGCCGCGCGTTTGGGCGCGCGGGGGTCGCTGCGGCCCGCCTCCCAGCCGGCGACCGTCTCCCGCCGGACCCCGAGCGCCTTCGCGATCTGGTCCTGGCCGAGCCCGGCGGCCTCCCGCAGCCGCTTGCGCTCCACGGGCTCGGGCAGGGCGTCCTTGGCCGCCGCCTGCTCCAACAGCGCGTCCACCGCGGCGAAAAGCTCCTCCTGAGCCCCGGCCATCCCCGGACACCTCCCTCTCCCGCCTCGCCCCCACCCTAAGGGCTGTCCTCACACGGAGCGCCGTGCGCCCGGAGGGTGGGTCCTGCGGCGTCACCAGGGGGGGTCAGGCGGGCGGCGGGACCTCGCGGTCGCCCGCCGCGACGCCGTGCGGCGCCGCCGCGTCGATCGCCGCCAGGTCCTCGGCGGTGAGTCGGATTCCGGCGGCCTCTGCGTTGTGTTCCAGGTACGCGCGCCGCTTGGTGCCGGGGATCGGTACGACGTCCTGGGCCAGCAGCCAGGCCAGCGTGAGCTGGGTCGGGGTGATGCCCTTGGCGTCGGCCAGCTCGGTGACCTTGTGGACGACCGCCAGATTCGCCGCGATGTTCTCCGCGGTGAAGCGGGGCAGACCGCGCCGGGCGTCGTCCGGGGCGAGGTCGTCGCGGCGGGTGATCTTCCCGGAGAGGAAGCCGCGGCCCAGCGGGGAGAACGCGACGAATCCGATGCCCAGTTCCCGTACCGTCTCCAGCACCGCGTTGTGTTCCACGTCCCGGCTGAACAGGGAGTACTCCGACTGGAGCGCGGTCAGCGGGTGGACGGCGTGGCCCCGGCGGATCTGGTCGGGGGTGGCCTCGGAGAGCCCGATGTGCCGGACCTTGCCGGCCCTGACCATCTCGCTCATCGCGCCGACGCTCTCCTCGACCGGCACCTCGGGGTCGACGCGGTGCAGATAGTAGAGGTCGATGACGTCCGTACCGAGGTGGCGCAGGGAGCGGTCCACCGCCCGGTGCGCGTAGGCCGCGCTGCCGTTGGGCCCGTGGGACGTGCCGTCGTCGTCGAACTCCGTGGCGAACTTCGTGGCGAGCGTGATCTCGGCGCGGCGGCGGCCGAGGGCGCGGCCGATCAGCTTCTCGTTCTCGAAGGGGCCGTACGCCTCCGCCGTGTCGATGAAGGTGACGCCGAGGTCCACGGCCCGGTTGAGGGTGGCCATGGCCTCCCGTTCGTCGCGCGGGCCATACCAGACGCTCATGCCCATCGCGCCCAGCCCCTCGGCCGAGACGGTGAGGCCCTGCGATCCGAGTGTCACGGTTCTCATGAGGAGGGGAAGCCCTTTCCTTTCCGGGGTACGGGGCCCGTGGGCCTCCGGTGCGCGGGCCCCGTACCCCGGCAGGCCCACGGGCCCCGGGCGGCGCCACGCCTCCATGCTTCCACCGTCCGCCCGGGAGCGCGCGGCCGGAACCGGCGCGTCACCACCGGCTCTCGCGAGCCGTCGCGCTCGCGGTCCCGGCGATCAGAACCCTGGCGCGGCGCGTCACGCCACCGACCGTCACCGCGAGGGTGACCGTGCCGGGCCGCAGCGCCGTGAGGGTGCCCGTGGCCGGGTCGAAGGCGGCCGCGTGCCGGGGGCGCGCCCCGGCGGGGGCGCCGACACGGAGGTTGAGGGAACCGGTCCAGTCGGCGCTGAGCGGAAAGGCCACCGGCACCGCCCGTGCCCGGTCCGCGCTCGTCCCCTGCGTGAGCGTCGCCGTGATCCTCGCGCTCCGGCCGACCGGCAGCGTCGCCGGCGCTGCCAGGGTCAGCGCGTCCGTGTGCGCGCGCGTCCGCGCGGAGAGCCAGTCGGGCCCGCCGCGCCACGGCCGCAGCCGGGCGTCCCTCCACTGTCCGGGCGTCACACGGTCCACACCGACGAGCGACCAGCCCGTGAAGCCGCCCTCGCCGGCCGGGCCCGCCGGGGCCTTCCCCGCGTTGCCGTTGATCAGGTACGGCACCCCGTCCACCCGTGAGGCGTCGAAGACCCCGACATGGCCGCCGATGAAAGCGGCGCCCTTGCCCGTCGTGCGGCGGAAGTCGGCGAGCCACCGCTCCAGGAGGGCCGCCTCCTTGCGGTCACCCAGCTCGCTGGCCCGCTGCACGGTCGGGTCGCGCGGCGGTACGTGCGCCACGACGAGCACCGATCCCACCCGGTCGTCCCGCGCCGCCGCGTCGAGTTGGTCGCGTACCGCCCTGATCTGCGCGAAGCCGCCGCCGCGCAGCGTCAGGCGCGAGGTGTCGAGGGTGAGGAAGCGGGTCCCCCGGTGGTCGAACACCCGCTGGGCGGGCCCGAACCGCTCCACGAACCGGTCGATGGAGCCGCCCATCACCTCGTGGTTGCCCGGTACGTAGTACCAGGGCAGGGCGTCCCCCAGCTCCTCGGTCAGCAGGGTGCGGGCGAAGTCGAGGTCAGCGGGCGAACCCTCGTCCACCAGATCGCCGTTGACGACCAGGAAGTCCGGCCGCGCTGCCCTGATCTCGCGCAGGGTACGGCGGGCCTGCGCGACGATGGCGCTGTCGGGGTCCCGGGCGACGAACTGGGCGTCGGACATCACCGCGAACCGCCAGTCCCGCCCGGCGGTCGCGGCCGCCGTGGCGATCAGCGGATCGGCCGGGCGGGGCTGCGCGGGCAGGTCGACGGCGGGCGGCACCTGCGCCGTCAGTTCGTCCACCGTGACCTCGCCGGTGTACCGCCGGTCGGCGGCGGTCTCGGCCAGATAGAAGCGTGCGACGGTGAGCGGCGCGGCGGCGCCCGCCGGAACCGTGAAAGTGACCTGGCGCCAGCCCGTCCAGGTGAGGTACGGGCCGCGCAGCAACTGGTCGGACCCTGCCGCGTCCTTGAGATGCAGGGTGGGCCAGGAGCCCCCGCCGTCGCCTTTGATCCAGAGCTTGAAGGACTGCGGCCGGCCGGGCACCGGGAGGGGTTTCGGCGGGCTCGCGTAGGCCGCGCGGGTGGCGGTGGACCGGGTGAAGTCGTAGGCGAGGGCGAGGCCGGTGCCGGTGCGGCCGTCGGGGGTGGCCTCGACCGAGCCGCCGGCGCGTGCCTGGGCGAAGGTCCACTCCGCCGCGTCGTCGAAGCCGGAGACCAGCCGCTCGTCGAGTCCGACGCTGACGGCGAGTACGGTCGTGGCGCCGCCCGCCCGCGCCGTGACCCGGCCGGCGCCACCGCCCGTCGACGATGTGACGCGGAAGGAGCCGTGGCCGTCGTCGGTGACGGAGAAGAGCGTGCGGTCGTAGTCGAGGTGTACGTCCGCCGGTTCGATCGGGGCACTGGCGCCGTGCGCGTCGAGGCCGACGATGCCGAAGGTGCCGGTCGCCCCGGAGTCCGCGAGGGCGACGCGCGGGGTGGTCGGCTGGAGCCGGTCGAGCGGGTCGAGCACCGTCAGTTCCGTGCCGCCCCCGGCGCGTCCGCGCTCGGCCCGCACGCGCGTGGTGCCGCCGGCGCGCGCGGTGAACACCCCCTCTGCGTCGACCCGGCCCACGGAGGGGCGGACGGTGCGCCACCGGGGCCGGCCGGCGGCCGGTCCGTAGGTCTCGTCGTGGCCGGTGGCGGTCAGACGGCGGGTCAGCCCGGGGAAGACCCGCTCGGGGTGCCCGCCCCTGACCGGGTCGGCGGTCGGGGCCTCGGCCGCCGTGGTGCGGGGTTCGACCCGGAAGCCGGTCAGCCGTCCGCTGCCGGCCGGCGCGGTGAGGGCGAGCCCGTTGGCGACCGCGCGCTCACCGCCGTCCGAGGGATTGTTCGCCACCCGCAGGGTGTCGCTGCCGGGTGCGCGGGCGACGAGGGTGGAGGAGCCGCCGCCGTCGAGGTTCAGCGCGTTGTACGCTCCGGCCCGGCGCATCATCAGGCCCAGTTCGGTGAGGGTGACTCCGGCGCTGTCCTGCTGCCGGCCGTCCACGGTGATCACCTGCATGGTGGCTCCGTCGCGGGAGAAGCCGACGGCGGTGCGCGGTGCGGCCGTGTTGTTGCCCTCGCCCTCGTGACCGCGCGCCACGCCGTCCACGACCAGCAGCTCCCGGCCGCCGACCGCCGTACGCGGTACGGGTCCGCCGTCGGTGCGCGGCCGGTACTCCAGCGCGACGGGGTCGCCGGGCCGCAGCGCGGCGAGGGCCTCGGCGCCCGCTTCCCTGCCGACCAGCACGGTGGTGCCGTCGGGGATCGGGCCGGTGCCGGGGCGGTCCGTCACGGAGACGACGCGGCCGTCGCGCAGGGCCGCCTCCGCGACCGGCGAGGCCCGGTCCACGGTGAGCGTGCGATCGGCTTCGCCCCAGGCCGCCGTATAGGCGCCGACACCGCCGGCGGGCACGTTCGCCGCGTTGTACGCGGCCAGCCCGCGCGGGCCCGACGGGAGCGTCACCGTACCGTCGAAGTACAGCCGCAGGATCCGCCCGGCGCCGCCGGGGCCGATCCCGACGACCCGGTCGGCGCCGGGCTCCCCGGAGTGCACGACGTGGCCGCCGGCGAGACCGGGGCCCTGTGGCGCGCCCGTCTCGTTGATGTCGAAGAAGTCCGCGTTGAACGCGGCGACGGTACGGCGGCCGGGTCCCGGGTCGTGGCGTGCGGCGAGTTCGGAGACCGTGCGGCGTTCCGAGACGCGGCCGGAGGAGAGGTACTCGGCGTCGGCGCCGGCGCCCAGATCCACCGAGAGGGCGCTCACCCGCAGCCATTTGTCGGATTCGAGACGATCGTAGGAGGTGAGCCGGATGCCGGGGGCGACCGGCCGGGAGTCGCGGGCCGTCTCGATCCCGTCGGCGTCGGCGACGGACCGCGCCGCGCCCGCTCCGGCGCTCGCGGGTGGCGGTGCGACCGGCCGCGTCGCCTCGGCGGCGGTGCCCGGCCGGGGGCCGGGTCCGAACTCCGCCCTGGCGGGGGCCGCCGCCCCCACCGCCAGCGCGAGCACGGTCGCGAGGAGTACGGCGCTCCGCGCGCCCGCGCCCGGCCCGGGCTCCCCCGCTGTCCGGACCCGCCGGAGGCGGGTCGCGAAGCCCCCGCCCGGTCCACGGCGTGCGGGGCGCGCGCTCGCCCCGTGGCCGGGGCCGCCCTCCGGGCGGACGGCGCCGCTTCCGTCCCTCGCCCCGATACCCGTGGTTCCCCCTGTGCCCACAACTGCTCCCGCGATAGAGATCGGTTCGCGCGGGCGCCCGGGCGCCCGCGCGGTGCAGACCGCCAGCATGGCCGTGCACCCAGCAATGAACCAGGGGTTCGGCACGACACCCGGGAGAACACGCGGTGTCGTACCGCCCTGTCAGCGGGTCAGGGGCGGGTCGCGCGGGTCGTCCCTGCGCAGGAGCAGCAGCGCCCGGTCGTCCCCGCCGCCGCCCTCCACCACCGCTTCGAAAAGCCGGTCGGCCAGCTCGTGCGGTCCGGCCGGGCCCGTGCGCACGCTCTGCCGCAGCGTCTCCAGACTGTCGCCGAGGTCGGTGCCGGGCTGTTCCACCAGTCCGTCGGTGCAGAGCAGGAGCGTTTCGCCGGGCCCCAGCGTGCCCGTGGTGACCGGGTAGTCGATCCCGCCGGGTCCGGCGAACTCGGCGGACAGGCCGAGGGGCAGCCCGCCGGCGGCCGGGAGCCAGGAGCAGGTCCCGTCGGCGCGTCGCACCAGCGGGTCGAGGTGGCCGGCGCGCACGATGCGCAGCGCTCCGGTCGCCAGCCGGACCTCCACGTACGTGCAGGTCGCGAAGCGGTCGGTGTCCAGTTGGCGCAGCAGGGTCGAGGCGCGGGCCAGCGCTGTGTCCGGCGGATGTCCCTCGGCGGCGTAGGCCCACAGCGCCATGCGCAGCTGGCCCATCACGACCGCCGCGTCCGTGTCGTGCCCCTGGACGTCTCCGATCGTCAGCCCCACCCGGCCGCCGGGCAGCGGCAGCACGTCGTACCAGTCGCCGCCGACGCTCCGGCCCAGCCGCGCCGAGCGGTAGCGTACGGCGACCCGCGCGCCGGGGACGTCGGGGATGCGCCGGGGCAGCATCGCCTGCTGGAGGTCCTCGGCGAGGTTGTGCTCCTGTTCGTAGAGCATGGCCCGTTGCAGGCTCTGCGCGATACCGCTGCTGAGCGCGACCAGCAGATTGCGCTCGTCCTCGTGGAAGCCGCCGGAGCGTGGGGAGAGCAGCCCGAGCACGCCGATCGGCCGGGCCTGGGCGATCAGCGGGAGGTAGGCGCCGGAGGCCACGGAGAGCGGTTCGATGTGCGGCCAGAGCCGCGGGTAGGAGGAGCTGAACTCCTCACGGGAGTTGATGAACCGGGGCCGCTCGGTGCGCACCACCTCGCTCATCGGGTACGGGTCGGCGATCCGCGTGTAGCGCAGCTCCGGTACGAACGATCCGGAGCGGGCCTCGGCGACCAGCCGGATCCGGCCGCCCTCCACCACGCCCAGCATCACGCTGACCGCGGTGAGATGACCGAGCGCCTCCTTGTCGCGCAGGATGTCGAGGACGTCCTCGACACTGCCCGCGGTGGACAGCAGGGCGGTGGTGCGGGCCACCACGCCGGTCAGCCGCTGCCGGTCCTCGTCGAGATCGCTTCTCGCGGCGATCTCGGTCAGTTCGTGCTGGGCGTCCCGGACGATTCCGATGACGCGTCGTGGCCGCCCCGTGGCGTCGTGCCGGATGTGCGCCTGGGTGTGGGCCCAGCGCGGGGCGCCGTCCCGGCCGTTGATCCGGAAGTACGCGCCGTAGTCGGCGGTCCCGCTCTTGAGCGCCCGCGCCACGAGCGCCTTCAGCCGCGCCGCGTCGTGCGGCGGTATCCGGTGGGCGACACTCTCCGGTCGGCCCCTGTACGAGTCCGGCGGCAGGCCGAGGAGGCGGAGCGCGGCCGGGTCGAGGTGGAGGCCGCCGGTGTCGAGATCCCAGTCGAAAGTGCCCATGCGGTTCAGAGCGAGGCTCAGATCCGGATGGGCGGGCCAGTCGTGCGGCGGCGCCGTGCCGGCCGGCGGTTCACCCCGTTCGGCCATGTGGCCACCCTCTCACCGATCGCGTCGCCGGGTCCGGCGGCCACCAGGGGCGCCGTCCGGGGCGGCGGGTGTGCCGCCGCGCTCCGGCCGTGCCGCGTGGGCCGACGGTTTCCGGGAGCGCCGCCGGGCGGCCGGGGTCGCGGTTCGGCCGGTCGGGTGACCGGAACCTCTGCGCCGATCAGGTGGGAGAACGGGACTGATCGAAACGGATGGCGCCGGGGGCGTTACCGCGTGTGCGTTCCGGCGTTGAAGTGCGTGAAGGCCGCACATCGTACGGCTGCGCTCCACACGTTCAAGGAGAATCTTGATGTCGCGTATCGCGAAGGCAACCGCTGTTCTCGTCGGCACGGGCGCCGTGCTGGCCGGTGGCGCCGGAATGGCCGCTGCCGACGCCGGCGCCGGCGCCGCCGCTGTCGGCTCGCCCGGTGTCCTGTCCGGCAATGTCGTCCAGGTCCCGGTGCACCTCCCGGTCAACGTCTGCGGCAACACGATCGACGTGGTCGGTCTGCTCAACCCGTCGTTCGGCAACCAGTGCGCCAACCTCTCGGGCGGCCACCACGGCGGCTACGGCTACTGAGCCACGGCGTCGGTGAGCCACGGCCACCGATCTGATCGCGGAACGACCGTGCGCGGCCACCCTGCCGCGCGATTCGGTTGAGGGACGGCCCCTCGCGTGCGAACGCGAGGGGCCGTCGCGCGTGTGCGGACGCGGTCCCGGCCCGGCGCGCGGTACGGCGCCGCGCGGGCCGGGACCGGATCACTCGGCGTACCGGTAGAGCTTCGTGTGGTCCAGGAGTTCGGACGGCCTGACATTCCACGGCGGCAGGGGTTCGTCCAGGCTGACGACCCGGCCGCGCTGGGGGTCGTCGGGGCGCAGCCGCGTCCTCGGCAGGTAGCCCGAGTCCGGATGCCTCCGCTGCCAGCGGTCCCAGACGAGGTCGACGAAGGAGTGGTGCAGCCAGAAGACGGGGTCGTTGGGCGAGGCCGCGCCGAGCATGGCCCCGCCGACCCAGCGGTGGACACGGTTGTGGTTGCGTTCGCGCGGGACGGAGCGCACGCTCCAGCCCTCCAGGGCGTTGCGGAAGCCCGTGGTGACGGTCGAGTCCCAGGGTTCGGCGTCGTACACCGCCTCGTTCAGCGCCGAGGCCAGTTCGTCCTTGCCGGGCAGGCTGACCGGGTCGCCCGGGCGGCCGAGGTCGCGGGTCAGGTACTTCCCGGCCGTCACCCCGTTCCTGATGGTCCAGTTGCCCGCCTTGTAGGCGAAGGGGCCGGTCGTGACCTGCTGGTCGCGCGGGCGGCCGGTGCCGCCGAGGAAGTCCTCGGCCCACAGCCCCGCGGCCGGGGTGTTGTCGGTCGTCCAGTCCCAGTAAGGGACGGTGACCTTCGGGTCCACGCGCTGGAGGGCCCGCTCGAACTCCAGCAGGAGGCGCCGGTGCCAGGGGAAGAAGGACGGCGTCATGTGCCCCGCGCGCGGGCCGCCCTCCGCGTCGGAGATGTTGTACTGGCTGTGCAGCCGGACGAACTCGTCGTACTCGCCCGAGCGCTTCAGCTCCAGGACGGCGCTGACGAAGCTCCTCTTCTCGGCTCCGGTGAGATCGCGCTGGTTCTTTCTGGTGTACACGGTCGGGGCCTTCCCGAGGTCGGATGTCAGATGTGGTGGAGCGTTCCCCCGGGCGGCAGTTGGGCGCCCCGCAGGTCGTCCACGGCCGCCCTGGCGGCCTCGATCGGGGTGGGGAACGACTGGTAGTGGTTGACCGCGCTCAGATAGCCGCCGTCCGCGCGCCGCATGAGGTGCAGGGGCCGCCCGTCGATCCGGACGAGAGGCGGGGCGGGGACGCGGTCGGACACGGCGGCCACAGCGGCGGGAGCGGCGGGCCCCGCCCGGTCCGTGTCGGTGCGGTCGACCTGGATACGGCGCCCCCGGTACATCTCGTCGAGAGCCGTGCCGGGTCCGTCCTGACCGGCGGGCGCGGCGGACCGGGCGGGGCCGGCCCGCAGGATCGGTGCCAGGGCCGCCGAGGTGCCCGTGACCATGCCCAGGGTGAACAGCGCGCGCAGCAGCCGGCGCCGGGACGGCGTGGGGCCGGGCCGCGTGGCCCGTGGCCCGGCCGGCCGCTGCTGGATTCCGTCCGACATGAAGACCTCCGCTCGTCGCGCACCACTCGGTCGGGGCGGCGGCCCGGGCACGCGAGGAAGGCGCGCAGCCCGGCCGCCGCCCCGACCGGGACAACGAGACGAGAGCCAAACGGTTATCCGGCGACCGGGTGGGTGGCCAACCTCCCTGTGGGCCGACCGGTTCAGACGATGCCGACGACCGTCACGCTGATCCGCACCCGGTCGCCCGGCCCGGACAGCACCTCCTCGGCCGCCGCACCGGCCGCCGCGCGGACGGCGCGGGTGACGTCGAGGCTCCGGTGCGAGGCGCGCGCGACCAGCTGGATGTCGATGTGCCAGGCCGCCGGGCCGCCGTCGAGCGCTCTCACTCGCACGCCGGGGCCGCCGGCGCCCTCTCCGGCGCCGGGGCGCCCGGCCCTGGAGGCGGCGGAGGCACGGAGCCGGTCCACGATGCCGGGCCGCAGGAACGCCACCCCCGGGGTCCGCCGGGCGGCGTCGGCCGTCGCCAGGGCCAGTTCGTCCCGGATCTGCCGCGGTGTGTTCACCGGTGTCCTCCTTCCCCGTGGTGGCCGGGTCCCGCCGCGTTCTCGTCGTCGAGCACGTCGACGATCAGTACGTCGATACGGGCCACCTCGATGCCGATGGCGTCCTCGGCCGCCGCTGCCACGCGGGCGCGCACCGACTCGGCCAGTTCGGGCAGCGGCCACCGGAGCCCGGCCACGACTTCCAGCCTGACCCGGACGGGCCCCCGGTCCCCCGCTCCCCCGGCCACCGTCCCGGACCGCCGCGCCGCGCCCGGGTCCAGCGGACCGATCCGGCAGCTGCCCGCCCGTACCGCCGGCAGGGACTCGGCGGCGGCGCGGAAGGCGCGGGCGGCCGCCGCCTCGACGATCCAGGCGTCGTCCTCGGGGCCGCCCAGGGGCAGCGTCCTGCCGGGGCGCAGCTCCAGCCGCACGATGTCCATGACCCGGCCGGTCAGCTCGGCGAGGCCGGCCCGGTCGGGCGGCTCGTCCGCGCGTGCCTCCCGTACGGCGTCGTCCAGGGCGGCCAGGTCGGCCAGCGCCGCGGCGCAGTGCGGGCAGTCGGACAGATGAGGGTCCCGGGCGCTCTCCCCGGCGTCCCACGCCTCCCAGACCGCGCTCAGTTCACGGCCGCACGGCAGCGGTTCCTCGTCCTGCGGCACCTCCTGGCCGGCCGGCGCCTCCTCTTCGTGTGCCGTCGCGTGTTCGTCGTAGGTCGTCACGTGCTCGTCAGGCGTCCGGCCCGGCTCCCCGGGGCGGCCTGGACGCGCGTTCAGCGCCATGCGCTCATCGCCTCCGTCAGGTAGCGGCGTGCGCGGAAGACCCGGCCGCGGACCGCCTGCTGGCTGATTCCGACCGTCTCCGCGATGTTCTCGTACGACATCCCGTGCAGCTCACGCAGCACCCAGCAGGCGCGCTGTTCCGGCGAGAGCCCGGTCATGGCCACGGCCAGGGCGCGGGTGGCGGCGTGGGACTCGGCCGCGCGGGCGGGTGAGGACCGGTATTCGGGCGCGGCCGGTTCGGGTACCGAGTCCAGGTCGGTGGCCGGGCGGCGCGCGCGCAGCCGGTTGAGGCACCGGTTGGTGACGATGCGGTACATCCAGCTCCTGAAGGCCGATTCGCCGCGGAACTCCGGCAGTTTTCGCCAGGCGTTCACGAACGCGTCCTGCACGGCGTCCTCCGCCTCGGTGCGGTCGCCGAGCAGGCGGGCCGCCAGCCGGAGCATGACGGGGCCGTGCCGGCGCACCAGGATTTCGAACGCCTCCTCGTCGCCTTCGCCCGCGCGTACGGCCAGCAGGGCGTCGTCGGACGCGTCCCGGTCCGGGTCCTCGTCGCGGCCCCTTCCGGGGTCCCGGTCCGGCGCTCGTGCTGACAGTTGATTCCCGTTGCCGGGCACTCACCGACTCCTCTCGACATCCCCGTGCGCCCCTTCGTCAGGGGTCCGGGGTGTTGGACACCCGGGACGGCCGATCGTCACGCGGGAGCCGTCACCGAGAATTTCTCAGGAATCCCGCCGAACACGCGTGACGACCTTCCGGGTGGCGGGTCCTATGTACGAGAGTCCCCGGGAGCCGGGTGACCGGACGAGATGTCAGGAGGCTGTCCCATGACAGCGACCCAGGAAGCCCCAGCGACCGAGAGGCCCGCGACCGGGCAGGGCGGCACCGCCGCGGGTTCCACCACCGTGGGCGCCGGGGCCGTGGGCGCGAACGAGCCCGCCGCGACGCGGGGCAGGACCTCCATCGCGGATGTCGTGGTCGTCAAGATCGCGGGGATGGCCGCACGCGAGATCCCCGGCGTGTACGACATGGGCGGCGGGCTGGCCCGCACCTTCGGCGCGGTGCGCGACCGGGTGCCCGGCGGCCGTCCCCAGGTCGGCCGGGGCGTCAAGGTCGAGGTGGGCGAGCGGCAGACCGCCGTCGACCTCGACCTGGTGGTGGAGTACGGCGTGGCGATCACCGAGGTGGCCCGTGACGTCCGGGAGAACGTCATCGCCGCCGTCGAGCGGATCACCGGCCTGGAGGTCGTCGAGGTGAACGTCACGGTCAATGACGTCCATCTCCCGGAGGACGACGAGTCGGGTGCCGTCTTCGAGGGGCGTGTCGCCTAGCCACCGCGCCGCCGCCCGGGATCGACGGACCGCCGGGGTGCGGCTGGGCCCGCCGATCCCGGGCAGACGGTCGGCACGGCCCTTACCGGCGGGGGTCGCGCCGGCCCCCTGCCACTCGGGGGCCGGTCGGGGCCGCTGTGAGGATCGGGCAGGCTGTGACCTGGCCCGTCCATGGGAGACGGCATGTCGAGGACGCAGGAGGCACCCTTGTCCGCCGAGGAACCGGGACGCAGTGGTTTGGTACGGATCGGCAGGGCCGCAGCCGCGCGGCGGGGCAGGCTGGCCGGGGCGCTGCGCCGTACACCGCTCGCTCTGTGGCACGACGACGCCACCGACCGGGCCGCCGCGCTCACGTACTACGCGGTGCTGGCGATCTTCCCGGCGCTGCTGGTCACCGTCTGCTCCATCGGTCTGGCCGGACCCGACGCCAGCGGAAAGCTGGCCGACCAGGTGGCGGCCATCGTGCCGGCGCAGTCCGGCGTGCTGGTCCACAGCGCGCTGGAGGAGATGGCGCAGCAGCGTTCGGCGGCATGGCTGCTGGCGACGTTCGGGACCATCGGCGCGATGTGGTCGGCCTCCAGCTATCTGGGGGTGTTCCGCCGCGGACTGCACGCCATGCACGGGGCCGTCGACCACCGGCCGCCGTGGCGCACGGCGCCACGGATCGCGCTGACCGCGCTGGCCATGCTGACGCTGCTGGTGGCCAGCGCCCTCACGCTCGTCCTGACCGGTGAGGCCGCGGACACCCTGGGGCGGATGCTGGGGATGGGGGCCACGGTGTCCCTGGTGTGGCGGATGCTGAAGTGGCCGTTGCTGCTGGCGCTGGCGGCGGTCCTGGTGCTGATGGTGTTCCGTACCGGACCGGCGGGGACGCGGCGGCTGCGGCGGGCGCTGCCGGGCGGGATTCTCGCGGTGGCGCTGTGGCTGCTGACATCGGTGGGGTTCGCGGTCTACACGTCGCACGCGAGCACGTACAACCGGCTCTACGGCTCGCTCGCCGGGGTCATCGTGTTCCTCGTCTGGCTCTGGGTCACCAATCTGTCCCTGCTGGCCGGTGCGCAGTTCAACGCCGAGCTGGCCAGGGGCGCGGCGTCGGAGTCCGGCGGGGCGGAGACGCCGGCGCCCGCCGCGCGGCCCGCGCCGGCGGCCGGACCGGAGCAGCGGGCCCGGCCGCCGGCCGCTCTGGAGCGTCGGGCGGTCTGACCGAGGCGCGAGGGCCGGTCCGACGGCGGGTGTGCCCGTCGGACCGGCCCGGAGCGCCGGTGTGCGGTTTCAGCAGCTCAGGTTGGAGCCGGGGGTGGTCCCCAGGATCGAAACGATGTTCTGGTAGAGGTTGATCCGGCTCTGCACCTGTCCGGGGTTGCCCCCGTTGCACTCGATGCTGCCGTTGATGGAACGGATGGTCTCGCCGAAGCCGCGGCTGTTGACCATGGCGTCGTGCGCGGTCATCGTGCCGGGTCCGGTCTGGGTGTTCCAGTACCAGAGGGCGGTCTTCCAGGCCACGGCCGAGTCGGTCTGGACGAGGTTGGGGTTGCGCAGCAGGTCGATGCCGAGGGCGTCACCGGCCGCCTTGTAGTTGAAGTTCCAGCTCAGCTGGATCGGTCCGCGGCCGTAGTAGGCGGCCTGGCCGGCCGGGCAGCCGTAGGGCTGGCTCGCGTCGCAGTAGTGCGGGTAGTTGGCGGTGTTCTGCTCGACGATGTGGACCAGTCCGCCGGTCTCGTGGCTGACGTTGGCCAGGAACGCGGCGGCCTCCTGGCGCTTGACGGTGTCGCTGCCGGTGGTGGCGAAGGCCGGGTAGGCGCTCAGCGCGGCGGTCAGGCCGCTGTACGAGTAGAAGGAGTTCCGGCCCGGGAACATCTGGTTGAACTGGGCCTCGCTGACGACGAATCCGCCCGGGGCCGGCGGGTCGGTCTGTCCGTTGCAGGTGTAGGGGCTCCAGTACCAGGTGCTGATGACCGGGTCGTAGCCGGGGTTGTCGTGTTCGGCGCGGTAGAACTTTCCGTCGGTGTATTTGACGATGTCGCCGGTGACGTACGAACGGCCCGCCACCCAGGACGGATACGTACAGCTGCCGGAGCCGCCGCCGGGGCTCGATCCGTCGCAGCCGCCCTGGTCGGCCCAGACGTCGGAGGTGCCGGGGGCCTCTCCCTGCGTCCACCACTTGGCCGACCAGTTGTGGCCGTTGTACGAGGCGGTGTTGCCGCCGGTGTAGACGGCCGAGGCGTTCCAGCCGGCCGCGCAGGTGGCGGCGGAGGCGGACGAGGCGGGCAGGAAGACCAGGAGGGCGAGGGCCGAGGCCATCGCGGCGAACAGGGCCAGTACACGCTGTCTCAAACGACTCACTCCTTCGCGCGAGCAGCCGGAGTCCGGCGCTCGCCATGGGGGGTGAGGGAACCAAAGCGGAAATCGTACGGGGCTGTCAAGGTCTAGACCAAAGCCCGCCACGGAGGACCGTCGTTTCCCGGCCGTCAGTGGCGTGCTCCGGCCAACGTCGAGGCGCGGACGACCAGTTCGGGCCGGAGCACGATGCCCCGGTGCGTGTGCGCGGCGGCGTTCTCCCCCGTCTCCTCGATCAGCAGGTCGGCCGCCGCGCCCCCGAGCTGGAAGGCGGGCTGGCGCACCGACGTCAGCGGTACGGCGGCGGCCGAGGCGAACTCGATGTCGTCGTAGCCGACGAGGGCGATGTCCTCGGGGACCCGTACCCCCGCGTGGTACAGCGTCTGGAGGACACCGAGGGCGAGCAGGTCGTTCGCGCAGAAGACCGCGTCCGGCCGGGTCGCCATGCCGAGCAGCCGCGCCCCCGCGTCCCGTCCCGCGACGACGTCCAGCCGCGCGGCCTCGACATGACGCAGCGCGCCGGCCGGAAGTCCGTCCTCGGCGAGGGCGAGCAGCGCGCCGTCGCGCCGGTTCTGGCACTGCGCCAGGTGCATCGGGCCGCTGACGTAGGCGATGTCGCGGCAGCCCCGGCGCAGCAGATGGCGTACCGCCAGCGCGCCGCCGTTCACGTCGTCCACGGAGACCGAGCAGCCGTCCCCGCTGGGCACGGTCCGGTCGACGGAGACGAACGGGATGCCGTGGCGGCGGAACGCGTCGAGGTTGCGGCCGCTCGTGTCGGCCGGGGTGACGAGCACTCCCCGTACCTGCTGCTCGGAGAACATGGTGAGGTAAGCGGCCTCCTCCGCCGGGCTCTCCGCGCTGTTGCAGAGCATCATCCCGAGCCCGGCGGCGCGCGCGGATCGTTCCGCGCCGGAGGCCACCTCCACGAAGAACGGGTTGGCCATGTCGAGCACGAGCATGGCCAGGATGCGGCTGCGTCCCGCGCGCAGCTGGCGCGCGGACTCGCTGCGCACGTAGCCGAGCCGCTCGATGGCGGAGCGGACGCGCCGGCGGGTCTCCTCGGTGACGGAGTCGGGCCGGTTGATCACGTTGGAGACGGTGCCCACCGAGACTCCGGCCGCTCCTGCCACGTCCTTGATCCCCACCGGTCGCCGCATCAGAGCGTGACGTCCACTTCCACCAGGTCGAGTCCGGCCAGCCCGGCCAGCGCCCGCAGTTCCGGCAGGAGCGCCCCGGTGGCCAGGGCCCAGTGGTGGCCGACCCCGCTCGCGCTCCACGCGTCGGTCCACTCCCCCGGGTCGCAGCCGAAGCCGACGCGGGAGGTGGTGTTGCCGATCTCCAGATGCGGTCCTTCCACCACCTCGCCCTCGGCCGCGATCAGCCGGTAGCGGCCGTCGCGGGTCTGCCCGAGTCCGACCAGGGTGACCGGACCGTGGCGTACGTCGAACTCGACGGAGACGCCCCAGCCGCGTTTGCCGTGGTAGACGCCGAGACCGCGCAGCAGGGGCTTGCGCGCGCTGATGGCGAGATGGCCGGGGCCGTCGTGGCCCATCTCGACCACTCCGGCGGTGAAGTCCAGCGCCTGGAGTTCGGTGAAGGAGCCGCCCGCGCCGAGTCGGTCGGTGATCAGCATGGCGAGCGAGGTCCGCAGTTC
Source organism: Streptomyces sp. NPDC012835 (assembly GCF_042900885.1). Classification (NCBI taxonomy): domain Bacteria; kingdom Bacillati; phylum Actinomycetota; class Actinomycetes; order Kitasatosporales; family Streptomycetaceae; genus Streptomyces; species Streptomyces sp. NPDC012835. The sequence continues at coordinate 155,292 of NZ_JBIBBW010000001.1, forward strand.
GTACTCCCCGCAGGTCGGGACGCCGCGCGAGGTGAGCAGGGAGGACCCCAGGATCATCCCCGCGCCGAGCCGCTCGTGGACCTCGCCCTTCAGCCCGCGGTGGTAGTAGGCGAGCGAGTCCAGGTCGAAGTCGGTCACGAGCCGGTCGAGTCCGACGGCCACCCGCGCGGCCCAGCGCAGGTCGTCCTCGACCACGGAGCCGGCGAGTTCGAAGACCCGGCGGGTCTCGTCGAGCTTCGCGGCGACCTCGTCGTCCTCGGCCTCCTCCACCCGTACCCGCAGATCGTCGAACTCGACGACCTCCACGTGCCCGCCGAGCTGTCCGGGGACCATGGTGAGGTCGGTGGAGACGTCGTACATGCCGGGGTAGAGATGGCCCATCAGCCCGTGCCGGCCGTGGCGCAGCACGGAGCGGACCCCGGCGGCGCGGATCCAGCGGCCGATGCGCTGCCAGGCGCGCTCGTCCTCCAGATGGCCGGAGACCGAGCGGAAGGGCACACCGACGCGTTCGAAGGCGTTGGCCATCTCGGGCAGCGGGCAGGCGCCGCAGTAGGCCAGCCACTGACCGGTGTCGAAGGCCGCGTGGTCCATGGCGGGGGTGGGCTGGAGATTGATCAGCAGGACGGGCGCGCCGCTGCGCTGGGCGACGGGGACGAGCATCGTGGCCGTCATGTAGGTGGTGAGAAAGCCGACGATCAGGTCGCAGCCGGCGGCGCGCAGCCTCTCGGCGGCGGCGGCGCCCTCCTCGGCGTCCGAGATGAAGCCCGCGTCGATCACCTCGGCGTCGAACGCGCGCAGGCGTTCGGTGACCCGGGCGGCCGAGCCGCGCAGTTGCGGGAGCAGGTCGGGGAACTGGGGCCAGTACGCCCCCAGGCCGCCCGCGACCAGGCCGATCCTGGGCTTTCTGGCGACGGCGGGGATGCGGGTGGCGGTGGGGGCCTCTGGTGCGGTCATGGCGGACCCTTCGTACGTCAGGACGGGAGCCGGAAGTCGATGACGCGCAGCGCCGAGGGCGTGGTGCCGCTCGACTTCTGCTGGTACATGTACGACAGAACACCGTCCTGCGCGATACGGGTGTCGTCCACGACGACCTCGCCGAAGGCGTTCAGTCCGCTGGCGTCGAACAGCGTCTTCCAGTCGGTGTAGCCGGAGGACTTGGACGCCGCGACGATCCGGCCGTAGGGCAGGACGGCGTAGGCGTTGTCGTACTGGTCGAGGACGAGGCGGGTGCGCTGGGTGGAGTTGAGCGCCACGGGTATCTCCGTCTTCTTCCAGCCGCCGGAAGCGTCCCCGACGAGATGGAAGGCGCGGCCGTTCGCCGTCCGGTCGGCGACGTAGTTCGTGGTGCACTGGCCGAACCGGCCCGGGACATAGCTGATGACGGCCTGCGGCAGGCCGGCCGAGTCGGTGGCCTGGCTCTCCTGGTTCATCAGCGAGTGGTCGGGGTCGAGAGGGTCGACGACCGTGCCGGGGTCGTCGACGGTGACCTTGTCGGAGCCTCCGGTGGTGCCGACGACCGTGCCCGCCCGGTTGCGCCAGGTCCTGCCGCGGTCGGTGCTGTGGACGTAGCCGGTGTCGTGGTTGGTGAGGCCGCCGGCGGCGCACATGACGGCGTCGGACTGCTCGCGCCAGGTGTAGAAGGCGTTCAGCCGGCCGTCGGCGCCGTAGTCGATGCCGTGCAGATACATGTTGCGGGCGGTGCTGGAGCCGTGCTCGCTGGTGTACGTACCGGTGGAGGCGGACCATTCGCCGAGGGCGGTCCACTTCGTGCCGTCGTACTCGGCGAGGGCGTTGCGGCCGTTGCCGGAGACGCCCACCCGGTAGCTGAGCTGGAGCCGGCCCTCCGGGGTGGCGACGAACTGCGGGTAGGTGAACTCCGAGGTCAGCGCGAGCCCGTCCAGCGTGGTGCGCACGGGCCCGAACGCGTCCTGCGTCCAGGCGCGCCCCGCCGGGTCGTCCAGCAGCCCGGCTGCCGACTTCACGTAGAAGAAGCCGTCGCTGTGCGAGTCCAGGTTGATGTGCAGCCGGCCGTCGACGCGCGAGAGCCCCATGGAGATGACGTTGTGGGAGTCGTCCGTGCTGAGCCGGTGCGCCAGCCGTACGGTCTGCCAGGAGCCGGCCGCGAGGGCGCGCCGGGCGATGACCGCGGTGCGGTCGGCCGTGTACCAGGCGGCGTACTGGTAGCCCTTGTAGGTGAGCAGGCCGTTCTTCTGGAACGAGTTGTTGTTGACGAGGCCGTCGTACGAGACGAAGTAGAGGGCCTGGCCGTCGAGCCGGGTGTCGGCCGTCCGGGTGATGGCCGGGCCGGGTGCCGCGGCCTGCGCGGTGCCTGTCGCGCCGGGCAGTGAGGCGGCGGTGAGGAGCACGGTGGCCGCGGTCGCGGCGATCCTGGGTCTCATGTCCGTATCTCTCCGTTGAGTGCCGGACGGCGGGGTGCGGCCGGGGGCGCACGGCCCGGCGCGGTCTTTTCCGACGTGGCGTTTCGGGCGTGGCGTTTCGGGCGTGGCTGTTTCGGCGGGCCGGTTCGGGCGGGCTTCAGGCGAGGTGGAAGACCTCGGTGAGCGGCTTCATCGCCTCGTCCGGCCGGTCGCCGTCGAGCGCCTCGAAGAAGGGGGCCATGTCCTTCTGCCACCGGGCGTTCACCTCGGTGGCGGCCATCGCCTCCTGGGCCGCCGTGAAGTCGTCGGTCTCCAGGTATCCGACGAGCAGCCCGTCGTCGCGCAGGAAGAGCGAGTAGTTGTGCCAGCCGCACTCCGACAGGGCCCGGAGCATGTCCGGCCAGACGGCGGCGTGCCGCTCGCGGTATTCGGTGATGCGGTCCTGACGGACCTTCAGCAGAAAGCAGACGCGTCGCACGATGTCCCGCCCCGTTCAGAAGTCGAACTTGTCGATGTTCTTCTTGTCGAAGACGGTCGGCTCGCCGAGGATGATCTCGCCGTCCTTGCCGATGGTGTACTCGCCGAGCCTGCCCGCCGTGAACTTCTCGCCCTCGGCGCCGGTGATCTGCCCGGAGGCCAGTGCGGCGGCGGCGTAGGAGCCGAGGTAGCCCAGCTCCTCGGGGTTCCAGAGGGAGAACTGCTCGACGGTGTCGTTCTTGACGTACTTGCGCATCTGGTTGGGCGTGCCCAGGCCGTTGAGGACGACCTTGCCCTTGTACGAGGAGTCGCCGAGGTAGCGGGCGGCGGCGGCGATGCCGACGGTGGTCGGCGAGATGATGCCCTTGAGATCGGGGTACGCCTGCATGAGGCCCTGGGTCTGCTGGAAGGACTTCTGGTCCGCGTCGTCGCCGTAGGCGACCTTGACCAGCCGCATGTCCTTGTACTCGGGCTGCTTCAGCTCGTCCTTCATGAACTCGATCCAGGTGTTCTGGTTCGTGGCGTTCTGGGTGGCCGAGAGGATGGCGATCTTGCCCTTGTAGCCGATCTGCTCGCCGAGGTGCTGGACGAGACTGCGGCCGATCTGCTCGGAGCTGGCCTGGTTGATGAAGAGCTGGCGGCAGTCCTTGGCGGTGTCGGAGTCGTAGGCGACGACCTTGATGTTCTTCTTCATGGCCTGCTTGAGCGGGCCGCACACCGCGTTCGGGTCGTTGGCCGCGATGAGGATGGCGTCCTGGCGCTGCTGGATGAGCGTGTTGATGTACGAGACCTGCGAGGAGGCGCTGGCGTCGGAGGGGCCGACCTCCTTGCCGGTGGCGCCGTACTCCTCCGCCGCCTTGATGCCGGCCTCGTCGACGATCTTCTCGTACGGGTTGTTGATCTGCTTGGGCAGGAAGGCGAGCTTGAGGCCCTTCTTCAGCGGCGCGTCCGGGTTCGCCTCGGCGGAGGCGGCGCCCGTGTCCCCGGTGTCCTCCCGTGCGCTGTCCTTGGTGGTGCCCGAACACGCGGTCAGGGCGATGGCGAGGGCGCAGGCGGTGGCGGCGGTCACGGCTGCGCGGCGTCGGGCAGCGGTATGGATCGGCATGGCGGGTGTGCCTTTCTGGAGGTTCGGGCGCGGCGGGCTGGACGGGGGCTTCAGGGCTGGGTGACGGTGGCGTCGGCCGCCTGCCGGTGGCGGCGCTCGACGACGGTGGCGATCACCCGGGGGGTGAGCACGGAGGCGACCAGCAGCAGTCCCGTCACGATGACCTGGACCTCGTTGGGCACGTCGTTGAGCGTGAGCAGGTTCTTGAGGACGCCGATGAGCAGCACGCCGGCGACGGCGCCGAAGAGCGTGCCCTTGCCGCCGTCGAAGTCGACGCCGCCGAGCAGGACGGAGGCGATGACGAGCATTTCGAAGCCGAGGCCGTTGTCGGCGCGGGCGCTGCCGTACCGGAGGGTGAAGACGATGCCGGCGAAGGCGGCGAACACGCCGGTGACCACGAAGAGGATCAGCTTGTAGCGCTTGACCCTGATCCCGGCGAAGTGGGCGGCCTCCTCCTGCGCGCCGATGGCGAACAGGGACCTGCCGAAGGAGGTGGAGTGCAGCAGGACGGCCGTGGCGAGGGCCAGGACGATGAACAGGGCGACCGGGTAGGTGAGGAAGGTGCCGGGGACGGTGGTGGTGTCCACGGCCCAGTCGGCGTACGCACGGGGGAAGTCGGTGACGGCGTCGCTGCCGAGCGCGACCGAGGCGAGGCCGCGGTAGAGGGCGAGGGTGCCGATGGTGACGGCCAGCGAGGGCAGGCCCACCCGGGTGACCAGCCAGCCGTTGAGCAGTCCGCCCGCGACCCCGACGAGCAGCACCACCGGGACGATCAGCTCGAAGGCCCAGCCCGCGTTCCACAGGGCGCCGGTCAGGGCGCTGCCCAGGCCCAGCATGGAGGCGACGGAGAGATCGACCTGTCCGGCCACCACCAGCAGCGTCATCGGCAGGGCGATGAGGGCGACTTCGGCGATGTCGTTGAAGGCGAAGGCGAGGTTCTCACCGGAGGCGAAGCCGTCGGTGGTGAAGAGTCCGGCCACGAGGACCGCCACCAGCAGGGCGCCGACCGCCGAGTCCCAGCGCAGTCCGACGGCCCGGACGCGTTCGCCGGGTGTGGGGCCGCGTTCGTGCGGCGCCTTCGCCGGGGGCAGCGGCGCGGTCCGTGTGTCAGGCGCCATTCCCATGTCGGGCGCTCCTCTTCCTCAGTGCTGCTGTCATGCGCAGGGACACGATGCGGTCGACGCTGATGGCGGCCAGGAGCAGCGCGCCGGTGATGGCGCCCTGCCAGAACGCGTCGACCTTCAGGACGATCAGCGCGCTGCCGATGGTGGTGAGCAGCAGCGCGCCGAGCGCGGCGCCCCAGACCGTGCCGGTGCCGCCGGTGATGGCGACACCGCCGACGACCACGGCGCTGACGACGGTGAGTTCCCAGCCGTGCGCGTTGTCCGCGACGACCGTGCCGAAGCGGGCGAGCCACAGGGCGCCGGCGAACCCGGCGACGGCGCCGGAGAAGGCGTAAGCGCCGAGGACGCGGCGGCGGATCGGTACACCGGCCAGCCGGGCCGCCTCCGGGTTGGAGCCGATGGCGTACAGCTCGCGTCCCGAGCGGTAGGAGCGCAGGAAGTACGCGGTGGCGGCGAGCAGGGCCAGGGCGATGAGCGGCAGCCACGGGATGCCGAGGACGCCGCCGCTGCCGAGGTTCAGGATCGGGTCGGGCACGTCGTTGGCGCTGATCTGCTCGCCCTGCGCCCACCAGTAGTCCAGGCCCTGGATGATGTAGAGCATGCCGAGGGTGACCACCAGCGCGGGCACCCGGCCGAAGCTGACCAGCGCGCCGCTGACCAGTCCGCAGGCCACGCCGAGGGCGATGCCCAGCAGCAGGACGGTGAGCACGCCGTGGTCGGTCCCGGCGACGAACCTGCCGCAGGCGAAGGCGGAGAGGCCGACGACGGAGCCGACCGAGAGGTCGATGTTGCGGGTGACCACGACCACGGACTGGCCGACGGCGAGCAGGACCAGGATCGAGGCGTTCAGCAGCAGGTCCTTGACGCCCTGGTCGTCGAGGAAGCGGGGGTTGGAGATCCAGGTGAAGAGGATGAGCAGCGCCAGGGCCCCGGCGATACTGATCTCCCTGGCCCGGAACACGGCGTCCACCAGCGAGCGGGCCGAGCGGCCCTCTTCGGTGTCCGTGGGGGGCTGGTCGAGAAGTGTGGTCATGCCGCGGCCCTTTCAGCCGATCCGGTCGCCGCCGCCATCACGGTCTCCTCGGTGGCCCCGGCGCGCGGGATCTCCGCGGTGAGCCGCCCCTCGCGCATCACGAGCACCCGGTCGGCCATGCCCAGCACCTCGGGCAGGTCGGAGGAGATCATGAGGACGGCGAGGCCCTCGGCGGCCAGGGCGGAGAGCAGCCGGTGCACCTCGGCCTTGGTGCCGACGTCGATGCCCCGGGTGGGTTCGTCGACGATGAGCACGGCGGGTTCGGTGGCCAGCCACTTGGCGAGGACGACCTTCTGCTGGTTGCCGCCGGAGAGCACGCCGACGGGGTCGGCGAGGCGGTTGTACTTGAGCTGGAGGCGTACGGCCCAGTCGGCGGCCCGGCCGCGCTCCAGGGCACGGCGCACCAGACCGCCCCGGCCGAGCCGGTCCAGACCGGTGAGGGCGATGTTCCGTTCGATGGACATGTCCATCACCAGTCCGCGCTGTCTGCGGTCCTCGGGGACGAGTGCGAGCCCGGCGTCCATCGCGGCGGTCGGCGAACCGGCGGGCAGCGCGCGTCCGTCGACCACCACCTGGCCGGCGTCGGCGCGGTCGACGCCGAAGACGGCCTGGGCCACTTCGCTGCGTCCCGCGCCGACCAGCCCGGCCAGGGCGACGATCTCGCCCCTGCGGACCTCGAAGGAGATGTCGTGGAAGACGCCCTCCCTGGTCAGCCTGCGCACCGAGAGCGCGGTCTCGCCGACGGTGGTGCGCTGCTTGGGGTAGAGCTCGCCGAGGTCGCGGCCGACCATGGAGCGTACGAGGTCGTCCTCGGTGAGTCCGGCCAGCGGCCGCGAGGAGATCAGCCTGCCGTCCCGCAGTGTGGTGACCCGCTGGCAGAGCGCGAAGATCTCCTCCAGCCGGTGGGAGATGAACAGGACGGCGACGCCTTCGGCCCGCAGGGTCCGTACGACGGAGAACAGCCGGGCGGTCTCACTGCCCGTCAGGGCCGCGGTGGGCTCGTCCATGACGAGGACGCGCGCGTCGAAGGAGAGCGCCTTGGCGATCTCGACGATCTGCTGGTCGGCGATGGACAGTCCGCGGGCGGGCCGGTCGGGGGCGAGTTCCACCCCGAGGCGCCTCATCAGCGCCTCGGTGGTCTGCCGTACGGCCGCGTGGTCGATCCGGCACAGCGCCCGCCGCGGCTGGCGTCCCATGAAGATGTTCTCGGCGATCGACAGGTCGGGGAAGAGTGTCGGCTCCTGGTAGATGACGGCGATACCGGCGTCGCGGGCGTCGGCAGGGCCGTGGAAGACGACGGGGGACCCGTCGAGCAGCACCTCCCCGGAGTCGGGCCGGTGCACCCCGGCGAGCGTCTTGATCAGGGTGGACTTGCCCGCGCCGTTCTCCCCGGCGAGGGCGTGCGCCTCACCGGGGAACAGACGCAGGGAGACGTCCCGCAGGGCCCGTACGGCGCCGAAGGACTTGCTCACGTCCTCGAGGGCCAGGACCGGAGCGGGGCCGGTGGCGGGCTGGTTCATGAGGGCTCCTCAGCAGCGTTGGCCGTGTGGCGCCACCCGCCGTGAAAGGTTTCAAAGAAGTTGCACGGAAGCTAAACGGCGGTGACGGGCGGCGTCAATGGGCCGTGCGCGACATTTTCCGGGCGATCCGCAAGGGTGCGGCGGCGAGACGCGCGGTCCTGCGCGAAGGGTTGACACATCCCGGCGACTGCCCATAACTTCACCGCGATGAAACGATTCATAAGGAATCGCGGCACCGACTCGTCCGACGAGTCCGCACCACGGGAGCGCTGAGAGATGACGGGTCGATCCACCGTGTCCGCTGTGAAGGCGGCGCTGAAGTCACAGACCGTCGAGACGCCGTCGTGGGCGTTCGGGAACTCCGGTACGCGGTTCAAGGTCTTCACGCAGGCCGGGGTGCCCCGCACGCCGGACGAGAAGCTGGCGGACGCCGCCCGGGTGCACGCGCACACCGGTGTGGCCCCGACGGTCGCCCTGCACATTCCGTGGGACCGCGTGGACGACTACGCGGCGCTGGCCGCGCGGGCGCGCGAGTTGGGGCTGCGGGTCGGGGCGATCAACTCGAACGTGTTCCAGGACGACGACTACAAGCTGGGATCGGTCACCCACCCGGACGCGGCCGTGCGCCGCAAGGCGCTGGGGCATCTGCTGGAGTGCGTGGACGTCATGGACGCCACCGGGTCGCGCGATCTGAAGCTGTGGTTCTCCGACGGCATCAACTACCCGGGCCAGGACGACATCTCCGCACGGCAGGGACGGCTCGAAGAGGCTCTGGCGGCGGTGTACGAGCGGCTCGGCGACGATCAGCGGATGCTGCTGGAGTACAAGCTGTTCGAGCCGGCGTTCTACGCGACGGACGTGCCGGACTGGGGCACGGCGTACGCGCACTGCCTCAAGCTCGGTGAGAAGGCCCAGGTCGTCGTGGACACCGGGCACCACGCGCCGGGCACCAACATCGAGTTCATCGTCGCGCTGCTGCTGCGGGAGAGGAAGCTCGGCGGGTTCGACTTCAACTCGCGCTTCTACGCGGACGACGACCTGATGGCCGGCGCCGCGGACCCCTTCCAGCTGTTCCGGATCATGTACGAGGTGATCAGGGGCGGCGGCTACACGCCGGAGACGGCCTTCATGCTCGACCAGTGCCACAACATCGAGGCGAAGATCCCCGCGATCATCCGCTCGGTGATGAACGTCCAGGAGGCCACGGCCAAGGCACTGCTGGTGGACGCGCAGGCGCTGGACGCGGCGCAGCGCTCCGGGGACGTCCTGGCGGCCAACGCGGTGCTGATGGACGCGTTCAACACCGACGTACGCCCGCTGGTGGCCGAGGCGCGCGCCGAACTGGGCGCGGACGCCGACCCCGTCGCCGCGTACCACGCCTCCGGATACGGCGAGAAGATCGTCGCGGAGCGGGTCGGCGGCGACCAGGCAGGCTGGGGCGCCTGACCCCGCCGGGCGCCGACAACGCCTTCCGCCCCGAAGACCGCACTTCACAGAGGGACATGATGACCGACCAGCCCCGCCTTCACCCCGAGGCCGAGCAGCTGCTCGCCCGCTCGCACCGGCTCGGCGCCGACCCGCGCAACACCAATTACGCGGGCGGCAACACCTCCGCCAAGGGATCCGCCACCGACCCGGTGACCGGCGACGACGTCGAGCTGATGTGGGTGAAGGGATCGGGCGGCGATCTGGGCACCCTCCGGGCGGCCGGCCTGGCCGCGCTGCGGCTGGACCGGCTGCGCGCGCTGACCGCGGTCTATCCGGGGGTGGAGCGCGAGGACGAGATGGTCGCCGCGTTCGACTACTGCCTGCACGGCAAGGGCGGGGCGGCCCCGTCGATCGACACGGCGATGCACGGTCTGGTCGACGCCCCGCACGTCGACCATCTGCACCCCGACTCGGGCATCGCGCTGGCCTGCGCGGCCGATGGCGAGAAGCTGACGGCCGCGTGCTTCGGCGACACGGTCGTCTGGGTGCCCTGGCGGCGCCCCGGCTTCCAGCTCGGCCTGGACATCGCCGCCGTCAAGGCGGCGAACCCGCGGGCGATCGGCTGTGTACTCGGCGGCCACGGCATCACCGCGTGGGGCGCCACCTCCGAGGAGTGCGAGCGCAACTCCCTGCACATCATCCGGACGGCCGAGGCGTTCCTCGCCGAGCGTGGCGCGCCCGAGCCGTTCGGCCCCGTACTGCCGGGGTACGAGCCGCTGCCCGAAGGACCGCGACAGGCACGGGCCGCCGCGCTCGCGCCGCTGATCCGCGGGCTCGCCTCCACCGACCGGCCGCAGGTCGGCCACTTCACCGACAGCGCGCCGGTGCTCGACTTCCTCTCGCGGGCGGAGCATCCGCGGCTGGCCGCGCTGGGCACGTCCTGCCCCGACCACTTCCTGCGGACCAAGGTCCGCCCGCTGGTGGTCGATCTGCCCGCCGACGCGCCGCTGGAGGAGGTGCGCGGGCGGCTGGCCGCACTGCACACCGCGTACCGCGAGGAGTACCGCGCGTACTACGAGCGGCATGCGACGCCCGGCTCGCCGGCGATGCGCGGCGCCGACCCGGCGATCGTGCTGGTGCCCGGGGTGGGCATGTTCTCCTTCGGCAAGGACAAGCAGACCGCCCGGGTCGCGGGCGAGTTCTATGTGAACGCCGTCAATGTGATGCGCGGCGCCGAGGCCGTCTCCACGTACGCGCCCATCGAGGAGTCGGAGAAGTTCCGCATCGAGTACTGGGAGCTGGAGGAGGCCAAGCTGCGCCGGATGCCGGCGCCGAAGGCGCTGGCCACCCGGGTGGCGCTGGTGACCGGCGCGGGCTCCGGGATCGGCCGGGCCATCGCGCGCCGGCTGGCCGCCGAGGGCGCCTGTGTGGTGGTCGCCGATCTGAACGCCGAGGGCGCGGCGTCGGTCGCCGAGGAGCTGGGCGGCCCGGACCGGGCGGTCGCGGTGACCGTCGACGTGACGGACGAGGAGCAGATCGGGGCGGCGTTCGACGCGGCGGTCCTCGCCTTCGGCGGGGTGGACCTGGTCGTCAACAATGCCGGCATCTCGATCTCGAAGCCGCTGCTGGAGACGACGGCCCGGGACTGGGACCTCCAGCACTCCATCATGGCCCGGGGCTCCTTCCTGGTCTCGCGCGAGGCAGCCCGGGTACTGGGCGACCAGGGCCTCGGCGGCGACATCGTCTACATCGCGTCCAAGAACGCGGTGTTCGCGGGTCCCAACAACATCGCCTACTCGGCGGCCAAGGCCGACCAGGCCCATCAGGTGCGGCTGCTCGCGGCCGAGCTGGGCGGGCTGGGGATCCGGGTCAACGGCGTCAACCCCGATGGTGTGGTGCGCGGTTCGGGGATCTTCGCGGGCGGCTGGGGCGCGGAGCGCGCGGCGGTGTACGGGGTGGAGGAGGAGAAGCTCGGCGAGTTCTACGCGCAGCGGACGATCCTCAAGCGGGAGGTGCTGCCCGAGCATGTGGCCAACGCGGTGTTCGCCCTCACGGGCGGCGACCTCAGCCATACGACGGGGCTGCACATCCCGGTGGACGCGGGCGTCGCGGCGGCGTTCCTGCGCTGACCGCCGCCGGGCGGGGCTCGCGGACGCGACCCGGCTCGGTCCCGGCCGCCCGCCGCTCCTCCGCCGTTCGACAAGCTCCCACGAGGTCAGTCGTGTCACTCCCCCACCCGCTTCCCTTCGCCGCCGTCGATCTCGGCGCGTCCAGTGGACGCGTCATGGTCGGTCATGTGTCCGACCGGGGCGCCGGAACGCTGCGTCTCGACGAGATCCACCGCTTCCCCAACCGGCCGGTGCGGACGGCCGGCACGCTGCACTGGGACATCCTGTCCCTGTACGCGGGCGTGCTGGACGGGCTGCGGGCGGCGGGGGCGGCGGCCGGACGGGCGCCGACGAGCGTGGGGATCGACACCTGGGCCGTCGACTACGGTCTGCTGGACGCGTCGGGCGCGCTCCTCGGCAACCCGGTCCACTACCGGGACACCCGCACCGATGGCCAGGCCGAGAAGGTCGGCGCGGTGCTCGGACCGGCCGAGCTGTACGCGGCCACCGGGCTCCAGTACCTGCCGTTCAACACGGTGTACCAGCTCACCGCCGCGCGGGGCACCGCCGCGCTCGCTGCCGCGAACCGCCTGCTGCTGATCCCCGATCTGATCGCGTACTGGCTCACCGGCGAGGCCGGTACGGAACTCACCAATGCCTCCACCACCCAGCTCGTCGACCCCCGCACCCGCGACTGGTCCCCGGTCGTGACCGGGGCGCTCGGTATCGATCCGGGGCTGTTCGCACCGCTGCGCGGTCCCGGCGATCCGGCCGGGGAGCTGCTTCCCGAGGTGCTCGCCGAGACGAGGCTGAGCGGCCCGGTGCCGGTGACGGCCGTCGGCTCGCACGACACGGCATCCGCCGTGGCGGCGGTGCCGGCGTCCGGGGAGCGCTTCGCCTATGTCGCCACCGGCACCTGGTCGCTGGCCGGCCTCGAACTCGACGCCCCCGTCCTGACCGAGGAGAGCCGGCGGGCCAACTTCACCAATGAGCTGGGGGTGGACGGCACCGTCCGTTATCTGCGCAACATCATGGGGCTCTGGCTGCTCCAGGAGTGCCTGCGCGCCTGGGAGTCCGAGGGAGCGCCGCAGCGGCTCGACCGGCTGCTCGCCGAGGCGGCCGAGGTGCCGGGCCTCCGCTCCTACGTGGACGCCGACGATCCGGCGTTCCTGGCACCCGGCGACATGCCGGCGCGCGTTGTGGAAGCCTGCCGCCGCGCCGGCGGGAGGCCGCCGCGGACCCCGGCGGAGATCACGCGCTGTGTGCTGGACTCGCTGGCGCTCGCGCACCGGCGCGCGATCGAGGACGCGCAGCGGCTGTCCGGCCGGACCGTGGACACCGTGCACATCGTCGGGGGCGGCGCCCACAACGCGTTGCTGTGCCAACTCACGGCCGACGCCTGCGGCCTGCCCGTCGTCGCGGGTCCCGCGGAGGCCGCCGCACTCGGCAACGTACTCGTCCAGGCGCGCGCCGCGGGCGCCGTGCGCGGTGACCTGTCCGATCTGCGCGCGCTGGTGCGCGGCACGCTGGCCCCCCGGCGCCACGAGCCGACCGGCGACCGGGAAGCCCGGCGGGAATGGGACCGCGCGGACGCCGGCCGGTGACACCGGTCCCCGGCTCGCGCACCGGGGCCGCTCCTGCCCGCCGTCCCCCGATATGATGGTCCACCTGGTCAGGGGTACCCACGAGATGTGACAGGACAGGCAGGACGCGTGGCGCAGACGGTCGGCATCAAGGATGTGGCCAGGCTGGCCGGGGTCTCGGTCGGCACCGTCTCCAATGTGCTGAACCGCCCCGAGAAGGTGTCCGAGCACACCCGGGTGCGGGTGCGCGCGGTGATAGACCAGCTGGGATTCGTGCGGAGCGAGACCGCCCGTCAGCTCAGGGTCGGCACCAGCCGCATTCTGGCGATCCTGGTCCTCGACATGGCCAATCCGTTCTTCGTCGCCGTCGCCAAGGGCGCGGAGCGCGCCGCGCGCGAGACCGGTCTCGGCGTGATGCTCTGCAACAGCGCGGGCAGCCCGGCGGAGGAGGCCGAGTACCTCTCGCTCTTCGCCGAGCAGCGGGTGCGCGGGGTGCTGCTCACCCCGGCGGACGCGTCCGGGCGCAATGTGCGGGACTTCGCGCGCCGGGGCATCCCCTTCGTGCATGTGGACCGGGCCGTACCGGCCGCCGAGGGGTGCTCCGTTTCGGTGGACGATGTGGCGGGCGGCGCGCTGGCGGTACGGCATCTCCTGGCGGCCGGGCACCGCTCCGTGACGTACATCAGCGGCCCGATGTCGCTGCCCCAGTGCCGGGACCGGCGCTCGGGCGCGCTCAGCGCGCTGCGCGAGGCGGGCCTGCCGGCGGAGTCGCTGCTCCAGGTGGAGGCGGCGCGGCTGGATGTCGCCTCGGGCATCGACGCCGGGGCCCGGCTGCTGGGGCTGGCCGAACGTCCCACCGCGGTCTTCTGCGCGAACGACCTGCTGGCGCTGGGCGTTCTCCAGGCCATGTACGGGGCCGGGGTCGATGTGCCGGGTGATGTGTCGATCGTCGGGTACGACGACATCGAGTTCGCCGCCGCCGCGGTCGTACCGCTCACCTCGGTGCGGCAACCGGCGGCCGCCATGGGACGGACGGCGGCGGAGATGCTGATGGACGAGACGGGCCCCGAGGCGGAGCACCACACGCACCGTTCCGTCGTGCTCCGTCCCGAGCTGGTGGTCCGCAGTTCGACGCGTCGGCTGGACGGCTGACCGCCGGGCGGCGCCGGGACGACGGCGCTCGACACTGCGCTCCGGGCCACCGCCGCCGAATCCCCGGTGGCCGAGGGGCAGTTGACTCAAGATCAGGTCAATTTCTCGCCAACAGAAACCAATGGCCAAAGATGTCACGGATAGTCTCCGGCCGTGATAACGACCAGACAGGCGCGTGCCGCCTCCCCCACGGGCTCTCCCCGTCGCTCCCTGCTCCGCGCGGCCCTCGCGGGAACCGCCGCCACCGCGGCGGCGGGCCTGACCGCGCCCTCCGCGAGCGCCGCCACCAGGGCCCGCCCGGAACGCCCCCGGCCGACCACCCCGGACGAGGCGCTCCGGGAACTCACCGAGGGCAACCGCCGCTGGCGGACCTTCCGCGAGCAGCACCCGCACGAGACGAGGACGGTGCGCCAGGCTCTCGTGTCGGGCCAGCACCCTTTCGCCGTCGTCCTCGGCTGCATCGACTCGCGCGTGCCACCGGAGTTGGCCTTCGATCAGGGGCTCGGTGACCTGATGACCGTGCGCTCGGCCGGCGAGGTCCTGGACGAGGCCGTGCTCGGCAGCATCTGCTACGGCGCGCTGGAACTGGAGATCCCGCTGATCCTGGTCCTCGGGCACCAGTCGTGCGGCGCCGTCGCCGCGGCTGTCGAGGCGGACCGGACCGGGGCGCGCCTCCCGGCGCACATCCAGTATCTGGCGGACGAGATCCGCCCCGCCATCGACCACACCAGGGAAGGCGCCGAGCGCGTCGACTCCACCGTGAGCGCGCAGGTCAACGCCGTACGCGCGCGTCTCGCCGCGGAACCCGACCTCGCCGCCAGGATCGCCGGAGGGAAGCTGGCCGTCGTCGGCGCGCGCTACGAGCTCACGACCCAACTCGTCCACCGCATCAGCTGACCCCGCACCGCTTCCGGCAACCGCACGGCCGGAGCGGCCCCTCGCCTTTCCGCCGCCCCGCTCCCGCCGGAGCGGGGCGGCGGCGCGTCGCACCCTCTCCCTCATCCGAACCGTCCGCCCTCTTGATGTGAACCCGACAGCTGTGTCATACATGGTCCAGACCAATTGCCCCGGGTGTGCAGACGAAGGAAACGGCCATGCCAAGGAACGCCGCACGTGCCGCGCTCGTACCGGCCTCGCTCCTGCTCGCCCTGGCCGGGTGCGGCGCGAACGACGACCCGGCCCAGCCACCTCCCGCGCCCGCCGGGGTCACGGCCCAGGCCGGGAGCGCCACCTCCGTCCACGTCATGTGGGAGCGGGCTCCGGAAGCCGCCGGGGTGCGCGTGTACGAGGTGTACCGGGGCGGCGTGAAGGTGAAGGACGTCCCGGCCGAACGGAACATGATCGATGTCTCCGGGCTGAAGCCGTCGACCTCTTACACCTTCACCGTCCGCGCCCGCGGCGCCGAGGGCGCGCTCTCCCCGCACAGCGGTGACGTGCCGGTCACCACCCCCGCCGACGTCACCGAGGACACCGAACCCCCCGCCCGGCCCACCGGGGTGACGGGAAAGAGCGACGGCCCCCGGGGCGCCCGGCTGAGCTGGGACCGCCCCGAGGACGGCCGGGGCATCGTCTCCTACGACATCCTCCAGGGCGACGCGCGCGTCCACAGTGTCGCGGGCGACGCCACCTCCGCGCGGATCACCCGGCTGCGCCCGGGCACCCACTACCGCTTCACCGTCACCGCCCGCGACGCGGCCGACCGCACCTCGCCGGCCGGGCGGACGGTCGAGATCACCACCCCGCGCGGGCCGGGGGACGACCCCGACACCGCCCCGACCGGCTTCCGGGCCGCGACGCACACCGCCGACGGCGCGTACTACGCCGATCTGTCCTGGCTGGCCCCGGACACCGGTGTTGACGTCCCCGAGTACCAGATCTATCTGGACGGGTCCTTCGCGACCACGCTGGTCTGGGGCGCGCAGGCCCCCAAGGGCCGGGCCACCTACAGCGTGTACGTGAGCAAGAAGGCCGGCGAGACCTACCGGGTGAAGCTCAGGGCCCGGCTGCCCGACGGCACCTGGGGCGCGTTCTCCCCGGAGCGGACGTTCGTCACCGGAGCGGACCGCCCCTGAGACCGGCGCGGGCACCACCGTCGACCGCGTCACCGCCTCTCACCACCGCTGGGCGCGTCGACGTCACGCATGGAGCCATCGACCCGTCCGAGGACGAGCCGACCGGACCGCGCGCCCCGTCCGATCCGCAGCCGGGCCAGCAGCCGCCCCCGGCGCTTGGGCCGCGACGGCGCGTGCCCGCCGGGCGGGCGCGACGCGACAGCCCCCCGCCGCTGCGGCGGCCCGAGGCGGGCGGCCCCCTCGGGGCGCGGGGCGGGCCGCACGGACCGGGCCTTGGCCAACAGGCCCTCCAGACCGGCGTGATGCCACCGGATCTCGTCCGGGTCGTCCGCCACCACCAGCCGCCGCACCACCTCGCGCGCCGCCTCCGACGCGGAGTGGGTCTGGGCGAGATCGGGCCGGAGCCGGTTCAGATAGGCACGCTCATAAGGGTCGCGCACCAACTCGGCGAGGTGGGCCGGGTCGAGCACAGAGCCGACGACGGCGGCCCGCTCCCAGGCGTCATCGCTCTCGTGCAGCAGCAGGCCGACGCGCCGACCGCGCCAATTGCGCGGCCTGCGGTCCTCCCCCGCGTCGAGTCCGGCGCGCAGCGCCTGCGGGAACCGGCCGGTCAGCAGGACCGGCTCCGTCGCGACGAACGCCCGCAGATCATCGGCCAGATAGAGCCACACCACCGCCCGGTACCGGTTGAGGTAGAACTTCACCGGCGCCACGAACCCGGCCCGCGCCAGCCGCGTGAAGCGCCCGGGAGTGACGGACATCAGCTCGGCGCCCTCGGCGGTGCCCACGGTCCGCACCCGCTCGCGCAGCGCGCCGGGGAACCCTTCGGCGGCGCGTAAGCGGTCGATCTCCTGCCTGGTGACCTGCCGAGGGCCGACCGCCGCCCCCGCGACGGTACGGATGTGCCCCAACTGCGCGGCGAGCGCGAACTCTCCGCGCCTCAGCTCCAGTTCCTGTGCGGCCCGGTCGACACCGACCGATTCCGGCCTCCGCGTCCCTGCGTCACCGACGGACATGATGATCCCCCCGTGAGTACCCATTACTCTCGGTGACGACCGTAGCGTGGGCCGGGGCGCGCCCGCTCGGCCTGTGGATAACTCCTCGATCGGGCCGCGTCCACGTCGGCGGCAGCCCCGCGCCCATGGCGGCGCGGGCTGCGCGTTCTTCCGCTCAGAGGCCGCTCAGGCTGGTGCCGCCCGGCTGTCGCGCCGCGACACCGAGGTGCTCACCGACCCGGTTGACCAGCAGCGTCATCTCGTAGGCCACCTGGCCGACATCGGCCTCCGCCGTGGTGAGGACACACAGGCAGCTGCCCTCCCCCGCCGCGGTGACGAACAGGAGCGCCTCGTCGAACTCCACCATGGTCTGCCGGGCCTGTCCCGCCTTGAAGTGCCGCCCCGATCCGCGCGCGAGGCTGTGCAGCCCCGAGGAGACCGCCGCGAGGTGTTCGGCGTCCTCGCGCGCCAGCCCCGAACTGGCCCCCGTCACCAGACCGTCGTTGGAGAGCACCAGCGCGTGCTTGATGTGTTCGACCCGCTCGGTCAGGTCATCCAGCAGCCAGTCAAGACCCTTTTCGAGTGGCATGGCCGTCCCTCCCCGTTCACATGTTCCCGTGTCCGCAACGCCCGTAGCGTTCCGTACCGGCCGCTCCCGCGCAAGCGGCTCCGGAGCCCGGTGTGTCCGACGAGCCTCGTATCGCGCCGGATCCCCCGTCGGCGGAAAATGTGGCCATGGCGACAAACATGAGCACGGACGAGTGGAAGACCTTCGTCTCCACCGGCACGCGTACCGGGAAACTGTCCACCGTACGGGCCGACGGAAGTCCGCACATCGCGCCCATCTGGTTCGTCCTGGACGGCGACGATCTTGTCTTCAACACCGGCAGGACGACCGTGAAGGGCCGGAACCTGCTGCGGGACGGCCGGGTGGCCCTCTGCGTGGACGACGAATGCCCGCCCTTCTCCTTCGTCGTGATCCAGGGCCGGGCCGAGACCGACGAGGACCCGGAACAGCTGCTCACCTGGTCCACCAGGATCGCCGCGCGGTACATGGGCGAGGAGCAGGCGCGGGAGTTCGGCCGGCGCAACGCCGTGCCGGGCGAGCTGGTGGTGCGGGTGCGGATCGAGAAGGTGTCCGCGATCGCGGCGGTGGCCGACTGACCGACCGGTGCCCGACCGCCGGACGAGCCGGGGCGCGCAGGGAGCATCATGTCCCCATGGCTCATGACCACACCCATGTGCAGGAGTTCTTCGGCGCCCGCGCGGCGGACTGGGACCGGCGCTTCCCCGACGACGGTCCCGCGTACGCCGCCGCCGTCGCCGCGCTCGGACCGCGCCCCGGCGACACCGTGCTGGACGCGGGATGCGGCACGGGACGCGCCCTGCCGCCCCTGCGGGAGGCGGTGGGCGAGCGGGGGACGGTGCTGGGCGCCGATCTGACCCCGGCGATGCTGGACGAGGCCGTAAAGGCGGGCCGGGACCGCAGCGGACGGCTCCTGCTCGCGGATGTGACGCTGCTGCCGCTGCGCGACCAGGCGCTGGACGCGGTGTTCGGCGCGGGACTGATCGGGCATCTGCCGGACCCCGGGCGGAATCTCGGTGAGCTGGCCAGGGTGGTACGGCCCGGCGGCCGGCTCGCGCTCTTCCATCCGCTCGGCCGTGCCGCGCTCGCCGCACGGCAGGGCCGGCGGCTCACGGACGACGATCTGCGGGCCGAGCACCGGCTGCGCCCGCTGCTGGCGGCCGCGGGTTGGCTGCTGGAGTCGTACACCGACGAGGACTCGCGCTTCCTGGCCCTGGCCGTCCGCCGCGGCTGACCCGTCCACCAGGATGCCCGCCGCGGCTGACGGCCGAGGAATGTGACGACGGGGGGCGCGGGGCCCGAGGAGGGCCTCCGCCCGAGCCGGCCGCGCCGGGCCGTCCGAGCGGGCCCCGGCGTGCGGACCGCCCGGCCCTCCGGCGCACCTGGCCGCACCCCGCCTCACCCGGCCGCGCCGCTACAGCACCTTCGCGAAGAAGATGCTTTCCGGGTCGTCGCGATACGTCCCGAAGGCGTCCGTCGGCACGTAGCCGCTGGAGACGTAGAGGGCGACCGCCTCGGCCAGCAGGTCACCGGTCTCCAGGACCATCCGCATCCGCCCCGCCTCCCGCGCGCTCTGCTCCAGAGCGGCCAGGATCCGGCGGGAGAGCCCCCGACCGCGCGCCTCGGGGACCACGAACATCCGCTTCAGTTCGGCGTCACCGCGCGCGTACCCCTCCTCCTTCGCGTCCTGGGAGCGCCATCCACCGGAGGCCACGGGCGCGTCCGCGTCGTATCCGAGGAGGTAGATCCCGTTCGGCGGGGCGAAGTACGCGGCTCGCAGAGGCGTCACATCGCCGGATCCGTACCTGCGGGTGTACTCCGCCTGCGCCTGGTCGCCGAGGTCGACGGCGTGGGGGTGGTCATAGGAGACGGGGTGGATTTTCACGGTTCACCACCCTACGCACCGCGGATACCCGGCATGCCTCGCGGGGCCGGGACCACGTCCCGGCCCCGCACACGCCCGGGCCGGGACGTGGTCCCGGCCCGGGCGACTCACCGGCTCACCCGCTCAGCGGCCGACTTCCTTCCGGTTGATCCGGCGCAGTCTGCGGCGCTGCGACGGGTCCAGCAGCAGAGAGGCGGCTGCCGGTAGTGCGATCACCACCAGCAGCGCGAGCCAGAAACCGATCAGTGGCCACAGAAGAAGGCCCACGGCCACTCTCCCGATGGCGAACTTCGCGTTTGTCGACATCTCTTTACGCCTCCCCTGCGGCCCGGCCGCTCCTGCTCGATGAACGTGTCCGACCGTCCGGCAGTTCCGCTATGCGCCGGCGCGCAGCGGTTCGCCGACCTCGTGCAGATGGCCGAGTGCCTGGCGGTACGACTCGATCAGACCGGTCTCGGTGTACGGGAGCCCCAGCGTACGGCAGTGGGCCCGTACCAGCGGCTGGGCGAGCCGCAGGTGGGGGCGGGGCATGCTGGGAAAGAGATGGTGTTCGATCTGGTAGTTCAGGCCGCCGAGGAACCAGTCCGTGAGGGCCCCGCCCCTGATGTTCCGTGAGGTGAGGACCTGCCTGCGCAGATGCCCCCAGTCGTCGCTGTTCTCGGGGTCGGGCATCTCCATGCCCTTGTGATTGGGGGCGAACGCCATCCCGAGATGGAGACCGAGCAGCATCTGGTGGATCAGGGCGAAGACAACGGCCTGGCCGACGGTCAGCGTGGTGAGCAGCAGCGTCGCGTAGCCGGCGACATGCGCCACCAGCAGCCCGCCCTCCACCGCCCGGCGGCGCCGGGGCATGCCGTCGCTCTCGCGGGACAGGACGGCCTGGAAGCCGTACACCTTGAGGGCGATCCCCTCCAGGGTGGTCAGCGGGAAGAACAGCCACGCCTGGTGCCGGGTGAGCCAGCGCCGCACTCCGGTACGGTCCCCGGTCTGCCGCTGGGTGAAGACCAGGATGTCGGCCGCGACATCGGGGTCCTTGTCGACGTGGTTGGGGTTGGCGTGATGCCGGTTGTGCTTGTCGTTCCACCATTCCTGGCTCATACCGAGCAGCAGATTGGCATGGACGAGCTGGACGAGGCGTCCCCTCTTCCGGTCGGCGGTGATCTGCGCATGTCCCGCGTCATGGCCGACGAACGCCATCCGGGCGGACAGGACCGCCAGGGGCGGGGCCAGCAGCAGCGTCCACCACGAGGGGCCGAGCAGCACCATCGCGGCGACGATCGCGGCGAGCAGCAGCAGATTGACGGTGATGCCCCGGAGGTACCAGCCGGGCCGGCGCTCCAGGAGACCCTGCTCCCGCACCGTCCGCAGAAGCGGGGCGAAGTCGCTGCCGCCCCCGCGCACGGCCGTGGGTCCGGGCGCTGCTCCGGGCTCCGGAACGGACGCGGGCTCGGGTACGGGCTCCGCGACGGGGGCTGTGGCGGTTCGGGGCATGTCTGTCTCCGGTCTGTCGGCAGGGCAGGGCTGGGCTAGGGCGCGTCGGGGTGGCAGGACGGGAAGAGGAATAAGGCGGGAGCGGGGCGCGCGGACCGCGCTCGACCTCTTGAAACGTACGGTGGCGCGGCCCGGCGGACCATGAGGCAATCCCCCCGAACCCATGGGGGGTTCACGGGAACCGGGGGTGTCGCCGAGTGCACCGGCGCGGGGGGCCTCGTGGGGAGGGCGGGCGCCGGGTCTCCGGGGCGCGGGGCCCGCACGACCGCGCGCATGGGGTACCCTCGGCCGCCTCTGCTCGCAGTAGTCAAACTTGAGGAGTGCATTTCTCCGTGCGCGGACTCCCCGTGGCGACACTCTCCGCAATCGCCGGACCGGTCGGCGGTTCCACCGTCTTTCTGCCCGCGGACCCGGCCCGGGCGGGCAGAATCGCCTACTGGCACCCCGCCGGTGCGGGACCACCGTCCCGGCCGGGCTCCCCGGAGTGCTCCCCGGCTCGGGCCGGGGAGGAGCTGGTGATCGTCGACGCCGAGGGCCGTCTTCGCACGGTCGAGGCGCTGTCGATGCCGGTGGCGGCGGCCCTGCCGCTTCTCACCAGGGGGCGCACCTCGGCGAACGCCTCGCCTTCGGCCGCCTTCTGGGGCTCGGCCGCACTGCTCGCGCTGCGACTCGCCGCCCGGGGAAGGCTGCTGCCGGGCCTCACCGCCTCGGGTCACGACGCGTGGCGGGCCGGGCCGCTGGACGCGGAGGACCTCGACCGGATCCGTACGCTCGCGGCCTCGATGCCGCCGGGCGCGCACGCCGTTCCGGTGGATGCCTCGGGCCCCGGTCCTTATCTCCTTCCGGAGCCCGAACGGCTGCTGCGGGACTTCCTCGACGCGGTGATCGACGGGCTGCCGCGCACCCCCGCCGCGCCGACCGTCACGGGCGGCCCGGCCTTCACCGCCGTGCCGCCCCGCCGTTTCCCCGCACTGCGCGGCTGGGCCGACGACGTGGCGGCCGGTCATGACGCGGGCGTACGGCTCTCGCTCCGTGTCGAGCTGCCCGGCCTCACGGACACCGATCCGCCCGGCGGTGGGCCGGCCACGCCCCCGGCCGCCTTCCGCGCCGTGCTCCAGATGCACAGCGTCAGTGATCCGACGGCCGTCGCGGACGCGCGCGCCGTGTGGTCCGGCTCGGCGGGGCCGGCCTTCGGCGCGCGCGCCCGGACGGACGCCCTGCTGGCCCTGCACCGGGCCGCCCGCGCCTGGCCGCCCCTGGCGCCGCTGCTCTCCGCCGCCGTGCCCGACGCGATCGAACTCGCCGACGAGGACATCGCGGAGCTGCTCGGTGAGGCGACGCACACGCTCGCCGCGACCGGGGTCCGGGTGCACTGGCCCCGGAACATGGCGCGGACGCTCAGCGCGAGCGCGACGCTCGGCCTCCCCGGCGCCGGGGAGGCCGCGAGCGCCCCGGCTGCCGACCGGACCGGCAGCGGTCTGCCGTCCTTCCTCTCCGCCGACGCCCTGCTCTCCTTCACCTGGCAGTTCGCGCTGGGCGACCTGCGTCTCGACCGCGCCGAGCTGGACCGGCTCGCCGAGGCGAGCCGCCCCGTCGTCCGGCTGCGCGACCAGTGGGTGCTGATCGACCCGGCACAGGCACGCCGCGCCCGGGAGAGCCGGGACCGCACCCTCACCCCGGTCGACGCGCTCGAAGCCGTCCTCACCGGTTCCACCGAGGCCGACGGCCGCCGGGTGGAGGTCCACGCCACGGGCGCCCTCGCCGGTCTGCGCGACCTGCTCGCCGACCCCGAGCGCGCGGAACAGCGCGTCGGTCAGCCCGCCGCGCTCGCCGCGACCCTGCGGGACTACCAGCTGCGCGGCCTGAACTGGCTGCACCGCATGACCTCGCTCGGGCTCGGCGGCTGCCTCGCCGACGACATGGGGCTGGGCAAGACCATCACCCTCATCGCGCTCCATCTGCTCCGCGCGACCGAGCCGGCGACGGCGGGTCCGACCCTGGTCGTCTGCCCCGCCTCGCTGATGGGCAACTGGCAGCGCGAGATCGAAAGGTTCGCCCCTGGCACCGCCGTACGCCGCTTCCACGGCGCGTCGCGCACCCTGGAGGCCCTGGTGGACGGCGAGTTCGTCCTCACCACGTACGGCACGATGCGGCTGGACGCGGCGAGGCTCGCCGCCACCGACTGGGGCCTGGTCGTCGCCGACGAGGCGCAGCACGTCAAGAACCCGTACTCCGCGACCGCCGGGCAGCTGCGCACCATCGGCGGTCGCGCCAGGGTCGCGCTCTCCGGCACGCCCGTCGAGAACAACCTCTCCGAGCTGTGGGCTCTCCTCGACTGGACGACCCCCGGCCTCCTGGGCCGCCTCGGCACCTTCCGTACGCGCTACGCCAGGTCCGTCGAGAGCGGCGAGGACCCGGCGGCCGCCGAGCGGCTCGCCGCCCTGATCCGGCCGTTCCTGCTGCGCCGCCGCAAGTCCGATCCGGGCATCGCGCCCGAGCTGCCGCCGAAGACCGAGACCGACCGGGCCGTCTCTCTCACCGGGGAGCAGGCCGGGCTGTACGAGGCGGTGGTACGGGAGACACTCGCGGCGATCGCGGAGGCGGACGGCATCGAGCGGCGCGGGCTGATCGTCAAGCTGCTGACCTCGCTCAAGCAGATCTGCAACCATCCCGCGCAGTATCTGAAGGAGGAACAGCCGCGCCTCGCGGACCGTTCCGGCAAGCTGGAGCTGCTGGACGAGCTGCTCGACACCATCCTGGCGGAGGGCGCGAGCGTGCTGGTCTTCACCCAGTACGTACGGATGGCGCGGCTGCTGGAGAGACATCTGACGGCGCGCGGTGTGCCGACGGGCTTCCTGCACGGGGGCACCCCGATTCTTGAGCGCGAGGCCATGGTCGACCGCTTCCAGAGCGGCGGGATCCCCGTCTTCCTGCTGTCGTTGAAAGCGGCGGGCACGGGACTCAACCTCACCCGGGCCGAGCATGTCGTGCACTTCGACCGCTGGTGGAATCCCGCCGTGGAGGCACAGGCGACGGATCGCGCGTACCGGATCGGCCAGGACCGCCCCGTGCAGGTGCACCGGATGATCACCGAGGGCACGATCGAGGACCGGATCTCCGAGATGCTGGCGCGCAAGCAGCGGCTGGCCGACGCCGTGCTGGGCTCCGGCGAGGCCGCCCTGACCGAATTGACCGACGCCGAACTGGCGGATCTGGTGGAGTTGCGAGGGGGCGCCCGATGAGCGGTACGGACCGTACGGCCGACGACGAGGTGCGCACCTTCGCCGCGGCACCGCCCGCCCGGGGCCGGGGTTTCGCGGTCACCTGGTGGGGCCGGGCCTGGCTGAAGGCGCTGGAGGACGCGGCGCTGGACGGCGGGCAGCTGCGCGCGGGACGGGCGCGGGCCAGGGAAGGCGCGGTCGGCGCCGTCTCGGTGCGGCCCGGCCGGATCACCGCTGTGGTCAGGGACCGGGACGGCTCCGCACACCGCAGTGACGTACTGCTGCGGCGGCTGACCGACGAGGAGTGGGACCGTTTCGTCGCGATGGCCGCCGACCGGGCGGGCCACGTCGCGGCGCTGCTCGACCGGGACATGCCGCCGCATCTGGTGGAGGACGCGGCGAGCGCGGGGGTGGAACTGCTGCCCGGCCTGGGCGATCTGGAGCCGGAGTGCGGCTGCGAGGCGTGGGACCACTGCGCGCATTCCGCCGCGCTCTGCTACCAGTTGGCGCGGCTGCTGGACCAGGACCCGTTCGTGCTGCTGCTGTTGCGCGGCCGGAGCGAGCGCGGTTTCCTCGACGCGCTCCAGCGGCGCGGGGCGCCGGTGGACGACGGAGCGCCGGCGGACGGTGGCACACCGACGGGCAGCGGATCCCCTGCCGGGGTGGACGCGGTGACGGCCTTCGCCGCGCGGGACATACTGCCGCCGCTGCCCGCTCCCGGACCGCTGCCACCGGAGCCGGGACAGCCGCCGTCGCTGGACACCGGGAAGGCTCCGCCGGACGGTGTGGACACGGAGGCACTGGGGTTCCTGGCCGCGGCGACGGCGGCGCGTGCGCTGCGGATGCTCTCCGACGCGCTCCGTCCGGACCACGGACAGCAGCCGGTGGAGCAGGAATTGACGGTACGTCAGGACTGCGTACGGCTCGCCGCCGCCGCACCTCCGGCCGCCGGGCGGACCGTGGGGCACCCCACCGCGTCCCTCACCGGACGCCTCGCGGCGGGCGCCGGACCGGCACCCGAGGAGCTGGACCCGGCGGTGCGCGCGTGGCGGTACGGGGGCGCCGAGGCGCTGGCCGTGCTCGACGGGGAGTGGGCCCCGGACACCGCGGCCCTCCTCCGGGCCGAGGCGGCCCTCGGCGCGGCCTGGGAGGAGGGCGACCGCCCGGCCCTGCGCCACGCCGGCGCGGGTCGCTGGAATGCGGCCGGGGCGCCGCCGGAGCACGTTCCTGCGCAGCTGCGGTACGGGCCCGACGGGCGCTGGTGGCCCTACCGGGAGGAGCGTGGCCGGTGGGTCCCGGCGGGGCCGGGCGACCACGATCCGGCGGCGGCTCTGGCCGCGGTGACCGCTGTGGCGGCCGAGTCGGCCGAGTGATCCGGGCAGGGTGCGGTGCCGGGGGCGCCCGGGGTGTGCTTCGGCCGATCGGGTGACCGGCGGCCCCTGGGTCACGGGGCTCGGAGGCCGGCGCATCCCCGGCCCTCCTCCTCCCGCTCCCCCGTCCCGCCCGTCCCGGCCCGCTCCTCGGCCGGGCGTGTCCGGGGCCGCCGACGTGCACGCGCGCTTGCCCCGTCCGGCCGACCGGAGCGACGATGTTCCCTTCCGCGAGGTGCGACCGGGAGGCGCCGTTGACCGACACCTGGGTGGCGCTGGAGGCGGGCGCCGATCCGGCGCGGCGCCGGGGAGCGCTGCGCCGGGCCTACGAGTCGTACGCGAACGCGGGGCTGGTCGAGCGGCCGGTCCGCCCGGTGGTGGCGGACTCCTGGCGGCGTTCGGCGCGGGCCCGGGTGCACCCCGAGGGGACAGCGCAGGTGGAGCTGCCGGACGACGAGCTCGCCGCCTACCGCGACGCCCATCCGCTGTCCCGGGTGATGCCGCTGTTCCGGGAGCTGATGGGCGGTTACGCCCTGGACGGCGAGCACCTCATGGCGGTGTGCGACGCGCACGGGCGGCTGCTGTGGGTCGAGGGGCACCGGGCGACCCGGCTGCTGGCCCGCCGGATGAACTTCGTACCGGGAGCGCGCTGGGCGGAGGCGGCGACCGGGACGAACGCGCCCGGCACGGCGATCGCCGTCGACCGGCCCGTACAGGTCTTCGCAGCCGAGCACTTCCAGCGGCCGGCGCATCCCTGGACCTGCGCGGCGGCGCCCGTCCACGATCCGTGCACCGGCCGGCTGCTGGGCGCGGTCGACATCACGGGCGGCGACCGGCTCGCCCATCCGCACAGCCTCGCCTTCGTCGGCGCGGTGGCGCGGGCCGCCGAGTCGCAGCTCGCCCTGGCCGCACCGGCGCCGGCGGCCGGGACCGTACGTCTGTCGGCGCTGGGCCGTGACGGCGCGCTGCTCGTGGCGGACGGACGGAAGGTGGGGCTGAGCCCCCGGCACAGTGAGATCCTCACCCTGCTGGCGCATCGCCCCGACGGGGTCACCGGGGACGAGCTGCTGGTGGAACTGTACGAGGAGGGATCGGTCACACCGGTCACCCCGCGCGCCGAACTCTCCCGGCTGCGGGCACTGCTCGGGCCGGGGCTGCTGTGTTCGCGTCCCTACCGGCTGGCCGGGCCCGTCGACGCGGACTTCGACGTCGTGGCCCGCCATCTGGCGTCCGGGGCCCTGACCTCGGCGATGGGCGCGTACACCGGGCCGCTGCTGCCCGGCTCGCAGGCGCCGACGGTGGTACGGCTGCGCCGCCGTCTGGCGGACCAGCTGCGGGCGGCGCTGATCGCCCGGCGCGACCCGAGGCTGCTGGCCGACTGGGCCTACAGCCCGTGGGGCGAGGACGATCTGCCGGTGTGGCGGGCGCTCGCCTCGGCCCTCCCCGTGCCCCAGCGCCCGGCGGCGCTCGCGCGGGTACGCGAACTGGACGCCTGGCAGCGCCGCTGACACCGCACCCGCCGCTGCCCGTCCGTCCCCCACGACCGCCCACAGGCGGATGCGGACATATCTCCTTAGTGTCGGTGGATGGAGCATCCCGGCGCGGTCCGGCGACCGGCGGGAGCGTGCCGGAGCGCTCCGCCCGATTCCACGGCCGACCCGGAGGAGCCGTCATGCCGGAGCTGTTCATCGGTGGCACCTGGACCTCGGCCGCGGGCGGGGGCACCCGTGAGATCCGCTGTCCCGCGGACGGTTCCCTGGTGGCGACCGTGGACGAGGCCGGGCCCGAGGACGCGGCCGCGGCGATCGGCGCGGCCAGGGAGGCGTACGACCGCGGCCCGTGGCCGTCGACCCCGGCGGCCGAGCGCGGCAGGCTGCTGTCGCGCGTCGCCGACCTGCTGGAACGCGACAAGGCTGTACTCGCGAGAGCCGAGTCCCTGGACACCGGGAAACGGCTCGTGGAGAGCGAGTACGACATGGACGACATCGCGAACTGCTTCCGCTACTTCGGTGCGCTGACGGCCGCCGGCGGCACGGACCGGGTCGTCGACACCGGGGACCCGGGAGTGGACAGCCGGGTGGTGCACGAGCCGGTCGGTGTGTGCGCGCTGATCACCCCGTGGAACTACCCGCTGCTCCAGACCGCGTGGAAGGTCGCCCCCGCGCTCGGGGCGGGCAACACCTTCGTCCTCAAGCCCAGTGAGCTGACCCCGCACACGGCCGTTCTCCTGATGCGGCTGCTGGCCGAGGCGGGGCTGCCCGCCGGGGCCGCCAATCTCGTCCTGGGCACGGGAGCGTCCGTGGGGGCGCCGCTCACCGAGGATCCCCGGGTCGATCTGGTGTCGTTCACCGGCGGTCTGGTCACCGGGCGGCGCATCATGGCCGCCGCCGCGCCGACCGTGAAGCGGATCGCTCTGGAACTGGGCGGCAAGAATCCCAACATCGTCTTCGCCGACGCCGACTACGAGGCGGCGGTCGACTACGCCCTGACCGCGATCTTCCTCCACTCGGGACAGGTCTGTTCGGCCGGGGCGCGGCTGCTGGTCCAGGACGAGCTGCACGACGCGTTCGTCGGCGACGTGGTCGCCCGGGCCCGGCGGATCCCCTTGGGCGGCCCCTTCGACGAGCACGCCCGTACCGGGCCGCTGATCTCCGCGGCGCACCGCGCCAAGGTCGAGGCGTATGTCGCGGCCGGTGTCGCGGAGGGCGCGGTGCTGCGCTGCGGCGGCGCCCGGCCCGACGACCCGGCGCTGCGCGACGGGTTCTACTACCTGCCGACGGTGCTGGACGAGTGCACGCCCGGGATGTCCGTCGTACGGGACGAGTCCTTCGGCCCGGTGCTGACCGTCGAGCGGTTCCGCGACGAGGACGAGGCGCTCGCGCTGGCCAACGACACGGTGTACGGACTGGCCGGCGCGGTCTGGTCGGGGGATGTCGGCCGGGCGCACCGGGTGGCCGCGCGGCTGCGCGCGGGAACCGTATGGATCAACGACTTCCAGCCGTACGTACCGCAGGCGGAGTGGGGCGGGATGAAGCAGTCCGGCTTCGGCCGTGAGCTGGGCCCGGCGGGGCTGGCCGAGTACCAGGAGACCAAACACGTATGGCGTAACCTCGCCCCGAAACCGCTGAGGTGGTTCGAGTGAGCGGAGCCGGCGAGGGCCCCTCGAATCCGCCCGATCCCCCGTCCGTCCCTCCGACCGCGGAAGAGATCCAGGGCCAGGACGACGACCAGGGGCTCAAGGACTTCGGCTACAAGCCCGAGCTGAAGCGCACCCTCGGCAACTTCCACACCTTCGCCGCCGGGATCAGCTACATCTCGATCCTGACCGGCACGTTCCAGCTGTTCTACTTCGGCGTCAAGTTCGCCGGGCCCGGCTACTGGTGGTCGTGGCCGATGGTCTTCCTGGGGCAGTTGACGGTGGCGCTGTGCTTCTGCGAGCTGGCCGCCCGCTACCCTGTCGCCGGTTCGGTCTACAACTGGTCGAAGAAGCTCGGCGGACCGCATGTGGGCTGGCTCGGCGGCTGGATGATGGTGACGGCCACCATGGTCTCCCTCGCCGCCGTCGCGCTCGCCTACCAGATCACGCTGCCGCAGATCTCCGGCGTCTTCCAGTTCGTCGGCGACGGGCGCGGGGCGACGGACGCGGCGAAGAACGCCGTGCTGCTGGGCAGCGTTCTGATCCTCTTCACCACTTTGGTCAACGCCTTCGGGGTGAAGCTGATGGCGCGGATCAACTCGGCCGGAGTGATGATCGAGCTGATCGCCGCCGTCGTGCTGATCGGTCTGCTGGCCGCGCACATCACCCGGGGACCGTCCGCGGTCGTCAGCACGAACGGATTCGGCAGCGGCGAATCGCTCGGCTACTTCGGCGCGTTCCTGACCGCCTCACTCGCCTCCGCGTATGTGATGTACGGATTCGACACGGCGTCCTCGCTCGGCGAGGAGTCGCACAACCCGAGCCGCAACGCGCCGCGCGCGATCCTGCGGGCGCTCATCGCGTCGTTCCTGATCGGTGGGCTCATCCTGCTCTTCGCGCTGCTGTCCGTTCCGGATCTGCGCTCCAAGAGCCTGTCGGCGGACGGGCTCCAGTACGTGGTGCTCTCCACCCTCGGCCCGACCGTCGGCCAGATCGTGCTGTGGTGCGTGGTCGTCGCCATCACGGTGTGCGCGCTGGCGGTGCAGGCGGCCGGTATCCGGCTGGCGTTCGCGATGGCCCGGGACAACTGTCTGCCCGCGTCCTCGCTGATCGCCCGGGTCAGCCCGCGTTTCGGTACGCCGGTGGTGCCCGCGATCTTCATCGGGATCGTGGGGATCTGCATTCTGGTGATCAACATCAATCAGCCGCAGATCTTCTCGGTGATCACCAGCATCGCGATCATCATGATCTACGTGGCCTATCTGCTGGTCACCACACCGATGCTGATCCGTCGGCTGCGCGGTGACTGGCAGCCGGCCGAAGGGCACTTCTCGCTCGGCCGGTTCGGGCTTCCCGTCAACATCCTGGCCGTGCTGTGGGGGCTGGCCATGTCGATCAACCTCGCCTGGCCGCGTCCCGAGGTCTACAACGCGACCGGCCCGCACCACTGGTATCTGCGCTGGGGCGCCTTCCTCTTCGTGGGCATCGTCGCGGTCGGCGGCTTCGCCTACTACTGGTTCGTCCAGCGCGGGCGCACCGGAACGCTCGAATCCCACCGTTCCCACTGAACTTCGGTCCCACTGAACTGGAGCAGCGATGACACCGACACCGGCGGACAACACGGTCCACACGTTCGACTACGTGGTGGTCGGGGGCGGAACGGCCGGATCGGTGGTCGCGGCGCGGCTGAGCGAGGACCCTGATGTCAGCGTCTGTGTGCTGGAGGCGGGCCCCTCGGACGTGGGGGACGAGAGCATTCTGCGGCTGGACCGGTGGATGGCCCTGCTGGAGTCGGGCTACGACTGGGACTACCCGGTGGAGCCGCAGGTCAACGGCAACAGCTTCCTGCGGCACGCCCGCGCCAAGGTGCTCGGCGGCTGTTCGTCGCACAACTCCTGCATCGCCTTCTGGGCGCCCGCCGAGGACCTCGACGAGTGGGGCGCGCTGGGCTGTACGGGCTGGAGCGCGGCGGACTGCTTCCCGCTCTACCGGCGGCTGGAGACCAACGACGCGCCCGGGGACCACCACGGCCGGTCGGGACCGGTCACCATCAGGACCGTACCGCCGAACGATCCGTGCGGCCGGGCGCTGCTGGCCGCGTGCGCCGCGACGGGGATTCCC
The DNA here is from genome assembly GCF_042900885.1 of Streptomyces sp. NPDC012835. Taxonomy (NCBI): domain Bacteria; kingdom Bacillati; phylum Actinomycetota; class Actinomycetes; order Kitasatosporales; family Streptomycetaceae; genus Streptomyces; species Streptomyces sp. NPDC012835. Next base: position 186,077 of record NZ_JBIBBW010000001.1, read on the forward strand.
GTCACCCCGTTCAACACCGGTACGACGGTGGTGCGCGGCGCACACTGGTTCCAGATCAACGCCCGCGAGGACGGCACCCGTTCGTCGGCCTCGGTGTCCTATCTCCACCCGGTCCTGGGGAGCCGGCCGAACCTGGAGATCCGTACCGGGCTCCAGGCCCAGCGCCTGACGTTCGACCGGAGCGGGCGGTGCACGGGCGTCGAGTATCTGGAGCCGGACACGATCCACACGGGCGCGGTGGCGGCGCGGCGCGAGGTGATCGTCTGCTGCGGTGCCATCGACTCGCCGAAGCTGCTGATGCTGTCGGGCATCGGCCCCGGCGGGCATCTGCGCGACAACGGGATCGACGTACGGGTGGACTCCCCCGGGGTCGGCTCGCACCTCCAGGACCATCCGGAAGGCGTGATCATGTGGGAGGCGAAGCGCCCCATGGTCACCGCCTCCACACAGTGGTGGGAGATCGGGATCTTCACCGACACGGAACCGGGCCTGGACCGGCCGGATCTGATGTTCCACTACGGTTCGGTCCCCTTCGACCTCAACACCTACCGGCGCGGCTATCCGACCACGGACAACGCGTTCTGCCTCACCCCGAACGTCACCCGGGCCCGGTCGAGGGGGACGGTACGGCTGCGCAGCCGCGACTTCCGGGACAAGCCGGAGGTCGATCCCCGCTACTTCACCCACGAGCACGACATCCGGGTGATGACCTACGGGCTGCGGCTGGCCCGGGAGATCGCCGGCCGGGAGGAGATGGCGGAGTGGACCGGGGCGGAACTGGCGCCGGGGCCGTCGGCGCGCTCCGACGAGGAGCTGTTCTCGTACATCCGTGCCACCCACAACACGGTCTACCACCCGGCGGGCACGGTACGGATGGGGCCGCCGGGCGATCCGGACTCACCGCTCGATCCGTCGCTGCGGGTCAAGGGAGTCGACGGACTGCGGGTGGCGGACGCGTCGGTGATGCCTTTTCTGCCCACGGTCAATCCGTGTATCACCACGATGATGATCGGCGAGAAGTGCGCCGATCTGATCAGAGCCACTCCGTCCTGATCGAACACGGTCCCCCCTGCACCGCGCCTCCCTCCTGATCCGGCGTCCCGCTCCTGATCCGGCCCGCCGCCGCTCGGGCAACGCGCTCGCAACGTACGGGTGCCTAACGTGCGGGCGGGCGTCGCCCAACGGCGGGCGGCGCGGAATTCGGGAGGCCACGGAGATGACCCGGTACACAGCGCCCGGCAGTGCGGGCGCCATCGTCTCGTTCGAGTCCCGTTACGACCACTGGATCGGCGGGGAGTACGTTCCGCCGGCCCGCGGCCGGTACTTCGAGAACCCCAGCCCGGTCAACGGGCGCCCCTTCACCGAGATCGCCCGCGGCACCGCCGAGGACGTGGAACGGGCGCTGGACGCGGCGCACGGTGCCGCGCCCGCCTGGGCACGGACGTCCGCGACGGACCGGGCCGGTGTGCTGAACCGGATCGCCGACCGGATGGAGGCGCATCTGGAGGAGCTGGCGGTCGCGGAGAGCTGGGAGAACGGCAAGCCGGTCCGGGAGACCCTGGCCGCCGACATCCCTCTGGCCATCGACCACTTCCGCTACTTCGCGGGTGCGCTGCGGGCGCAGGAAGGGACGCTCAGCGAGATCGACGACGACACCGTCGCGTACCACTTCCACGAACCGCTGGGCGTGGTGGCCCAGATCATCCCCTGGAACTTCCCGATCCTGATGGCGTCCTGGAAGCTGGCACCGGCCCTGGCCGCGGGCAACGCCGTCGTCATCAAACCGGCCGAGCAGACCCCGGCCTCGATCCACCTCTGGATGAGTCTGGTCGCCGATCTGCTGCCGCCCGGCGTCCTCAACATCGTCAACGGCTTCGGCCCCGAGGCGGGCAAACCGCTGGCGTCCAGTCCGCGCGTGGCGAAGGTCGCCTTCACCGGGGAGACCGCGACCGGGCGGCTGATCATGCAGTACGCCTCGGAGAACCTCAAACCGGTCACCCTGGAACTCGGCGGCAAGAGCCCGAACCTCTTCTTCGACGACGTATGGGCTGCCGACGACGACTTCCGCGACAAGGCGCTCGAAGGCTTCACCATGTTCGCCCTCAACCAGGGCGAGGTCTGCACCTGTCCCTCGCGCGCCCTCGTCCAGAGCGGCCACTACGGCGACTTCCTGAAGGCCGCCGTGGCCCGTACGGAGGCCATCGTGCCCGGCCACCCGCTGGACACGGCCACCATGATCGGGGCGCAGGCGTCCGGCGACCAGCTCAAGAAGATCCTCTCGTACCTGGACATCGGCCGGGAGGAGGGCGCCAAGTTGCTGACGGGCGGTGAACGCGTCGAGTACGACGGCGAACTGGCGGGCGGCTACTACGTCCAGCCCACCATCTTCGAGGGCCACAACCGGATGCGCGTCTTCCAGGAGGAGATCTTCGGCCCCGTCCTCGCGGTCACCTCCTTCAGCGACTTCGACGACGCCGTCAAGACAGCCAACGACACCCCGTACGGCCTCGGCGCCGGCGTCTGGACCCGCGACAGCAACACGGCCTACCGCGCGGGCCGCGCGATCCGGGCGGGACGTGTCTGGACCAACTGCTACCACGCCTACCCGGCCCACGCGGCGTTCGGCGGCTACAAGCAGTCGGGGATCGGGCGCGAGAACCACCGGATGATGCTGGACCACTACCAACAGACGAAGAATCTTCTGGTCTCGTACTCGCCGAAGAGGATGGGCCTCTTCTAGACGTCGAAGGAGGGCGCCTGACCAGGTGTTTCACCTGTCGGGCGCCCTCCTTGGCGCGCATCCGAGCCACGGGGCGAAGTGCGGAGTGATTCCCGATGTGTCCCACCGCTGTCCCACCTCTGAGCAGCTGTTCCGGGGCATTTCCGGGCCAGGGCCCGGTTCATGCGTCCTCTGCGCCGCCGTCCCGCCCCTCCCACCTTCGCATCGATTCCTCGATCAGGCTGTCGGCATGGTTCCGTGCCTCGGCCAGAAACCTGGCGGAGCAGCGGAAGGGAACCGGGATGCTTTGTCCGGCGCGGCGCGCACTCTGCCGGGTCGACACCGGAGGCAAGCCAGAATCAGATTCGTGCGTGGCGCAGGTCGTAGGGGCGTGTCGCAAGCTCAAGGGCGTGTTCATCGAAAGTCGGTGCGGCCTTCCGCGCACGTCCCCATGTGATGCCGTACGCGGAAGGATCGACATGGTTTCCCGCTGCATTGCGGAACAGACGTCCATCGGGTGCGCCACCGAAACTCTCTATATGCTCGCGCAGCATGCGCACCGGCGCAGGCGGGATCGGCGCGGGCCTCGTCGCCTTGGCCGCCCGTCGCTTCAGCGAGTGGACCTCGTGAACGGCACCGTCATCCGTCCACTCCTTCCCCGCCGTGACCACCCCGGCCTTCAGGTTGAGGAGCCCCCATCCGCTCGCTGACAGTCGGCACTGGGACTTCTGCAAGTGACTAACCTCAGCAGGACGCATCGCGGCGTAGTACATACACCCGAAAACCGCCGCCGGGCCTACTGGCCCAGTGGTCACGGGCGTGAAGAACGTGAATTTCGCATCGATGGCGCGAGTCGACGTGGCTGAGAATAGTCAGAGTTGACGGTGAACGTCCGACGGAGAGCAGGTAGCCGGCCGGCGACCTCGTGGGGCCGGACGCAGAAGGGGGACGTCGGTCGGCACCGCGCTGCACCGGCTGACCGAGACCTACCCGGTCCTGGTGCCCCGTCTCCTGTCCCGCAGGGACAGCTGGTCCCGTGGACGAACATCTACCTCGGCCAGGACAATGTCCGCGACTTCAAGGGCCTGGACACCGTCCTGACGGGCGACGTCAGCTCACCGCGCTTTCCCGCGATGGCCGGCGGCTGACATGCCCCACACTGCCCATCGCCGGGGCGACGGCCGCCACCGGCAGCATGATCACCATTCCGGCCGGGACGGTGCTGATCGGCTCGCCCGAGGGCCGGTTCAGCCGGCGAAGAGGGTGCTGGTCAGCAGGACGTGGACGGCAGTGCCACCGACGATGCTGAGCAGGGCGTTGCGGCGCCACAGGTGAAGGCCGATGGTGACGGCCAGCGCCGCGAGCGGGGCCACGGAACGTGCCTCGGTCACCGACAGGTCGTGCAGGCAGTAGACGACCAGGATGAGCATGACGCCGGCCGGCATGCGCGTGCTCAGGTAGTGGACCGTGCTGCTGGAGCGCAGCGGGGCGAGGGCGGCGAACGGCAGGACCCGCAGCGCCCAGGTGACCGCGGCGGCGACAAGGACGGCGGTGACGGCGTAGATGGTGTCAGGCACGGTTTGTCCTCCTGGCGGTCACCAGGTGCCGGGCCAGCAGACCGGCGGTGAACAGCGCGAAGGCGGCCGGCAGCATCTGGTCCGGGAAGAGGATCCGGGCCAGGAGAGCACTGCACAGGGCGAGCAGCGGGGTGGGCAGATCGCCGCGCAGGTCCCGCAGCGCGTCCAGCGCCAGCACGGTGAACAGGGCGGTCAGGGCGAAGTCCAGACCGGTCACGCCCTCGGGGATGAGAGAGCCCAGCAGCGCCCCGGCGGTCGCGCTTCCCGTCCAGTACGCGTGCAGGTAGAACTGCATCCACAAGATGCGAGCGGCGGGCCAGGAGCGTGCCCGCTCGGCCGAGGCCAGGGCGTACGCCTCGTCGCACAGGGCGAACGTGCTGTACGCCTTGCCGAGCCGGCCGGGCACGCGGTGCAGGGGGAACGACAGCGCGTAGAAGACGTGCCGCACGTTCACCAGGAACGCGGCGGCCGCCACCGACGCCAGCGGCGCCGTGGCGACGACGAGACCGATCAGCAGGAACTCGAACGAGCCGCCGAAGGCGACCGCGGCCGACAGTGACGCCCACCACCAGTCCAGACCCGATTGGGCGGCGAGCGCCCCGAAGGCAAGTCCCAGTGGAACGAAACCCAGCCCCACCGAAAGGGATTCGCGGAACGCTGTCCGCGCTTCGGGCGAGGCGGGGTCTGCCGGACCAGGCGCAGGCCGTGCGGACGCCGCGACGACAACAGAGCGTATTGACATGGGGACATTTTAGGAAAGAACTGACCTTATATGGTTGCGCATCATGGCTCTATGATCAGGTTATGAGCAATGAAATGGCACTTGATTCGACAGATCGCGAAATTCTGTTGCATCTGCGTGAGGACGGCCGTCTGACCAACGTCGAGCTCGCCAAACGGGTCGGCCTCACCCCGCCGCCGTGCCTGCGCCGCGTCAGACGACTGGAGGAGGCCGGCATCATCACCGGCTACCGGGCCGTCATGGACCCGGCCGCCATCGGCCGCAGCCTCGAAGTCCTCATCGATGTCGAGATCTACGCCAACGACCGCGAGAGCTTTGAAGAGTTCGAGAGGATCGTCGCCTCCTACGAAGAGGTCATCGAGTTCCGCCGCATGTACGGTCGCCCCGACTACTTCATCCGTGCCGCGGTCGCCGACCACGCCGCCTGCGAAGCCTTCCTCACCGGCAAGCTCAGCGGACTTCCCGGGGTCCTGCGCTTCACCTCCCACCTCACCATGAAAACGATCAAGTCCGTCGATTGATCCTCGGCGGGATGCGATCCGCGTCAGCCCTCGGGCCCCATCACCGCTCGTCATCCTCGTCCGTGTCGACGGTCGCCGGGCCGCGCAGTGGGCGCGGGCCGCCGTCCGCAGGGACGCCGACGCGGAAGCTGTCGAGGAGACGGGGGGGGTGGGTGACGGCCGTGGCATCGTCGGCGGGCCCCAGCCGGACCACGTCCAGGATCCGCGTCCACGAGATGCGGTCCGGGGTGAGTGCGGCGACGAACGAGTACGACCAGTCCGGCACCGCGTGGTCCGATGCGCGGCACCAGGAGCAGCCTGTTGCGCCGGCCCCGCTCCGGCGACGGCCGGGGCGGCGTGACTTCGGCCCGGGGACCGGGCAGCTCACCGGGCGCCGCTTCCCCGACGTCCTCGCCGAGCTGCGTCGCGAGCACCGCCACGCCCCGGCCAGCAGCCGGCCGCATACCCCCTCGACGGAACGAAGCGTGGCTGGCGTCCCTCACCCCGCAGCGGCGCGCCGAGTACGAAGCCGCCTACCGTCAGGCGATGGCCGACGAGGCCGCCGAGCTCTACGACCCGGAGGTGGACAGGCGCATCGAGTACGCGCTCGACGCGGCCGACGAGGAACACGGGGCCGCCGAAGCCGTACGATCGGGTCATCGCGACGTACACGGTATCCTCGCGGACGACCGGACGTCGTAGGCGGCGGCCGACTACGTCGTCACCGAGTACGGCCCGCGCTCCCTCTGGAACGAGGCCGAACGGGCCTACCGGAAGTGGGTCGAACGAGGACGGCCGGAACGCGACCGCGCGGGCCTGAGCATCACCCCCGAGCGCCGGACGGTCTGGCTGGACTCGCCTCACAACGTGGTCTCGGTCATGTGTTTTCCCCGGTGAGCTGCCGAGCAACGGTCAAGACCTGTGGATGGGAGCCGCGCCGACCCATTGGTGGTAGGCGTCTACGTCGACGTTGCTGCCGCACACGATGGTAACGACGTGTCGGCCGGCGAAGCGGTCACGGTCTTCGAGGATCGCCGCGATGCCGAGCGCGGCCGACGGTTCGACGACGAGGCCGGCGTGGTCGAGGAGCATCCGCATACCGGCGATGATCGACGCCTCCTGGACCAGGACGGCATCGTCAGCGACCAGGAGGAGGTCGTCCAGGACAGCCGGGATGGGACGCCGGCCGACGACGCCGTCAGCGATGGTGTCGGTCGAGTCGGTGATGACGACACGTCGCCTGCGCCACGAGTGTGTCATCGCCGGTGCGCCCAGCGGCTGGACGCAGATCACCTCGACTTCGGGTGCCAGCGCCTTCACCACATGACCCACGCCGGTGGCCAGCGCCCCGCCGCCGAGAGCAATCAGGACAGTGTCGAAGGGCGGTGCGGTGTCCACCAGTTCCAGCCCGATGGTCGCCGCACCTTCACAGGTCTCGATGTCCAGGCTGTCTTCGACCAGCCGGATGCCGTCGAACCGTGCGATGGCCGCTGCCCGATCGCGGGCCACCTCGTGGTCGCCGTCCACCAGCTCCAGCGCGGCACCCAAGGCGCGGATGCGATCAAGCTTGGCCCGAGTCGCGAAGCGGGATGCCACAACGGTCACGTCGATCCCCCGACCGCGGCCGGACCACGCGAGGGCTTGGCCGAGGTTGCCCGCGCTCGCGCACACCGCGGCTCGTGAGGCATTGTCGGCGAGCAGGCCCGCGATTACCTCGGTGCCGCGGGCCTTGAAGCTGCGGACCGGGTTCGCCGTTTCGAGCTTGATGCTCACCGTGCACCCGAGGGCGGGCTCCAGAGCCTCGCAGCGGTACAGCGGAGTGTCGAGAAAGACCGGGTCGATTACCCGGCGAGCCGCCCGGATCCGAGCAGTGTCGAGACGCGTCCTCTGCACGGCACAGCAGCGTAGCGCCATCGGCGCTGATTCTGTCGTGCAACTGTCAGGTTCCGTAGGTTGTTTGAGATGGTTCACGCTTCGGCGGGTTCCGTGGGGGCGTTCAATGAGGTGACCGTTCTCGAAGCGGGCGCCGGCCCGGACGAGGGCGACGAGGTGGGGTGCGGCGACTGCGCGCCGGCGGGCCTGGGCGGAGGGCGCTCAGGGCTTCAGGATCATCCCGTTGCCCCTTTGGCGCGTACCTCGGTCACACCCCGGTGTCCGCCGAGAGGTGGGAGCGGTGCCGGTCCACGATTCCCTCGACGATCCTCATCAGTCGGTCTCCCGTCTGATCGATGCTTCCGTTCTGTGTGCTGACCTGCGCCCCTTCGAGTACGAAAGTGATCTCGGCCGCGGCCTGTCCGGGGTCGGGCATCTGGGCTGCGGTGCACATGCCGACCAGCCTGCGGGTCTGGTGGGCCTTGTGGTCCTCGATCACCTGCCGTGCCGGATGAAGGCGGTCGGGCAGCTCGGCGAGGGAGTTGATGAACGGGCAGCCCCTGTACGAGATCGCCGGCAGCCCCTCGGCGATGAAGCGGGCCAGGCCCAGAATCTGCTCCTCGGGTTGGTCGGGGTATTCGGTTTCCACCCGGTCGAAGGCCGCCTGATAGTCCGCGGCGACGATCCGCAGCCACTCCGCGACCAGCGCGTCCTTGGTCTCGAAGTGCCGGTAGATCGCCATTTTGGTGGTCTCGGCCTTGTCGGCGATCGCCTGGACCGCCACCTGCCGGATCCCTTCTCTCTGGAAGAGCTCTTCGGCGGCGTCGAGAATGCGCTCACGAGGCGGCAGCTTCGCCACTCTGCTCGGCCTTCTGAGGGTCGATGCCATGGCTGCTCCGTCACTCCGGCCGGTCGATGGTGGGGTTCACACCCCTACGGTACCAGCCTGACCCTTTCGATACCGTGGGGTATCGTTCGATGCTCAACGGTATCGTTCTGGTCCGGGAGTGGCAGATGAGAGTTTCTGAGTACGTGAGCTTTGACGCGGTCGGGCTGGCGGAGCTGGTGGCCGAGGGCGAGGTGCTCCCCGCCGAACTGGAGGCAGCCGCACGTGAGGCTGTACAGGCAGTCGATCCGCGGATCAACGCCGTCGTGGAGACCTGGCCGACCGACGACGAGCCTGTTCCCGGCAGCACGCCGATGGCCGGCGTCCCTTTTCTGATCAAAGACATCGCGGTGGCCATGGCCGGGAGGCGGATGGAGCTGGGAAGCCGTCTGGCGGCCGGTAACGTCGCCGGCGCCGACTCCTCGCTGATGCGGCGCTTCCGGCGCGCGGGCCTCGTGACGTTCGGGCGCACCGCGACACCGGAGATGGCCTATGGCATCTCGACGGAATCAGCGTTGTACGGCGCGACCCGCAACCCGTGGGACCCGGAGCGCAGCGCGGGCGGTTCCAGTGGAGGCGCCGCCGCCGCTGTCGCCGCCGGGGTGGTCCCGGTCGCCCATGGCACCGACGCCGCCGGATCGCTCCGTATCCCCGCCGCCTACAACGGCCTCTTCGGGATCAAGCCCACCCGTGGCCGGGTCTCCATGGGGCCCGATGTCGACGAGGTCTTCAACGGCCTGGCCGTGCACGGCAGCGTCAGCCGCACCGTACGCGACAGTGCGGTACTGCTCGACCAGATACGCGGCCCGGAATCGGGCGACCCCTACTTCGCCCCGCAGCCGTCACGGCCGTACGCGGAGGAAGTCACCCGTCAGCCGGGCTCGTTGCGGATCGGTGTCCTCACCCAGGCGTGGGGCGGACGCCGTACTGCCGCACCGGTGACCGACGCCCTCTCCCGCACCGTGCGGTTGCTTGAGTCCCTCGGTCACCAGGTGGAGGAGGTTGAGGTCGACCTCGGCGCCGACTGGGAGGAATTCGTCCTGGCCAACGCCCGGCTCATGACGGTGAACCTCACCACCCTGGTCGACGGGCTGGCCGGCGCCTTCGGCCGTCCCGTCGACTCCTCGACCCTTGAGCCGACGACCCTCGCCGGCTACCACTACGGGCAGCGGGTCGGCGGCGCGCAGTTCCTCACCGCTCTCACGATGCGGAACCGGGTGGCCCGAAGCCTGGCGCGGTACTTCGACGCGTACGACATCCTCCTCACGCCGACGCTGCCGGAGCCTCCCGTGCTTCTGGGCACCCATACCGAGGGTGCGGAGACACTGGACGGTCTCGGCTGGATCGAGCGCATCAATGACCTGTCGCCGTTCACCTTGCCGTTCAACGTGGCGGGCACGCCCGCCATGTCCGTACCCGTGACGGCCGACGCCGGGACGGGGCTCCCGATCGGTATGCAGTTCGCCGCCGGATACGGCTTTGAAAGCCGACTGTTCCGCCTCGCCGGACAACTCGAACAGGCGAGTCCGTGGTCAGGCCGAACTCCCGCGGTATGGGCAGGGGACCACCCAGGCCGCTGAAGAACGCTCCTGGCATGGTGCAGGCCGGCTCCCGAAGGCCGAACCGTCGAGGTGAGCGCGTGTCTCGCTTCGCTCGGGTACACCGCCGACGGGTCGGCTTCGCCGAGAGTGCCACGGAGTGCGTCCGCGCGGAACGCGCCGAGGTGGAGCGGTGCGCTGGCTGCGCTTCGACATCGAGCATGACGAGGGAAACGGTGAGGGAAGGGACGGAAGTCATCCGGTGGGGCCTTCGGCTCCGGGGCAGAGCGCATCCTTGTCCCTGCGCAGGGCACGCGCGTACTCCTCACCCGTGATCTTGAGCCACTTCCCCGTACCCGTACACACACCGCTGTGGTAGACGGACCGGTAGCGATTCGCCCCGGCCAGCCGGCCGGTCAGCTCGAAGGGCTTTCCACCCGGTCGGCTGAGCACCATCTCCGCCGGGCTGCCACCCACTTGGTAGTGGACGCGGTAACGCCAGCGGCAGTAGCCACGCTCGGCGGTCGCCTCGATGACGAACGCCTCGCTCTCGTTCTTTTCCAGTGTGATGTGGTGTGCCTCGGGACCGGTGAAAAACGGTTCGTCGGGCCCGGCCTCCGGCTTCTTCCCGGTGAACCGCTCCTGGTCCTTGGGCACCTTGAGCGTGGGTGCCGGTTCGTCGATGGCCAGTGTGAGCGAGATGACGCCCGAGACACCCTGCCCGGGACTGGACACGAGGTTGCCGGCAAGCGGTGCCGCGCACGTACCGCCTTCCACCTCCGGGACGATGTCGGTGATTCTGACCTGCTGGGCGGCGCGGCCTTGCAGTGTGACCATCCATTCGGCCTGTCCTACGTCGACGAAGTCCGCGTCCCGCCGCCGCGTCCGCTCACCGGAGCCGAATGCGTCGAGGAGGGCGCCGTCCACGTCGCCACGGACCAGGTACAGGCCGGTGCCCTTGACGTCGCTGACCTCGACCACGTCGATGGCGTTCTGCGGGGAGAGGCGGTCCGGCAGCCGGTCGAGCGGCAGGATCGCCTTCACCGCGCCGCTCAGTGTGTCCTGGAAGGTCACGGTCGCGACGGCCAGCAGGATGCCGGCCAGCCAGGTGGCGGGGCTTTTCAGGTAGCGCAGTCGGGAACCGCCGCCCGGCTCCGAAGACGCCTGTCCAGGAGGAGTGCGGCCCGGAGGAGTCCGCCCGCTCCTGCGGACGCTCAGCCGGGTGAGCGCCCCGCCCCGCCGCGTCGTGCGGTCCGGTGTTCGGTTGTTCGGAGTGCTGGGTCCGTTCGGACTGTTGTGACCGTTCCGGTTGCTCGGCATGGCGCTCAGTCACCCTTCTCCGCGCGACGCCCGCCGCGCGTGGTCAGCAGGACCGCGACCACGACGGCCGCCCCTGTGGCCCATCCCCAGGCCGTGCCGAACCGTACGGCGTCGCCGACGGCAGCAGCGAAGGGGCGGACGACCTCTGTGCCGGTACGGCGCGGGGCCCACCGGTCCAAGAGCCCGCCCTCCACGAACGCGGCGGCCACGGCCGCGAGCACCGTCGCGTACCAGCACCCCATGAACAGGTGCAGTGGGCGCCTGTTGGCCCCCTGTGCGGCCAGTGCGCGGCGGGCCGGCGCACGCAGGGCCCACGCGAGTACGGCGAGCATGACGAGACACACCCCGAGCGTCGCGGCCCACCTAGCGGTGCTCTCCGTGCGGAGCGGACGCATGCGCAGCGCGGGATAGAGAACACCGCTCCACTCCTCCACCCAGCCCGGAGGCCGGTACACCCGCAGCAGTTCGGGGTCGAACGTGGTGGAGGACGGGTCCCAGCCCCGCACGGCTTCGTGACGCAGCAGCAGTCCACCGGCGACCGCCAGCAGCACCACCGGGATCAGCCCCGCGATGACCACGTTCCGCCGTCGGTACGGCGCGGCGGCGGCCGGGGGTGACTGCCGCTCCCGCTCATCACCGTCACCAGGGGCGTCCGCGGCATCCGCTGTCCCCACCACTGCCCGGAACGGCGACCAGTTGCGGAGCAGCCAGACGGTGCCCCAGAGGATGAGCGGCACGACGGCGGTGCACAGCGCGAACTGAGCGGCAGCGGACGCGGTGCGGTGCCTGACGGCCCTGCCGAGCCACTCGTTGTCGCCCAGCGTGGCCCCCTGCCACTCCGGGTCGAGGGCCGCCCCCAGCAGCTCCGCGACTCCCGCCGCCAGCAGCATGGCACCGACCAGGCCCAGAACCGTACGGACGCGCGGCCTGACTCCCGGCGCGCTCCGGAACGCCGCGTATGCCAGCACCGCGTTCAAGACCACGAAGACGAGTTGCGGCACCCACCCGTCGAGCCGCCCGTAGTCCTTCACCATGAAACCGTCGAAGTCCAGCCCGAACAACCGCAGATACCCGCCGACGGGACGCCCGGCGACATCGTCCACGATCGCGGAGTAACCGCCCGGGACGAGCACGATCACGGGCGGGACCGCGAACAACGCGAGCGCCTGGGTGTTGGCGCATCCTCCGGCCAGCATCAAGGACAAGCGGCGATTCACCGTGTGCACTCCCCCGAGTCACCCAGTACGACGACGAGCTGGCACAAGCATGGTTGCCCATCGGGCCTTGTGCCAAGAGAGATTCGACTCATTGCAGCAGAACGTGTTGATTCTGAAGCCGGCGGCCCCTCTGCTCCGACGCTCCCGTACAATGGGCGGGTTGTCGCGTTGAAAAGCGGCTGGGGAACATGACACCCAGGGCACCGGCTCGGGAGCGGTTCGCGGCGGCGAGGGCGGCGCCGGGCGGCATGCCGCGGCCCTCCGCGTATCCGGGGCAACGGCCGGCTGAACCGCACGGCTCACCGTGTGGAACGCCCTCATCCCGCAGCCGGTCCTCCGGACGCCCGGCGAGGTTCAGCGCGATGAGACCATCGCTGCGCTCAGGGGTGGAGCCCGCCAAGCCGACTTAGTGGTCGGCGAGTTGCAGAGCAGATCCCGACGCCCTGCCACGGTGACGGCGGTGTTCCGGGGCACGGGACGCCGGTGGCCCTACGAGCCCCGTTGGAGTGTCGTGGGGAAACGGGGCCGCCGTGCCGGCAGGCGTGCGGACGATCGGGGATCTGGCGTGTCTCTCATGCACAGCACACACACCGTGGATCTGAGCGATAGCCGCCGGATCATCGAGGCGGGCGTCGCAGAGGCGGACCGTACCGGCTCCCCCGGCAACAAGGCCCTGTCCGGGCTCGGCCGGGTGCTGGTCTTCGCGGGCGGGGTGCCGCTCACCGTCGACGGACAGGTGGGGGGCGGGGGGAGCGGTGGCGGCTCGCGGGAGCAGGACACCGCCGTGGCCGAGGCCGCAGCCGCGGTTTCGCGGACGAGCCGACCGCGGATACGGGACCGGGAGGAGATGGAGCCGCAGGCCCGCCGGCAGGTCGATGCCCTGTGGGACCGACAGCTCAACGACGGCAGCCACCCGAGCCTCGTACAGAAGGCGTACGACATCGGCCCGAGCACACCGGTCCGGGGCTGAGTGAGTGCCGGTTTCAGATCGTGACCTGCGCTTTCGTGGCGGCTCGGAGCGAAACCTGCTGGTTTGCCGGCAGAAGGCGGCCGGGTGGAGGGCCGGCGCCCGGAGAAGGACCGCCGGCCTCCCCGGGCGCCGATGGGACCGCCCCGCCGGCTCACTGCCTCGGCGAGCGCGTATCCGATCCCGCGCAGGACGGTGCAGGGCCGGCCGCCGGAATCGGCCGACGGCCGGTGTGCGAGGGACAAGCCGATCCCGTCGCACACATGCGGGGTGCACCGGAGTGGGGACACACACGTGGTCGCCGCCCCGTACACGAGGCGAGGACATGTCCTGCGGACCGGCGGTGTGCGAACGGAGAACCCTTTACGCGGACGGCTGCCGTTCAGGGAGTGCCGACGGTGACGTCCACATCGGTGATGGCCGCGTCGGGATGCCGCACCCCTGTCAGTACCTGGTCCTGCCCGGTGTCGCCGAGGAGGTAGCGGCGGAAGAAGGAACCGAGGTACGTGGTGGCGACACGACGCTGCTGCGACTCGGACAGCCGCCTGGCCGGCGCCGCACCCTCACGGTCGGTGCACTGCCCGGGGTGTCCTTCCACCGGCATGGCGTCGTCGGAGGCCGCGACCTGACGGCTCCGAGGCGACCACTGCGTGTTGAAGTAGTTGTGGTTCGCCCCGTGGATCGCGAACCGGTAGAAGCCGCTCCGGTTCCCCTTGGCCGCGTCGGCCGCGAACCAGAGTGCCTCACCGCCGACCTGTCCGTCGCATGTTCCCCGAAAGGTGGCGAACGGGATCTTGGTGATCGTGTAGTCGGACATGTTCTCCGTCATCACGTTGTAGGCGGGCGCCACAGCCGCCACCGCCTTGACCTCGACACCCTCGGGCCACTGCCCCCGATGGCTGTCGGCCGCCTGCCAGGTGGCCCCGGCCCCTGCCCTGGAATGCCCCATGATCCCCACGTTGCCCATGTCCACGTGGTGGGCGAAGCCGACGCGCCGTGCCGCTCCGGTCGTCGGGTCGGTGAACTTCCCGGCGAGCTCACCCTTGCCCCGGGAGCTGAGCTCCTGCCACATGCGCAGATGCCGGTTGATGAGATCCGCCCGCGTGGCGGCGTTGTCATCCCCCCACACGGAGGAGGCGTTGACGCCGTTGGCGCCGACCGAGACCACGACAAAGCCCTGCTCGGCCAACCGGCGGCCCAGGTAGTCGTATCCGCGCTCGCTGGGCAGAGCGGGCGTTCCCGACGCACACGGCCAGGCGGACAGCTTGGCATTGGCAGCTTCGTACCCGGCGTCGTCACCGTTGCGCTCGGCAGCTGTGCGCGCCGCGTCCGCCTTCCGGTCGGCGCAGGTGTCGTGCAGGCCGTGCAGCATCACAATCAGTGGATGCCGCCCCGTGCCCAGGTCGGCGGGATAGTGCACCACCCCGGTCAGCTCGACCGGTTGACCGGTCTGCGGCAGGCGCCATGCCTCATCGCCCAAGTCGTAGCGGACCGTCCTGGTGGAGACGGACGAAGACACCGTGCTCGGTCCCGTCGCCTCGTTCGGTGCCGCGGCACCGGGTGCTTCCGTATACGTGAAGGCCGCTGCCGCGGCGGACAGCACCGCCGCCGACAGGCCCAGCAGACGAGCCGAAGCCCTCGTGCGCGTGTGTCGCTTCATCATGTCTCCATCGGTGAGTACAGGGTCGGCCCGGCCGGGAGCGTCCGGTCCCGCTCGTGGCCGTTGCCCGGGGTGAAGGTGAAGACCGTCCTCAGTGGGCGGCGGCGTAGGAATCCGTCACGAACTGGATGACCCGGTCCTGCAACGCGGCCCCCGAAGCACCTGCCCGCTTGATCATGTCCGTTCCGTGGAAACCGCTCTTGTCGATGACCAGTTCCTTCTTGCCGGCGGCGGAGGCCGCGTAGACCTCACGGACCTGCTCCTCCACCGCCCCCTCCATGTCACCGGGCGACACCACGAGAAGCGTCGGAACGCTCAGCTTCCTCACCGCCGCCACGCCGTCCCCCCCGCAACGGGCGGGCGAGGACATCATCAACAGGCCCACCACCCGCAGGGGCGTGTCAACCCCGGCGACCGCCGCCGTCGTCCCCCCGCACGACGCTCCCGCAAGGAACACCCTCTTCGCGCCGACACGCCGCAGTTCCGTCAGTCCGGCACGGGCATCCCGGTCGATGTGCTCGTTGACGGCCGTTTTCTGGGACGCACCGTGATTGCGGTACTCGGGGATCACCACGTGATAGCCACGCTTCGCCAGCTGCCGCCCGATGTCGACGAACGAGCAGATGCTGTAGCCCTGTTCGTGATCCAGAAGAACACCGTCGGGCCCGTCCCCCAGGACCAGCGCCGACAGATGCACCCCGTCGCTGGTCGTCAGCGTCGTGGCCTTGCTCCTCAGGTCCTCGGGCACGCAGGTGTTGACGAGATACCCCCGCGCCGTGCGCACCGTGCGGTCGGGAGAGCCCGGCTCGTACGAGGCCGGCTTGTGATCCGGCGGTGCCACCGGAGCACTGCTCCGTGCCCCGGAGGGCACCGGCGCGGTGGACGTCGCAGCACCCTTTTCCGGGGCGTCCCCGGACCCGCCGGCCGGGCTCGCACAGCCCGACACCAGGCCCAGGCACACCAGCACGGCGGCGGCAACTCTGACTTTCAGCACTGTCTTCCTCATGTCTCACATCCGACGGCGACGTGTCCCGCGCATGCCGGACAAGCACGCCGCACCAGATCGGAACATCCCTTACGCCTTGACAGACGTGCGGACCTGCCCGAGGTTGCGGGCCGCGACGATCAATGTTCCGGAAGCGGGAGACGGACAGGCCACGCCACAGCCGCACGCCCGCACCGCGCGGTGAACTGC
Organism: Streptomyces sp. NPDC012835; assembly: GCF_042900885.1. Taxonomy (NCBI): domain Bacteria; kingdom Bacillati; phylum Actinomycetota; class Actinomycetes; order Kitasatosporales; family Streptomycetaceae; genus Streptomyces; species Streptomyces sp. NPDC012835. The sequence continues at coordinate 202,270 of NZ_JBIBBW010000001.1, forward strand.
AACCTGTCGGCGCCCCACACGTCCTTCCCAGTAGAGGGCGCCCCCTTGCGATCCCTGAACCGTTCGCTTCACGCACTAGGTTGACGCATATGCCAGAAACAACCCGCTGGGACACCATCCGTGGCGGCATCCGCCCGATGTCCCCACGGCACTCCGGACCGGATGACGGCCGACACACCCGGCGTCAGGACGTCACCGTCCCGCCCACGGGGAAAAGGCGCTGATGGCTGCCGTTTCCGCCTGTGAAGGTGCTGTCCCGCGCAGCCGGTGGCGATGGCTGCTGGCCCGCCTCTCCCACGACCGCGACAGATCGGACCTCAAGGGCGGGCTGTCCGGCACGGCGTCGGAGGAAATCGACAGACTGTACCGCCACCGCAGGCTCGACCTCGTGCGCCTGGCCGTGCTCCTGGTCGACGACATCCCCACAGCCGAGGACGTCGTCCAGGAAGCGTTCGCGGCCTTCTACCGACGACACGGCGACATGCCCGGCGACATCGCCGACCCCGAAGCCTACATACGGCGCAGCGTGGTCAATACCGCCAGGGACGTGCTGCGCAGGAGGCGCACCGTGCGCGCCTACATCCCCCCGCGCATCCTCCCCGCCCCACCGCCGGAAGAAGAGATCCTCCTCAAGGAAGAACACCAGGAAGTGCTGCGAGCACTGAGACTGCTCACCCTGCGCCAGCGGGAGGTCCTCGTTCTCAGGTACTGGTCGAACATGTCCGAAGCGGACATCGCGGCGGCCTTGGGCCTGTCCCGGGGCGCGGTGAAGTCCACAGCGAGTCGAGCACTCACGGCTCTGGCCAAAAGACTGAAGGAGACGCCATGACAGCCGTCGAGGACCGCCTTCGCGCCGCACTGCACGCCCGGGCCAACCAAGTCACCGCCCCCGGCCCGGCCTTCCCATCATCGCCCCGCGCACGGACGGTCATCCGCCCCCGACTGCGCAAGGCCACGACAGTCCTTCTGGTCGCGGCCTTGGCAGCGGTCCTCCTCGTGCTGCCCCGGCTCCTCTCGCAGGGCGACCCGTCCGTGCCCGCCGACACTCCCCCACCCGCCGGCCCGAGCGGCAGCACGTCGTCTTCACCCGCCTCTCCCCCACCGGACGAGGCACCCAGACCTGTCGCACCGTAGAACAGCCGGGGCCGGGGGCAAGGGTGAGCTCACGGCCACGTCTTCTGGCGGGGACCGGGTCGCGCGCGGGGTGTCCGTCGACGGCCGAGCCCCGACGCGCGGCCCCCGTCAGTCGCTCGGTGGCCGACTCCTCAGTCCTGCCCGCGCACGCGGGTGAGCAGGTTCTCCAGATGGTGACGCATGGCCGTCGCGGCATCGGCGGGTGACGCGTCACGAAAGGCGTCCAGGATGGCCGCGTGCTCGGCGGAGCTCTCCTGGGCGTCACTGATGACATGGTCGTTGAACATGCGGTAGCGCTGCATGTACCCGTTGAACGAGTTGAACGCCTGTTCGAGAAACGGGTTGCCGGTGTTGGCGGCGATGAGGCTGTGGAAGGCCCAGTCGGCCTGGAGGAACTCCTTGAAGTTCTCGTAGTGCGGGCCGGTGGGGGCCTGCCGCTGCGCGTGGACGGTGTCGGCCAGGGCGTCGATGAGCTCCGCGTCGGCGAGCCGGCAGGCGCGTTCGGTGTTGGCGGGTTCGAGGATGATGCGCAACTCGACGAGCTGGGCGAGCTCCTCCCGCGTGGGCAGTTCCGCGACCCGGTATCCGCGCCGGGCCACTCTGCGCACCATGCCGGTGGACTCCAGGCGGGCCAGGGCCTCCCGCACCGGGGTCGCGGACACCTGGAGCCGCTGGGCGAGGGTCTCGGTGCGCATCGGGGAGCCGGGTTGCAGGGTGCCGTCGACGAGCATCGCGAGAAGGGCTTCGTGGACACCGTCGGTGAGGACCTGACGTCCGTTGACGAAGGGCGGAGTCTCGGGCGTCTGCATGGCTCTCCTCGCGGGCGATGTTTCGGAGAAGTCAATCAGGTATTGACGACGATGAAGTCCGTGAGTAATTTTCTATAGAAGATTTTATATCCGGCTCAGGCGGGCCGCACTTCCTTCCACGCACGGAGCCCTTCATGAGCAAGGCTGGTCCAGATCGCACACTCACCCCGGAGAACTGGCCCATCGCGGCGGCGATGCTGCAGTTCCCCGGCACCACCCCCAGCGGTGAATCGACCCAGGACCAGAGCCCGGACGGCTGGGCGCGGTCTCTGCGCGAGGTCGCGGCAGCGGGGTTCACCGAGGTGGACCCCACCGACTCCTGGCTGCGGGTGGCCGACCTGTCACCGGCCCGCCGCGCGGAGTTCTCCGCCGTCGCCGCGGAGGCGGGACTCGCCGTCCCGGCCCTGTCCACCGCCCGGCGCAGCGTCATCGACCCGGTGCACGGCCCGGAGAATCTGGCCTACAGCCACCGTGTCATCGACGCGGCCGTGGAGCTCGGAGCGGGCATCGTGTCCTTCGGCTTCTTCCAGGCGCTCACCGCGCGGCAGAAGGACGCCCTGTGGTTCTGGACCGCCCCCGGTGCGAAGGACCCCGACGACCCCGAGGTGTGGAACCTCGCCGTCGCCCGGATACGGGAGCTGGCCGAGCACGCCGAGCAGGTAGGGGTCGCCGTCTCCCTGGAGATGTACGAGGACACCTACCTGGGGACGGCGGACAGCGCGGTCAGGTTCGTGCGTGACGTTGACCACCCCCGGGTGGGGCTCAACCCCGACCTCGGCAACCTCCAGCGGCTGCACCGCCCGGTCGAGCGGGCGGAGGCGATGGTCGAGAAGACTCTGCCGTATGCCAACTATTGGCACGTCAAGAACTACTTCCGCTCAGAAGATGCCACGAGTGGGCATGTCGTCACGTTTCCGGCGCCCATGGAGTACGGCGTGATCAACTACCGCCAAGCCGTGCGGTACGCGATCGATCACGGTTTCCGCGGCGCCTTCTGCGTGGAGCACTATGGCGGTGACGGGCTGAGCGTCAGTGCCACCAATCGGGAGTACCTGCGCCGTCTCCTCGCCCAGACCCAAGGCGTCGACGCCCGTGCCGGCCACCCCGACGCGCCCTGACCGTACCCCTGTGACACACCGCACGTCCTCGGCCGCCGGGCCACGAACAACACCCGGCCGCAGTCCGGCGCCCGGCACTCCGCCGGGCTTCGCCGGCCACCGCGAGGGGACGACGAGGTGGCCCGCGCCATCGGCGGTCCGCCCGCCCCGCCCGTCCGTACGTTTGAACAAGGAGCACTCCATGTCCTCAACAGTCCGCCCCACCATCGCGCTCACCCTGGGCGACCCGTCGGGGATCGGCGGTGAGCTGGCCGCGAAGCTGCTCGCCTCGGGCGAGCTGGAAGAACTGGCCGACGTCCTGGTGATCGCCTCGCGCGAGGAACTGGACCGGGCGGCCGAACAGGCGAGCGTGGAGCTGGACGTCTCCGATCAGCGAGGAACCGGCCGCCCCGCCCTGGTGGACCCGGGCCGCCCCGGACCGCTGCCGACCGTGACCAGTGCCGTGAACGTGGCCTCGGGGGCCTGGACGCTCGCCGCCCTGGAGTTCGCGGTCTCGCTCGCGCAGTCCGGCGAGGTCGACGGCATCTGCTTCATGCCGCTGAACAAGACGGCACTGCACGAAGCGGGGATGACCAAGGAGGACGAACTGCGGTGGTTCGCCGAGCTGCTCGGCCACACCGGCCCGACCTCGGAGATCAACGTGCTGCCCGACCTCTGGACGGCGCGTATCACCTCGCACATCCCGATGGCCGAGGTCGCCGACCGCGTCACCGCGGACCGGGTGACCGAGATCATCACCATGTTCGACGAGATGCTGCGGGACTCGGGTATCGCGGAGCCCCGCATCGGTGTGGCCGCCCTGAACCCGCACAACGGTGAGAACGGCCTCTTCGGCCGCCACGAGATCGACGAGATAGCCCCCGGCGTGGCCGCCGCCCAGCGGGCGGGCATCAAGGCCCAGGGCCCCTTCCCCGCCGACACGATCTTCCTCAAGGGCCGGGACGGTGCCTTCGACGGCATCGTCACCATGTACCACGACCAGGGGCAGATCGCCATGAAGCTGTTGGGCTTCGACGGCGGGGTGACCGTCCAGGGCGGCCTCCCCATCGCGGTCACCACTCCTGCCCACGGCACCGCGTTCGAGATCGTCGGCAAGGGCCTGGCGAACACCAACTCCGCGCGCAACGCGTTCGTACTGGCCGCGACACTGGCGTCGCGGCAGGCCGCGCGCTCCCGAGCCTGACGGTGCGGGCACGGCCGATGGCCGTGCCGCCCCACCAGCGAGTCGAACCGCCCCGGGAGACGGGGCCGGTCCATCCCCATTCTCAAAGACGAGGTGAGGGCGATGCACTCGTCCCTGTACATACTCGGCAGCGGTGTCGTTGCCGTGCTCCTGCTGATCTTCCTCATAGCCAAGGCGAAGCTGCACCCGTTCCTTGGTCTGCTGATCTCGACCCTGCTCCTCGGCCTCGCCAACGGGCAGGGGCCGACGAAGACGGTCGACACGATCACGTCCAACTTCGGCAGCACCCTGTCGGTCACCGGCATCGTGATCGCGCTCGGTACGGTCCTCGGCGGCCTTCTGCTGAAGTCGGGCGGCGCCGACCGCATCGCTGACGTACTGGTGGGCAACCGCGCGAAGGTCTGGATGCCGATCAGCATCGGCCTGGCCGCGGTCATCATCGGCCTGCCCAACCTGTTCGAGGTCACCTTCGTGCTCCTCGTTCCGCTGGTCTACTCGGTGGCCCGCCGCTACAACGTCAACATGCTGGCCGTGGGTCTGCCCATGGCGGCCGGCCTGATGACCTCGCACGCCCTGCTGCCCCCCGGGCCCGCCTCCGTGATGGCGGCCAGCGCCTACCACGCCAATCTCGGCGTGACCATCCTCTACGGTTCACTCGTCGGCATCCCGGTGCTGGTGGTGGGTGCCATCCTCTTCCCCCGGATGGTCGCGCGATGGGGGATAGGCGGAGCCGACGGCGGTGCCCTCCAGTCGCTGGGCGAGGTCGGCAAGGGCGAGAGCGCCGGCCGGACCGGTGACGGGGGCGGCGAAGGGGGCGGCGCGCCGGCGCCGACCACCGGTGGCGGGACCGCGGTGGCCACCAGGGAAAGCACCACCGTCACCTCCACGACCGCGCCGTCGCTCGCGGCCTGCCTGTCCACGGTCCTGGTCGCACCGGTCATGATGATCGTGGGAACCCTCCTTCCGGACGCGCTCCCCGACCACGGCTGGTACAGCCCGGTCCTCGACGCCGTCGGAAGCCCGGTCATCGCCCTGCTGGTGTCGGTGTTGTACGCCTACTACGCCCTGGGCCTGCGCCTGGGATGGAGTGGACCGTCGCTGCTCGCCAACACCAAGAAGGGCCTGACCCCGGTCATCAACCTGCTCCTGATCATCGGAGCCGGTGGGGCGCTCAAGGGCATGCTCTCCGCCATCGGGCTGAGCGACATCATCGCCGACTCGGCCCAGCACTGGTCCATCTCACCGGTCCTGTTCGCCTGGCTGATCGCGGCGATCTTCCGCATCGCGCTGGGCTCGGGCACCGTGGCGGTCGCCGCCGCCACCGGCATCGTCGCGCCGCTCCTCGCCCACCAGTCGGGCACCCCCGTGGAGCTGATCGTTCTGGCGACCTGCACCGGCGCCATGATCTTCTCCCACGTCAGCGACGGCGCGTTCTGGATGTTCAAGGAGTACTTCGGGCTCACCATCCCCGAAACGCTCAAGACCTGGAGCCTCCTGGTGACCGTCCAGGCGGTGACGGGCCTGGTGAGCATCCTGGCGCTGGACGCCGTCGTGCAGGTGCTCTGAGCGCCCAGCCCCCTTCCGCAAGCCGCACGTTCTGGGAGATTCCACGATGACACGCCTCTACAACGACCCCGCCGTCTTCGCGCAGGAGGCGCTCGAAGGCTTCGTTGCCGCACACCGGGCATGGGTGCGGGCCGTACCGGGAGGCGTGGTCCGTCGCACCGGACCGGTCCCCGGACAGGTCGCGGTGGTGACCGGAGGCGGTTCCGGCCACTACCCGGCCTTCGCCGGGCTGGTCGGTCGCGGTCTGGCGCACGGGGCCGCCGTGGGTGAGGTCTTCGCCTCTCCGTCCGCCCACCGCGTTCGGCAGGTCGCCCTGGCCGCCGATGGAGGCGCTGGGGTTCTTCTCACCTACGGCAACTACGCCGGAGACATGCTGCACTTCGGGGAGGCGGCGGAACAACTGACGGCCCAGGGAGTGCCGACCCGGACCGTGGCGGTCACCGACGACATCTCCAGCGCCTCGGTGTCCGAGGCGCACAAGCGGCGGGGGGGTGGCCGGTGACCTGGTGGTCTTCAAGACCGCTTCGGCAGCCGCGGCGTCCGGTGCGTCGCTGGAGGAGGTCGTACGGATCGCGGAGTCGGCCAACGCCCGCACCCGCTCCTTCGGCCTGGCGTTCTCCGGCTGCACACTGCCCGGAGCCGAGGGCCCGCTGTTCACCGTCCCCGAGGGTCGTATGGCGGTCGGGCTCGGAATCCACGGCGAACCGGGCATCGGCGAGAAGGATCTGCCGAGCGCGGACCAGGCCGCCGAGCGACTGGTGCGGACGTTGCTCGCCGAACTCCCCCCGCAGGTCCCGGACGTCGCCGGGCAGCGGGTCGGACTGATCCTGAACGGTCTGGGAGCGGTCAAGTACGAGGAACTCTTCGTCGTGTACCGCCGCGTCGCCCAACTCCTCACCGCCGCCGGCGTCCACATCGTGGACCCGGAGGTCGGAGAGCTGTGCACCAGCTTCGACATGGCCGGTCTCTCCCTCACCCTGGTGTGGCTGACCGAGGAGCTGGAGGAGCTGTGGAAGGCGCCGGCGGACGCCCCCGCGTTCCGGAAGGGGAGGATCGGGGACGAGGCCGTCGTGGACGTGACCGACCACGGGACATCTGACGCGCCGCGGCCCGCCGAGGTCACCGTGCCGCCCTCCACCGAGGAGTCCCGCGACGTGGGCGCGACGGTCCTCGACGCCCTCACCGCCATCCGGGCCACCGTCGACGTCCACGCCGAGGAACTGGGTCGCATCGACGCTGTCGCGGGTGACGGCGACCACGGCATCGGTATGCGGCACGGATCGGGCGGCGCCTGCGACGCGGCGCGCGAGGCGCTGGCAGCCGGCGCGGGCGCCGGAACGGTACTGGCCTGGGCGGCGGACGGCTGGGCCGACCGGGCCGGCGGTACCTCCGGCGCCCTGTGGGGCGTCATCCTGCGGTCGCTGGGCACGGCGATCGGCGACAGGGCGCGCCCCTCGGCGACCACGGTCGCCGAGGGCGTGGCAGCGGCCGGCGCCGCCGTGATGCGGCTGGGCGGCGCCGCCGTGGGGGACAAGACCATGGTCGATGTCCTGGTCCCGTTCGCCCGGGCACTACAGACCTGCACCGTCGAGGGGCGTGGGCTGGTCGAGTCCTGGGACATCGCGGCCAGTTCCGCACAGGCCGCCGCCGATGCCACGGCCCAGTTGCTGCCCCGTACCGGACGGGCCCGGCCACACGCCGAGAAGAGCCTCGGCACACCCGACGCGGGGGCGTACTCGCTGGCGCTGATCGTCCGCGCGGTCCACGACCGACTCAGCGGCCGGGCCGACGAGTCCGCCGTCCACCAGCCCTGACCACCGACTCACTCGGCAACCACCCGTACCAGAGGAAGTACCGCGATGACCACCAAGCTCCGCATCGTCGTCGGCTCGGACGACGCCGGCCACGACTACAAGGAAGCCCTCAAGAAGGATTTCAGCTCCAGCGACCTGGTCGCCTCGGTCACCGATGTCGGTGTGGACGCCGACGGGCACACGGCCTACCCGACCATCGCCGTCGCAGCCGCCCGACTCGTCGCCGAGGGCAAGGCCGACCGTGCCCTGCTGGTGTGCGGAACGGGCCTGGGGGTGGCCATCGCCGCCAACAAGGTGCGGGGCATCCGCGCCGTCACCGCGCACGACTCCTTCTCCGTCGAGCGGTCGGTCCTCTCCAACAACGCGCAAGTGCTCACCTTCGGGCAGCGGGTGATCGGCCTGGAACTGTCCCGCCGGCTCGCCAGGGAATGGCTGACCTACCGTTTCGACGACGGCTCACCGTCCGCGGAGAAGGTTCAGCTCATGCGTGACTACGAGAACGAGCAGGATGCCGGCGCACGGGACACCGCGTGATGCGGCGCGCCACCGTCGGAGTCAGCCTCAAGATGTACCTGGGGCATCAGCAGACCCTGGACTGGACCCGGGCCGTCGCCTCCATCGCGCGTGACCACCCCGCCGTGACCGAGGGGCTGGCGGAGCTTTTCGTCCTGCCCTCCTTCCCCGACATCCTCCCGGTCGCCGACATCCTCGCGGGGACCGGAGTGCGGACCGGCGCGCAGGACCTGGCGGCCGAGGACCACGGTCCGTACACCGGTGAGGTCAGCGGAGCCGTCCTGCGGGAGATCGGTTGCGCCTTCGCCGAGGTCGGCCACGCCGAGCGTCGCCGGCTGTTCGGCGAGGACGACACGGTCGTCGCGGCCAAGACCGCCGCGGCGCTGCGCAACGGACTCATCCCCGTGGTGTGCGTCGGTGAACCGAACGTCTGCGATCCCGAGGAGGCGGCCGACCGTACCGTCGCCGAGTTGGAGCGAATCCTGTACACCACCTCGCCGGGCCGCACCTTCGGCCCGGTGGTGGTGGCCTACGAACCACAGTGGGCGATCGGTGCGCCCGCGCCGGCGTCCACCCGGCACATCTCCGCGGTCTGCGGTGCGCTGGCCTCCTGGATCGGCTCCCGACCGGAGCTGGCCGGGAGCCGGGTGATCTACGGCGGAAGCGCGGGCCCCGGTCTGCTCACCCGTCTCGGCGCCGATGTGGGCGGTCTCTTCCTGGGCCGCTTCGCCCATCGGCCCGAGTCCGTCCGTCAGATCCTTGACGAGGTGCTCGCCCTGCCGGACCGTTTCCGGCCGCCCGGCCCGGCCGCTCGGTGAGGACCGGCCCGTGGCCCCCGGTGGGTGCGCGGGCCGGAGCGTCGGACCGCACCTCGACGCGGTGGTCAGCGGCACACGCACGCATCCGGTACGCGGGTGCCCCTGGCCTCGCGAGGCGTCGCTACCGGAGTACGGGGCCGGGGGCGCCGCCCGTGGAATACGATCGGTCGGCCTGGGGCGGGGCTTCGGTGCGCCTGCGGGAGAGCGCCGGTTCCCGGGCGCAGGTGATGGTCGCGGCCTATGCCCAGCTCCGGCTTGCCCGGCCCTTGGCCACCGGCCTCCGGCGGCCCTGGGGGAAGCCGGCGCTGCCGAACACCTCACACCCACCCGGGTCCCCAGGGGTTCGGGAACCCGCGCACGGGAACCGGCTCCCCCTGCTGGTGCGCCGTAACCCACACGTCCCGGGCTCGGCAGACCATCAGGGTCGAAGAACCGCTGTCCGGCCGCTCGTCACAGAGCGGGCCGCGTCCTCGCAACCGGCGAGGCGTACGAGCGCCCGGCCCACCGTGCGGGTGGAACCAAGCCCCGGCGGCGCGGCTGACGGTCGCCCCACACGGGAGTGTGTGCCACCAAGTGCCGGATCACTCCGGATGGTTCAGGGCTTCCTTCTGCAGTTGCACCGCAGCCAGCAGGCTCAATTTGGGCTCCGTCTGGCGCAGCGCCTTCACCGCCGCGACCGAGTCGATGTCTCCGGTGAAGCCGACGGTTGCCAGCCGGGAGCGGACCCAGCGGGCGCGCAGCCGGCCCTCGGTGGCTGCGGCGGTGGACTCCACGAGTGCGGCGGCCCGTTCCAGACCTGGGCGCTCCTCGGGGGATGCCTCGACCAACGCCTGACGCAGGGCGACCGCGATCACGTCCGCGTCCCGGATGACCGGCACAAAGTCATGCTTTCCACTCAGTCCTGAAAAGGCTGCCATGTGGATCACCATGACTGCCGTGCTCCTGGTATGGCAAGAAACTTGAGGTTTCCCAGAGGATCGCCCCGACCCCTGCCTGGCGGTCGGGGCGATCGGCGGGGCGGCCGGTGAGGGCGGCGTGCAGAGTGATGACGCTCAGCACACCGGCGCGGTCAGCGACGAGTACGGACTGCTCCTCCCCCCGGCGTGGTGGACACGCGCACGCTCGGATCGGCGCACCGTACCTGCTCTCCCTCCGCAGGCGCGCCGGCGGCTCCGGGATCGGTGGCGGCGAGCCAGGCCGCGAGAGCCGGCTCGTCAGCGCTTGACGACTGCGGTGTCTGCGACCTTGTCGTGAAGACACTGCCCCAGTGGCTTGTCCCAGGTACAGAAGAGACTGTCGATGGGATTGAGAAGGGGAACGCACTGCATGCCCACATGGACCAAGTGGCGACCCAGTGCCCGCCGGTAGGAAAGAGGACTTCCGTCCGACACCTTGACAACGCGGATACGCAGGACGACTTTCCCGAGCGTCCCTCCCCACAGGCGCGTGAAAAGCGGGGAGTAGCCGAACAACAGCACGAACCACATGGCGGCATAAACGATGTCAGTAACGTCGGTGGAGCCGTGCACGGCTTCACCGATGACAGCGACCCCGACCATGCAGCCAATACAGATGGCCACGTCGATGAAGACAGCAGCCAGCCGGGCCAAGGGACTGGCCGGGGATTGCCCGTGGCTGCGGAAGTCGGGCAGCGGGAGGGGGGTCCACGTCCACATAGCGGGCTGGATTCGTTCGCTGCCCCCTCCGCCATCACCGCCGGAGTTCCCCGGCTTTCCCAGATTCGTATGACAATCTTCCGGTCCGGTCATAAGATTCCCCCGTCGTGGCCGTGTACGGTCGCTTTTCTGCAACCCTCACTTCTTCTACCCCAACAACAAATTGAATAAAGACACGCGGCGGGAGCCGGGCGAGGGCCCAGTCCGCGGCAGCGTCCTTCGACCTGATCCGGCCGGTGGCGCATGCGGTCCAGATGCGCGCGAAGGTCAGCAGGGCGTTGCGCGTGTCGCCATCCAGGTCGTCGAGCAGGTCGGGGATGCCTGCCACGCTCGCCCGGACCAGATGGCTGGACCTCGGACTGGACGACCACGATGAGCTCGACCGGGCGGGCCTTGTTCCGGGAGCCGGAGATCCCGAGCAGTCCGCTCAGGAGCGCCCGTCGCTCCCGCTCGTCCATCGACCGCCGGGAGACGACGAGCACATCCACGTCGCTGGCCGGCCTGAGGTCACCGAGCACGGCAGACCCGTGAAGGTAGACGCCGATGACATCCTCGCCCAGCACCCCGCCGGCCAATGCCACGATCTCTTGAAGCTGATTCACCGCGTCAGTGTCTCCTGTTGTCCGGTCCGACGGCAGGGCAATACGGCTCGGCTCACCGGTCCGCCGTCACGCGACCGTGCTGGTCCCGGATGTCAAACGAGCGGCCGGGCCCAGCACTTGCGCGGCACGCCCTAATCCCTGACCTTCAGGAAGCGCATCCGGGTTGCGCCGTTGCTGTCGGTGCCGCCGGCCTCGGCGTTGGAGATCTTGCCGCCGGTGAGGACGAACATCAGGTGCAGGCGGACCGTCCGGGGGCCGGAGGCGACCGGGTACTCGGTCATGATGTGGGTGGTTCCGCCTTGCTGCTCCTGCGTCGCCGCGTTGATCGCCGCGATCTGGGTGAAGCTCGTCAGGAGGGTGTCCGTGGTCTCGTCCCTGAGCCAGCCGATGATGTAGCCGCTGCCGCCGGTGGCGGAACCGAGCGCGTACCGTACATCGCTGTCGATGTGGTAAACCCCGGCTTCCGGGAGCACGATGTCGGACTCGGGGATCGGCACGTCGGTACCGGCCCGGGCCAGCAGGTTGGCGTGCTGGGCCTCGGCGTTGCGGAACGCGCTCACCGGCGTGAGGCGGGCGCCGATCTGCCACCTTTCGGGGCAGCCGGACGTCCCGGTGACGTCGATGTCCACCGACCGTTCGCCGCTGATGTTGCCGCCGGGAGCGATACCCGTCAGGTCGACCCGCGGCACGAGCAGCCCACCGGTCGTGTTCCGTGCGGCATTGCACGGGGACGGGTCCAGAGCAGGCGTGTCGGGCACGTACAGACACCCGTCGCTGCCCCGAGTGATGGCGTTGCCCCGGTCGGTGGAGACGCACGGAGGGCGGGCGGTGGCGCATCCGTCCTGGCAGGACGGGACCGGGAAGACCGGCGGGACCGGCGCGTAGGGAGTCGAGCCGTCGAGGGTGTCGGTCGTGCAGGTGACCGCGCCGTCGCAGTTACGGCAGGTCGTACGGAGGAACGGCCTGCCGCAGCCCGGGGCGGACGCCTGGACGGTGAGGACGAAGCTGTCGACGGTCCACTGCTTGGGACCGACTCGGCAGGTGTCGTCGTTGCCTGTCTCCAGGTTGAGCTCGACGACGATCCTTCCCGCGAGGACGTCCGCGAGGGACACGGTGGTCGGGGGGATGACGCCGTTGTCGTCACCACCCGCCGGCAGATCGGGTGGGCCGAGGAGATCGGTGCGGATCGGGGTCGTGCCGTTCCACAGGGCGAAGCGGCCGTAGAGTTGGCAGGCCGTGTTCCTGCCGTCGTTGTGGACGTGGACCGAGACGCTGATCGTGACGCTGGTGGGGTTGCCGCGCAGTGACGTGGGGTCGATGTGCACGACGCCGGCGAGCCAGGTGTGCTGGCCGTTGTGCGTCCCGTCGTCGGCCGGGAACGTCCCCGTGCCACTGTCCAGAATGGTCTGGGCGACGACAGGGTCCAGTGCGGCATGGGTGTTGGCGATGGTGTAGTACGGCGTCGGGTCGGTGCTGCTCGCGGTCGCTGCGACCCGGTACGGCGCGGAGTCGCGCAACGGGGTCGTCTCGCAGTGCTCGCACTGCTTGGAGCCGGGACAAGCGACGGGGGGACAAGCGACGGGGGGACAAGCCGGCTTGGAGGGCTGACAGCCGCCGATGGCGATGGGGGACTGCCCGCAGCCACATCCACTCATGGGTCAACTCCTTTTGTGAGGTGGGTTGGTGGGCAGGTGCGTTGGGGAATACCGGCGGCCCTGAAGTCGGCCGCGCGATCGGGGAGCGGAAGAAGACCGTCCGGCGGGCCGCTCGCCGGGCCATGGCTGCCATGACGTCGATCTCATCCGGCTACGTGTCCCCGCAGCCGGTCATGTCCTTGAAGTGGGAAACAGAAGCGGCCAGGTCGGCCCCTCTTCGCGGTTCTGCTATGGGTACCGGACAAACCGCGTTGGGCGCTCGGACATGGGAATACCTGAAGCGCAGTCACGTGTCTTCTTCGTTGCCATCCCCAATGTACTGTCCCGTGATCTGTCGGGCATTAGCCCGTTAGGGTGGCCGATTTCACCGTCAAGTGGCGGAGCGCTCACCTTGCCGCCGACGTACGAGCCGGGAGCGGAGGGCCGAGCAGGCCCCGCTATCAGAGTCGAACTCGGCGCGAGTCCTCGCCATAGACGACGCGGCCGTACTCGCGGCGGCCGAGCGCGAACTCACCGGCGCCACCCCGCGGACCGGACCGGTGCGGCTCGGGGCAGTCCCCAGCACGGGCACCGCCGTCCTGCCCGCCGCACTCGCACACCTCGCGACGGCCGACCCGCAGATCACCCGTCACCACCAGGGAGGGCACCACACCCGCCCTGATCGCGGGACGCACCACGGTGCACGTCGACGAGCTGGTCGACGCCGCGCGGATCGCCACCCCGTCATCGAGCTGCGAGCCGCTGCTCGGCGTCTGGGCCGGCCTGCCCGGACGGCCGCGCGTCATCCACTCCGCGCGCGGCCGACTGACGAAGCCCCGGCTGGTCCGGCGGCTTCGCGTGACGACGGTCGGGGGCACGCACAACCGCGTGCACCCCTTTCTCCGTCACGGGTGGGCACCACGGTCACCGTCGGCCTGTTCTCCGCGGTACCGGTGTTCGACTTCCTCCGACAGGAAGGCGGTCAGGCGCCGCACTCCCTCCCCGATCCTTTCGGGATCGAGGTAGCTGCACGAGAGCCGAAGTTGGTGATCGCCCGCCTGCCCCAGGTAGAACTGCCGCATCGGCGTCCACAACACACCGTGCTTGGCCGCGGACACCTCCAGCAGAGCGGCGTCCACGGGGACGGGCAGCCGCACCCGGACGAAGAACCCACCGCGAGGGCGGTTCCAGTGGATTCCGGGGTGCGACCCGTCGCCCAGATGCCGGTCCAACGCATCGACCAGGCAGGTCAGATTCCGTTGGTAGATCTCGGACCTGCGACGGCTCAACTCGATCAGGGAACCGCCGTGCTCCAGCAGCATTCCGCCGATCACGGCCTGGCACAGCGGGGAGGTGTTCACGGTGACCATGCCCTTCAGGGCGGCCAGCTCGTCCGCGAGCAGTGTCGCGCCGCGAGCCGAGCCGACCGGCTGGTCGGCGACCACGTAGCCGACTCTGGCACCCGGAAAGGCGACCTTGGCGAACGTGCCGATATGCACCACACACTGAGCGGTGTCGAGCGCCTTGAGCGGTGGCAGTTGCGATCCGGCCGCCGCTGTGAACCCGTAGGCGTTGTCCTCCATGACGAGAAAGCCCTCGCGCTCCGCAAGGTCGAGGAGCCGCCGACGGGAGCCGAGTGACATGCGAGCCGCGCCGGGATTGGAGAAATCGGGTGCGACGTACAGCGCACGCACCGGCCGGCCCGCTTCCCTGGAGGAACGGCACGTCCGCTCCAGGCCGTCGAGATCGATCCCGGCGTCCGCCTCGTCGACCGGAACCACATCGATGTCCAGGAGCCGGGCCGCGCCGATGATGCCCACGAAGCACGGGTTGGCCACCGCGAGCACGCCCCCGGCCGGGCGGAACAGCGCGCGCAGCACGAGCAGCATCGCTTCCTGAGCACCGACCGTCATGACGAGCGCGTTCGCGGGGGCATCGATCCCGTGGTCCCGGCGCAGGGCGTCAGCGACAAGGTCGTTGACGATGCCGCCGCTCGGCCCGTACTCCAGGAGCAGCCGACGTGCCTGCTCCGGAGTCCGTCCCTTGCGGACGAGATGTTCGAGGAATCCGCTGACGTACCGTTCGGTGTCGATATCCGTGAAGGTGTCCGGGTGGGGCGCGCCGGGCGCGAAGGAGATCGCTTCCGGGTAGCGGCTCATCACCTCGTTCAGAAATCCGATCGAGCCGATGACCGGATCCCGCAATGAGCCGTGCAGCCAGGAGGAGTTCAGCCTCATCCGCCCGACCTCCTCCTGCCCGCGGGACGGTGCACGCCGCCTGCGTGTCCCCGTCCCGGCCGAAGCACCGTCGCCGCGCTCTCCGTGCCGCCGGGGGACGGCTCTTGGGGCGATCCGTGCGGTCGGCCGGCGTGCGGCCGTGATCGCGGCGGGCCGGGTACGGTGCTCAACCGGCCCTCCCCCGTGCCGCGCGCCGCCGTTCGCGTTCCCGCCAACGCCGTTCGACCTTGGCCAGAACGTCCGGGGCGTAGACGCGTTCGGCCTGTAGGACGGCGAACTCGGCAAGGTAGGCGCGGTACAGGTCGAGAGGTTCCTCGGCGACGGTGAGCATATGGCGATTGGCCGGGACCGCGGGCGCGCGCAGCGCTTCGACAGCCCTGTCGACGGCGCCGTCCATGTCCTCGGCGGCCACCACGGCGTCGCACACATGGCGGGCCTCCGGCTCCGTCGCGGCGATCCGGCGTCCGCCGAGCACCACCTGACGGGCCAGCCGGGCCCCGGTGAGCCGGGTGAGCCGGAGGTTGCCGAGGCCGGGCACGATGCCCTCCTCCGCGGCGGGCAGGCTGATGTAGGCGTTCTCCTCGATGACGACGTGGTCGAGGACCAGCAGGAGCTGCATACCGCCGCCGATCGCGAAGGTGTCGACGGCGCCGATCCACGGCTTGCCGACAATCCGTTCGCACCCGTCACCGGGCGACGGGGCGGTGAGCAGACCGCGGAGCATCTTGTTCACGTAGCCCAGCTCGCGGCCCAGGAGGAACCCGACGAAGGAGATCCGCCCGTCGCGCAGATCGGTCAGGTCGACCCCGGCGCTGAAGACACGCCGTCCCCGGTACTTGGGGTGGTCGACCGTGCCGCCGCGCAGCACACCGACCTTGACCGCGTCGTCCAGCAGGACCAGGTCGACAGCGGTCTCCAGGTCGGCGATCAGCCGGTCGTCCTCCGCGTTCAGCCGGTCGGCGTTGCGGAACTCGATGTGACCGGCGACGCCCCGGCGTTCCAGGTGCACGGTGTCCAGCTCGATCCGGCCGGCGGTGCGGAAGCCGTCGAGCAGCGTGAGGGCGCGCGGGGTGGGCCTGAGCATCGTCTCGACGAGGTGCCGGCCGGCGGTGGGCGAGCGCAGCACCGCACCGCAGAAAATGCCCTGGTCGACCTCCCGGCCCTCCTTCTCCGCCTGGACGAAGCGGCGCTCGGCCGCCATCTGGGCGCGGGTCGGCACCAGGCCCGGGAACCGGTCGGCGGCCTCGTGGACCAGCTCCGCCAGGCGTACGGGACGGGTCAGGCCGTCGGTGAGCACCCCGTAGACGGTCTCGGTGTGCCGGGCGAGGAAGGCCCGGCGGGCCCGGCGGGCGCCCATGTGGACGGCGGCGGCGCGGCCTCGCTCGTCGGGGGTCCGGTCGGGAACGGGGGGCAGTGCCGCGAGCTGCCGCTCCGTGCCGGCGATGTACTCGGCCAGGCGGCGGGCGTCCGTATCGACGCCGCCGGTCGGCTCGGGTACGGGGCCGAGGGCGGCGCCGCCGGGCGCACCGGCGCTCATCCGACCGCCCCGGCGCCGCCCGCCGCCGTCCCGGCCGAGGTGCCGGGCCCGCTGTTGCGCAGGCGGCGCAGCTCGCGGTCGCAGGCGGCGAGATGCGCGCCGAAGGCGTCCTGGTACTCGGCGGAGGCGGCCTCCTCCAGCAACCGGCGGCGGATCCCGACCTCACCGTCGGGGGGCCCTCCGCGCAGCAGGGCCGCGTCGCGGACGGCTCCGGTCACGTCGTCGCTGATCTGGTCGACGATGCCGAGTTCGACGGCGTCGGGGAGAGGGATGTCGGAGGCCCACAGCACCAGGCGGCGGGCACGGGCCGCACCGATGTGCCGGACCAGCCGGTAGAGGGTCATACCGGGCCAGAACTGCCCCTGGTTGACCGGAAGTACCAGCTTCAGGTCGGGGGTTCCGATCCGGAAGTCGGCGGCCAGCAGCAGATCGAGGACGGGGCCGCCACATACGCCCTGGGCGGCGGCGACGGTGACGTTGTCGAGGCGTTCGAGGCGGCGGACGGCGCGTTCCCAGCGGTTGACCTCGTGGATGGAGACATCGCCGGGCCAGGCGCGGGCCCCGGGCGGTGGCGGCGTGAACCGGAGGGCGACGACGGTCCGTTCGCGCTGTTCGCCGGCCTCCTCGCACAGGGCGTTCAGCGCCGCGGTCAACTCGGGCAGCGGGCCGCCCCCGTCCAGCCGGGCCAGGATGCCCAGGCCGTCGGGCAGCGGGGTCCGGTCGGGCTCGGTCTTCATGTCGGCACACCTTTCTTCCGTCACCAGCCCACCAGGGCCGTCTCGATGGTCGATCCGGGCCCCATCGTCATCAGCACTCCGAGGTCACCGGGTACCGCGATCCCCTCGTCGCGCAGCCGCTCGTAGGAGAACAGGAACGAGCCGCTGGAGAGGTTGCCGTGGTCGCGCAGGACCCCGGTGGTGTGCCGGACGTCGTACCGGGACAGTCCGAGGTTCACGCGGACCGAGTCGATGACCTTCTTGCCGCCGGAGTGCACCACCCAGTGGGCGATGTCGCCGACGCGCAGTCCGGTGCCCTCCAGGAGCCGTGCCACGGCGGTCCGCGCGTTGGCCCCCACGACGTAGGGGACCTCGGGGTCGAGGTAGAAGCTGAACTTGCCGTGCCCGTCGTCCCAGTCGAAGCGCATCGCGTCGACCGCCTCGGGAATGATGTGGCTGGTGAACCGCAGCAGAGCCGGGCCAGACGGTGGCTCCTGCGGGGCGGCACGGACCGCGACGGCCGCCGCGCCGTCGCCGAACAGGCTGTTGACCACCGAGGAGCGCATGGTGCCGTCGAAGACGTAGGCGGCGGAGCAGACCTCGACGCACACCATCAGGGCGAGTTCGTTCGGGTGGCCGGCGGCCCAGCCGACGACGGCGTTGAGGGCGTTCAGCCCGGCGTTGCAGCCCATGCCGACGACGTCCAGGCGCTGGCAGGACTGTTCGATACCCAGGTCCTTGATGAGCAGCGCGGAGAATCCGGGGGTGAGCAGTCCGGTGGAGGTGACGCAGCAGAGGTATCGGATGTCGCCGGGCCCGGCGCCCGCGTCCTTCAGGCAGCGTTCGACGGCCTCGCGCCCCGTCCGCAGCCCGCTCACGGCGTGTTTGCCCAGCAGGTCGCCCTGGGACTCGACGGCGGGGAGCCCGCCGGGGCCGGCCGGAGGCAGGGTGAGGTTGCGGCGTTCGATGGCACCGCCGAGGAAGACGGAGCGGATCCGCCGGTCGGTGATGCCGAAAGTGTCGAGGATTTCCTCTTGCGTGTAGGAGGTCGGCGGCACGGCGGTGCCGACGCCGGCGATACCCGGCGCGCCGGAGCCCGTCCGCTCGGGAGGGCTTTCCGGGGCCGGGGCCGCCGGTTGCTGCGTTGCGCGCACGTTTCTCCTCCGTATGACACATGACCGGTCCGGCCGACCGGTCACGGATTTCGGCCGCGTGAGCCGCCGGGCCGTCGGATTCGGACGAGGGGGGCCGCGGGGCCGTCGTGGTGGACGGAGACCGGGGTGAACCCGTGGAGCGCGCCGCCGGACTCCGTGCGCCCCGTGTTCTCGTTCTCGGGGACGAGAGTGTTACGGAAGAAACGAAGGGCTGTTCTCATTCGGACGAGGCATGGGGCTTCGCCGTTTCGGCGGTCAGTTCGCACACGATGACCGCGCTTCCAGAAAACCGCTCAGCAGCACGCGACCGACCACCCGTTCCTCATTCGCCACGACATGAACGCGATGCTCCAGAAAATCTCCGGGAGCGGCACCAGTGCTTGCCGCAGTTACGCGAGGCCGAAACGTCCGTGACAACAAGGAACGCCGCGCGGGCCGGTCGGTCGTCCACGCGGGCCGCGACCTCGACCGCTGATCCTCGGCGGCGCTCGACGCCCACCCCGGCGTCCGCCTCCGCACAGGGCACGGGCATCATGGTCTGCCGTACCGCCGCGTCCGGCCTGTCCTGTTGCGGCCGGCACCCTCGCTTCCGGGTCCGGCGGAGCGCGCCCCGGGCCGAGGTCCCCCGCGCCCCAGCGCAAGCGCCGCTCGTCCGCGATCTCCCCAGAGGTCCGCACCCGCGCATGTGCCGGCAAGCGGGAGCGCCCGTATCGCCTGCGCCGAAACCACTCAAGAGGCAGCGCACTCAAGGCATTTCCGGAATAAAATGTGTATTTCACGGCCGCAGGCGGGCAGGTTTCGGGCAGCGGTGCGAACAGAACGGGCTTGGGTCATAAGTTCAACCATGATTAGATGCAAGCGCGGCGTGATTGGCAGGGGACGCCAAAACCGCTGACGGGGCAGAGATACCACACGGTCACCAAAGTGACATCGAGGTCCGGAACCCGAAAGGAGAGCTCCGGTTTGCGTCTCACCCACGTGAATGAGCTCATCAACGGCCTCTCATCTCCCGGCGCGGGGAAAGCGTACGTGCCGTGGATGTCGACCGGTCATCATTCCCGGCGTCCCGCGGCAGGAGGCACGAGAAAACGCCGGCCTCTCCCCCACCTGTTACTCCTCTGAGCCGACAACCGACCCGCCGCGGTGCATCATCAGGGCACGACAGCGACCACAGCCTCGGCCCGCATCCGCCCGGCAGAACATCACACGCCAGATTCTCCTCCACGACGACACCCCTTCCTCGCCCTGGCTCCCCCCGGACGGTGATCCCTGACCGGGAGGCGCCGACGCGTCCTCTTCAGCTCCGCACCCGTCGTCGAATCCCGTAGAACACCCGGCCGCACCAGCCGCGACCAGCGACGCCGGGCCGCACCTCGGACATCACTTCCGACGACACACACCACTGCGTCCGTCCGCGGGTGATCCAGCGTCATCCGCGCACCACAGCCGTATGCCATCGTCGCGAAATCCCTCAGCCCCAGCAGACGCCGCCCTCCCCCCATCACACGGGGTGGCGTCACTGCACGGCAGCACTTACCGAGAGGTGCCGGAATTGACCTCAGAAACCCCCCACACCACTGTTTCCTGCGACATGTGCGGCAAGCACCTGCACAAGAGAAACCCCGAAAGCACGACACCGCTTCGCTCCCGGTACTGCTCGAACGCCTGCCGACAGCGCTCCTATCGGCAACGCCAGAAATCCGGCGGAATGGGCACAGCGGTCGGCGGCGGCCCTCTGACCCAGTTGAGCAGCTTCGTCGGCCGGACCGACGAGATGGTGGAGTTGAGCCGGTTACTGCGCAGCGCACGACTGCTGACGCTGACGGGACCCGCCGGGGTGGGCAAGACGCGTCTGGCCCTGGAACTGGCCGCTCAGGAGCAGCGCAGCAGGCACTGCGAAGTCGTCGTCGTGAAGCTGGCGGCACTGACCCACATCGACGAGATACGTCGGCAGATCCTGATCGCCGCCGGCGAGACGGCCGAGGACGGGGCTCCGTGCGCACCCCGGACGGCCCCGTACGGGAACGAGAGCGAGCGCCTTCTGGTGCTCGACGACTGCGAGCACGTCCTGGACCAGTGCGGGTTGATCCTCAGCGAACTGCTGCCGAGGCACCCGTGTCTGTGGGTCGTCGCCACCAGCCGTGAACCGCTGCGTCTCCCCGGAGAGGCGATATTCTCGCTGTCCGGTCTGGCGCTGCCCGACATGGACGGCGATTCGTTTTTCTCGGAGTGTCTGCGGTCGGACGCCGTGCTGCTGTTCCTGGACCGGGCGCGAGCGGTGGTGCACGATTTCCAGCTCACCCAGGAGAACGCCAGGCACATCGGCGAGATCTGTATCCGGCTCGACGGCCTGCCACTCCCCATCGAGATGGCCGCCCAGCTGATCAAAATGTTTCCGTCGGTCGAGGTCAGAGCCCGCCTGGACGACCGCCTGTCCCTGCTCACAAACGGATGGCGCCTGGCGGACCAGCGGCATCAGAGCCTGCGGGCCTCCCTCCAGTGGGGCTACGATCTGCTCAATCCGGCCGAACAGTCCCTGCTACGGCGGCTGTCCGTCATACCGGGCGGATTCGGGCTCGACACGGCCGCCGCGGTGGCCGCCGACGACACCGAGGCGAATCCGGGAACGTCCGAACTGCTGATCGCCCTTTCGGCCAAGTCCGTCATCACCCCGTACACCGATCAGGACGGTCTGGCTCGGTTCCGGCTGCTGGAGTCGATGCGAAGTTTCGGTCACGAACGGCTGGTCACCGAAGGCGAGGACACGGAGACGTACGGGCGGCTGGTGAGCTGGCTGACACGGTTGTCGGAACCCCTCCACAGCGACGTCTTCATCCAGCCCTCGGTCCTCCGGCGGCTGGAGGAGGAACACGGCAATCTCACCCACGCCCTGCGCTGGCTGACATCCGGCACGGACGAGCGCCAACTGCTCCTGGTCGGCGCACTGGCCACGGTGGAGTTGTCACGGGGATCCGCAGAGGACACGCTGGCGCTGGTCTCACACGTCCTGGACCGCGGCATCGAGTCGCCGTCCTACCGGAGCTTCGCCCTGGCGTGCGCGGCGGCTCTGGCGGGGCGGCAGGCGGACCACGGCACGGCCCTGCGCCACGCCACGCAGGCCGTGGAGCTGGAGCGCGGCCACGACCGCGATCCGTTCCTCAGCCGTCTCCTGCTGCTGCGCAGTGCCCTCCACGAGTCGCGCGGCGACCAGGGTGGTGCGGTGGCGGACCTCGGGGAGTGCCTGAAGATCGGCCACCGGCTGCGCAACGAGCCCCTGACGGCCCTCTGCCGGGCCGGTCTCGCCCGGTACCAGCTGATGAACGGTGAGGTGGGGCGGGCCGCGCAGGTGATCGAGGAGGTCCTGCCCCTGCTGCGTACGGAGGTGTCGCCGCGGTGGCTGCACACCAGTCTCGTCACGGCGGGCGCGCTCGCTCTCGAAAAGGGCGATCTGCCGTCGGCGGAGGCGTACTTCGCCGAGTCGTCACGCACTCCCGCGGTGCACACGCGCGGTCCGGTCGACTCGCTCCAAGGACTGGCCATCGTCGCCGCCCGCGCCTACCGGTTCGAGAAGGTGCTCCAGCTCATCGGGGCGGCCGAGCGGATCGGGCCGCGCGCCTCGTGGGGTGCCGCGTGGTGGCAGGAGCGGGTGGCCGCGGCGCGGTCCGCGGCGCTGAGGGCCCTGCCGGCCAAGCGGGCCAGCGCCTCACTCGAAGCCGGACGGACCATGCGGCACCACCATGTCCTCGCCTTCGCCCTCGGCTCCCCGGCGACCGGCACGCCCGCGAAAGCGGCCGACAGCCTGCTGAGCAAGCGGGAACGGGACGTGACCACGCTGGTCGTCGAAGGGCTGACCAACCGGCAGATCGCCGCCCGTATCCACGTGTCGGTGCGCACCGTCGAGACGCACATCCGCCACATCAGGACCACCCTGGGCCTGCGCTCGCGCGCGCACATCGCCGCGTGGGCCGTGGAGCAGCGGACGGCGACCGCACGCCCGAGCGTGCTGTCTCCGCTGGGCCGGGGGGCGCTGGCCGACGGCGGCGCGCTCGCGTAGCCGCCGGCGGCGGGCGCGGCCCGGTCCGCTCGATCGTGTGAGCCGCGGGGCGTGCGAAGAGAGGCGGACGGCCGCACCGCGCGTACGCCGTCATCGGCCCCCGCACGGGCCGGTGACGGCGTACGTACGCCGGTGGTCAGTCCCCGACGGTCACCACGTCCACCAGCCGCACGGCGGCGTCCAGGGTCTCCTCGACCTCCCGGACCGAGCCGCCGCCCGCGATCACATGGCCGAGTCGGTCGTAGGCGTCCCGCGGCGGCCGTACCGCGCGGCCCGGGATCCCGGTGGTCACCACACGTTCGACACCGGGCACCCGCTCCGCCTCCGCGGTTCCCGTGATGGCCACGAGACGTCCCGCCCGACGCGCGGTCAGGAACCTGATACCCGTGTGCCGGGTCCGGTCCGGAAGCAGCCGGACGGGGTACCCGGCGGCGGCCCGCACCTGCTGCTCCAGCAGGTCGATCCCGGTCGCCGCGCGGACGAGTTCGGGGATCATGCCACCGGCGAGCCTGCCGTTGATCTCGATGACCGCGGGACCCGTGTCCGTCATCCTGATCTCGACGTGTGCGGGACCCCGGTCGAAGCCCACCGCCTTGAGCGCCTGGCGGGCGGCCTCCGCGAGTTCGCCGGAGGCGGTCTCCGGCAGGTCGGCGGGGAAGACATGGCCGGTCTCGACGAAGTACGGCAGCGCGCTGACGGTGCGCCGGGTCACCCCTACGCAGATCGCCTCCCCCCGGTCGCAGAACATCTCCACGCTGTATTCGGGCCCGCGGGTGTACTCCTCCACCAGGACCTTGCGGGCGGTGGCCTGGCCACGGACGTTCTCGGTGACGGCCAGGACGCGGGTGGCGTGCTCCGTGGCCGTGGCGGCGTCGGCGCACCACAGCACGTCCTGCGACCCCGATCCGCCCACGGGCTTGACCACGCACGGCAGACCTACGGAGGCGAGGGCACCGGCGATGCCGGCGGAGTCGCCGATCACTTCGAACGCCGGCTGCGGCACCCCCGCGTCCCTCAGCGCCGCGCGGGTCAGCGACTTGTCGCGGCAGGCCGTCACCGTCTCCGGTGCGTGGCCCGGCAGGCCGAGCGCGGCGGCCAGCCGCGCGGTGTGTTCCAGATAGAAGTCACTGGTCGTGGTGGCCCCCGCGACGGTCCGCTGCCCGGCCGCCTCCCGAACCGCCCGGAGGACGTCCGCGTCGCTCTCGGTGTCGCAGGTGACCGTCCGGCAGCCGGTGCCGTCGAGGCCGGCGTAGCGAGCCGGGTCCTTGGCCAGCAGGACCGGCTCGAAGCCGAGCCGTACCGCGGTGCGCAGCGCGAGCATGCCGGTCCCTGTCGTGTTCGACTCCAGAAAGGCCAGGACGGGACGGTTCCCGCGCGGGATCGAGGCGAAAGACCAGCGGGTGACCGTCGTGCCGTAGGGGACCTCGACGGGCCGGGCGGCGATCGGGCCGGCGGGCCGGTGGTGGTACACGCTGTCGACGTAGCGGTCGCCTCGGTCCGGCAGGATGCCCACCAGACGGGTGCCGGGCTCCGCTTCGGCGGCGAGGTGGGTCAGGATCCGGTACACCGATCCGGATGTGTTCCCGGCGAAGATCTTCTGTTCCCGGGCGAGCCGCCGGGTGGCGTCGAACGCCTCGTCGTCCGAGAGCCAGTGCACCTCGTCGAGGAGGCGGTAGTCGATGTTGTCCGGGTACAGGCTGTTGCCCAGTCCGCTCTGTTTGCGGGCCGGTACGTCGGGTTGGCCGAAGAGCATGCTGCCGACGCAGTCGACACCGACCACCTTCAGGCCGGGCAGCCGCTCCAGCAGCGCCGCCGACGTGCCGCACAGGGAGCCGCCGCTGCCGACGGAGCCGACCAGGACGTCCACCGTGCCCAGGTCCTCGATCAGTTCACCGGCCAGCGCGCGGTAGGCGGCCGGGTTCTGCGGGTTGCTGTACTGCCGGGGCCAGTAGGCGCCGGGCATGCCGCTCATCAGCTCCGCGAGCCGCTCCAGCCTGGCCCCCTGCCACCCCTGCCCGGTCATCGCCTCCACCACGTGGACCACGCATCCGAGGGCCTCCAGCTTGGCGAGGGTGATCGGGTCTATGCGGGGGTCCGTGACGATGTGCACGGGGTGCCCCAGGTAGGTGCCGACGAGGGCGATTCCCAGCGCCATCGTGCCGGACGAGCTCTCCACGATGGGCGCGCCCTCTTCGAGGGCGCCGGAGCGGCGGGCTTCGAGGATCATCTGCCGGGCGACGCGGTCCTTCATGGCGTAGGGGTTCAGCAGCTCCAGCTTGGCGTGGACCTCGACCCCCTCGGCGGCGTCCACCCGCAGCCGTACGACCGGGGTGTTGCCTATCGCGTCGACGACGGTGTCACAACGCATGCGCGCTCCCTGGTGATGTGAACGAACGGAAGACGGTGGTGGCGCCGGGCAGCCGTGAGCATGCCGCCGAGGCGGCGAGCAGCTTGTGCCGGTGGTCGGGGTCGCCGGCGTCGAGCAGGAGGCCGAGCATGGTGCCGCTGTGGGCGCAGACCACGCCCAGAGCGCCGATCTCGTCGCCGACCCGGATCATGGCGTCGAGGTTCCGCTTGGGAAGCAGCCGCTGGTTAAGAACGGCGCTGCGGGTGGCGACCGCGCCCACCCGGGCGAGGTCACCGTGCGCGACGGCCGCGGCGAGGTCCCGCACCAGGCGCTCGTACTCGCGCCGCTGGGCGGCCGTGCGGCGGTGGGGCCGCCGGTTGTAGACCACGGTGTCGAGGCGACCGCCCTCGTCGACGGCCACCACCGTGGCCGGGGGCAGCGTGCCGAGGGACGCGCGCAACCGGACCGTCCGGTGTTCGAACACGACGACGCCCGGGTGCATCACCCCGTCCGTGGGCTCGATCGGGCGCAGCCAGTCCTCGGTGGCCGCGGGCGAGGTGTCCACGCCGAGCACCTCCCCCACGGCCCTGACCGTGGCGACCAGGTCGGCTGAGGAACTGGCGAGCCCTTTCCCCACGGCCAGGCCGCTGTCGAGGACCAGGGAGCCGCCGCCGGCCCCCTGGGCGTCGAGCATGGCTCGCGCGACGCGCAGCGACTTGGTCTTGTGGGACGGGAAGACGCTCAGCGGGCCGTCGTGGTCGTAGCGGAACCACGCCCGGGTGCCACGGCTGATCGGGAACGTGACGAGGAAGTCGACTCCGTCGGACAGTGACCCTTGCAGCAGTTCGCCGAAGGTCCCGCAGGCGGTGCCGACGCCCTCGCGCAGGTCCACGCCCGGCCGGCGGGTGACCGGCGCCGGCTCCCTCATGACCGCCGCTCGGCCGGTGCCAGCAGGTCGTCCCGGCGGCGGGCGGCGTCGGCGGATCGCCGTTCGCGCAGCGTCCACTCGCCGGTGAGCCTCGCGAGTTCGCCGTCCTGGCCGGCGAGCGTCGCCCGCACCTCGTCGGGGTGGGCCGAGCCGGCCGACCGCTTGGCCCGCAGTCCCTCGTCCACGTCGAAGGCGGCGACGAGGAGGGCGTCGGCGCCTTCGGCCTCGTATCCCTCGTCGGCGCAGAGCGCGGCCAGCAGCGGGCCGTCCGGTTCGGCCGGCCTCAGCTCCTTCTCCAGGGCGCGCTTGATGTACCGGCCGGAGATCACCTGGGCCGTCCGCCAGGGGATGCCGCACTCCAGCGTCAAGCGGTTCGCGAGGGTGAATCCTCCCAGATACTCCGTCGCGCACGCCGCGCGCATCCGGTCCGGCGAGAAGGCCGCTCCGGCGATGACCGCCCGGGTCAGCCGCAGCACCGAGCGCATGGCGTCGAACTGGGTGCGCAGGTGGCCGCCCGCCTCCTTCGACACCTCCACGGTGTTGGTGTACGCGGTGTTGCGCTGCCCGGCGGCGAGGTCGGCCGCGCACCCGGCGACGTGGGCGCACCGGCCGCGGATGCGCTCCAGGACGGGGAAGTTGCGTTTCTGCGGCATGGCCGCGGAGATGCCCGACAGCTCGTCCGGAAGCTCCAGGAAGCCGAATCCGCTGCCGCCCCAGGCCATGAGGTCGGTGACGAAACGGCTCAGCGTCACCGCGTAGCCCGCCAGGTCGCCGGCCATCGCCAGGGCCCAGCCGCGGGAGGCGACGGCCACCAGCGCGTGCGGCTGGACTCCGGAGAAGCCGAGCAGGCGGGCCATCCGCGCGCGGTCCCAGGCGAGTTCCTGGCCGGCCATCGTTCCCGAGCCGAGCGGGCAGGCGTCGACCTCGTCGTAGGTGTGCAGCATCCTGCGCAGCGTGACCGTGGTCTCGGCGGCGAGGGCCGCGAGGTGGAAGCCGGGGCTGATGATCTGCGCGGCCTGGGCGTGGGTGTATCCCGGCATGGGCACGTCGGCGTACCGGCCGGCGAGCGAGGTGACCGCCCGGCCCAATGACAGCAGGTCGGCGGCGACAGCGGTCAGGTTCTCCCGGGCGGACATCAACTGGGCGCAGACCTGGAGGTCGTTGCGGCTGCGGTCCACGTGCCACGCGGGGAACGGCGGGAGCGGGCCGGACAGGATGTGCCGCTCGACGGCGAAGGAGATGTCCGACATGTTCTCCTTCGGGTCGGCGCGGACCGCGTCCGGGGTCAGCGAGTCGAGCCGGGCTCCGATCCCGGCCGCCCCGGCGGCGTCCACCAGTCCCATCCGCACGTACTCCAGCAGCAGGACCTTCTCGATGGCGAGGTAGTGCCCGAGGAGGTGCTCCACCTCGTAGGCGAACTGCGGGGCGAGCACCTCCTCGTGCCAGATGTCGCTCGGTACGCCGTCGATCCTGCCCGTCACCGCCATGCCGTCCTCCTCGGGCGTTTGCGTTCGAGTTCGGTGGCGAGACCGGCCACCGTCGGGTCGGCGAAGAACGCCCGGATGCTCAGCTCGGCGTCGTGGTCCGCCGCGAGGCGCGACAGCATGCGCAGGGCCTGTATCGAGTGACCGCCCAGGTGGAAGAAGTCGTCGTGGACGTCGGCCACCGGGGTGCCGAGGACGGCGCGCCACGCGTCGGCGACCAGCTTCGCCGTCGCGGTGCGTGGCGCGCCGCCCGTGGCCCTCCGGGCGGGGCGCGTGGCGCGGGTGTGTCCCGGTCGGGGGGCGACCGGGAGGCCCGGCAGGGGGATGTTCGTGGCGGACAGTCCCGCGGCGAGCAGTGTGAGGTAGTCGGCGAGCAGCGCGTCGGCGGTGCTCCTCTCGACGAGCGCCGCGTTGTACTCGATGCGGACCGTGTCGGCCGTGGTCTCCAGCAGCAGGTCGTCCTCGCAGCCGCCGGAACCGGCGGTGGCCGCCCCCGGGCCGGCGCCGGCGGGCACGTGGTTGAAGGCCAGTTGGTACAGGGGCGGCACCCCGGGCAGCCGTGGCACGGGCAGCAGTTCGACGAGGGTCTGGAAGGGAATGTCGTACCGTTCCTCGACATGGGCCGCCGCCCGTACCCGGCCGACCAGTTCGGCGAAGGTCGGGGTGCCGCCCGTATCGACCCGGACCACCTGCATGTTGACGAACGTGCCGATCATCGGCAGCACGTCGGCCCGGCGACGGCCGGTCACCGGCAGGCCGACGACGATGTCCTCCTGCCCCGAGTGGCGGTGCAGCAGGGCCACGTAGGCGGCGAGGCAGAGCATGACGGGTTCGGTGCCGAGCCGCCGTGCCGTGCCCGGCAGCGACGCGGTGGCCTCCGAGGGGAGGTGGGCCCGTACCTCGGCCCCCGCGAACGTCCGGGCCGCGGGGCGCGGGTGGTCGAGCGGCAGGCGGTGGACGGAGGGCAGCCGGGCCAGCCGCGTGCGCCAGTACGCGGCCAGCTCGGTGCGCCGGCGGGGCGACAGCCGGTCGCGCTCCCGCTGGGCGTAGCCGGTGTAGCTCAGCGGCAGCTCCGGCAGCTTCGGCTCCCGCCCCTGTTCGACGGCCGCGCAGATCTCGGTGAGTTCGGCGTGGAGGTTGAACCGTGAGGCGGCGTCGTAGACGACGTGGTGGGCGGCGAACACGACCGCCCATTCCGTCTCCCCGAGCGCGAGCAGCTCCGCGCGCCACAGGGGGGCTCGCTCCAGGTCGAAGGGGCGCCGCGCCAGCTCCGCCCGGCGGGAACGCCGGACGTCCCCCTGCCGGGCGTCGTCCACGCCGGTCAGGTCGGTGTGGCGGAGCACCGGGTCGATCCGCGGGAGTACGTACTGCGTGAGCCGTCCGTCGACGATCCGCAGGGCGGTGCGCAGGGCCTCGTGGCGCCGCGCCAGCAGGGCGAAGGCGCCCCGCAGGTCGGCCTCGGTCACCTCGGCGTGCACGATCAGCTCGTCCACGATCCGGTACGCCGACGCGTCGGGCGCCATCCGGCCGGCGAACCAGACGCGCTCCTGTGCCGGGGACGCGGGAACGGTGCGCGGCGCGGCATCGGGAGCCGGCCCCGGTCCGACGCGCACCGCGCGCCCCGGTCGTGCCGTCATCGCGCGGGGCGGGACAGGCGCGGCCGGGGTGCGGTGCGGGTGCCGGTCACGCCTGCTCACCGCCGGTGCCCGGCCGGACGTGGCCGGGGATGCGCACCGGGTCGCCCATGACCACCACGATCTCGCGCTCCCCTTCGAACGGTTCCCGGCTGTGGGCCATCCGCAGGTTGTCGACGACGAGGACGTCCCCGCTGCGCCACGGCTCGCCGACCGTGAACCGGTCGTACACGGCGTTGACGGCCGCCACGGTGTCGCCGTCGACGGCCGTGCCGTCACCCACGGCGGTGTCGAACGGCAGGCCCTGCGGCCCGTAGACGTCGGTGAGGTACTCGCGGACGGCCGGGTCCATCGTCCGCCCGTTGAGGAAGGCGATCTGGTTGAACCATCCGGGCACGCCCGTCGTGGGATGGCGTACGACGGCGGCGCGCCGCTGACGGGTGCGCAGCCGGTCACCGGGCAGCCACTCGTGGTCGATGCCGGCGGCGGCGCAGTACGCGTCCACCTCGGCGCGGTCGTGGGTCCCGAACGCTTCCGGCCACGCCGTGCCCACCTCGTGGTACATACGGGTCAGCAGCCAGCCATGGCGTTCGAACGGGGCGACGAGACCGGGCGGCAGCGCCTCGAGGACCTGCTGGGAGTCCGCGACGTTGGTCCTGCCGCCCCGGTCGGGGGCGGTGAGGCAGCCGAAGACCAGGGTGCCGGGGACGGTGGCGGCGTAGCTCAGTTCATGGTGCATGCACATCGGTTCGTCCGGCGGCCAGTGGCTGGAGGAGTAGACCCCCGGGGAATGGGCCGTCCTCGGAGCGAAGCCCTCGCGTTCGGTCATCGCGGTGATCCCGAGTCCCTCCGCGACCGCGGCGACGTCGGCGGCGGTGCGTACGCCGAGGCCGCGCAGCAGTACGGCGCCGGACTCGGCGACGGCCTCGCGGACGGCTGCGCGGTGGTCGGCGGCCCGGGCGGCGGGGCCCTCGCCGGGCGGTACGGCGAGCACGCGGGGTACGGGCCGTGCCCCGGTGTCCGGCGCCCCGGCGGCCCTGCGGTCGACCAGGGCGGCGACGTCCGCGACGGTGGGGGTGTCCCACAGGTCGGCGACGGTCACCCGGCGGTCCAGGGCGATCGACAGGCGGATCGCGGAGAGCGAGGTGCCGCCGAGTTCGGTGAAGCGGGAGTCGCGTCCGATCCGCTCCGGCGGGATCTTCAGCACCCGCGCCCACAGCTCAGCGATCCTCCGCTCGGTCTCCGTGGTGAACTCCGTGGCCGGCGCGTACGCGGTGGTGTCCCGCCGGCGCCGGGCGAGCTCGGTCAGGGAGATCCTGTCGATCTTGCCGTTGCCGGAGAGGGGCAGCGCGGGGGTGTGGTACAGGCGTGGCGGGACCATGTAGGCCGGCAGGGTCCGGGCGAGCGTCCTGGCGACCTGTCCCGCGTCCGGGGCGTCCGCGCCGGTGTAGTAGCCGACGAGCTGCGGCTCGGTGTCGGATCCGGCGACGACCACGGCGCCGTCCCGGACGCCGGGGACTTGGAGGAGCCGGTCCTCGATCTCGCCGATCTCGATCCTGAACCCGCTGATCTTGATCTGCGAGTCGCGGCGGCCGAGGTACTCGATCTCGCCGGAGGGCAGCCAGCGGCCGAAGTCGCCCGAGCGGTAGAGGCGTTCGGAGGGCCGGTGGGGGTCGCGGCCGAAGACGGCCGCCGTGCGCCCCGGGTCGTTCACGTATCCGCGGCCCACGCAGACGCCGGCGATCACGATCTCACCGGGGAAACCCACCGGGAGGAGCTGGAGCCGCTCGTCCATGACGTAGACGCGCGCGTTGCGCACGGGGTCGCCGAGCGGCACGGAGCGGTGGGCGGGCAGGGCGGTCATGACACCGTGGTTGGAGTCGTCGCTGATCTCGGTGAGGCCGTAGCAGTTGACCAGTGGCACGGTGGGGAAGGTGTCGAACCAGCGGCGTACCAGATCCTTCTTCAGCGCCTCGCCGGTCACCGCCATGACGCGCAGGCGGGGCAGCTCCCGGTGTTCCTCGGCCAGCGCGGCGAGGAGGAGTTCGAGGTACGTGGGCACCAACTGCGCTACGTGCACGCCGTGTTCGGCCAGGGCACCGATGAACGTGTGCACGTCCATGATCACGTCCTGCTCGACGATGAGCGTCCGGCCGCCCATGAGGAGCCCGGAGACGAGCTGCCACAGCGAGATGTCGAAGCACTGCGGCGCGGTCTGCGCCACGACGTCCCCCTCCTGGACGCCGAGGTCCTCGATCTTGGCGTAGAGGTGGTTGAGGAAGCCGTCGTGCTCGCACATGGCGCCCTTGGGTTCGCCGGTGGAGCCCGAGGTGAAGTAGATGTAGGCCAGCTGGTCCCCCGCGACGGCGAGGTCCAGGTCGTGGCGCGGGCCGCCTCCTGCGAGCAGGTCCCGTACGTACAGGCGCCGCGTGTCCCGGCCGGCCAGCGCCTCCTCCAGCGGCGCGACGCCGTGGTCGGCCAGTACCCACCGGCACTCCGCCCTGGTGAGGGTGTTCGCCATCCGCTCGGCGGGGAAGTGCGGTTCGAGGGGCAGATAGCAGCCGCCCGCCTTGAAGACGGCGATGACGGCCGCGAGCCATTCCAGGGTGCGTTCCGTCACCACCGCCACGACGTCCTCGGCGCGCACCCCATCCCGGTGCAGGGCCCAGGCGAGGGCGTTGGCGCTCTCGTTCACCTCGCGGTAGGTCCAGCTCCGGCCGCCCTGGACGGCGGCCACCGCGTCGGGGTGGCGGCGGGCCCGCTCCTCGAACAGCTGGTGGAAACGACGCCCCGGCAGCGGCTTCACCGGACCGGAGCAGAAGGCGATCGTCGCCTCGGTCTCCGCCTCGGACAGCAGGCCGTGGCCGGTGTGCGGTTCGTCGGGGAACTCGGTGAGTACGCGCAGCGCGGTCCGCGCGTGGCCGGCCAGGTGCTCGGCGGAGAGGTGGGGCAGCCCGGTCGCGCTGTCCCAGGCGTCGTCGGCCTCCTTCCGCCCGCCCGGCGCGGCCACGCGCCGGATCAGGTCGCGCCAGGTGGCGTCGGGAAGGAGGGCGGGTGCCCCGGTCGCGGCGGCCGCGACCTTCAGCCGGGCGGCGGCCTCGACCGTCCCGGCGCCGACGCCGCAGGCGCGGGCGAGAGCGGTGACGGCGCCGGCCGGCCCGGCGGACGGTTCCGGGGCAGGTGTGGCCCGTGCGTCGTCCGCCCCGCGCGGGGCTGTGTCCTGCATGGAGTTCCTCCTCATCGGTGACCCTGCGTCAGCTCGGTGCCCGTGCAGGGCAATGCGCCCCGCACGGGGCTAGTCGGTCCCGGCGGCGCCCAGTTCGTCCGCCACGATGTCCCAGATCCGCCGCGCGGCCTCGGGGTTCAGCAGCATCTCGCGGTGCGGGCAGTCGAGCGTGTGCTCCCGGACCTCGCCGGACACCGAGACGCGCCACAGGTCGGCCTTCGCGTCCGAGTCACCGGAGATCAGCAGCAGGTCGCCGGCCGTCTTCCGCGTCCGGTGCGCCAGCAGGATCTTCGTGTTGTTGCGGACGATCCGGACGTACGCCTCGTGCTCCTCGCCGGTGAGGGCCTCGGCCACCGTGTTCTCCTGCTCGGCGAAGTCCGCCCGCACCTCAGCGGTGGGACGGCCGTCCACCGGGCTCGCGTCCACCACGACCAGGGCCGCCACCTCTTCGCCGGCCTCCTCCAGTTGAGCGGCCATCTCCTGGACGACATGGCCGCCGAAGGACCAGCCCAGCAGGTGGTACGGGCCGTGGGCCTGCACGGTACGGATCTGCGCGACGTAGTCGGCGGCCATCCGTGACAGCGAGTCGGGCAGCTCGGCCGCGCCCGCGTCCAGGCCCCGGGGCCGCAGGGCGTAGAACGGGTACTGCTCCGGCGCGCGGTCGGCCAGCCAGCCGTACTCCCAGCCGAGCCCCATGATGGCGTGGGCGCAGAAGAACGGGGCGTGGTCGCCGGCCGGCCGCAGGGGCACCAGCACGTCCGTGGGCTTCCGCTCGCCGCCCTCGGCGCTCCGGGCGAGGAGGCCGGCCACGGTCGGCGCCTCGAACACCGCCCGCATCGGCACCTCCATGCCGAGGACCGCCCGCATCCGGTTGACCAGCCGCACCGCCATCAGCGAGTGTCCACCCAGCTCGAAGAAGCTCTCCTCGGCCCCGACGGGCGCCACTCCGAGCACCTGCTCGAAGATCGAGCAGAGCAGCTGCTCCCGCAGCGTGGCCGGGCCCCGTCCGCCCCTCCCGGCGCCGGCCGAGTACTCCGGTGCGGGCAGCGCGGCCCGGTCCAGCTTGCCGTTCGCCGTCAGCGGCAGCCGCTCCAGCACCGCCACCGCCGAGGGCACCATGGAGTCCGGCAGCCGGCTCGCCGCGAACTGCCGCACCACCGTGTCCAGCCGCGCTCCGCCGTCACCGCCTCCGGCCTCACCGGTCGCCCCGTCACCGGCCCCGGCCTCCGCGACGACATAGGCCACCAGCCGCGCGTCACCAGGGGTGTCCTCACGGGCGACGACCGCCGCCTGCGCCACCCGGTCGTGTGCGGTCAGCGCCGCCTCGATCTCACCCGGCTCGATCCGGACACCCCGGATCTGCACCTGCTCGTCCACCCGGGCGACGAACTCCAGGCTTCCCTCGGCGTTCCACCGCACCACGTCCCCGGTCCGGTACATCGGCTCACCGGCCGGTCCGAACGGGCAGGCCACGAACCGCTCGGCCGTCAGCGCCGGACGTCCCAGATAGCCACGGGCCAGCCCGGCGCCGGCCACGTACAACTCGCCCGCCACGCCCGGCGGCACGGGCCGGAGCCCTCCGTCGAGCACATACGCCCGGATGTTCCACAGCGGCCGTCCGATCGGCACCGTCGTGCCGTCCCGCCGCGGATCGCACCGCCACGAGGTGACGGCGACCGACGCCTCGGTGGGGCCGTAGAGGTTGTGCAACGGCACGGACAGCACTGTGTGGAAGCGGTCGCGCACCGACGCCGGAAGTGCCTCCCCGATGCAGATGACCGTCCGCAGACCGGTGCACTTCTCCACGGCGGCGGCGTCCTCCAGGAACGCCCGCAGCATGGAGGGGACGAACTGGACGACCGTCACCTGTTCCCGGTCGATCAGTTCGGTGAGATACCCGGGATCGCGGTGGCCGCCGGGTCGGGCCATCACCATTCCGGCGCCGTTCAGCAACGGCCAGAACAGCTCCCACACCGAGGCGTCGAACGCGAACGACGCCTTCTGCACGATCCGGTCCGTCACGCTCAGGCGGAACTCCTCCTGCATCCAGGCCAGTTGGTTGACCACCCCGTGGTGCGGGACGGTCACGCCCTTCGGGGTGCCGGTGGACCCGGAGGTGTACATCACATAGGCCGGGTGGCCGGGCAGCAGCGGCGCCGTCCGGTCGGCGTCGGTGATCGCTCGGGCGTCCGCCGCGGCCACGGCCGCCCGCACCGCCGGGTCGTCCAGCCCGATCCACTCCGCCGCCCTGCCCGCCAACCGGTTTTGGCCGCAGCGGCGTTCGAGCAGATCGGCGGCGATCTCGCCGGTGCTCACCACGACCGCGGGAGAGGCGTCGGCGAGCACCTGCTCGATGCGCCGGAGCGGCTGGCCCGGGTCGATGGACAGGTAGGCGCCGCCGGCCTTGACGACGGCCAGGAGTGCGACGACCTGTTCCACCGAGCGGTCCAGGACGACACCGACCACGGCTTCCGGTCCCGCGCCGCGGGCGATCAGGTACCGGGCGAGCCTGCTGGTCCGCGCGTCCAGCTCCGCGTAGGAGATCCGCTCGCCCTCGTGGACGAGTGCGAGGGCGTCGGGGGTACGGTCGGCCTGCCGGCGGAACAGGTCGCCGAGGGTCGCTTCCGGCACCGGGCGGGCGGTGTCGTTCCACTCCTGGAGCATCCGCCGCTGTTCCGCGCCGTCGAGCAGGTCGATACGGTGGACCGGCGCGGCGGGATCGGCGGTGACCGCCTCCAGGACCCGCACCAGCCGGGCCGCCAGGGTCTCCACGGTGAGCTGGTCGAACAGCTCGGCCGCGAACACGATCCCGCCGTCCAGGCCGACCGGCGTCCCCGCTTCGTCACGACGCTCGTGGACCTCGATGTCCAGGTCGAACCTGGCCGACAGCAGCCCGGCGGGTTTCTCGGCCACCCGCACACCGGGCAGCCGCGGCACCGTCCGCGGGTTGTTCTGCACGGCGAGCAGGACCTGGAACAGCGGGGGCCTGGCCATCGAACGTGCCGGGGCGAGCTCCTCCACCAGCCGCTCGAAGGGGACGTCCTGGTGCTCGAACGCCTCCAGGCTGGCCGCGCGCACCCGGTCGAGCAGCTCCACGAAGTCCGGGTCGCCCGACAGGTCGGTGCGCAGCACGAGGGTGTTGGCGAAAAATCCGACGAGGTCGTCCAGGGCCTGGTCCAGCCGGCCGGCCACCGGGCTGCCGATGACGATGTCCCGGCCGGCTCCGCTCCTCGACAGCAGCACCGCGACCGCCGCGTGGAGCAGCATGAACATCGTCACGCCCTGACCGCGCGCCAGCTCGGTCAGCCCCGCGTACACCTCCGCCGGTATCCGCAGCGGCACCCATCCGGCGCGGCGGCTCGCCACCGCCGGCCGCGCCCGGTCGACCGGGAGGGCGAGCTCCTGGGGCGCCCCCCGGAGCCGGTCCTTCCAGTAGGCCACCTGCCCGGCGAGCACGCTTCCCGGGTCGTCCGCCTCGCCCAGCAACGCCCGCTGCCACAGCGTGTAGTCGGCGTACTGCACCGGCAGCGGCTCCCACTCCGGCGCGTGTCCCGCGCACCGCGCCGCGTACGCCTCCGACAGGTCCCGCCACAGCGGGCCCATCGACCACCCGTCCCCCGCGATGTGGTGGAGGACCACCGAGAGCACCCACTCCTCCCCGTCGGGCGACCCGCCGGGAGCCAGGCGGAACAGGTCGGCCCTGAGCGGGTGTTCGGCGGCGAGGTCGAAGGCGTGGGCGGCGAGCCCGCCGAGGCGTTCCTCCAGCTCCTCGGCCCCGACCGCGGTGACCGGCAGGTCGACTGCCGCCTCTTCGACGGGCCGGACGCGCTGGGACGGCTGGTCGCCCACCAGGGGAAAGGTGGTCCGCAGGCTCTCGTGCCGGGCCACGACGTCGCCGAGGGCCGCCCGCAGGGCCGCGGTGTCCAGCTGCCCGGACAGCCGCAGCCGCAGGCAGATGTTGTACATGTGGTTGGGCCCCTCCAGCCGGTCCAGGAACCACAGCCGGCTCTGCGCGGGGGACACCGGCAGCTCGCGCGGACGCGGGACGGCGACCACCGCCGGCCGCGCCGCGCCGCCGGGCCGCGCCAGCCCCCGGGCGAGACCGGCCGGGGTCGGCGCCTCGAACACGGCCCGTACGGAGACCTCCACCCCGAGGACGGCGCGGATGCGGCTGACGAGTCGCACCGCCAGCAGGGAGTGCCCGCCCAGGGCGAAGAAATCGTCCTCGGCCCCGACCCGCGGTACCCCCAGCACGTGTGCGAACGCCGAGCACACCAGCTCCTCGCGGGCGGTGGCCGGCGACCGCCCCGCACCGGAGCGGTGGTCCGGCGCCGGGAGCGCGGCCCGGTCGACCTTGCCGTTCGCCGTCAGCGGCAGCCGCTCCAGCACCATCACCGACGACGGCACCAGGTGCGACGGCAGCCGGGCCGCCAGGGACTCCCGTATCGCGGGGGCCACCGCGGTGGCGCCCGGTTCCCCGGCGGAGACGGCGTCGGGCCGGAGCACCACGTATCCGTGCAGGCGCTTGCCGCCCGGGGCGGCCTCGCGGACCACGACCACCGCCTGGGCGACCAGCTCGTGCGCGGCGAGCGCCGCCTCGGCCTCGGCGGGTTCGACCCGGAAGCCGCTGATCTTGACCTGGTCGTCCGTACGGCCCACGAACTCCAGCTGACCGGCACGGTTCCAGCGCACCAGATCGCCCGTCCGGTACATCCGCGCACCGGCTCCCTCGAAGGGACAGGCCACGAACCGCTCACCGGTCAGCCCCGGACGCCTCCGATACCCCCGGGCCAGCCCGGCGCCGGCCAGATACAGCTCTCCCACCACCCCCACCGGCACCGGAGCGAGCCGCTCGTCCAGCACGTACGCCCGGGTGTCGGCCAGCGGGCGTCCGAGGGGGATGTCGCCCCCGTCGCCGATGTCGGCCCCGGTGACCGGGTGGGTGTGGGTGTAGGTGGTGCTCTCCGTCGGGCCGTACCCGTTGACGAGCCGGGTGCCCGGCAGGGCTTCGAGCAGGGTCCGGCACTGCGGTACCGAGAGCACGTCCCCGCCCGTGAGGAGGGTGCGGACACCGCGCAGCGCCTCGACGTCGATGTCCACCACCTGGTGCAGCAGTCCCGTGGGCAGGACGGCGACGGTGACCCGGTGTCCGGCCAGGAAGCGGCCGAGGGCGGGCACGGACAGCGTCCCGGCGGGGCCGACCGCGAGTGTCGCCCCGTTGAGCAGGGGGATCCACATCTCGAAGGTGGTGCAGTCGAACGACACGGAGGCGAGGTGCGCCACGACTTCACCGGGACGTACGCCGGCGTACTCGGCCGGACGCACCAGACGGTCGATCCCCCGGTGGGTGACCGTGACGCCCTTGGGCGTGCCGGTGGAGCCTGAGGTGTAGATGACGTAGGCGGCCTGGTCGGGACGCGGCGGTACCGCTCGGTCCAGCCGGGTGAGCGGGCCGTCGTCCCGGCCGGCCACCGCCGCCCGCACCGCCGGATCGTCCAACGTGATCCGCTCCGGGCCCGCCCCCGGGCGGAGGGGGTCCGGGTCGGGCCGGTCGAGTCGGTCCGCGAGGGACGCGGTGGTGACCAGGGCGACCGGAGCCGCGTCGGCCACCATGAGACCGATGCGACCGGTGGGGTACGACGGGTCGATCGGCAGATAGGCGCCCCCGGCCTTCAGCACCGCCAGCAGCAGGACGATCCGCTCGGGCGAGCGGTCCATCACCACCGCCACCACGGATTCGGGACGCACCCCGTGGTCGATCAGGTGCCGGGCGAGGCGGTTGGATTCCGCGTCGAGCCGCGCGTACGTCATCCGCGCCGCGCCGCACACCAGCGCGACGGCGTCGGGGGTGCGGGCGGCCTGCGCCCCGAACAGCTCGGGCACGGTGGCGGCGGGTTCCGGGCGTGCTGTGTCGTTCCACTCGGTGAGGACGCGCCGCCGCTCGTCGGCGGCGAGGAGGTCGATTCCGCTCAGGGACCGCTGGGGGTCGGCCGTGATCGTGCGCAGGAGGTGGATCAGCCGGGTGACCAGCGTCTCGGCCGTGGCCCGGTCGAAGAGGTCGGCGGCGTAGGTGATCCCGCCGTTCAGACCGGCCGACCGCCCCTGGTCGTCGAAGCGCTCCTCGATCTGGAAGTCGAGGTCGAACTTGGCCATGCGGACCTCGGGGGGCCGGGCCTCGATGTCCAGGCCCGGCAGGTCGACCGCCGCCCCGGGAACGTTCTGTACCGCCAGCATGACCTGGAACAGCGGGTGCCTGGCCATGGAGCGGGCCGGGGCCAGCTCCTCCACCAACCGCTCGAAGGGCACCTCCTGGTGCTCCAGCGCACCCAGCACCCTCCGCCGCACCCGGCCCAGCACCTCGGCGAAACTCGGATCACCGGACAGATCGGTACGCACCACCAGCGTGTTCACGAAGAACCCCACCAGATCCTCCAGCGCCTGATCATTACGACCGGCCACCGGACTGCCGATCGCGACATCCTCCCCCGCACCCAGCTTCGACAGCAGCACCGCCACCGCCGCCTGCCACACCATGAACACCGTCACACCCTGCCGCGCCGCCAGCTCCGCCAACCCGGCACGCAGATCGGCCGGCACGGTCAGCGGCACCCAGCCGCCTCGGTGACTGGCCGCCGCGGGCCGTCGCCGGTCCGCCGGAAGCTCCAACTCCTCCGGGGCGCCGTCCAGTTCCGTTTTCCAGTACGCCACCTGACCGGCCAGCACACTGTCCGGTGCGCCCGGATCGCCCAGCATGTCCCGCTGCCACAGGCCGTAGTCGGCGTACTGCACCGCCAGCGGCTCCCAGCCCGGCGCGCGCCCGGCGCGGCGGGCGGCGTAGGCGGCGGACAGATCCCGTAGCAGCGGCCCCATGGACCAGCCGTCACCCGCGATGTGGTGCACGACCAGCACCAGCACGCACTCCCCCGTCACCACCGGGGCGTCCTGCGGCGGCGGCCGGTCCGAGCCGAGCGCGAACAGCGCGGCCCGCACGGGCAGTTCGCGCGCGAGGTCGAAGACGTGCGAGCACGCCCGGTCGATCTCAGCCTCCAGCCCGTCCGGGGCGACCGGGACCACCGGCAGCTCCACACCCGCCTCACCCACAGGCACGATCTCCTGGAACGGCTCCCCGTCCCGTTGCGGGAAACGCGTGCGCAGGCTCTCGTGGCGCGCCACCAGGTCGGCCAGCGCCGCCCGCAACGCCACCACATCCAGCCGCCCCGACAACCGCAGCACCAACGGAACGTTGTACAGCGCACTCGCGCCCTCAAGCCGGTCCACCAACCACAACCGCCGCTGCGCAAACGACAACGGCAACACCCCCGGACGCACCCCGGCCACCACAGCGGGCCGCACGGGCACACCACCCGCCTCAGCCAACCGCACCGCCAGACCCGCCACAGTCGGCGCCTCGAACACCGCCGGTACCGGGACCTCAAGACCCATGACCGCCCGGATCCGGCTGACCAGCCGCACGGCCAGCAGCGAATGCCCGCCCAGCGCGAAGAAGTCGTCCTCCACGGTGACCCGGGGCACATCGAGCACCTGGGCGAACACCGCGCACAGCAGCTCCTCGTACACGGTGGCCGGCCGCCTGCCGCCCTCCGTGCCGGCGGCGTGGTGCGGCGCGGGCAGCGCGGCCCGGTCGACCTTGCCGTTCACCGTCAGCGGCAGCCGCTCCAGCACCACCACCGCCGACGGCACCAGGTACTGCGGCAGCCGGCTCGCCAGGAAGTCCCGTGCCACCGTGGCGAATTCGACGTCGGCCGCGTCGTGGGTGAGGACGGCGTAGGCGGCGAGGTACTTGTCACCGGGGGTGTCCTCGCGGGCGAGGACGACCGCTTGGGCGACCAGCTCGTGCCGGGCCAGCACGGCCTCGACCTCACCCGGCTCGACGCGGAAGCCCCGGATCTTCACCTGGTCGTCCGCCCGGCTCACGAACTCCAGCTGACCGGCGCGGTTCCAGCGCATCACGTCGCCGGTCCGGTACATCCGCGCGCCGGCTCCCTCGAAGGGACAGGCCACGAAGCGCTCGCCGGTCGGTCCCGGACGGTTCAGATACCCCCGGGCCAGCCCGGCGCCGGCGATGTACAGCTCACCGGCCACGCCCGTCGGCACGGGGTTGAGGTACTCGTCGAGCACGTACATCCGTGTGTCGTCCATCGGATACCCGACCGGCACGACGTCCCCGAGCGACTCGGGATCCTGGATCGGTATCTGGGTGCCGATGACGGTCACCTCGGTCGGGCCGTACGTGTTGCGGACCGTGATCGGGGACGCGGCCTCCAGCACGCGCCGTACCGCCGCGGCGGGGACCACGTCCGCGCCGGTGAACACCTCGTGCACCCCGGCGAAGGCGGTGGGGTCCTCCTCGGCGATCACGCGGAACAGGCCGGCGGTCAACTGGACGTGGGTCAGCCTGTGTTCGCCGATCAGCGACCTGAGCAGCGCCGCGTCGATCCGGCCCCGGGGGGCGACGATCACCTGCCCGCCGGTCAGCAGCGGTACCCACAGTTCGAGGGTGGAGCCGTCGAAGGTGTGCGGCGCCGCGAACAGGCCCCTGGCCTGCCCGGAGAAGTGCCAGCAGCGGTCGCCCGCCAGTTCCAGGATGTCCCGGTGGGTGGTCGCGATGCCCTTGGGCTCACCCGTCGATCCGGACGTGAACATCACATAGGCCAGCTGGTCGGGCAGGACCCGCGCCGGTACGGGCGAGTCCGGCGCACCGGCCCACGGAGCCCGCGGCCCGTGCCCTTCGGCCACGACCTCCACCGTGCCGGCGTGCTCCCGCACGGCCGGCGCGTACACCGGGTCGACCAGGCACACGTCCACGCCGGCCTGCCGCAGCACCTGCCCGATGCGCTGGGCCGGCTGACCGGGGTCGACGGGCACATAAGCGCCGCCGGCCTTCAGCACCGCCAGCAGAGTGGTCACCAGATCGACCGACCGGTCCATGACCACCCCGACGAGGGACTCGGGTCCCACCCCGCGGTCGCTCAGGTACCGGGCGAGACGGTTGGACCGGGCCTCCAGTTCACCGTAGGAGACCCGTTCCCCGCCGGACGTCAGGGCAATGGCCGCGGGGGCACGGGTGGCGTGCTCGGTGAACAGCGCCGGCACCGTGACGGCGGCCGGACGGCGGTCGCCGTTCCACTCCGTCAGCAGTCGCCGCCGCTCGGCGGGGTCCAGCAGGTCCAGGCGGCTGATCGGGCGGGCGGGGCCGGCGGTGACGGTCTTCAGGAGGCGGAGCAACCGGGTGACCAGCGTCTCGGCCGTGGCCCGGTCGAAGAGGTCGGTGGCGTAGGTGAGCCCGCCGAGCATGCCGCCGGGGCGCCCCTGGCCGTCGAAGCGCTCGACGACCTGGAAGTCGAGATCGAGCTTGGCCATGGTGGCCCCGCCCGGACGGGCCTCGACGTGGAGGCCGGGCAGGTCGATCGTCGCCTCGGGTACGTTCTGCACCGTCATGGTGACCTGGAACAGCGGGTGCCTGGCCATGGAACGGGCCGGGGCCAGCTCCTCCACCAACCGCTCGAAGGGCACCTCCTGGTGCTCCAGCGCGCCCAGAGCGGACCGCCGCACCCGGCCCAGCACCTCGGCGAAGGTCGGGTCACCGGACAGATCGGTGCGCACCACCAGCATGTTCATGAACAACCCGACCAGATCCTCCACCGCCTGGTCGGTCCGTCCGGCGATCGCGCTGCCGATCGGGATGTCCTTGCCCGCGCCCAGCTTGGAGAGCAGCACCGCCAGGGCGGCCTGCCACACCATGAACATCGTCACGCCCTCGGCACGGGCCAACTCCGCCAGTCCGCCATGGAGTTCCGGCGGGACGTCGATCGCCGCCCAGCCGCCTCGGTGACTGGCCGCCGCAGGCCGTCGCCGGTCCACCGGAAGCTCCAACTCCTCCGGAGCGCCGTCCAGTTCCGTTTTCCAGTACGCCACCTGACCGGCCAGCACACTGTCCGGTGCGCCCGCATCGCCCAGCATGTCCCGCTGCCACAACGCGTAGTCCGCGTACTGCACCGCCAGCGGCTCCCAGCCCGGCGCGCGCCCGGCACACCGCGCCGCGTACGCCACCGACAGATCCCGCCACAGCACTCCCATGGACCAGC
This sequence comes from Streptomyces sp. NPDC012835, assembly GCF_042900885.1. Lineage (NCBI taxonomy): Bacteria > Bacillati > Actinomycetota > Actinomycetes > Kitasatosporales > Streptomycetaceae > Streptomyces > Streptomyces sp. NPDC012835. The sequence goes on from NZ_JBIBBW010000001.1 coordinate 244,560, forward strand.
CGTCACCCGCGATGTGGTGCACGACCAGCACCAGCACGCACTCCCCCGTCACCGGCGCCCCGGCATCGGGGGACGGCCGATCGGCGCCCGGGGTGAACAGCGTGGCGCGCAGGAGCAGTTCGCGCGCGAGGTCGAAGACGTGCGAGCACGCCCGGTCGATCTCCGCCTCCAGCCCGTCCGGGGCGACCGGGACCACCGGCAGCTCCACACCCGCCTCGCGGGCAGGCACGATCTCCTGGAACGGCTCCCCCTCCACCACCGGGAAACGCGTCCGCAGGCTCTCGTGCCGCGCCACCACATCACCCAGCGCCGCCCCCAACGCCCCCACATCAAGCCGCCCCGACAACCGCAGCACCAACGGAACGTTGTACAGCGCACTCGCGCCCTCAAGCCGGTCCACCAACCACAACCGCCGCTGCGCAAACGACAACGGCAACACCCCCGGACGCACCCCGGCCACCACAGCGGGCCGCGCGGGCACACCACCCGCCTCAGCCAACCGCACCGCCAGACCCGCCACAGTCGGCGCCTCGAAGAGGACCCGGACGGGCAGTTCGACCCCCAGCACGGTGCGGATCCGGCTGGCCAGCCGCACCGCCTGCAACGAGTGCCCGCCCAGCGCGAAGAAACTGTCGTCGGCCCCGACCCGCTCCACGCCCAGCACCTGGGCGAACACCGCGCACAGCAGTTCCTCGTACACGGTGGCCGGCCGGCTTCGTGCCGTGCCGGAGCGGGAGTCGGAGGCGGCCGGGGCGACGGAGGCGGATGCCGCCCCCTCGTCGGCCCGGCGCACGAGCTCCAGCCGACCGGCGCGGTCCCATCGCATCACGTCACCGGTGCGGTACATCCGTGTGCCGGGCTCCTCGAACGGGCAGGCCACGCTCCGCTCGGCGACCTGACCCGGACGGTCGCTCTCCGCACGGGCGAGCCCGGCACCCGTCACATACAGCTCACCGGCCACCCCCGGCGGCACCGGTTCGAGGGAGCCGTCCAGGACGTAGACGCGCGTGCCGCCCGGCGGGGGCGCGAGGGGCGCGCGCTCCCCACCGGGTGCCGACGTCGCGAGGTCGGGCGTACGCCCGGGCCGCGCGGCGAACAGCTCCGGCAGCGTGTCCGCGGGCACGGAACGCGCGGCGTCGTTCCACTCCGTCAGGATCTGCCGCCGCTCCGCGGTATCCAGCGGGTCGATGCCGCGGATGGGCCGACGGGGGTCGGCGACGACCGCCCGCAGGATCCGGATCAGCCGGGTGACGAGCGTGTCCACCGTGGCCTGGTCGAACAGCTCGGCGGCATACGTGATGGCGCCGTCGAGGCCGGCGGGCAGGCCCAGCGAGTCGAAACGCTCGACCACCTCAAGGTCCAGGTCGAACTTGGCGCCCTGTGCCCCGGGCGGCACGGCGCCGACCTCGACGCCGGGCAGATCGAGCGCCACGTCCGGGACGTTGTGCAGGGTCAGGGCGACCTGGAACAGCGGGTGCCTGGCCATGGAACGGGCCGGGGCCAGCTCCTCCACCAAGCGCTCGAAGGGCACCTCCTGGTGCTCCAGCGCGCCCAGCACCCGCTGCCGTACCCGGCCCAGCACCTCGGCGAAGCTCGGGTCACCGGACAGATCGGTACGCACCACCAGCGTGTTCGCAAAGAACCCGACCAGATCCTCCAGCGCCTGGTCGTTGCGGGCGGCCACCGGGCTGCCGATCGCGATGTCCTCCCCCGCACCCAGCTTCGACAGCAGCACCGCCACCGCGGCCTGCCACACCATGAACATCGTCACGCCCTCGGCACGGGCCAGCTCCGCCAGTTCGGTGTGCAGTTCCGCGGGCATCCGGAAGCTCGCCAGCCCGCCCCGGTGGCCGGCCTCCGCGGGCCGCGGCCGGTCCACCGGCAGGGCGAGTTCCTCCGGCGCCCCGGCCAGCGTCTTGCGCCAGTACGCCATCTCGCCGGCCAGCACACTGTCCGGATCGTCCGCCTCGCCCAGCAGCTTGCGCTGCCACAGTGTGTAGTCGGCGTACTGCACCGGCAGCGGCTCCCACCCCGGCGCGCGCCCGGCACACCGCGCCGCGTAGGCCACCGACAGATCCCGCCACAGCAGCCCCAGCGACCACCCGTCGGCCGCGATGTGGTGCACGACCAGCGCCAGCACGCACTCCCCCGTCACCACCGGGGCGTCCTGCGGCGGCGGCCGGTCCGAGCCGAGCGCGAACAGCGCGGCCCGCACGGGCAGTTCGGTCGCCGGGTCGAAGGCGTGGGAGGTGGCCCCTTCGATCCGCTCCGCCAGTTCGTCAGCGGTGGCGACCGGGACCAGAGGCAGGGCGACCCGCGCCTCGGCGACGGGCACGATCTCCTGGTACGCCTCGCCCTCCACCGCAGGGAAGCGGGTCCGCAGGCTCTCGTGCCGCGCCACCACGTCGGCCAGCGCCGCGCGCAGCGCCGCCACGTCCAGCCGCCCGGACAACCGCAGCACCAGCGGGACGTTGTACAGCGGGCTCGCCCCTTCGAGACGGTCCAGGAACCACAGCCGGCGCTGGGCGTACGACAGCGGCAGCGCCCCCGGACGCGGCCCGGCCGCCACGGCGGGCCGGGCGGGCACCCCACCGGCCTCCGCCAACCGCACCGCCAGACCCGCCACGGTCGGCGCCTCGAACACCGTCCGCACCGGCACCTCCGCACCGAAGACCGCGCGGATCCTGCCGACCAGCCGCACGGCGAGCAGCGAATGCCCGCCGAGGGAGAAGAAGTCGTCGTCGGCCCCGACGCGGGGCATGCCCAGCACCTGCGCGAAGAGCGAACTCAGCAGCTCCTCGCGCATGGTGACGGGCCGCCGCCCCGCGTCGGGCGCGTGGGACGGCGCCGGGAGGGCGGCCCGGTCCAGCTTGCCGTTCACCATCAGCGGCAGCCGCTCCAGTACGACGATCGACGACGGCACCATGTACTCCGGCAGCCTGCTCGCCAGGTACCCGCGTACGGCCGGCTCCAGCTGCCCGCCGGTGCCCGTGCCGGGGTCAGCGGTGGGGACGAGGTAGGCCGCCAGGCGCTTGTCACCGGGGGTGTCCTCCCGGACGACGACCACGGCCTGCGCGACCCGCTCGTGCGCGGCCAGCACCGCCTCGATCTCGCCCGGCTCGATCCGGAAGCCGCGGATCTTCACCTGGTCGTCGGCGCGGCCGACGTAGAGGAGCTGACCGTCAGCGGTCCAGCGCACCCTGTCGCCGGTGCGGTACATGCGCCCGCCGTGGGGCTCCGGGCGGCTCCCGGCCGCCGGACCGGCGGCGGGCTCCGCCGCCGCCTGGAACGGATCGGCCACGAACCGGCCGGCGGTGAGCCCCGGGCGGTTCAGGTACCCACGGGCGACACCGGAGCCGGAGACGTAGAGGTCGCCCACCACTCCCACCGGTACGGGCGCGAGGTGTTCGTCGAGGACGTAGACGCCGGTGTTGGGGAGGGGCCGGCCGACGCAGGGCAGGTCACCGGGGCGCAGCGGGCCCGCGGACGCGGCGATCACGGTGGTCTCGGTCGGTCCGTACGCGTTGCCGAACCAGCGGCCGGCGCCCCACCGGTCGACGAGTTCGGAGCTCAGTGCCTCGCCCGCGACCAGCAGTGTCCGTACGGTCGCCAGGTCGGCCTCGGTCTCCACCATGCCGAGGACCGTGGGCGGGAGTTGCAGGTGCGTGACGGCGTGCCGGGCGATCACACCGGCCAGTCCGGCTCCGGGCAGCAGTTGCTCGGCCGGGGCCACCACCAGGCACGCCCCCGCGGAGAACGCCATCATGATCTCCCAGGTCGCGACGTCGAAGCCGATCGAGGCGAACTGCAGCAGCCGGCTGTCGCCGTCCAGGTCGGGCCAGCGGTCGGCCATGAGGTTCACGGCGTTCGCGTGCTCCACCACGACGCCCTTGGGCGTCCCGGTGGAGCCGGAGGTGTAGATCACGTAGGCGGCGTGGTCCGGACGCAGCGGGGTGATCCGGTCGGCCTGGGTGAGTGCGCGCGGGTCCTGGTCGGCCGTCGCCGCCAGGACCGCCGGGTCGTCCAGCACGATCCACCGCGGTCCGGCGTCCGGTCCGTGGCCGTCCGCGTGGGGTTCCCGCAGCCGGTCGGCGATCGCCGTGGAGGTGAGCAGGGCGACCGGGGCGGCGTCGGCGCACAGGAAGGCGACGCGTGCGGCGGGCTGGCCGGGGTCGATCGGGAGGTAGGCGCCACCGGCCTTGAGCACCGCCAGCAGCGCGGTGATCAGGTCGGGCGAGCGGTCCATCACCACGGCGACCAGGGACTCCGGCCCCACGCCGCGGGTGATCAGATACCGGGCGAGGCGGTTGGAACGCGCCTCCAGCTCGGCGTAGGAGAGCCGCAGGTCTTCGTGGGCCAGGGCGTCGGCGTCGGGGGTGCGGACGGCCCGGGCGGTGAACATGTCCGCCAGGGTGGTGACGGGCACCGGGCGGGCGGTGTCGTTCCACTCCGCCAGAATGCGCCGTCGCTCGGCCGCGGGGAGGACGTCGATGTGCTGGAGCGGGGTGTCCGGGTGCTGTTCCAGGGCGTTGATCAGGTTCTCGGTGGTGGTGTGCAGCAGGCGGGTGATCATGTCCGGGTCGATCGCCGCGGCCACCTGCACCACGAAGGCGAACTCGTAGTCGCTGTCGTCCACGGACACGACGAGGGGGTAGTTGGTCCGGTCCCAGGAGCCGACGATCTCGGCCCCGTGCGGCCTGGGCGCCACCCAGTCGCCGCTGAAGAAGTGGCGGTAGTTCAGCAGGGCGGTGAACAGCGGAGCGGGGGCGCGGACGCCGCTGGCCCGCTGGGCGAGGGCCAGTGAGGCGTGCTCGTGCACGATCAGGTCGGCGAGCTGGGTCTGCATCGCGCGCATCGCGTCCCGCACACCGACGCCGCTGCCGGCCCGGGCGCGCACCGGCAGCGTGTTGATGAAGAGTCCCGGAACGCGGTCGGCGCCCGCTCCGGCGTTCATCCGTCCGAACAGCACGGTGCCGAACACCACGTCGTCGCGGCCGGACACCGCTGCCAGGACGCGGGCCCACACGGTGTGGAACACCGTCGCCGGGCTCACCCCCAGCAGGCCGGCCTGCTGCCGCAACCGCACCGCCAGCCGCCCGTCCACCGGCAGCCGGGCCTCCCGGACAGCCGTACCGTCCCCGTGCACGTCCACCAGCCCGAACGGAACCGTCGGCTCCGCCACGTCTCCCAGCAGTTCGGCGAAGTACCGCTCGTGCTCCGCCGGCGGTATGCCCAGCCGTGCCTGCGCCACGAACGTGCGGAACGGCAGGGGCGCCGGGAGCTGGTCGCCCCGACCGTCCAGGATCTCGTGCATCTCGTCCAGCACCAGGTCCAGGGCGGTGTGGTCCTGCACGAGATGGTGGAACTGCAGCACGCCGTGCCAGCGTTCACCGTCCGGATCGGCCGCGACGCACACCCGCAGCAACGGGCGCCGGGCGATGTCCATCGCCGAACCGCTCGCTGCCAGCAACTCCTGTACGGTGTCCGGGCTTTCGCCGTCCAGGGTGATTTCCCGTACGGGGAGCCGCGCTTCGCGGAGCACCACCTGGACCGGCTCCCGCAGGCCCTCCCACAGGAACACCGTCCGGAATGTGTCGTGCCGGTCCACGACCGTCTGGAAAGCGTCCAGGTAGCGGTCCAGCCGGGCCCGGGAATCGAACTCCAGCACCATGGACACGACGTACGCGTCGTTGCCGGTGTCCCGCATGAGGTGGTGGAAGAAGATGCCTTCCTGCAGCGGCGCCAGCGGATACACGTCCGCCACGTTCGCCGCCCCGCCCGGTACCCGCGTGACGATCCGTTCGACCTCCTCGGTGGTCAGATCGACGAGCGGCAGCATGCCCGGCGTGATCGCCGCCGCGCCCGCCGGAATCATGTTCGGGGGAACCTCGATCTCGGACCGACCGGCCACCACGGCCAGACTGGCCACCGTCGGTGCCGTGAACAACGACTGCACGTCGACCGCCAGCGCGCGCTGCCGCAGCCGTTCGACCAAGGACACCGCGAGCAGCGAATGCCCGCCCAGCTCGAAGAAGTTGTCGTCGACACCGACCCGCGGCAGCCCGAGCACCGCGGCGAACTCCTCGCACAGGATCTCCTCGCGCGGTGTGCGCGGCCCGTGCTCCCGCACGGACACGTCGGGCGCCGGCAGCGCCTTCCGGTCCAGCTTCCCGTTCACCGTCAACGGCAGGGCGTCCAGCACCACCACCGCGGTCGGCACCATGTACTCGGGCAGGTACGCGCCCGCGTACGTACGCAGTTCACCGGCGAGTGCGCTCGGGTCCTCCCGGGCCGCGGGGTCCCCCTGGCCGTGGGCACGCGCGGATCCGGGCGTCGCCGGGACCACGTACGCCACCAGACGCCTGTCGCCCGGCTGGTCCTCCCGGACCACCACCGTGGCCTGCCCCACCTGTTCGTGGGCGAGCAGCACGGCCTCCACCTCGCCCGGCTCGATCCGGAACCCGCGGATCTTGACCTGGTCGTCCGCCCGTCCCACGAACTCCAGCCGTCCGCCGCGGGTCCAGCGCACCACGTCCCCGGTCCGGTACATCCGCCCGCCGGCGCCCTCGAACGAGCAGGCCACGAACCGCTCGGCGGTCAGGCCAGGGCGGTGCGGGTATCCCCGGGCGAGCCCGGCACCGGCCACGTACAGCTCGCCCGCCACCCCCACCGGCACCGGTTGGAGGAAGCCGTCGAGAACGTACACCCGGGTGTTGTCCAGCGGGTGCCCGATGAGGCTGCCCACGTGTTCCCCGTCCACCGTGGCCGCGTCGAGCCGGAGGTGGCTGACGTGCACGGTGGTCTCGGTGATGCCGTACATGTTCACCAGCGCCGGCGCCCCGTCCCGGTGCCGGGCGTACCACTCCCGCAGCCGGGGCAGGTCGAGCGCCTCGCCGCCGAACACCACCAGCCGCAGCGCCAGTCCGGCGCTCACCTCGGCGTGCTGCCCGTCGGCCCGCACGAGCTGGTGGAAGGCCGAGGGGGTCTGGCTGAGCACCGTCACCCGCTCCCGCTCCAGCAGGCGCAGGAACTCCTCGGGGGAGCGCGAGACCTCGAACGGAACCACCACCAGGCGTCCGCCGTGCAGCAAGGCGCCCCACAGCTCCCACACCGAGAAATCGAACGCGAAGGAGTGGAACCAGGTCCACACGTCCGCGCCGTCGAAGCCGAACCGCTCCCCCGCCCCCTGAAGGAGGGCCACCACACTCGCGTGAGCGACCGAGACCCCCTTGGGCGCACCGGTCGATCCGGAGGTGTAGATCACATAGGCCGGGTGCTGGGGCCGGAGCGGGGCGGCTCGGTCGGCCTGGACCAGGGCGTGTGCGTCCTGCCCGGCCACCGAGGACCGCACCTGCGGATCGTCCAGCACGACCCACCGCGGCGCGGACAGTCCGGCTTGTGCTCCTGACCGGCCCAGGCGGCCGGAGACCTCGGCAGTGGTCAGCAGGGCGGCCGGGGCCGCGTCGGCGACCGTCGAGGCGACGCGCTCGGACGGGTACTCCGGGTCGACGGGCAGATACGCGCCACCCGCCTTCATCACCGCCAGCAGCGCGGTGACCAGCTCGGGCGAGCGGTCCATCACCACGGCCACCAGCGACTCCGGGCCCACCCCCCGCGCGATCAGGTACCGGGCCAACCGGTTGGACTCCGCGTCCAGTTCCGCGTACGTGACCCGTTGCCCGCCCGACACCACGGCCACGGCCCCGGGAGTGCGGGCCGCCTGCGCGGCGAACAGCTCCGGCACCGTCGCGGCCGCCACCGGGCGTGCGGTGTCGTTCCACTCGACCAGCGTCCGGCGGCGTTCTTCGGCGTCCAGCACCTCAAGGCGGTCCAGCCCGACTCCGGGATCGGCGACGACCCCGCGCAGGACCCGGACGAGGCGGGCCACGAGGTCTTCCGCCGTGGCCCGGTCGAACAGGGCGGCGGCGTAGATGAGCGCGGCGTCCGTACCGGCCGGCCGGCCCTGGCTGTCGAACCGTTCCATCACCTGGAAGTCCAGGTCGAACTTGGCCAGGGGCACCTCTCCCAGCCGGGCCCGGACCACCAGGCCCGGCAGGTCCACCGTGCCCTCGGGGGTGTTGTGGAGTGTGACATTGACCTGGAACAGCGGATGCCGGCCCGCCGAGCGGGCCGGGGCCAGCTCCTCCACCAACCGCTCGAAGGGCACCTCCTGGTGTTCCAGCGCACCCAGCACCCTCCGCCGCACCCGGCCCAGCACCTCGGCGAAACTCGGATCACCGGACAGATCGGTACGCACCACCAGCGTGTTCACGAAGAACCCCACCAGATCCTCCAGCGCCTGATCATTACGACCGGCCACCGGACTGCCGATCGCGACATCCTCCCCCGCACCCAGCTTCGACAGCAGCACCGCCACCGCCGCCTGCCACACCATGAACACCGTCACACCCTGCCGCGCCGCCAGCTCCGCCAACCCGGCACGCAGGTCGGCCGGCAGGTCGATCCGTACCAGTCCGCCGGCGTGATCGGTGGTCGCCGGCCGCGGCCGGTCCACCGGCAGGGCCAGTTCCTCCGGCGCCCCGGCCAGCGTCTCGCGCCAGTACGCGAGTTGCCTGGCCAGCACACTGTCCGGGTCGTCCGCCTCGCCCAGCAACTCCCGCTGCCACAGGCCGTAGTCGGCGTACTGCACCGGCAACGGTTCCCAGTCCGGCGCGCGCCCGGCACACCGCGCCGCGTACGCCGCGGAGAGATCCCGCCCCAGCGGGGCCACCGACCACCCGTCGCCCGCGATGTGGTGCACCACCAGCACCAGCACGCACTCACCGGTCACCACCGCGTCGCGGTCCGCCGAAGGCCGCCCGGACACCGGCGTGAGCAGCGTGGCCCGCAGGGGGATGTCGGCCGCCAGGTCGAAGACCTCCAGGGACGCGCGGACGATACCGGACTCCACCGCTTCGGCGGGAGTGGGAACCAGGGTCAGCCCGACGCTCGCCTCGTCCGGGGTGAGGATCTGCTGGTACGGCTCCCCGTCCCGTTGCGGGAAACGTGTGCGCAGGCTCTCGTGCCGGGCCAGGACGTCGTCCAGCGCGGCCCGCAGCGCCACGACGTCCAGCCGTCCGGACATCCGCAGCACCAGCGGGATGTTGTAGAGCGCGGTCGGGCCTTCCATCTGGTCCAGGAACCACATCTGACGCTGCGCGTACGACGCGGGGATCACAAGAACTCCTTACGGGCGGGCGCATCCGACGAAGGAAGGAGAACGTCTGTGACAGGGCTGCGGGCGATCCCCGCGGCAGCCGGGGATCCGGGCGCCGACCCAACCGTGCATCCACTCCAACGGGTGCGATGCTCCAAAGACATGCCTGCTCACGGCATCGGTGGGAGCCACAGTTACGCCTCGCCCCGCGGTTCTCCCGCCGTTCCGCCGGCCGGGTCGGCCCCGGAGCGGCGCTCGTGTCCCCACTCCCGCGGAGGCGCGCGGACGAGGTGGCGGCAGGGAGCCCGGCCCGCCGGTCGATGCCTCGACGGCGCCCCGCCGATGCCGGGGGCGTGCGGTACCGCGGCCGTAACGGCGGTCGTCACCGATGTCGCCGGACCGCGCGTCACCGAATCATGACGCATGGAAGATCGGTCACGGGCGCCGGACCGGTTGTCCCACCCTTCGCAGCCGTACGGCGGGGCCGACCGGGACCGGCCGCCTCTGCCCGATGTCACCCGGCTCGCATGCGTGGGACACCCTACGACGCCCTGCTTCGAGAAGTTTCCTCCTCAATTCGGAAGTGACGCATGAACAGTACCGACTCCAGGGAGACCGCCGCCGATCTCGCCGCCGACGCCGCTCTCCTCGAGATCGCCGAGGGCCTCGGCCTCTCCGCCCTCCTGGACCGGGCCGCGCCCTTCACCCTCCACGAGGTGACGGCCACCGCCGAGGTGCCCGAGTCCGGTGCCGCCGCGTTTCTGGACGCGCTGCTCCGCGCGGGACTGCTGGAGCGGGGCGAGGACGCGCACCACTTCACCCCCTGCTCCGACATGGCGGACCGCCGGTACGCGGCCGGCTACCTCTCCTGGGCGCTCAACGCGAACCGCCCGTACATCGACAACGCGGGGCTGTTTCTCCGCGATCCGGAGGCGGCGGGCGGGCAATACCGGCGGGACGGGCGGCGGGTGGCGGTCTCGTCCCGGTGGATCGGGTCGTACGGCTTCTACCCCGGCGTCATCTCGGAGATCACCCGGCGCGAACCCCGGCGGATCGTGGATCTCGGCGCGGGAACGGCCGGACTGCTGATCCATCTGCTGACCACCCTGCCGGACAGCACCGGGCTGGCACTGGACCTGAGCGCGGCGGCCTGCGAGGAGGCCGAAGGGGCCGCCCGGCGGGCCGAGGTCGGCGATCGTCTGCGGGTGGTGAACCGTTCGATCGAATCGCTCGCCGATGACCCCTCTCCGGTGCGCGACGCGGACGTCGTGCACGCCGGATTCGTGATGCACGACGTGGTGAGCAGGCCCGACGTGCTCGACGGTGTGCTGCGCACCTGCCGGGCGTCGATCGCGGACGGCGGGTGCCTCGTGGTGACCGACGCGGTGCCCTACGTCGCCGGTCCGAGGGAGCGCGGCTTCAGCGCACTCTTCACCTACCTGCACGCCGGCTCGATGGACGTACGGCTGCCGCCCGAGGAGGAGTGGCACGCCGCGTTCCGCCGGGCCGGGTTCTCGGACGTGACCAGCACACCGCTGCGGATGCCCGGCAGCCGGATGTTCGTGGCCGCCGGATAGGACGGGAGCACTGTGACGATATCGGCCGAGGACACCACGGCACGGGCGAGAGCCCTCTACGAGGCGCGCGCGAAGCGGGTACCCGTCGCGCCGTTCACCGACGCCGACCCCACCCTGGGCATGGACGACGGGTACGCCGTCCAGCGCGAACTCGTGCGGATGCTCGTCGCGGACGGCGATCGCGTCGTCGGGTACAAGGCGGGCCTCACCTCCGCCGCGATGCAGGACATGTTCGGTGTCGACACGCCGGACTACGGCCCCGTGCTGGCCTCCACCGTGTACGGGGGCGGGGCGACCGTCTCGTGCGACTCGTTCATCGCGCCCAAGGTGGAGGCGGAGATCGTCTTCCGGCTCGGCGCGCCCCTCAAGGGCCCCGGCGTCACGCCGGAGCAGGCGCGCGGCGCCGTCGCCGAGATCATGGCGGGGCTGGAGATCGTCGACTCCCGGATCGAGGACTGGCGCATCGGCCTCGCCGACACCATCGCGGATCTCGCGTCGAACGGTGCCGTGGCCCTGGCCCGGCCCGTCGTCTCCCCCGCGCGGTGCGACCCCCGTCTGATCGGCATGGTGTTCTCGCGCAACGGCGAGATCGTGGCGACCGGCGCCGGCGCCGCTGCCCTGGGGGATCCGGTCGCCGTCGTGGCATGGCTGGCGAACGTGCTCGGCGCGCGCGGGGTGTCCCTGGAGGCGGGGCAGCTGATCATGACGGGGGCGCTCCACGCCGCGGTCCCGATGGGTCCCGGGGACACGTTCGTCGCCGAGTTCGACCGCCTGGGCTCCCTCACCCTGCACGTGGACGGACCCTAGGGCCACTGTCCTTCCGACCGGAACGCCGTACCAGGGCTCGTCGAGGCGGGTCCGCGCACAAGGAAGGGCGACACAGCCATGAGCACAGTCATGAGCACAGCCAGGAGAAGAGACGGGCGACTGTCCGCGGCGGTGCTCGGCGCCGGCCTCATCGGCATCGACCTCGCTGCCAAGATCACGCGTTCGCGCTCCCTCGACTGCCGTCTGGTCGTGGCACGCGACGAGGACACGCCGGGGCTGCGGCACGCGGCCAGGCTCGGGCTGCCGACCGCGGCGGGCGGCGTCCAGTCCCTGGTCGACGCTCCGGACCCGTTCGACGTGGTCTTCGACGCCACCAACGCCGTGTCGCACGCCGAGCACGCGGAGCGGTTGAGGCCCCTCGGGACGATGCTCGTCGACCTGACGCCGAGCAAGGTGGGGCGGATGGTGGTCCCGACCGTGAACGGGGCGGACGTCCTGGACCACGGCGACATCAACATGATCAGTTGTGGCGGCCAGGCGTCGATCCCGATCCTGCACGCGATCGCGCGGCGGCACCGGATCGACTACGTCGAGGTGGTGGCCACCGCGGCAAGTCCCAGTGTGGGCCCGTCCACCCGGCTGAATCTCGACGAGTACATCGAGACCACCGAGGAGGCGGTCCGTGGCTTCACGGGGGTCGAGAACGTCAAGGCGATCCTCAATGTGAGCCCCGCCAGGCCGCCGGCGACCTTCCGGGTCGCCATGTCCGTGCTGGGGGAAGGGCTGACCGCGTCATCGGTGCGCGCGGCCGTGGCGGCCGCGACGGAACCGGTCCGGGCGTTCGCCGGTGGCTTCGAGGTCACGGCGTGCGTCGTGGACGACGGGAAGGCGCTCGTCGCCGTCGAGGTCACCTCGTCCGGTGACCGCATTCCGGGGTACGCGGGCAACCTCGACATCATCAACTCCGCCGCGCTCCAGGTCGCCGAAGTGTACGCGGCGGCGCACGTCCCGACGGCCCGGGCGGTGATGTCGTGACCGGGACGGCGGACAGCGGGAGCGGTACGCGCAAGCCGGTCCTCGTGCATGATCCGACCCTGCGCGACGGACATCACGCGGTCCGCCACGCCCTCGGCCCCGACCAGCTCCGCCGGTACGCGGCAGCGGCGGACGCCGCTGGCGTACCGGTGGTCGAGGTGGGGCACGGCAACGGCCTGGGCGCCTCCTCCCTCCAGGCCGGCCGGGCGCGGCTCGGTGACGACGAGATGCTGTCCGTCGTACGGGAGGCGCTGCCGAACAGCAGGATGGCCGCTTTCATGATCCCCGGATGGGGCACCGTCCAGGACCTCAAGAGGGCCGTCTCCCACGGCGTCGACATGGTGCGGATCGGCACGCACTGCACCGAGGGGGACCTCGCCGAGCGGCATCTGGGGTTCCTCCGCGACGCCGGTGTCGAGGCGCACGGCGTTCTCCTGATGAGCCATATGGCCACTCCCCCGCAGTTGGCGGAGGAGTGCGCCCGGCTCGTGGAGTACGGGGCGAGCGGGGTGGGGATTCTCGACTCCTCCGGCCACTTCCTGCCGGCCGACGTGACGGAACGCGTCGGCGCCATCCGCCGGGCCGTCGACGTACCGGTGATGTTCCACGGGCACAACAACCTCGGTATGGCCGTCGCCAACTCCGTCGCCGCCGTCGAGGCGGGGGCGGACATCGTGGACGCCTGCGCCCGGGGCTTCGGAGCCGGGGCCGGCAACACCCAGCTCGAAGTCCTGGTACCGGTGCTGGAGCGGATGGGGTTCGCCACGGGCATCGATCTGTACGGTCTCCTGGACGCGGCGGACCTCGCCGGACGCGAGCTGATGCCCGCCCCGCCGACCATCGACTCCGTCGGCGTCGTCAGCGGCCTGTCCGGAGTGTTCTCCGGCTTCAAGAACCGGGTCCTGGACGTCTCCCGGCGCGAAGGGGTCGACCCGCGCGACGTCTTCTTCGAGCTGGGCGAGCGCCAGGCGGTGGCCGGCCAGGAAGACCTCATCGTGGATGTCGCGCTCACCCTGCGGGAGAAGGCCCGCGGCGGCCGGCCCGCCGGCCGACCGCGGCTCTCCGGTCAGCTGTGACGGCGAAAGAGGAACGAGCCATGTACGAGGTACTCAAAGGCATCCTGGTGGACGACCTCCAGATGAGGGAGGAGGACGTCGTGCCGACGGCCGGCCGCGCGGAGGTGGGTCTCGACTCCCTCACCGCCGTGGAACTGGCGGCGCTGCTGCACAGCCGGTTCGGCGTCGAGATCCACGACTACGAGCTGCTGGACGCCGCCACGGTCGGGGACATCGGGCGTCTGCTGGCGCAGCGGATGGAGCGCGCCGGAGCCCGGGCCGCCGAGGGGCGCTCCTGAGCCCGACCCACGACCACCGGACAACCCGCCGGACCACGACGCACCGGCCTTGCGAGCTTGGGAGCCCCTCTTGTCCTTGCCCCGACTCCGCGCGGTCCTCGGCCGTCTCGCCGCCTACCGGGCGACCGAGGGCGTGCACACGGCAGCGGCGCGCACCCGCCCGCTGTCGGCGAACGAGTCTCCCCACGACCCGCTGCCGGGCATCGTGGAAGCGATCGCGGACGCGGCCTCGACGGTGAACCGCTACCCCGACCCGGGGTGCGGTGAGCTGACGCGTGCGATCGCGCGGCGGCACGGCATCACGGACGACAGCGTCGTGGTCGGCGCGGGGTCCGTCGCGCTCCTCCAGACGCTGATGCAGTCCGTCGCCGACCCCGGCAGCGAAGTCGTCTACGCCTGGCGGTCGTTCGAGCTGTACCCCGTTCTCGCCGACCTCGCCGGCCTGCGCTCCGTGCGGGTGCCTCTGGCCGACGGCGAGCACGACCTCCCGGCCATGGCCGACCGGATCACGGGCGCCACGCGGCTGGTCCTGATCTGCAATCCCAACAATCCGACGGGCACGGTGGTCACCCGGGAGGCGCTGCGGAATTTCCTGGCGCGCGCCCCGGCGACCTGCCTGGTCGCCCTCGACGAGGCGTACTACGAGTACGCGCGCGAGCCGGCCGCCTCAAGCGGCCTGGACCTCTGCGCGGCGCACCCGAACCTCGTGGTGCTGCGCACGTTCTCGAAGGCTTATGGGCTCGCCGGCCTGCGGGTCGGCTATCTCGTGGGTCATCCGCGCGTGGTCGAGCAACTACGCAAAGCCTGCCTCGCCTATGCGGTGAGCGGGGTCGCGCAGCGTGCGGCCGTGGCGGCCCTCGGGCTCAGGGACCAGCTGCTGCGCCGCGTCGACGCCGTGGTCGCGGAACGCGGCCGGGTCCGGGACGCCTTGGCGGCCCACGGCTGGGACGTTCCGGCCGGTCACGCCAACTTCCTCTGGCTCCGGCTGGGCGATGCCTCGGCCGCGTTCGGCAGGTGGTGCACGGGCAGGGGCATCGCCGTGCGGACGTTTCCGGGCGAGGGCGTGCGGGTGTCGATCGGTCGCGCCGAGGACAACGACGCCTTCCTCGCCGCGTCGGCCGAATGGCTCACGGGGGCGCAGGCCGGGGCCGGAGCGGTCGAGTCACGAGCGGCCGAACGGTGAACGACCCCCGGCCGCCCAGGCCGCCCCGGCCGCCTCGGGTGAGCCAACCCCGCGAACGGCCCGCTCGGCCCGATCAGCCCGATCAGAGAGGTGGGGAACAGTGAACCGGAGCACAACGGCACAGCCCGTCCGGGTGGTTGACGACAGTTCGCTGTCCCGCCAGGTGGTGGTCGCCCCGGGCATGTGCAGCGGCGGATCCCTCGTCTTCGGCCGGATCGGGGACTGGACCTGGGAAGCGGTGGCGGCCGCCTGCCACACCAACGTGCACGCGGCCCGCACCTCCGAAGGGCAGCCCGCCTACCTGTCCTTCTACTACTTCCACGTACGCGGCGGCGATGTCGTCCATCCCCACGGCCTGGCTTTCGGCGACGAACTCCAGGTGAGTTCACGGGTGTTCCAGTTCGGCAGCCAGGGTGTGATCACGCTCCACCGGCTCGCGCCGGCGGGGCTGGGGCTGGCCGAGGCGCCGTTGACCCCCGAGGAGCTGTACGAGCACCCCCACCCTGACTGTCTCTACGCCGAGAACTTCAACCGCTGGATCGTCCGTGAACGACCGGGCAGCAACCAGCGGTTGTCCCAAGTGGCGCCCCCGGACTTCGCCTACGGCGGGCTCCCCCGGCTGCCCAACGCCCACTCCCCGCGCACCCTGGTCGGACGCGCCCGCGAAGCGGGCAGCTTCTACTCGGCGCGGCCGCCCGGGCTGGTCGCGGCCGGGCCGGATCACACGTCCGAGTACGCGCTGGATGTCGCCCGCGACCTCAACGGCGCCGGGCTGGTGTACTTCGCCTCGTACTTCTCGATCTTCGACACGGCCCTGCTGCGCGTGTGGCGCTCGCTCGGCCGCGGCGACGCGCAGTTCCTGCGGCGCAAGGTGGTCGACCAGAAGGTCGGATACTTCGGCAACGCGGACCCGGGCGCGGTGTTCACCATCACGGTGCGCAGGTGGCACAGCACGGAGCGACCGCGGATCGAGATCGCCGACATGGCCCTGCGTGACTCCGGTACGGGTCGTCTGCTCGCGGTCGCGGGCATCGAGATCGACGTCGACGCGTCCCGGACGGACGCGTCGACGTCGTGAGAAGGGCCCCATCGAGACGGCGGGAACGACCACAGGTGCGTACCCGGAGCGTCACCGCGCACCCGCCGGTGGTCAGGCGGCCCGTGGGGGCCCGTCAGGTGGCGGGCTGTTCGGGGCGGGCCCAGTGCATCCCGTCGGGTGACTCGACCAGACCGCCCTCGTACAGGGGGTCGTCCCCCACGCTCTCGCCGAAGACCGCCTGGACCTGGACCCGGGACCCCTGCCAGTGGATCTTCCGCGACTGTTCCAGCAGGTCCGCCCGGCGTTCCGGGTTGACGGAGGGCGCCGTACCGATCAGCGCCTTCTCGTCGGACGCGCCGCCGCCCACCAGTTCCGCGAACGACTCCTCGGCCGAGGCGGAACTCCCGATGACGCTCTTCGCCTCACGGAAGTAGGCGTGCTCGTCCTTCTGGAGGTCGTAGAAAGCGGCCAGGAAGTCGTGGAACACGTCGTACTCCCTGCGGTAGCGGGTCTCGTACTCGCGGAAGCAGTCGGCCTCGTCGACGGCGCCGCGCAGTGTGGTGTTGATCGACCGGGCCGCCAGCAGGGCGCTGTACGTGGACAGATGGACACCGGAGGAGAACAGCGGGTCGATGAAGCAGGCGGCGTCGCCGACCAGCACCATGCCGGGCCGCCAGAACCTCTCCTGGATGTAGGAGTAATCCTTGCGGACGCGGACCTCTCCGTACGGCCCCTCCGTGACCCGCTCCGCGTCCGACAGGTAGTCGGCGATGAGCGGGCATTCGTCGATCAGGGATGCCAGCACCTTTTCCCGGGGCCCGTCCCTGAGGCGTTCCAGCGCCTCACGCCTCAGTACCGCGCCGACGCTGGTGAGCTGATCGGAGAGGGGGATGTACCAGAACCAGCCGAGATCGAACGACGCGCACACGATGTTGCCCGTGCCGGGGGCGGGCATGCGCTTTCCGCCGGTGAAATACCCGAATACGGCGACGTTCCGGAACAGCTCCGAGTACTGGCGCGCGCCGCCGATGTCCTTGTGAATGCGGCTCTTGTTCCCCGAGGCGTCCGCCACGAATCGGGCACGGACCTCCCGCCGGACACCTTCGGCGTCGTCGTACCGCACACCGCGGACCCGGTCCTCCTCCTCGAGAACCGCGACGACCTCGCAGCGTTCACGGACGTCCACACCCTTGCTGCGGGCGTTGTCGAGGAGCATCTTGTCGAACTTCATGCGCTCGACCTGGTAGGCGTAGGAGGTGGGGCCCGAGAATTTCGCGGAAACGGAGAAATCGAAGGTCCAGGGCTCAGCGTTGAGCCCCCACCGGAAGGTACCGCCGTGCTTCTTCATGAAGCCGGAATTCTCCAGCTCCTCCGTGACTCCGAGGAGGCGGCAGATACCGTGCACGGTGGAGGGGAGCAGTGACTCGCCGATCTGGTGCCGCGGGAAAACCTCCTTTTCCAGGAGCAGCACCCGGTATCCCTGGAGTGCCACCAGCGTCGACAGTGTGGATCCGCCGGGACCACCCCCGACAACCACTACGTCGTAATCTGAATCAACAGCAGAATTCACGCCTCTCGCTGCCTCTCATGTCGTTTCCCGGTGTGGGCGGGGGTACTCCGAACGTCTGCCATCGTCATGCGCGGCGGTCGGTCCGGCATCGGGGAGAGCCACGGTTACGCGCCGAGCGGGAGTTGTCGGCGCGTGCGTGCCGAGGGGGGACCGGGGCGCCCGCGCGGGCCGGCCGAGGTCGCGCGGTGTGTGCCGGCCGGCTCGGTCGCGGCCGAGGCCCTCATGTCCGCTCCCGCTGCCGCAGCCGGGGCCTGGGACGCGTGGGGGGAGCCGTGTACGTGGTGAGCAGATGGTCGGTCAGGGCGGTCGGGGTGACGTGGGCGAACACCGTCGCTGCGGTGAGCTGGATGCCCGTGGCGGCGCCGAGCCGGTTGCTCAGGCGCATGCCGGTCAGGGAGTCGAATCCCATCTCCGTGAAGCGGCGGCCGGGTGCGATCGCGTCCACGCCGGTGTGCCCCAGCACGGCGGCGGCGTGGGCGCGTACGAGTTCCAGGAGTTCCCGGCTCCGTTCGGTCTCGGGCAGGGACCGCAGGCGCCCGGCGAGGGCGGCCGGATCCTCGGCCCGCGTCGCATCGGTGCCGTCGGCCGCGTCCGTCACGAGCCGCCGTGCTTCCGGGATCCCGCTGAGCAGCCGTTCCACGGAGCGGGCCTCGGACGCGGCGGTGAAGCGATGCCAGTCGGCGTCGACGACGACGGAGGTCCCGTCCTCCGCCAGTGCCCGTTCCAGCGCCAGGAGGGCCGATCGCGGGTCCATCGGGGTCAGACCGCTGCGCCGGACGTTGTCGCCGGCTTCGTCGCTGCTGACGGCCATGCCCGCGTCGGCCCACGGCCCCCACGCCACCGAGGTGGCCGCCAGTCCCCGGGCCCGCCGCTGCTCGGCCAGGGCGTCCACCAGCGCGTTCGCGACGGCGTAGTTGGCCTGCCCGGCGGAACCGGCGACGCCCGCGAACGAGGAGAACAGCACGAACGCCGAGAGCCCCAGGTCCCGGGTGGCCTCGTGCAGATGCCGCGCCGCCCCGCTCTTGGACCGCAGGACCTCCTCGAACCGTTCCACGGTGAGCCCTTCCAGCACACCGTCGTCCAGCACGCCGGCCGTGTGGACGACTCCCGTCAACGGTCCCTTCGCCGTCACGCGCGCCACCAGCCGATCGACGGCCTTCCGGTCGCCCACGTCGCAGGCCACCACCTCCGCCCGCGTACCCAGCGCCTCCAGTTCCCCGCGCAGGTCGTCCGCGCCGTCGGCCGCGGGGCCGCGGCGGGACACGAGGACGAGGCGCTCGGCGCCGGCGCGTGCCAGCCATCGCGCCACGTGCCTGCCCAGCGCTCCCGTGCCGCCCGTGACCAGCACCGTTCCCGAGGGGCGCCATCCCGTTCCACGATGTCCGCCCGCGGCGGCCCGTACCACGCGGCGGCGGAACACACCGGCGCCTCGGACCGCCACCTCGCTCTCCCCCGAGCCGCCGGCGAGCACCCAGGCCAGACGGTCCATGACCCAGCCGTCCAGTGTGTCCGGCAGGTCCACCGTCCCGCCCCGGCTCTCCGGCGCCTCAAGGCCGGCCACGCGCCGCAGGCTCCATACCCCGGCCTGCTCCGTGCCGCCCACCCGTTCCGTGCCGTTCACGGACATGGCCCCGCGGGTGACGCACCAGAGCGGGGCGCGCACCCCCGACCCGGCCGCTGCTCGCACCAGGGCCAGCGTCAACGCCACTCCCAGCGGCACGGACCCGCACACCGCGTGCCGTCCCTCCGCCAGCGCCAGCAGCGACAGTACGCCGGTGATCTCCGTGTCACCGGCCCGTGCCGGCGCCGCGCGCAACGCTCCGGCCACGTCGCCGTCCGTGGCGTCCGGCGCCAGCTCCACGACCACGGGGGACGCCCCGCGTCCCGCCACCGACTTCACGACCTGCGACACCCACGGGTCCGCGGTGTGCCCCTCGGGGACGACCACCAGCCACGCTCCCGTCAGCGTGCCCGTCCCACCGGCCACCGGCGACCACGCCAC
This sequence comes from Streptomyces sp. NPDC012835, assembly GCF_042900885.1. Taxonomy (NCBI): domain Bacteria; kingdom Bacillati; phylum Actinomycetota; class Actinomycetes; order Kitasatosporales; family Streptomycetaceae; genus Streptomyces; species Streptomyces sp. NPDC012835. The sequence goes on from NZ_JBIBBW010000001.1 coordinate 264,245, forward strand.
CCGGTAGCGCCACGCGTCCACCACTTCCCGCTCCCGCCGGCGCCGCCGCCACGCCGCCAGCGCCGGGAGCGCCGCCGCGAGCGACTCGCCCGCACCGTCGCCGTCCTCGACCGACAGCTCGCTCGCGAGCGCGCCCGCGTCACCGCGCTCCACCGCCGCCCAGAAACCGGCGTCCGCCGGGCCTCCGGGCGCCGTGTCGCCGGCGGTCGTCGGGGCGGTCCCGGCGGTCGAGCGCAGCCAGAAGTGCTCCCGCTGGAAGGCGTACGTCGGCAGGTCCACGCGCTGCGGCAGGGAGCCGCCGGCGGCGATGACGGCCGGCCAGTCCACCGCCATGCCCCGCACGTACGCCTGGGCGAGCCCGTCGACGACGGAGGCGGCCTCGTCCCCGCCCCCGCGCAGGACCGGTGCGAACACCGCGTCGGGCAGGCACTCGTGCCCCATCCCGGAGAGCACACCGCCGGGGCCGAGTTCGACGAACGTCGTCACTCCCCGCCCGGCCAGCGCCGCCACCCCGTCGGCGAAGCGCACCGTCTCCCGTACGTGCCGCACCCAGTGATCGGGCGCGCACAGCTCCTCGGCCGAGGCCACCTCGCCGGTCAGGTTCGACAGCACCGGAAGGCGCGGCGCGCGGAAGGTCAGCCCCGCCACCACCTCGCGGAACGGGGCGAGCATCGGCTCCGTCAAGGGCGAGTGGAAGGCGTGCGAGACGGTCAGCCGCTTCGTCTCCACGCCCCGTTCCCGCAGCACCCCCACGATCTCGGCGACCGCCGCCTCCCGTCCCGAGAGCACGACGGACGCGGGACCGTTGACCGCCGCGACGCTCACCTCGTCCGCGCGTCCCGCCAGCAACGGCGCCACCTCCGCCGCCGCGGCCCGCACCGACACCATCGCCCCGCCCTCGGGCAGCTGCCCCATCAGCCGGCCCCGGGCCGCCACCAGGGCGCAGGCGTCCTCCAGCGACAGCACCCTCGCGACGTGTGCGGCCACCACCTCCCCCAGCGAATGGCCGCCCACGAAGTCCGGCCGCACACCCCAGGACTCCACCAGCCGGAACAGGGCCACCTCGACCGCGAACATCCCGCACTGGGTGAAGTCGGCCCGGCCCAAGGCGGCCTCGTCCTCGAACACCACGTCCCGCAGCGGCCGTTCCAGCAGGGCGTCGAACCGCGCGCACGCCGCGTCGAACGCCTCGGCGAACACCGGGAACCTCTCGTACAGCCCCCGCCCCATGCCGATGTGCTGGCTGCCCTGTCCCGAGAACAGCACCGCCGACTTCCCGGGGAGGACGGCGCCGCGCACCACACCGGCCGCCGGCTTCCCCGACGCCAGCGCCGCGAGGCCCGCCATCAGCCCGTCACGCCCCGCGGCGAGCACCACGCCCCGGTGCTCGAACACCGACCGGGACGTCACGAGCGACGACCCCACCCGGGCCGGCGACAAGCCGTCGTCGGCCCGTACCAGTTCGGCCAGACGCTCCGCCTGCGCACGCAGCGCCGCCTCCGAACGCCCGGAGATCACGCACGGCACCACACCCCTGTCGTCCGCGGGTGTATCCCCACGCTCCTCGCGCGGAGCCTGCTCCACGATCACGTGCGCGTTCGTGCCGCTGATCCCGAACGACGACACACCCGCACGCCTCGCCCCTTGCGCCCGGGGCCACTCCACCGCGTCCCGCAGCAGCTCGACCCCACCGGCCGACCAGTCCACATGCGGTGTCGGCTCGTCGATGTGCAACGAGGGCGGCAGCACGCCGTGCCGCAGCGCGAGCACCATCTTGATCACACCCGCCACTCCGGCGGCCGCCTGCGTATGGCCGATGTTCGACTTGAGCGACCCCAGCCACAAGGGCCGTTCCCCGCCCGGCCGTTCGCGCCCGTACGTGGCCAGCAGCGCCTGCGCCTCGATCGGGTCGCCCAGCCTGGTCCCCGTCCCGTGCGCCTCCACCGCGTCGATGTCCGCCGCCGACACTCCCGCGTCCGCCAGGGCCGCCCGGATCACCCGCTGCTGTGACGGTCCGTTCGGCGCCGTCAGCCCGTTCGACGCGCCGTCCTGGTTCACCGCGGAGCCCCGCACCACCGCCAGCACCCGGTGCCCCAGCCGCCGGGCGTCGGACAGCCGCTCCACCGCCAGCACACCGACGCCCTCGGCGAGCGACGTCCCGTCCGCCGCCGCCGCGAATGTCTTGCACCGCCCGTCGGGTGCGAGACCGCGCTGCCTGCTGAACCCCATGAGCGGGCCGGGATCCGGCATGACGGCGACACCGCCGGCCAGCGCGAGGTCGCACTCGCCCTGGCGCAGCGACCGCACCGCCAGGTGCAGGGCCACCAGTGACGACGAGCACGCCGTGTCCACCGTCACGGCCGGCCCCTCGAAACCGAAGGCGTACGCCACGCGCCCGGACAGGACGCTGGCGGCGGTCCCCGTCATGAGGTGGCCTTCGAAACCCTCCACCGCCTCGTGCAGCCGCGGGCCGTACTCCTGGTAGTGGGAGCCGACGAAGACACCCGTCCTGCTGCCGCGCAGCGACGACGCGACCAGCCCGGCGCTTTCGAGCGCCTCCCACGAGGTCTCCAGCACCAGGCGCTGCTGCGGGTCCATCGCCAGCGCCTCACGCGGTGAGATCCCGAAGAACTCCGCGTCGAAGTCGCCCGCGGCGTAGAGGTAACCGCCCTCGCGCGCGTACGTCCTGCCGGGCGCGTCGGGGTCCGGGTCGTAGATGCCCCGGAGATCCCAGCCACGGTCGGTGGGCAGTGGGCCGATGGCGTCCCCGCCGGAGACGACGAGCCGCCACAGCTCCTCCGGGGACGTCACGCCCCCCGGGTAGCGGCAGCTCATCCCGACGATGGCGATGCGGTCGTCGTCGGCCGCGCCCTCGCCCGGGTCGGCCGGGGAGGTCGCCGCCGCGGCGTCGGCCCGCCCCACCAGCTGGGCCAGGACGTACTCGCTCAGCGCCTTGTTGTTCGGATAGTCGAAGGCGAGTGTGGCGGGCAGGCGCAGCCCGGTCGTCGCGCTGAGCTGATTCCGCAACTCGACCGCTGTCAGCGAGTCGAGGCCGAGATCCTTGAACGCCCGGTCGGACTCGACCGCGTCAGGCGTGGCGTGTCCCAAGACGGCCACCACCTGCGCGTGGACGAGCTCCCGCACGGTGTGGGCGCGGTCGGTGTCGCTCATGCCGAGCAGCCTCTGCCGCAGTTCGGTGGCCTTGCCGACCGGGTGGTGCGGTTCGGCGTGGAGGGAGGTGCGCCGTGCCGGGACCGGCCGTCGTACGAGTCCCTTGAGCAGGGCGGGGATCGCGGTGCCGGCGGCGGCCGGGGCACCGGTGTCCAGCCGGGCGGGTACCACCAGGCTCTCCGCCAGGGCGTGCGCCGCGTCGAGGAGCCGCAGCCCCTCGTCGGACGAGAACGGCACCACACCGACCCGCGCCATCCGCGACAGGTCCGCCTCGCCGAGGTGCTCCGTCATACCGGAACGCTCGGCCCACATGCCCCATGCCAGCGACACACCGGCCAGACCCACCGCTTGACGATGCGCGGCGAGCCCGTCCAGAAACGTGTTCGCCGCCGCGTAGTTCGCCTGCCCCGCCGATCCCCACACACCGGCGGCCGACGAGAACAGCGCGAACAGCGCGACATCGTGATGACGGGTCAGCTCGTGCAGGTTCCACGCCCCCGCCACCTTCGCCCGCAGCACGGCGGCGACCCGCTCCGGCGTCAGCGACGCGACCGTCCCGTCGTCCAGCACCCCCGCGGCATGGACCACGCCCGTCACACCGCGCCCGCCGGGCAGCCCCGCCAGCACCTCCGCCAGGGCGTCGCGATCGGCCACGTCGCACGCGGCGACGGTCACCGACGCCCCCATGCCGGTCAGCTCCCTCTCCAGCTCCGGCATGCCCTCGGCCGCCGGGCCACGGCGACCGACCAGCAGCAGGTGACGCACCCCGTGCTCGGCCACCAGGTGCCGGGCCACCAGACCGCCCAGCACGCCCCCCGCGCCCGTCACCAGGACGACTCCCGCCGGGTCCAGGGCGGCCGGAACGCTCAGCACCAGTTTCCCCGTGTGCCGCGCCTGCCGCATGTACCGGAACGCCTCGCCCGCCCGGCGCACATCCCACACCCGCGTCGGCAACGGCGTGAGCGCGCCCTGCTCGAAGAGGCCGACGATCTCCGTGAGCATCGCCCCGATCTGCTCCGGCCCCGCTTCCGCCAGGTCGAACGCCCGGTACGCCACGCCGGGGTGCGCCGCCGCCACCTCGTCGGCGGACCGCACGTCCGCCTTCCCCATCTCGATGAAGCGCCCGCCCTCGCCGAGCAGCCGCAGCGAGGCGTCGACGTACTCACCCGCCAGGGAGTCCAGCACGACATCGACACCTCGGTCACCCGACGCCGAGCGGAACCGCTGCTCGAACTCCACCGACCTGGACGACGCCAGACGCGCGCCGTCGACTCCCAGCCCGCGCAGCACGTCCCACTTGCCGGGGGCGGCGGTGGCGAAGACCTGGAGGCCGAACACCCGCGCCAGTTGCACCGCCGCCATCCCCACCCCACCGGCCGCGGAGTGCACCAGCAGCGACTCACCGGGCCGCACGGCCGCCAGCTCCCGCAACGCGTACAGGGCCGTCACGAACGCGACCGGAACCGACGCGGCCTCGGTGAACGACCAGCCGTCCGGGATCCGGGTCAGGGTGCGGTGGTCGGCCACCGCCAGCGGCCCGAAACCGCCGGTCCACAGGCCCATCACGCGGTCGCCGACGGCGCAGGACCGGACCCCCGGGCCGGTGGCCACCACCACACCGGCGCCTTCGCTTCCCATCAGCGCCTCGTGGTCGGGGTACATGCCCAGCGAGATCAGCACATCGCGGAAGTTCAGTCCCGCCGCGCGGACGGCGACGCGCACCTCGAACTCGCCCGGTTCGCGGGCCGCGTCCTCAGCCGGCGCCGGGGCCAGCCCCTCCAGCGTCCGCTCCTTCGAGGGCTCCAGCCGCCAGGGCCGCCCTCCGTCCGGGGGCACCAGCACTCCGCTCGCCGGGCCCCGGGTCAGGCGCGGCACCTGTACCGCGCCGCCGCGCACGGCGATCTGGGGCTCCCCGGTCGACACCGCCTCCCGCAGGGCGTCCGGCGAGACGCCGGCGTCGTCCACGTCCAGCAGGACCAGTCGCTCCGGGTGCTCGGTCTGCGCCGAGCGCACCAGTCCCCACACCGGGGCAGCGGCCGGATCACGGATGTCCTCACCGGCCTCGACCGCCACCGCCCCCCGCGTCACCACCACCAGCCGTGACCCGGCGAACCTTTCCTGTGCCAACCACCGCTGCACCAAGGACAGAACGCGGTCGACCGCAGCGGTGGCCCCCGGCACCACACCCCGATCGCTCACGCCGTCCACACACACCACCACGACGGCGGGCACCTGTTCGCCGATCTCGTCGAGATCCGCACACCTCCGCGTCCCCGGCCCCTCGATCGCTCCGAGGCCGTCCTCTCCGATCACCACGCATCCCCGCGCCCCGGCGTCCGGGCCCGTGGCCGGCGGCGCGGCCACCCACTCCACGCGGTACAGCCACTCCCCCACTCCGGCGCAGGCGGCGAACTCCTCCTCCCCCACCGGACGCGTCACCAGGGCGTCCGCCGAGGCCACCGGCGCCCCCGCCGCGTCGGCCAGCGCCACCGACACCCCGCCGTCGCCGGTCGGCGCCAGCCGGACCCGCGCCGCCGAAGCCCCGGCCGCGTGCAACGAGACACCGCTCCACGCGAACGGCAACCGGACGCCGCCGTCCCTCGCACCGGGGTCCGTTCCGTCCTGGACCGCCCAGAGGTGGAGCGCCGCGTCCAGCAACGCGGGATGCGCCCCGAACCGGCCCGCCCCGGTCAGCGTCTCCTCCGCCAGCGCCACTTCGGCGAACAGCTCGTCACCTCGGCGCCAGGCGGCGCGCAGTCCGCGGAACGCCGGGCCGTAGGCGAGCCCGGTGGCCGCCAGCCCTTCGTAGAGGCCGGCGGTCTCGACCGCCCGGGCGCCGGCCGGCGGCCAGACGCTCAGCTCCGGGAAGATCACCGCCGGGCTCCCGGCGGTGAGCGTGCCTCCCGCGCAACGCGTCCACGAGCCGTCCGGCACGTCCTCGCGGCGCGCGTACACACCGAACTCCCGGCGCCCCGTCTCCCCCGGCCCGCTCACGACCAGGTGCACCTGGACCGCGCCGTCCTCGGGCAGCACCAACGGCGTCTCCAGCGTGAGCTCCTCCAGCCGGTCGCATCCGGCGGCGTCTCCCGCCCGCAACGCCATCTCGACGAACGCCGTACCGGGCAGGACGACACGGCCCAGCACCGCGTGGTCGGCGAGCCAGGCGTGGGTACGGAGCGACAGCCGGCCCGTCAGCAGGAAACCCCCGGAGTCGGGCAACGGGGCGACGGCGCCCAGCAGGGGATGCCCGGCCGGGGCCAGCCCTGCCGACGCCACGTCACCGTCCTCGGCCGCCGCGGTGCCCAGCCAGTAACGGCGGCGCTGGAAGGCGTACGTCGGCAGGTCCACGCGCCGCGCACCGGCAGCGGCGAACACCTCCCGCCAGTCGACGTCGGCGCCTGCGGCGTACGCCTCGGCCAGAGAAGTCAGGAACCGCGCCGGCCCGCCCTCGTGACGGCGCAGCGTCCCGAGCACCGTCGCCCGCGTTCCGTGGTCGTCGGCCGTCTGCTCGATCCCCATGGTCAGTACCGGATGGGCACTGACCTCCACGAACACCTGGAAGCCCTCGTCCAGCAGGACCCGTACCGTCTCGTCGAAACGGACCGTCTGCCGCAGGTTCCGGTACCAGTAGGCGGCGTCCAGCTCCGCCGTGTCCAGCACCCCGCCGGTCACCGTCGAACAGAACGGCACCGCCGACGACCGGGGAGCGATCCCCGCGAGATCGCGCAGCAGCTCGTCCTCGATCTCCTCCACATGTACGGAGTGCGAGGCGTAGTCCACCGGGACCCGGCGCGCCCGTACTCCCTCGCGCTCGCACCGCGTCAGCAACTCCTCGACCGCGTCGGTGTCGCCCGACACCACGACCGCCGAGGGGCCGTTCACCGCCGCCACGGACAGCCGCCCGCGCCACGCGGACAGCCGCTCCCGCACCTCGGCGACGGGCAGGCCGACGGACGCCATGCCGCCCCGGCCCGACAGCGCCCGCAAAGCCCGGCTGCGCAGCGCCACCACCCGTGCCGCGTCCGCCATCGACAGCCCGCCCGCGACGCACGCGGCCGCTATCTCCCCCTGGGAGTGACCGATCACCGCCGCCGGCACCACGCCGTTCGCACGCCACAGCCCGGCCAGTGACACCATCACCGCCCACAGCACCGGCTGTACCACGTCCACCCGGTTCAGCCAGTCGTCCCCGTCGGTGCACCGCAGGACGTCCGTCAGCGACCAGTCCACGTACGGTGCCAACGCGGCGGCGCACTCGTCCAGCCGCGCAGCGAACACGGGTGAGGAGTCGAGGAGTTCCGCCGCCATCCGGGCCCACTGCGTTCCCTGCCCGGGAAAGACGAGCGCCACCGCGGTGCCGCGTGCGACCCCGGTGACGAGCCCCGGAGTGTCGTGGCCCGCGACGTACTTCTCCAGCTCGCCCACCGCGCCCGCGTGGTCCGGCGCGAGGACCACCGCGCGGTGTTCGAAGGCGGTTCGGGTGGTCCCGAGGGACAGGCCGGTGTGCGCCGCGGCGACCTCCGGACGCCCGCGCGCGTGGTCCAGCAGCCGGGCGGCCTGGCCGCGCAGGGCCGCCGCGGACCTGGCCGAGAGCACCCACGGGACGAGCGGGAGCGACGCCGGGGCGGCGGTCGGTACGGCGTCGTCATCCGGTCCGCCGTCCGCTCCGCTCTCCGGCCGAGTGGGTGCCTGTTCGATGATGGCGTGCGCGTTGGTGCCGCTGATGCCGAACGAGGAGACGCCCGCCCGGCGCGGCCGGTCACCCACCTGCCACGGGGTGGCCTCGGTGAGGAGCCGGACCGTGCCGGCCGTCCAGTCGACGTGTGTCGACGGCTCGTCGGCGTGCAGGGTGGCGGGCAGCACACCGTGCCGCATGGCCAGCACCGTCTTGATCACACCGGCCACTCCGGCGGCCGCCTGGGTGTGCCCGATATTGGACTTCACCGAGCCCAACCACAGCGGACGGTCCCGGTCACGACCGTAGGTGGCCAGCAGCGCCTGCGCCTCGATCGGATCGCCCAACGTCGTCCCCGTACCGTGTGCCTCCACGGCGTCGACCTCGCCGGCGGTCAGCCCCGCGTTCGCCAGCGCCGCCCGGATCATCCGCTGCTGCGCGGGACCGTTCGGCGCGGACAGTCCGCTGCTGGCCCCGTCCTGGTTGATCGCCGTGCCGCGGACGACGGCCAGCACCGGATGGCCGTCGCGTCGCGCGTCGGACAGCCGCTCCAGGAACAGCATGCCGGCGCCTTCGGCGAGCCCGAAGCCGTCCGCCGCGGCCGAGAAGGGTTTGCACCGGCCGTCCGGGGCGAGCCCGCGCTGCCGGCTGAAGCCGATGAAGGTACCGGGCGTGGCCATGACCGTCACCCCGCCGACCAGCGCGCTGGAGCAGTCGCCCTGGCGCAGGGCCTGTACGGCCAGATGCAGGGCCACCAGCGAGGACGAGCACGCCGTGTCCACCGTCACCGCCGGCCCCTCCAGGCCCAGCGCATAGGCGACGCGTCCGGACGCGACGCTGAGGCCGGTGCCGGTCATCAGGTGGCCCTCGACACCGCCGGCCGCCTGGTGCAGGTGGGGGCCGTAGTCCGGGGCGACGGCCCCCACGAAGACGCCGGCCCGGCTCCCCCTGAGCGACGCGGGATCGATGCCCGACCGTTCGACGGCCTCCCACGACGTTTCCAGCAGCAGCCGCTGCTGCGGGTCCATCGCCAGTGCCTCGCGCGGCGAGATCCCGAAGAAGTCGGCGTCGAAGTCCCCCGCGTCGCCGAGGAAGCCGCCCCGGCGGGTGGAGGAGGTGCCCGGCCGGTCGGGATCCGGGTCGTACAGGGCGTCGACGTCCCAGCCACGGTCCTCGGGAAAAGCCGTGATCGCGTCCCGCGCCCCGGCCAGCAGCTCCCAGAAATCCTCGGGAGTCCGCACGCCCCCGGGGTAGCGGCAGCTCATCCCGACGATCGCGATCGGCTCCCGCGCCGCCGCCTCCACTTCCTGAAGGCGTTGGCGCGTCCGGTGCAGATCGGCGGTCACGCGTCGCAGGTAGCCGACGAGCTTTTCTTGTTCCGACATCGATACCTCACGGAATGGGGCTTCGGGAGCCCGGGTGTACGGCGGACGACTGGCGTACGGCGGGGCGGGAGCGTGCCGTTCAGGAGGGTCCGAATTCCCGGTCGATGAAGCTGAAGAGTTCGTCGGCCTCCGCGGACTCCAGGTGACCGGGGACGTCGGCCGGGGCCCTCTGCCCGGTGTGGTCCGGAGCCGGGCCGTCCGGAGCCGGGCCGTCCGGTGCCGGGCCATCCGGTGCCGGGCCATCGGGAACGGGAGCGTCCGTGTCGGCGCCGTCCCGGCCGCCGCTCCACCGGGACAGAACACTCGTCAGTCGGCTCGCGACCATGGCGCGCGTCGCGTCGTCCGGCGGCACGCGGGTGCCGAGCAGCGCGGCCTCCAGCCTGTCCAGCTCGGCGGTCAGGGCGGGGTCCGCGTCCCCCGTCGTCCCGGCGGGTGTCAGCTCCTCTCCCAGGTGTTCGGCGAGCGCGGCCGGGCTCGGGTGGTCGAAGATCAGGGTCGCGGGCAGCCGCAGCCCGGTGGCCGCGTTCAGCCGGTTGCGCAGTTCCACCGCGGTGAGCGAGACGAAGCCGAGGTCGAGGAAGCCGCGATCGGGTGCCACGGACCCCACTCCGCCGTGCCCGAGGACAGCCGCGGCGTGTTCCCGGACGGACCGGAGCAGCACCCGCTGTCGCTCCGCGTGGCCGAGTCCCGACAAGCGCCGTATCAGCGGCGCCTCTTCCGGACGGGAGGCGTCGGCGCGGACGGGGGCGCGTCGTACGGGGACCGGCCGAGGGGCGTGTCCCGTGGGCGGGGCCGGGCGCGCGGTGAACACCTCGTCGCCACGTACGGCCATCCGTTCCGGGCGCTCCCCCGCCCCCACCGAGGCCGCGAGGTCCGCCTCGCGCACCGGTCGTACGGCCAGGGCGTCCACCGACACGACCGGCATCCCCGCCGCGTCGGTCACCGTCACCGACAGCCCGCCGTCACCCTTCGGCGCCAGCCGCAACCGCACCGCGCAGGCCGCGGCCCCGTGCGGCGACACGCCACTCCACGCGAACGGCAACCGCACCCCGTCCCCGTCCGCGCACGCCAGCCACGCGTACAACGCCGTGTCCAGCAACGCCGGATGCAACCCCAAGCGCCCCGTGCCCGGCATCTCGGGCAGCTCCGCCTCGGCGAAGACCTCCTCTCCCCGGCGCCACACCGACCGCAGCCCGCGAAACGCCGGCCCGTAGGCGAGCCCGACGCCCGCCAACCGCTCGTACGTCCCGGCGAAGTCCACCGTCTGCGCCCCCGCCGGCGGCCAGGCGCCCATCTCCCCGGAGCCGTCCGTCTCACCACCGACGCCCAGCACACCCCGCGCATGGCATGTCCACGCACCGCCGCCACCACTGCCGTACACGCTCAGCTCGCGCCGGCCGTCCTCCCCCGGTCCGCCGACGACCAGCTGCACCCGGGCCGCGCCCTCGTCGGCCAGGACCAGCGGCGCCTCCAGGGTCAGTTCCTCCAGCCGCGGGCAGCCCGCCTCCTCCCCCGCCCGCAAGGCCATCTCCACCCATGCCGACCCCGGCACGACCACCCGCCCCAGCAGCATGTGTTCGGCGAGCCATGGCTGGGCGCGCGGCGACAGACGCCCCGTCAGCAGGAACCCCTCCGACGCGGGCAGCGGCACCGCCGCCCCCAGCAGCGGATGCTCCGTCGGCTCCAGCCCCACAGCGGCCGCGTCACCGGCCCCCGTGGCAGCGCGCGGGGCGAGCCAGTACCGCCGGCGCTGGAACGGGTACGTCGGCACGTCCACGTGCCGCGCCCCCGATCCCGCGAACGCCGCGGACCAATCCACCCCTGCGCCGGCCACGAACGCCTCCGCCACGGACGCCAGCAGCCGATCGGGGCCGCCTTCCCCACGGCGCAACGACCCCACCGCCGCGATGTCGACCCCGCAGTCGTCGGCCGTCTCCGCCACGGCCATCACCAGCACCGGATGCGCGCCGGCTTCCACGAACACCCGCAGGCCCTCGCCGAGCAGTACCCGCACCGTCTCCTCGAACCGCACCCTCCCGCGCAGGTTCCGGTACCAGTACCCGGCGTCCAGCTCCGCCGTGTCCAACACGCCGCCCGTCACCGTCGAATAGAACGGGACCGACGACGGCCGTGGCGCGATCCCGGCGAGACTCCGCTCCAACTCGGCCTCGATCGCCTCGACATGCGCACCGTGCGAGGCGTAGTCCACCGACACCCGGCGTGCTCGAACGCCCTCCGTCTCACACTCCTCCAGGAACTGCTCGACGGCTTCCACATCGCCCGACACCACCACCGCCGTCGGCGCGTTCACCGCCGCCACCGACAGCCGCTCGCCCCAGCCGGCCACCCGCTCCTCGGCGGCTTCCACGGGCATGCTCACCGAGGCCATCGCGCCCCGGCCCGACAGCGCCCGCAGCGCGCGCCCGCGCGCCGCCACGACCCGCGCGCCGTCCTCCAGGGACAACCCGCCCGCCACCACCGCGGCGGCGATCTCGCCCTGCGAGTGCCCCACCACCGCGGACGGCACCACGCCCAGCGAACGCCACGTCCCCGCCAGCGACACCATGACGGCCCACATCACCGGCTGCACCACGTCGACCCGGTCGATCCAGTCGGGGCCCTCGACGCCGCGCAGGACATCCACCAACGACCATGCGACCGAGGGCGCCAGCGCCGCCGCGCACTTCTCCATCCACCGCGCGAACACCGGCGACGAATCGAGCAACTCGACCGCCATTCCGCGCCACTGCCACCCCTGGCCGGGGAAGACGAGCACCACCCTGTCGTCGGAGCCGACCACGGCACCGCGCACCACACCGGGGGCCTCCCGCTCCTCCGCCAGAGCGGTCAGACCACACGCCAGGCCGGCGCGATCCGCGCCCAGGACCACCGCGCGACGGTCGAACACCGCGCGGGTGGCCGCCAGCGAGCAACCGACATCGGCCGGTGACACCGCTTCCGGCCCCGCGCCCTCGTCGGTGAGCGGCAGCAGCCGCGCGGCCTGGTCCCGGACCGCCGCCTCGGACCTGGCCGACAGCACCCAGGGAGTGACACCGCCGATGAACACCGCCGGGGTGTCCGGCACGGTCCCGCCGTCCGCACCGGCGGCCTGTTCCCGGGCCTGCTGCGGCGCCGGCTCCGGTGTCTGCTCCGGCGCCGGCTCCGGTGTCTGTTCCAGGATGACGTGGGCGTTCGTTCCGCTCACGCCGAAGGAGGACACACCGGCCCGGCGCGGTCGGCCCGTCTCGGGCCACTCGACGGGGTCGGTCAGCAGCCTCACCGGGCCCGCTGACCAGTCGACGTGTGTCGACGGTTCGTCGGCGTGCAGGGTGGGCGGCAGCACACCGTGCCGCATCGCCAGCACCATCTTGATCACACCGGCCACACCGGCGGCCGCCTGGGTGTGCCCGATATTGGACTTCACCGAACCCAACCACAACGGACGGTCCCGGTCACGCCCGTACGTGGCCAGCAACGCCCGCGCCTCGATCGGATCACCCAGCCTCGTCCCCGTACCGTGCGCCTCCACCGCGTCGACCTCGCCGGCGGTCAGCCCCGCACTCGCCAACGCCGCCCGGATCACCCGCTGTTGCGCGGGTCCGCTCGGCGCCGTCAAGCCGTTGGAGGCGCCGTCCTGGTTCACGGCCGAGCCCCGTACCACCGCCAGCACCCGGTGCCCCCGGCGCCGGGCCCGCGACAGCCGCTCCACCACCAGGACACCCACGCCCTCGGAGAAGCCGGCGCCGTCGGCCGCCGCAGCGAACGCCTTGCAGCGCCCGTCGGGAGCGAGCCCGCCCTGGCGGGTGAACTCGGTGAACAGGCCGGGCGTGGCCATGACGGTCACGCCGCTGACGAGGGCGAGCGTGGAGTCGCCGGTGCGCAGGGACTGTACGGCCAGGTGCAGCGCCACCAGCGAGGACGAGCACGCCGTGTCCACCGTCACCGCCGGACCCTCCAGGCCCAGGGCGTAGGCCACCCGGCCGGAGAGCACACTGGCCGTGACGCCGGTGGTGACGTACCCCGCCGCCTCCTCGGGCACGTCGGGGCTCATGGCGAGGTAGTCCTGACCGTTCGTCCCGGCGAAGACGGCGGTGGCGGTGCCCCGGAGCGCCGAGGGGTCGATGCCCGCCCGCTCCAGCGCCTCCCAGGACGTCTCCAGCAGCAGCCGCTGCTGCGGGTCCATCGCCAGCGCCTCGCGCGGCGAGATCCCGAAGAAGTCGGCGTCGAAGTCCCCCGCGTCGTGCAGGAAACCGCCCTCGACGGCGCAGGTCGTCCCGGCGCGCTCGGAGCCGGAGTCCGGGTCGTACAGGGCCGCCACGTCCCAGCCGCGGTCGTCGGGGAACGGGGTGATGCCCTCCCCCGCCGTGTCGAGCATCCGCCACAGGTCCTCGGGCGACCGGACGTCACCGGGGAACCGGCAGCTCATCCCGACGATGACCACGGGGTCCTCGTCCGGCGCGGGCTCGGTGGCCACGGGCGGGGCGGACGCCGGCGCCTCCGGCTCGGGGACCAGCTCGGCGCGCAGCCGGGCCGCGAGCGCGCGGGCGTTCGGGGAATCGAAGGCCACGGTGGACGGCAGGGTCAGGCCGGTCGCCGCGCTCAGGCGGTTGCACAGCTCGACGGCGGTCACCGAGTCGAGGCCGAGGTCCTTGAACGCGCGGGACGGATCGACCGCGTCGGCTTGCGCGTGGCCCAGCACCGACGCCACGTGCCCGCGCACCACGGCGAGCATCGCCGTCTCCTGTTCGGCCCCGGTCGCCAGGCCGGCCAGCCTGCCGGCCAGGGAGCCAGGCGCGTTCGCCTCGCGTGTGCCGGGATCGGCCGCCCGTGCGAGCCGGCGCACGTCGGGCAGGTCGGCGAGGAAAGGGCTGGGGCGCGTGGCGGTGTACGCCACGTGGAACCTGTCCCATGCGATGTCCGCGATCACGACGCCCGGCTCGCCTTCGGCCACCGCGCCCGCCAGCGCCGACACCGCCAGTTCGGGGTCCATCTCCGGCAGGCCGTGCCGGCGCGCCACCGCGCCGATCCCGCCCTCGGCCATGCCTCCGTCGGCCCAGGCGCTCCAGGCCACCGAGGAGGCGGGCAGGCCGAGGCCGTGCCGGTACTCGGCGAGGGCGTCGAGGTAGGCGTTGCCCGGCGCGTAGTTGCCCTGTCCGGAGGCGCCCAGGGTGCCCGCGACGGAGGAGAACAGCACGAAGGCGTCCAGGTCCCTGCCGTGGGTCAGCTCGTGCAGGTGCCAGGCGCCGTCGGCCTTCACCCGCAGCACGCGGTCGATCTGCTCGGGGGTCAGCCGTTCCACGAGGGCGTCGTCCAGGACGGCGGCGGTGTGGACCACCGCCGACAGCGGGCAGTCGTCGGAGATGCCGTCGAGGAGCCGGGCGAGTGCCGCGCGGTCGCTCACGTCGCAGGCGGTGAGGGTCACCCGGGCGCCGGCGGCCTCCAGTTCCTCGCGCAGCGCGCCGGCGCCGGGCGCCTCCGGTCCGCGGCGGCCGGCCAGCACCACGTGCTCGGCGCCCGACCGGACCAGCCAGCGGGCCACCCGCCCGCCCAGGGCACCGGTGCCGCCCGTCACCAGCACGGTGCCGCGCGGTTGCCACCGCGCCCGTGGATCGGGACGCGGGGCCCTGGCGAGGCGGCGGGCGAACGTACCGGAGGGACGGATCGCGACCTGGTCCTCGCCCTCGGCGCCGGCCAGGACCGCCGCCAGCAGGCGGCCCGCGTGCGCGTCCCCGTGCTCCGGCAGGTCCACCAGGCCGCCGAACCGCTCCGGGTGCTCCAAGGCCATGATCCGGCCGAGGCCCCACACCATCCGCTGGGCGGGGGCGGCGGCCCTGTCCGTGTCCGGCACGGCCACCGCACCGCTGGTCAGGCACCACAGGGGGCCGTTCACCCCCGCGTCGCCCAGCGCCTGGAACAGGGCGAGCGTCCCGGTCAGGCCCGCCCGGGGGACACCGGTTCCGGCGGGCGGCCCGTCGGCCAGGGACAGCAGCGACAGCACACCCGCGTACGCTCCGGTGTCCGCCCGCGCACCGCGCAGCGCGTCGGCGATCCGGTCGCGGGCGGCTCCGGCGGGCAGCTCGACCGTGACCACCTCGCCGCCGTGATCGCGCACCGCGGCCGCGACCGGCCCGACGGCCTCGGCGGCGCGGCCCTCGGGGGCGGCCAGCAGCCAGGTGCCGGACAGCGTCGGGCGACGGGCCGTGCTCATGGGCACCCACCGGGTGCGGTAGCGCCAGCCGTCCACCGTCGAGGTCACGCGCTGCCGCTGCCGCCAGGACGTCAACGCGGGCAGCACCCGCGCCAGCGACGCGTCGTCGACCTCCAGGGCGCCGGCCAGCGCCGCCGCGTCGCCGCCCTCCACGGCCTGCCAGAACGCCGCGTCCGCCGCGCCGCCCTCCGGCGCGGGCGCGGCGTCCGGAGCCCACCAGAACCGCTCGTGCTGGAAGGCGTAGGTGGGCAGCTCGACGCGGTGTGCCCCCGACCCGGTGTACGCCCGCGTCCAGTCCACCGGCACACCGTGGACGAACGCCTCGCCCAGCGACGTGAGCACACGTCGCGCACCGCCGTCGTCACGCCGCAGCGAACCGACCACCACGGCGTCGCTCCCCGCGCTCTCCAGCGTCTCGCGCATGCTCGCGGTGAGCACAGGGTGCGCGCTGCACTCCACGAACGCCCCGAAGCCCGAACCGGCCAGCGCCCGGATCGCCTCTTCGAAACGCACCGTCTGGCGCAGGTTGCGCACCCAGTACTCGGCGTCCGGGCCACGCCCGCCCTCCAGCCACTCCCCGGTGACCGTGGAGAGGAAGGGCACCGCGAACGCGCCGGGTTCCACCGCCGCCAGGTCGGTGAGGACGCGCTCGCGCACCTGGTCGACCTGCGAGGAGTGCGAGGCGTAGTCCACCGCGACACGACTCGCCCGTATCCCGTCGCGCTCGCACCGCGCCAGCAGTGCGTCCAGCGCCTCCGGCGTACCCGACACCACCGTGGACGACGGGCCGTTGACCGCCGCCACCGCCATCGCGCCGCCCGACGCCTCGACGCGCCGGCGCATGTCGTCGGCCGGCGCCGCCACCGACACCATCCCGCCGCGCCCGGCCAGTACGGCGCCGATGGCGCGGCTGCGCAGCGCCGCCACCCGGGCGCCGTCCCGCAGCGACAGGCCGCCGGCCACCACGGCGGCGGCGATCTCTCCCTGCGAGTGGCCCACCACGGCCGCGGGTTCGACTCCGTACGAGCGCCACACCTCGGCCAGCGACACCATGACCGCCCACAGCGCCGGCTGGACCACGTCGACGCGCTCCAACGCGTCGGCGTCGTCGAGCACGTCCAGCAGCCACCACTCCACGAACGAGGACAGCGCCACCGCGCACTCGCCCATCCGGGAGGCGAACACGGTCGAGGACGACAGCAGTTCCCGGGCCATTCCCACCCACTGCGATCCCTGCCCCGGGAACACGAACACGGGCCGAGGTGTGTCTCCGCCGCCTCGCGCCGTACCGCTCGGCGCGGTGCCGTCCGCCACGGCCCGTACCGCTTCGATGAGTTCCCGCCGCGAGCCGCCCGTCACGACCGCCCGCCGCTCGTGGAGCGACCGCGAGGTGACCAGTGACACTCCGATGTCGGCGGGCGACACCTCGGGACGCGTCTCCAGGAAGGACGCGAGCCGCCGGGCCTGCCCGCGCAGCGCCGCCTCGGACCTGCCCGACAGGACCCAGGGCACCGCGGCGGGGGCGTCGCCCGGCTCCCGCGGCGGCGCTCCCGGCCCGGCCGGGGTCTCTTCGGACTCCTCGGCCTCCTCCAGGATGACGTGTGCGTTGGTGCCGCTGATCCCGAACGAGGACACTCCCGCCCGGCGCGGACGGCCGTCCCCGGCCCACGCGCGCGGCTCGGTCAGCAGCTCCACCCCGCCCGCCGACCAGTCCACCTGTGGCGTCGGCTCCTGGGCGTGCAAGGTCCGCGGCAGCACCCCGTGGCACATGGCCAGCACCATCTTGATCACACCGGCCACCCCCGCGGCCGCCTGCGTATGGCCGATGTTGGACTTCAGCGATCCGAGCCACAGCGGGCGGTCCCCGCCCCGGTCCCGCCCGTAGGTGGCCAGCAGCGCCTCCGCCTCGATCGGGTCCCCGAGTTTCGTCCCCGTACCGTGCGCCTCCACGGCGTCGACCTCGCCCGCGGTCAGCCCCGCGCTCGCCAGCGCCGCCCGGATCACCCGCTGCTGTGACGGGCCGTTGGGCGCCGTCAGGCCGTTCGACGCACCGTCCTGGTTCACGGCGGAACCCCGCATCACGGCCAGGACGTGGTGTCCGTTGCGCCTGGCGTCCGACAGGCGCTCCACCACCAGCACGCCCACGCCCTCACCCCACCCCGTACCGTCCGCGTCCGCCGAGAACGCCTTGCACCGGCCGTCCGCCGACAGCCCGCGCTGCCGGCTGAACTCGATGAACATGTCGGGGGAGGCCATGACCGTGACGCCGCCGGCGAGCGCGAGGTCGCACTCGCCGGAACGCAGCGCCTGACCGGCCAGGTGCAGCGCGACGAGTGACGACGAACACGCCGTGTCCACCGTCACCGCCGGACCCTCCAGGCCCAGCGCGTACGCGATGCGGCCGGACATCACGCTCGGCGCGTTACCCGTCAGCAGGTAGCCGGCGTAGCCGTCGGTGGCCTGCTGGGCACGTGGACCGTAGAAGTGGGTGGTGGCGCCGATGTACGTACCGGTCGCCGACGCGTGGAGCGATCGCGGGTCGATTCCGGCGCGCTCCAGTGCCTCCCAGGACGTCTCCAGCAGCAGCCGCTGCTGCGGGTCCATCGCCAGCGCCTCACGCGGTGAGATCCCGAAGAACTCCGCGTCGAAGTCGCCGGCCCCGGTGAGGAAGCCGCCGCTCCGTGCGTAGCTGGTGCCCCAGTGCTCGGGGTCCGGGTGGTAGAGGGCGTCCAGGTCCCACCCCCGGTCGGCGGGGTAGCCGGAGATGGCGTCCTCGCCGCCGACGACCACCTGCCACAGTTCTTCGGGCGTGCTCACCCCGCCGGGGTAGCGGCACGCCATGCCCACGATGGCCAGCGGCTCGGCCGTCGCCCTCGCGACGCGCGCGACGGCCGCCTGCCGCTTGCCGGTGATCTCCTCGTGGAGGTGGTGGGCGAGACCGCGCGGGGTCGGGTAGTCGAAGACGAAGCGGCCGGCGACGGGCAGACCGGTGCGCGCGGCGAGACCCTCGGCCAGCTCCTGTGCCATCAGCGAGTCGAAGCCGAGGTCCTTGAAGGTCAGGGCGGCGTCGACCCGGCCGGTGTGCTCCATGACCGCCGCCGCTTGGTCGCACACCGCGTCGAGGAGGGCGTCGCGTTGTTCGGGCTCGGACAGCCCGGCCAGGACGGAGGCGAGGTGTCCGCCGGCACTTCCCGGGGCCGATGTCGTCGCCGCCTCGGTCCCGTCGGCGCCCCCCGGGCCCGGCATCGTCGCCGTCCCGGTCCCGCCGGGCTCGTCGAGGACCTTCCGAGGAGGTTCGGCGGCCGTCCCCTCCGGTGACGCCTGGCTCTCGATCCAGTACCGCCGGCGCTGGAACGCGTAGGTGGGCAGGTCGACTTGGCGCGCCCCCGCGAAGAACGGCCGCCAGTCGGCCTCCGCTCCGCGCACCCACAGGTGGGCCAGCGCGGTGGTCGCGGTGTGCGTCTCGTCCCGGTCCCTGCGGCAGAAGGGGACGGCGACGACATCGGCGGACATCCGCCCGTCCCCGGTCCTGGCCCGGACCGACTCCTTGACCATGGGGGTGAGAACGGCGTCGGGGCCGAGCTCCAGGAAGGTCGCCACCCCGTGCTCACGCATCGTGGTGACCGCGTCGTCGAACAGCACGGTCCTGCGCACCTGGCGCACCCAGTACTCCGGATCCCGCAACATCCCCGGAGCCGCCGTCCGTCCCGTGACGGTCGACACCACCGGCACCGACGGGTCCCGGTACTCCACCGACCCCAGGACCCGCCCGTACGCTTCGAACATCGGCTCCATCAACGCCGAGTGGGACGCGTGCGACACCGCCAGACGCCGCGTCCGCGCTCCCAGCGCCGCCAGGCGCTCCACCTCGGCCAGCACCGGCTCGACCGTGCCCGTGAGCACCACGGACTCAGGGCCGTTCACCGCCGCGAGCTCCACGCCGTTGCCCAGCCGCACCGCCTGGGCCCCGGTCCCCACCGCCACCATCACGCCCTCGCCGATCGGCAGGCCGTGCATCAACCAGCCACGCGCCAGCACCACCCGGGCCGCGTCCGGCAGCGACCAGACACCCGCCGCATGAGCCGCCACCAGTTCGCCCAGCGAATGACCCGCCACCACCGAGGGACGCACGCCCCACGAGCCCAGCAGGCGCCACAGAGCGACCTCGAACGCGAACAACGCCGGCTGCGCCCACCCCGTCCCGTCCAGCCCGTCGACGCCTCCGGACATCACCTCACGCAACCGGTCCGAGAAGTGGGCTCCGACCCCGTAGAACTCCCGCGACTCCGCCGGGAGACGTACGGCGGCGGCCACCTCGGCGACGACCTCGTCGAAGACGCCCAGCACCTCGTCCAGCGCCTCGGCGAACGCGCCGAAACGCGACAGGCCCTCGCCCATGCCGATCCGTTGCGCGCCCTGGCCCGAGAACACCGCTCCCACGCCGCCGTCCACCACCGGCCCCGACACCACACCGGGTCCGACGCCCCGCCCGGCCAGCCCCGACAGCCCCTCGGTCAACTCGTCCCGCCCCGTGCCCACCACCACCGCGCGGTGCCCGAAGCGCGACCGCGACGACGCCAGCGACCAGCCCAGGTCCACCGCGTCCACGTCACCGGCGTCCTCGGCGAACCGGGCCAGTCGGCGGGCCTGTCCGCGCAGTGCCTCCGGGGAGCGGCCGGAGACGATCCAGGGCACGACCGGCAGGTCCGGTCCGGTACGCCCGCCGGGGCGCTCGGCCACGGGTTCCGGCCGCCAGTCCGACAGCACGACGTGGCAATTGCTGCCGCCCATCCCGAAGGAGCTGACTCCGGCGACGAGTTGCTCGTCCGGCGCCGGGTCCCCTGGCCACGGTCCGAGTTCCCGCTGCACCCTGAGATTGAGGTCGTCGAGGGGGATCCGGGGGTTCGGTGTCTCGAAGTTCAGGCTGGCGGGCAGCAGTCGGTGCCTGAGCGCCAGGACGGTCTTGATCAATCCGGCGATACCGCCCGCGCCGCTCAGGTGGCCGATGTTGGTCTTGACCGACCCGACCGCCAGCGGCCGGCCGGCGGGACGCCGGCGGCCGATGGCCTCTCCCAGCGCGGCGGCCTCGACCGGGTCGCCCACCGGGGTTCCGGGGCCGTGCAGTTCGACGTAACCGGCATCGGCCGGGGAGAGGCCGGCGTGCTCGTAGGCCCGGCTGACGACGGCTGCCTGGGAGTCCACCGTCGGCGAGGTGAGCGTCTCCCCCCTGCCGTCGTTGTTGGTCGCGCTACCGCGTACCAGGCACAGGATCCGGTCCCCGTCGTCCAGCGCGGCGCTCAGCCGTTTGAGCACGACGGCGCCACCGCCCTCGCCCGGCACGTATCCGTTGGCCCTGGCGTCGAACGTGTAGCAGCGGCCGTCCGGCGAGAGGCCGCCCAGACTCGCGGCGAGCAGCACGCCCTCCGGCATCAGGTGCAGGTTGACGCCGGCCGCGATGGCGAGTTCCGACTCCCCGGACCGCAGGCTCGCGCAGGCCAGGTGCAGGGCCACCAGGGAGGAGGACTGCGCGGAGTCGACCGTGAGGCTCGGGCCGTCGGCGCCGAGGAAGTTGGAGAGCCGGTTGGCGATGATGCCGCGCTGGATGCCCGGCATGGTGTGGTGGGCGCCGAGTGCCGGGGCGTGACGCGTCAGCAGCTTCGCGTAGTCGTCGGCGTTCACGCCGACGAAGGTGCCCAGTCGGCTGCCGCTGATCTCGCCGGGGACCATCCGGGCGTCCTCCAGCGCTTCCCAGCCCAGCTCCAGGACGAGTCGCTGCTGCGGATCGACGAAAGGCGCCTCGCGGGGCGAGAGACCGAAGAAGCCCGCGTCGAAGTCCGCGGGGCGGTCGAGGAAGGCGCCCCACCGGGGCGCCCCGTGCGCGGCGGAAACCGTCCAGCGCTCCGGCGGGACCTCCGTGACGGCGCTCTCGCCCGCTGTCAGCAACTCCCACAGGCGCCGCGGGCTTTCCGCCCGCGGGAACCGGCACGAGACGCCGATCACGGCTATCGCCGTGTCCGGGTCGACAGCGCCTCCGGTGGGAACTTCTCCAGGCAGGCCGACAGTCGTCATCGAGAGAAACCTCCAGCACCGGACGTACGGCCGAACGGAAACGAATACGGAAGAAGCCCGGCGGGGAGTTCATGCTCTCGGTATACCGTGCATCAACCGCCTTTGACTGTCCGACATCACACCCTTCGGACACGTCGGCGATCACCGCCGTTACGGCGGCGATCGCACCGATGCCCCACAGCGGGCAAAAGGAAGTTCCGGGCCGTCCCGAAACACCGGTGACGTGTGTGTCCGCTCAGCTGAACGCGCTTTTCACCGAGTGCCGCCGCGGACCGTCCGCCCCGGCGACGGATTTCGCGGTCCATTGCCCGACCGGCCGTCGGATGATAAGTGTGATGTCAGCACATGCCGCGTCTTCCGGCACCGGCCGACCGGTCCCGTCCTCCGGTGAACTCCCCTTCACCGAGCGGCTTACCGGGCCCGGTACCTCACGCGGACTTCGCGCATCACACCCGACCGGCCGTCGGCCTCAGCCAATGGAATCCGCTGTATCACCATGGAGGGAACAAGGGGTATGCCGAATTACGACGCCGTGGCTTCCGAAATCGCAGAGATACGCTCGACCTATATCCGGGACCGTTTCGTTTTCGTCCCCGGCGCCCAGCTCACCGGGATCGTCAGGGAATTGGGCGCCACGGACGATGACCTGGAGAACCTCGCCACCGTCAGCGAGGGGCTGACGAGCGACCCGACCCTTCCGTTCCGAAAGACCAGGACCGGCCGTTTCGGCTTCGACCCACGGTCCATGCGGGTACGGCGGCTGGAATTCCAGCCGTTCATGCTGTCCACGGAGGACGACTTCGTACGGCACGATTCCGGCCGGGTACGCGTCTTCGACGAGATTCAGAACGACCTCCAGCTCAACACCGCCCTCCAGGCACTCTTCGTCTTCAAGTTCATGGTCTTCGACGGTGTGACGGTCACCCACCGGCCGAAGCTGGACTACGACAGCGACCAGTGGATGTGCACCCTGCTCAACGTGAGGACCACCACCGACGGTGACCTGATCGGCGAGCCGGCGCTCGAAGGGGTGCACAGCGACGGCGTCGACCACACCATGACGACCTATCTGGGCAGCGAGAACATGACGGACGACAGCGCCGTCACCTTCCTGCACGACATGCGCGAGGTGAACGGCACCCGATGGCACGACACGAACGCCGACCTCGTCCGCGCCGAGGCGCAGCATCGTGACTTCCTCGACACGTGCCTGATCGTCGACCACGAGAGCAAGCACAGCGTGTCGACCCTGTACGCCGCGGACCGGTCGAAGCGGGCCACCCGGGACCTGCTGGCCTTCCTGACCCGCAAGCCGGTGGCCGAGGGACACCACTCGCACTCCTTCGACTCGCTCGAACCGCACCGGGAGCTCCCCATGACGGCCGACCTGCTCCGACTCGACAGCGCGCCGTCCGCCTAGGGCGTGTGGCGTCCGGCCGAGAGGGTCACGACGCGGCCCACAGGTCGTGGAGGGACCGCTTCAGCGGCACCTTCGGGGACCAGCCGAGCGCCCTGCGCGCGAGCCGGATGTCGGCCCGGGTCCACGCGCCGCCCTTGCTGTGCACCGGGGCCTGCCCCTTCCGCACCAGGTGCGGGGGCACGCCCGATACGGAGACGAGGATTCCGGCGAGTTCCCGCATGCTGGTGGCGGTCCCCGAACCGATGTTGATCAGGGGCGGGGCCGTCCGCACGCCGGCCGCCAGCACCACGGCCTCGGCGATGTCACGTACGTCGACGAAGTCGCGCTGGTCGTCGACGACCGTCAGATCGAGGGGCGTGTCCTCGCCGGTGGCCCGCAGCTGGGCGGCGAGTCGGCCGAGGAAGCCGTGGAGCGGGGCGCCGGGTCCGCAGCCGTTGGTGAGACGGAGCACGCAGCCGTCCACGCGTCCCGCCTCCGTGGCATCGAGGACGACGCGGCTGCCGGCCAGCTTGGTGCGCGCGTAGACGCTGCCGGGGGCGGTCGGGTGGTCCTCCGCGATGGCGGTGCCCGCCGGGACGGGACCGTACTCGTGCACGGTGCCGAGCTGGAGCAGCCTCGGGCGTCGGCGGAGCGTCGAGACGGCTCGTACCAGCCGGTCGACGAGCAGGACGTGCTCGGCCGTCATCCGGTCCTCGTCGTCCGCCGCGATGTCGCCCGCCGCGTTGACGACGAGACCGGCCGGGCCCACGGCCTCGGCGATGTCCCCGACCGTCGCGGATGTCACGTCGAGCGCGAGGAAGCGGGCCCCGGGGGTCGGCTCGGCGGGTTTCCTGGCCACGGCCAGGACGTCGTATCCGCGGGCGGCCAGCGCCGCGCAGATGTTCCGGCCCATGAATCCGGTGCCGCCGAGGACGACGGCCGCGCTCGCGTGCGCGTCGGTCACCTCACTCATCGCGCCCGGTCACCCCTCTCCACGTGCGTGTCCGCGTGCAGCGCCCGGCACGCCTCGTACGACGGCAGCCTGCCGGCCCGACGGGCCTCGGCCAGCGTCGGCGCACCCCGGTCCCGTGGGGAGACCAGGTACTCCATGCCTTCGGGCCAGGGCAGCCCGAGGGCCGGGTCGAAGGCGTCGATCTCGTGCTCGGTGGCCGGGTCGTACTCCACCGATGTCACATAGGCGGCCACCGTGTCGTCCCGCAGGGCGACGAACGCGTGCCCGAGTCCCTCCTCCAGGTACACCGCGCGGCAGGAGTCGGGGTTCAGCCGGGTGCTGTCCCAGCGGCCGAACGTGGGGGAACCCACCCGCAGGTCGACCACCACGTCGAGCAGCTCCCCGGCCGGGCAGGTCACCAGTTTGGCCTGGCCGGGCCCCACGTCCTCGTAGTGCACGCCCCGGACGACGCCGCGCCGGGAGAAGCTGTGGTGGACCTGGCCCAGCCGCAGCGGGTACCCCACGGCTTGCGAGAAGGCGGATTCGGTGTACTGGGCGACGAACGCGCCGCGGTGGTCGCGGTGCACGTCGGGTACGAACTCGTAGGCGCCGGGCACTGCCAGCTCTCGGACCTTCATCGGCGACGCTCCTCGGTGAGGTTCTCCAGTACGGGCACCAGATCGTGCGGGGTGGGCGCGGTGAGGTTCTCCTGGCGCAGGCGCTCGGCTCCGCTCGCGAAGGACGGGTCACTGAGCAGCCGTCGTACGCCGTCGCGCAGGACATCGGCCGTCAGCTCGGAGGCGTGCACGGCGATTCCCGCGCCGGCCCCGGCCAGGCTTGTCGCCCTGTTCCACCAGTCGGCGTAGCGGATGGTGGGGATGAACTGGGGTACGGCGTTGACGAGCGCCGTGCTCCAGGAGCCGAAGCCGCCGTAGTGGATGACGGCTGAGGCGGTGGGAAGCAGGGCATGCAGGGGGACGAAGTCGACGACACGGGTGTTGCGGGGGACCTTGGCGAGCTTCGCGGCTTCGGCGGGCGGCAGTGTGACCACCACGTCGATGTCCATGTCGCCCATCGTGTCGATCATGTCGGGGATCGGCAGGAGGGTGTCGCCGACCACGGCATGCGTGGAGAGGCCGGGGGTCAGGACGACGCGCGGGCGCTCGGGTGGCTCGTGCAGCCAGTCCGGGATGTGGGAGGGGCCGTTGTAGGGGAGGTAGCGCAGCGGCATCCGCTCCGCCGTCGGCGGGAACTGGAGGCTGGTGGGTACCTGGTCGATGGTCCACTGGCCGACCACCACCTCTTCGTCGAACGAGCAGCCGTAGCGGCCGAGGTGTCTGCCGAGCCAGTCGGCCATCGGGTCTTCCCGGCGCTCCCTGGGGCGTTCGGCCCGGCGTCGGAGGAAGACGTCGCGCATCGCGGCGTGGTTGTCGAAGCACCACAGCAGCCGGGCGTGGGCGGCGCCGACGACGCGCGCCGCCACCGGTCCCGCGTAGGTGAGGGGTTCCCAGACGACCAGGTCGGGTCGCCAGCGGCGGGCGTAGGACACCAGGTCGGGGATCATGGGGTCGTTGTAGACCTGGTGGGAGAACATGACACTGGCCCTGAGCTTCGCCAGCGCCAGCTCCCAGGAGTGCGTTTCGAGGGTGGGGGTGGACCAGTCGGACAGCGGGTTCTCCAGGGAGCCGCGGTTGCGCGCCAGCATCTCGTGGAAGTTGTGGTCCTCGCCGACGGAGACCGCGGTCAGCCCCACGCCTTTGATGGCGTCCACCAGCGCCGGGCTGCTGGCGACCTGGACATCGTGGCCGGCGACGGCCAGGGACCAGGCGAGCGGCACCATGGACAGCAGATGCGACCTGTCGGAGAGCGTCACGAAAAGTACACGCATCGTCGGGTTCTCCTCAGCCGTTGGTTCGTCCGCCGCGGGCGGGCGCCGCGCACAGGGTGTCCGTGATCGCCGCGGCCACCGCCGGCCCGTGGTCGGCGATGTAGAAGTGGCCCCCGGGGAAGACCCGCAGATCGAAGCCGCCCGTGGTGCGCTCCCGCCAGCCCGCCGCCTCCTCGACCGGGACGTGGTCGTCGGCTTCCCCGGTGAGCGCGACGATGTCGCACCGCAGTGCCGCGCCCGGCTGCGCCGTGTAGGTCTCGAACGCCTTGTAGTCGCTGCGGATCGACGGCAGGACCAGTTGCAGCAGTTCGCGTTCGTCGAGGATCCGCGCGTCGGTGCCGCTGAGCAGGTGCAGCTCGGCGACGATCCCCGCGTCGTCGAGACGGTGGATGTCCCGGTGGCGCCGGACCGAGGACGCGGATCTGGCGGACGCGAAGAACGCCCGGGGGGTTGTCGCCGGCTCTCGTTCGAGCAGCAGGGCCAGTTCGAACCCGACGCTGGCGCCCATGCTGTGACCGAACAGTGCGACGGGACGCCGCGCGGCGAGCGGCTTGAGCACGTCGAAGACGGCTCGGGCCATCTCGGGGATGCTCTCGACGCACGGCTCACGCAGCCGGTCCTGCCGGCCCGGGTACTGGACGACCAGGGCCTCCACGGTCGGAGGGAGCAGTTCGGTGAGCGGGAAGTAGAAACCCGCGGTTCCCCCGGCGTGCGGCAGACACACCAGGCTGATCTCGGCCTCCGGCCTCGGACGGAACCTGCGGAACCACCTGTTCTCCTCGGTGGCGGGCGACGCCATGGTTCTCGTTGGTCCTTTCTCCGGTGTTCCCGTCCCCTCGTCGGCGAGCGGGCCGACGCGGTCCTTGGCTCTCCTCGCCCGTCCGCCTGCTCGC
This sequence comes from Streptomyces sp. NPDC012835, assembly GCF_042900885.1. Lineage (NCBI taxonomy): Bacteria > Bacillati > Actinomycetota > Actinomycetes > Kitasatosporales > Streptomycetaceae > Streptomyces > Streptomyces sp. NPDC012835. The sequence continues at coordinate 290,885 of NZ_JBIBBW010000001.1, forward strand.
GTCCGGCGAATCCGTCCCCTCTCGTTCCGTAACGGGCGCCGGGGACGGCTCAGCCGCCCATCGCCTCGATCAGGCTCTTGGGCCGCATGTCCGTCCAGTTCTCCTCGATGTAGGCCAGGCACGCCTCACGGGTGTCCTTGTCGTGGGCGACATCCCAGCCGCCGGGCACATCCGCGAAGACGGGCCACAGCGAATGCTGTCCCTCGTCGTTGACCAGCACCAGGAACTCGGCGCCGGGGTCGTCGAAAGGATTCACGCCGGTCTCTCCCTCTCATGCCGTCCTACGTGGGTGACCACCTGAACGCCGCCATCCTCACGTGCCGCGACAGGAGCGGCGATCCGCGAGAGCCACAGTTACGGATCCGGTCGCGCCGTCCACCGGTGCCAAGCACACCCTCGTGTGCCAGTCTTGCTGCGCGGCAGACACCGCAGTCCACCCTCTGTACCCACACGCCGGGTGGCGGCGCATCGCCGACCCCGCGCACCGTGCAGGCCCGCGGATCGCCGTGCTCTCGGCGGCCGCGTTTCCCGGAACGAGCAAAGGCGGAGTTGATGACCGCGACAGGACTGACGTTGCCGTGCCGCGTCGCGGCGCCCCTCAGTGTGTCGAGACTCGCCGCCTCCGCCGCCGCGGTCGACGGCGGGGTGATGAGCAACCTCGATGTGCTGGGGTGGCTCGACAGGCGGCGTCGCGAACACGCGCAGCGGGTGGAGCGGGTGCCGTTCGCCGCGTTGCGCGGCTGGGGCTTCGACGAACGGACGGGCGATCTGCGGCATGAGAGCGGACGGTTCTTCTCGGTGCACGGGCTCCGGGTGCGGTCGGACTTCGGTCCGGTGTCCGCGTGGTCGCAGCCGATCATCCGGCAGCCGGAGATCGGCGTCCTCGGCATCGCGCTGCGGGACTTCGACGGTGTGCCGCATCTGCTCATGCAGGCGAAGCCCGAGCCGGGGAACGTCAACGGCGTGCAACTCTCGCCGACAGTGCAGGCGACCAAGAGCAACTACTCGCGGGTGCATGGCGGTTCCGCCGTCCCCTATCTGAAACTCTTCCGCCACTCGGAACCCGGTGCCGTCGTCGCGGACGTCCTCCAGTCGGAACAGGGCTCGTGGTTCCTGCACAAACGCAACCGCAACATGATCGTGGAGGTCGGCCCCGAGGCCGAGGCGGGTGAGGACTTCGCCTGGCTGACGCTGGGTCAGGTCAACGCACTGCTGCGGCAGGACAATCTGGTCAACATGGACGCGCGGACCGTCCTGTCCTGCCTTCCGGACTGGCGGCAGGACGACCCGCGGCGGGCGCTCCACGCGGATCGGGAGATCCGTAGCTGGATCACGCGGCGGCGGGCCGAGCACGAGGTCGAGGTGGTGCCGACCGGCCTCGCCGAGACCGTGGGCTGGCACCGCACCGCGGACGAGGTGGCCCACGAGCGCGCGCTGTACTTCAAGGTGGTGGCGGTCGATGTCTTCTCGCACCGGCGTGAGGTGCCCGCCTGGTCACAGCCGTTGCTCGAACCGTACGGCACGGGCGTCGCGGCGCTGTTCGTCCGCCGCGTGGACGGCGTGCCGCACGCGTTGCTGCGGGCGCGGGCGGAGCCGGGCTTCCTCAATGTGGTCGAGCTGGGGCCCACGGTGCAGTGTGTGCCCGAGAACTACGCCCATCTGCCCGCGGCCGACCAGCCGCCCTATCTCGCCGAGGCACTGGCCCGGGCCGGCGGCGCCGGCTACGACGTGGTCCTGTCGGAGGAGGGCGGTCGGTTCCGGCACGCCCAGAGCCGTTACCTGATCATCGAGGTGGAGAGCGACTTCCCCGCCGTACCGGACGATTTCCGTTGGGTGACACCATGCCAGTTGGACGAGCTGCTCCGCTACAACCACCATGTGAACGTGCAGGCCAGGACCCTGGTTGCGGCGTTGCGGGCGTGGTGAGCCCGGCCGGGGTCCGGCCGGTGCGGCTGGGGGCGCTCGCCACGTCGTCCATCGCCCGCAGGCGCGTGCTGCCCACCGCGGTGAGCATGCCGGAGCTGGATCTCGTCGCGGTCGCGGGCAGGTCCGCTGACAAGGCCGGCCGTTTCGCCCGGCAGTTCGGCTGCGCAGCGGAGACGGACTACGCGGTGCTGCTCGATCGCCCGGACGTGGAGGCGGTGTACATCTCCACGCCGACGGCGCTGCACCACGGGTGGGCGGACCGCGCGCTGCGCGCGGGCAAGCACGTCCTGGTCGAGAAGCCGCTCGGGGTGAACGCCGACGAGGCGCGCCGGTTGTGCTCCCTCGCGGGCGAGCGCGGTCTCGTGCTGCGGGAGAACTTCATGTTCCCGCACCACCCGCAGCACGCGTTCGCCGCCGACCTGGTGCGGCGCGGACGCATCGGCACACCGAGCACCTTCCAGGCGTCCTTCTGCGTGCCGCCGCTGCCCGCCGACGACATCCGGTACGCACCCGGCCTCGGGGGCGGGGCGCTGCTGGACGTGGGCGTCTATCCGTTGCGCGCAGCGGCGCTGCTCCTGGGGCCAGGGGCGCGGGTGGCGGCGGCGACGCTGCGCACCCGTGCCTCGGACGGGCTCGATCTGTCGGGGCAGGCGCTGCTGGTCGCGTCCTCGGGAGTACTGGCCCAGGTGACGTTCGGCTTCGAGCACGCGTACGTGTCGTCGTACACACTGTGGGGAGACCGGGGCCGGCTGTCGGTGCCCCGCGCGTTCACCCCGCCCGCGGCTCACCAGCCGGTTCTGGTACTGGAGGAACAGGACCACGAGGAGCGGTTCACGCTGCCGGCGTCGGATCAACTGCGGCTCTGTCTCCAGGACTTCGTGGCGGCGGTGCGCGGGGGCGAAGTGGGCGACGGAAGTGCCGAGGCCGACCGGCGGCGGGACGCGATCGCGCTGATGGAGTGCGTGGACGAAGTGCGCGGGCAGGCGGTGCGCGTCACGGTCGACGACCGCCCGTGAGGAAGCCGGTACACGATCGGCCGGGCGCGGGGCGAGGTGCCTGCGCCTCTTCGCGTGAACTCCTCGTACCCCGACCGGCCCGGCCGTAACGACGGTCATCGCGGATGTCTCTCCACCGCGACAACGAAAGCTTGGAACCGTATCCGTCACGTCCCTACGCCACCTCTGTACGCATCCACAAGGAGTGCTGCCATGCACGTCCAGGGCGCTGTCCCGATGGAGCACCACCCCGAACCGGCCCCGAAGTCCGTTCCCCGCACCATGCTCCGGCCGCTCGTCGGCCGACGCACACGGCGGAATACCGCTCACGGTCCGGCCCCTCACACCGAATCAGCGCTGAGCGGCGTCCTCGACGTGGCCGGGGGATGACCATGGCAGAAGCAGAGCGCCGATACCTGTCGCCGGAGCACAACAGTGTCCGCTGGGACGATTTCCCGCTGCGCGAGGGCGATATCGTCGTCAGCACCCCACCCAAATCGGGTACGACGTGGGCACAGATGATGTGCGCGTTGCTCATCTTCCAGACGCCCGACCTCCCGCAGCCGCTGGAAGTCCTGTCACCGTGGCTGGACCAGCCCGTATGGCTGGACCGACTGCGTTCGCAGGAGGAGGTGTACGCGCGTCTCTCGGCGCAGAAACACCGCCGTGTCATCAAGACGCACACTCCGCTCGACGGTCTGCCGCTCGATCCGCGCGTCAGCTATCTCGTGGTCGCCAGGCACCCGCTCGACCGGGCCTTGTCCGTCTACCACCAGACCGCCAATATCGATGTCGAGCGGGTGTCCGCCGCCCAGGACGGCCCGGACGCACCGTCCGGACAGGCTCCCCCGGCGCTCCCGTCGATGCGCGAATGGCTGCAGTACTGGTGTCTGCCCCAGCCGACCGACGACCAGGGAATAGCGGTTCCCGAGAGCCTGCACCAGACGGTCCATCACCTCTATGACGCGTGGAACCGGCAGCGGACGCAGCCGAACGTGAAGGTCCTGCATTACGTCGACCTGAGCGCCGACCTGGCCGGCCAGATGGCGGCACTGGCCGAGTGGCTGGGCATCACGGTGAACGAGTCGGTCTGGCCCGATCTGGTGAAGGCCGCGACCTTCGACGAGATGAAGAGTCGCGCGGAGCGACTGGCGCCCGACACCGACATACTCAGGGATCCCGGGAAGTTCTTCCGCGGCGGGCGATCGGGTGACAGTCGGAGCTTTCTGACCGAGGACGATCTCGATGCCTACCGGAAGCGGGTCGGCGAGCTCGCTCCGAAGCCGTTCCTGGACTGGCTGCACCGCGACCCGCCCGTCAGCAGTGAGGGAGCCGCCGCCAGGGCGTGAAGACCTTCCCGTTCCCGAACCGCCCCTGACGCGGCCTGCCGGAAGCTCCGGCAGGCCGCGTCAGGGGCGGTTCGACCATGTCGGGCGCCACCTCGTCCGGGAGCGGCTCAGGCCGGGCGACCCGCCGGATCATCGCCTCGGGCCGCGCCTGACGCGGCGCGACCAGGTCCGCCCCGCACCGCGGCGGACGCCTCGCACTCCGCCGACGACCGGGACACGCACGGACCGAAGACATAGCCGAGTATTTTTATCTGTAATTAATTAGACATAAATCCCTCATTCGCATAAACGATTTAGCGCGCTTGTCTTTATTTAATTAAACGGGAACCGACTGTCGGTCACATATTTCCTTCGGCCATTGAGAACTCAATAACCTCACCCGTCACGGAGTGTCGCTGAGCCCTCGACACCGGTCTGCGAGTATGGGATTGTGACGTGAGCTGCTTCTCGCTGAACAGAAGCAGACATTATCGGGGGATTTCGGATCTACGAACCTGCACGTCCAGGAATTCGAACACATCCCCTGGTATTAAGGAGCACGAGTTGCTCGGATTCAGGAGCTTGATCTCGCCCGAGGGGCGCATCTGGGAGACGGAAGAAATCGTGGCCCGCATATTCGGGGCCACCGAGCTTCTGGCCGGCCGTGGAATCAAACCCGGTTCGCGGGTGATGATGAGCGGGGCCAATTCCCCGGAATGGGTCGTCGACTTGCTCGCGCTCATTCACCTCGACGCCTCGGTGGTCCTGGCCGATCATCGAGCCACCCCGTCACAGCGAGCGCGGATCCGCGCCCAGGCACGCGTGACGCTCGAAATCAGCGACGGTACGGGCGGCGGCACCGTGGCGCCGCGGCCCGCCGCGGACACGGCCGCCATGCCCGATGTCGCGCCCTGGGCACGGCGCCGGGACGCCGCGATCTCGTGGTCCTCGGGTACGACAGGCAGCCCCCACGGCGTTGTCCGCTCCGGTCGTTCGATCCTGGACAACCTCGCACTCAGCGCGGAACGGATGGGATACCGGCCCGACGATGTCTTCCTGCCCGTCCTGCCGTACTCCCACCAATACGGTCTGTCGCTGGTCCTCTGCTGGTGGCTGGGCGGAGGCACACTCGTGGTCTACGGGCCGACCACGCGCCTGGACCGCGCGCTGACGGTCGGCGCTGAGCACGGCCTCTCCATCGTGGACGGGGCCCCGTCGACCTACAGCAGCCTGCTCAACCTCCTCGACCGTCGTCCCGCTCTCGCCGACACACTGCGGACGGTACGGGCCTGGTGCGTGGGCGGCGCGCCGCTGGGGCGCAGCCTGGCGGCCCGGTTCCACGCCCGCACCGGGCGGCACCTGCTCGACGGCTACGGAGCGACCGAAGTGGGAAACATCGCGCTGGCGCCCCCTGACGATCCGGTCGGGTGCGGCACCCCGCTGCCCGGCGTGGTCGTCGAAGTCCACGACGACCTCGGCAGGCCGGTCCCCCACGGCCGGATCGGCGAACTCGTCGTGCGCAGTGACGGCCTGATGACCGGTCGCCTGGGCGACGACGGCGAGATCGTTCCGGTTCCGGGTCCCGTCCACCGCACCGGCGACATCGGCCTCCTCGACGACGCCGGCCGCGTCTACCCGATCGGCCGCAAGCACGCCGTGCACCGTGACGGCCACACGCTCTACCCCGACCACCTGGCCGAGCGGGCCGAGTCGGCCGGCGCACAGACGGAGGTCGTCGCCGTCCCCGACGAACGTCTGGGCTGTCGTCTGGTGTTCGTGATCGCGGACCCGGACGATCACGAACCCGCGCACTGGAAACGGCTGCTGCGCCCTGTGCTCGCCCGCTACGAGCAGCCGGACCACATCGTCGTGCTGCCCGCGTTGCCTCTCACGAACACGGGAAAACCCGACCTGTCCGTTCTGGAGAAGATCGCCATGACCTCGCTGTCCGCGTCGCACCCCACGATCACCGACGTATCCCCGTCCGACTCAACCGTCAGTGCGACCGACTACCGCATTCCCTTCTCCGACCGTGTCGACGCGCTGCGCGCGGTGCGCCGGTTCGTGGGCGACAACGAGGACTCGGTGCTGAGGATCCTCACCGAGATCTCGCCCCACCGCACCGCCGTCACGGAGATCCGGTCGTTCCTCGCCGCCCTCGACGGAGCGGAGGAGGAGATCCGCCGTGTCCGGCCCGGCTCCGTGCCTCGGACCGCGGTCTTCATGCCCTCCAACATCCCGCTCTACTCCTACGCGCTCTACACGCTCGTGGCGTCCCTCTACAGCGAGGAAGTAACCTTTCGGCCGTCCTCCGAGATCAAGAGCCAGACGCAGCGCCTGCACGCCCTGCTGGCGCCGGTTCACGGCTTACCGATCAAGCTTTTCGAACTGAGCCAGCGCAAGTTCGTGACAGGACCGGTACGCGAGGCGGACCTCATCGTCTTCACCGGCAACTACTCCAATGCCGAGAGCGTCCGCGAAGGGCTGGCGGAGGACCAGCTCTTCCTCTTCTTCGGTCACGGCATCAACCCCTTCGTGATCGCACCGGACGCCGACCTGACGCGCGCCGCACACGACGTCACGACCATCCGGCTCTACAACTCGGGCCAGGACTGTTTCGGTCCCGACGTCGTGTTCGCGCCGAAGGGCCGCACCGAGGAATTCGTCGGCCTGCTGTCCGCCAGACTGGCGTCGCTGCGCTTCGGGCAGAACAGCGACCCCGCCGTGGACTACGGCCCGATCGTCTACGACTCGGCGCTGGTGAACTGCTCGGACTACCTGGTGCGTCACGCGCATCGCATCCGGCACGGCGGGCGCATCGATCTGCCGTCCCGCAGGATCGAGCCGACCGTGCTGCTGTGGGGCTTCGACGACAAGATCCCCCTCGACGAGATGTTCGCTCCGGTGTTCAACGTCGTGGCCTACCCCAGCGCGAGGCTGTTGCGCGAACGGCTGTCGAACGCCTACTTCAGCGAACGCGCGCTGGGCGCGATGGTCTACGGGAACGATCCGGAGACGGTCAGAGTCCTGGCCAAGCGGCACCAGACCTGCGTCAACCACACGCTGCTCGACGCCGAGGACGCCAACCGCCCGTTCGGCGGACTCGGGATGAGGGCGAACTACATCTCCTACGGCGGCGAGCGGCACGCCGAACCCCTGCTCATGTCGCAGGCCGCGGCGCGGAATCTCCCGATGGCCGCGCCGGTCATGGAGGGTGGGAAATGACCCGGGTAGGGAAACGATACGCCGACGCGTGGTCCGCGATCGTCGACGTGCTGGTGGCGAACGAGGTGGACACCTGCTTCGGACTGCCCGGCGACGATCTGGAGCTGCTCCGTGCCCTCGACGCCGCCGGCCTGGATCTCGTACCGTGCCGGGACCAGCGCAACGCGATGTACATGGCGACCGGCTACGCGCTGCAGTCGGGCAGGCTCGCCGTCTGCGCACTGGGCAAAGGCCCGGCGGTCACGCACGCGGCCACGGGTCTGCTGGAGGCGCGGGAGTCCGGCGCACCGGTCCTCGTGCTCGCCGCCGGCGGGCCCGAACGCAGCCGGGGCAGTGGTGGATTCCAGGAACTCGACCAGGTCGCGGTGACAGCGCCCCTCGTGCGGTGGGCGCACCGGGTGGGGCATCCGGACCGGGTCGTCCCCGCGACGGTGACAGCGCTGACCCGGGCGGTCGGGCCGCCGTCCGGACCGGTGTATCTGGAGGTACCCGACGACGTGCGCACGGCGGAGATCCTCGTCACCGGACCGGCGCCGACGCTGCCCGAACCACTGTCCCTCGAGTCCGGTCCCGTAACGCCGGGGCCGGCCCTGGCGGCCATCCGCGCGAGCCGGCGTCCGGTGGTGCTGGTGGGCGGCGGAATGCGGCACCGCAACGACGACGGTGCGATCGAGCGGTTCGCCGAACGCCTCGGCGCTCCCCTCTTCACCACCGCGTCCGGCCGCGGTGCCGTCGACGAACGCCACCCGCTGTTCTGCGGGCTGGCGGGCCTCTACGCCGCGGCCCCCTTCCGTGAGCTGTGGTCATCCTGTGACCTGGTGGTGTCGCTCGCCGGGCGCCTCGAGGAGACGGTCACCGAAGGCGGGACGCCGTGGCCCCCGGTCGCGGTGGTGCAGGTCAACATCGATCCGGGCGGGCTGTCGGCGGAGTTCGCGGGGCCGCGCGTGCTCGGGGACGCCCGGCACGCCGTGCTCGGCTGGTCGCGGGCGCTGGACGCGGACCGCGAGGCCGCGCGCGCGGACGCGGACGCGACCGGGGTGTGGGCGGACAGGACCGCCGCCGCCCGCAGGGCCGTGTCGCTCCAAGTGGAAGCGGAGTTGGTCCGCGCGGCGGCGCAGCCGGGCATTCGCGTCGCCGAGCTGCTCGCCGCGCTCGACGCCACCGCCGGTGAGCGCCACGTGCTGGTCCAGGAGAACGGGTTGCAGGACATGTGGTCCTACGGCTTCCCCTTCCACGCCGGTGGCGGGTCCGTCGTGCCGTCGGAGCAGACCCCCTTGGGCTTCGGGGCGGCCGCGGCCATCGGGGTCAAGCGGGCCGCCCCGGACCACGAGGTCACCGCGTTCATCGGGGACGGAGCGTTCCTCGCGGCCCGCGCGGACATCGCCGTCACCGCTCCGGCCCACGGCGGTGTTCTCTACGTGGTGCTGTGCAACGGCGGCTACGGCTGGCTGGACGCCCAGCGCGCCCGCCTCGGCCTCGACGCGGAACGCCACCCCTTCGTCCGCCCGGGCGCGCCGCCGCCCGCGGTGGACGGGCCGGACATCCACTGTCGGGTGCTGAGCGACAAGGCCGCGCTGACCAAGGAGATGGTGGCCGCGCGACGGTTCTGCTCACAGGGAGGCACAGCGGTGCTCATGGTGCCGGTCGCCCCCGACGACATCCTCCCGGCCCTCCGCGACGCCGAGGTGGTTCCCCAGTGAAAGACACGAGAGAGCCGGGTGACGCCGGGCGCGGCCGGGCCCGGCGCCGGGTGATGGTCACCGGGTACGGGGCGGTGACGCCGCTGGGCCACAGTGTCGAGGAGACATGGACGGCGATGCTGGCCGGGCGCAGTGGCATCGACAGCGTGGACGCGATCGACGTGACCGGTCTCGAAGTCCGGATCGGCGGCCAGATCCGCGGCTTCGCACCCGGCCGCTACATGCCTCCGACGGTCAGTCGTCGCGCCGACCCCTACGCGCAGTACGCCCTCGCCGCGGCGCTGGAGGCGTGCGAGCACGCCGGACTCGTCGTGGACGACCGCCTGGCGCCGCGGGTCGCCGTGATCATCGGCAGCGGCTACGGCCCGGTGGGGTCGATCTACCGCGCCGCGAACCGGCTGCGCGACAAGGGGCCTCGGGCCATCAGCCCATTCACCCAGGTCACGACCGCCATGGACAGCGCCGCCGGCGAGATCAGCATGCGTCTGGGCACGCAGGGGCCCAGCCGTGCCCAGAGCACAGCGTGCGCCAGCGGCGCCGACGCGGTGGGCGCGGGGATGCGCATGATCGGCTGGGGGGAGGCCGACATCGTCCTGGTCGGCGGCGCCGACGCCTGCGTGACCGCCGTGGACCTCGCGGGCAGCGGCAATGCCCGCGCCCTGTCCAGGCGCAACGACGACCCGACCGCGGCGTGCCGGCCGTTCGACAAGCATCGCGACGGCTTCGTGATGAGTGAGGGAGCCGCCGTGGTGGTGTTGGAGGCCGCCGAGGTGGCCGGCGCGCGCGGGGCGACGGCCCTGGCCGAACTCGTGGGCTACGGAGCGAGTTCGGACGCGCATCACTGGACCGCCCCGCATCCGGAGGGACGGGGCGCGTGCCTTGCCGTCGAGGCGGCGCTGCGCGACGCGGGGATCACCGGGGCGGACGTGGACTACGTCAACGCGCACGGCACCGGAACACAGCTGAACGACGCCACCGAGACGGCTGTCCTGCGCAAGGTGCTGGGTGATCACGTCACCCGGATCCCGGTCAGCTCCACCAAGTCGATGACCGGGCACATGATCGGTGCCGCCGGAGTGGTCGAGCTGGTGGCTTCGATCCTGGCCCTCCGCACGGGAGATGTCCCGCCGACGATCAACTGCGACGAGCCGATCGACCCGGACATCAACTTCGTGCCGCACCGGACGCAACACCACGAGCGTATGCGGACCGCTCTCAGCAACTCCTTCGGTTTCGGCGGCCACAATGCCGCCCTCGTGGTCCGAGCGGTATGAGGTCCCGGCCGTGAATCATCTTCCGGAACCGCCCCCGACACCCGCCACCGTCACCCGCAGCGGGCCGCTCACCTGGGTCCAGCAGTGGCACTGGTTCGAACACACCATTCCCTCGCCGCGGCGGGTGAACCCGACGCCGCTCGCCGACCACTGCCACGTCCCGCCCCCGGCGACGCTCGCCGACGTCCACGCGGCGCTCGCGTCCCTCACCGCCCGCCACGAGGCGCTGCGCACCACGGTCGACCCGCTCCGCCCGGTGCAGCACGTCCACCGCGCGGACTGGGCCCCGCTGCCGGTCGACTGCGTCGATGTGCCCGACGCCGACGCCGACACCCTGGAGGCCGCCACAGCGGCGCTGGCCGCCTGCCCGATCGATCCGGAGCGCAATCCACCCTGGCTCGCCAGGGTGCTGCTGAAGGCGGGAAAGCCGTGTGCGGTCCTGTTGGCCGCCCACCACGTTCTGATCGACGGATGGGGGCTGGCGGTACTGATCGGTCAACTGCACGCCCGACTGCGCGGCGGCGCGCCGGCGGAGGGGGCCGTGGAGCACCCGCTCGACACGGTAGCCGCCCAGCCCCCGGAACGCGCCCGCGCGGCGGAACGGGAGTGGCTCACGCGCTACGCGAGCAACCCGACCGGTCTGCTGGCCCCGTTCGGCGGGACCGACAACGGCGGCGGGCGCCACCGCCTCCAGCATCGCTCGGTGGAGGCGTACGACGACATCGACCGCGTCGCCCGGCTCCATCGGGTCAGCCCGGAGGTCGTTGTGCTCGCGGCGCTGGCCCACGATGTCGCCACCCGTACCGGCGAACACCGGTTCCTCGCCTCGGTGGTGGTCTCCAACCGAGCCCGGGCCGCGCTGCGGAGCAGCGTCGGCGTCCGGGCCCTGACGGTCCCGGTACAGATCGATCTGCGCCCCGGCGCGGCGTTCGGCGAGGTGGCCGCCTCGGTCGCCGCGGCCTCGGCGGCGGCCTACCGGCACGGTCAGTACCACCCCGCGGAGCTGGTCGCCGCCCAGGCCCGCATGGACCGTCGCCGCGGTGTCGTGACCGTGCCCACCATCGAGTACAACTGCTATTCGTGGCCGCGCGACTACCTCGTTCCCGCGGCCGACACGCCGCCGGACGGGACCGCCACCTGGATCAGCAGCGCGCCCGACGAGCCCTGCGACACGCTCTACGTCGACCTCAGCCGCGACGCGGGGGTCGTCACCCTCGATGTCACCGTCGGGGACCATCTGCTCGACGCCGGGCAGGCCATGGCGCTGCCCGCCCGTCTGTGCGCTCTCCTGCGCGCGCTCGCCGACGGCGCCGAGTGCCCGGTTCCGGCACGCCCGCTCGCACCGGCCGCCTCCGGATGGTGGCGCGACCCGCGGGGATGGGTGTGCCCGGCCACGGTCGAGGAGGTGTTGCGCGGCCATCCCGGAGTGCTCGACGTGACCGTGGCGCCCGTCGCGGGGGAAGGCGACGCACCGCGGCTCGTCGCGTACGCCCGTACCGCCCCCGATGTCACCCCCGCCGATGTGCACCGTCATGTCCTGGACCACCTCGGCGAAGTGCCCGGTGTGCTGGCCCCGGACCGTTACGTCCTGTCCCCGGCCGGCCTTGACTGCGGCCGTCTCCCCGACCCGTCCCGCACCGTCACCGACACCGAAGCGGCGGGAATCCCGCCGGACCCGTCGCGCCCGGCCGCGACGGACGCCGAACGGGCTCTGGCCGCCGCCGTGGCCGCTGTCGGACCCGGCGCCCCGCCGGCCGGCTCGGTCGGCGGTCCTGTCGCCGTGGACATGAACCGTTGCCTCGCCGACCACGGAGTCACCCTGGTCGCCGTCCCTCGTCTGCTGGCGCTGCTTCACCGGTCCGGTTTCACCGGGATCGCGTCGGACGAGCTGGCCGGAACGGCCTCGCTCGGCCACCTTGCCGCAGCCCTGGAGCCCTTGCCGGCCCGGGCCCATCGTGGAGGAGAAACCTCACCATGACCGCGTTCCACGCCCCCGCACCGTCCGTCGACCGCCTGACCCCCTGGGCCTTCGCCGCTTTCGTCGAGGCGAACACCCACGACACGGCGTACCGCCCGCCGGTGGTGGACGGTCCCGTCGGGCCGACCATCGTCCGCAACGGCCGCGAGCTGGTGAACTTCGCCAGTATCAGCTTCCTCGATCTGGAGCGCCACATCCCGGTCCGGCGTCATTTCGCCGAGGGGGCGTTCGCCCACGGGCTGAGCACCAGCGGATCCAGGATGACCCAGGGGATCTGCCGCCCGCACCAGGTGCTGGAGGAGACGATCGCCCGCCACACAGGCAAGGAGCGGGCCATCAGCTTCGCCACCGGGCTCCTGGCCAACATCGGGTTCGTACACGCCATGAGCAGTTCGGCGCACTTCGACGCCGGGATCGAGGTGCGTAACAACGACACCGTGTTCGTCGTCGACCGTGATGTCCACTGGAGCATCTGGAAGGGCCTGGAGGGACTCGGCTACGGCCGCAAGGTGCACTCGTTCCGGCACAACGACGTCTCCGACCTGGCGCGCGTCCTGGGCCGGGTCCGGACCGGCAAAACCGTGGTGATCGCCGAGAGCATCTATTCGGCCGACGGCACCATGGGGCCGATCGTGGAGATTCTCGACGAGTGCGACCGTCACGGCGCCGTCAGCATGATCGACGACGCGAACGGCTTCATGGTGTACGGGCCCGAGAACCGTCCGTACGCCCGGGAGGCGGCCGCGATCCGGGAGCGGGCGGACTTCGTCATGGTGTCGCTGTCGAAGGCCATCGGTCTGGAGGGCGGCGCGATCGCCGGGCCGGCGGCGGCCATCGACGCCTTCGAACTGCTCTCCGGCACCTCGATGTTCACGGCCGCCATCCAGCCGCCCACCGCTTACGCCGCCGAGCGCACGATCGAGGCCCTCGCCGCCGATCCGGGGATCGTCGACGACTACCTGGCGCATTCCGCCCGCCTTCGCCGGCAGATCCACGAGGCCGACACCCCGACGACACCGACCGAGTCGTACATGCTCTCGGTGCCGATCGGGAGCGACGCCGCCGCCTTGCAGATGCGGGAGTGGTTCGTCGAGGACGGCTACCTCGTACCGGTCTTCTCCTACCCGGCCGTCTCCCGTAATCAGGCCCTTCTGCGCCTGTTCCCGCACGCGGGCCACACCGAGGAGCAGATGGACGGCTTCCTGCGCACACTCCTCGACTACCGACGGCGCCTCGGGCTCTGACGCCCCCACCGAGGCGCGCCGCACCGGCCGATGACCGACGGGCTCGACCGACCGGGCCGGCCCACTGCCCCTGGTGGGGATCCGCGCGGAATCCGCGCGGTGGCCGACTCACACCGACCCATCCGCAAGAAGGAGGAACCCTGGTGAACAGCACCGACATTCTCGACGCCATTGCCCAGATCGTCGAAGAGGTCGTCGGCGTCGATTCCGCGGCGGTGACCACCGAGAAGTCTTTCATCGACGACCTGGACATCGACTCGCTGGCGATGGTGGAGATGAACATGGCGATCGAGGACAGGTTCGAGCTGAAGATCCCCGACGAGCGGGCGGCGGAGTTGAGGACCGTCGGCGACATGGTGAGCTATCTCGCCGACCCTCGTTGACCGCCGCCCGACGGCCCGGCCGTCACACCGTTCGGCTGGTGCCGGCGGTACGTCGGCCGGGCACCCGTCCCGCTCGCGGGGCGGTGGGCGCGACGGTGCGGCGACGGCCCGTGGCGCGGCGGCCCGCACACACGGGCCGCCGCTCAGCGTGCCGGCGGCCCGCTCACCAGTCGTGGACGGATCCGTCGTGAAGGCGGTTGACCGGCAGATACGCCGGAGTGTACGGGTGGGCGGCGGCCAGTTCCTCGTCGAGTTCCACGCCGATGCCCGGGGCCTCGCCCGGGTGCAGGTGCCCGTCCGTGAAGGTGTAGGCGTGGGGGAACACCTCCTCGGTGAGGGCGGTGTGGCCCGAGTATTCCTGGATGCCGAAGTTGTGCACGGCGAGGTCGAGGTGGACGGCGGCGGCCATCCCGACCGGTGAGATGTCCTCCGGCCCGTGCACGGCGCTCTTGATCTGGTACTGGGCGGCGAAGTCGAACAGCTTGCGCAGCGGGGTGACGCCGCCGAAGTGGGTGACCGCCGACCGTACGTAGTCGATGAGCTGCTCGGTGATCAGGGCCTGGTAGTCGTACACCGTGTTGAACACTTCGCCGATGGCCAGTGGCGTGGTGGTGTTGGCGCGTACCAGGCGCAGTGCCTCCTGGTTCTCGGCGGGTGTGCAGTCCTCCAGCCAGAACGGCCGGTAGGGCTCCAGGTCCTTGCCGAGCCGGGCGGCCTGGATCGGGGTGAGCCGGTGGTGGGCGTCGTGGAGCAGGGGCAGTTCGGCGCCGAACTCGGCGCGTACGGCGTCGAAGACGGCCGGCGTGTGGCGCAGATAGGCGTCGGTGTCCCAGTCCTCCACCAGGGGACGGGCCTGCTGGTGGAGGATGGGTGCGCCGGTGTCGTCGGTGTCCGACACCCCGTAGACGGCCTTGAGACCGGGGATGCCGGACTGGATACGGACGGCGGGATAGCCCTCGGCCAGCCTGGCCCGTACGGAGTCGAGGAGTTCGGGTATGTCCCGGCCGTTGGCGTGGCCGTAGGTGCCGACGCGCTCCCGGCTGGCGCCGCCCAGCAGCTGGTAGAGCGGGAGCCCGGCGGCTTTGGCCTTGATGTCCCACAGTGCTACGTCGACGGCGGCGATGGCGGCCATCGTCACCGGCCCGCGCCGCCAGTAGGCCCCCCGGTACAGCGACTGCCAGGTGTCCTCGATCCGGTGCGGGTCGAGGCCGATGAGCAGGGGCGCCACATGGTCGGTGAGGTAGCTGACGACGGCGAGTTCCCTGCCGTTGAGGGTGGCGTCACCGAGCCCGGTGAGGCCCTCGTCGGTCGTCAGCTTCAGGGTGACGAAGTTGCGGCCGGGGCTGGTGACGACGACCTTCGCGTCGACGATCTTCATGCGTGTCTTCTCTTTCCGGATGTCGGAGATGTGGGGGGGGGTGGCCCCTGACCGGTGCGGGAGCCGGGGTGCGGCTCCCGCCGGGCGGGGGCTTCTCAGCCCTTGGAGGCGCCGGAGGTCAACCCGGCCACCAGGTACTTCTGTCCGAGGACGGCGGCCAGTACGACCGGCACGGTGATGAGGGTGGCGGCGGCCATGAGGCCGCCCCAGTCGGTGCTCGCGTAGGAGATGAAGTTGAACAGGGTCACCGGCACGGTCTGCGTCCGGTCGTCGGCGAAGACCAGCGCGAACATGAAGTTGTTCCAGCTGAAGACGAAGGCCAGCAGCGAGGCGGTCGCGGTGCCCGGCGCCGCGAGCGGCAGTGAGATGCGCCAGAAGGCGCCGAAGGCGCTCAGTCCGTCGGTGCGGGCGGCCTCCTCCAGTTCGACCGGCAGCCCCGCGAAGAAACTGATCATGATCCACATGATCAGCGGGACCGAGACGAACATGTGGCTGAGGACCAGCACGGTGTAGGAGCCGACGAGGCCCATGCGCGCGAACAGGTAGTACCAGGGGACGAGCAGCGAGATCGCCGGGACGATGCGTGCGACGAGGATGACGGAGCCGGTGCGGTGCATGCCGAACCGGCCCACCGCCCAGGCGGCGGGTACGGCGATGACGGCGGAGAGCAGCGTCGATATCAGCCCGATCAGCAGCGAGTTGCCCATCGAGCGCAGGATCTGACCGGCTTCGAGGATGCTGCGGAAGTTGTCGAGGGTGGGGTGGAACCACAGCCCGACGGATGGATCGGTGACCTGCACGTTGGTCTTGAAGGCCGCGGCGAACATCCACACGATCGGCAGGGCGAAGACGAGCGTCACGACCGCGATGGCGACGCCGCGGAGCCACGCGAGGTTCCTGCGCCTGCGGGCCCGCGGGGAGACGGGCGGGGCGGCCGATGGGACCGGGGCGGGGGAGACGGTGGCACTCATGCGTTCTTCCTTCCGCCGCGGCGGCGCAGCAGTACCACGACACCGATGATGAAGAGTGTGAACAGGACCAGGACGGCGGCCGCCAGACCGTACTCCTGGTAGTCGAAGGTGAGGCCGTAGGCGTAGACGTTGAGGGTCTCCACCTCGAAGTCCGAGCCGCCGCCCGCGCCCTTGGTGGCGTAGAGGATGTCGAAGGTCTTCAGGGCGTCGACGGCACGCAGCACCAACGCGGTGGCGAGCGTCGGGCCGAGCATCGGCAGGATGATGTGACGGAAGCGCTGCCAGCTGTTCGCCCCGTCGACCATGGCGGCTTCCTCGGGCTCCTCGGGCAGGGTGGTGAGCCCGGCGAGCAGCAGCAGCGTCATCATCGGCGTCCACTGCCATACGTCGATGAGCATCAAAGTCGGCAGCGACTGACCGACCGAGCCGAGGAACTCCTGCTGGGGTATCCCGACGGCGGCGAGCAGGTGGTTGGCTATGCCGTTGGTGGGGTCGAGGATCAGCAGCCACAGGATGCCGATCGCGACCGGTGTGGTGAGCAGCGGGATGATGAGAACGGTGCGCACCCAGCGCATCCCCCGGAACGGCTTGCGCATCAGCATCGCCAGGGCGAGCCCGAGCGCGGTCTCCAGCACCACAGCGCCGACGGTGAAGACCAGGGTGCGGCGGGCGGCGGGCCAGAACCTGCGGGTGTCGCCCAGGGCTTCGGTGAAGTTGCGCAGGCCGATGTGGGCCTTGTCGGCGTTCACCGCGCCGAAGGCGTCGGTCAGGCTGAGGTCGAGGGTGAAGGCCAGCGGGAAGATGATCATCAGGCCGACGAAGAGCAGCGCCGGAGCCAGCATGGTCCACTTCAGCCGCCGGTTGGCCTGCTCGAAGGTGCGCTGCCGGCGCACCCGGTTCGGCTTCGTCTCCGGCGGGCGGGCGGCGGCGGGGGCCGTGGAGACCTCGGTGGTGGACATCAGGACTCCTTGTGGCGGTTGTCGCGTACGAGGAACTCGGCGAACTCCGCGTCCGCGTCACGCACGACGGGCCGTACGGGCTCCCCGAGGATGCCGGCGACCAGCGGACGGCCGACGATGTCCCGGGCCCGGCCGACCTGCAGGACCCGGGGCCGGTCGTAGCCGAGGCCGCGTTCCGCGTTGACGCGCATGGCCTCGGCGAGGTCCGGCGGGAAGGAGGCCAGTGTCTTCGGGTCGGCCCACACCGAGGAGCGGGCGCCGGGTATGCCGTCCGACTGGAGGGCGGCCGACATCTCGGGACCCGCGGCCCACTTGATGAACTCCCAGGCGTCGTCGCGCAGCCGGGAGAACGCGTTGATGCCGAGGCTCCAGGACGGGATGTTGTGCGGCCTGGCACCGGCCGGTCCCGCGGGGAAGGGGGCGAAGCCGATGCTCTCGCGCACCCTGGACACCTTCGGGTCCAGGAAGTTGCTGTAGATCGCGTCGGCGTCGATGTAGAAGGCCGCCTTGCCCTGCGCGAAGATCGGCATCGCCTGTTCGAGGCTCATGTTGGTCGCGCCGGGCGGCCCGGCGTCGGCCAGCAGCCCGCCGTAGTACTCGTACGCGGCCAGTGCCTCGGGGCTGCCGATGCCGGACTTCCCGTCGACGACGAAGTCACCGCCGTGCGAGTAGAGGAAGCTCGACCACTGGGACACGGCGCCGCTGCGCTGGCCCCGGCCGACATAGCCGTAGAAGCCCTGCTTCCGCCGGGTGAGTTCCCGCGCGGCGTCCATCAGCGCGTCCAGGGTGCGCGGCGGCCCGCCGAGGTCCTCGACCAGATCCTTGCGGTAGTAGAGCGCGGGGCGTTCGGTCACCACGGGGACGCTCAGCACTTTCCCCGCTGTCACGGACGCCTCGCGCGGGGCCTTCTGGAAGTCAGGCCAGGCGAATGCGGTGTCGTCCTCGACCCGGTCGCTGAGGTCGGCGAGCCAGCCGTTGTGACCGAAGAGGAGCTGTTCCTGGAGCGCGCGGACCATCATCACGTCCACGTCGGTGCCGGAGGCGTTCAGCTTGACGTTGTAGCTGCTCGCGAGCTGGTCGGCGGTGAGGAGCGTCATCGAGACCCGCCGTCCGATCCGCTCCTCGAACTCCTCGGTACGGCGCTGGATCGCCTGGGACCACACATGGTTGATCGCCATGATCCGCAGCGGGGTGTTGGCCGCGGGTGTGCCGCGCCCGGTCGAACAGGCGCTCAGCGCCCCCACTCCGGCGGCCCCCACGACCCCTGCGGCCAGCCTGCCGAAGGCGCGCCGGCTCAGAAGCTGGCTGCTCGTGGACATCCTTGTCCTCGTTTCTCTGCGGTGTCGCGTGGTGCGTTCCCCAGGCCGGTCCCGTCGGCCTGGTCCAACTGGTAGGACCAGTTGGTTCGGATGGGACCGTAACAAGAGAAGAGGCAGGTCGGCCAGCCCCTGAAGAAAGGTTTCTCGAACGGGCCCCGGCTATTCGCCCGTTCCGCCGCCGCCCCGGCGGTCCGCCGTCTGGCCCAGCAGCATCTCGATGTGGTTGCGCGCCATGGTGTCGACCTGAAGGTCGAGATCGGCCCCGTAGGTGCGCAGGCCCAGCATCAGGTGCTCCCGCATCCGCGCGCAGGCGAGGTCCACGTCCCGTGCCTCGACCGCGTCGAAGATCTCCGGGTGGTGCGGTACGCCGGGCTCACCGATCGACGGGTCGGAGTTCGAGCGGAGCATCATCTCGAACATCATCCCGCTGATCGAGGACAGCATGATCCGCAGGACCGGGTTCTTGCTCGCGACCGCGATGGCGTCGTGGAAGTCCACGTCGGCCCGGGCCTTGACGACCACATCGGTCGCGGATTCCAGGGCGTCCCGTGCGGACCGCATCGCGGCGATGTCCTCGTCCGTGGCCCGCTGCGTCGCCAGCCGGACCATCTCGACCTCCAGCGGAATCCGCGCCTCGATGAGCTGACGGACGGTGGGCCGGCCCGCCCGGTACAGCGCGTCGTACCCCCTGGCCTGCCCCGAGGACTGTTCGCGGACGAAGGAACCGCGTCCTGGCGCGACTTCGATCAGATGCTGGGCCTCCAGCCGCCGCAGCACCTCGCGCACGACGTTCCTGCTGGAACCGAACTGGGCGGCGAGTTCGCGCTCCGAGGGGAGTTTCGAGCCGACCGCGATCTCTCCGGACCTGATGTCGTGTTCCAGCCGGCGGGCGATACGCTCCGTCAGGAGTCCGCGTTGGGCGGAGCCCGCGACCGGACCCGACTCTGCGGGATCTGCCGGGGAGGAGGAGGCGGACGACTGCATGGTCGCAGCGTACAGGCCGGTCGCACGCGGTACGGACTCCCGGCACAGCCGCGTACGGCCCCGGACGGACCGGGGGCGCGGGGAGGCCGGTTGTCCGACTGCGGGCAACACGGAAGCCGGGCCTCTTCCGCAGGACGAGCACGCCGGCGCCGAGCCCGACCCGGCGCGCGCCTGTCGTCCCAGCCGTGGACGCCGTCCCCGACGCCGTCGTACCGGTCGATGAGGCCAACCTCCTCCCGCGCGGTGAGCCGCTGCCGAGCCGGGATCGACTCCGCACCCGGCACAGCGCCGTCGAGCCGCAGCGAGGGCGGCTTCATTGACATTCCGAACCGTCCCGCACAGACTCGATCACATGTATGAGGTCCCGCTCCTTACCAGTGAGCGCTGTGTCGACCTCGTTCGCGTGTCAAGCGCGTTGTGTTGAACGGCCGTTCCCTTCCGCGCCGCGCCGCCCCCGCCTCCCGGCCGTGATCCCTCACGGCGAGCGCGTGCTGTCGCGCTCTCCTCGCCCCGCGCGGCTCTCCCCGTGCCCCGCCGCGTGGAGCACGCGTCGTCGCACGTTCGGGCCGTGACCCCACCGCCGGCGACACCGCGGGGTTCCGCCCACGTCCGGCTCCGTTCGTCCTGATCCGGGGCCGGACCTCCGAGATGCGATCGGCTCGGCCCGCCGGCGCCACGGCCGCGTGTCCCGGCGCGGTCGGGACGGCCCCTCTCCGACATCCCACTCCCCCATCACCGGCACCGGGGCCGCCCGCGGCGCGCCGGACCGGTCGAGCAGCGATCGGAAGCTTCATGGGTCAGGAATTCCTCTGGTACATCCCCAACACCGTCGAACCGGGCCACCGGGGTGACGACACCACATCCGGCTGGGGCTCCATCGAGTACTCGACCGACCTCGCCCGTACGGCCGAGGAGCACGGCTGGGGCGGCGCCCTGCTCGGTGCCGGGTGGGGACGCCCGGACACCTTCACCGTCGCCACGGCGCTGGCGGCCCGGACCACGACGTTCAAGCCCTTGATCGCGGTCCGTCCCGGCTACTGGCAGCCCGCGAACTTCGCCAGCGCGGCGGCGACGCTCGACCAGCTCAGCCGCGGACGCGTCCTCGTCAACATCGTCAGCGGGCTGGACAACCCGGCCGCATACGGCGACACCCGCGTCGACCCCGCGCAACGGTACGCCCGTACAAGGGAGTTCCTGCGTCTGGTGCGGCGCCTGTGGACCGAAGAGGACGTCACCTTCCGCGGTGAGCACTTCCAGGTCACCGGATCCACCCTCGCCCCGGGTCCCTACCTCACCGCGGGGAGGACACATCCGACGCTCTACTTCGGCGGGGCGTCCGAAGCCGCCGAGCGGGTGTCGGCGGCCGAGGCCGATGTGCAGCTCTTGTGGGGCGAACCGCTCGACGGCCTCGCCGAACGCATCGCCCGGCTGCGGACGTTGAGCCGGCAGGTGGACCGCCGGCACAAGCCGCTCGAGTTCGGGCTGCGGATCACCACCCTGGTGCGCGACACCACCGGGGAAGCGTGGCGCGACGCCGAGGCGAGGATCGCGAAGATGGCGGTCGACGCGGGCGGGACCACCGGGGCGGGACACCACAGAGGGGCGGTCGGGCAGCAGCGGCTCCTCGACCTCACCCGACGCGGCGAGGTGCTCGACACCTGCCTCTACACCACACCGGGCACATTCGGCGGTGAAGGAGCGGCGACCACCTGGCTGGTCGGCTCCGCCGACGACGTCGCCACGGCGCTGAAGAACTACCGGGCGCTCGGCATCACCCACTTCGTCCTGTCCGACACCCCCTACAAGCAGGAGATCCGCCGGATCGGCGACCGGCTCCTCCCCAGGCTGCGCGAACCGCTGGCGTGACGGCCCCGGCCGCCGGGGGTTCCACCGGAACCCGCGACGGGCGGTCCTCGGCCGGACGGAACACATGTCCCGAAAGGAGTGTCACGGCGAGTGGCCACCGGATGAGACCGCCCACCCGGCTTCTTGACGGCGTCATGGAGTGCGCCGAGACTGATGTGGACGGTCACGATTGTCAGCGGCCACGGCGTGGGTATGCCCGCACCTGTGGTCATCGGCCCCGGCCGGCCGACAGGCAACCCTTCCGCCGCGACGGGGTGCTCCGGGTGATGACCGGGTCCCGCCGACGCGGTGGGGCAAGCGCGGTCTCGCCTCACGCGAGGCCCCCGAAGGTGAAACGGGTGGCAATGCCCAGGAACGACTTGACGAGGCGCCTGCACATCGATCTGTCGCGTGTCTCCAGCGCTTACTGATCCCCCGGCCGGTCCGTGCGATCCGGACCGTACGGGACAGCGCAGTCGCTCCGCATCACGCCGCTGACGCCCACAAGGCCGCGGCGGCTTACTCGTTCCCCAAGGGAGAGTCATGCCCACGCCAGATACGCGCGTCTCCGGCACCGCCCACCCGGTCGGCTGTCAGCAGAATTCATCGGCTTCGGGGCCACGCCCCGGGACGGCCCCGGCGTCTCCCCGTCCGCGCCGGGTCCGCAGCCGGATCGGCATCGGCCTCGCCGGCGGCTTCTACCCGGCACCGCACCGCTACGACCTCTACCTCTCGGCGTGCTGTCCCCGTTCGCTGCGCGTCTCGATCACGCTCGACCTGCTCGGTCTGGGGGGCTCGGTCGCCACCACCCTCCTGACACATCCCGCCGGGACGCCCGACGGGTTCACCTCACTGCGCCGCGCCTACGAGGCCACGACGCACCGCTACGACGGACCGCTGACCGTACCCGCGCTGCGCGACCGCTGGAGCGGGCGCATCGTCAGCAATCACACCCCCGACATCCTCCGCGACCTGGCGGGTCCGCTCTCCGGCGGCGACGGAGCCCGCGCCTCCGTACTCGGCCCGCCGTCCCTCGCCCCGGACATCGACGCCCTCCGCGACGTGCTGGACCGGGACGTCACCCCGGCCGCCCCGCCGTCGCGGAGATCGGCGGCGCTGGACCTGCTCAACCGTCAGCTCGCCGGCCGGGCCTATGTGCTGGGCCACGAGCTGACGGCCGCCGACGTGGACCTGTGGGTGGCGCTCGTCCATCTCGGCCCGGTCGGCGCCCTCCGCTCGTACTCCCGGCTCCAGGACTACGTGCGCCGCCTCGGCGACCACCCCGCCTTCCGGGTCACGGCCGAGCCGGAGCACCGCGCGGCGTGAGCCACCGGCCCGGCCGCGGTGTGCGCCGGCGGACGGAGCGAGAGCCATGTGTCCACCGTGCGACGACGCCCGCCCCGCTCTCCTGTCGCACCGCGCCCTCCGCATCAGAGGGATGAGGGATACGGCGGAGGAACAGAGGTACGGAAAGGGAGAACTCCTTCGTCCGAGAGGGCTGTTCCGGGGGGAGGTAACGGACTCGCGGATTCCCCATTACCTCCGGAGTAATCGACTGATCGGCCGCTGCGATAGGAGAGTGGGGCGGGCGTCGTCGCACGACGACGGTCCACTCCGTCATTCCGAAGGGAAAGCACTCCGTGACCCAGTACATCACCGCAGTCAACCGGTACCTGGCCGCCTGGAACGCCACCGACTCCGAGGCCATCGCCAAGGCCGTCGCCGAGGCGTGGACCGAGGACGGCACGTACACCGACCCGCTGGTGGACGTCCGGGGACACGAGGGCGTCCAGGCGGCCATCGAGGGTGCGCACACGCAGTTCCCCGGCTTCGACTTCAAGCTCAAGGGCGAGGTCGACGGCAACCACCACATCGCGCGCTTCTCGTGGGACCTGGTGTCGAGGGCGGACGGGTCGTCCCCGGCGGGCGGCTCCGACGTGATCACACTGGCGGAGGACGGCCGGATCAGCTCGGTGAGCGGATTCCTCGACCGGGTTCCGTCCGCGTGACCCCCGCCCGCATCGTCTGAAGCGCCTTTGACGTCTCCGGGTTGGCGGGCAGCAGGGTTTCGACCTCCAGCTCGGAGACGGTGACGTCGATGGGGGCACTCAGCGTCATCAGGGCCGAGACGAAGGACAGCACCTGCCCCTCGTGTTCCAGTCGCAGCGGCAGCGCGAAGGGGAAGCGGAAGTCGCCGCCCGGATCCGTGCCGTCGACCTGGTCGTGCCGGGCCGAGGGGGCGGGATAGCCGTTGACTTCCTCGTACAGGGCCTTCAGGGGCGCCGAGCCGCTCAGGGTCAGCCGGTGGCGCAGCCGTCCCAGCAGATGGGCCCGCCAGAGGTGATGGTTGTGTATCCGGGGCGCGAGGCCCTCGGGGTGCAGGGTCAGGCGGATGATGTTCAGCGGCGGCCGCAGGAGATGCTCCGCCACGCCGGACACCAGGGTGTGGAAGGCGCGGTTCGCGTCGATGACGCGGTACTGCGCGTCATGGATGAAAACGGGGTTGGGTTCGTAGGCGACGAGCAGCCTGCGCAGTTCACCGCGCACGACGCTCAGATCGTCGGCGTCCTTGAAGGAGCTCTCCGGGAAGAAGGGAGCAAATCCAGCGGCGACCAGCAACTCGTTGCGTTCGCGAATGGGAATGTCCATCTGGTCCGCGAAACGTAACAGCATGTTGCGGCTCGGGCTGGCCCGCCCTGTCTCGATGAAGCTGATGTGCCGGGCCGAACTGTCCGCTCTGGACGCGAGTTCGAGCTGACTCATCCTGCGTCTGTTCCGCCACTCGCGCAATAGGGTACCGACGCTCGGGGTACGCACCGCGTGCCATTCGTTGTAACGCATGCGTTAACTTTAGTGTATTCCCGTTGCCATTGAAATATGCCAAATCCCACCCAAGGGTGCTCACACATCGAGCGCCCGCGCCGACCACCGGCGCAGCCGGTCGGCGTTCATGGCGGCCAGGTCCGCCGCGGCCCGTGCCGCGTCCGCTCCGCCTCCCAGGCCGGTGAACTTCCGGCGCACCAGCTCCGCGTGGTGCTCGCGGGTGTGCGGCCCCGCGGCACCGAGCGGAATGAGACGTTCCCGCGTCAGGCACCGGCCGTCCCGCAGCCGCACGCTCACCCTGGCCCCGGTCGTCTTGGTCGCCCGGGAGAAGTCGGACGGCCCGCGTCCCTCGTTCGCCTCCCGTGCGATCCGTTCGGTCTCGGGGCCGCCGAACGCCCTGAGCCAGGGGCCGGCCGCCTCCCCCGCCGTACGGACCGCCTCGCCGAACGGGGCCTCGGACCCGAACAGGGCGCGGGTGAGGTCCGGTGCGTGCACCACCCGGACCCGGTCGGCGAGCCGCCAGCGGTCCGGCTCGGCCAGCCGGGGGCCCTCGAAGTCCTCCACCCCGAGCCCACCGGTCAACAGCGCGGTGGCCACCGGATAGGGCGTGTGCAGCACCAGGGCGCCCAGCGGCGCGTCGGGCCCGGTGACGTAGCGCTCGGCCGTGCGGCCCGCGAACAGCGTGTACAGCGACGCCTCCACCACCACCTCGGTCACCGCGTCGACGTCCAGGGGGCCCAGTTCCCGGTGGAGTTCGAGGGCGCAGTCCACTGCGGCGTCGATGCCGGGGCCGCCGGGACGCATCTTGAAGGAGAGTGTCTCCGTGTACCAGCGGCTGCCGAGACCGTCGGTGAGCGCGCCGGCCAGCGGCACGTCGGAGAAGGCGGCGAGAAAGCCGTCCGGGTGCTCCATCAGGTCGGGTGCGCCGCGCAGCCCCGCCGCCGCGGCGTCGCAGGCGTCCAGGCCGGCGCGTACCGGGGTGAAGGCGTTCAGGAGCCGGGCGTCGCTGGCGAGGAAGGCCCGCATCAGCGGCCGGTGCGGCATCGCGAAGGCCAGGCCGAGCGCGTCGGTCCACTGGGCCGCCACGGCGCCCTCGCAGTGCGACCGGCCGCTGACGGCGCCGGCGAGGTGGGTGTGCACGGCGCTCTGCCCGCGCAGCGGGCCCAGGGTCGCCGCCGCGGTCATCCGCGCCGCGCACTCGTTGGCGGCCACCACCGCGGTGATCAGCCGGGCGCCGTCGAGACCGAGGCCGTGGGCGAAGGCGAGGGGCACGGCGACCGTGGAGTTGGACAGGTGCCCGGCGTAGGCGGTGTCGTCGAGGTTCAGCCACGAGCCCAGCGCTGCGAGCACACAGGCGCTCTGCCGGGCGTCGGCCTGGAAAGGCGGTCCGAATGCCTTGACCAGGCGCTGTCCCAGCGGGTGGGCCAGTCCGGCGCGGATGGCGGCGGTCTGCGACAGCACCTGACTGGCCGCCAGCCGGCGCACCCGTTCCGGGATCGCCTCGTACTCCAGTCCGGCGGCCCAGTCGCACAGGTCGGTCAGCGCGGTCATGCCGTCTCCCCGGTGGGAAGCAGCTCGGCGGCGGCGCGGGAGCCGCCCCAGACGGCAAGTGCCGCCGGCAGCACCTCCAGGGTGATGCGCCGAAGTGTGGGCGGCTGGAGTTCGCCGTCGTGCTCGAAGCAGAGCGGGGCCCCGTCCAGCCGCTCGACGACGACGCGGCGGCCCCGTCCGTAGAAGACCCCGGGGCTCCCGAGATGCTTCCCGTCCCTGGTCAGCTCCGGGACGAGCGACGGGGTGACCGACGCGTCGACGACGCACACGTCGAGCAGCCCGTCGTCGTACTCGGAGCGCGGCAGCACCTGGTACTGGCCGCCCCGGAAGCGTCCGCCGCCGACGTTCGCGAGGACCGTGCCGCCCTCGTGCAGCACGGTCCCGTCGACGGTCACCCGCCCCGGGTACGGGGTGAACGCCGCCGCCGTCTCGGCGAAGGCGCGGGCGTAGCGGGCCCGGCCGCTGAGCGGTACGGAGCGTGCCACCCGCAGCGCGTCCGCGATGACGCCGGAGCAGGCGCCGAGGAAGACCTTCGTGCCGGTCTCGGTGACCCGCGCCAGATCGAGCCGGCGCAGCCCGGTGCCCTCGGCGGAGCCGTCGAGGACACCGCGCAGGCTGTCCTGCCAGGGGAGTTCGCCCCAGAACATCCGGTAGCCGGAGTTGCCGGTGCCGGCCGGGACGATGGCCAGCGCGGGGCCGTCGTCCGGCCGGCCCGCACCGGTCAGTCCCTCGATCACCTCGTGCACGGTTCCGTCACCGCCGACCGCGACGACCAGGTCCACGGCCGGGTCCTGGCGGCGCTCGCGGACCGCGCGGGCGGCGGCCACGGCGTCGCCGGCTCTCTCCGTACGGTGCAGCGTCACGTCGGTACGCGCGCTCGCGAAGAGGGCGAGGAGAGTGTCGAGGAGGCCCTCGCTCATGGTCCCCGCGGTCGGATTGGCGATGACGGCGGCACGCCGGGGCGGTGGCACGGTGATCGTGGTCATGAGAACGAGGCTCCCGTCGAAGAGCGAGCGGTGCGAGAACGTCCGTATGTGCGGACGCACGCCACGCCGCACCCACGGTGCGGGAGCACACGCGGTACGGCGGGGGCGGCACGTCGCACCGCACAGAGCCTCTGCGGTGCGACGGCGTGGCAGTCCGGCGGAGAGGGCAGGATTCGAACCTGCGAAGGCGGGCGAACCACCCGACCGGCAGAGCCGGTCCCCGATGAGCCACTCCGGGCACCTCTCCTGGAGCCCGGCTCCGGATCTCTCCGGTGCCGGCTACGAGACATACTCTGCCGGACCGCTCTGACGGACCGCTGACGGAGCACTGACGGGCCGGATCGGACGGATCGGACGGACCGGGCGACCGGTCAGGCACCGGTCAGTGCACCGTCAGGGGCCCGCCCGACCATGAGACCCCGTCCCGTCTTTCCTGACGGACCGTCTCTTGCAAGGAGAAAGAGGTATGCAATCACCTCAAGACGATGCCTTGGCCGAGCATTCGGGGGCGGGCTCCATAAAGCCGCTGGCCGCCGTACCCGACGCGGTCCGCGAAACCCCGGCCGCGACGGTGGGCGCCTCGGCGACCTTCGCGGAACTGCTGCAACGGGTCAAGGCCGAAGGGCTGTTGAAC
Source organism: Streptomyces sp. NPDC012835 (assembly GCF_042900885.1). Classification (NCBI taxonomy): domain Bacteria; kingdom Bacillati; phylum Actinomycetota; class Actinomycetes; order Kitasatosporales; family Streptomycetaceae; genus Streptomyces; species Streptomyces sp. NPDC012835. The sequence goes on from NZ_JBIBBW010000001.1 coordinate 318,388, forward strand.
CCGGCGCGCGGCTACTACGTCGGCAAACTGGCGCTGAACACGGCGTTGCTCGCGATCGGCTTCGCCGCGTTCTTCGCCCTCGGTGACAGCTGGCTGCAATTGCTGGTGGCGGTGTGGATGGGGCTGTGCGGAGCGCAGAGCGCCTTCATGTGGCACGACGCCGGTCACAAGTCCATGTTCGGTACCCACTGGACGGCCTCGCTGATGGGGTACATCCACGCGAACCTCGTCAACGGTGTGAGCTACGGCTGGTGGGTCAACCACCACAACCGGCACCACAGCCACCCCAACCACCTGGAGAAGGACCCGGACATCGGCCGGCGGACCGCGATCTTCGACATGAAGCAGTATCCGAGCCGCAGCAAGCGCGGCCGGTTCATCGTGCGGTACCAGTCGGTGCTGTTCTTCGTCCTGCTGGTGCTGGAGTCGTACAAGATGCAGCGGACCGCGGTGCAGACGCTGGCGAGGAACGAGGTGCGCCGTCGCTGGCTGGAGGCGGCGCTGATCGTGCTGCGCGCGGCGATCTATCTGACCTGCGTGTTCGTGGTGCTGCCGCCGCTGCTCGGTGTGGTGTTCATCCTGGTCCAGCAGGCCGTCCTGGGGGTCTACTTCGGGTTGATCTTCGCCCCCAACCACAAGGGCATGGCGGTGCGGGACGGCGAGGAGGAGGAGCTGGACTGGCTGGCGCGCCAGGTGCTGACCTCGCGCAACATCCGGCCGTCCCTGCTGATGGACTTCCTCTACGGGGGGCTCAACTACCAGGTCGAACACCACCTGTTTCCCGCGATGCCGCAGCGGAGCCTGCGCAGGGCCAGGGAGCTGACCCGGGAGTACTGTGCCGAGCGCGGCATGCCCTACCACGAGGTGGGTTTCTGGGCCTCCTACCGCGAGGTCGCCACCTTCCTCCACGAGGTCAGCGCGCCCGCGCGCGAAGAGCGCGCCGCTGCCTGACCCGCTACCCCGGCCGGCCCGGCGCTTGGGCGCATCGATGCCGAGCGCCGGGCTCAGCCGTGCCCGGACACCCGTCCCTCCGGGCCACATGTCGCCCCGCCCCCGGTGTCGCCGCCGCTCCCCGGGCGCCGTGTCTCCCCCGCCGTCCTCCCGCAGGAAAGGTCAGCGCATCACCATGTCCGACGACACCCTCGGGGCGGTCAAGCCGTCCGTGTCGGTCGCGAGACGGCTCGACCGTCTTCCCGTCCTGCCCACACACCGCCGGATCACCACCGTGGTCGGCATCGGCCTGCTGTTCGACATGTACGAGAACAACCTCTCCGGCACCCTGTCCCAGGTGCTCCGCGCGGACTTCGCCCTCTCCGCGACCGACGTGAAACTGGTCCTCGCGTCCGTGTTCCTCGGCCAGTTCTTCGGGGCGATCCTGATGGGCCGGCTCGCCGACCGCTTCGGGCGGCGCAGGGCCTTCCTGATCAACCTGGGGATCTATTCGTTCTTCTCGCTGGCCGGGGCGTTCGCGCCCTCCGTCGGCTGGCTGATCGCCACCCGGTTCCTCGCGGGCATCGGGATCGGCGCCGAGCAGACCCTCAGCGACAGCTATCTGGCCGACGTCCTGCCCGCACGGCACCGCGGCCGGTTGATGGCCTGGGCCTACACCCTCGGATACTGCGGAGTACCCGCGGTGGGCCTGATGGCCATGTGGCTGGTGCCGCTGGAACCCCTGGGCGTGGCGGGCTGGCGCTGGCTGTTCGCCCTCGGCGCGGCCGGCTCCGCTGTGGTGTGGGTGTGGCGCCGGGGTCTGTTCGAGTCGCCGCGCTGGCTCGCCGCGGTGGGCAGGCGCGAGGAGGCGGAGGTGCTGACCGCCCGGCTGGAGGCGGAGGCGCGACAGCTCGGCAAGCTGCCGGCCGAGACCACCGGTCGGGAAACGGCGTACGCGGTCCGTGAAGCGCCGGAGTCCCTGAACGCCGTACCGGACGCCGGGTCCGCCCGGCCGGGCGGACCGCTCCTGCGGCAGCTGTTCTCCGCCCGCTACCGGCGCCGGACGGTGATGTCCTGGCTCTTCTGCCTGCTCTCGACGGTCGGCTACTACGGTTTCGGCACCCTCGCGCCGCTGGTGCTGACCGCGAAGGGGTACGACATCGTCCAGGGCCTGGGCTTCACCGCGGCCGCTTTCATCGGCTACCCGGTGGGGGCCCTGCTCGCGGTGCCCCTGATGGACCGGGTCGAGCGGCGGTCCCTGGTGGCCCTGGCGGCCTGCGCGATGGCGCTGGCCGGCCTGGGCTTCGCCTTCGCGGGGTCGCCGGGGATGGTCATCGCCTGCGGCTTCGTCTACACGCTGGTGAGCAATGTCTTCTCGACCGCCTCGCACGTGTTCCTGGCCGAGCAGTATCCGACCCCGATCCGCGCCCAGGCGTCGGGGACGGCCTACTCGCTGTCCAAACTGACCGCTGCCGCGCTGCCGTTCGTGCTGCTTCCGGTGCTGGAGCACGGCGGTCCCGGAATGCTGTTCGCGGCGATCGCCGCGGCCATGGCGGTGCTCGCGGCGACGGTCTTCCTCCTCGCCGACCGCACCACCGGCCTGCCGGTGGACGCCACCGGGTGAACCGGCGCCGGCCCGGCCGGCTCCTCGTCGTCCGGCACCCCGAAGGCCGCCGCCATGAACCGCACCAGGGTGTGCCGGAGTTCGGCCGCGCTCCTGCTGTACGGGGTGATCGCCTGTGCGCACATGAGGGCCTCTCCCAGAACGGGGGCCGCACACGGGCATTCGTCGTGAATTCCGGGTGCGACCTTGGCGGATCGAATCGAACAGCACGGAAGAACAGTTCGCGTACCCCGCCCCCGACGGGCCGCACAACGGAATTAGAACAGACCGGAATTGACAAAAAAAGAGGTCAGGATAAGCGTCAGAACCCGGTCAGGGTCACGTCAGAATGGCGTCAGGCCGAACTGACAGAATTCACGAAGAGAACCTGCGGAAGAAATGTAGCCCTGGAGGAGAAGTGCCGGAGAGTAAACCGCGGAGCTACAAACTCTACATAGCGGGGAAAGATGTCGACAGCGAAGAATGGGTCTATACCGTTGAATCACGCTCCCTTCTGGAGGACGTCTTCACCAGCGTCGGGCTGAAGCGGGAGCTGGAGCGCAATCCTGATTCGGAGCAGGCCAACCACCCCTATGTGGCGGGGCGCTGCGCCGTCGCCGGCGACACCGCCGTCGCGCTGGCCAGTGAGGCCGCGGCCGCCGCCGCTCCCGGCTGGGCCGCGGTGCCACTGGACCGGCGGATGCGGCTGGGGTCGATGTTCCGCGAGGAACTGATCCGGCAGCAGGAGACGTTCACGGACATGCTGGTGGCCGAGGGCCATCCGGTCAGCCTGGCCCGCTGGGAGCTGAGCTGCCTGCTGCAGATCTACAGCGAGGAGAGCCTCGGCTGGTACCGGCAGCAGATGCACACCGAGATCGCGCACGGCAACCGCCGGCTGATCGTCCGCCGGCAGCCCGACGGGGTCGTGGCCTTCCACCCGCCGCAGAACGCTCCGGCGCCCAGTGCCGCGCTCGCCGTGCTGGCGGTGATGGCGGGCAACGCGGTGATCGTAAGGGCACCGCGCAGCATCGCCCTGAGCACCATGTGGCTGCTGCGCGACGTGGTCGGCCCGCTGCTGGAGGAGATCGGCGCGCCCCCCGGGGTCCTGAACGCCATCTGCGCCAACCCCGGCCGGACGCTGAAGCACTGGCTGGAGGACCCGCTGATCAACGACATCTTCTACATCGGCGGCAGCACCGAGGGGCTGCGCTTCCAGCAGGAGTGCGTGGCCCGCGGCAAGAAGCCGATCCTGGAGCTGGCCGGCAACGACGGCATCGTCGTCTGGCGCGACGCCGACATCCCGCGGGCCGCCGAGGCGATCTGCGAGGCGTTCTACGGCTCCGGTCAGATCTGCATGGTGCCCAACTACGTGCTGGCGCACCCCGAGATCGCGGACCGGCTGATCGCCGAGGTCGCCGAGTGCGCCGCCGCGATCCGCCCCGGATACCCGGAGGACCCCGACGTCCTGCTGTCCCCGGTACGCCGCAGCGAACGGTTCTTCGACCTGCTCCGCCAGTCCTTCGAGCAGGGGGCGCGGCTGGTGACCGGCGGCAGCCGGGCCGAGGTGGACGGCACCCCCTCCGACACCGGGGTCTTCCTCCAGCCGACCGTGCTGAGGATCGACGGTCTGGCCGACGCGAGGAAGCACGACGTGGTGCGCCAGGAGACCTTCTTCCCGCTGCTCCCCATCGTCGTCCTCGACCCCGCGGGGGACGAGGACCTCCTGGACCGGCTGATCGACTTCGTCAACACCAACGAGTACGGACTGCGCAACTCGCTGTGGGCGGAGTCGGAGACCGTCATCGACGCGTTCGTCCAGCGGGTCGGCAACGGCGGCCTTCTGAAGATCAACGACTCGCACATCGGCTTCCTGCCGTACCTGCCCAGCCACGGCGGCACCGGGCTGACCGGCGGCGCGTTCGGCGAGGCCAACTACCCGATGCTGAAGACCTCGCACCTCCAGGGGGTCAGTGTCGCCCGGGGCGTCAGCCCCCGTGACGCGGTCTTCGGCGCTTGAGTCCACACCCACGACCGGAGGTTTCCGTTGCGTTCCCTCGACCGCGCCCGTGAGCTGTGCGAGCACTACCACCCAGGGCTGACCAAGGCGCTGGAGAGCATTCCCTATGCCGAGCGGGAGTCCTCCGGCAGCCCGGTGATCGAACTCTTCCGGGAGCACGGAGGCGCCGGGCTGATGGTGCCCGGCGCGTACGGCGGCCTGGGGGCCGACATCCTGGACGCGATCCGGGTGCAGCGGGCCGTGGGCTCACTGTCGCCTTCGCTCGCCGCGGCCACCGCCATGCACCACTTCACCGCGGCCATGCTCTACGACCTCGCGGGCACCGCAGGGCGTCTGACGGACGAGCAGCTGGCGGTGCTGGGCGGTGTCGCGCCGCGGCGGCTGCTGATGGCGTCCGGCTGGGCGGAGGGGAAGACCCAGCAGAACATTCTGCTGCCCTCCGTGACCGCCGTCCCCACCGCCGACGGTTTTCTGCTGACCGGCAGCAAGAAGCCGTGCAGCCTGGCCGGTTCGATGGACCTGCTGACGGTGAGCATCGCCGTTCCCGGCCCGAACGGGCCCGAACTCGCCCTGGCCCTGGTGCCCTCCGACTCCCCCGGTATCTCCGTCAGTCCCTTCTGGGGGAACGACGTCCTGGCCGCGGCGGAGAGCGACGAGGTCCAGCTGGAGAACACCCCGGTCCCCGCCGAACTGGTCATCCGCACCTCGTCAGAGGACCCGCACCGGCTCGACGACCTCCAGACCTCCGGGTTCGTCTGCTTCACCCTGCTGATCTCGGCGGGCTACGCGGGCGCGGCCGGCGCGCTGGTCGCCACCGTGCTGGAGCGCGGGCGCGGCAGCGACGGCGACCGGGCGTCCCTCGCCATCGGCAGCGAGGCGGCGTTCGCCCAGCTGGAGGGCGCGGCCCGCGCGGTACGGGACGGGCTGAGCGGCGAGGCGGCGGTCGCCGAGGTCCTCGTCGCCCGGTACGCGGCGCAGCGCGCCCTGGTGCGCACCGCGGACCGCGCGCTGGATCTGCTCGGCGGCATCGACTTCATCCGCGGCTCGGACCACACCCGGCTGGCCGCGTCCGTACGTCCCCTGGCCTTCCACCCGCCGGGCCAGTCGTCCGCCGCCGAACCGCTGCTGTCGTGGTTCACCGGCGGCCCGCTGGAACTCTCCTGATCCTCACCCTCCCTGGAGCCCCGTCATGACCGCGCTGACCACCGCGACATCCGCCCCCGACACGGAGCAGGAGATCCTCCGTCTGTACCGGGCCCATCTGAGCAAGGGCCGGGCCACCGTGGCCGAACTCTTCGGCAGCCATATGGAGGTCGAGTCCTCCGGCGCCTGGCTCACCACGAGCGACGGCGAACGCTTCCTCAACGCCGGCGGCTACGGCGTCTTCCTGATGGGTGCCCGGCACCCGCTGGTGGTCGAGGCAGTCGCCCGCCAGTTGCACACCCATCCGACCGCGACCCGCATCCTGCTGGAGCCGACGGTGGCCCGCGCCGCCGAGGCGCTGCTGTCCGTGGCGCCGGCCGGGCTGGAACGCGTGCACTTCGCGGTGTCCGGCACCGAGGCGGTGGAGGCCGGCCTCAAACTCGCGCGGGCCTCGGGCCGCCGCCGTACCGTCGCCATGCTGGGCGGCTACCACGGCAAGACCCTGGGCGCCCTGTCGGCCACCGCCAAGGAGGTCTACCAGAAGCCCTTCCGGCCGCTGCTGCCGGACTTCTCCCATCTGCCGTTCGGTGACGCCGACGCCCTGCGGGCCGAACTCGCCGCCCACCCAGGTGAGGTGTGCGTGATCCTGGAGCCCGTCCAGGGCGAGGGCGGGGTGATCATCCCGCCCAAGGGCTATCTGCGTCAGGTCGAGTCGCTGGTGCGCGAGTACGACGGCTTCCTGATCCTCGACGAGGTGCAGTCGGGCTTCGGGCGGCTGGGCGAGTGGTGGGGTGCCGACATCGAGGGCGTGCTCCCCGACGTGCTGCTGGCCGGCAAGGCGCTGGGCGGCGGGGTGGCCCCGGTGTCCGCCGTGCTGGCCACCCGGGAAGCCTTCCGCCCGTTCGACCTGGACCCGTACATCCACACCGGTACCTTCGCCGGCCAGCCGCTGCTGATGGCCGCGGTGCAGGGCGCCCTCCGGGCGGTCGAGGAGGAGCGCCTGGTCACCCGGGCCATGGAGCTGGGCGCCCGGCTGCTGCCCGCGATCTCCGAGATCGCCCAGCGGAATCTCGGCGAACTCCTCGTCGAGGTACGCGGCAAGGGACTGCTCATCGGTGTCGAACTCACCGAGGCCGGGCTGGCGGGAGAGCTGCTGATCGAGCTGTTCAACCACGGTGTCGTGGCCAACCACTCGATGGGCGGCAGCTCCGTGGTGCGCTTCACACCGCCCGCCGTGCTCGACGAGGCGGACATACGTCACCTGCTCGACGGCTTCGACCAAGCGACCCGCGACCTGATCCGCAACTCGACGACCATGCCCGAAAGGCGCTGATCCGCCATGCGACACGTACTGCTGGAAGCCCTGGTCCACGGCGAGAAGGCCGAGGACGTCCTCCACTCGGTCAGGCGCTGGGAGCGCTTCCCCGAACTCGCCCCGCACGTGCAGTCGACCACCGTCCACGCGACGTATCCCGAGCCCGACTGCTCGTCCAGTTGGGAGCTGCACTTCCGCAGCGGTCTGCTGCGCTGGACCGAGCGCGACGAGATCCTCCCGGACTCCCTGGAGATCCGGTTCGAGCAGACCGAGGGGGACTTCGACACCTTCCTCGGCACCTGGCGGCTCACCCAGCGGGGGGACGACGTCTCGGTGCGTTTCGAGGCGGACTTCGACTTCGGCATCCCCAGCCTCGAAGGCATCCTCGACCCGATCGCCGAACGGGTCGTCAAGGAGACCGTCGCCTGGGCGGTGGCCGGGATGTATCCCGGAACAGAGATCCTCGGCGATGTCGCGGGTCCTGACACCTCGCTGGCCGGGGCGTCCGCTCCGGCGTAGGTGCACCGACTCCTCGTACGGCACCCACCGATCCCGCTCACCGCACGCGGCAGGAACCCCGCCGCGTCCCCCCTCCGATCCCTCCGTCCCCGACCGCCGGACAGGCCCCAGAGGAGTCAGCCATGGACCAGGCCAACCCATTCGAAACACCACGCACGTACTCACTGCACCGCGCCGAGTATCTGGTGGGGCTCGCGGTGTCGACCGTCCTGATGATCGTCCACTACGACGAGATCCGGTGGCTGCCGGCCGTCGCCCTCTTCCTGTACATCGACGTCATCGGCTACCTGCCGGGGGCGATCGCGTTCCGGCGCAGCGGCGGCAGGCCGATCTCCAAGACGTACTACGTGCTGTACAACTTCATGCACAGTCTGATCACCCAGGGCGCCGTGGTCGGCCTGTGGTGCTGGCTGATCGGCCCCGAGTGGGCGCTGCTGGTCATCCCGTTCCACCTGTTCGGCGACCGGGGGCTGTTCGGCAACTTCATGAAGTCCTTCGCGCTGCCCTTCGAGCCCGTCCAGCAGCCGGGGTATCTGAGGCTGCTGGACGATCTGGGACTCGCGCACCCCAAGCAGGCCGGGCACACGGCCGATCCGGCGCCGGTGGGTCATGTGCCGTCGCAGGTCCCGCCGCGGGCGGTCCGCTGACCGGTCCGGGAACCGGCGCCGACGGGCGCCGCCGCGCGGGACATCGATGACCGAAAAAGGAGAAGACACCGCTGTGACCACCGAAACCGACGGCACCCCGGGTATCACGACCGACAGCGGGGCGCGACCGGTCGCCCGTGAGGCGGACTGGGACGAAGCTCCCGGTCTCCTCGACGGCGCCAAGAGCCTCACGCTGGGGCCGGCCGACTGCGACCTCGCCTACTGGATCACCTCGGTCGCGCAGGGAACACTGCGCGACCGGGGCGAGAGCGGCCATCACGTGGACGCGATCGTGCCCCGCTTCCTGACCGAACCCGGCCCGCTGCGCGAGGCGTTGATCCTGGAGTTCGGCTTCCGGGGTCTGTCCGAGGAGATCGCCACCCGGCTGCTCGGCCACTACGTGCCGATCGCCCCCGGCATACCCGAGCTGGAGTTCTACGCCACCCAGCTGCTCGACGAGGCCCGGCACGCCCGGGTGTTCCGCAACCATCTGGTCGAACTGGGCATGCCGGCCGACACGTTGCTCAAGGACATCGAGGCGCTCTCCGCCGACTACCGCCGTGACGTGCTCCAGCCCGTCGAGGACTTCACCCTGGATGTGGTGCGCGACAAGCAGGACTTCATGGGCGGGGTCGCCGTCTTCGCCATCGTGATCGAGGGCGTGCTCGCCCCCGCCGCCGAGCTGAGCGAACGCAAGTGGACACCGCTGTCCCCGGCGACGGGTGAGATTTCCCGGGGCACCGGTATCGACGAGATCCGCCATCTGACCGTGGCCAGCACCATCCTCCGCGACCACCTGGCGCGCGATCCCGGATCCCGCGACCACATCCTGGAGATCATCCGGGCCGGGGTGAAGCTGTGGGACGAGGTGCCCGACCGGGAGTACGTCATCCACCGGGAGGAGCTGTTCCAGCAGGGCATGGCCGAGCACGCGGACCTGATCGGCGACTACGAGATCTGGCCGGGGGTGCGGATGCTGGACACCACGCCGGAGCAGCGGTACGACATGGCGGAGCGGTGGACGGAGGAGATGGCCGAGGTCCGGATGGCCTACATGGGGCTGCCGGTGGAGGCCCTGACCGGCGGCAGTTCCGCATGACCGGCGGGGCCGCCGCGCCCGCGGCGGTGATCGCGGGCATCGGCCGGTACCTTCCGCCGGACGTGGTGACCAACGACGATCTGGCGGGCCGGCTCGACACCTCCGACGAGTGGATCCGGTCGCGGACCGGTATCGCCTCGCGGCATGTGATCGCGCCGGGCACCGCCACGTCGGACCTGGCGGTGGAGGCCGGGCGGCGGGCGCTGGCCTCGGCGGGCGGTGTCGGTGCGGAGGCGGTGGTACTCGCGACGACCACTCCGGACCAGCCCTGCCCCGCCACGGCGCCGCTGGTCGCGGACCGGCTCGGGGTGGGGAGGGTCGCCGCGTTCGACGTCTCCTCGGTGTGCAGCGGCTTCCTGTACGGGCTCGCCACAGCGGCGGGGCTGATCGCCTCGGGCACGGTGGAGAGCGTTCTGCTGATCGCGGCGGACGCCTTCACGACGATCATCGATCCCGCCGACCGGGGCACCGCGGTGATCTTCGCCGACGGGGCGGGGGCCGTGCTGCTGCGTTCGGGGCGGCCGGAGGAGCCGGGCGCCGTGGGCCGGGTCGTCCTGGGCAGCGACGGTTCGCTCGCCGGGCTGATCGAGGTGCCGGCGGGGGGATCGCGGCAGCGGTCCTCCGGTGTCGCCGCCGGGCCGGGCGAGGAGTTCTTCCGGATGCGCGGCCGTGAGACGTTCCGCCACGCGGTGGGCCGGATGACGGAGTCGTCGCGGGCGGCGCTCGCGGCCGCCGGGTGGGACGGCCCGCTCGCCGCGGACCGGTTCGCCGCCCACCAGGCGAACGCCCGGATCCTCACGGCCGTCGCCGACGAGTTGGGCGTTCCGCCGGAGCGGCGGCTCTCCAACATCGAGCGGACCGGGAACACCGGCGCGGCGTCGCTGCCGGTCCTGCTGGCCGAGGCGACAGCGGAGGGAACGCTGGCGGCCGGCCACCGGACACTGCTCACCGCCTTCGGCGGAGGTCTCGCCTGGGGTGCGACCGCCCTGGTGTGGCCCGACCTCAAGACGTTCGACGACTGACGGACGCGGCGACGCACCGTCGTCCGAATCACCGATCCCGCCCCACCGGGCGGCGTAACAGCGTCGGGCCGCGCGGCGGGCCGACCGGACAGCGAAGGATGACACCGTGTTCGAGACACTCAAGGAAATGCTGGTCAGCAAGCTCAAGGTCGCTCCCGAGCAGGTGACTCCGGAGGCGACGCGGGAGGACGTCGAGCTGGACTCGCTGGCCGTCGTGGAGCTCTCGCTGCTGCTGGAGAAGGAGCTGGGACTCCAGATCAGTGACGACGAGTTGCTGGAGGCGGCCACGATGGGCGACATGGCCGATCTGATGGCCGAGCGGAGCGCCTCGGCATGACCTCCGGTGCCGATGTCGCGGTCACCGGCCTGGGGCTGGTGACACCGGCCGGGCGCGATGCCGCCGCGACCTGGGCGACCGTCCTCGACGGGCGGCCCACCGCGGCCCTCGACCCCGAACTGGAGGGGGTTCCGGTCCGGTTGTCCTGCCGGGTGCCCGGCTTCGACGCCGATGCCCTGCTGGGGGCGCGCAGGGCGCTGCGGCTGGACCCGTTCGTCCGGTTCGCCCTGGTGGCCGCTCGCGAGGCGGTGGCGGACGCGGGGCTCGATCCGGCCACCTGGGACGGGGCGCGGGTCGGCGTGGTGCTGGGGTGCGCCGACGGCGGCCCCGGCACCGTCGAGGCACAGCACCGTACGCTGCTCGGCGAGGGGGCGCACCGGGTCTCCCCGCTGCTGCTGCCGATGCAGCTGCCCAACATGCTGGCGGGGCAGACGGCCATCGAGTTGGGGGCCACCGGCCCCAATCTGGTGGTGGCGACGGCCTGTGCCTCGGGGGCGACGGCCATCGGGGTCGCCCGCGACCTGCTTCTCCTGGACCGCTGCGACATCGTGCTCGCCGGGGGCGGCGAGGCCATGATCACGCCGCTGGTGATGACCGGCTTCGCCAGGATGGGCGCCCTGTCGCACCGGGAGGACGATCCGGCCACCGCCTCCCGCCCGTTCGACGCGGAGCGGGACGGCTTCGTCGCTGCGGAGGGTGCCTCGGTGCTGGTGCTGGAGCGGACCTCGGACGCGCGGGCCAGGTCCGCCCGGGTCCGGGCCCGGGTGGTCGGCTACGGGGCCAGCGCCGACGCGCACCACATGACGAGCCCGCACCCCGCGGGCGCGGGGTGCGAGGCGGCGGTACGGGCGGCGCTGGCCGACGCCGGAGCCGGTACCGGGGATGTCGGCCATGTCAACGCGCACGGCACCTCCACCCCGCTCAACGATCTCGCCGAGGGGCGGATGATGGGCCGCCTCTTCACCGGCGGCACGGTGGTGACCTCGACCAAGGGGGTCACCGGCCATATGCTCGGCGCCGCCGGGGCCGTCGAGGCCGCGTTGACGGTGCTCACCCTGGAGAAGGGCGTGGTGCCGCCCACCGCGGGGCTGTCCACGCTCGATCCGGAGCTGGACATCGAGGTCGCGACCGCCCCCGCCGCGTGCCCGGACGGGCTGGCGCTGAGCAACTCCTTCGGGTTCGGGGGCCAGAACGCGGTTCTGGCCCTGGCCCGGGCCTGACCTTCGCGGCCCCGGAGGCCGGCTCTCCCCCGGCGGGGCGGGTCGGCCTCCGGGGCCGCTTCGGTTCCGTCACACCACCGTGCCGCCGGCGCGGCGGTTCCCCACGGCCGTCCGTCCGGGGTGCCGCCGCGCCGGCGGCTCAGTGGTTCTCCGGGAGCCGCCGGTGCCGGGGGACGGGTCCGCCGTGTCCCGCCGGCGGGCGGGACCGCACGCCGGCACGGGCGTCCGGCGGACCGGGGGTCACAGTGCCGCGCCCGGCACGAGGCCGGCGAAGTCCAGGGCCGGGTCCTGGTTGAGGATGTCCTGGAGGAGCCTGCGGAGTTTGGCCGAGGGCTCCAGGCCGAGTTCGTTGACGAGGCGCTGCCGGGCGCCGTTGTACGCCTCCACCGCCTCCGCCTGCCGGCCGGCCCGGTACAGGGCCAGCATGAGCATCTCCGTGAGCCGTTCGCGCCAGGGGTGGATGGAGCTCATCCGTTTGAGTTCGCTGATGGTGTGCACCGGGTCGGCGAGCTGCATTCCCAGCCAGAGGGTGTCCTCGACGACGGCCAGGTGCTCCTCCTGGAGTGCCAGGGCCATGCTCTGGCACATGGGCCCCTGGGCGACGCCCTGGAGCGGTTCGCCGCGCCACAGGGACAGCGCCTCGCCGAACAGCCGGTACGCCCGTTCGGGCTCTCTGCGCATGCACTCCCGGGCCCGGGAGGAGAGGCTGCGGAAGGTTTCGGCGTCGATCGCGCCGGCCCGCAGGTCGAGCGCGTATCCCGATGAGCGGGTGAGCAGTTCGGGGGCGGTACGGGTGGGTCCTGCCAGCTTCTGGAGGGTCCGGCGTAACCGGTAGACATGGGCCTGGAGCGAGTTCTCGAAGGTGGGCGGCGGGTTCTCCCCCCACAACTCGCCGTAGAGCTGTTCGGCGGCCAGCGGCTGGCCCGGGCTGATCAATAAGGACGTCAACAGGGTGCGCTGCAGACTGCCGGTCATCGTGTGCACCCGATCCCCCGCGTGGACTTCCAGCGGCCCCAGGACACGGAAGTACAGACCGGGCCCCCGGGCGTCGGACCGTTCCGGATGCACAGCGGACGATAGGTCCACGTGTTTACTCAACTTATCGAGGCGAAAAAAATCGTGCACTTTCTTTCCTCCGATCACGGCGGCCGGATGCCGCTCTCCATTGATGCCGCAGAACTCGGGGTCCACAAGACCGAGAAAGCCGCTCACAGCACTTCCCGGACAGTGCGCTTCCGGTTTCGAACACATGATCGCGTGGGCTCCATACATGGACATTTACCTGCAAACCGGGGGGATATTTCCACCAAACAGGCCGAGTTGAGGGGCGCACCCGTGGCAGCGATTGGCCGATTCGAACATCTTCCGCTTGCCCGGAGGGAAATACTTTTCCAATTACCTCTGAGGTAATTGACGACCGACGATTTATCGGACCATTGGTTCACCATTCACCCAAAGGAACACTTCCGGCAGCTCCCCCTGCCGCGCCTCCCCCACATTCATAGGCCCAATAGAAGGATTCCGTCGCCATTTCCGGGGCCCGTACCCGCGATTGCGCTGTGTTTTCGCTTCCCGTCCCCTGCCCGTTCCAAGTAATGACCGCCATTACCTCGGCGCCCTCCGGCCGCGCGCCGGGAGATCCGCCAGGCGAACCGGGCGCGGGACGCGCCCCGCGCCCGGTTCCCCGACCGACCGCCGTGGGCCTTGTGCCGAAAGGGCCCCGGTTCGCCGCGGACAGCGCCCGAACGGCGTCCGGTATCCCGACCGGAGCCGTTCCGGGCGCCGCCTACGTCGCGATGGCTCTCCGCCCGTGCCCGTTTCGGTCCACGGCCTGTGGGAGTAGGGCCCATCCGGCGCTCCGCATCGACCGGTGGAGCGGCCCGCGATCGGGCGAGCGCGCGGACACGGCACATCGTGCGCCGCCCTCTCTTTCCCCGTACCCGCGCTTTCCCCGTACCCGCGGGGGACAGCGCACAGCAGGGCGGGGGGGGGGGGGGGGGGGGGGGGGCGCCCCCCGCCCCCCCCCCCGGGGGGGGGGGGGCCGCCCGCGGGGGGGGGGGGGGGGGGGCCCCCCCTCCCAGCGCCCGGGTCCCCCCCCCCCCCCCGCGCCCCCCCCCGCCCCCCCCCCCCGCGCGGCCCCCCCCCGGGGGGGGCCCCCCCCCCGGCGGGGGGGGGGGGGCGGGGGCGGCCCCCCCCCCGCCCTGCCGGGTGTGTTATGCCGTCGGAACCAGGCGCCGCAGATGGCGGCCGAGGCTGTGCTGGACGGCGGCCGCGTGGTCGAAGAGGTAGAAGTGCCCGCCGGGGAAGGTGGTGGTGCCGAGGAAATCGGTGCCCCGTCGCGCCCAGGCGTCCATGCCCTCGCCCGGAAGCAGCGGGTCGTCCGCTCCGCCGAAGGCGGCGACCGGGCAGGGAGCGGGAGCCAGATCGTCCCGGAAGCCGCCGACCGCCAGGAGGTCCCCGCGCAGGGCGGGCAGGACGGTCGCCAGCGTGGCCGGGTCGAGGGACACCCCGTGCGGCATCATTCCCAGCTCCGCCACCCGGTCCAGCAGTTCGGCGTCCGAGAGGCCGGCCACCGTCTCCCGCCCCGGACCCGCCACCTCTGAGCCGGGAGCCCAGCCGGAGACCCCGAGGAGGGCCGGAGCGGTGCCTCCGTCGCGTACCAGGGCGACCGCCAGCCGGTAGGCGAGCAGCGCGCCGAAACTGTGGCCGAAGATCAGGTACGGCCTGCCGTCGAGCTCTCCCTCGAAGGGCTCCTGGAGCGCCTCCACCACGGCGTCCAGATCGTCCAGGGCTTTCTCCTGGAACCGTTCCTGACGCCCCGGCAGCTGGAGGACGCGGACGTCGAAGCCGGGGGGCATGGTCTGCGACCAGGACCGGTACTGCGCCGCCGAGCCGCCGGCGTGCGGGAAGACGAAGGCCGTGAACGGCGCGTCGGGGTCCGCGTCCGACCCGGTGAACCAGCCGGCCCGGCGCCCCCCTTCGGCGGAGGTCACGCGCCCTCCGGTACGGCCTGACGCACGGCGGGGAGCAACACCTCGGCGATTTCCCGCATTTGCGCCTCCGGACGCAGCGATCCGATACGGATCACGATGTGCCGGGCACCCGCCCGCACATAGCCGGCGAGCCACTCGGCGCAGGCTTCGCTCGATCCCCAGGCGTATGCCTGGATGGCGGACATCTGCTCCAGCGAACGGCCGTAGTAGTGCTCGATGTAGTCCTCCAGCCCGGCTCGGGCACGCCGCTCGTCCGGGTCCACGCTGATCGTCGCGTACAGGCCGGGGGTGACGGCGCCCTCGGGGCGGCCCGCCTCCCGGCGCAGTTCCTCGATCCGCCGCCATGCCGTGCCGTACGCCTCGGCCTTGGGCAGGAACGGCAGCCAGCCGTCGTAGAGCCGGGCGACCCGGTCCAGTACGCGCGGGGTGTCGCTGCCCGCGAGCCACAGGGGCGGTCCGTCGGGGCGGGGCGGACTGACCAGCCGGTCCAGGCCGGCCGCCTGCCAGTAGCGGCCGTCGAAGGCGTCCGGAGCGCCGGGGCGGACGCTGGCCCAACAGGTGCGCCACAGCGCGGCGATCTCGTCGAGCCGCCCCGCCCGGCCGGCGAACGAGGCGCCCACCGCGGCGAACTCGTCCTGGGTCTCCGGAACGGGGAACCCCGACCCCAGGCCGAGTACGAGGCGGGCACCGCTGATGTGGTCGAGGCTGCTGACCATGTTGGCGCCGATCAGCGGATGCCGCAGCGCGGGTGTCAGTGCGGCGGTCCCCAGGGTGATGGTGCGGGTGGCCGCGCTCACGGCGGACAGCACGACCAGGGGATCGAGGCGCGGGCGTGCGGTGAGCGAGTCCCCCGTCCACAGGGAGTCGAAGCCGAGTTCCTCGGCCTGCCGAGCGAAGTCCATGAGCGGCGAGGCACTGTAGTCACCGAGGATCGCCTGCTCTCGGGTGGGCAGCAGGATCCCCACACGGACCGGCTGACGGACGACGCTCATCAAGCACCTTCTTCCTTCTGATCACGGGAACGGTCGCCACGATCCAACCAACCATGGCTGACAGGCCGCTGACGGTCTGCTGAAGGTGCGTCAGATGCCGTAGAGTCGGATCTCCTTCCGCCGTGGAGACATCCGTAGGAACGTGAGGAGCCCGCAGTGACCCAGCACGCCGCACCTCTGGACGACCTGCTCGACCTGATGCCGTACGCGAGGACCACCGGGGTACGGCTGGAGGAGGCGAACGCCTCGCTGGTGCGTGGCAGCCTGCCGTGGGCACCCGGTCTGTGCACGGCCATGGGCTTGCTCCACGGGGGTGCGTTGATGACCCTGGCGGACAGTGTGGGGGCGGTGTGCGCCTATCTGAACCTGCCGGCCGGCGCGACGACCTCCACGGTGGAGTCGAAGACGAACTTCTTCCGCGGAGTGCGCTCCGGCACCCTCCACGCGGTGGCACGGCCCCTGCACACCGGGGCGTCGTTCATCGTCGTCCAGACGGACCTCACGGACGACGCGGGGCGTCCGGTCGGCCTGACCATCCAGTCACAGGCCGTACGGGGCGGCGACCGCGCCTGAGCCCCGCCGGTCGCCTGCCGACCGGCCTCGGTCGTGGGCCACCACCGTGCCGTCCGTGGCCGCCGAGGACGCGGTCCGCCGCGCTCACCCGTCACACGTCAGCTGCGGACATGGTCCAGCCAGTCCCGCATCACGTCGCGGTCACCGGTCACCCTGATGCCCGGGGAGGAGAGCGGCAGGCGTCGTTTGAGCAGGGGCAGCAGGAGTTCGCCCGGGGCGTCCACGGTGACGTCCGGCCGTCCGGTGCCGGGTGCGAGCAGGACCGGGCCGCAGGGCGCGAGGCGGATCAGCCACTCCCCCGGGCCGCGGGTGGAGCCGACCGCTCTCAGCAGGATCCGTTCGCCGGACTTACGGAGTTGGGCGAGCCGCGGGTCGAAGAAAGCGGTGGAGGCCGGCTCGGTCACGAGTTCGAGGATGAAGTCGACGAGCTCCTCGGCCACCTCACGGTCGAGTTCGGGGGCGAGGCCGAGCATCGCCTCGGCGTCCAGTCGATGGATCCCCGACTCCAGCGCGCCCCAGGTGGCCCAGCCCCGGGAACGCGGCTCGCCGAGGCAGGTCCACACCGGGCGGTCCGGGCCGGCGGCCAGGAGCGCGTCGACGAAGGCGTCCGCCGCCTCGACGAACGGCGCGACGGTGTGATCCTCGACGATCCGGCTGCCCAGCGGTGTCTTGAGATGCGCGTGGGCGAGAGCGTCGACGTACGAGGTCCAGGGCGCCCCGGCGTCCAGGGCGCCGTCGGGGATGTCCGGCAGGAAGGTGTGCGGCGGCCGGAACTCGGCGGCCCCGCTGTTCAGCATGCCCGCCGCCCAGGTGAAGGCCGCGTGCAGATGTCCGGCGAGGTGCGCGGCCGTCCACCCCGGGCAGTCGGGGACCCGGGTCTCCGGGTCGACGCGGCGCAGCGCGGCCGACAGGTGCAGGCACTGCCTGCGGATCTCGTGGCACAGACGGGTGTGATCGATCCAGTACATGAGCTGTCTCCTTCGTGGAGATCCGGCCGGCCGGCCGGGGAGGGACACCGCACGGTGCGCGGGCCCCCGGCCGTGCCGGCCGTCCGTGCCGAAGCCCGGTCAGGGGGCGGAAGCGCTCCTGACGGGCAGCAGCGTCTCGATGTACGCGCTCAGCAGGTCGACGCGGGGGTGTTCGAAGACGACGGACGCCTGCAAGGTGATCCGGAACGCCGCGTCCAGGGCGTTGCGGATCTCGACCGCGTTGAGCGAGTCCATTCCCAGGGCGGCCAGTTCCGCGTCCGGTTCGACGTCGTCGGCGTCACGGAAGCGCAGCACGTCCGCGAGCCTGGCTCGCACGATCGCGTTGACCGCGGCGGAGCGGGCCGGGCCGGGTACCTCCGGCACGGTGCTCGGGTCGACGGGGCCGCCGGTCGTGGCCCGGTCGGTGACCAGTTCGTCGAAGAGGGCGTTCCCGGCCCTCCGGGACACAAAGCGGTCCCAGTCGCATCGCCCTACGACGACGTGGCTCCGTCCGGCGTCCAGCAGGCCGGGCAGCAGGTCCGCCGCTTCCGCCTCGTCGAGGGGCCGGATGCCTTGTGCCTCCCAGCTCTTGACCGGCGCGGCGGCCGGGTCGCGCGGTACCCAGGGGCCCCAGTCGACGGCGAGCGCGGGCAGGTCAGCGCGAGCGCGCCGGTCCGCCAGGTGGGCGAGGAAGGCGTCTCCCGCGCCGGGGCCGGCCGCCAGGGCGGAGCCGACCGTCGCGCCCGCCGTGGAGCAGAGCAGGAAGAAGTCCGGCCGGTGCGACCGGGCCGTCGCCTCGTGCAGCAGCCAGGCCCCGTACACCTTGGCCCTGAACACCGTGTCCAGGCTCTGCCAGGTCTGCTCCGTCACCGGCAGGTACGCGCCGTCCGCCGCCGCGTGCACGACGCCTCCCACCGACCGCCCGGCGTCCGCGAGTTCCGCGAAGACCCGGTCGATGTCCGGGGCCGACCCGATGTCGCATCCGCGGACCGTCACGGTGACTCCGTCGCCCAGTTCGGGCGCCGCTCCTCCGGTGCGGCTCAGCAGCAGCAGGTCGCGGGCGCCGAGGGCGACGAGCCGACGCGCCATGTGCAGCCCGACGGTGCCGAGGCCGCCCGCGACCACGTAGGTGCGGTCGGGCCGGATCTCGACCCGGCGGCGTGGCTCCGGCGCGGGTGCGGCCGGGCGCAGCCGTCGTACCCATCGCTGTCCGTCCCGGTGGGCCACCTCGAACTCGGTGTCCTGCGGCGACGCCCACTCGTCGATCAGCGGGCCCGCTCCCTCCGCGCCGGGTTGCAGGTCCACCAGTGTCACCCCGTATCCGGGGCGTTCGACGGCCAGACCGCGGGCGAATCCCCACAGGGTGGCCGCCGCCGACACCGCGGGTGAGGCGTCCGCACCGGGGTCGCCGGGCAGCGTGTGGGCGCCTTCGGTGACCAGCCACAGGCGTCGTCCGTCGCCGAACTTCTCGCGTGCCAGGATGTCCAGCAGGGGCAGCAGTTCACCGTAGTTGAGCGCGCACTCGGCCCGCAGCCGCTCCACTCCCGTGGTGCCTTCCGGGGCACGGTGCCAGAACCACACCACGTCGCGGGGCGGGCCGTCGCGCAGGGCCGCCGTCAACTCCTCGGGGTTCGCGGGACAGATCGGTTCGACGCCCGCCCCGGAGGCGCGGTCCATCAGCCGGGAGCGCAGCTCATCGGGGGCTCCGAGCAGGAGGACGCCGCGTTTCTCGCCCGGTTCGCCCGCCGGGCGGGCGACCCAGTGCTGTTCGTGGAGGAGCGGCATCGCGGCGTCGGGCCGGGGCCGGGAGCTCCGTTCGGCGGCCCACGCGGCCTCGGCCTCCCGGCGCTGCGGGGTGGGCAGCCAGTACGGCTTGCGGTCGAAGGGGTAGGCGGGCAGCGGGACACGGGTGCGGGGGGCGTCCCGGTGGTAGCCCGTCCACGAGGCCGGCACCCCGGCCTCGTAGGCCCTGGCCAGTGAGCGCCGGATCATGTCGCCGGTGGTGTCGTCACGGAAGGTGCTGCTGAGCCAGACGTGTTCCGGGTCGGTCGCGGATGTCCTGGCGAGTGAGGTGAGGGCGGTGGAGGGGCCCAGCTCGACGAAGACGTGGCGCCCGCGCCGTTCCACCGCCTGGACACCGGCCTCGAACTGCACCGGCTCCAGCAGGTGGCGTATCCAGTAGTCGGGGGTGCCCATCTCCCCTGACCTGGCCACCCGGCCGGTGACGTTGGAGACGACGGCCATGGTGGGCGCCCGGAACTCCACGGTCGCGAGTACGGCGCGGAATTCGTCGGCGATCTCGGCCATGAGGTCGCAGTGGTACGGGGCCGCGCCGCGCAGGGGTGTCACTTTCACGCCCTGCTCCGTCAGGCGCGCACCCGCGTCGGCCAGCGACTCGGTTCCCCCGGTGAGCAGGCACTGGGCGGGGCCGTTGACCGCGCCGACGGCGAGGTCCGGGTAGCGCTCCACGAGTGGTGCGACATCGGCCGCGCGGGCGCCCACCGCCGCCATGCCTCCCTTGCCCTGGACTCGGCCGCTCAGCCGCCCTCGGGCGGCCACCAGCCGTGCCGCGTCCTCCAGGGAGAAGAGTCCGGCGGTCGCCGCGGCGGCGTACTCGCCCAGGCTGTGCCCCAGCAGCACCGAGGGACGGACGCCCCAGGACAGCCACAGCTGTGCCATGGCGTACTCCAGGCTGAACAGGGCCGGTTGCAGGTGGCGTGCCTCGTGGACATGGCCGGGCTCGTCGCTCTCACCGCGTATCAGTACGCCGGGCGGGAGGCCGGTCAGCGGGGCGAAGACCCGGTCGCAGGCGTCGATCGCGTCCCGGAAGACGGAGTACTGGCGGTAGAGGGCGGCGCCCATGCCGGAGTACTGCGTCCCGGTCCCGGAGAACAGGTACGCGACCTTCGGGGTGCCCGGCCGGCCGCCCGGTTCGACGTGCCCGATGTCCGCGAGGCGTTTACGGAGGGTGCGGGCGAGGTCCTCGCGGTCGTGCACCACATCGGCGATCCGGTGACGGAAGTGCGCCCGGCCGGTGTTGGTGGTCCGGCACAGGTCGGTGACGGATATCCCGGGGTGCCGGTCCAGGTGTTCCAGGTGGCGCTCGACGAGCCGGCGCAGCGAGGTGCGGCTCTTGGCGGAGAGGGTGACGACGGCGCTGGTGGGTGCGGCGGTGACGGGGGCCGTCCCGATGGCCACCTCGGTGGTGGCGTCGGTGGCGTCGCCGGGGGTGGCCGCCGCCGGTGTGTTCTCGTGGGGCGGCCCTTCCAGGACGACCGAGGCGATGGTGCCGGTCACGCCGAAGCTGTTCACCAGGGCCCGCCCGGCTCCGTCGCCCGGCCAGGGCCGGACCTCGGTGGGCACGGCGAAGGGGGCGTCCCGCCAGGCGATGACGGGGGACGGGGTGACGAGGTTGAGGTGGGGATAGACCGTCCGTTCGCGGAGCTGGAGGACCGTCTTGATGAGTCCGCCGACACCGGCGGCACCCTCCATGTGGCCGATGTTGGTCTTCAGGGATCCGACGAGCACCGGGTCGGCCGCGCTGTGCGAGGCGCCGAAGACTCCGGTGATCGCGTCCGTCTCGGTCGGGTCGCCCAGCGCGGTGCCCGTGCCGTGCGCCTCCACGTACTGGATGTCCCCGGGTTCCAGCCGGCTCCTCGTCAGCGCGGCCCGCATGACCTCCTCCTGCGCGGCGCCGTTCGGGGCCGTCAGTCCCGCGCTCTCGCCGTCCTGCCGTACGGCGGAACCACGGATCACGGCGTGCACCGTGTCACCGTCCCGCCGGGCGTCGCCGAGCCGCTTGAGGACGAGCACACCGCATCCTTCGGCGCGGGCGTAGCCGTCCGCGGTCTCGTCGAACGTCTTGCACTGTCCGTCGGGTGCGAGCATGCCGCCGAGAGCGAGGACGGCCTGGCTGCGCGCGTTGTGCATCACGTTCACCCCGCCGCACAGCGCGATCCCGCACTCTCCCTCGCGCAGTGCCTGCACGGCCAGGTGGGCGGCGACCAGCGAAGACGAACAGGTGGTGTCGATCGACATGCAGGGGCCGCGCAGCCCGAGGGCGTACGACAGCCGGCCCGACACACCGCTGTGGGTGAGACCGGGGGCGAGGTAGGGGGTGAGGTCGGCGGGGGCGAGGTCGGTCGCCTCGAAGATGTAGTCGAGCGATGTCACACCCATGAAGACCCCGGTGTCGCCGTGGCGCAGGGACACCGGGTCGATGCCCGCGTGCTCCAGTGCCTCCCAGGCGGTCTCCAGGGTCAGGCGCTGCTGGGGTGCGATGTACGGGGCTTCCTTGGGCGACACGGAGAAGAAGGCGGCGTCGAACCGGTCCACACCTCCGATGAAGCCGCCACGGGGGTGCTCGTCCAGCAGGCCCCCGTCCGTCCCGACATCGTGGGACATCTCCCTGCGTTCGTCCACGGGCAGCGGTCCGATGCCGGACCGGCCCTCCCGCAGGAAGTCGGCGAACGCGTCGACGTCGTCGTTCCCGCCCGGACAGCGCAGCCCCATCCCCACGACGGCGATGGGCTCGTGCTTCTCGCGCAGCAGCCCGGCGAGCTGCTCGTCCTTGCTTCGTAGTTCACGCAGCGCGGCGGCCAGCTGTTCCCGCGTCTCCTCCGACGTCTGTGCCATGGTTCTCCTCCAGCCGGGAAAGGGCGGTCGCCTCAGTCCGTCAGATGGTCGATCAACTGCTCGGGGGTCGGCCGGCGGAACAGCACCGTCGTCTGTATCTCACAATCGAGCTTCTGCTCCAGAACTGTCTTCACCTCACTCATTTTCAGCGAAGTGAGACCCAGGTCGAAGAATCCGACCTCCAACGGCAATTCCTCCTCGTCCGTCATGAGGAGAGCCGACTTGAGTTCCCGTACCACCAGTTCCTCGATTATCTCCCGGCGCTCATGCACCGGCATGAGCGCCAATTCGCGCATCACAGGGACCAATCGTGACACATTTCCTCCGACCTTTCGAAATGCTCCAACCGCTGCATCTAAGCAACCGATCCTGACACGTCGATGACGCACCACTGACAACCGGACCTTCCATTCGGAAGCCGAACTCGCCCGGTTTACCGCAACTGTCGAAGCGATGTACTTTTCGCCGTACCCCCTTGGCCTCGATCTTGAGGAGCACCGTACGATGCCGCGAATTCCCTGCCTCGGCCCCGAAGCACTTCCCGAATCCCTGCGCTCCCTCGACGAGGGGCGCATCATCAACCTGTTCAAGGTCCTGGCCCACGCCCCGAACGCGGTGGAGCCGATCGCCCGGGTCGCCGCTGCGCTCCTGGCCGCCGGGGGGCTCAGCCCGGCCGACCGGGAACTGGTCATCCTCACCTGCGCGATGCGCTACGAGTCCGAGTACGAGTGGGCCCAGCACGTCCCGCTGTCCCGGGCCGCCGGCGTCACCGACGAGCAGCGGGCGGCGCTGCGCCGCGGCGACCACGACGCGGCCGTGCTCAGCCCCGCCCAGCGGGGACTCGTCAGGTTCGCCGCGGCGGCGGCCGACCACCCGCAGGTCAGCGACTCCGTCTACGCGGGCGCGAGCCGCCACTACGACGACGAGCAACTCGTGGAGACCCTGATCGTGGTCGGGTTCTACTTCCTGGTGGCCCGGGTGTGCACGGTGCTGGACGTGGAGATCGACGCGCCCGACGGGGAGGACGTCCTGCGCATGGCCAGGATCATGCGGGCGGGCTGAGCCGGTACGGCCGCGCCGGCCCCGGTCACGGGGCGCGCGGCCGGCACCGGCTCCGGTCGCGCGGCTGCCTCGGTGCCGGCACACGGAAGCGCCCGCCCCCGGAATGCGGTTCCGGGGGCGGGCGCGGAAGAAAGCAGGCACGGGAGAAAGCGGGTACGGAACATCAGAGGCGCGGTGAGACGGAGAAGCAGGAGGGGCCGTGCGATCGGCCGTTCGGTGACGACGGCACGATTCCGTCGTCACCTACGGGACAGCTCCTGAGCGGCGGAGAGGGCAGGATTCGAACCTGCGCGGGCCGTGAGGCCCGACCTGAAGACTTGCTCCTGGTCCCCGATAAGCCACTCCGGGCACCTCTCCCTGTTTCCGGCTTCCGTGTTCGTCCCCCGGTCACAGGAACAACAATGGCAGAGGTGTCTGACAGGCCGCTGACGACTCTCTGACGTCTCATGGCAGTTCCATTCCGGTCTTCCGCCGGACGATCCTTCGGTGTTCTACTCGCAGGACCTGAGAAATTCCGAAAGGGGAACTGGAATGACCGCGGCCACTACGGACGACCCGGTTCTCGGGGCCGTCCGCGCACATACCGGAAGTGAAAATGCCAGCGCCTTCCTGGCGCTCAACAGCGGAAACAGTACATTCACCGCGCCCGGCCTGGACGGTGTGATCGTCTATCGCCGTACCGGCCGTCACGCGGTCCAGTTCGGCGGCCCGTTCGCCGCCCCCGACGCCTACGACCCACTCCTCGAATCCTTCCGCCGGTACGTGAAAGAGGAGGAACTGAGCCTCGTCGGCGTCCAGCTCCAGCGCGCCGACGCCGAGCGGTACGCCCGGCACGGCTTCACCGTCAACCAGATCGGGGCGTCCTGGGCGGTGACCCTGGCGGACTTCACACTGCGCGGCACCCGTTTCATGCAGCTGCGCAACAAGATCTCGCGGGCGCACCGCAACGGCCTGGAGATCAAGGAGGTCGTCGCCGAGGACTGGCTGCGGGAGGTCGCGACGATCGACGAGGCGTGGCTGGGCGGCAAGGACGGGGCCGGTCAGCTGGAGTTCCTGGTGGGCCAGGTCGGCGGCGCGGTGCAGCCGCTGCGCAGGCTGTTCGCCGGCACCATCGACGGTGCCCCGGTCGCCTACATCTCGTACTCGCCCGTCTACGGCGAACGGGCCGGCTGGATGCACGATCTGAGCCGGCGGATCCCGTCCGGCTCACCGGGCCTGATGGAAGCCATCAACGCGCACGCGATCGAGGTGTTCCGCTCCGAGGGGGTGAAGTGGCTGCACTTCGGTTTCACGCCCTTCACCGGCCTCGACCCGAGCCACGAACTCGAGGGCCACAGCCCGGCGTTCCAGTGGCTGATGCACGCCCTGTGGGCCGAGGGGGCGGCTCTCTACCCGGCGCAGACGCAACTCTCGTACAAGCAGAAGTGGGCGCCGGACGCGCTGATCCCGGAGTACGTCGCCTTCGACGGGCCGAACGCCTCACTCGCCTCGTTCGCCCACATCTTCCGTGCGTGCAAGGCGTTCTGACGTACCAGCGGACAACGGAACCACCCATGCGATCCGGACGGACGAGGAGCCGAGTGCAGTGAGTGACAGCGACGGGAACACCACGACCGAGACCCTCCAGCACGCCATGCTCGACAAGCTGATGGCCATCATCGGGGCCCCCGACGACGAGGACGTGGCGCGGGCCGCCGACGAGGTCGTCAGGGCGCTCGACGCCCGCCTGGCCGAACCCCGGCCCGCCACCGCCCCCTGAGCCCGCCGCGACAGGGGACATCCGGCGAAGGGGCGCGGTCCGGACGGAATCCGGACCGCGCCCCGCATGGTCATGTCTCCCGGCGCGAGGTCAGCGCGTCGCGCCTCCCGGCAGGATCAGCCGGAACCCGGTGTACGGGACGAGGGCCTCGGGGATCCGCACCGCACCGTCCTCCCGCACCCCCTGCTCCAGCAGGGCGGCGACGGTGCGGCCGATCGGCAGCGCCGAGCCGTTGAGGGTGGCGACCGGGGTCTTGCGGCCCCCCTCGCCCTTCCGGCGGATGTTCGCGCGGCGGCCCTGGAAGGTGCCGCAGTCGGAGACGGAGGAGATCTCCCGGAAGGCGCCGCTGCCCGGCAGCCACACCTCGATGTCGTACGTCATCCGGGCCGAGAATCCGAGGTCTCCCGCCGGCAGCAGCACCACACGGTAGGAGAGTTCGAGCCGACGCAGGCACTCCTCGGCATGCCCGACCATGAGCCGCAGCTGCTCCTGCGCGTCCTCGGGGGCACAGACCCTGACCAGTTCCACCTTCTCGAACTGGTGCAGGCGCAGGATCCCCCGGGTGTCCCGTCCGTACGCGCCCGCCTCCGCGCGGAAGCACGGGGTACGGGCGGTGAACGCGTACGGCAGGTCGCGCCCGTCCAGGAGCTGACCGGCCAGCAGGTTGGTGAGCGGCACCTCGGCGGTGGGTATCAGGAACATCTCCCGGTCACCGACCTGGGTGCGGAACAGGTCCTGCTCGAACTTGGGGAGCTGCCCCGTCCCCGTCATGGTCTCGCGGTTGACGAGATACGGCACGGAGTACTCGGTGTAGCCGTGCTCGGAGGTGTGCAGGTCGAGGAAGAAGTCGGCCAGGGCCCGTTCCAGCCGGGCGCCGGCACCGCGGCCGACACTGAAGCGGGCGCCGGAGAGCCCGGCCGCCGCCTGCGCGTCCAGGACGCCCAGGGACTCGCCGATGTCGGCGTGGTGGCGGGAGCCGGCCTCGCGCGGCGGCGGGCCACCCCGGCGCACCTCCACCGCCTCCGCCTCGCTGTGCCCCGAAGGGACCGAGTCCAGGGGGATGTTGGGAATGCCGAGCAGGATCTCGTGCAGCTCCGCCGCCGCTGTCCGGGCGGCGGCCTCCGCCTGCTGGACATCGGCCCGCAGCGCGCGGGCGGTCTCCTTCTCCGCCTCCGAGGGCGGCCCGTTGCGCCCGCGGGCGCGCGAGGCGGAGTTCAGTTCGGTCCGCAGCCGGGTCACCTCGGCCTGTGTCTCGGCGCGGGCCCGCGCCGCTTTCTCCAGCAGGGCCGGATCGAGGGCGTACCGGCGGCGGGCCAGTCGCTCCACGGCCGCCGGCCCGTTGGCGAGCAACTCGTTCGGATCGTGCACGAGATCTCCTGGGGTGAGCGAGGGGACGCGAGTACGCCGTCGGGCGCCGTCGGCGTACGGCGTGGGGTACGGGACGCGGGGTACATACCTGGGGTACGCACGGGGCTTGGAGTACGCACGGGGGCACGGAGCACATACGGGAAAGCGGGGCGTCGGTGAGCGACGCCCCGCCCGCCCGGCCGTTGTCAGGGCGCGGGCTCCTCCCGCGCCGACCGCAGGTGGCCCGCGTACAGCTCGCCCGCGTAGCTGAGCAGCGGAAGCCCGTCGGCTGTCCTGGCGCGGACGACGTGGCCCAGCAGCAGCTCACCGTCCCCGAGCGGGTGCCGGGAGTGGAAGCGGCAGGTGTAGTGGGCGAGTCCTCCCGTGAGCAGCGGGGCCTTCGCGTAGGAGTCCGCCTGCCAGCCCAGCCCGTCGAACTGCTCGCTGCCCTCGGGGCGGCTGCTGTCAGCGAACCACCGTGCCACGTCGTCCTGTTCGGCGCTGAGCACATTGATCGCGTAGCGGCCCTCGTGGGCGGCGAGCCGCGCGAAGGACGACCCGGTCCGCAGCACCACCCCGACGAGCAGGGGCTCGCGCGACACCAGGGTCACCGTGCTCGCCGTGGTGCCGTGCATTCTCTCCTCGGTGGCGACCGTCAGCACCGACACCGGAGAGGCCAGGTGATACATGCCCCGCCGGCGTTCCGCGGGGTCCTGGCGTACCGGCCGGCGGACGTCGCGTATCGCGGCTGCGGTACTCATCACACGTCCCTCCGCCACTGATCGGCGCGGTGCGGTGCGAAGCCGCGTGGCATCCCGATGGGGGTTTCGTGGTCCATGAGTCAATCAGCTCCCGCGGATTCGGTGAAATGGAGCGATACGGCGCCCCGTCGGGGCGCGCGGAACTGCACGGCCGGCCTGAGCGGCGCCCCGTACCGGCCTCGGCCCGGCCGCGTCACCGCTGTGGTGCGGCGGACACCACCGATGCGGTCCGGTACGGAGAATCCGTCGGCGGGAACCCGTTCGACGGTCCGGGCCCTGCGGTGGTGCGGGCGGAATTCCCGATGCGGACTTCCCGTACCGGTCGCACCGTGGATTCCACCGCGGACTTGGTGGAGAAATCCGTGCTGGAGTCCTCCGGGGAGCCCGTCGCCGTGAATTCCGGCGCCGGGAAAGCCTGGCCGAGTTCAATACGCGTACAGGGTGCGAGATCCTTCTCGAATCGAACCGATCGTGGCAGCCGGTGCTGACTCGGCCCTGACACCCGCCTGACCGGCGACTGCTCCAACGGGACATCAGCGGGGCGTCAGCCTGCACTGTTTTCATCACCGGTGAATCCACGCCGCCCCGAGTGCGACGCACGGCCGCCCATTCACCGGACCCGCTCCCCCCATGGAGTTCACCGCGCTCGCCGAACGGTCCGGGAAAAAAGTCCGTGGTCCGGGGAATTGCCGCGCCGCCCCGGCGGCCCTCACAGACGAAGGACTGGGCTCATTCCAAAAACAGAAAAGGGGAGTTGGACACTCCACCACACCTCCCGAGGACATGCCGCTGTCCGTCCGCACCATCCGGCGATCGTCTGCGACGGCCGGACCACCGACTACGCGACGCTGCACCGCGAGAGCAACCGGGCCGCGTGGGCGCTGCGCGCCGCCGGGGTGCGGCGCGGTGACCGGGTCGCCTACCTCGGCCACGAGTCCGAGTACTACTACCTGGTGATCCTCGCCTGTGTGAAGGTCGGGGCGGTCCTGGTCCCGGTCAACTGGCGGCTCACCCCGTCCGAGGTCGACCACATCCTCAAGGACTCCGGGGCGGTGCTCCTCTTCGTCGGCGCCGGGTTCCACAGCACCGCCGACAAGGTCCTGGACGATCTGTCGGGACCTCGCACGGTCGTCCCCGTGGACGGGGGCGACGCCGCCGCGCCGGTCCGGGGCGCGGGACTCGCCGCCTGGAGCGCGGGCCACCGCGACACGGACCTGGATCCGGGCACCGGGCCCGACGACCCCGCCGTGCAGATCTACACCAGCGGCACCACCGGTCTGCCCAAGGGTGCCGTGCTCGCCCACCGCGGTTTCTTCACCCTGCCGCACGCCATGCGTACGCACGGGGTCGACTGGATCGACTGGCTGCCCGAGGATGTCGCGCTCATCTCGCTGCCGGGCTTCGGTATCGCCGGCATCGGATGGTTCATGCACACCTTCAACGCCGGTGGCACCAACGTGGTCATGCCGCAGTTCGACCCGCAGGAAGCCGTCCGGCTGATCCGCGCCCACCGGGTCACCACCACCTTCGCCGCGCCCGCCATGCTCCAGGCGATGCTGGGCGAACGGACGGCGGAGCCCGAGGCGTTCGCCTCCCTGCGCAAGATCGCGTACGGCGCCGCCCCGATGTCCGAGGCGCTGCTGAAGCAGTGCATGGAGATGTTCACCTGCGAGTTCGCACAGATCTACGCCAGCACCGAGACCGGCAGCGTCGCCGTGTGCCTGCCCCCGGAGGACCACCGCCGGGGCGACGCCGCGCTGCTGCGCTCCGTCGGCAGACCCTGTCCGGGCAACGAGGTGAAGGTGATCGGCCCGGACGGTGCCGAACTGCCGCCGGGAGGCATCGGCGAGGTCTGTGTCCGCGCGCCCTCGCGGATGCTCGGCTACTGGAACCTGCCGGAGGCCACCGCCCGGACCCTGGTCGGCGACTGGCTGCACATGGGCGACGCCGGGTACTTCGACGACGACGGCCTGCTCCATCTGTGCGACCGGATGAACGACACGATCATCGTCGCCGGGCAGAACATCTATCCGGCCGAGGTCGAGAAGGCGCTGGCCGCCCACCCGGCCGTCGCCGACTGCGCCGTCGTGGGAGTGCCCCATCCGCGCTGGGGCGAGGCCGTGCACGCGTGCGTCGTGCTGCGCCCCGGCGCCACCGCCACTCCGCGCGAACTCCTGTTGTCCCTGCGCGGTCGCCTCGCCGACTACAAGACCCCCGGCGCGTACCACTTCGTGGAGGCGCTGCCCCGCAATCCCTCGGGCAAGATTCTCCGCCGGACGGTACGCGAGCAGCTCACGGAACGGATCGACGCCGCCGTCTCGGAGGGCGCTCGCTGACCCTTTCCGCGTCCGGTACGGCCGGACCAGGTGTGCCGCCTGGTTAACCTGTAGCCGGAAGGAAAGGGCACCTGATGGCGACAGAGTCGGCGGTAGGCGGAGCGGGGAACGGACAGGGAAGCGGTCAGGGCAGCCGGCGACGCGAGGAGATCGTGGCCGCGGTGCAGCGGCTGCTCGCGGAGTGGGGCAGCTCCGACCGGCTGACCATGCGTGCGGTCGCGAAGGAAGTGGGCATCTCCGCTCCGAGCATCTACCTCCACTTCGCGGACAAGACGGAGCTGGTGTGGGCGGCCTTGGCGGGCAGGTACGACGCGCTCGTCGCGCAGATGACCGCCGCCGAGGAAGCCGCCGACGGCTCGGACCCGCGAAGTGGGCTGCGGGCGCAGGCCCACGCCTACTGCCTGTTCGCGATGGGCAATCCCGGCCACTACCGGCTCATGTTCGAGGTGCGTCAGCCGACCGTCGAGCAGTCGAGGATCAGCGGCCATCCCGCCCGGCACGTCTCGGCCGGGCTCCGCGCGGGACTACGGCGCTGCCAGGAATCCGGGTACGCGTTGTCCCTGCCGGTCGAACAGGCGGCGCAGACCCTGTGGGCCGGACTGCACGGCACGGTGGCCCTGCACCACAGTCTCTATCGCGACGAATCCACGGAAACCCTGACCCTTGATCTGGCGGACGGCCTGGTGGACTCACTCGTCGCCGACGTGCCCGGCGCCTCCGCCCTCTTCGCCGCGGCCGCCGCCGAGACCCGGGCGTCACGCCGGATCCGGGAGATCCTGACCGGCCCGCGCCAGGGCGACCGGCAGCCGTAGGAACGGCAGCCGGATCTCGTACCCCCGCGCCGAGCCGCCGGGCCGGGCGCCCGCCGAGCCGCCGAGCCGCCGAGCCGCCGAGCCGCCGAGCCGCCGAGCCGCCGAGCCGCCGAGCCGCCGAGCCGCCGAGCCGCCGAGCCGCTGAGCCGAACGCGTGGGCCCGCACCGGGGTTTCGCGCTTCGCACCCCCCTTCGGGCGGACGGTTGCCGCCCCTCTCACCCAGGAGTACAGTCACCGCTGAACTTAGTTAGGTGACCGAGGCAACCACTCTTCGGCGCCTGACCCGCGTCGCCCCCAAGGGGCTTGACGGAGGTGGACCCCCCATGCAGATTTCCATCGACTTCGACAAATGCTGCGGAGCCGGGCAGTGCGTACTGGCGGCTCCGGAGGTCTTCGATCAGCGGGACGAGGACGGCATCGTGCTGCTGCTCGACGCCGATCCGCCGGCGGATCAGTACGAGAACGTGCGTCAGGCAGCCGCGGTGTGCCCGGCTGTCGCCATCCAGGTCCGACAGTGAGCACCTCGGCCCCGTCCCGGATCACTGTCGTGGGAGCCTCGGCGGCCGGCCTGAGCGTCGTGGAGGGACTGCGACGCGAGGGTTACACGGGCCGGCTGACACTGGTCGGCGAGGAGACGCACCTGCCCTACGACCGGCCGCCGCTGTCCAAGCAGTTGCTGTCCGGCGCGTGGGAGACCGGCCGGCTGCGGCTGCGGCCCCCCGGCGCCATCGAGGCCCTGGGCCTCGACCTGCGGCTCGGCGCCGCGGCGGTCGCCCTCGACACCGCCGCCGGTGAAGTCGCGCTGGCCGACGGCGAGGTGATCGGCCACGACGCCCTCGTGGTGGCCACAGGCACCCGGGCCCGCCGTCTGCCGGGCACCGAGCACATCGCCGGGGTGCATGTCCTGCGCACCCTGGAGGACGCCCTCGCGCTGCGTGCGGGCCTGGCCTCGAAGCCGCACCTGGTGGTCGTCGGAGGCGGCTTCGTCGGCGCCGAGGCCGCGTGCGCGGCCCGTGAGCTGGGCTGCGAGGTCACGCTGGTCACCGACACCGCCCAGCCCATGGGCGACGCGCTCGGCGACGAGCTGGGGGCCGTGCTCCGTACGGTCCACGCCGAGCACGGCGTACGCATGATGACCGGTGCCACGGTCGAACGGGTCCTCACGGCCGACGGCCGGGCCACCGGGGTCCGTCTCGCCGACGGCCGCTCCCTCGCCGCGGACGCCGTCCTGGTCGGCATCGGGGCGCGGCCCAACGTCGAGTGGCTCGCCGGCAGCGGTGTCCCGGTGTCGAACGGGGTGGTGTGCGACGCCACGCTGTACGCCGGTTCGGGGATCTGGGCGGCCGGGGATGTCGCCTCCTGGCCCCACCCGCGTACCGGCGAGCAGATACGTGTCGAGCACCGGACGAACGCCGCCGAGCAGGGTCTGGCCGTCGCCCGCAACCTCCTGGCCGGACCGGCTCCGGCGGTGCCCTTCGAGACGGTTCCGTACGTGTGGAGCGATCAGTACGACCTCAAGATCCAGATCTACGGCCGCACCCGGGGCGCCGACGAGGTGCGCATCGTCGAGGGCAGCCCGGCCGAGCGGAGACTGGTCGCCCTGTACGGCAGGAACGGCAGGGTCTGCGCGGCGGTCGGCGTCAACATGATGCGGGCCCTGCGGAGCTACCGCCCGCAGGTGGCCGGAGCGGCGGCCTTCGACGCGGGGAGGGCGGCATGAGCGACCGAAGCGAGCTCCGGGCCGGTGTGGTCGGCCTGGGCATGATCGGCGGCGGCGTGGCCGTCAGCCTGGCCCGCAGCGGGCGCGTTCCGGCGGTCCATGACATCCGGCCGGACGCCTCGGCGGGTCTGGCCGGTGTTCCCGATCCGCTGGGCTCCCCCGCCGAGGTGGCCGAGGCCGGCGACGTGGTGATGGTCGCGGTGGTCGACGCCGACCAGGCGCGGGAGGTGATCGGCGGGGAGAACGGTCTGCTCTCCGCCGCGCGGCCCGGCCTGACCGTCGTCCTGCTGGCCACCGTCGCCCTGCCGGTCGTCCACGAGCTGGGCGCCCTGTGCGCCCGGCACGGCGTGGGCTTCCTCGACTGCGGGGTGACACCCGGCGACAAGGCCGCCGAGAACGGCATGGTCGCCATCCTCGGCGGGGAACAGGCCACCGCGGACGCGGCGATGCCCGTACTGGACGACTGGGCCAGGAAGGTCGTGCGCTGCGGCCCGCTCGGCGCCGGCATGGCCACCAAGATCGCCCGCAACGTCATCACCTACGGCGGCTGGCGCACCGTGGCCGAGGCCGCCGCGCTGGCCCGCGCCGCCGGTGTGGACCCGGCGCGGCTCGCCGAGGTCATCGACACCGCCGACCCCGAGGGCCGCACCCTGCTGCAACTGCTGCGCATGCGGGGGCCCGACGGGGCCCTGCCCGAAGCCGTCGGCCGGCAGATCGAGCCCTTGATGACCAAGGACCTCGACGCGGCCCGCGACCTCGCCGCCACGCTCGGCGTCGACGTCCCCCTCGTGGAGGTGGCCCGCGCCCGGGCCCGCCGGACGCTGGAACTGGGTGAGGCCCCCTC
Organism: Streptomyces sp. NPDC012835; assembly: GCF_042900885.1. Lineage (NCBI taxonomy): Bacteria > Bacillati > Actinomycetota > Actinomycetes > Kitasatosporales > Streptomycetaceae > Streptomyces > Streptomyces sp. NPDC012835. The sequence continues at coordinate 351,043 of NZ_JBIBBW010000001.1, forward strand.
CCCGGCCAGGAGTGATCCGCGCGGGTACGGCCTGGAGATGATGGACGAGGTCTACGGCCCCGGCTTCAGCGCCTCGGTCGAGGGTGGCGGCGACCCCTTCACCGACCAGACCGTCGACTACCTCTTCGCCCAGGTCTGGGGCCGCGAGGGGCTGTCCGTACGGGACCGCCGGCTGCTCACCCTCGGCGTCGCCGCCACCGTCGCCCGTCCGGAACTGATCCAGATCATCGCCAACGGCGCTCTGGTCAATGACGAGTTGAGCCCCGACCAGCTCCGTGAGGCCGTGCTGCACCTGGCCCTCTACACCGGCTGGTGCAAGGCCACCGCCACCCACGCGGGCGTCACGGCCGCCATCGACGCCCACACCACCCCTCAGCCCCCCACTGCGCAGGAGCACAAATGACCGAGCCCCTCATCGACCAGCCCGTCACCCGCGACCCTCACCGTCCTCTCGATCCGCCCACCGCCTACACGGAGCTGCGCGAGGACCAGCCCATCGTCAAGGTGCGTTTCCCCAACGGCTCGGCCGGCTGGCTGGTCACCCGCTTCGAGGAAGGCAGCCAGGTCTTCAGCGACCCGCGGCTGAGCGCGCGGCGTCCACGCCACGACACACCCGAGGGAGAGGTCGACGAGGCCGGTGAGGACGCGCCCTTCGACGCGGGGTTCGTGATGATGGACGAACCCGAGCACGGCGCGTACCGCCGGCTGCTCACCGGTCGCTTCACACCGAAGGCCGTGCGGAACAAGCTCCAGCCGTACATCGACAGGATCGTCGACGAGCATCTGGACGCCATCGCCGCGGGACCGGAGACCTTCGACTTCGTCGAGGCGATGGCGCTGCCCATCCCGTGCCTGGTGATCTGCGAACTGCTCGGCGTCCCTTACGAGGACCGCGACGGCTTCCACGAGGCGACCGTGGACCTGATGGACATGGGCAAGAGCCGCCAGGAGCGTGACAGGGGCGCCCACTGGCTGATCGACTACATCACCGGCCTGGTCGCCGAGAAGCGCCGCACCGGAGCCACGGACGGCATCCTCGCCGAGCTGATCAACAAGGCCGACGGGGACGACGCGATGCTGACCGAACGACAGCTGATCGGTCTCGGCGTGCTGCTGCTGTTCGCGGGGCACGACACCACGGCCGCCATGATGGGCCTGTCCACCCTCACCCTGCTCACCCACGACGAGCAGCGCGAGGAGCTGATGGAGCATCCCGAGAAGATCGGCACGGCGGTCGAGGAACTGCTGCGCTACCTGACCATCGTCCAGTTCGGGCTCGGCAGGGTGGCCAAGGAGGACCTGGAGATCGGCGGCGCGCGGATCAAGAAGGGCGAACTGGTCGTGGTCGCCATGAACGCCGCCAACCGTGACCCCCGCGCCTTCCAGGACCCGGACACCCTGGACATCGACCGCAGGATGGCCCGCCACATCGGCTTCGGCTACGGCGTCCACGCCTGCCTCGGGCAGAACGTCGCCCGCGCCGAGTTGAAGACCATCCTGCCCAAACTCTTCCAGCGCTTCCCCAACCTGCGGCTCGCCACCCCGCTGGAAGAGGTCCCCATGGACTTCACCGGCACCAACTACGGCGTACGCAAACTCATGGTCACCCGCTGACCACCGCCGCCCCGGAGCCGGACCGACCTCGCGCCGGTCCGGCTCCGGGGCGGGCCCGAACCGGCGGCAGCCTGAGTGAGTGTCACCGCGGTCCGCCCCGGACTCACGCACACCGGCTCGCCCCTGCGGGCCGAGTCGGGTGGCGACGCCGCGGCCGAGTGCGGCTGGTTCAGCGCCCTCGCCTGAGCCCCGCCGCTGTCCATGGACGCCGAGCGCGCGGCGCGGAGGATGGTGGACGCGGTCGCCCGGCGACATGCCCGCATCGTGCCCACTGCGCCCGCCAAGGCCGCCCGGCCCGCACACGGGATCGCCCCCGGTCTCACCACGCGTCGCACCGGCCTCACCGCGCGGCGACCGAAGTCGGAGCGAGCGCTGTCACACCATCCGCCAGGGGCATGTGTAGAGGGACCGCGAGGGGGCATGCGAGCTCCGGGAGTCAACACGACGAGAGGTGCCGACCGAGATGCTCGAACCCGACCCGAAGGTCCTGCGTACGCTCCTTGCGCGCTACGCGGAGGCGCGCTTCGCTCACGAGCGCGGCGGGAACGCACGCACTGCCAGGGACCTTGACGATGTCACCTACACGCTCTGTGTGACGACGGCGACGTCCACGATCGAGGAGGCCGTCGTCGCCGCGGACGCGGTCCTGGAAAGTGCGTGGAACGGCCTCGGACACCTCGCGGCCTCGACGCGGGTGGAGCTCTCCGCGTAACCGCGCGATCGCGTGATCGCCGTGACGAATCGCGCTTGCCCGCCGCGTGGTCAGGGGCGACCCGGTGCCGTTGCTGGCAAGCTGTGGCCGCCACCGACCGGCCCCTGCCTCGCTGCGGGCTGATCCTCCTCGACAGGAGCGTGCCAGGCTCCGCGACCCGGCCCCGCACGGTGGCGGCCACCCGAGAGAAGGGGAACCTGCCATGCCTCGCGCGGCGCTGTTCGATGTCGACGGAACACTGGTCGACAGCAATCATCTGCATGTGGTGACCTGGTGGGAAGCGCTGCGGCAGGCGGGCCGTACCGTGCCGATGGCCGACATCCACCGGGCCATCGGACTCGGCTCGGCGGATCTGCTGGCGCATTTGCTCGGCGACGACCGGGACAGCGGACAGGACGCGGCCATCGACGCCGCGCACACCACGCTCTACGCCACCTACTTCGACCGGCTGCGCGCCTTCGACGGCGCCGCCGACCTGCTCAGGACCCTCGCGGGGGACGGATGGCGCAATGTGCTCGCCACCTCGGCGGGCGAGGCCGAACTGGCCGCGATGCGCCGGGCCATCGACGCCGACGACGCGCTCACCGCCGAGGCTCGCGGCGACGAGGTGGACGCGGGCAAACCGGCGCCCGACCCCGTCGAGGAGGCCCTGCGACGGGCCGGCGTCAGCGCCCGGGACGCGGTGTTCGTCGGCGACTCGGTCTGGGACATGGAGGCGGCGTCCAAGGCCGGGGTCCGGGCGGTGGGCGTCCTGTCCGGAGGTCTTTCCCGCCCCGCTCTGGAGGCGGCGGGCGCCGATGTCGTGTACAAGGACGTCGAGGAGGTACTCGCGGACCTCGACGCGGGCCCGTTCCGCATCCGGTGAACGGGGGGACTCCCCTGACGGCGGCTGTTGCTTGAGACCGATCGATGTGCTGATCAGCGTCTGTACGACAGAACGGGCCGTCTCCCGCCCCGGCTCGACGGCGATCGCGGGAGTCGCTCGACACGGCCGGGGCCGCCGGAATCCTCACGTACAGAACGGTGGCACGGGGCGCCGCCACCCGGGCTCAGGTCCGGCCGGCCTCGTCCGGCGGCTCCTTTACCGGGCCGGAGACCGAGTGAGCCGGGTACCACGAGAAGTGGCCCCTCCACCATGTGGAGGGGCCACTTCCGCGTTGAGCGCCCGGCAGGCCTTGCACCTACATTTCCCGTCGGCAGACGGACGTCTTTCCTTGGACCACAGACGCGCGACTTCGTGTGCTGAACCGAAGTAACACGATGATCATACAACACTCTCGGGTCTCGGCGCTCCAGGCCGAATGAGCGTGCGCGAACGGGCCGTTGACGCGCGAAGGCCCCGAGCGCGTCGACGGGTCCGGAGGCCCGGCCGACCCTTACGGCCGCTCCGCCGGAACTGGCCGAAGCGCGGGCCAACGAGCGAGCATGCGTTGGCGCATGCCGGCCGAGAGGCCGCTCACGCCGCTGAGGGAGGCGTGAGCGGCGGTCATCCGGCTGACGACACCGAGCCGGTGGACGAGCCGTTGCCGGGCTGTCGCGGTCCCCCACTTCCAGTCCTGGTTCGGGACCCTGGCCAGGTGGTCGGTACGGTCGCGGTGTGCCCGTTGGACCAGGGCGTCCCCGCGGAGCAGCCAGCCGGCACACGCGTCGGCGAGGCCGCCTTGAATCTCCGTGCCGGTCGCCGCCCGCCACGCCGCGCGGTAAGCGCCCTCCGCCCGTTCCAGCAGGGGTTCCGACGCCGATGTGACACACCAACAGGTCGGGAAACCGATGCGGAGATAGGCCAGCTCCATCAAGCCGCTGCCCAGTGAGGCCTGTTCGAAGTCGATGAACTTGATCCCCGTGGCGGTGTGGAGGTCGTTTCCAGGACAGGGGTCCCCATGGAGAAGGGCGTGCCCCGGCGCCCGGTCGAGCCGGCTCACGAGGTCATCGAGTTCGTCCGCCGCACCGGGCGTGACCGGAACCCCCAGGGAGCCGGCCAGCCGCAGGAAGGACTCGACGTCGGCGTGGTTCGGGCCCTGCCACCGGGGAAGTACGCCAACGTCCTCCGGACGAGCCGTGGCGTGCAGCCGTGCCAACCCGCTCGCGTAGTCGACCATCCAGTCGGCGGCCGGACGTCGGTGGTCCAGATGCTCCAGCACCAGGACCCGCTCGCGGGGACCGGTGGCCAACAAGGTTGGTACCACGGGGGGCTGGGCCCGAGCGGCGAGCCGCAGGGCGGCCACTTCGCGTCCGTACCGCTCGTCGGCATCAGGACCGTCGACGATCTGCTTCACCACCGCCGTCACGCCGGGGAACTCGACGCGCCACACGCGTGAGCGGGGGCTGCTGTCCAGTCTGCGAGAGCGCCGGGGCTGCCCCAACTCAGGCCCCGACTCAGCCCGTAACGCGTCCCCCAACGGCAGTCGCCACCCCATCGGCCCATCCTTTCTCACGACGAACAAGGCTTCTGGTAAGCCGCGTTCGCGTCAAGGGTGTCTGCACCGGGTCGCGTCGGCGGACCCTCGCACCACACCCTCCGCACCACACTCTCCGGGCCACACCCTCGCGACCGTGTCCCCGGCGGGGCCCGAGGGGGGAGCCGGGGGCCGCGCGGCCACAGGACATCGGCGGCGGTGTGGTCACCGCTCGGGCGTGAGCCGCAGCGTGGTGGCTCTGGCCTGGTCGGCCACCATGGGCTCGACGTAGTCGGTGTAGTGCCCGTACTTGGCACGGTAGGCGGCGTCGATCCGATCGTTGACGTCCGCGTCGGTCACTTCGGTGAGAGTGACGTCCTTGCCCACACCTCCGGCGGTGACCTGCCCGGCGTGGGTGGAGCGAGCGGTGCGCCACCAGCCGCCCCGGGTTCCACGCCAGGAGCGCACGTACAGTTCGTCGCCGTCGCGGACCACCCAGATGGTGGTCGGCTGTCGGAGGCCGCCGTCGCCACGCCGGGGGGCGATGTGCAGTTCGTCGGCGGAGGCGATGCGGTTCAGCTCGTCGGTGTTCCAGGTGCTCATGGGCGAGATCCCTTCATGAGGTGCGGGTGACTGGTGGGGGGCTGTGCCTGCGCCGGTCCACTATCTCCCCGTTCTCAAGCCGCTCTCGCGTGCGGGAGGGCCGGACGGGTGGTACGGAACGGGTTCCACGCCCGCCTGCCGCCGGACCGGTGAGCGAGCGGTGTGAGGGGAACGGTGAGCGGTGTAGCGGTGTGCTGCCGGGGTGTACCGCACCCGGGCAGCACACGTCCTTGTCGGCGGTCTTCGACCTGTCCAGACTCGGTCGGGCAGAACAGACCCGCACCCATGGACGAGGGAAGTCCGTCGTGTCAGGGCACCCGGAGGGCGGCAACGCCGGCGTGGTCGGTGTGTGGTCGACGGCTCCGGGTTCACCGCGACGGGCGACATCCACGATGGCGCGCTCCAGCACGAGCATCTCGTGCTCCACCGAGAGGACAAGCAGGCATGACAGACACATCCAAGGTCGTGGCGGTCACCGGAGCGAGCAGCGGCATCGGTGAGGCGACCGCCCGCCGACTCGCCACCGACGGCCACCGCCTTCTCCTCGGGGCCCGGCGCACCGAACGTCTCGACGCGCTGGTCAAGGAGATCACCGCCGCAGGGGGCACCGCGGCGTTCCAGCGACTGGATGTCACGGATGCCGGCGATTTCCGGGCTTTCATGTCCGCTGCCCGCGCGCGTTACGGCCGCGTGGACGTGCTGGTCAACAACGCCGGAGTGATGCCGCTCTCGCCGCTGGAGGCGCTGAAGACCGACGAGTGGGACCGGATGATCGACGTGAACGTGCGGGGAGTCCTGCACGGCATCGCCGCCGCCCTGCCCGCGATGCGCGCTCAGGGCGGCGGGCACTTCGTGAACGTCGCCTCCGTCGGCGCGTACGAGGTCTCTCCCACCGCCGCCGTCTACTGCGCCACCAAATTCGCCGTCCGCGCGATCTCCGAAGGACTGCGCCAGGAGTCCACCGGGAACATCCGGGTCACCCTCGTATCGCCGGGCGTGACCGAGTCCGAACTCGCCGACTCCATCTCCGACCCCGCTGCCAGGGAGGCCATGAAGACCTACCGCGCCGTGGCACTGCCCGCCTCCGCCATCGCGGACGCCATCGCCTACGCCCTGTCCCAGCCTACGCAGGTCGACGTCAACGAAATCATCGTCCGTCCCGCCGCAAGCGCCCAATGACCCGCGGTGGCGCCACACATTGCGCACGATTCCGTCGATCACACCGGTCCTGAGCTGTACGAAGCGGTCCCCACTCGCCCGGCGTCGCGCGGTCGCCCCCGGAGAGGCGGACGAACCACGGCGGGCGCGTTGGGCCGGCAAGCGTAGAAGGCCGGATGGGTCGGCGCCTCGGCCGGCTCCTCCATGGTCGGCCCGTTGGCCGGAGCGCTCTTGCGTCGGTGGCCGCTCTGCTCGGTACGGTCCGGACCGGCCGGCGCCGTGACCGTGATCAGACCGCGGTCGCGGGGACGGCCATGGTGCTCGCTCACGGTCCGCCATCGCCCACTCGATCCGCCACGCCGCGCAGTCACTACCATGAGCGGCGGGGAGCGGGGACAAGTGACCACGGACTGGCCCATCTCCCCCACTCCCAGCACCGTACAGAGGCACCAAGCGGAGAACGGACCCCATGCACCCTTCCGTCGAACACCAGAACCTGCCCAGCGGGCCGGTCGACATCAGGCTGGTCGTCGCCGACATGGACGGCACCCTCCTGGACGACGCCGGAAACCCGCCCGAGCGGCTGGTCCGGGTGCTGTCTCTGCTCCGGGAGCGCGGCGTACTGTTCAGCCCGGCGAGCGGCCGTCAGTACGCCACCCTCGCTCGTCTCTTCAGCGGCGTCGACGACGGCATGATCTTCATCGCGGAGAACGGCACGCAGGTCATCCGTGACGGCAGGGAACTCGGCTCCGATCCCCTGGACCAGGCCGTGGCCGCCCGGCTCGTCAAGGCGGTGCGTCGCCTCGCCGACGGTGGCACCGACCTGGGTGTCGTGATCTGCGGTAAACACAGCGCCTATACCGAACGCACGGACGAAGCCTTCCTGGCCCAGGTCGCCAAGTACTACGCCGCCCACCGCACCGTCGAGGACGCCACCGTCATCGACGACGAGATCAACAAGGTGGCCCTCTTCGACTTCGGCTCAGCAGCCCACAACACCGCACCGGCTCTTGCCGAATTCGCCGCCACCCATCAGGTCGTCGTCTCCAGTGAGCACTGGATCGACGTGATGAACCGGACCGCCAACAAGGGCGCCGCGCTCCGGCGCGTCCAGCAGGACCTCGGCATCACCCCGGCGCAGACGCTGGTGTTCGGTGACTACCTCAACGACGTGGAGATGCTCGACGCCGCCGAGTGGTCCTTCGCCATGGCCAACGCGCACCCGGACGTCCTGGCCCGTGCCCGGTACGTGGCCCCCTCCAACAACGACGACGGCGTCCTGCGCACCGTGGAGCGGCTGCTGCGGCTGCCTAGCGCCGGCGACCGGGCTCGGGCCGGTTACGGGTGGCATGGAGAGAGCCGAGGATGTTGAGGGCCTCGGCACTGGGGCTGCCCGGTTCAGCGTGGTAGATGACGAGCTGCTGGCCCGGGGCGTCGCGCACGTCGAAAGCCTGGTAGGTGAGGGCGAGTTGGCCGACTTCGGGGTGGAGGACGCGCTTGGCGTCCTGGGTCTTGCCGCGCACGTTGTGGGCCTGCCAGAGGCGAGTGAAGTACGTGCTGTGCTCGGTGAGTTCGCGGACGAGTTGGCGCAGACGCGGGTTGTCCGGTTCGAAGCCGGCTGCTTGGCGCATGTTGGCCACGACAGCCTGGGCCCCTCGCTCCCAGTCCTGGTAGAAGGTGCGGCCCGCGGGGGCGAGGAAGGTCATGCGGGCCAGATTGTCCGCCGACTCGAACGGGGAGTGGAGGGCGTCGGCCAGCGCGTTGGTGGCAAGGAGATCCAAGGTCCGGTTGAGGACGAAAGCCGGGGTGTTCGGATAGCCATCCATCAACTGGCGCAGAGCCGGACCGACGTGCTCGGCGACAGGAGCGTAGGGCCGATCGCTCGGTACGGTCCCGGCCAGCCGGTACAGATGCGCGGCCTCCTCCGCGTCGAGCCGCAGTGTGCGGCTCAGGGCGTCGAGTACCTGGGGTGAAGGGTTGCGCTCGCGGCCCTGTTCCAGACGGGTGTAGTAGTCCGCGTTCATTCCGGCCAGGACGGCGACCTCCTCGCGGCGCAGCCCGGCGACGCGGCGCGTCCCGTGACTCGCTATGCCCACGTCCCCCGGCCGCAGGCCGGCACGGCGTGCCCGAAGGAAGTCACCCAGGTGGTTGTCATCGCCCATATGCCCAGGCTAACCGGGGCCTCGGAGGCTAGCCCGGGTGTGCTGTACCCAGGCAGCAGCCGTCCTGGCCGATCGCCTCCGAGCTGCGCAGACTCCATGGAACAGGACCGAATCACGGCACTCCGACGCGAGAGGGATCCGCCATGGACAGGACCAATGAAGACACGGATGTCGACGTGGTCGGGATGTGGGTGACCGCAGACGGTCACATCCGTCAGGAACTCCTGGCGAACGGCCGGTACGACGAGGCCCGAGGCGATCGCCCCAGCGCGTACACCGGCCGGTACACGGTGAAGGGCGGCCACGTGGACTACGTCGACGACACCGGGTTCACCGCCACGGGCGACATCCGGGACGGAGTGCTCTACCACGAGCACCTTGTCCTCCACCGGGAGCAGAAGTCACCGTGACGTGGTCCGCTCCGGTCAGCCGGGCGCGCGATGCCGGTACCTCATGCGCGCCCAGCCTCCTCGCTCCCCGGCATCACACGGCCGCCGCCGCGTCTCCGTCACTCCGGACGCGGCCGTGCCCCACTTCGCCGGCACGCCGCATGCCATGTCGGTGCCCCGGTCCCGCCCGCCCCGAACACGGCGGTCACGACCGGGGCCGCCGGTACCGCTACCGAGCGGGAGAGCAGGGAGCGCAGCAGGTGGGGGCCCGCTCGACACAGACGGTGACGGCGTCGGTGTTGTTGCCGGGGGCGGGGTCCCGCTCGTTGCCGGTGACGGTGGCGGTGTTGGTGACCGGGCCCGAGCGGGTGGCTTTGGCCCGCAGGACGAGGCTCGCGGTGGCACCCTCGGCGAGGCCGCCCACGGTCCACTGTCCGGTGGCCGGGGCGTAGGCGCCGGAGGAGGCTTCCGCGGACAGGAAGGTGAGGCCGTCGGGAAGCCGGTCGGTGACGACGACGCCGGTGGCCCCGTTCGGGCCCGAGTTGTGTACGGCGATGCGGTAGGTGACGGTCTGTCCGACGGTGACGGTGGTCGCGTCGGCCGCCTTCGCCACCGTCAGGTCGGCTGCCGGCCTGACCTCGGTGACCGCTTCGTCGGACGTGGCGCGCAGCGGCTCCGGCGCCGGACCGAGCCGGTTCTCGTAGGTGGCGGTTGCGGTGTTCACGACCTGCTTGCCGGCGCCGGCGAGGGTGATCGTCACCCGGTACTCCACCGTGGTCCCCGCCGGCAGGGTTTCGGTGTTCGGCAGGGTTCCCCCCTGCACGGCGGAGGCGCCGTTGCCGAGGCGGAAGAGGACCGTGTTCGCTGTGGGGTCGTAGGACGCCTGGTCGTCACCGCTCCGGTCGGTCTTCGGCCCGGCGTTGGGACCGTCGACGACGCGCAGGGAGCCGGGGAGATATGCCGTTCCCTCTGGGACGGTATCGGTCAGGGTCAGGCCGTCGGCACCGCCGCCGCCCTCGTTCCTGGCGGTGATGCGGTAGGTGATGACATCACCCACCTCCAACGGGCCCACGGGGACGGCGGACTTGGTGAGAGTCACCAGCGGGGCGGTGCCGAAGAAGATGCCGTCGAGGAAGTTGCCGATGCCTCGGTTGCCACCTGCTGCGGAGACGGAGCGGAATGCGAAGCGCGTCAGCGTCTGGCCGGCCGGGACGGTGTACGTACCCGTGTAGAAACCCCAGGACGTGTTGCCGTCGGTGAACTTACGCTGCTCGACCGCGGAGCCCGGCGCGCCGATGTCCAGCGCCATGGTGTCCTGCCCCTGGCGGCCCCGGTGGTACAGGCGCCAGTACAGCTTGGTCCCCGGAGTGGTGGGCAGATCCTGGTACAGCGTGGCGACCTCGTTCGCGTTGAGCTCCGCGAACTGGGCGCCCTCGGCCGACGGCACACCGAGGAAGCCCGACCGCCACAGCTCGATCATGTGGTCGGTGGCCGTGGTGCGCCAGCCCGGAACCCGTTTCGGCGCCTGCGTCTGCGAGGCGTCCGGCAGGATCTCGTAATCGGTGACGGCGGGCTGTTCGAAGCTGCCGTTGGCCAATGCGACCCGCAGTGGCACGGAAGGTGTGGACACTGTTCTCTCCCCTTTTGGTTTCGGCCTGTTGAGGCGTGCCGTCACACGACGTCACGGATGTGAGTCGTAGCGGCCCCGTGACCGATGGGAGCCGGGTTCCGCCGAATCCAGCGGCTCGCGAGGTGAATGTCCCTGCGGAGGCACTGACGTTGTGTGGCAGTGTCTCCGCCCTCCCCCTGTCCGGCTCCCACTGAGAGTTGTTGCCTCCGGCGCCCTCGACAACCCCCACAGTCGAAGCACTCGCCCACTGTCGCTCCCCCGGCGCACGACAGGTGCCCACACCGGCGACCGCGTTCGCCACCGGTTCACTCGTAGGTGGGGTTTACGGATCGGTTTTCACACCTCGGCAAGGGCCTTTCCGAACTGAGGGCCGGGGACGAACGAAAAGGCGGCCCGACCGCAACGGCGGCGGAAGAGACCACTTGTGCGAGCCTCGAAGTCCCCTGCCGTGCCTCGCGCCCGACGTGCGGAAGTCGGCAACCGAGCTGTCGACCTGTGCGGCCGCGGCTCACCCACGACCGGCCAAGGACAGGCGGACAAGGCGGATGCCGGCAACAACACCAGAGCGGGCTTCCTCCGCGACCGTCCGCGACGGTCCGCGATCAGCCCTGTGAGTCCGAGCCGTTGCGATCGAGTTCCGCTCGGATTTGGCTGAGCCACTCGGTGCCCAGCCGACGTCCGTCCGGAAGTTGGTCGCCTCGATCCCAGCGCCACGTTGTGATCATCGCCAGCACGAGGATCCTGCATGCGCGCAGCAAGTCCCGATCGACACCTGGATAGTGCTCGCCGACTTCTTCGGGCGCGTGGGCGAGGTCGAACTCAACAGGGCCACGGCAACACGTCTCAAGGTCTGTGAACAGCAGCCCGCTCTTCGTGGTGAGCACGTTGCCCGGGTGCGGCTCGCCGTGCAGCAGCTGCTCGGCGCCGCCGCGCTCGCCCGTCACGCGTCGCAGGGTCCGTAGAGTGTGGCCGAGCAGTTCCCGGTCCGCTTCGGCGAGCGCCGGAGTGTGGTCGCGGTTCGCCACGAGTTGTTGAGCCCGCTCGACTCGGTCCGTGAATCGCGGAGTCGGGACATCGATCCCGCGCATCCCGGCATGCAGCTGTTGGAGCGCGCCGGCGTAGTCGGCCGGTGAGATCTCGCGAGGTGTCACGGGTGCGTAGTAGGTCCATAGCGTGACCGTGAAGCCATCACGCTCGTGGACGCGTGGCTCCACCCGAGGCTCAAGAGCGGCCACAGGGCAGCCGGATTCGGCGAGCCGCTGAGCAAGCTCGACTTCGAACTGTGCGCCTTGATGTGCAACGGGTGCCACCCGGACCAGCACGTCACACGGCAGCAGACGCAGAGTGAGCCGGTTCGAGTCCTGGAGGACGATGGCGTCGTCGGCCGGCAGGCCGAGTGACGAGGCGACCGACAGGACCACGGCCACCGCCCGCGAGACCTCCGACGCCTGCATCGTCGCCCGGCCCCTCTCTCTTGAGCGCTGCCGCATCCGTCCGAGCGGTGCAGTCAGCGAACGCTACCAAGTGGTTGAGAAGGCCGTACTTGTCGCGCCGGTCAAGGCGCGGCTGAATCGGCGGTCTGCCTCTCGGGGTGCTCGGCCGACATCCGCACCGGCGTTCAGTGCCCGGCGTACGGGAGCCGGCGCGGTGGTGTCAGAGTGCGATCAGCCCCGCCGGTGTCTCCCGGAAGCCGCAGGCGTCGAAATAGAACGAGCGCAGATGCTCCTCGAAGTCGACATGAAGCCACTCGCACTTCGCGGCGCGGGCCTCCTCGACCGCGACGGTGACCAGCGCGGTGCCCACCCCGCTCGACCGACGGTGCCGGGCGACCACCGTGTCCAGAAGGAAGGCGTGAGCTCCGCCGTCCCAGACGACGTTGACGAAGCCGATCAGAGAGCCGTCCTCCCAGGCGCAGACCCAGCCGAGACTGTGGCGCTCAAGTCGTGCTCGCCAGTCGGTGGGGTCCGCCGGGGAGCCGAAGCCGTCGGCGTGCAACGCGTTGAGGGCCGCATTATCGAAGTCGCCCCGCCACTCATATGTGATCATCATGCCCGGATCCTAGGCCGAGTGCGTTGCGGGGGCGACCCGTTAAATCGCGCGCGGGGCTGCGGGTTACGCGGGTCCGGGGTCGGCATGCTCCGCCGGCTCTCCCGGGCGCCGGGTGATACGGCTCGGCGCCGGCCGATGCGCCGGGGCAGACCATCAGCGTTTCGGCCATCCGGCTCCACCAGCGCGCTCTTGCGGGACAAGGGCTCGGGGGCCTCACACCTTGGACCACCCGCGCCGCGCCCGGCCTCTCAGACCGGCCGAAAGACATGTGTTCGAAAACTGGGCGGTGTCGTTGAACTCCACGACACCGCCAGGACCTTCGGAGGGGAGCGACGTTGACAACGGCCGGACCACGCCGCGGCGCGCAGCAGGACACGAAAACAGTGCCGGGCAACGACAGAATCTCAGACGCGGAACGCGAGCTCTACGGGGGCCGCCTCCGCTACGACCAGTCCTATGTGCGGCACGAGGGGCCCCTGACCCGGCTGTCGTTCACCTATATGGCGGCCGCGCTGCCGCGCATGATGGGCATGGTGCTGCGTACCGGCTGGCAGACGGACCGCCGGGCGCTGGGCGGGGTCGTGGCCTCCCAGCTCGGGCAGGGGGTGACCGCCGCGTGGGGGCTTGTCGCCGTCAACGCGGTGCTCACGCGGCTGTTCGCGGAAGGCCCGACCGCGGACAAGCTCCACGACGCCCTGCCGTCACTGGTGGTGCTGGCCGTCACCGCGATGGGAGCGGCGCTGCTGTCGGCGTGGTCTACGGCGATGTCGGGCCGCTTGGAGCCGCAGGTGGAACGGGCGGTGTCCGCGCGGTACTACGCGGCCGTCACCCGCGTCGAGGTCGCGGCGACCGAGCGGCCGGAGGTTCAACGTGTCCTGGAGGCGGGGAGGTTCGGCACCGACTCGGCGCGCGGAATGCTGCGGCTGTCGGTGGGCGTGGGCAATGTGCTCATCGGGATGGTGGCGGCGGCGGTCGTGCTGGTGTCGCTGCACTGGACCTTGTTGCCGATGCTGCTGGCCATCGCCCTTCCCAAGGGGTGGGGGGCGATCCGTTCCGCGCGCCGCGACTACGTCTCGCGGCTGCACTGGGTCGACCACCGGCGGGCCATCGCCTCGCTGCTGGGCTATCTCACGCGGCCGCACGCGGCGGCCGAGATCCGGGTGCACGCGGCCGGAGCGAAACTTCTGGGCAGTTATGAGGAGATGTCCCGGCAGACGGAGGCCGAGCAGCGGCGGCTGGCCCGCGCGCAGGCGTCCACGGACCTGGTCGCCGGTGCCTTCGCCGGACTGGCGTCGCTGGCCTGCTACGGCGTGCTGTGGTGGCTGCTGGCGAGCGGCGGCCTGCCGCTCGCCGTGGGTGGCACCGCGGTCATCGCCATCCGTACGTCGACCGCGCGTCTGGCCTCCCTCGTCCAGCAGGTCAACCGTCTCTACGAGGAACTGCTGTTCCTCACCGACACCGAGACCGCCATCGAACTGGCCGCCGAGCACGCCATCCCGTCCGCCGGAACACCGCTGCCCCCGGACGTGGAGAGCGTGCGCGTGGACAACCTGTCGTTCACCTATCCCGGAGCGGCCGCTCCGGCGTTGAACGGGGTGAGCCTGTCGGTGCGCCGGGGCGAGGTGACGGCGCTGGTGGGCGCGAACGGATCCGGCAAGACGACCCTCACCAGGGTGCTCGCCGGGTTGATGCTGCCCACCGACGGGGACGTGTGGTGGGAGGACGGGAAGGGCGACCGGGTCGAGCTCCGCGACGCCGACCGGGCCCAGGTCTTCGCCATGGTGGGGCTGCTCGCGCAGGACTTCCCGCGCTGGGAGATGACCGCCGCCGCGAACGTCGCCATCGGCGCCGGCGACCGCGTCCGGGACATGGGCCGCGTCAAGGATGCCGCCCGAGCCGCGAACGTGCTCGACCTCGTGGAGAGTCTGCCGCACGGCTGGGACTCCATCGTGTTCAAGGGCTACGAGCGCGGTGTCCAGCTCTCCGGCGGACAGTGGCAGAAGCTGGGGACCGCACGGAGTCTGTACCGGGGAGCGCCGTTCCTGCTCGTCGACGAACCGACCTCCGCGCTCGACCCGCACGCCGAGATCGCCGCGTTCCAGGGACTGTGGTCCCTCGCCGAGCGGGGACACGCGGTCGTGCTCGTCACGCACCGCCTCGCCGCGACCGCGAACGCGGACCGCGTCTACGTCCTCGATCAGGGGCACCTGGCCGAAGAGGGCACGCACGACGAACTCATGGCCCGGCAGGGCGGTATCTACCAGAGCATGTTCACCGCCCAGGCCGCCCAGTACGGAATCACCACGTCGCCGAAGACCCCTGTGCCCGGCGCTCGGCGCGCGTCTCCGCCGGTCGCCGAGGATGTCTCGTGACACGACGGGCGGAGCCGTGTGCCCCGTCCGCTCCAGCGACGACGCTCCCTCCGCTCCCCCGTCCCCCACACACCGGGGCGCGGCCCGCGAGACCGGGCAGCCACGGCGCCGGGGGCGTGGAGGTTACGGGGTCACGCCTCGGCGGCCTCGGCGGTGGCGCATGCCGGGTGGCCCCAGCCGTCGGGGTTCTTGGCGATGGACTCACCCGCGGCATAGGAGCGCCCGCAGCGGCACCGGCCCGGGAACTTGGCGCTGAGCGTCCGCTTCGTGTTCCCCGGGGCGCGCCGCTTCGACGACGGCTTACCGGCCTTCGCCGCCCCACCGGAGGAGCCGCGGCTCCCCGCGGACCGCGCGGTGTCGGGTGCGGGCGGCGGCTGCGGAGAGCCGAGGGCGCTGCCGGCGGCCCGCTGGGTGATCGCGGCATCGCTGGCCGCCCGGTCGGCGAAGTCGTTGAAGCGGTCGCCGTCGACCTGGTGGGCGGGCACGTAGCGGAATTCCACGCTGCGGCCGGTGAGCAGGGCGTCGATGCGGGCGACCAGTTCCTGATTGGCGACGGGCTTGCCGGCGGCCGTCTTCCAGCCCTTGCGCTTCCAGCCGGGCAGCCAGGTCGTGACGGCCTTCATCGCGTACTGCGAATCCATCCGGACCTCCATCGCGACAGCGGGGTCCGTGGCCGTCAAGAGCCTCTCCAGAGCGGTGAGTTCGGCGACGTTGTTGGTTGCCGTGCCCAGCGGGCCCGCCTCCCACCGGGCTACCCCGGCCGCCTCCGCGTCGGCGACGACCCAGGCCCAGCCGGCGGGCCCGGGGTTTCCTTTCGACGCCCCGTCACACGCGGCGATCACACGTTCAGCCATGCCCCGGATTCTGCCAGGGCGCTGACACCCGGCGTACCGCGCCCCCACCGCGAGCCGCGGCCGAAGGGTCCCCCTCGCCCGCCCGGCGCGCGTCGAAGCGCCACGACCGCCGCCGCGCTGACCGCCCACGGACACCTTCCGCACCCGGCGGAACCGGACAGGCATGGCGTGCGTCCCGCCATCTTCAATATGAACGCAATGACAGGGCTGTGGGGCTTCGGCTCAGTTCTCTCTAGCATCGGCGGCGCCGCGCGACGCCGCGCGGACGAGATCGAGGAGAGCACTCCATGAACGACAGGCTGAGCAGGAGACGGCAGAACATCCGAGGGCGGTCGGGGCGCCGTCGAAGCCGGTTCGCGGCCGTGGCGACGGGCCTCGCGGGTGTCCTGGCCGCAACGGTCCTCGGCCCGCACGTCCCCGCCGTGGCGGCGGCCGGTCCGGGAGCCGTCGCCTGCCCGGCGAATCTGGTGGGGAAGGCCACGTGTTACACCGGACAGGACGGCAACGGCGCCCACTACGCGATCGCCGTTCCCAAGAAGTGGAACGGCTCGCTCGTCGTGCACGCCCACGGCGGCCCGGACCTCGGGGCGGAGTCCGACCCCGAGCGCAGCGTCGGTGACCTCGAACGCTGGTCGGTCATGGTGAACGAGGGGTACGCCTGGGCCGGGTCCTCCTACCGGCGCGGCGGATACGGCACCCGCATGGCGGCCGAGGACACGGAGAACGTACGCCGTCTGTTCGTGTCTCGGTTCGGCGGTCCGGCGAAGACCTATGTCCACGGCCAGTCGTGGGGCGGCAATGTGGCCGCCAAGGTGGTCGAGAGGTACGGCGCGGGAAAGCGCGGCCCCTACGCGGGCGCCCTGCTCACGAACGGTGTTCTGGGAGGCGGCTCCCGGGGCTACGACTACCGGGTGGACCTGCGGGTGGTCTACCAGTACTACTGCCAGAACCTCCCCCGCCCCTCCGAGCCCCCGTACCCGCTGTGGGAAGGACTGCGGGCGGGCTCGACGCTGACCGGCGCCGGGCTGCGGGCGCGACTTCAGGAGTGCACGGGCTACGCCGCCGCCCCGCGGGACCGCACCTCCCTCCAGCAGCGCAATCTGGACGACATCCTCGCCGTCACGCGCGTTCCGGAAAGGACCCTGGAGTCCCATCTGCGATTCTCCGTCTTCACCTTCCGGGACATCGTCCACAACCGGCTCGGCGGGCGCAATCCGTTCAGCAACCGGGGTGTCGTCTACTCCGGGTCCCACGACGACGACGCGCTCAACGCGGGCGTCGAGCGGTTCCGCGCCGATCCGACGGCGGTACGCGACCTGTCCTGGGACAGTGACATCACCGGTGACGTGCGGATCCCGGTCCTGACCCTGCACGCCATCGACGATCCCACGGCGTTCGTGGAACACGAGGCCGCCTACCGGGCCAGCCTGCGCGGCGCCCACCGCGACCGGTACCTGGTGCAGAGCTTCACCCGGGAGAGCGAGCACAGCGGGCTGAGCGACGCGGAGTACGCCAACTCCATCACCGCGCTGGACACTTGGGTGCGTACGGGCAGGAAACCCACGCCTCGTTCTCTCGCGGCCTCCTGCCTCTCCCACGACCGTGTGTACGGCACCGGCTGCTTCTACCAGCCCGATTTCGTCCCCGGGTCGTACGCGTCACGGGTCGAAGCGCGCCCCGGCGGCCTGCGCTGGCCGGTCCTGACGGCGGCGCGGGAGAGGGCGCTGGGCCGGATCGACGGGGTGGGCATCGCGCCCTGACAGGACGGTCAGGCCCGGCGCCGAAACAGGGGTTCCTCCTCCCACGTGCGTGGAGGAGGAACCCCTGTCCGGACGGGTCCCGACGCCGGCCGGCAGAGGCCGGCAAGCCGGCCGCCGAGTCACCCGCCCGACAGGGCGACGCGGCTCGGAGTGTCGCGGCTCGGAGCGTCGCGGGTCAGATCGTCGCTGTGTCGATCACGAAGCGGTAGCGCACGTCCGAGGCGAGCACACGCTCGTACGCCTCGTTGATCTGGCTGGCCTCGATCAGCTCGATCTCGGCACCGAGGGCGTGCTCGGCACAGAAGTCGAGCATCTCCTGGGTCTCGGCTATGCCGCCGATCATCGAACCGGCGAGGGTCTTGTTGCCGCCGATCAACGAGAACAGGTTGAGGGCCACGGGCTCCTCGGGGGCACCGACGTTCACCAGCGCGCCGCCCGTCCTGAGCAGGCTCAGGTACGCGCCGAAGTCGAGGGGCGCCGACACCGTGGAGACGATGATGTCGAAGGTGCCCGTCAGGTTCTCGAAGGTGGCCGGGTCGCTGGTGGCGTAGTAGTGGTCGGCGCCCAGCTTCAGGCCGTCGTCCTTCTTGCGCAGGGACTGGGAGAGGACCGTGACCTCGGCGCCGAGGGCGTGCGCGATCTTGACGGCCATGTGGCCGAGGCCGCCCAGGCCGACCACGGCGACTTTCTTGCCGGGTGCGGCGCCCCAGTGCTTGAGCGGGGAGTAGGTGGTGATGCCCGCGCAGAGCAGCGGCGCGGCCACGTCCAGTGCCAGCCCGTCCGGGACGCGGACGGTGAAGTTCTCGTCGACGACGACCTTCTGCGAGTAGCCGCCGTAGGTGGGCTCGCCGTCGTGGCCGACCGCGTTGTACGTGCCGATGTTCCCGCGTATGCAGTGCTGTTCCTGCCCGGCCTGGCAGTTCTCGCACTCGCGGCAGGAGTCGACCATGCAGCCGACGCCGACCCGGTCGCCGACCTTGAACTTCGTCACACCGGAACCGACCTCGGCGACGATTCCGGCGATCTCGTGACCGGGCACCATCGGGAAGATGGCCTCTCCCCAGCCTTCGCGGGCCTGGTGGATGTCGGAGTGGCAGATGCCCGCGAACTTGATGTCGATCAGTACGTCGGACTCGCCGACCGCACGGCGCTCGATGGTGGTGCGCTCCAGCGGGGCCTTGGCGCTGGGAACGGCGTATGCAGCAACAGTCGTGGTCATGTCCCCACCGTGCCTCCTCGCGTCGGATTCACCCAGGTCACCGCTTTGCGTACGTCCCGTGGTCCTACTACTGACGGGGTCAGGCTTCCGGTCGTACGACCGGGAATACTGGGAGGCATGAACGAGACCCCCGCCACGGACGACGGACAGACGGCCCGCCCCGACGGCCTCGACCGCCGGGCCGAGCTGAGCGAATTCCTGCGCACCCGGCGGGCTCGGCTCAAGCCGGAGGACGTGGGAATCCCCTCCCACGGGCGGCACAGGCGCGTGCCGGGACTGCGGCGCGAGGAGCTGTCACAGCTGGCCGGGGTCTCGGTGGCGTACTACACACGCCTGGAGCAGGGCAACGGGCGCAATGTGTCGGCGGAGGTACTCGACTCCATCGCGCGCGCCCTGCGCCTGACCGACGCCGAGCACGCGCACCTCACCCATCTCGCCAAGCCGAAGCAGCAGCGCAGGAAGTACCGGGTGCCCAGGCAGCAGCAGGTGCGGGTGGCGCTGCGGCAGCTGCTGGAGTCGATGGAGGGCATGCCCGCTTACATCGGCGGGGCGCGCTCGGAGATCCTCGCCTGGAACCGGATGGCGGCGGCGATGTTCGGCGACTGGGGCAAGCTGCCGCCCGCGGAGCGCAACTGGGCGCGGCTGACCTTCCTCTCCCCCGACTACCGCGAGCTGTTCCTGGACTGGGAGTCCAAGGCGTCCGACATGGTCAGCTATCTGCGGCTGTACGCGGGCCAGCACCCGCAGGACCCGGATCTGTCGACGCTCGTGGGTGAACTCTCCGTCCAGAGCGAGGAGTTCAGGCGGCTGTGGGCCACGCATGATGTGAAGGAGAAGGGCCACGGGGTGAAGCGGATGCGGCATCCGCTGGTCGGCGATCTCACCCTCTCGTACGAGACGCTGCATCTCCCGGACGATCACGAACAGTACCTGTGCGTGTACCACGCGGAGCCGGGTTCCGCTTCGGCGGAGGCGCTCCGCCTCCTCGCGAGCTGGGGTACGGACACGGTCCGGGCGGACAGCGGGACACCTCGCCGCTGAGTCCCGCCGCGCCCCCGGGGGTGTGGCGCGGAGGCACGAGGTGGCCGCGTGCGCACCGTATCCGGTGTGAGCGGGCGTACGACCACGCCGGATGTGCGGGCACCGTCATGTCACTTCCCCGGCAGCCGCTTCGCGATGTTCCGCACGGCGGTGGCCGCGAGCGATGTGGCGCTGCCGCACAGTTCACCGACCGACTGCGGGGAGTACACGGTCAGTTCGAGGAGTTCGATGGTGCGGTCGCCGGCGGAGTTCGTGTACGTCCGGTGCGGGGTCCGTACGACGCAGCTGTCGTCGCTGGACTCCTGCGGCGACAGATAACCCTTCGTCCCGGCGATCTCCGTCGGCCGGCCGTCGTCCGCGAGCGAGTTGTCCCTGCTGTACCGCACCAGGACCTCACTGTCGTCGTCGTCGCTGGACCATCCGCAGCTCCAGGAGCCGAAGCCGCGCCGCTGATTGCGCGCGTCGACGCCGGGGACCCGGCGGAGCGCGTCGGCGTCGAGCAGCGCGCAGGCGTCGACCGTGGACAGCGAGTTCGCGGCCGGCCGCGACGTGCGCCGGGGTACGGCGTCGTCGTCCAGCACACCGACCACCTGGTCGGTGGCGGCGTCGGCCAGTTCGCACAGGTCCGGTGCCGGCGAGCCGAGCCGTTTCCCGATGACCTGGATCTGTTGGCGATCGGCGGTCGCGATACCCCGTACGCAGGCGTCCCCGTCCCGCTCGAACGCGGCAATCACGAGGTCGCCGACCTTGCGGGTGGGCACACCGCTGTCGAATTCGGCGGGTTCCGCGTCGAGGCGGACCTGGGCGTCGGCGACCTCGACGCCGTCGTTCCGTACCAGAACGTCACACCTGTTGAACTCCCCGTACTCCGGAGTCAGCCGCGTGTCTCCGAAGCGGCTCAGCGCTGCGGCGTCGAGCAGCTTGCAGGGGTCCGCGCCGCTGGGGTCGCCGATGGCACCGGCCCGCCCCGCCGCCGAGGTCGCGGCGGGCTTCTCGTCGGCCGCGCCCGTCGCGCGCCCGCCGTCGCTCTCCCCGCCGCCGCGGACGACGAGGAACCCGGCCGTGACCGCCGCCGCCAGAAACAACGCCCCCATCGTGACCGCCAGCGAGCGGCGCCGACGGCGCACGGACCTCGGCAGCCGGAGCGCGAGAGACCGGAGGAGAGCGAAGACGCGAGGAGGCGGGAGGGGAGGCAGGGCCAGTGTGCGGCCGTCGTTCAGTTCGGCCCGGGTGTGCGGGGGCGGCGGGGCGGAGCGGGTCAGCAGACGCCGCGCCTCGGTGGCGGCGGGGCGGCGCCGGGGGTCCACCTCCAGCAACGCGGTCAGCGGAGCGCTGAGCGGGCCGGCCCGCTCCGCCGTCTCGATGTGGTCCTCGATGGCTCGGGCCAGGTATGCGAGGGGAGTCCCGGCCTCCCCGTAGGGCGACCGCCCCTCGACCGCCGCGAACAGGCTGGCCCCCAGGGAGAACACGTCGGCCTTCTCATCCGCCGGCCGGCCCTTGGCCACCTCGGGTGCGAGGTACTTGGGCTTGCCGCGCACCGTGCCCGAAACCGTCTGTGTCCGCGTATCGTCGCTCCACAGCGCCCGCGCGATCCCGAAATCCATCAGCCGGGCGACGCCGTCGTCGGTCACGAGAATGTTCTCCGGCGTGACGTCGCCGTGCACCACACCCTCGGCATGGGACTTCGCCAGCGCGGCCGCGATCTGACAACCGACCGATCCGGCGTATTCGGGCATGAGGAGTCCGCTCTCGGCCACTGCCTGGGCGAGACTGCGCGAGGGCACGAACTCCATCACGATCCAGCAGGCCGTCTCCTCCTCGACGAAGTCGAAGACGGGCACGATGTTCGGGTGATGCAGCCGAGCGGCGAGCCGCGCCTCCTTCTTGAGCCGTTTCGCCGCCTCGCTGTCGTCCGGGCGCGCGCACTTGACCGCGACGTGCCGCTTCAGCGTCTCGTCCCATGCCTGCCAGACGACGCCCATCCCTCCTCTGCCGATGAGTTTCCGCAGGAGGTAGCGGTCGTCGACCTTGTATCCGGCCTCGGGCGTCACCGGCACCGTTCACTCCTCGTCCCCGACACCACACACGTGGTTGCCTGCAGTGACGGAGTGTACGCAGCGGGAACTCAACGGCGGGCTGTTTCCCCGGACTTCGTCCGCAGCCCGCCCCTGGTCCCGGCTCCCGGCCTCCGTACCTGTGTCCGTGGCCGCACCCGCGCCCGCACAGCGCGTTGACGCAGGAGCGGCCCCGCACCGCTTCGGTCACCCCACCGGCCCTGGAGCCGATGGGGTGGTCGCCGGGTTATTCGCGGATGGCGCGGCGGCGGGCCAGCAGGACCGCTCCGGCGCCGAGCCCTGCCACCGCGATCGCCGATCCCGCGAGAGGCAGGACCGATCCGGAACCGGTGTTCGCGAGACCGCCCTCGACGGTCGTGGCCGAACCCGGGTCGCCCGTCGTCGTGGCGTCGCCGCCCGTCGAACCGCCGGTGCTGTCCGAGTCTCCCGTCGTCGAGGAGCCGGAGCCGCCCGTGGTGGCGGTGGGGGTGGGCTCGCCGGACCCGGCCGAGGAGCCGCCGGATGTCGCCGCACCGCCGGTCGAGGAACCGCCGGCCGAGGAGCCTGCGGAGGTCGAGCCGGCGCCGGTCACGTCGAGCGTGATCTCGGCCTTGTCGTTGGACGCGACCTTGTCGAACGGCCGGGCGGAGCCGGCGAGCGCCACCGTTCCCTTGGCACCGGCCACCTTCTTGTCGATCCGCACCTTGAACGTGTACGACGTGCCGTCGCCCTCATCGATCCACGACTGGCTCGTGCCGCACGCGTAGCCGCCCGCGGGCCGCTTGTCGCAGTACCCGTCGCCCTTGGTGACCGTGGTGCCGGCAGGGAGGTCGATCAGCACCTCGGTGGCGGACACGCCGAGGTCCCGCAGTACCCAGCCCGGTCCGGCGTTGGTGAACTCGACCTTCAGATCGACGGTGTCCCCGACGTCACCCTTCAACTCCGCACCGGAGACCTGGAAGTCGGCGGTGTTGTCCGCGGTCACCGCTATGTCGGCAGCGTCCCCGTCCTCGCTCCCACCGGTCGCCGGGGTGTCGTC
This sequence comes from Streptomyces sp. NPDC012835, assembly GCF_042900885.1. NCBI lineage: Bacteria > Bacillati > Actinomycetota > Actinomycetes > Kitasatosporales > Streptomycetaceae > Streptomyces > Streptomyces sp. NPDC012835. Next base: position 374,095 of record NZ_JBIBBW010000001.1, read on the forward strand.
CGGCCGCTCCACCAGCTCGACGGCGGGGCCGGTCCCGCGCACCGGGTCCGAGGCGTTCTCCTCCGGCCCACCGAAGGCGGGCACCACGGCCACCCGGAGCCGGTCGTACAGGGCGTGGTCGGCGGCCTTCAGTGTCAGGGGCTTCGCCGGCGCGTAGACGGCACCGGGCTTGACGGTCTGGTCGAATTCGCAGACCGCCTCGGACTTGCTGGGCGCCTCGTCGTACGAAGGGACCTCGTAGCGAAGGCAGTTGGACGGAAGCTCGGTGTGGCTCAGGCCGCGCGTCACGCTGTACGACAGGTAGACCTTGCTCAGCGCCTCGCTGCCCGTGTTGGTGAAGGTGGCCGGCACCTCGACGCTGCTGCCGGGCTTGACTCCGTCGATCGGGTCGAACGCGCCGAGGGCGATTCCCGTGGTGGGGTCGGCGGCGGTGGCAGGAGCGGCGCCCAGCGCGAGCAGCGCGACAGCGCCGACCGCACCGGCGGTCCTTTTGAGCGTACGGCGGCCGGAGGGGGTCTGGACCATGTGGGGATCATCCTCGGTGAAACGTCGACGACGGGATGGTGAACTACGGGGGAATGGGCTCCCCGAAGGTCAGACGCCGCTGTTTTCCGGACGGTTGTACCCGGGGAAGGCCCGTTTCTGTTTCTCCACATGCGGTACCGGACAACTCCCTTTTCCGCGTACCGCCTCCACCGGATCGTCGGCTTGCCACCGCGTCGGTCCTGCACCGCGAGGGGCGGAAAGCCCCTGCCGGGGCGGCCTCTGACCGCTCCCGAGGGGCCCGACCGGCCCCGACCGGCGCCACCGGCCGGGGGGGGGGGGGGGGGGGGGGGGGGGGGGGGGGGGGGGGGGGGGGGGGGGGGGGGGGGGGGGGGGCGGCGGCGGGGGCGGCGGGGGAGCGCGCGCGGC
>NZ_JBIBBW010000001.1:375016-413619 GCF_042900885.1 Streptomyces sp. NPDC012835
CCCTCCCCCGCGGGGGGGGTAACCCCCCGGCGGGGGCGCCCTCTCCCCGCGCCCGGGGGGCCCCCCCCCCCCCCCCGGCCCCCCCCCGCCGCCGCCCCGCCGGGGGCGGGGGGCGGGCCCCGGTCGACGGTTCACGGCCGGCGGGCTGTTTCCACCCGTTTCCCAGGCGCTTTCTGCCCGCCTTCTAGGCGTTCTCGATGGCGACAATCCTGTCGGTGGAGTGGGAGACGGTGTAGCGGACCTTCGTGGGGGCGCCGCCGCTGAAGTACTCGGTCACGAGCACCTTGGTCGAGTCGGGGTCGCCGGCTTCGCGTGCGACGGACCGCCTCTGGGGGACGTTCTGAGCGCGGAAGACGGGGTCGGCGTCGTGCTCAGCCGCCCACGCGTCGAGCTTCTCGTTGAGATCGGGGGTGAGGAAGCGGTCGCGGACCTCCTGCGGGGTGTAGGGGCCGGCGCCCAGAGCCGCGCGCTTGTACTGGTCGAAGAACGCGGTGACCGTCTGCACCGCATTGGCTTCGGGCGCCGCCTCGGGGTGTGCCGCGGGGAGGGTGACTGCCCGAGCGGGGAGGGCGGCGGGCGCGACCGCGGTGGCGGCGGCCCCGGAGCAGAGGGCGAGGGCTGTCGCGGGAACGAGAGCGAGGGCGGCGATGCGGGTGAACTTGCGCATAGTGACCTTTCCGGAGATCCGAAGGATCAGTTCCGGTGGCAGGTTTCCCCGAGCACGGCGTCCTGGATGCCCCGCGATCGACGTAAACGATTCTTCGCGGTGGATACGCCCGTAACGGCGGAGCGCCGACGGGGCGCATCCACCACCGGGTCCGCGCCCCTTACCTCGGGCCGGGTGGTGCGACCGCGTGCGGGACCGCTCGGACGACCACGACCCGGCGCCCGCGCGTGTGACCGGCGCGGCTGTCGATGTGCGCCGTCGCGGCCTCGGCGAGCGTGTACGACTGCTCGACCGGGATGTGGAGTTTCCCCCGCGAGATGAGATCGGCGGCCTCGGCGAGCGCTTCCGGCACGCTTCCGGCCACGCCGGAGAATCGGACACCGAGATCCGGGGCGGCGAGATCGGCGATGGAGATCACCTTCTGCGGATCCCCGGTCAGCTCGATCAGCTCCCCGATCACGCCCGAGCCGGCCAGATCGAGCGCCGCGTCGACCTGGCCGAGTTGCCTTACCCGCTCCACCCAGCCCGCACCGTACGTCGTGGCGACGGCACCCAGGCCACGGAGATAGTCCAGGTTCCCGGCCCCGGCCGTGCCGATCACCGTGATGCCGCGATCGCGGGCGATCTGCAGCACCGCCGATCCCACTCCCCCGGACGCGCCGCTGACCAACAGCGTCTGCCCGGACCGCACACCGACCTGGCGGATGATGCGCAGCGCCGTCTCCACCACGGAGGGATATCCGGCCGCCTCTTCGAACGTCAGGCCCTCGGGCATACGGGCCCAGGCCGACAACACGGCGAACTCGGCATAGGTACTCGAACCCTCACCGAACACGTGGTCGCCGACCTCGACACCTTCCACGCCCTCGCCGATCTCGTCCACCACCCCGGAGGCGTCCTGTCCGACTCCGGCGGGCAGCTCGATCGGACGGACCTTCTGGAACTGGCCTTCACGGATTCTCCAGTCGACGGGGTTCACTCCCGCGGCCCGCACGGCGATGCGTACCTGGCCGGGGCCCGCGTGGGGCTCCTCGGCGTCTACGAGTCGCAGTACATCCGGACCGCCGAACTCGGCGAAGCTCACTCTCTTCATGCGGCCGACCGTAACACTAACGGTTAGTGTTTAGAAACCGTTGCACCTTTGGATCTGATAGTTTGAGCTCATGACCTCGCCGTCCGGACGCCGTGAGCGCAAAAAGGCCGCGACCCGGCAGAACATCGCCGACACCGCCCTGCGACTCTTCCTGGAACGCGGGTACGACGCGGTGGGCATCCGCGACGTGGCCGCTGAGGCCGACGTGGCCGTCACCACCGTCTTCTCCCACTTCGCCTCGAAAGAGGCCCTGGTGTTCGAGCAGGACGACAACTTCGAGCAACGCCTCACGCAGGCGGTCACCGGCCGGGCGCCGCACGAGCCGCTCATCCCCGCGCTGCGCCGCGAGATCCAGGCCATGGTGCGGCATTGCACGGCGAACGGCGCCGCCCCGGTCTGGCGCATGATCGACGAATCACGCGCCCTGCGGGAGTACGAGGAGTCGATGAGGCTGCGCCACGCGGAGTCGCTGGCAACGGCCATCGCCGCCGATCTCGGCCTGCCGCAGACCACGACGGCCTGCCGAACGATCGCGAGGTTCGTGATCGACGCCCATTCGCTGGCCCGCGAGGCGGCCGATCCGGAGGCAGCGGTGGACGAGATCTTCCGGATGATCGAGGCGGCCCAGGAGGTCGCCTTCCCTTCTCGGCCCGCGCGGGAAACCGCTCCTCACGGCAAGGCGGGGGCCGCCGTCCAGGGCTGAGGAGCTTCGGACTGCCCGGCGGGACGGTCCTGACTTCCGGCACGCCTGACCGTGTGCTCGCTCGACCGACCGTGACAAGGCGCCCCGGTCGTGGTGGTCATTGGCCCACTCGGCCGTCGATCCGCTCGCGCAGGAGGTCGGCGTGGCCGCAGTGCCGCGCGTACTCCGCGATCTGCGCCACCAGGACATCGCGAAGCCGCTCGTCCCCACCGGGTTCGGGGCCCAGATCGGAGAAGCCGGCGTTCCGGGTGCCCAGGTCGGCGACGCCTGCCAGGTACCGGTCGGTGAGTTCCACTTCGGCCCGCCACTGACGCCAGGAGTCCTCCACAACCTCCGGTTCGGCGGTCGCGCCGTTGAAGTCGCCGTCGCGGTCTTCTTCGGTGCGGTACAGCTTCGGGACGTCCTCACCGGCCATCACCCGGCGGAAGTGCCGTTCCTCCTCGGTCATGTGCCGTACCAGCCCGAGCAGGGACATGGTGGAAGGCGGTACGGAGCGGCGGGCCAGCTGTTCCGGGTCGAGGCCCGCGCATTTCATTTCCAGGGTGAGGCGGTAGTGGCGCAGGTTGTCGAGCAGGATGCCGCGTTCATCGGCAGTCGCGGCATCGGTCTCGCGCGGGTCGTCGTCCGGATCAACCCACATGTCGGGATAGATGGTCGACCGCGTCCAGCGCGTCTCCGCCGGTGCGTTGATGTGCTCACCCTGGTCCATGTGGGCAGGGTCGCGCGTACCAGCACGGCCCCGCCACTGAATTGCGCGCCCTCATGTCAGCCGGCGACCGACTCTGCGGCTGTACGACCGCACGGCCGCACGGGCCGGCAGGCTCGGGCCTCGTACGTCGCTCTCTGCTGATCCGGGCCGGTGATGACGACCGGGACGGATTTACGGGGCCGGCGCACACTCATGAGAACACGTCGGCATACCGGGCCGACCACGGGGTAACCGGGGAAGCGCCCAACCCGTAGCGGCCGCCACCTGGCTGTCACCTGAAGGAGAGTTCCGCATGCTGATGGCCCATCCCGCCGTCCTGAACAAGCTGGTCGAACAGTACGACGCGCTGCGGGTACTGAACGCGGAGAACGGAACGCCGCAGGTACAGCAGCGGTTGGCGGACATCGCCTATACGTTGTGCGTGTCGACCGGCACGCGGGATGTCGACGCGGCCCTGGTGGCCGCCCGTCACCGCCTTCCAGGAGCCCGTCCCGAGGACGACTCGGTGCTCACGACCGTGACGCTGTCGCCGGCCCGTGCCGAGTAAGACCCGTGCCGAATGACGCGGTGACCGGCACGCCCGCGCCGCGCCATGCTGAGCAACTGAGCGGCCCGGCACGGGGGTCTGATGCGGACAGCGTCCACTCCTGCTCGGTCAGGTGATCGATCAGGTCTGCTCGGTCAGGTCAGGGACCGCTCCGACACAAGCGTCCCTGACCGGCTCGCACGGGGAGCCGGTCAGGGACGCTCGGGAAGACGGGGCGCCGGCAGCGGGCGGGGAAGGGCTGCCGGCGCTGCGGCCGGTCGTCAGAACCGGCCCCCCGTCATGCGGGTGAGCGGACCGCCGTGCGGCCTGGCCGTCTGCCGGCCCAGGGCGAAGGCTCCGCCGGCCAGGCCGACGACTCCTGCCGCGGCGCCCGCCGCTATGGCCTTCCGGTGCTTGATGACGGTCCAGGCGGTGGTCGCCGTGGAGACGGCCTTGTTCGCCGTGGAGAGAACGGCCTGCTGTCCGCTTTCCCAGCCCGCGGAGGCCGCCTGCCCGATGTGCTTCGTGGCGTCGCCCGCGGACCGAACACCGCTGTCGGCGGACTCCTCGGCGGCTCGCACCGATGTCCTGGCCTTCGCGGCCGCTCCGGCCGAGCCGTTCTTCGCTCGGCCTCCGGCCGTCTTCGCCGTCCCACGGGCGGTAGCGCCGGTGCGTTCAGCCGTCTGCCGTCCCTTGGAGGTGGCGGACTTGGCGCTCTCCTTCGCCTTTCCCGCAGTGCCGTTCGTGTCCTTGTTTGCTTCGTTCTCTGTAGTCATGTCGTTCGTGTTGCCTCTCAAGTCGGCCTAAAACACGGGGGCTTCGGTCAGCCGGCGTCGCGGGACAGCAGCGAGCCGAGCGGGCCGAGATCCAGGTTGAGGTCTTCCATGGTCAGGTCGTAGCGTTCGCAGAGTTCGGCCATCCGGTCCTGGAGAATCATCAGCGTCATGCCGATGCGCTCCTCCTGGTCCTCCCGGAGGTCGCCCTGGTCGACCCGGTGCAGGGCGGTGCGCTCCATGAGCTGTCGCAGCAGCTCGACGATGGTGAGGACCAGTTTGATCAGGTCCCGTTCCACGGTGTCCGGGTCGGTTTCGAGGCGTTGGGCGATGCCGTCGCGGGGCAGCGGTTCATCGGGTCCCGTCGGTACGAGGTCGAACGCGCGCGCCGCCGCCCGCGCGACCTCTTGGAAGTCGCCGTCGCGGGATGTGTCAGGCATGGTGCGTCTCCTCGCGTCCCCGCGGGGCCGGGTGGCTCACCACGGCGCCGGTCCTTCAGGCGTGATCGAGCGGATGACCGCCCGCAGATTGATGTGCACAAGGTCCACTTCGGCGACGGAGAGCACGAGATCCCCGGTCAGGACCGCCCCTCCGGTCAGCAGCCGGTCGAGCAGGTCGATGAGCGCGACCTGTCGGCCGGCGAGGGAATCGATGGAGTCCTCACCGTCGTCCACCGGTCCCCCGTTCAGGGTCTCGGCGAATCCGGCCGCCGGCAGCGCCTCGTCGAGTTCTCCGTTCACCGTCGCCCGCCTCCCTCGCCGGGGCCTGCCGTCGCGGGCGGCGGCGTGGCGAAGGAGTACGGGGCCCACGGGCCGGTGATCTCGACACGTACGCCGGGAACGCCGTCGGCGATTCCGGCCAGCGCGGTACGGAACTCGGCGACGCGTGCCGCCTCGACCAGGTAGGCGTCATTGGCGATGTTCTCGCCGGTGCCCGGGGCGAGATCTCCTTGCTGTGGGCGGTGCGCCAGCCGGGCGCGGACGATGGCCCCCACCCGGGCGGGCACATCGGCGGCGACCGCCCCGGCCGCCCGGTAGGCATCGCGGTGGTGGCGCTGCTGGGCGCGGCGCTGTTGCAGATACGCCCGCCCCGGGCTCGCCGCCACGGGTTCGCTCCGCGCCGAGCCGGCCTTGGCGGCCTCCCGCGCGTCCGCGTAGACCTTGACGCCCAGTTCGACGTGTCCTTCGAGCCGGGTGAGCAAGGCGCCGAATTCCGCGGCCCGTTCACCGAGCATCTCGGCCACCCGCCGGTCGTCCAGATACACCGTGGCCAGCCGCATGGGCAGGACGGTCGCGGTCTCGTAGGCGGCCTCGACCACGGCGTGGTGCGTGCGGGCCATCACCTCAAGCCGGGCGATGTCCTCCATCTGTGCCCGCAGGCCGTCCGCGCCGAAGGCGTCGTGGGGCACCGACGACACCAGGGCCACCAGGTCCCCGGCACGCACCGTCCGCAGTGGCCCGCCGTGCAGCCCGCCCCGGCCGGACAGGACGGAATCCAGTGCTGCCCCGGTACGGCTGACGGCGTAGACATAACTCATCGACGGGGCGGCGGTACGGGTGTCGGCGCTGCTCACCGCTCCTCCTTGCTCGCCGCCGCGGCCCGCAGCTCGGCCAACTCGGCGCGCAGTCGCGCGTTCTCCAGTGCCAGCGGGTCGGCCGTGCCGTCGTCCGGCGACGAGCCGTGGGCTGCGTGGGAGCCGTGCGGGCCGTTCACCTGTTGTGTCCCCTGGTGTGCGGGGCGGGCGCGGGAGGAGAGCGAGGGGTCGTGCTCCCACCAGTCGATGCCCATCTCCTTGGCCCGGTCCACGGACGCGACCAGCAGCCTCAGCTTGATGGTCAGCAGCTCGATGTCGAGCAGATTGATCTGGATGTCGCCCGCGATGACGACGCCCTTGTCCAGGACGCGCTCGAGAATGTCGGCGAGATTGGCGGATTGCCCCTGCTGGCCGTACGGAGACACCCCGGAGGATGCCCCCATACGGCCGGCCAGTGAATCGGACACGTGAAATCAGCCCTGTCTGTGCTGTCGGCGGAGTGTGTCAGCGACCGGCCGAGGCGGTGCGGCGCCGGGAAGGCTCCTCCTCGTCCTCGTCTTCTTCCTCGTCTTCTTCCTCATCGACGGCCTCGTCCTCGTATTCGTCCTCGGCGGGATCCTCGTCGTCGTACTCGTCGTCCGCCGCGGGGAGGTCCTCGTCGTCGGCGTACTCCTCGTCGTCCTCGCCGTCGTCGGCGCCGTGCTCGGACTCCTCCAGGTCGGCCTCGTCCCGTGCTTCGGGACTCTCCTCGGCCTCCTCGGTGCCCTCGCCGTCCTCGCCCTCCCGCGCGCGGGCTTCCTCCTCCTCGACGGCCTCGTCGTGCTCCAGCACGACCTCTCCGTCGCGGATCTCCCCCCGCCAGCCGTCGGTGGCCTCGCCCCGCATCATGATGAACTTGCGGTAGAGCTTGAGGTCGAGACGGGCCCTGCGCCCCTGGGCGCGCCAGATGTTGCCGGTCTTCTCGAACAGGCCCTTGGGGAAGTATTCGAGAACCAGCAGTACCCGCGTGAGGTTGTCGGTGATGGCGTGGAAGGTCACCACGCCCTTGACCGTGCCCTTGGCGCCCTCGGTGGTCCAGGTGATGCGCTCGTCCGGCACCTGCTCGGTGACGTTCGCCTTCCAGCTGCGGGTGGACTTGGCGACCTTCACCTTCCAGTTGCTGCTGGTGTCGTCGGCCTTCTCGACACTCACGACACCCTTGGCGAAGGTGCTGAACTCCTGGAACTGGGTCCACTGGTCGTACGCCTCCCGCACCGGCACACCGACGTCGATGTCCTCGGTGATGGTGACGCTCTTCGACTTGCCGCCGCCGCCCTTGCGTCCCTTGCCGAACAATCCCTTGACCTTGTCCTTGATGGTGTCCTTCAGGTGGGAGGTACCGGCGGCCAGGGCGGCCTGGGCGGGAGATTTGCCCTCGCTGAGCGCCTGACCGCCCTTGGCCAGACTCTTCACGGCCCCGCCCGGGCCGTTCTTGGGGTCGGCCAGCTTGCCGACGCCTTGGCCGAGCCGGTGCCCCAGGTTGGTGACAGCGTGCTGGGCACGTGCCTTGAGGTAGTTCTGAAGCTCTTCCTTCAGACGGTCGGTGGCCGGATCGTTGGCCAGGTCGTCCTTGAACTTGGTCAGAGTCGACTCAGCCATTGCTGCCACCCCGCTCCTTGCGACCGGCCGACGAAGCGCTCTTGCGCGCCCCGGAGGCTGTCTTCCGGGTGGCGGTCGAGGTCCTCTTGCGGGTGTCGCCGGTCCGGCCCGAAGCGGTCCTACGGGCTCCGGACGCGGCCTTGGCGGCCGGCTTGGCGGTCTGCTTCGCTGCCGTCCTGCGCCGCGGCGCCCGCTTCTCATCGCCTTCGTCGTGGGAGTCGTCGCCGTCAGTGTCGGCGTCGGCGCGGGTGTCCCGGTCGTCCTCGTCCCCGTCCTCGTCGTCCTCGGCAGGTACGGCCCTGCCGTCGAGGTCCAGGGTCCGCTGGTGCAAGGAGTCGGCCAGACCGGAGGCCCGCTGCGTCAGCGCATGGGTGGCGGCGGACTTCGTGGCGTCCACCAGCTCCTTGCGGACCTGGTCGTTGAGGGTGCCCAGAACAGGCGAGTTGGCCACCATTTTGCCGAGCTGCTTGGGGTCGAGATTCAGCTTCTTCCCGGCCAGGAACATCCCGAGACCGATGGCCAATTTCGCTTTCTTCGTACGGCCCAGCAGGTAGCCGCCCACGAGGGCGACACCTATCTTCACATTCCCTGTCATCTCTTCGGCACCTCGTTCTCCCCCGTATCAGGAATCGGTCCTCGTATCAGGATTCGGTTCGCAGACGCTGCTGGTGCGCCTCGATCTCTTCGAGTCTGTCCAGCAGTTCGTCCTCGCGCTGGTCAAACTCTTCTTCGGTGATACCGCCGCTCAGCAGCTCCCTCTCCAGCTCGGCCAGTTCCTTGCGCACGGGATCGGGGTCGTAATATTCGCGTTCCGCCGCGAGCACCGTCTGATCGAGAACCCAGAGGGTTCCTCGTACGGGCGCGAGCGGAAGGGTGAGGATCTGCGTGATGAGGCCCATGCCGGGGTCCCCCGATCAGCGAGGTTCAGACAAAACTGTAAGGAGGGAGCGGTCCGCTCAGGGTGAACTCGTAGTCGTCGCCCCGGCGTTCCGATTCCTCGTACACGGCCTGGGAGAACGCCGCGGCCCCGTCGCGCTTCACCAGGAAGGACACATTCAGGAAATGCGCCTTCGACGGGTCGGCCGCTGAGCTGCGTTCCGCCAGAGGAGTCAGCACATCGAGCATGTCGCCCGCCAGCGCGCTCTGCCGGGTCTCGATCTCCTGCGAAAGACGTTCGCCGAGCCGCATCTTCTCGTCCTGGGCCCCGGGATTCTGCCGCGTGTACTCGTTCAACCGGCGTACTTCCTCGGATTCGGCGAGTACCTCCCGCAGCAGGCTCTCCTCCGCCCGCGCGACCTTCAGGTTGTACTCCAGGCACCCGTCGAGCTCGGCGAGGCGTGCCGTATAGCCGTCCCGCTCCGCCTCCAGCACGGTGAGCACCTGATCATCGTCGGGGCCGACGAGCCCGAACCTCATCGGCAGCACGGCGCCGTCGGCCATCAGCCGGTCCAGCACGCTCTGGTGCGCGACGAGATCACGGCGCTTGGCCCGCAGACCCGGCGGCGTGTCACTGACGACAGCGCCCAGCGCCCCGGTCCTGACGGTACGCAGAGCGGACGGCGGGTCGCCGACGCCGTTGAGTCCTTCCAGCCGCAGGGGGTGGTCGGCGGCGGTGATGGCGTAGATGTACGTGGGCATCGGCTAGTCCTCCCGGCGTTGGGTGGTGCGGCGGCTGCTGGACGAGGAGCTCTTGCGTGCCGGCCGCTTCTCCTGCTCCTTGTCGTCGGAGCCGGAGTCGTCACGGCCGCTCTGGAAGGAGTCGGTGAAGGCTTCCACCGCGCCCGTCAGCGCCCCCTTCGACTTGCCCTTGGCCCCGCTCTCGACGGTGTCCCCGACGATGTCGGTGAGCTGCGTGGGCGCCTTGCGGCCGGACTCGAGGTCCAGACGGTTGCACGCCTCGGCGAATCGCAGATAGGTGTCGACACTGGCGACCACGACGCGAACATCGATCTTGAGGATCTCTATGCCCACGATCGAGACGCGAACGAAGGCATCGATGACGAGCCCCCTGTCGAGAATCAGCTCGAGAACGTCGTAGAGATTTCCGGATCCGCCTCCACTGCTGGAGGCATTGCTCTGCTGCACGAGACTCATCGTCAGCCTTCCTTCCAATGAGTTGGGTGATCCGATCCGGCCTGATCACGGTGGCTGATGCGACTCAGCGGTCGATCTGACCCCGTGAATACCGGCGAATTCGTTCGTAGCCCACGAGTTGGCCCTGGCCGTCGAGATCGACGCGGTAGGAAGCCATGACACTGGTGGTCTCGGGGATCTTCTCGATCTCGACGACTTCCACATCCGCGGACCACCCGTCGTCCGTGGCCTTCAGCGCGGACACCGAACCGGGCTCGCGTTGAAGCAGTTCGGCGAGTTGCCCGGCCGCTTTGCGCATCGCCGTCGAGATATCGATACGCGCTTGCTTCTCCCTGCCGTCCTTGCTGTCCGTCGTCGCCATGTTCCCGCCTGTCGTACGTCGTCCGGACTTCCTCTCGGGCCGTCCGGTGCAATTCCGGTGGCCATCGTCCGTGGTGTCAGTGCGGGTGCCCCTCGAATCCGAACGTATGCGTGAGAGGAAACACAGCAGGCCCCGGCCACGTCATGGGTCCGGGACCGTGGGGCGCGCTTGCTCCATATCCGGCGGAGGAGCCGTGCCTCGCCATCCGCCGATTCGGCGCTCTTGATCAGGAGCGCCGCACGGCCCTCACTTCTCGACGGCGCGCTCCCGGACGAGGCGGGGCGACCCGGCGGCGCCGGCCCCGTGAACCCGCCCACCCGGGCGTCACCGGCAACGCGATCGATCCCGGGCCGACCGACACCGGCTGGATGACCGAGGGGCGAGAAACGGACACGATCCGCTCAACAGCTCCGGGACGCCTCGGTGTGCCGCAGGACTGCGCCCGTCTCGTCCCGTTCCTCTGCTCCGCGGAAGGCGGATGGATCAACGCCCGACTCCTCCGGGGCGACGGCGGCCTCGGGTAGCCAAGGAGGGCGACGGGGACCTGGACGCGAACGAAGAAGTGGTCCCTCCTCATTGAGAAGGGACCACTTTCGTTGAGCGCCCGGCAGGCCTTGCACCTACATTTCCCGTCGGCAGACGGACGTCTTTCCTTGGACCACAGACGCGCGACTTCGTGTGCTGAACCGAAGTAACGAGATGATCATATCAGGATCTGCGGGGCTCGGATCACGCTCCCCGGCGCCGCTCGGCCGCCCGAGCGGCGCCGACTCCGGGACCGGCGCCGCGCGGTGGCGCAGGTCCGCCCCGACCGCCTCACACACCACATCTGTCACACAAAGTGATCGACCTCTCGCGCTGCGGCGCTTGTGGGTGCTTGGATATTCGTCGGCGCGGGGAGCGCCGTCTCGCTCGGAGGGGAGAGTTGTGCGGATCGGCATCCATGTGCGAAGGGACGGCAACCGGGTTCCGCGAGCGCCACTGGGGCCCGCCTCTTGGTCCGTCCGGACGGCCGGGATCGGGGCCGCCCCCGTCGTCGCCGGAGCGCGGCGGTGACGCGGCGCAGGCGGGTCGCGAGGCGCCGCGCTCCGGTGGCGCGACGCAGGCGGGTGGCAGGGCGCGGGCGCGTAGCGGGGCGTCGGGCGCGCGGGAGACAGGCCGCGCAGATCGAAGGCATCGGACTGCTGGTCGTCGCGGTGGTCGGGGTGTCCCTCGCGGTGGTCGTGTTCCAGTGGCTGATGGCGCACTGGTGGGTGCTGGTGGTCCTGGCCGTGCCGGCGGGCGGGGCCGGAGCGGCTTGGGCGCACTGGCGGGGGCAGCGTGCACGGTGGGCGCGGGTCAAGGAGCGGGGGCTGCGGTACCAGCTCTCGCAGTTGGACGCTCTCCATCACCGGGAGTTCGAGTACGCGGTGCGCGACCTGATGCTGAGGGACGGCTGTCGCGACGCGGTCCAGGTCGGCGGGCGCGGTGACAACGGCGCGGACGTGAAGGCCACCGACCCGCTCGGACGGCGGTGGGTCATTCAGTGCAAACACCGGAAGGCCGGCTGGTCGGGATCGGCGGTCGGTACGCCGGACCTCCATGTCCTGAACGGGACCGGCCGCCAGCTGCACGGCGGCGATGTCATCGTCCTGGTGACGAACGGCCGTTTCAGCAGCCAGTGCCCGCCGTACGCGAAATCCCAGCGCCTGCACCTGGTCGACCGGCAGCTGCTGGGCGAATGGGCCGCCGGATCCCGGCCGTTGTGGGAGATCCTGGGCCGTCTGCCCCCGCCGCGCGGGTCCTCCGCGCTGTCCTGACATCCGGGTCCACGCGGAGCGGCCGACCCGCCAGTCGATGTGCGCGCCCGCGCGGCAGCTCAGGTCTTACGCACAGCGGCGAGCAGAGCCGGTGAGTGATAGGCCGTCGAGCGGCCGGACAGCCACGATTCGAGGTCCGGCGGCTGTGGGCGGGCGCCACCCAGGGCGTACAGGCTCACCAGAAGCAGCGCGCCGGCCACGACGAGCGCGAGGGTGATCGCCACGGCGAGGTGGAAGCCGTGTGCCGGGCCGATGGTCAGTGCGAGGTGCAGCAGTACGGGCCCGACCAGGAACGCGGCTTCCGACCGGAGGAGTTCGACCAGGGCGAAGGTGGGGCCGATCTGCGCCGACGGTACGGAGAAGCCGGCCAGGAACAGTCCCGGCGTCACGCCCGCTCCCGCGCCGAAGCCGAGAAGGAGCGCGGCGATGGGAACGACCGTGGAGGCGTTCGCCGTGGACACGGTCAGCAGGACACCGGCGCCGATGGCCACGCTGATGGTGCCCGACAGGGCCAGACAGGGAGTCCAGCGGGTCGACACCAACCGCCGGAAGAGGATCGCGGCCACGAACACGCCGACGATCTGGGGTGTGATGAGCGCGCCGACGCGCAGCGGCGTGTAGTGCGCTTCCCGGGTGAGGTAGATCTCGGTCAGTTCCAGAAGGGAGGTGAAACAGGCGCCGACGAGCATCGCGTTGACCGTTCCGACGACGGGCAGTGTGTTGCTGATGGGCCGTACCGGCATCAGCGGTACGGCCTTTCGGTACTGGCCTCCCACCAGCAGCACTCCACAGGCCAGCCCGCACGCGACCGGCACGAAGAACGCGGGGTCGCCGAACGAACCACGGGTCAGCCACGAGACGCCGAAGAAGGGCAGCGCGGTGGTTCCGAGCGCGAGCGGGATCGCGGACCAGTCGAACCTGGCCCGGCGGTCCGGTGGTTCGTTGCCCTCGAAGGTCAGGGCACCGACGGTCAGGCCGATCGCCGCCAGCGCGGCGATCCCGGCGAACAGGGCCCGCCAGCCGCCCAGGCTCCCGACCAGCCCGCCCACCAGCGGCCCGAAGGCCACCATGCCGAACAGTCCGAGACTGATGACGGCGGCGGTCGTGCGCAGCCGCCCGACCGGGTGTCCCGTGACCAGCGGGGGCAGCGCCGCGACCAGCAGCATCCCGGTGAACAGGCCCTGAAGCACCACACCGGCGCTGAACAGGCCGATCTCCGGTGCGCTGAGGGCCAGCACGGAACTCAGCACGAAGCCGACCTCACAGAAGAGGTAGATCCGCCGCCGTGCCGCGCGTTGGACGAGGTCCGCCGCGGCCACCGCGCCGAACGCGTAGGCCGCGTTCGACATACCGCTGGTGAGCTGGAGCTCGAACGCGGTGGCGCCGATGTCCGCCATGATCCGCGGTTCCATCAGGGCGGTGGCCGTGGTGAGGATCAGATAGGGGCTCAGCGCGAGCAGGGAGAGCGCCACCGCCGCGGGATAGCGTCCGGCCAGCGGAATCCGGCTGAACGGACGCGGCGGGGATGAGCTGAACCGCAAGGATGCCTCCGGGTCCGAGAGGATGCGCCGCGGACCCGGCGCGCGCGGGGCACGGGCCGCCGCGCCGGCTTCGTGGTGGAACGCCCGGGGTCCGGGCCGGGCCGCCGGGTCAGCGTACGTCCGTACGCCACCCGCCCAGGGCTGACACGCCCGTGCCGGACGCCCTGGCCGGCGGACCGCCGGGCGGGTTCGGTGGGACGGCGGTGGTCCCGCGTACGGACCGGTCGTCACGGCCCGTGGTCGACCCGCCCGGCGCGGAACTCCGGGCCTCCCCGCGCGGGGGTGTCGGGGGCGAGCCGCGGCTCGCCCCCCACGCCCGCGTCAGGTGACCGTGATCCGGTCGATGTCGGGTGCCCAGCCCGAGGCGTTGGCGATCGTGATGCTGTTTCCGGTGCCGGCGGCCAGGTCGAGGCGGACCGTTGTCGACGCGGTCGTCGACCAGTCACCGGTGGGGGCGAAGGAGACGGATTGTCGCGTGCCCCCGTTGGCCTGGACGGTGGCCGAGCGGGTCTCGGTGGTCGCGTAGTGGACGGTCACCGTCTTGGTGCCGCCGCTGCCGCCGTCGACACCGTTGAAGGTGAGGGCGGCTCCGTTGCCGATGTATCCGACCTTGGCGCCGCCGGAGCAGCCGGTGCAGTCGGCGGTTTTGGCGGTCCCCGTCAGGGTGTTGCCGGGGGCCTCCGCCTCGTAGCCGGCCGCGGTGTCGCCGCCGCCGGAGCCGACCGTCATGGCGCCGAGGCCGAGCCAGCCGTCCTCGTTCTGTCCCGCGTTGGCGAAGCGCAGCTTCTTGGCGTTGGAGCTGATGTCCTCCAGGGGGTTCTTCGCCTTCATGACGAGCTGGTAGTCGCCGGCGGTGACGCCGGAGAGGTCGACGGTCGCGTCGAAGTACCGGGCGGACCCGAAGTCGAGGTAGGTGGGGTCGGAGCCCACGCCCCAGTCGGGAAAGGCCCGGATCTTCGCCGGCATGACCTCGCGCAGGTCCCAGGGGGTGGCCCAGGACTTGACGATCCGGCCGGCGGAGTCCTTGAGTCCGAGGCTGACCGTCCACGGGTAGTAGAACGGGGCGACGCCGTTGTTGTCGATCCGCACACCGACGGTGGTGGTGCCCTGTGCCGTGTCGTGGAAGTAGGCCCGGTCCACACTCAGGTCGTAGCCCATCAGCCGGACCGCGGCGGCCACGTTCGGGTCGGTCGAGGAGTAGCCGGCGCTCCCCTCGTTCATCTTCCAGGTGGTGTGTTCCAGTTCGAGGCACGCCTTCATGTCGTCCACGTCACCGGAGCCGCCGGGCCAGTTGTCGAAGGCGGTGGACTGGATCTCCGGGCGGACCTCACCTCCCATGGAGGCGGTGGTCCACCGGTTCTCCACACCGCTGTCGAGGGCCTTCTGCAACTGGGAGTAGGAGGCGCCGCCCAGGGAGGAGGGCAGGGTCAGACCGGCCTTCGGGCTGCCCTCGCGGTAGCAGAAGGAGTCGTCGTGATAGCCCACGGCCGGCAGGTTGTCGGCGGCGCCGCCCCCGGCTTCCGGATACCGGACTTCGATCTTGGTGTGGGTGAAGGCGCTGTCATAGGCCCTGATGATCTCGGCGCCGTGGGCGTCGGTGGGCATGTAGTCGGGGTACGAGTCGCCGGAGGTGTCCGTGTCGTACGGCCAGGTGTGCCACTCCCCCCACAGGCCGATCAGGCCGAGGTGGATGTAGCCGAGGCGGGGGTCGCCGTCGTAGCGGGCGCCGAAGGCGGCGATGAAGTTCTTGAGCGCGGCGAGCAGATACGGGCTGTCGTAGTCGGGACTGACGGTGTTCCAGTACGCGTTGGTGCGGTTGTCGACGTGTCCCGCGAAGCACGGGGGAATCGCGTTGGCGGGGTGGGTCCCGCTGCCTCCCGGGTACTCCAGGTAGAAGCGGATGGCGGCCTGGTTGCCGTACGAGGCCGTCTCGTCGAGTGCTCGGTCCAGGACGCTCCAATCGTAGCTTCCGCAGTCCGAGGAGCTGTTCATGACCTCGGAGAGGCCGAAGTAGCTCCAGGTCAGCGAGTGCGGATAGCCCGTGTTCTGGTCGGCGCCCGGCTGGTAGAAGCGGGCGAAGCCCTTGAGCGGGTTGTCCAGCGGTGCGTCGGCGCGGGTGAGGGTGTGGACCGGGAGCGAGGGGTCCGGGTCGGGGCCGGGCGCCGGCCGGTCGGGCACGCCCTGGGCCGAGGCGGCCGAAGTCTCCGCCGCAGGCGTGGCCCGCGCGGTGGCCGGGAGCGCCGCCAGGGCCATGACCAGTGCGGCGGAACAGACCGCGGCGAGTGCGGCGGGCAGTCCTCTGCCGCGCCTCTGCGCGAAAGTGCGCATCGGATCAACCTCCGGTGATCTCTGACTTTATTATGCGTCAGCGTTGACAAAGTTTCGCTGTTGCTCATCAATATGTGTGCACGGTGCCCCACTGACAAGAGGTGCGGCGCATATCTCTTCGGAGGGGAACCATGGGCGCTGACACCGCAGTTGCGCCACCGCAGGAGGACGCCGGCTCACACCCCGGCACAGCACGCGCTCCGGGCACGCCACGTCGGCGCCGCGACGACCGGAGGGCCGCCTGGCTGTTCCTGGCGCCCGCGCTGGCCGGCTTCGCGCTGTTCTACGCGTACCCGACGCTGCGCGGCATCTACTACTCGCTCACCGACTACAACCTGCTCTCCCCTCCGGTGTTCACCGGCACGGACAACTACGGTCAGCTGATCGGCGACGACCAGTTCTGGAACGCGTTGAAGGTCACCGGCTACTACGTGGTCCTCAACATCGGGACGCAGACCGCGCTGGGCCTGCTGCTGGCGACGCTCATGCACCGTCTGACCCGCTCGGTGGCGTTGCGCGCGATGCTGCTGCTGCCCTGGCTGGTGCCCAACGTCACGGTCGGCCTGCTCTGGATGTGGCTGCTGGACGCCAATCTCGGCTTCGTCAACCACATACTCAACGCCCTCGGCCTCGGCACCACGGGCTTCTTCACCTCGCCGGACT
The DNA here is from genome assembly GCF_042900885.1 of Streptomyces sp. NPDC012835. Classification (NCBI taxonomy): domain Bacteria; kingdom Bacillati; phylum Actinomycetota; class Actinomycetes; order Kitasatosporales; family Streptomycetaceae; genus Streptomyces; species Streptomyces sp. NPDC012835. Next base: position 391,446 of record NZ_JBIBBW010000001.1, read on the forward strand.
GGGCGATGCCGACCGTGGCCGCCGTCAACACCTGGGCGTACACCGGCTACACGGCACTGCTGCTGTACGCCGGGATGCTCCAGGTCCCGAGCCACCTCTACGAGAGCGCGTCCCTGGACGGCGCGGGCGAGTGGCGCATGTTCACGAAGATCACACTGCCGCTGTTGCGCCCGGTCCTCGCCCTGGTGCTGGTGGTGTCGCTGATCGGTTCGTTCCAGATCTTCGACACGATCGCGGTGACCACCAAGGGCGGCCCGGTCAGCGCGACGCGGGTCATCTACTTCTACATCTACGAACAGGCTTTCACGAACTTCCACATGGGCTACGCGTCCGCGGTGGCCGTGGTGCTCGCGGTCATCCTCGGCGTGCTGACCGCCGTGCAGATGCGTCTGCTGCGTGCGTCCCGTTCGGACCTGGCCTGAGAAGGAAGATCATGAACCGCACAGGTACGAGCCCCACAGGCACGAGCGGCCCGGGTGCCGGCCGCGCAGGTACGGTCCGCGTCCGCACGAGGGTCTCGCGCAAGAAGCTCTCCGTCGGCCGGATCCTCGCGTGGGCGCTGCTCGCCGTGGCGCTGGTCGGGACGGTCTTCCCGTTCTACTGGATGATCCGTACCGCCCTGACACCGGCGGCCGACATCTACTCCGACTCCACCGGTCTGGTCCCGGACCACCCCACGATGATCAACTTCGTGCGGGTGCTGGGGCTGGCCGACCAGGAGGAGGCACAGGCGGCCGGGGGCTCCGGCGCGCAGGTGGACTTCCTGCGCTACCTGCTCAACTCCGTGGTCTACAGCGGGCTCATCTCCGTCCTGCAGACGCTGTTCTGCGCGATGGCCGGCTACGCCTTCGCCCGGCTGCGGTTTCCCGGCCGGGAGCTGGTCTTCGGGGTGCTGATCGCCGCCCTCATGGTGCCGCCGATCTTCACCGTGCTGCCCAACTTCGTCCTGGTGAAGAACCTCGGCTGGCTGAACACCTTCGCCGGCATGGTGGCACCGAGCGTGCTCATGACGCCCTTCGCGGTCTTCTTCCTGCGGCAGTTCTTCCTCTCCATCCCCCGCGATGTGGAGGAGGCGGCCGTACTCGACGGCGTGGGCGCCTGGGGCATCTTCTGGCGGATCGTGGCACCCATGAGCCGCGGGCCGCTCATCACCATCGGGCTCACCACCACGGTGTGGTCCTGGAAGGACTACCTGTGGCCGCTGCTGACCGGCCGCGAGGAGGAGACCCGCGTACTGACCGTCGCCCTCGGCATCTTCCAGCAGCAGTCCCCCAACACCCAGCCCGACTGGACCGGGCTGATGGCGGGCTCGGCGCTCTCGGTGCTGCCCGTCCTCGTCCTGCTGATCGTGCTCGGCCGCCGGCTCGTCGAGTCCCTCAACTTCACCGGCATCAAGTAACGCCCCGATCTTCGTCAACCGGACTTCATGAACCAGAGAGGTCACTCGCGATGCGAACCACCCACCTACGGGCCGGCGCGGCCCTGCTGTGCCTGGCCGCCACCTCCACACTCGTCTCCTGCGGCAGCTCCGACGACACGGCCGGGGGCAGGACGACCCTCAACTACTGGCTGTGGGACGACAAACAGCTGCCCGGCTACCAGGACTGCGCGACCGCCTTCCAGAAGGCCAACCCCGACATCACCATCAAGATCACGCAGACCGCCTGGGGCCAGTACTGGCAGAGCCTCACCACACAGCTCGCCTCCGGCGACGCACCCGACGTGTGGATCAACCAGAGTTCGTACTACCCCCAGTTCGCCGCCACCAACCAACTCCTCGATCTACAGCCCCTGGTGGACCGGGACAAGGTGGACGTGTCCGCCTACCAGTCCGGCCTCGCCGACACCTGGGTCAAGGACGGCAAGCGCTACGGCCTGCCCAAGGACTGGGACACCATGGCGCTCGTCTACAACACCACCATGCTCAAGAAGCAGGGGGTGGACGCCGCCGAGCTGAACGATCTGACCTGGAACCCCTCCGACGGCGGCACCCTTGAACAGGCGATCGCCAAGGCCACCGTCGACACCGAGGGCCGCAACGGTCTCGCCCCCGGATTCGACAAGAAGCACGTGAAGACCTACGGGTTCCTCGCCGAGTGGGCCGACGGGTCCCAGGGGCAGAACGGCTGGGGCGACCTCGCCGCCGCCAACGGTTTCTCCTACCTCGACAAGAACCCGTGGGGCACGCACTACCGGTACGACGACCCGAAACTCGCCGAGACCATCGCGTGGTTCAAGCACCTGATCGACAAGGGGTACGCGCCCGCCTTCGACAAGCAGTCGACGATCGCCAACTCCGAGATGCTCTCCGCGGGCAAGGGCGCCATGATGGTCGCCGGTTCGTGGACCATCTCCACCTTCACCGACCCCAAGGCGAAGCAGAAGTTCGCCTTCGCTCCGCTGCCGACCGGTCCGGCCGGCCGCAAGAGCGCCATCAACGGGCTGTCCGACGCCATCTGGGCCGGTAGCAAGCACCAGGAACAGGCGTGGAAATGGGTCAAGTTCCTCGGCTCGTCCGACTGCCAGGACCTGGTCGCCGAGCGTGCCGTGGTATTCCCCGCCCTCAAGAGCGCCACCAGTAAGGCACTCGCCGCGCACCGGGCCAAGGGCCACGACGTCGATGTCTTCACCGACGCCGCAGCCTCCGAGGAGGACACCTTCATGCTGCCCGTCACCGAACACGGCACGGAGATCAACCCCATCGTCCAGGACGCCGTCCAGTCGGTGATCCTCGGCAGGGCGCAGCCCGAAGCCGCCCTCAAGGAGGCCAACGACAAGGTGAACGGCTTGTTCAAGTAGCCCCCGCGCCCCATCGATCCACCGTATTCACACCGACGCAAGGAGATCCATGGCCCAGCTCGTTGACCTCGGCGGGCGCACGTTCGCCGTCGAGCTCGAAGGCGACGCCCCGCCCCAGACCGTCGAAGGCGGTCTGCTGCTGCCGCCCGGTCGCGTGGCCGTACTGCACGGGGCGCACGACGACGCGCTCTTCTACCGCCACGGACACAACTCCTGGAGCCCGTGCGGCTGGCGCCCGCTCTCAGCGGCCCCGCTGCGGATCGAGAGCGCCGAGCGCCGTCTCACGGCCGACGACACCACGTGGGACGACCCCGCCCGTCACCACTCCTCCGCCGTCGCCGCCCTCCAGGGAGCCGACGGACAGGTGCTGCTGCTCGGGGCGCTCGGCCTCGACGTACCGCGCCTCACGGCGGACCGGGACACGCTCGCCGGGTGGTGCGAGCGGGCGGAAGCACCGTGGTTCCTCGCCCTCGGCACCGAGGAGGAGGTCTTCGCCGCCTACGCCCGCCACCTCGCCACCCGGTTGGGCCACAGCGACCAGCGCGCCGGCAACGTGTGGTGCAGCTGGTACGCGTACTACGAGAACATCACCGAGGAACAGCTCGCCGAGGACATCACCGCCCTGCGCGACCTGCCCTTCGACGTGGTGCAGGTCGACGACGGCTGGGAACAGGCGGTCGGCGACTGGCAGCCGAACGACAAATTCCCTTCCGGCATGCGGGCGTTGGCCGACCGAATCACGGATGCGGGACTGCGGCCCGGCCTGTGGATCGCCCCGTTCATCGTCCACCCCGAGTCCCGCACCGCCCGGGAGAGGCCGGAGCTGCTGCTGCGCGACGGCCGTGGTGAGCCGGTGGTCGCGGGCCACAACTGGGGCAGCGGCTACTGGGCGCTCGACCTGTCACGGCCCGCCGCTCAGGACCATCTGCGCGAGACGATCCACCGGGTCCGCCATCAGTGGGGATTCACCTACCTCAAGCTCGACTTCATCGGCGCCGGCCTGACCCCCGGGGCACGCTCCGCCGACATCGGCAGAGAGGCGGCCTACCGGGAGGGTCTGCGGATCATCCGGGAGGCGGCGGGGGCGGACGCCTATCTGCTGGGCAGCGGCGCGCCGCTGCTGCCCTCCCTGGGGCTGATCGACGGCATCCGCAGCGGACCGGACGTCGCGCCGCTGTGGGACCACTACGCCACCCAGGACCCCTCCGACGCACTGGCCCGCAACGCCGTCGTCAACACCCTGCACCGGCTCTGGCAGGCCCCCCTGCTGGAAGTCGACCCGGATGTCGTCTACTTCCGCAGCCGTCTCAGCCTGCTGACCGGACAGCAGCAGCAGTGGCTGCGCGATCTCGCGGACATCTGCGGCTTCAGGGCGGTCTCGGACCCGCCCGGGTGGCTGCGCCCCGATGAGCTGGAGTCGATGAAGACGTATCTGGAGCACCGTCCCGAGGTCGTCCGGCTCGGCCGCTACCGGTTCTCGCTCGACGGACGGGAGGTCGATTTCACCACGGCGGTCACTCCCGAGACGGCACAGCTCTATCCGATCACGTGACCCTCACCCGTCCCCTCGTCCGGTGTTGTGTCAGCACCACAAACGCCACCGCCACCGCCAAGAATTAGTAAAGTGCTCAGCATTATCAGTGGCGGCAGTGGAACCCCTTCAGGGAGCGGCACATGGCGACGACCGGAACAGATCTGTCCCGGATGCGTGAGATGAATCAGCTGTCCATCGTGTGGGCACTGCGCGGCAACACGCCTTCGACAGTGACCGAGTTGGCGGGCCGGGCCGGTCTCTCCCGTCCCGCGGTGGACGTGCTGGTGCAGACCCTGGTCGCGGACGGGTGGGCGGAGGTCGACGAGCCGGGCGCCAGCAGTGTGGTGGGGCGCCCGGCCCGTCGTTTCCGGTTCCGGGCGGACGCGGGCCATGTGCTCGGCATCGACATCGGCGTCCACAAGATCCTTGTCATGCTGAGCGATCTGGAGGGCAACCTGGTCAGGACCGTGCGCCGCCCGGCCGATCCCGAGGCGGCGCCCGAGGCGCGCCTCGCGGCCGTGGACGGTGTCATCGACGAGGTCCTGGCGTCCGCCGGCATGACACCGGCCGACCTCTGGGCGGTGACGGTCGGAGTGACCGGCCCGGTCGACGCCACCGGCCGCACCACCCTGTTCACACCGCTGCCCGGCTGGCACACCACCGACCCGGTCGGCCACCTCGGGGCCCGCTTCACCTGCCCGATCCAGGTCGAGAACGACTGCAAACTCGCCGCCGTGGCCGAACGCTGGAAGGGGGTCGCCCAGGACGCCGACGACATCGTCTTCCTCCTCGGCGGGCTGCGCACGGGCGCCGGGCTGATCCTCGACGGCGCTCTGCGCCGCGGACACGGCGGCGCCGCGGGTGAGATCGGCGCCCTCAAGGCCGTACGGTGGCTCGCCGCCCCCGGCCACCTCGAATCCTGCCCCGGTGTGCCCGCCACGGCGGCGCCGGGCGAGGCGGCGGCCTGGGTGTTCCAGGCCGCCCGCGACGGGGACCGGGCGGCGAAGACGGCTGTCCGGCGCTACACCCGTGACCTGGCCGTGGGAGTCGCCGCGCTGGTCCTCGCCCTGGACCCCCAGGTCGTCGTCTACGGCGGCGGTTTCTCCCGGTCCGCCGACGTGATCCTCGGACCCCTGCGCCGTGAACTCGCCAAGCATTGCCTGCGGTTGCCCGATCTGCGCACCTCCACCCTCGGCGACGAGAGCGTGGCCCTGGGGGCGGTGCGCCTGGCCCTCGACGAAGTCGACAGCCGGCTGCTGAGCGACGGCCTGGCGGCGCCCACCGCGCCGCGGCGGTAGACGCACCGTACGGCGCCCGCGCGCGGTGTGCGGGGCCGCGGGTGCCCGAGCACGGATCAACCGTTGCGGGCCCCGTGGTCGGCCGAGGCCGTCCTCTCCTTCACGTCCTCCACGACCGACGCGTCGAGCGCGGCCCGCACGAGGGCCGCGGCGAAGTGCGCCAGTCGCGGCGCGGCCACCAGCTTCGCCAGATCGCGGGGCTTCGTGGGCAGTCCGAGGCGCTTCGCTCCCCGGGCCGCCTTGCCGTCGAGGTAGGGCTCCAGCTCGGTCCAGATTCCCTGGACCTCCCGCAGGAAGATGTCCGCGCCCGCAGGTCCGATCCCGGGCATCTCCTGGAGGAGTTCCCGCATGCGCCCTGGGTCCCCATCGGCTTCCTCGCGCAGCCGCCGCAGGTCACCGCCGTAACGCTCGCGGAGGAACACCGCGCCCTTGCCCAGGGTGGTGGACGTGCTCTCGTCGTAGCGCCGGTACTGACCCGCTCCCAGGGCGTCCACACGCTGCTGCCAGGTGGCGTCCTGCATCCGGCGCGGGGTGCGCAGGTCCGCCTCGAACAGTTCGTGAGCCGCGTTGACGGCGACCGAGGCACGGATCCGGGCGCTGAGAAGGCAGGCCAGGACGAGCAGTTGGTAGAGCGGCTGAGGTGTGTCCCGGAGCCGGATGCCGGCCTGGGCCGCGTACGTCTGTCCATGCGTGTCGAGCAGTACGCGGGCGGTCTCGCGGCGCGTGGCCGTGGCGCTCATGACGTCCTCCTGGCGGATGGTGCGGCGCTTCGGCCCCCGTACCACCCGATTGTCCCAAAACGAGCGGAAAGGCGCAGAGGGGGAGGTCGGGCGGGCGGGAGCGGTCCTGGCGCCGCGGCCCACCGTGTCGCGAACCCCACATCGAACATCTGGTACGCACACATATTTGAATCAGGTACCGTCCTCTCTGCCAGGGGGAGGCCGTCCGTTTGTGTGCGCTGTACGCGGTGGCCCTCGGCCGACCACACACACAGAGACGGCAGACGCTGAGACGCATACTGATTCGCTCGGGCAAGGCTCCCTTCCACGCCGCCGGCGCCGCCGAGTACCTGCACCGCGACCTGATGGGCACCAACACCGGCAACCTGCTGTTCAGCGACTCGGCCCACAAGCTGCTCACCACCCCGTCCACCGAGGTCACCTCGAACGGCATACGGACCGACCACTCGGCCGAGCGCGCGGCGCGGATCAACGCCGAGTACGACGTGTTCGTCGTCCCGTTGGCCAACGCCTTCCGTCCGAGCTTCCAGGCGTCGCTGGACCGGCTGTCCACTCTCATCGAGCAGCTCACCATCCCCGTCGTGGTCCTCGGGGTCGGCGCCCAGGTGGGGGCCGACTACAACACCGACGAGCTGCGCCCGATGGCCTCCTCCGTCCGGCGTTTCGCGGCCGCCGTGCTGGAGCGGTCGGCCTCCATAGGCGTACGGGGAGAGCTGACCGCCTCGTACCTCGCCGGCCTCGGATTCCGCGACGTCGACATCATCGGCTGCCCGTCGATGTTCCTGCACGGCGACACGTTCCCCGACATCCGCACGCCCGAGCAGCCCTTCGGCCCTGACGCCCGCCTCGCCATCAACCTGTCGCCCGACGCGATACCGGTGGGTGACATCGCGGGCCTGGCCGCCCGCGCGCGGGCACGCTTCCCCCATCTGACGTACTTCGCGCAGAACCTGGTCGACGCCGAGACCCTCTTCTGGGGGGACACCTCCCCCGAGGACGGCCGCGGAGGCGATTTCCCCCTTCAGCTCAGCCACCCGCTGTACCAGGAGGACCGGGTGGTGGTGCCGCTCGACCCGAAGACCTGGATCGAGGACCTGGCGGCGTACGACTTCGCGTACGGCACGCGCATCCACGGGAACATAGCGGCGCTGCTCGCCGGCACGCCCGCCGTCGTCCTGGCCCACGATTCGCGCACCCTCGAACTCTGCCGCTACTTCGACATCCCCTACCGGATGCTGGACGAGCTGCCCGCCGACACCGAGCCGGAGGACCTCTACGCGGCGGCCGACTACGCCCCCATGCTGAAGGGCCACCGCGAGCGGTTCCGCCGCTTCACCGCGTTCCTCGACAGGAACCAGCTGGAGAACACCTTCGACCACGGCGACGGCGGAGCGGCGTTCGACGCCCGGCTCGACGCGGTCGACCTCCCGCCGTCGCTGCGCCTGTGGGACGGATCCGACGACGGCGCGCTCCGTTACCGTTTCAGCCGCCTGCGCGAGCAGCACGCGCGGGCGGGGCGCCGCCTGGACGCCCTCACCAAGAAGAACGACCAGCTCAAGAAGGAACTCGCCGGGGCGCAGAAGCGCGCCGAGAAGGCCACCGCCGCGTTCGAGGGCCGCTTGGCCGAGTTGGAACGGCAGCTGGCGGCCGTGGGACCGCGCGTGGCGGCGGCCGAGACGAAGATCGCGGGAATCGACCGCCGCCTCATGGTGCGCCTCGGCCCGGCGATACGCCGCCGGGTGCGCCGGACCGGCGGCATATAGCCGTCGGCCGTCCGCCTCGACCGCCCGCCTCGGCCGGGCGCCGCGTCGTGTCAGCGGACCCGCGCGTCCGCGGCACTCGCCGTACGGAGCCGGGCCCCGAGCGTCGCGAGCCGCCGGCGCAGCCGCCGCAGGGGCGTCGGGGGCAGTGCGCGGGCCGCGCCCTTCGCGTAGTGGCGCTCGATGTAGAACTGGACCACCGACAGGACGGTGGTGACGGCGATGTACCAGAGGGTCGCCACCATCAGCAGGGGGATGACCTGGTAGGTGCGGTTGTAGATGAGCTGTACGGAGAAGAGCAGATCCTGCACGGCCAGGACGCTGACGATGCTGGTGCCCTTGAGGGTACCGATCAGCATGTTGCCCGCGGTGGGGACGATGGAGCGCATCGCCTGCGGCACGACGATCCGGCGCAGTACCCGCCACCGGCCCAGCCCGAGCGCGGCGGCGGCCTCCGTCTGGCCGGTGTCCACGGAGAGGATGCCGCCGCGTACCACCTCGGCGGCGTAGGCGGCCTCGTGCAGAGTGAGGCCCACGAGCGCGGTGAGGCCGGCACCGAAGAGGTTGACGGTCTTGACGGTGAGGAACTCGGGCCCGAAGGGGACGCCGACGCCGAGCGTCGGGTACAGCGCGCCGATATTGAACCAGAACAGCAGCTGGACCAGGAGCGGGGTGGACCGGAAGACCCACACGTAGCCCCAACTCAGTGTGCGGAGAACGGGGTTGGCGGACAGTCGCGCGACGGCGAGCACGGTGCCGAGGAGGAAGCCGAGCACCATCACACCGGCGGTGAGCCACAGGGTGAGCAGCAGTCCGTCCAGCACGGCGGGGGTGGTGAAGTACTGGCCGACCACGCCCCATTGGAACCGCTCGTTGCGGACGACCGAGTTGACGACCATCGCGAGTCCCAGCAGGGCCACGGCCGCGGAGAGCCAGCGGCCGGGGTGACGGCGCGCGACGATACGGGAGATCTCACCGGCCCCCGGGACCGGCGCGTGCGGCGATGTTCCGGCCGGTTCGGGGTGCGGCGGCGAAGGCTGTGGCGGCGGGGATGACGGCGGAGGCGCGTGCGGGGGCGGCGTGTGCGGGGGCACGGGCAAGGACTGAGGCTGGGACGGAGACGGAGACGGAGACGGAGACGATACCGACATGGGGAGGCTCCAGCGGGAGGGACGGCCGACAGCGATGCGACGGTCGGCGCGGTCGCGGCGAACGGACACATACGGGTCATCACGCGCACCACGTCCCTCAACGCGGCAGGTGTGAACGGGGGTTCCGGACGAAACCCGGGCCACACGTGCCCCGATCGTACGGGCGCCCGACGCATCGCTGTCAAGGAGCACGCGCCGGCCGCCGTCTTTCCCGGACACCGACCACGACGGACACCGACCACGGAGTGGGCACCTGTTGACTTCGGTGAACGTCCCGTGCTCAATTGGCTTCATGCGAAGGCAACTGCCGTTGGTCACCCGCGGCCACATCGACTTCGGTCGCGTGTGGTCCGCCTCTTGTTGCGCCTGACCCGGCAGCGGGCCGCCTGACCGGCCCTTCCCTCCCTCGGTGACCCCGTCGCGGGCCGAGCACCTCCCCCTCACCGGGCGCACGCTGCCGCCGTACCCCTGACGCGCCATCCGTCATCACGCTCAGCTCCGTACCGCGTTCGCGTACACCCGACCTCGCGCCGCTTCCCGTACCAGCGCCCGCACTACGCCCCACGTACGCCCGGCGTACGGCACACCGCCGCCGTACGGCCATGTCCGTGCGCCCCCGCGCCCGTGGGTCACGTACCGCCTCTCGCCCGCTGTCCCGCTCGAAAGGTCCCTCATGCCTGTGGAGTTCCTCGGTATCGCCGCCACCCACGACGGGTCGGAGACGAATCCCCGTTCCGGTGCCGCGTTCGACAAGGAATACACACTCAAGCTCGCCCGCGCCCACGAGGACCACGGCTGGGACCGGGTGCTGTTCGCCTACGGGTCCGGCTCCCCCGACCCGGCGCCGGCCGCCGCCTACATCGCCTCGCGGCTGGACAGGCTCCAGATCCTGCTCGCGCACCGGCCGAATGTCTCGTATCCGACGTTCGCCGCGAAGACCTTCGCGACGCTGGACCGGATCAGCGACGGCCGGCTCACGGTGCACTTCATCACCGGCGGCAACGATCACGAGCAGGGGCGCGAGGGCGACACGCTCACCAAGGACCAGAGGTACGCACGCACCCGCGAGTACATCGAGATCGTCAAGCGGATCTGGACCTCGCACGAGTCCTTCGACCACGAGGGCGAGCACTACCGCTTCCACGACTTCGTCAGCGATGTGTTCCCGGTCCAACAGCCCCGGCCCGACGTGTCGTTCGGCGGCTCCTCGCCCGCCGCGTACGCGGCGGGCGGCGCCGAGGCCGACATCTACGCGTTGTGGGGCGAGCCGCTGGAGCGGACGGCGGAGCAGATCGAGTCGGTACGTGCGGCGGCCCGCGCGGCGGGCCGGGCCGCCCCTCCCCGCATCCAGGTGGCGTTCCGGCCGATCATCGCGCCGACGGAGGAGCTGGCCTGGGAGAAGGCGTACCGGACCGTGGACGCGATCAAGGCCCGGCAGAACCGGGGCGAACGGGTCACCGTACGCGACCACTCCCGGCTGACGCCCGAGAACACCGGCGCGCGGCGGCTGATCTCCATCGCGCGGGCCGGTGACCGGTACGACCGGGCGCTCTGGACGCCGACCGCGGCGGCGACGGGTGGCGCGGGCAACTCCAACGCGCTGGTCGGTACGCCGGAGACCGTCGCGCGGGCGCTGCTGGACTACTACGACCTCGGTGTGGACATCATCTCGGCCCGCGGTTACGACCTGCTGGGCGACGCGATCGACTTCGGCCGGCATGTCATCCCGCTGGTGCGGGAGGGGGTGGCCCGGCGTGACGCCGAGGGCGCTCCCCGGGGACCGCAGACGCTCGACCCGAAGATCCTCGGTCCCGGGCCCGCCGGTCCGCGGAGTGTCACCGGTCCGCAGAGTCCCGCCGGAGCCGGCCGATGACCTCCGTGGCCGAGCCGGGCGGCCTGACCTGGCTGCCGGCCCGGGTGTCGGACCCGCTGGTGCGCCCGATGCTGCGGGAGCTGGGGGACGAGTACTCGGCCCGCTACGGCAAGGACGCGCACGGCGAGCTGGCCCGCTATCCGGAGCAGGAGTTCGAGGCGCCGCACGGACTTCTGCTGCTCCTGCTGGAGCACGGTGAGCCGGTGGCGGGCGGCGCGTTCCGCCGGTACGACGCGGCCACGGCCGAACTGAAGCGCATCTGGACCCACTCCGCGCACCGGCGGCGCGGCCTCGCGCTCCGTGTGGTCGGGGAGCTGGAGCGGATCGCCGCGGCCCGCGGCTACCGCAGGATCCATCTCACCACCGGGCCTCGCCAGCCGGAGGCCCGTGGGCTGTATCTGACGGCCGGGTACACCCCGCTGTTCGACACGGGCGCGGATCCGGAGACGATCGGCCCGCTGCCCTTCACCAAGGACCTCGCCCCGCGCCGGGATCGCACCGGTCGCCACGAGGAACCCACGGATCACCGCCCCGCCGTCACATCCGCCGCGCCCGCCGCGCGGAAAGAGGAGGACTGACCCCGTGCGACGCCATCCGGTCACCACACTGCTGGCCGCCGCCCTGCTCCTGCCCGCCCTCGCCGCCTGCGGCGCTGACGCCGCGTCCGGGCCGGTGCCGGCGGGCGGCGCCACGGCCGCGCCGTCGGAGAATGTCACCGCCTCGGTGAAGAAGGACGAGGCGCTGGCGAAGCTGCTCCCCGAGGAGGTACGGAAGGCGGGCACGCTCCGTATCGCGTCCTCCGTGGGGGCGCCGCCCAGTGCGTACTTCCCCAGCGCGTCGAGCCGTGAGCCGGCCGGGCAGGACATCGACATCGCCGACGCGGTGGGCAGGGTCCTGGGCATCCGGCTGAAGCGCGAGGAGGCGAGTTTCGAGGCGATCCTGCCCGCGCTCGGCAGTGGGAAGTACGACGTGGGCACGGGCAACTTCGGTGTCACCGACGAGCGGCGCGGGACGATCGACTTCGTCACGTACATCAACGACGGGCAGGGCTTCGCCGTCCGCGAGGACGACACGAGCCTTCCCGAGGTGACGCGGCTCGATCAGCTGTGCGGCAGGAACATCGGCGTGGGGGCGGGGACGACCTTCGAGGCGACGCTCGACGCGCGGAAGAAGGTGTGTGCGGAAGCCGGGAAGAAGCCGTACAAGGTCAGCGTCTACTCGGACAACGGGGCGTTGCTGACGAGCCTTCAGCAGAGCCGGGTCGAGGTGGTCATGTCGACGATCAACGGCCTGCGTCATCAGGCGGCGCAGCCGGCCGCCGGGGTCAGGTTCCTGGGCGAGTTCCACCGGCTCGACGTGGGTTTCGCCTTCAAGAAGGGCTCTGCGCTGCTGAAGGCGTTCCAAGCAGCCGTCAACGAACTGATCGGCAACGGGACGTACGGACGGATCCTCGACAAGTGGGGAACGGGCGCCTCGGCCATCGACAAGTCCCTGATCAGCCCGCCCGAGCACAAGTAGCCGCAGGAGCCCCCGAATGGACACCGCAACGGGCGCGGACGCCGCGACCGCCGTCGGCGCGACGGCCGCTCCGGCCCCCGCCGCCCACGCAAACGCACCGGCGCCCGCACCGGTCCCGGCCGGGTCGCCGGGCGACGATCCCGCCGCCCTGAAGGTCGTGCCCGCGCGTCACCCCTGGCGCTGGGTGGCGGGCGCGGCGGCCCTGGTCGTCGTCGCCCAGTTCGGGCACGGTCTGCTCACCAATCCCGGCTGGGACTGGGCCACCTTCTTCCGTTATCTCACGGCCGACACCGTGCTGAAGGCCGTCTGGGTGACCCTGCAACTCACCTTCTACGGGACGGTGACCGGCTTCGCCCTCGGCATTGTTCTGGCGTTCATGCGGCTGTCGCGCAGTGTGATTCTCCAGACGGTCGCCTGGACGTACATCTGGGCCTTCCGGTCGATCCCGCTCATCGTGCAGCTGCTGTTCTGGTTCAATCTCGCCTATCTGTACAAGGAGTTGGGGATCGGCATCCCCTTCGGGCCGGTGTGGTGGAGCTTCGACACCATGAATCTGGTCGGCGCTCTCTCGGCGGCCGTCATCGGGCTCGCGCTGCACCAGGCCGCCTACGCGGCGGAGATCGTGCGCGGCGGGATCATCTCCGTCGACGCGGGGCAGCTGGAGGCGGCCGCCGCGCTCGGCATCCCCCGGCACCGGCAACTGCGCCGCGTCCTGCTGCCGCAGGCGATGCGCGGCATCCTGCCCAACGCGGCCAATGAGGTGATCTCCCTCTTCAAGGGCACCTCGATCGTCTCCGTGATGGCCATCGGTGAGCTGTTCTACCAGGTGCAGGTGGTCTACGGCCGCAACGGGCGGGTCGTACCGCTGCTGATGGTCGCCACGGTCTGGTACATCCTGCTGACCACGCTGCTGTCCATCGCCCAGTACTACGTGGAGCGGCACTTCGCCCGCGGCGCCGAACGCACTCGGCCGCCCACACCGCTCCGGCGCGCCCGGGCCTTCACCCACAGGATGCGGACAGCCGCTGCCACCGGAGGGATCCAGAAATGAGCACGCACAACACGGCCGGGACCGACGGCACGGGTGGCAGCGGAGACGCTCCCCCGACCGGCGGTGCGGGCGGCGCGGACAGCCGCCCGATGGTCGAGGTACGCGGCGTCCACAAGAGCTTCGGCCCGCTCGAGGTGCTGCGCGGGGTCGATCTCCGGGTCCGTGCCGGAGAGGTGACGGTCGTGCTCGGTCCGTCCGGTTCGGGGAAGTCGACGCTGCTGCGCAGCATCAACCATCTCGAAAAACTGAACCGGGGTTACGTCGCCATCGACGGCGAGCTGATCGGCTACCGGCGCTCGGGCTCCACGCTCCACGAGCTCAAGGAGCGGGAGGTGCTCAAGCAGCGGCTCCACATCGGATTCGTCTTCCAGAACTTCAATCTCTTCCCGCATCTGACGGTCGTGGAGAACATCATCGAGGCCCCGGTCTCGGCGCTGCGCCGGCCCCGGCGGGAGGCCGTCGAGGCGGCCGGGGACCTGCTGGAGCGGGTGGGCCTCGCGGACAAGGCGGACGCGTATCCCCGCCAGCTCTCCGGCGGTCAGCAGCAGCGGGTCGCCATCGCCCGCGCGCTCGCGCTGGAACCGAAGGTGCTGCTTTTCGACGAGCCGACCTCGGCGCTGGACCCCGAGTTGGTGGGTGAGGTCCTGGACGTCATCAAGGACCTGGCCGTCAGCGGAACCACCATGATCGTCGTCACGCACGAGATCGGCTTCGCCCGTGAAGTGGCCGACACCGTCGTGTTCATGGACGAGGGTGTGATCGTCGAGCAGGGCCCGCCGACGGAGGTGCTCGACCGGCCCCGGCACGCACGCACGAAGGCGTTTCTGTCGAAGGTGCTCTGAGCCGGCGCCCTCCCCCCACGTCATCCTCCTCGCTCTCCCCTCGTCTCCTCTCCCCTTCCGTTTCCCCTCCAGCCGACCCTCTCAAGGAGCCCCCGTGCCGCCCCGCCGCGCCCTCGTCCGTACCGCCGCCGCCGTTCTCGGTCTTGTCACCGTGTGCTCGCTCACCGCCTGCGGCGCCTCGGCCGACGGCTCCACCGACACGGTCGACGCCAAGAACGCGGACAGCGGCGACTCGAAGGTCAACCTGGGTCCGGACCAGCATCGGGTCACCACACCGAAGGTGGACTCCATCGCCGCCCTCGTTCCCGAGGCCGTCCGCGAGCGGGGCACCCTGGAGATCGTCCGTACGACCGGTACGGCGCCTCCGCTGAGCTTCTACGCCACCGACGACAAGACGGTGATCGGGGTGGAACCGGACATCGCCTCGCTGATCGCGAATGTGCTCGGGCTCAAGCCGCACTTCAACACGGTCGACTGGGCGAACATCTTCGTCGGTCTCGACAGTGGCAAGTACGACGTGGGGCTGAGCAACATCACCGTCACCGAGGAACGCAAGGAGAAGTACGACTTCGCCACCTACCGCCTGGACAATCTGGCCTTCGAGGCGAAGAAGAGCGCGGGTTGGAAGGTACGGAAGCCGGCGGACGTGGCGGGCAGGACGATCGCGGTCGGCTCCGGCACCAACCAGGAGAAGCTGCTGGTCACCTGGAGCGAGCAGAACGTGAAGAAGGGGCTCGAACCCACCGACATCAAGTACTACCAGCGCGCGACCGACTACTACCTCGCGCTCGGCTCCGGACGCATCGACGCCTATCTCGGCCCCAACCCGACGGCCGCTTACCACGTGGCTTCCGCGGGGCAGAGCGAGATCATCGGTACGTATTCGGGCGGCGGCGCCGATGTGCAGGGCGAGATCGCGGCGACCACGAAAAAGGACAACGAGCTGGTCAAGCCCATTCAGGAAGCGCTCAACACGGTCATGAGGAACGGCACGTATCAGAAGGTTCTGGACCGGTGGGGCCTGGCGAACGAGGCGGTCCCCTCCTCCGAGCTGAACCCCAGGGGGCTGCCGAGGACCAACCAGTAGCCGCCGGCGCGGGCGTACGGCCGAACCGGGCGCGGGCGCCCGCGCCCGCGCCCGGTGTCGCCGCCACCGGGTCGGCTGTATCCCCAACAGGCTGATCCTGGCCGTGGGCGTCAGGTCAGCGCGCGCGGCTTCTCCGTCTGCGCGAGCCTGGCGGCCCTGGTCCTGGGGCCGAAGATCGCCAGAGCCACGGCGCCGAAGATCCAGGTGCCGGCGATGAAGTAGAAGACGCTCTGGTAGCCGGTGCGGTTGTAGAGGGCCGCGATGATCAGTGGTCCGGCCGCGTTCGACAGGCGGCCCAGCCCGTACGAGACGCCGGTGCCCAGGGACCGGCCGCGGGTGTCGAAGACCTCCGGGGAGTAGGCGTATCCCAGGGCGGTGTAGCCGCGTTCGAAGAGGTTCACGAGGAAGCCGAAGACGACGATCAGGACCGGGTTGAAGGTCAGCCCGTAGAACAGCCCGCAGATGGCGATGACCGTGCCGAAGGCGACCAGACACCATTTGCGCTCGAACCGGTCGGTGACCAGGGAGGCCAGGAAGGAGCCGAGCGGCGCGCCGACCGTCGTCAGCGCCACGTAGAACACCGACTTCTCGACGCTGAAGCCCTCCTTGGCCAGCAGGGTGGGTGCCCAGCTGGAGTAGCCGAAGAAGCCGATGGTCTGGGTGACCCACACCACGGTGAGCAGCAGGGTCGGTGCGAGGTATTTCTTCTGGAGCAGCAGGCTCAGGGTCGCCTTGGCGGCCGGCGCTTCGTCGACCGGCGGCGCGGGTTCCGGGAGGGGGCCCTTCTCGGCGGTGGCCTGGGCTTCCAGCTCGGTCAGGATCGCGTCGGCCTCGGCGTACCGGCCCCGGCTTTCGAGCCAGCGCGGCGACTCCGCCAGCTTGCGGGCGAAGAGGACGAAGAGCAGGCCGAGCGAACCCCACAGGTAGACCAGTCGCCACGTCCAGTCGTTGAGGGGCACCACGGCACTGGCGATCAGGTTGGTGACGGGGGTGCCGCAGATGCCGATGACGATCGCGTACGCCTGGTACTTGCCGCGGGAGGCGGCCGGGTAGATCTCGTTGACGTAGATGACCGCCACGACGGTCATCGCGGACAGTCCGGCCGAGGTCAGAACCCGGAACACCCCGAGGGACACGACGTCCCAGGAGAAGACCGAGGCGAAGGAGAAGACCCCGAAGAACACCGTGGTCATCGTGAGCGCCTTCTTGCGCCCCCACCGGTCGGCGACGCCGCTGGCGATGATCGAGCCGAAGAACATGCCGACGAACGACAACGAGGTGACATAGGCCACCTGGTTCACGGTGACGCCCCACAGGTTGATCAGCTTGGGTGCGGTGGTCGCGAAGCTGTTGATGTCCGCGAACTCGAAGAAGTAGGCGAAGGACACCACGAGCAGGGTGGTCCTGTGGAACCGGAAGACCGGCAGCCTGTTCAGGCGGTTCAGCGCGTTGGAGTGGGACATGGCGGGCCTCTGTCGGAGAAGGAAAGGAGAGGAGGAGGTGGGGGCGAACGGGTCCAGCCGGCAGCAGTGACAGGGGGGGTGGCAGCCGTCAGCCGGCCGACTCGCCGGGCCAGTAGAGCCGCATCGGGTTGTCGACCAGCAGTTTCCGCTGGTGTTCGGCGGTGGGCGCGATCCGCGGGATGTGGTCGACGAGGAGGCCGTCGTCGGGCATGTGGCCGGTGAGATTGGGGTGCGGCCAGTCGGTGCCCCACAGCACGTCGTCCGGGAACTCCTCGACGACCCGGCGGGCGAAGGGCACGACGTCGGTGTAAGCGTGGCGCTCGCCGTCGAGGGCGGGAGGCCCGGTGACACTCAGCCGCTCGGGGCAACTGACCTTCACCCAGACGTCGTTGTGCTCGACGAAGCGCAGGAAGCGGCTGAACTCCGGGCCGTCGGCGGGCGCGGTCACATCCGGCCGCCCCAGGTGGTCGACGACCAGCGGGGTGGGCAGCGAGGCGAAGAAGCCCTCCAGCTCGGGCAGGTCGGCGCTCTCGAAGTAGAGGACGACGTGCCAGCCCAGGGGGGCGATGCGCCGGGCCACGGCGGCCAGCTCGTCCCGGGGCGCGGCGGTGACGAGCCGCTTCAGGAAGTTGAAGCGGACCCCGCGCACACCGGCCTCGTGGAGGCGGCGCAGCTCGGCGTCGTCGATGTCCGGGCGTACGGTGGCGACGCCCCGTGCCCGGCCGTCGGAGGCCAGGACGGCGTCGAGCATGGCGCTGTTGTCGGCGCCGTGGCAGGTGGCCTGCACGATGACGTTGCGGCTGACGCCGAGCCGGTCGCGCAGCGCGAACAGCTGCTCCTTCCCGCCGTCGCAGGGGGTGTACTTCCGTTCGGGGGCGAACGGGAACCGCTCCTGGGGCCCGAAGACATGGCAGTGGGCGTCGACGGCCCCCGGGGGGAGCTGGAAGACGGGCCGGGACGGATTCGGGTGCCAGTCCAGCCAGCCCGGGGACTTGGGGGCAGGGGTGCTCATCGGAACTCCGCTCGTGCGGGAGGCGGGGTGAATGCCTGGGTGGATAGGTGCGGGGACGCGGGTGCGAGGAAGGGGTTGGCTCAGTCGATGTAGCGAAGGCCGGCCGCCCTGAGCGGCTCGCGCATCGCGTACATGTCGAGGCCGAGTTCCCCGGCCGCGAACCGCTGCCGCTTCTCCTCCTCGTTGTCCTCGCGGGCCCGGGACGCCTCGGCGACCTCAGCGGCCCGGTCGGCCGGCACGACGACCACGCCGTCGGCGTCCGCCACCACCACGTCACCGGGCCGGACCAGCGCGTTGGCGCAGACGACGGGGACGTTGACCGAGCCCAGGGTGGCCTTGACGGTCCCCTTGGCGTTGACGGCCCGGCTGAAGACGGGGAAGTCCATCTCCCGCAGCGCGTCCACGTCACGGCAGCCGCCGTCGATGACCAGACCGGCGCAGCCCCGGGCGCGGACCGATGTGGCCAGCAGTTCGCCGAAGAAGCCGTCCTCGGACTCCGTGGTGCAGGCCGCGACCAGAATGTCGCCGGGCCGCAGCTGCTCGGCCGCCACGTGCAGCATCCAGTTGTCGCCGGGCTGGAGCAGGACGGTGACGGCCGTTCCGCTGAAGGCGGCGCCGGGGTAGACGGGCCTGATGTACGGCCGCATCAGCCCGGTGCGGCCCATGGCCTCGTGGATGGTGCTCACGCCGAACGGCGCGAGCGCGTCGGTGTCCGCGCGGGAGGCCCTGGTGATGTTGCGGTGTACGACTCCGAGTGTGTTCATGCGGGTGCTGTTCCTTCGCTCCGGTCAGCGTCCCTGCTGCTTCAGCAGGGCGTCGAGACGTGGGTATACGGTGCGTGCGTTGTGTTCGCAGAGGTCGGCCAGTGTCTCCGGGGGCAGCCCCGCGGCCTCCACGTAGCGACGGGTGTCGTCGAAGTGGTGGCCGGTGCGCGGGTCGATGCCGCGGACGGCGCCGATCATCTCCGAGGCGAAGAGGATGTTGCGGGCGGGTACGACGTCGAGCAGCAGGTCGATGCCGGGCTGGTGGTAGACACAGGTGTCGAAGAAGACGTTGCCCAGCACATGCTCCTCCAGCGGGGGCCTGCCCAGCGCCGCCGCCAGCCCCCGGAAGCGCCCCCAGTGGTAGGGGACGGCTCCGCCGCCGTGCGGAATGATCAGTCGCAGGCCGGGGAAGTCGGCGAAGAGATCGCCCTGTACGAGCTGCATGAACGCCGTGGTGTCGGCGTTGAGATAGTGCGCGCCGGTGGTGTGGAACGCGGGGTTGACACTCGTACTCACGTGGACCATCGCCGGGATGTCGTACTCCGCCATCTTCTCGTACAGCGGGTACCACGAGCGGTCGGTCAGCGGGGGCGCCGTCCACCGGCCGCCGGACGGGTCGGGGTTGAGGTTGAGGGCGACGGCCCCGTACTCCTCGACGCAGCGGACCAGTTCCGGGACGCAGGTGGCCGGGTCGGCTCCGGGGGACTGCGGCAGCATCGCGGCGGGGGCGAAGCGGTCCGGGTAGAGCGCGCAGACCCGGGCGATCAGCTCGTTGCAGAGGGCGGCCCATCGGGCGGAGGTGGGGAAGTCCCCGATGTGGTGGGCCATGAAGGACGCCCGTGGGGAGAAGACCGTCATGTCGATGCCGCGCTCGTCCATCAGCCTCAGCTGGTTGTCCTCGACGCTCCGGCGCAGTTCGTCGTCGCTGATCCGCAGATCGGCGGGGTCGGGGGCGAGCGCGGGGTCGGTCAGTCCGGCGATCTGCCGATTGCGCCACTCCGCCAGCGCCGGGGGCGCGGTGGTGTAGTGGCCGTGGCAGTCGATGATCATCGCTGCTCCTCCTGGGAGTGGTGCGGTCTGTCGGATGGATCGGCCGGATCGGCCGGTCAGCTGTGCCGGGGCTGCCGGGCAGCGGCGGGGATCATGACGTCGCCCGCCATGATCAGCCGCGCGGTGCGCACCAGGGCCGACTTCGTCACGCGTCGCGGGTGGTCCGCGCTCAGGCCGAGTGCCACGGTGAACTCGCCGGCGGGGTGTTCCACCGAGATGTCGATGTCGGTGCCGGGCGGGACGTCGGCCAGCTCGGCCGCGACCGTTCCGTCGAGGGCGCAGGCGGTGGCCGCGGTGACGGCGGCGAGCACCCCGATCGACGCGTGGCAGACGTGCGGGATGAAGCTGCGGGTGTTGATCGCGCCGCCGTGCGCCGGTGGGGAGACGAGCGTCATCTTGGGGTAGTTCTTCGAGGTCACGTCCCCGAGTCCCATCAGCTCTCCGCAGACCAGCCGCAGCGCTTCGAGGCGCTCCTTCAGCTCGGTGTCGGCGTTCAGCGCGGCCACGGACTCCTGACCGGTGCGTCCCAGGTCCGCCGCGTCGACGATGACGAGGGGCTGCCCGTTGTCGATGCAGGTGACGTCGATCGGACCGATGCCGGCGGCCTCGACCCGGTCGCGGACGTTCCCGGTGGGCAGCAGGGCGGAGCACACGGAGCCCGCCGTGTCGAGGAAGCCGATGGTGACGGGTGCGGCGGTGCCCGGCACACCGTCGATGGAGGTGTCGCCGGTGTACTCGACGTAGCGGCCTCCCGGTCCGCCGTCCGCGGAGACCTCGGACGACGGGGTACGGATGGAGATCTCGGCGACCAGTCCGGTGTTGAGGGTGAGGACACGGGCCGTCGTCGTGTCCCCGTCCGGGACCAGCAGACCCGATTCGACGGCGAAGGGGACCACGGCCGCGAGCATGTTGCCGCAGTTGGCCGTCGTGTCCACGAGATCACTGTCGGGTTGCAGCTGTGCGAACCGGAATTCGAGGTCGATGTCGGGACGGGCGCCGGGACCGACGATGCCGGCCTTGCTCGTCAGGGGGTTCGCCCCGCCCAGGCCGTCGATCTGGCGGGGGTCGGGGGATCCCATGGCGGCCAGGAGTACGGCGTCCCGCGCGGCGTCGTCCGCCGGCAGGTCGTCGGCGCGGAAGAACGGTCCGCGCGATGTGCCACCGCGCATGAGCCGGCAGGGGACGGCCGTCTGGCCGCCGTGCGTCCGTGGCCGCGAGCGGGGATCGGGGGCGGCTTCGGCCGCCGTGGGCTGCACCATTGCATTCCCTCCGTGCGATGTCGCTCGACAACTTAACCGTCAACCAAATTGTTGACAATCCATTTGACGAAAAAGTTTCCAGCATTGTTCATGGGGCTGGCGCGCCCGATAGACTGCCTCCTCGCGAGGAGTTGGCGGTCGTCCGACCGAGGAAGGCGGTAGGGGTGGGGCAGAAACAGGTCACCGGGCTGGCGGGCCGGAGCGTGGTCGGCGCGGGGATCCGTGCCGCGCTGGCCGCCGGGGACATGGTCCCCGGACAGCGGCTGATCGAGCAGGAGCTGTCCGAGTCATTCGGTGCCACGCGCAGTGCGGCACGCGAGGCGCTCCAGGACCTCGCCGCCGAGGGGCTCGTCGAGCTGATCCCGCGCAGGGGCGCCCGGATCCGGGTGATTCCGGTGGAGGAGGCCGTCCAGATCACGGAGTGCCGTGCCTCGCTGGAGGGCCTGTGCGCCCGGCGCGCCGCCGAGCGGGCCACGGAGCTCCACCACGAGCAGCTGCTGGAGATCGGCGCGGCGATGCGGGCGGCCGTGGCCGGCGGTGAACTCGACACCTACTCCGGTCTCAACCGGCGGCTCCACGATCTGGTCGCCGAGGTGGGTGGTCAGGAGGTCGCGAAGGCGCTGCTGGAACGGCTGAACGGGCAGATGGTCCGCTACCAGTTCCGGCTCGCCCTGCGGCCGGGCCGCCCGACGCGGTCGCTGCCCCAGCATCTGGCGATCATCGACGCGATCGTGGCCGGTGACCCCGAGGCCGCCGAAGCGGCGGCGAAGGCGCATCTCGCCAGCGTCATCGAGGAGCTGGGGGCGACTCCGGACCAGGGCCGTCAGGCTCCGAGCCGCTGAACCGAAGCCGGGGGCGGGGGGGGGGGGGGGGGGGGGGGGCCCCCCCCGCCCGG
Source organism: Streptomyces sp. NPDC012835 (assembly GCF_042900885.1). Classification (NCBI taxonomy): domain Bacteria; kingdom Bacillati; phylum Actinomycetota; class Actinomycetes; order Kitasatosporales; family Streptomycetaceae; genus Streptomyces; species Streptomyces sp. NPDC012835. The sequence goes on from NZ_JBIBBW010000001.1 coordinate 413,542, forward strand.
GGGGGGGGGGGGGGGGGGGCGGCCCCCCCCCCCCCCCGCCGGGGGGGGGGCGGGGGGGGGCCCGCCCCCCCCGCCCCC
>NZ_JBIBBW010000001.1:413628-1225478 GCF_042900885.1 Streptomyces sp. NPDC012835
ACGGGAGAGAGGGACGGCTGGGTACGGGAACTGCTCTGGCCGTGACGCCGGGCGCGGGGGGGGGCGCCGGGGGCCCCCCCCCCCCCCCCCCGCCCGCGGGGGGGGGGGGGCGCCCCCCCCCCCCCCCCCCCCCCCCGCCCCCGTGGGCTCGTGGATCAGAGAGTGATCAGGACCTTGAGCGCCTCGCGCCGGTCCATCGCCCGGTAGCCCTCCGGGGTCTCCTCCAGGGAGACGGTGCGGTCGAAGACCCGGCCCGGATCGACGGTGCCGTCGAGGACCGCGGGCATCAGCTCGTCGATGTAGGCGCGCACCGGGGCCGGTCCGCCGGTGAGTGTGACGTTCGGCCCGAACAGGCTGCCGAAGCCGACCGGGGCCTCCTCGTACTGCGGGACGCCGACCCGGCTGATCACACCGCCGGCCCGGACCGCGCCGATGGCCATCTCGTAGGCGGGCAGGTGGCCGACGGCCTCCAGCACCGCTCGGGTGCCCTGGCCGCCGGTCAGCTCGTGGACCTTGGCGATGCCCTCCTCGCCGCGCTCGGCGACGACATCGGTGGCGCCGAAGAAGCGGCCCAGATCGGTGCGGTTCTTGTGGCGCCCCATGAGGATGATCCGCTCGGCGCCGAGCTGCCTGGCCGAGAGGACGGCGAGCAGACCGACGGCGCCGTCACCGATGACGGTCACGCTGTCCCCCTGCCGGACGCGGGCCTGATGGGCCGCGTGGTAGCCGGTTCCGTACACATCCGCCAGGGTCAGCAGCGACGGCAGCAGCGCGGAGTCCACGTCCTTGGGGAGCTTGACCAGGGTGCCCTGCGCCTGGGGGACGCGGATGGCCTCGGCCTGGGCGCCGCCGACGCCGGCGGCGAAGAAGCCGCCCTGCGGACAGGAGGTCTGCAGGCCCTCGCGACAGTACGCGCAGGTGTTGTCGGCGAAGGCGAACGGCGAGACCACCAGATCGCCGCGGCTGAGGCCGGACACCTCCGAACCGAGTTCCTCGACGACGCCGATGAACTCGTGGCCCATCGGAGCGGGCCCGTCCTCGGCGGACAGGCTGTGATAAGGGTGCAGGTCACTGCCGCAGACGCAGGAGCGCACGATGCGCACGACCGCGTCGGTGGGCTGCTCGACAACCGGGTCAGGGGCGTCCTGGACGCGCACGTCGCCCGCTTGGTGCATGAACGTTGCCCGCATGAGGACATCTCGCTTTCTGAATGATCAAGAGAACTGTTCCTGCCGATGGCACCACGGGCGACAGGCAGGTCGTGGACCCGCGAACCACTCCTCCGGGGCCTAGGCCGTGGGCTGCGGCCCGACGAACTCCATCCGTGTCCTTCTTCTTCATCGAGTGCGGGCGACGACTCCATGCCCCGGGAGCGGGCTTCGCTTCGCGGGTGTGTCCGCGGTTCCGATTCTCCTCGCGCCGGCCGGACGCACTCGTCGCACTGGGCCAGCCGGCGTAACCGCTCCGGCGGACTTCGCCGGCGGGGTCCATGGTGCCGCTCCAGGGTCCGGGGGAGAAATCCCGAACCGCTTCCTCTCACCTCTCGTCGGCGCCGAGAGCCGTCGACCGGGACGACGGGAGACCGCTCGGACGCGGGCTCCCGTCCTCCCGATACGGGGCTACCGGCGTTGCCACTCCCGTGCCAGCAGTTCGTAGGAGCGGACCCGGTCGGCGTGGCCGTGAGTGATCGTGGTGATGAGCAACTCGTCGGCGCCGGTGGCCTCCTGGAGCTGTTCGAGCTGGTCCGCCACGCGTCCCGGCGATCCGACGAACTGGGTGTCGACGCGGTCCGCGACCAGCTCCCGGTCCGCGTCGGTCCAGGCGTGGGCCCGGGCCTGTTCGGGGGTGGGGAACTCGATGGCCCCCTCGGCGGTGCGGATGCTGCGGACCCAGGGGGCGTAGCCGGTGGCGAGTTCGCGGGCCGTCTCGTCGTCCTCGGCGACGACGACATCGGCGGAGACACTGACATACGGCTCGTCGAGCACTACGGAGGGCTTGAACGCGGCGCGATAGCCCTCGGCCGCCTCCAGCACGGTGGCCGGGCTGACGTGGTAATTCGCGGCGAAGCGCAGACCGTTTCGACCCGCGACATCAGCGCTCTGTCCGCCGCTGCTGCCGAGGATCCACACCTGTACGTCGGCCCCCTCACCGGGGACGACGTGCGCCTCGACGCCGTCGGCGGAACGGTAGGTGCCCCGCAGCAGCGCGAGGATGTCGTCTATCTGCTCCCCGTAGTCCTGCGCCCGGGCGCCCGGTTGGTGGAGCAGCTGTTGCTGGAGGGCGATCCGGGGGGAGCCGAGCAGCCGCTCGAAGGAGAACCTCGGCGGGATTCTCAGCCCGTTGGGGGCTCGTCCGTCGACGACGGGGGCCGTGGCCGGCGAGGACTTCGCGGTGGGGCCGGCCGAGCCGGTGGGTCCGGTGGGCCGGCCTCCCGAGCGGCCCAGCCCGAGGTCGAGCCGTCCCGGGTGCAGGGCGTCGATCAGGCCGAACTCCTCCACGGTGGACAGCGCGGTGCGATGGCCGAGCTGCGCCGCCCCGGAGCCGAGCCTGATCGTGGAGGTCGCGGAGGCGGTCAGGGCCAGCACGACGGCCGGCGAGGTGCCCGCCACACCGGGGTTGAGGTGGTGTTCGGCGACCCAGTAGCGGGCGTAGCCGAACCGCTCGGCCCGCTGGGCCAGGTCGATGGTGTTGCGCAGCGCGTCGGCGGCGGTGGAGCCGGACAGGACCGGAACGAGGTCGAGGACCCCGAGGGGGATGCGGGACACGGTCGGGGTTCTCCTCAGTGGTCGGAGGCGGGGGCGGGGGGCGCGGGTACGGGATCGGCCGCGGCCCCGGAGGCGGCGCCGGCGGGGCCGCGCTCGGGCTCGGCGAGCACCGGGCCCCAGCCGAACGGCGGGTCGGGGATCTCCCGTCGCAGTACGGGGGCGATGTCGGACTGGAAGAGTTCGAGCGCGTCACGGTGCTGGGTGTCGGTGAGACCGCCCGCGTCGGCGTGCAGGTGCATCACGGTGTGTCCGAACCGCTCGTGGTACCGGTGGACCTTCTCGATGATCTGCTGGGGGCTGCCGATCAGCGCCGAGCTGCGCTCGGTGAAGTCCTCCAGGGTGGGGAAGACCGGGGCGACGCCCAGGCGTTTCTGGAAGGCGAGAGAGCCCTCGAAGACCGGCCGGTAGGCGGCGGTCGCCTCCTGGGAGGTACGTGCCGCGTAGTAGCCGGCCGTCCCCGCGCCGACCGCGATGCGCGCCGGGTCGTGGCCGTAGTGCTGCCAGCGTTCGCGGTAGTGGCGGATCAACTCCGCGTACGGTTCGATGGTGTTGCTGACGTTCGCGGAGAACAGCGGGTCCCCGTGACGGGCGGCCAGGTCGACCGACTCCTTACTGGTGGCGCTGCCGTGCCAGACCCTGATGGGCTGCTGGAGGGGTCTGGGCCACACCTCCGCGTCCTTGAGCCCGGGGCGGAAGCGCGTCGCGGCCGTCACCTTGTCCTGCCGCCAGATGTCGCGGAACACCTCATAGCTCTCGGCGTTGCGCTCCCACTGGTCCTCGGGCGTGACGTGGAACAGCTCCCGCTGAGCGGTGCCGTTGCCCTTGCCGACGATCAACTCCAGTCGGCCGCCGGACAGATGGTCCAGGGTCGCGTAGTCCTCGTAAGCGCGCACCGGGTCCAGCAGACTGAGCGTGGTCACGGCGGTGAACAGCCGGATCCTGGAGGTGAGGGCGGCGATATGGCTGAGCACGACCGGCGGTGAGGAGGAGAGGAACGGCCGCTCGTGCCGCTCCCCCACGCCGAAGCCGTCGAACCCCAGCTCCTCGGCGAGCAGCGCGTTGTCCAGGACCTCGCGGAAGCGCTCCCCGGTCGGCTTGCGGACCCCGGTCACCGGGTGTGGAGTGTGTGCGATCAGGGTGATGGCCAGGAACTTCACGAGGCCACCCGCTCCCCCGTCGGCCGCGCTTCTGGGTAGGCCAGGCCGAGGTGGTCGCGCAGGGTGGTGCCCTCGTACTCCGTACGGAACACACCGCGCTCCTGGAGCAGCGGAACCACGGTGTCGGCGAAGACGTCCAGGCCGCCGGGGATGATGTGCGGGGCGAGGATGAAGCCGTCGCTGACATCGGACTGCACGAAGTCGTTGACGGTTCTGGCGACTGTCGCCGGGGAGCCGACGAAGGTCTGACGGCTGCCGGTCTCGATGACCAGGTCCCGGATCGACCAGTTGTTGGCGGCGGCGCGCTCCCGCCACTCCCGCGCGGTGGCCAGCGGGTCGCGGTACATCCGCACCTGGGCCCGGCCGCGGGCGATGGTGTGCGCGCCGGGGTCCGGGTCGATGTCGGGCAGCGGGCCGTCCGGGTCGTACCCGGAGAGGTCGCGGTTCCAGACGAACTCCAGGTGTTTGATGGCCGTGGCGCCGCTGACCTGCTGTCGGCGCACCTCGCGGGCCGCCTCCCGTGCCTCGTCGTCCGTGTCGCCGAGGACGAAGGTCGCCGCGGGCAGGATCAGCAGCTGGTCGGGGGTACGGCCGTGGCGGGCCAGGCGTCCCTTGACGTCCGCGTAGAACGCCTGGCCCTCCTTCAGCGTGCTGTACCGGCTGAAGATCGCGTCGGCGCCGGAGGCGGCGAACTCCCTTCCCTCCTCGGAGTCGCCGGCCTGGAAGATCACGGGGCGGCCCTGCGGGCTGCGCGGGACGTTGAACCGCCCCTCGATGTCGAAGTGCTGTCCCTTGTGCACGAAGGCTCCGGCCCTGGCGTCCCGGAGGAAGGCGCCGGTGGCCGGGTCGGCGACGATCTCGTCCCCGCGCCACGAGTCGAACAGTTCGTTCGCGGTGGAGAGGAACTCCTCGGCGCGGGAGTAGCGCTCCTCCTGCGGGAGGAAGCCGCCGCGGCGGAAGTTCTCGCCGGTGAAGGCGTCCCACGACGTGACGACGTTCCAGGCGGCGCGCCCGTCCGAGAGGTGGTCGAGGCTGGCGAACTGGCGGGCCACCTCGTAGGGCTCGTTGAAGGTGGAGTTGATGGTCCCGGCCAGACCGAGGCGTTCGGTGACGGCGGCGAGGGCGGACAGCACGGTGAAGGTGTCGGGGCGTCCCACCACGTCCAAGTCGTATATTTTTCCTCCCTGTTCGCGAAGGCGCAGCCCTTCGGCGAGGAACAGGAAGTCGAATTTGGCGCGTTCGGCGGTCTGCGCGAAGTGCGCGAAGGAGCTGAACTCGATATGGCTGCCGGCCTCGGGGTCGCTCCACACCGTGGTGTTGTTGACGCCGGGGAAGTGGGCCGCGAGATGTATCTGCTTGAGCGGCTTGCTCATGGTCGGTGTTCCCTCCGGCTCAGGCGGTGGCGTAGCGGTTGGCGGGGCGGGCGAGACCGAGCAGCCCGCGCAGGGTGCCGGCCTCGTAGGCGTCCCGGAAGGCGCCGCGGCGCCGAAGTTCCGGCACCAGACCGCGGGTGATCGCCGCCAGGTCGTGGGGGATCACGGCGGGGCGCAGCCGGTAGCCCGACAGCCCGGCCCGCTGCCACTCCAGGAGCAGGTCGGCCAGTTGTGCCGGAGTGCCGGTGAAGACCTTGGCGTCGCTGGTGAAGGGGCGTCCCGCGAGTCCGTCCAGCCGGTCCCGGCGGGCCGCGGCGGCGCCGGGGTCGTCGTCGAGGAACACCACCAGATCGCCGAAGAGGTGCAGGGGCTCCCGGGCCCGCGCGGTCGTGGCGCGCTCGGAGCGGATCTCGGCGACGATGGCGCGGGCCTGGTCGGCGTCGTGCGGGGTGACGTAACCGAGGTCGGCCGAGCGCGCGATCAGCCGGTAGGGGACGGTGTCGTGTCCCAGGGCGGTGACGACGGGCTGGCCCTGCGGCGGGCGGGGGGTGATGGAGGGGCCCTTGACGTTGAAGTGCCGCCCCGTGAAGTCGATGTAGTGGAGTTTGTCGCGGTCGATGAAGCGGCCGGTGGACGCGGAGCGGATCTCGGCGTCGTCCTCCCAGCTGTCCCAGAGGCGGCGCACCACCTCGATGTGGTCGGCGGCCTCGTCGAAGAGTTCGGCGAGCGCTTCCCGGGTGCCCGGTGTGGACTGTTCCCCGAAGCGGATGGGCGGGATCGCACGGCGGCCGAAGTGCGCCGCCTCGTTCTGCCGGGTCGAGACCTGGACCCGCAGGCCCGCGCGGCCGGTGCTCGCGTAGTCGAGGGTGGCGACGGCCTTGGAGATGTGGAACGGCTCCGTATGAGTGGCGACCACGGTCGGTACGATCCCGATGTGCCGGGTCAGCGGGGCGACGCGTGCGGCGACGAGCACCGCGTCCAGCCGCCCGCGCACCTGGTCGGTGCGTCCGTCGGGTCGCGTGAAGTCCGAGGACTGGAGCCCGAGTCCGTCCTCGATGGTCACGAAGTCGAGCAGGCCGCGCTCCGCCTCCGTGACGAGGCCGGCCCAGTAGGCGGCGGTGAACAGGTCCCGGGGCCGGGCTCCCGGCTCGCGCCAGGCGGCCGGGTGCCAGCCGGCGCCGTCGAGGGCGACGGCGAGGTGGAGCGGGGAGGGCGGGGAGGGCGGGGAAGAGGGCAGCGGAGAGGACGAGGACACGGAAGGGTGCCTTCCTGATCGACCGTGGGTGATCGCCGCCCCTCATCGGGAGGGGCGGGCGCGGCGGAACAGGTCAGGCCCGACAGAGCGCGCCGGCCACGCGCTGGAGGTCGATGTGCGGCCGGGAGTACAGGTGGACGCTTCGTCGCGGGGAGAGAACCCTGGCAGGCGGAAGGGTGAGGGGTGACCTCATGTCCGCCTCCGCTCTTTCGTCTCCGGCGGACCCGAGGGCCTCGCCCGCCCAACGCCCGCGGAATCCGGGCGGACTCCGCCCGGTCGTCGCCCCGAGCACCCCACAGCGGTGGGGCCTGCCGGCCGGCAGGCCGGGCTCGACGCCGACACTCGTGAACCGAACCGAACGTTACGCGCGCCGTCTGCCCCGCGCAATGCCCGGTTTCCGGGGGGCGCGTTCATGGCGGCCCCGCGCACGGCGACGCGTACCGCTCCGCCCGCCGGGGAGAGCGGGCGGAGCGGTACGCGTCGGCGGTGTCGGCGCTCCCCCGCCCGGGCGGCGGCACACGCGTACCGCCCCTGCCGGACCCCCGTCCGGTCGGTCGCGCGCCGTGTCAGTCCGTCCCGCCCTCCCAGGAGCTGCCGTAGCGGTGGGCGAGCGCGGTCGCCTCCTCGGTGGTGAGCAGCCGGGGAGCGGTGTCCTTGAGGAGCAGGGTGAGACGTGCGACCTCCTCCAGCTCGACGGCGGCGTCCACGGCGCGCGCGAGGGTGGTACCGGCCGTGATGGGGCCGTGGTTCTGGAGCAGGGCGGCGCGGAACGGGAAGCCGAGGGCCTCCAGCCGCCGCGCCTGGTCCAGGTCGCCGGGGGCCGCGTACGGGACCAGCGGTGTCTGGCCCACCCGCATCACGAAGTACGGCGTGAGGGGTGCCAGCGCGCTGCGGCGGGACCACGCGGGCAGGCAGGAGCAGGCGGCGGCGTGGGCGCTGTGCAGGTGGACCACGGCGCGGGTGGCGGGGTCACGGCGGTAGAAGGCCCGGTGCAGCGGGAACTCCTTGGACGGTGGTGGCCCTGCCGTATGGCCCTCGTGCAGGGGCGCCCGTGCGTCCAGCACGGCCAGCTGCTCGGGGTCCAGGGCTTCCAGCCGGGCCCCGGTCGGGGTCATGTATATCCGATCGCCGACGCGCACACTGAGGTTGCCGGACGCTCCCGGGCTCAGCCCGGCGGCCGACAGTTCACGTCCGGCCGCGACGAGTTCACTGCGGGCGTCGCTCATGCCAGCTCCTCCCAGGCGCTGGTGAACAGGGACCGGCCGCCGAAGTTCCCCGACTTCAGCGCGAGGTTGTAGGACGCCCCGTCCGGTGCCGCGCCCCGTGCCCAGGAGACTCCGGGGGCCAGGGCCGGGCCGAGTTCCAGGCGGCGTACGCCCAGGGCGCGCACCACACTGCCCGAGGTCTCGCCGCCCGCCACGACGAACTGCCGGGCGCCCGCTCCGGCGAAGGCGGCGGCGCAGCCCGCGAGCGCCTCCTCCACCAGCTCGGCCGCGGGCCGCTCGCCCTCGGGTGGCTGCCGTTCGATGTCCGACAGCGATCCGACGGCGTAGACGAGGACCGGTGTGTCGGGCGCCGTGGACCAGTTCGTACGGGCCCAGTCGGTCAGCCGGGCGACCTCGGCCGCCGGGTCGGCGCGCAGGGCGGCCAGGTCGAGCCGCCGGCTGGGCAGGCTCTGCCGCGCGGCCTCGATCTGGGCGCGGGTGGCCGCCGAAGCGCTGCCGGCCAGTACCGCGCGGTGTCCGGGGATCACGGGCATGGCTCCGGTGGCCGGGGCGCCGCGCGCGGGCAGGCCGAGGGCGAGCCCGGAACCTCCGGTGACCAGCGGGTGGTGTGCGGTGGCCGCGGCGATCCGGGTGAGGTCCTCACCGTCGATGGCGTCGACCACCACATAGCGCCGCCCGTCGTCCCCTCCGCCGTCCAGGGCCGCGCGCAGGGCGCGCGGATCGCCGCGGACCACGTCCAGACCGACGGCGGAGACGGGGTGGGCGGTCTGCGGGGAGAGCAGCCGGACCAGGTGGGAGTCGGTCATCGGGGTCAGCGGGTGGTGGCGCATGGGGCTCTCGCCGAGCAGTTGGTCGCCGACGAACAGATGGCCGCGGTAGACGGTGCGTCCGGTGTCCGGGAAGGACGGCACCACCACCGCGACCCCGGTGTCCAGCTCGGCCATCAGCGCGTCGGCGACGGGGCCGATGTTCCCGCGCGGTGTGGAGTCGAAGGTCGAGCAGTATTTGTCGTAGATCCGCTCACAGCCCAGCCCGCGCAGGGCCGCGAGCGCGGCCACGCTCTCGCCGACGGCCTCGGCGACCGGCGCCGTACGGGACTTCAGCGCGACCACCACGGCGTCCATGTCCGCCAGCTCCGCCAGCTCGTCCTCGGTGGGCACACCGAGTGTGACACTGGTCCGTACCCCCCTGGCCACCCAGTTCGTCGCGAGATCGGTGGCGCCGGTGAAGTCGTCGGCGATTCCGCCCCATCGGAGTGCTGTGTGTGCTCTGCGCACCGTCTGCCACCCGTCCTTGTGTCGTGAATACGCCCGGGCGAGCCGCGTCTCCCGGCCCGCTCCGGACCATCCGGTCATCCCGACTGTCACACGATCGAGATATGTGAATCAATGTTACGTACGTTGACGCTTATGTTAATCCACGTTACGTTCACGCTGCGAAGCGGGAAACCGCATGGCACCATTCCGGCCCCGCGCGGGCCGCTTTCCCAGGAGGGCTCATGAACGCCAACACGCCGGGCGATCCGCTCACGGCGGGCCCCGTGACCTACGCGCTCACCGGTGCGGGCGGCGGCTTCGCCCGCACCCTGCTCGCGCAGTCGCTGCTGCTCCCCGGTCTCCATCCGGCCGTGCTGTGCGACCTGGACCCCGACGCGGTTCTGGCCCTCTGCGCGGAGCTGGGCTACGACCCGGCCACCGTGGTCACCGTGGCGGACGCGGACGGGCTGCGCGCGGCCCGCGCCGCCGGACACACCGCCGTCGTGGCCGACATGGCACTGCTGGCCGACGCGGCGTACGACATTCTCGTGGAGGCCACCGGCAGCCCCTCGGCCGGGTTCCGGGCCGCTCGGCAGGCCATCGAGGGCCGCCACCACGTGGCGATGGTCAGCAAGGAGGTCGACTCCGTCGCCGGGGTCGAGCTGGACCGGCTCGCCCGTCTGCACGGCGTCGTCTACACCCCCGCCGCCGGGGACCAGCCCGCCAACCTGATCGAGTGGTACGACCGGCTCCGCGCGCTGGGCCTCGACATCGTCGCCATCGGCAAGTCCGGCGAGTACGACCTGGTCTTCGACCCGGCCACCGGCGAGGTGCGCCAGCTCGACCAGTCCCTGCACGCCCCCGAACTGGGCGCGCTGCTGCGGCTCGGCGACGATGTGCCGGCCACGCTCGCGGCCCGCGCCCGGGCTGTCGCCCCGCTCAAGCGCGCCGCCGCCGCCGACTACTGCGAGATGGCCGTGGTGGCGGCGGGCACCGGCTTCGTACCCGACCGCGAGGCCATGCACTACCCGGTCGCGCGCACCGCCGAACTCGCCGATGTCTACGCCCTGCGCGAGGACGGCGGTGTGCTCGGCAGGTCCGGTGTGATCGATGTCTTCAGTGTGCTCCGGCTGCCGGAGGAGGCCAGCTTCGCGGGCGGTGTCTTCGCCGTCGTCCGCACCCACGACCCGGTCACCTGGCGCACCCTCGCCCAGAAGGGCCATGTCGTCAGCCGCGACGGCCGCTACGCCTGCCTGTACCTGCCCTACCACCTGATGGGCGTGGAGACGCCGCTCACCCTGCTGGCAGCCGTCCGCGACGGCGTGCCGACCGGCGCGGCCGTACCCGGCCGGCACGCCGTGCTCGCGGGGCGCGCCGACCGCGACCTGCCCGCCGGGACGGTCCTCACCATGGGCGGGCACCACCACGAGATCGACGGTGTCGCTCCCGTCCTGCTGCCCGCGGCCGAGGCGCCCTCCGACACCGCTCCCTTCTATCTGGCCGCCCACGCCCGGCTCGTCCGGGACGTCCCGAAGGGGGCCCTGATCACGCTGTCCGACATCGGCGGCCACGACCCCGACCTGCTGGCCGCCTGGAACACGGACGCGGTCCCCGCGCCCCGGACACACTGAACGGCTCCGACCGAGTACAAAGAGGTATTCCATGTCCGACGCCTACACGCTGCTCGCGTTCGGCGGAGCGATCGTCGCGCTGGTGCTGCTGATCGCCAAGTTCAAGGTCCATCCGGTCGCCACCCTCTTCGTCATCGTCACCACGCTCGGGCTGGTCCTCGGGCTGGGCGGCGAGAAGACACTGAAGCTGGTCACCGACGGGTTCGGCTCGACCATGTCGAGTGTCGGGCTGCTGATCATCTTCGGCTGTGTGCTCGGCAAGATGCTGGAGCTGAGCGGCGCCGCGCTGCGCATCACCGAGGAGGCGCTGCGCTGGTTCTCCGGCCGGAAGATCCCCTGGGCGATCGCGCTGGCCTCGGCCGTCGTCGGTATTCCGTTGATCGCCGACACCGTGGTGCTGATGCTGATCCCGGTGGTCTCCGCCATCGCGATGCGCAGCGGCATGTCGATGATGCGGCTCGGTCCCGTCCTCTACATCGGCGCGTATGTGATGACCTCGCTGGTCCCGCCGGGTCCCGGCCCACTGGCCGCCTCCGCCCTGCTGGGCGTGGACCTCGGTGAGGCGATGCTCTACGGCGCGCTCGTCGGCATCCCCGGCATCATCGCCGCCACCGTGTATCTGCTGACCATCAAGACGTACGTCGCGCCGAAGGCGGAGTACGTCGACCACCTGCCCGCCCCGGTCGCCGTCGGCGCGGCGGGCGGTGCGGACATCGCGGCCGGATCGGGCAGCACGAGCGGTTCGGGCAGCACGAGCGGTTCGGGCAGCGCGGCCGGTTCGGGCGACACGAACAGCGCGAACGGCACCGCGGGTACCGACACCGCCGGTACCGACAAGGCGGCCGGTACCGACCCCGAGGCCGTACGGCTGCCGAGCCTGGCCCTGTCGCTGATACCGATCTTCACGCCGATCCTGCTCATCATGCTCGACTCCTACGCCGTGGACGCGGTCGGCGAGAAGTCCTGGCTGGGCGGGGTGCTGCGCTTCCTCGGCGCACCGCTGATGGCCCTGTTCATCGGCTGCCTCACGGCCCTGCCGCTGTTCGGCCGGGAATGGCGGCGCAAGAGCACTCTCAACGACCTCTTCGAGGCCGGGCTGAAGCTCGCCGCCCTCCCGCTCGCCCTCACCGGAGTCGGCGGAGCGCTGGCCCTGATCATCCGGGACACCGAGGTCGCCGACGGCGCCGCCGACATGATCCGGGACTTGGGGCTCTCGCCCATCATCGTGCCGTTCCTGGTGGCCGCGGCCATCTGCACGATCACCGGCTCGAACATCCTCGGGGTGATGACCGCCGCCGCGATCATGGAACCGCTGATGGCGGGACTCGGTATCTCCGCGCTCGCCGTCTATCTGGCGTGCGGCACCGGCGCGCAGATCATGAAGCACGCGAACTCGTCGGGCTTCTGGGTGACCACCACCCTCTCCAACATGACGGTGGGGCAGGGAATCCGGTCCATCGGGGTGGCCTCCGCCATCTCCGGGACGACCGGGTTCGCCGTCCTCTACGTCCTGTACGCGATGGGGCTGGTCTGACCGGGCCGACGCGCCGCTCGTCCGGGGTACCGTCACACTCCGGCGCCACTCCGGGCGGGCGGCCCGTGCCGCGGGAACCAGGCCCGAGACGCATCAGGGAGACACGAGTGAAGGAGACCCGGGTGACCACCGACGACACCCCCCTCATCCCGGACCAGCGCCGGGAGCTGCTGATCGAGCTGCTGCGGGGGCATTCGGTGCTCAGCGTCCACCAACTCACCGAGATGCTGGGCGTCTCCCACATGACCGTACGCCGGGACATCGCCGCGCTGGAGGCACAGGGCCGCGCCGTCTCGGTGACCGGCGGGGTGCGGATCGCCGGCCGGCAGCTGCACCACGAACCCAGCAGGGTCGACAAGTCGATGATGGATCAGCCCGCCAAGCTGGCCATCACCCGCGAGGCGGGCGAGCTGCTGCGGGACCACACCACGGTGTACCTGGACGCCGGCACCACCTGTCAGGGCCTGGTGCCCCATCTGATGCGGCGGAAGGGAATGACCGTCGTCACCAACGACTTCACCACCGCCAACGCGCTGATCGGCAATCCCGACATCGAGGTGATCCACACCGGCGGGCGCACCGAGCACGCCAATCGCTCCACCGTGGGCCGGCTGGCGGCGCTGACCCTCCAGCAACTCGCCCTGGACATGGCCTTCATCTCCACCAGTTCCTGGGACGTCCGACGCGGGGTGACCACGCCGTCGGCGCCCAAGGTGGAGGTCAAACAGGCGGCGATGAGCAGCGCCTCCCGCTCGGTGCTGCTGGCGGGCAGCGCCAAGTACGACACCTTCGGCATGTACCGCGTCGCCGCCCTGACCGCGTTCGACACCGTGATCACCGACGACGCGCTCACCCCGGCCGTCCGTGAGGCGTTGCTCGCCGGGGGCGTCGAGCTGAAGGCGGCGCGCACGGAGGGCGTCTGAGGAGCGCCGGTGTCCGGCGTTGTCCGGTCACCGGCCCGACCCGGCAAACCCCGGACGCCCGAACAGGGGGCGATAAGGGGCCCGGGTCACGTTCCGGGATTCGGGCAGGAGTGCGCGCCCGCCGTCTCTGCCTCTAAGGTGGACGTGCAGCTGGTTCGCCCTGTCCGCCAGGCGGGGTGTCGCAAGAGGGAACCCGGTGGGAATCCGGGACTGCCCCGCAGCGGTGAGTGGGAACGACCGCCGTCATACAAGCACTGGATCCGACCGGTTCCGGGAAGCGACGGCCAGTAGGTGCCCCGTGCGCGACACGCGACACGGGACGGGCCCACGAGTCCGAAGACCTGCCCGTTGCCCGCGCGCGACCGATCGCGTGCGGATATCCCGGTGACCTCGTGGGCGGGTCGGCGTACATATCGAGCGGCACACGCGACGATACGCGTCGTGGGCCGCCCGGTCGGTCGTCCCTTCGCGTCCTCGGTCCCGTCCCCGGGATACCAGGACACGTCTCGCGAAGGAGAGTTCCGTGACAGCCGAGCCCGCGACCGCGGCAGCACAGGCCACCGTGTACGGCTACCCCCGCCAGGGTCAGAAGCGTGAGCTGAAGAAGGCCGTCGAGGGCTACTGGAAGGGCGAAGTCACCGCCGCCGCCCTCCGGGAGACCGCGGCGGACATCCGGCGCTCCAACTGGCGGCAGCTGGCCGACGCCGGCATCCATGAAGTGCCGTCCGGTGATTTCTCGTACTACGACCACGTTCTGGACACCAGCGTCATGGTCGGCGCCGTCCCCGAGCGGCACCGCGCGGCGGTCGCGGCCGACGCGCTGGACGGCTACTTCGCGATGGCCAGGGGAACCCGGGACACCGCCCCGCTGGAAATGACGAAGTGGTTCGACACGAACTACCACTATCTGGTGCCGGAGCTGAGCCCCGACACCGTCTTCACCGCCGACTCCGCCAAGCAGGTCGCCGAGGTCACGGAAGCCCTCTCCCTGGGACACTCCGCCCGCCCGGTCCTCGTCGGCCCCGTCACCTACCTGCTGCTGGCCAAGCCCGCTCCGGGCGTCCCGGCGGACTTCGAGCCGCTGACCCTGCTGGACCGGCTGCTGCCGGTGTACGCCGAGGTGCTCGCCGATCTGCGAGCGGCCGGCGCCGCGTGGGCGCAGCTCGACGAACCCGCGCTGGTGCAGGACCGCACCCCGGCCGAGCTGAACGCGGTCGCCCGCGCCTACCGCGACCTCGGCGGTGCGGCCGACCGGCCGAAGCTGCTGGTCGCCTCCTACTTCGACCGGCTCGGCGAGGCGCTGCCCGTCCTGGCCGAGGCGCCAATCGAGGGTCTGGCCCTCGACTTCACCGGCGCGGCCGCCGCCAACCTCGACGGCCTCGCGGCGGTCGGCGGAGTGCCCGGCAAACGGCTGGTCGCGGGCGTCGTGGACGGTCGCAACATCTGGATCAACGACCACGCGAAGTCCCTCGCCACCCTCGGCACGCTCCTCGGCCTCGCCGACCGCGTGGACGTCGCCGCGTCCTGCTCGCTGCTGCACGTACCGCTGGACGCCGCGGCCGAACGCGACATCGACCCGCGGATCGCCCGGTGGCTCGCCTTCGCCCGGCAGAAGACACGGGAGATCGCTGTCCTGGCGCGCGGTCTCGGCCAGGGCACCGGGGCCGTCGCGGCCGAACTCGCCGCGAACCGGGCCGATTTGGCGTCCCGGGCCGGATCCGTACTGACCCACGATCCCGCGGTCAGGGCCCGGACCGCCGCCGTCACCGACGCGGACGGCCGGCGCACGCAGCCGTACACCCAGCGGACCGCCGCCCAGCGCGCGCACCTCGGACTCCCGGTGCTGCCGGTGACGACGATCGGCTCGTTCCCGCAGACCGCCGAAGTGCGCGCCGCCCGGTCCGACCTGCGCAAGGGGCGGATCGATGTCGCCGGGTACGAGGAGCGGATCAGGGACGAGATCCGGGAGGTCCTCTCCTTCCAGGAGAAGGCCGGCATCGACGTCCTGGTCCACGGCGAACCCGAACGCAACGACATGGTACAGTACTTCGCCGAGCAGCTCACCGGCTACCTCGCCACCCGGCACGGCTGGGTCCAGTCCTACGGCACCCGCTACGTCAGGCCCCCGGTGCTCGCCGGGGACATCTCCCGCCCCGGGCCGATGACGGTGCGCTGGACCACGTACGCGCAGTCGCTGACCGAACGCCCCGTCAAGGGCATGCTCACCGGCCCCGTCACCATGCTCGCCTGGTCCTTCGTCCGCGACGACCAGCCGCTCGGTGACACGGCGCGCCAGGTGGCGCTCGCGCTGCGCGACGAGGTGGGCGATCTCGAGGCCGCGGGCACCTCGGTCATCCAGGTCGACGAACCGGCCCTGCGCGAGACGTTGCCGCTGCGCGCCGCCGACCGCGCCGCCTACCTGGCCTGGGCGACCGAGTCGTTCCGGCTCACCACCGGTGGAGTACGTCCCGCCACCCAGATCCACACCCACATGTGCTACGCGGAGTTCGGGGACATCGTCCAGGCCATCGACGACCTGGACGCCGATGTCATCAGCCTGGAGGCGGCCCGTTCGCACATGCAGGTCGCCAGGGAACTGGCCGAGCACGGCTACCCGCGCGAAGCCGGACCCGGCGTCTACGACATCCACTCCCCGCGCGTGCCGAGCGCCGAGGAGGCCGCGTCCCTGCTGCGCAAGGGGCTGGAGGCCATCCCGGCCGAGCGGCTGTGGGTCAACCCGGACTGCGGCCTGAAGACCCGCGGCTGGCCCGAGACGCGGGCCTCCCTGGAGAACCTGGTCAGCGCCGCCCGGGAGATCCGCGCCGAACTGGCGGGCGCCGAGCACTCCTGACCAGCGGGCGGGCCGGCCGGACACCTCACCGCGTCCGGCCGGCCCGGCCGGGGCCGCACCGGCCCGGCCCCGCCCCGGCAGCACCCACACGAGGAGACCGACCCCACATGACCACCGAACTACGGCACCTGCTGGTCATCGGCATCGGCGCCGGTGACCCCGACCATGTGACGCTGGCCGCCGTGAAGGCGATGCGCCGGGCCGACGTCTTCTTCGTACTCGGCAAAGGCCGGGAGAAGTCCGACCTGACACGGTTGCGGCGGGACATCCTCGACGAGCACCTGCCGGGGCCGTACCGCGTCGTCGAGGCCGACGATCCCTGGCGCGACCGAACCCGGGACGAACGGGCCGGATACACGACGGCCGTGCTCGACTGGCGCCGCCGGCGCGCCGACGTCTGCGAGCGGCTGATCCGCGAGGAGCTGGCTCCGGGACAGTGCGGGGCGTTCCTGGTGTGGGGCGACCCCTCGCTGTACGACAGCACCCTCGGCATCCTCGAAGACATCAAGGCCCGTGGCACGGTGGCGTTCGACCACGAGGTGATCCCCGGCATCAGCAGCGTCTCCGCACTGGCCGCGCGGCACCGCGTCAACCTCAACCGGATCGGCGGGTCCGTCCACATCACTCCCGGACGACGCCTCGCCGAGAGCCTCCCGAACGACGACGGCGACATCGTCGTCATGCTCGACGCCCACGAGTCGTTCCGGCATATCGCGGGGGCGGACACCTGGATCTACTGGGGCGCCTACATCGGTACACCGGACGAGATCCTCATCGCCGGGCCGCTGGACGAGGTCCGCGACCGGATCAGCCGGGCGCGCGGCGAAGCCCGCGAACGGCACGGATGGATCATGGACACCTACCTTCTGCGGATCCATCAGGACGCGGCGGTGGAGACGGAGGCACGGAAGGGGACGGGAACGGGGGCAGGGACCTAGACAAAGACGGGGTCCGGATCTGCGCCGTCCCAGGTCCCCGACCCGCCGGGCTTGCCCCGCCCTCGGTAGACGGTTACCTTGTAGCCAACATTATCGGATACGTCGTAGCCGATACCGGGGAGGCGGGGCGACGCCCGGTCTCCCGGAGCGGGCACGGTCCAGTCGGGGCGGGCACCTCACGCTCCGAGAATCGATTGAGGTCGATCGCCATGACAGAACCCCAGGACATCGACGTCCTCATCGCCGGAGCCGGCCCGACAGGCTCCACCCTTGCGGCCGACCTGCTGCGCCGCGGCCTCCGCGTCCGCGTCGTCGACAAGGCGCCGCACTCCTTCGCGGGCTCCCGCGCCAAGGGGATCCAACCTCGTACCCAGGAAATCCTCGAGGATCTCGGTGTGCTTCCCGAGGCGCGGGCAGAGGGCGGCCCCTACCCCCTCGCGGGACTCCATCTCGGACCCGTCACCGCGCCGTGGAGGATGCGGCGACGGAACAAGCCGTCCCCGGACGTCCCCTACCCGAACATCCTGCTGCTGCCGCAGCACCGCACCGACGCCATCCTGCACCGCCTGCTCGAACGCCTGGGACTGCGTATCGAGTACGGGGTCGCCCTGGAAGGATTCGAGCAGGACGCCGACGGTGTCACGGCGACACTCTCCTCCGGCGAGCGGGTACGCGGCAGCTACCTCGTCGGTGCCGACGGCGGCGCGAGCGCCGTGCGGGTGGCCACCGGCCTCGGTTTCGCCGGGGAGACCGACGACTCCGACAAGACCCTCATCATCGACTGCGCGATCGACGGGCTGTCCCGCGACCGATGGCACATGTGGCCCCGCGCGTCCGCGGGAGCGTGCCCGCTGCCGCACTCCGATCAGTTCCAGGTGATGATCCGGCTGAAGCCCGACGACACGCCGAACCTCGACCATGCCGCGCTGGCCGACCGGTTCCACACGCTCACCGGCCTCAAGCTCCGCGACGTCACCTGGACTTCGGTGTTCCGGCCCAACGTCCGACTCGTCGAGCACTACCGTCAGGGGCGGGTCTTCCTGGCGGGCGACGCCGCCCATGTGCACACACCGGCCGGCGCTCAGGGCCTCAACACCGGTGTGCAGGACGCCTACAACCTGGGCTGGAAGCTCGGCCAGGTGATCGCCGGCGCGCCGGACAGCCTGCTCGACAGCTACGAGGCCGAACGGCTCCCGATCGCCGCCGGCGTCCTCGGCAGGTCCAGCGAGCTGTACCAGAGCCTCACCGAGCACCGTGTCGCCGGCCTGAAGCGCGGAGACGAGGAGCGGCAGCTCGGGCTCACCTACCACGGCGGCCCGCTCGCCCCCGTCGACGCTCCGGCCACCAGGACCCTGCACGTGGGTGACCGGGCGCCGGACGCCCCGTGCACCGCAGCCGGCGGCACCAGGCGTCTCTTCGACATCTGCCAAGGACCACACTTCACCCTGCTCGCCTTCGGCCCCGACGCCATCGAGGCCCTGCCCGACCTGACATGGCCGGCCGCGGGCGCCGAACTGCGCCGCCACGCCGTCCACGGCGGGCACGGCGGGCACGGCGGGCACGGCGGGCACGGCGGGCACGGAATCGACCATGGCCGCATCACCGACGACACCGGCCTGCTGACCGGCGTCTACGGCGTCGACCGCGACACTCTGATCCTGATCCGGCCGGACGGATACATCGGCGGCATCATCACCACCGACTGGACGGCCGCCTTCGCCGCCGCGACCGAAGCCGTCACCCCGAGGTGAGGCGGGGCGCGTCCGACCGGGTCGTCCCACCCGCGCGGGACGTGCGGACGCCGGAGACCACCATGCCGCTCGGCTCAGCGCCCCACGACTTCTCCGGGCTCCCGCGACAAGGTGAGCCCGGCCCGTTCCAGCCCGTCGAGGAGCAGGTCCAAACCGAACCGGAACTCCTCGTGCGCGGGTACGGAGGTCAAGCTGTGGGACGCAGCCGTCGTGCTCGGATAGACGTCCGGATCAAGGGAGTTGTAGTAGTTCCGCAGATGCACGTGGTCGTCGGGGCCCGGTGTCCCGGGGCCGTGCTGCTGGATGGCGAAGCCGATCACGTAGTGCCCGATGGCCGTGAAGGCGCGGGCGGCCAGGCCGACGGAGAACCCGTGGCTCAGGAAGAGTGTGATGAGCCGTTCCCTGCCGCGCAGCCCGTTGGGGCCGACAGGAACCTGGGCCGCCAGCAGGGGAAGCGCGTGGGGATGCCGTCGCAGCGTGCCGTAGAACGCCTCCGCAGACACGGTCGCCGCTTCCCGCCAGGACAGACCCTCCAACTCTTCGGGCCGGACGCTGACTTCGCCCAGAACCCTGTCCGCGACGAGGGCAAGGAGTTCGTCCTTGCCCTTGAAGTGCCGGTAGAGCGTGGCCGTGCCCGAGTTCAGGGCATCCGCGAGCATGCGCAGGGTCAGCGCCTGGATTCCGACCTCGTCGATGAGCTTCAGGGCGGTGTCGATGATCCGCCCGGCGTCCATCGGAGGACGTCCTCTCCGGTACTCGGGGGCGGGCGCCCGCCCTGCCCACCAGGCAGGACTGCCCGGAACGGGCTGAACCTCCGACGCCATGGCGCGGTCACCTCTCGGCCGGATCTTGTTCGGGCGCGTATCCGAACGGGATTTTCGGCCTTATCGTATCCGTTTTCACAGCGGGACCGGCTGGTGCTCCCGCACGCGGGCATCCGCCGGCTTCGCGACCGCCTGGCACCGCACGCCCCCGGGCTTTCGCGGCACACCGCCACGAGAGCCGCGGTGTGCCGCCGGGCGCCGGCGACGAAGGGAGAAGCGGCGCCCGGATGCCCTACTTCGCCAGAAACTCCAGGAGCGCGCTGTTGACCACTTCCGGATGGGTCCAGGCGATGTTGTGCGGGCCGCCTTCGACCGTGACGAAGGTCAGGTCCTCGATCAGCCCCGGCAGCCGCTCGGCGGTGCTCTCGTAGGGCAGGATGCGGTCCGCGTTCCCGTGGAGGAGGAGAGTCGGAACGTCGATCCTGGGCAGGTCGGCGCGGAAGTCGGTGAGCCAGGCGTCCACGCAGGCGTGGGCGGCGGTGGCGGACGCGGCGACGGCCGTGTTGAAGCTGGCGTTCCACGCCTGGTCGCTGATGCGGGTACCCGCGTACTGGTCCACGTTGTAGAAATTGTCGAGGAAGTCCTTGAAGTAGGCGGGCCGGTCGGCGACGACGGCTTCCTTGATGCCGTCGAAGACGGACCGGTCGACACCTTCGGGATTGTCGTCGGTCTTGAGCAGGAACGGCGGGATGGCGCCCAGGAGCACCGCCTTGGCGACCCGGCCGGATCCGTAGGTGCCCAGGTAGCGGGTGACCTCTCCGGTCCCCATGGAGAAGCCGACGAGGACCACCTCGGGCAGGTCCAGGTGGGTGAGCAGGGCGTCGAGGTCGGCGGCGAAGGTGTCGTAGTCGTAGCCGATGGCCGGCTGGCTGGATCGGCCGAAGCCGCGGCGGTCGTAGGTGATGACGCGGTACCCGGCTTCCAGGAGGACGCGTTCCTGCTTCTCCCACGAGTGGCCGTCGAGGGGGTAGCCGTGGATGAGAACGACCGGCCGGCCGGTGCCGTGGTCCTCGTAGTGGATGTCGATGGAGTTCGTGTTCTCCTGGCCGACGGTGACGAACGACATGACGGGCACCGGTCTCTCTGCGCGGGGACTGACGGAACCGGCCGGGCGCGGCAGCACCCGCCCGCTTGGACGCCCGGCCGGCGTGCCGGATCCGAGGCTCGGCCGTCCCGACCGGCTTCCAACGTCGCACCCCGGGGCGCCGGGCGCATCACGTGGAGGGACCGGGACATGTCGCGTGGCCCCCCGGGATGCTGGGCGCCACCGGGTGGTGCCGATGCGGGGACCGGCGCACGGACCTAGGGTGGAACCGGTGGTGGCGGCCACGAGCCTCGCTCGCTACCGGCCGGGGCCCCGCCGGACGCGGCGCGGAAAGCCGGGCCGGTCCGGGACGCCCCGGACCAGCTGCTCACTTCCCACCTGCACGGGCAGGGCCGGCAGGCGAGTCGCGCACCGGCAGGTCGAGGGGCGCGGGCGTGCGTGGACAGCCGCCGTCGCTTCGACCGTACCGATCGGCCGCGAGGAGCGTGGGCGTCACCTTCGACGGATGAGGAGCCGTGACCATGGCCAAAGTGCTCTGCGTTCTGTACGACGACCCGACCGACGGATATCCGACGTCGTACGCCCGCGACGACCTGCCCCGCATCGACCACTACCCCGGCGGGCAGACCACGCCCACCCCGAGCGGCACCGACTTCACCCCCGGTCAGCTGCTCGGCAGTGTCTCCGGCGAGCTGGGCCTGCGCCGCTTCCTGGAGGGCCTCGGTCACACGCTGGTCGTGACCTCCGACAAGGAGGGCGCCGACTCGGTCTTCGACCGTGAGCTGCCGGACGCCGACATCGTGATCTCCCAGCCCTTCTGGCCCGCGTACCTCACTCCCGAACGGATCGCGGCGGCCAGGAACCTCAAACTCGCCGTCACCGCCGGGATCGGCTCCGACCACGTCGACCTCGAAGCCGCCATCGCGCACGGCGTCACCGTCGCCGAGGTCACGTACTGCAACAGCATCAGCGTGGCCGAGCACGTGGTGATGATGACGCTGTCCCTCGTGCGCAACTACCTTCCCTCGCACCAGGTCGTGCTGGACGGCGGCTGGAACATCGCCGACTGCGTGGCCCGCTCCTACGACATCGAGGGCATGCACTTCGGTACGGTCGCGGCGGGCCGGATCGGGCTGGCCGTCCTGCGCCGCCTCGCCCCGTTCGACGTCACGCTCCATTACACGGACCGGCACCGGCTCCCGGAGCCGGTGGAGCGCGAACTCGGTCTGACGTTCCACGCCGACGCCGCCGACATGGTGCCGCACTGCGACATCGTCACCATCCACGCGCCGCTGCACCCCGAGACGGAGGGGATGTTCGACGACAAGCTGATCGGCGGGATGAAGCGGGGCGCCTATCTGATCAACACCGCCCGCGCGAAGATCGTGGAGCGTGACGCCGTCGTACGCGCGCTGCGTTCCGGCAGGCTCGCCGGCTACGCGGGCGACGTCTGGTACCCGCAGCCCGCTCCCGCCGACCACCCCTGGCGGACCATGCCGCACCACGGGATGACCCCGCACATCTCCGGCTCCTCGCTCTCCGCCCAGGCCCGCTACGCCGCCGGGACCAGGGAGATCCTGGAGTCCTGGTTCGCGGGGACGCCGATCCGCGAGGAGTACCTGATCGCCGACGCCGGCGGGCTGGCGGGCGCGCACTCGTACTCCGTGCGGTAGGCACGGCCCCCGTCACCTCCCCGGCGGCAGCGGGCCTGCGGGGAGGCGCCGGACGGCCGGTGGCTCCTCACTCCTGGTCGATCCACCTCTGGAGCACCTCGCACAGCGCCGCCAGCTCGCTGTCCAGAGCACGGATCAGTTCGGGCGCCGGGGCCGAGGAGTCCTTCCAGCCGCGCAGTGTGGCGAGGAAAGCCGCCTGGACCGCGCCGCCGATACTCGCGGGTCGCAGAGCGTCCCTGTCACTGCCCAGACGTGCCGCCACGTACGCGGCGACCGCCTCGGCCCAGCTGATCCACTGCGCCGACTCCTCCGCGCGCAGTTCGGGCGACTCGTCGAGGATGACGAACCGCTTCATCCAGATCCCCCGGTCGTCCACGGAGGCGCGCAGCGCCTCGACCACACAGGACCGGACCACCGTCATGACCGGCTCGTCCGCGTCCGTACCCGCCGCCGCCAGCAACCCGCGCAGTCTGGCCGTGTGCTCCTCGAACGCCGACCAGATGATGCCCGACTTCGACGGGAAGTAGCGGAAGAACGTCGTCCTGCTGACCCCGGCCGCTCCCGTGATCGCCGCGAGGCTCGTACCGGCGTACCCGTGCTCCAGGAACAGACCGACGGCCACCGCCTCGACCTCCTCCCGTGAGGAGACGGGGGGCCGCCCCCGCCCTCGTCCGGCTTCGCTCATACGGACCGATCCTCCTTGGCCGAATCTTTTCGGAACCGAGTACCATTATTCCGTGCGCGGGGTCGTACGGGCCCGGTCGCGCATCAGGTCAACAGTGTCCGCCGTCCCGAAGGCGACGCCTTCCCGGCCCTCGGTCCGACGGACATCGCCCCAGCTTCTCGGCCGCCGCCAAGCACGACGCCCGCTGAGCACGCAAAGAAAGACTGAACCGCAATGAAGGCATGGCAGTTCACCGAGGTCGGAAAGCCCCTCACCCGCAACGAGATCCCGGAGCCCGACGCGGGGCCGGGCTCGATCGTCATCGAGGTGAGGGCGGCGGGCCTGTGCCACAGCGATGTCGGTTTCCTGGACGGCACCCTGACCTCGCTCCTCCCCTACCGCCCGATCACCCTGGGCCATGAGATCGCGGGCGTCGTCGCGGCCGCGGGCCCCGGCGTCACGCGCTTCGCCGTGGGCGACCGCGTCGTGGTCCCGGCGGCCATCGAGGGGCCCGGCACCTCCTCCGACGGCGGCTTCCAGCCGAAGGTCGCGGTGCGCGAGGACCTCGTGATCCCCCTGCCGGACGGCATCGCCTGGGACCAGGCCGCCGCGGCGACCGACGCCGGGCTCACCTCGTACCACGCGATGGTCGTGCAGGGCGCGGTGACCTCGGGCACCAAGGTCGGCGTCATCGGCTTCGGCGGGCTCGGCTCGCTGGGCGCCCAGGTGGCGCTGGCGGTGGGTGCCGAGGTCTACGTGGCGGAGAAGAACGAGAAGGTGCACGCCTTCGCGCGCGAACTCGGCGCGGCTGACGTGGCGACGGACATCACCGCGTTCGCCGGTGAGCGGCTCGATGTGATCGTGGACTTCGCCGGGTTCGGCACCACCACCGCGGCGGCGGTGGAGACCGTACGGCGCGACGGGCGGGTCGTCCAGGTGGGGCTGGGGGTCAGTGAGGGGACCGTCAACCTCCAGACCCTCACGCTCAATCAGGTCACGCTCATCGGCTCGCAGGCGGGCACGGCCGAGGACTGCCGCGCCGTGCTCGACCTCGTCGCCGCCGGCAAGGTGACGTCCCGCGTCACGCGCATCGGCTTCGACGACATCGCCGACGGCATCGGCAGGCTCGAACGCGGCGAGGTGATCGGCCGGTTGGTGGCCGTCCACGAGTGACGGGGCCATGACGCCCCTCCCCCACCCGGCCCCGACGGCGTGCGCGACGTGCCCGCCGCGTATGAACTGGACCCCACTGCCCCGGCGGCGCCCGTCCGGCGCCCCGCCCATCGGTGCCGGGGCCGGGAGGAGGGGACGGTTCCGTGAGTCACCGACACACCGGAAGGGCGGCCCCTCCCGGATACCGGTGGGCTGTGGCCGGCGCGCTGGCGCTGTGCGCCCTCGCCGGGATGTCCTGCTCGCCCGGTGAGCGGGACGCCCCCACCACGAGGCCGGGCGCGGCGGACGCGCAGGCGGTCGCCGCCTCGCCGGGGGCGGAGCCGCCCGAGTGCCGCCGCACCCTGGTGGGTGTCGCGCACCCCGACGACGACCTCTACTTCCTCGACCCGGAGATCGGCGCGACCATCCGGGCCGGCTGCCAGGTCACCACCGTGTACCTCACGGCGGGCGACGACGGGAAGACACCGCGACGGGTCGCTCTGGACTATGTCGAGAAACGGGAACAGGGCGTCCGCGCGGCGTACGCGTCACTGGCCGGCGCGCCCG
Organism: Streptomyces sp. NPDC012835; assembly: GCF_042900885.1. Classification (NCBI taxonomy): domain Bacteria; kingdom Bacillati; phylum Actinomycetota; class Actinomycetes; order Kitasatosporales; family Streptomycetaceae; genus Streptomyces; species Streptomyces sp. NPDC012835. The sequence goes on from NZ_JBIBBW010000001.1 coordinate 438,214, forward strand.
ACCGCTGGACGGAGGGCACGGTACGGGTGAACGGCCGCGCCATCAGATCGTTCACCCTCGACCGCCCCTCGGGGCCCGCCGTACGGCTGCTGTTCCTGGGCGTGCACGACGGGCTGCCCCGGGGACAGGGCGAGAACAGCATGCTCAAGCTGTTCCGCGGGGTCCGCGAGCGCATCCCGCTTTTCGGGAGCCGGGAGACCTTCACCGCCGAACAGCTCGTGACGACCCTGTCCGACCTGGCCCGGCAGGACAGGGCCCAGCGCATCCTCACGCTCGACCACGACAACGCCTCCTTCGCCTACGGCCTGAGCGGGGGGGTCGACCACAGCGACCACGGCATCGGGGCGCGATACATCAGGCGAGCGGGATATCTGGCGGGAATCCCCGTCTCCGCCTATCTCGGCTACACGATGTCGTCGCTGAGGCCGAACCTCCCCCAGGGACAGGTTCCGCCCAAGGAGGCGGCGGTCAGGCGGTACATCGCCGGAGCCGCCTGCCGCCACGGGAGCGGCTGCGCCGCGGCAGGCGTCTACAAGGGGCGGCTGCCGCCCGATTCCGCGAAGTGGATCCACCGCCAGTACCGGCAGACCCACCGCGCTCCCCGGCCGGGCGAGATCATGGCGGACATCGGAAGGACCACCGCGTTCGGCGACCGCGCGCCCGAGCAGTGCCTTGAGGCGGTGACCGCGCGGGCGAAGGACGGGGCCGTACGGATCAACGGCTGCGACGGGACCCGCGCGCAGCGTTGGGACATCAGGAGCGACGGCACGATCCGCTCGCTGCTCCACGGGAGCCACTGTCTGACCGAGCTGTCCGGGGGCGCCGGACTGACCCGCTGCTCCCCGTCGCGCGCCGCGCAGCGGTGGACGCCTCGGCCGTGGAGGAGCGCCACCTGGAAACGCGCGGCATGGCGGATCGCGGGCCGGGGGAACAGGTGCCTCTACCAGGACGATCGTCCGCTGCCGCCCCGCTGGGACGTCCGCACGGAGCAGCATCCCCGGCTCGGTCTCATCGGCTGCGACGAGCAGATGCAGCCCGGGCTCTACTGGACCCGGTACGCGACGCCCCGCCCGGCGCCCGGCGGCGGCTGACCCGGCCCGCGCCGTCAGACGGAGCCGACCGGTGGCCGGGGGACCGGATCGTTCCGCCGCCCGGCCACCCAGTCGTACCAGGCCCGCATCCCCTCGCCGGTGGTCGCGGAAACGGTCAGCACCCGCACGTCCGGGTTGACGGAGCGGGCGTACTTCTCGCACTGCTCGACGTCGAAGTCGACGTACGGCAGCAGGTCGACCTTGTTGATGATCACCAGGTCAGCCGCGGCGAACATGTACGGGTACTTGAGCGGCTTGTCCGTTCCCTCGGTGACCGAGATGATCACGGTCCGGCTGCGTTCGCCGAGGTCGAAGAGGGCGGGGCAGACCAGGTTTCCCACGTTCTCGACCAGGATCAGCGATCCGTCCGGCGGGTCCAGGGTGGTCAGCGCGCCCCGCACCATCTCCGCGTCGAGGTGGCACCCCGCGCCGGTGTTGACCTGGACGACGGCGCTGCCGGCCCGTTCGATCCGCTCGGCGTCGAGCATCGTCTCCTGGTCGCCCTCGATGACGGCCACCGGGCGGTGACCGGCGAAGTCCCTGATGGTGCGCTCCAGGAGGGTGGTCTTGCCGGCGCCGGGCGAACTCATCAGGTTCACCAGCACGATGTCCCGCGCGGCGAGCCAGGAGCGGTTGCGGGCGGCCAGCTCCTCGTTCTTGCCCAGGACCTTCTGTTCGAGGGTGAGCGTCTCCCCACTGCCGTCCGCACCGGCCGGTGAGCGGCCCGGGATGTCGTCGTGACCGTGGCTGGGTTCGTGACCGTGACCGTGGCCATGGCCGTGGCCGTCCCCGTCGTGAATCCGGCCGTGGCCGTGCGGGTGTCCGTGCGGGACGGCGATTCTCGTCCCGCCGCCACCGGCACCGCTCCCGTCGTCGCAACCGCAGGTACCGCACATGTGGTCAGCCCACTCTCATCGAGACGATCTGCAACTCCCGCCCCGACGTGATGTCCACGTCGGCGCTGCCGCACGGACAAAGCAATACAAGATCGGTCAGGTCGAAGTCCGTCGCACACGCCCGGCAGTGTCCTGTTCCCGGCGGCCGGTCGATCTCCAGCAGCGCGCCTTCGGCGACCGTGCCCGCGGTGGTCAGATCGAAGCAGAAACGCATCGAGTCGGGCACCACGGCGGTCAGCATTCCCACCCGGATTCTGACGGCGTGTACGGGTCTCCCGGCAGCGCGCTCGCACACCGCGTCGACAACGCTCTGGGTAATTGATAATTCATGCATTTACTGCCGACTCTCCGTACTCACCCGTGTGGCCCCGGCCGTCCGAGGGGGAAATCGACCGCCGCACGGAAAACTCGTGTTGACAGAAATTCCCGGCGGATTCTAGATGGTAGCAATGCGAGTGACACCACGCGCACACCCACTGGTATCGGGCGGTTCGATCCCGAAAGGCCGCGGACTATGCCGACAGAAGCAGCGATAAAAGCCGAGGACACACTCATCCATGTGCTGTGGATCAACGCCGGACTGAGCTGCGACGGGGATTCCGTCGCACTCACCGCCGCGACCCAGCCCAGCATCGAGGAGATCGCGCTCGGTGCCCTGCCCGGTCTGCCGCGGATCGCCATGCACTGGCCGCTGATCGACTTCGAGTGCGGACCGACCGGCGGGGCCGACGACTTCCTCGCATGGTTCTTCAAGGCCGACCGGGGGGAGCTGGACCCGTTCGTGCTGGTCGTCGAGGGATCGATCCCGAACGAGAAGCTGCACGACGAGGGGTACTGGTCGGGCTTCGGCAACGACCCGGCGACCGGCCAGCCGATGACCACCAGCGAGTGGCTCGACCGGCTGGCGCCGAAAGCCACCGCGATCGTCGCCGTCGGCACCTGCGCCACGTACGGCGGCATCCACGCCATGGCGGGCAACCCCACCGGCGCCATGGGGGTGCCGGACTATCTGGGCTGGGACTGGAAGTCCAAGGCCGGAATCCCGATCGTGTGTGTGCCCGGCTGCCCCATTCAGCCGGACAACCTGTCGGAGACGCTGACCTATCTGCTCTACATGGCCACCGACCAGGCCCCGATGATCCCTCTCGACGAGGAGCTGCGCCCCACCTGGCTGTTCGGCAAAACGGTGCACGAGGGGTGCGACCGGGCCGGCTACTACGAGCAGGGCGACTTCGCGACGGAGTACGGCACGCCCGAGTGCATCGTCAAGCTGGGCTGCTGGGGACCGACCGTGAAATGCAATGTGCCCAAGCGCGGCTGGATGAACGGAATCGGCGGCTGCCCGAACGTCGGCGGAATCTGCATCGGCTGCACCATGCCCGGATTCCCCGACAAGTTCATGCCGTTCATGGACGAGCCGCCGGGCGGAAAGCTCTCCACGAACGCCGTCGGGCTGTACGGATCGACGATGCGGCGCCTTCGCCACATCACCACGCACACCCTCGATCGCGAACCCAAATGGCGCAGGCGCGGCAAACAGCTGACCAGCGGCGCCACCCGTACCTGGTGACGCACCGACCTGACCGGAAAGAAGAGGCGGCCTCATGACGACGACGAGCCAGGGAAAAGACGAACTGGTCGAGATGGCGTGGGATCCCATCACCCGTATCGTCGGGAGTCTGGGCATCTACACGAAGATCGATTTCAAGCAGAGGATCGTGGCCGAGTGCCACAGCACCAGCTCGATCTTCCGCGGCTACTCGGTCTTCATGAAGGGCAAGGACCCGCGCGACGCCCACTTCATCACCAGCCGGATCTGCGGCATCTGCGGTGACAACCACGCCACCTGCTCCTGCTACGCGCAGAACATGGCGTACGGAGTGAAGCCGCCACACATCGCCGAGTGGATCGTGAACCTCGGCGAGGCCGCCGAGTACATGTTCGACCACAACATCTTCCAGGAGAACCTGGTCGGGGTCGACTACTGCGAGAAGATGGTCGCCGAGACCAACCCCGGCGTCCTCGAACAGGCCAATCGCACCCCTTCGCCGCACGCCGACGCCCACGGCTACCGGACCATCGGCGACATCATGCGCTCGCTGAACCCGTTCACCGGCGAGTTCTACCGCGAGGCCCTCCAGGTCAGCCGGCTCACCCGGGAGATGTTCTGCCTGATGGAGGGGCGGCACGTCCACCCCTCCACGCTCTACCCCGGCGGTGTGGGCACCGTGGCCACCATCCAGCTCATGACGGACTACATCACCCGTCTCCAGCGCTATGTGGAGTTCATGAAGAAGGTCGTGCCCATGCACGACGACCTCTTCGACTTCTTCTACGAGGCGCTGCCCGGCTACGAGCAGGTCGGCAACCGCCGTATCCTGCTGGGCTGCTGGGGCTCCTTCCAGGACCCGGAGCACTGCAACTTCGCCTACAAGGACATGACCGACTGGGGCCGGAAGATGTACGTCACCCCGGGCGTCGTCGTGGACGGCAAGCTCGTCACCACCGACCTGGTGAAGATCAACCTGGGCATCCGCATCCTGCTCGGCTCGTCGTACTACAACGACTGGGACGAGCAGGAGACCTTCGTGACCCACGACCCGCTCGGCAATCCGGTCGACCGGCGGCACCCGTGGAACCAGCACACCAACCCCCAGCCGCAGAAGCGGGATCTGGGCGACAAGTACAGCTGGGTGATGTCGCCCCGCTGGTTCGACGGCAAGGACTATCTGGCGCTCGACACCGGCGGCGGGCCGCTCGCCCGGCTGTGGACCACCGCGCTGGCGGGCCTGGTCGACATCGGCTACATCAAGGCCACCGGCAGCAGTGTGAAGATCAACCTCCCGAAGACCGCCACCAAGGGCCCGGTCGAGCTGGAGTGGCACGTCCCGCGCTGGAGCAACACCATCGAGCGCAACCGGGCGCGCAGTTACTTCCAGGCGTACGCGGCGGCCTGCGCGCTGCACTTCGCCGAGAAGGCGCTGGTGGAGATCCGGGCCGGCCGGACCAGGACCTGGGAGAAGTTCGAAGTGCCGGAGGAGGGGGTCGGCTGCGGGTTCACCGAGGCCGTACGCGGTGTGCTCTCGCACCACATGGTGATCAGGGACGGCAAGATCGCCAACTACCACCCGTACCCGCCCACCCCGTGGAACGCGAGCCCGCGCGACACCTACGGAACCCCCGGGCCCTACGAGGACGCGGTGCAGGGCCAGCCGATCTTCGAGGAGAACGACCGGGAGAACTTCAAGGGCATCGACATCATGCGGACCGTGCGCAGCTTCGACCCCTGTCTGCCCTGCGGTGTGCATATGTATCTCGGTGAGGGCAGGAAACTGGAGCTGCTGCACTCGCCCACGCAGTCCGCCGGCAGTGAATGACATGACGGAGCGACAGACGCGTGAGCCCGCCGGGTCCGAGACCTGGCGGGCCACCGGGGAGCGGATCGACACCCTGATCAACGCGAGCGCGGCGGGCGGCGCGGTGGCGCGCGAACGCAGCGAGGAGCTGGTCAGGCTCGTCACCGACTTCTACGGGGCGGGACTCGAAAGGCTGCTCGATCTCGTCCATGAGCACAAGGTGCTGGACGACACCCTGCTGGCCGCCCTCGCCGGCGACGATCTGGTGGCCAGTGTGCTGCTGGTGCACGGGCTGCATCCGTACGGTGTGGAAACCCGGGTCGAGCACGCGCTGGAGAGCGTACGGCCGTATCTCGGCTCGCACGGTGGTGATGTGGAGCTGCTCGGGGTCACCGACGACGGGGTGGTGCGGCTGCGGCTGCTGGGCAGTTGCGACGGGTGCCCGTCCTCCTCGGCGACGCTCACCCTCGCGGTGCGGGGCGCGGTCGAGGCGGCGGCCCCGGAGATCAGCGCGATCGAGGTGGAGGCCGCGACTCCGGTGGCCGGGGCGACGGGGCCGCTGGTGCCGGTGGACTCGCTGTTCGCCCGGCTGCACGAGGCGGGTCCGGCCGCCGGCGCCGAGGCCGACGGCGGCGAGGCGGGAGCGGCCTGGCAGCCGGTGCCGGCCCTGCTGGGCCTGGAATCGGGCGGGGTCGAGCGGCTGACCGTCGGCGGCTTCCCCCTGGTGGCCTGCCGGATCGGCGCCGAACTGTTCGTCTTCCACGACCGGTGCGCCCGGTGCGAGGAGCCGATGCGGGGCGCAACCCTGGCCCGTAGGCTGGGCGGCGGTTCGGGGGACGGTGTGCTGCGGTGTTCGGCCTGCCGCGCGCACTACGACGTACGGCGGGCGGGCGCCTGTCTGGACGCCGAAGCGGGCGCCGCGCATCTGGACCCGCTGCCCGTACTGGCGGACGGCGCCTCGGTCTCGGTGGCCGTACCGTCCGTACCGGTGGTCGCGACATGAGCGCGCCGGCGGGCCGCTCCGGCTCACCCGCAGCGACACTGCTGCGGGTCACCCGCAACCGTCCCGCCCCGGTGACCGGCGAGCGGTGCGAGATGTGCGCCGCCGCGACCGGCGCGGAACACCAGCACGTGGTGAATCTGGAGAGCCGCAGCCTGATGTGCTGCTGCCGGGCCTGCTATCTGCTGTTCACCGACGACGGGGCGCGACTGCGCTACCGCGCGGTGCCCGACCGGTATCTGGCCTTCGACGGGCCCGCGCTCGACGCGCGGTGCTGGGACGAGTTGCAGATCCCGGTGGGGCTGGCCTTCCTGTTCCGCAACTCCGTCCAGGACCGCACCGTCGCGTTCTACCCCGGCCCTGCCGGGGCGACGGAGTCGGAGCTGCCGCTCGACGCCTGGGCCGATCTGGTGGCCGCCGCCCCCGAACTGGCGGTGGTCAGGCCCGATGTGGAGGCACTGCTCGTGCGCCGTACGGAGGGGGGCGGGCGCGAGCGTGCGGTCTCGTGCCATCTGGTGCCGATCGATGTCTGCTACGAACTGGTCGGCCGGCTGCGCACGGTGTGGCGCGGCTTCGACGGCGGCCGGGAGGCGCACGCGGCGATGGACGCGTTCTTCGAGCGGGTCAGGGCGCGCAGCAGGCCGGCGGCCCGAGACGAACGGCCGGAACTCCGGACCGGGCCGGCGGGCGCGCGACCGGCGGCCCCGGAGGGCGCCTCGTGAGCGGCACCGCGGCGCCCGGCCCGGAGTTCTCCGTGTGCGACATCGTCGCCGAGCCGTACAGCGCGGCCCCGCAGCTGACCGCGCGGCTACGTGTCGAGGACGGTTCCGGCGAGCCGGTCCACGCCATCGTGCTGCGCTGCCAGGTCCGTATCGAACCCCAGCGCCGCCCCTACGACCAGGCCGAACAGGAGTCCCTGCGGGGGCTGTTCGGGGGCCGGGAGCGGTGGTCGGACACACTGCGGCCGTTCCTGTGGATGCAGTGCAACACCACCGTGCAGGGGTTCACCGGCGCCACCGAGGTCGACCTCGCACTGCCGTGCACCTACGACTTCGACGTGGTGGGCTCCCGCTATCTGCACGCGCTCGGGCCGGACGGAACGGTGCCGGTCAGTCTGCTGTTCTCCGGCACCGTCTTCACCAAGGGCGGTGGCCGCACGGGCTTCGGGGTACGGCAGGTGCCGTGGGACCGGGAGGCGCGCTACGAGCTGCCGGTCGCGGTGTGGCGGCGGCTGATCGCGTACCACTACCCGCACTCCGGCTGGATCAGGCTGGATCACGATGTGCTCGCGCGGTTCGCCGGGTACCGCGAGCGGCACGGGCTGATCAGCTGGGACGAGACGGTGGGGACCTTGCTGGCGGGCGCGGACACCGGTGCCGCGGCCGACGATCTCGACGAGGTGGCGCGGTGACCCGGACGACAGCGGTGGGGCTCGACCATGTGCGGGAGATCGCCGACGCGGTGCTCTACGAGGGCTACTTGCTCTACCCGTACCGCGCGGGCTCCGCCAAGAACCGGTCCCGCTGGCAGTTCGGTGTGCTCGGTCCGCCCTCGGCCGCGCCCACCAGCTTCGCGGAGGAGCCGGGCATGGCCGTGCAGTGTCTGCTGTCCGTGCCCGAAGGGACGGCGGACACCGCGGACGTGACGGTGCGGCTGCGTTTTCTCCAGCACCAGACGCGCGAGGTGCGGCGGTGCGACGAGGACGGCCGCCACCCGGCCGTCGCTCAACTCACCGTGGACGGGGTGACGTTCCTCAGCTGGGACGAGGCGGTGGAGCGGGAGATCGATCCGGGACCGGTCCCGCTGACGGGCCCCACCGATCGCCACCGTGTGGTCCCCGGGGGCGAGGAGACCGAGTGGCTCACGGACACGCGCGGCGTGACGGTCGGCTGCGTGGTACGGCGCCGCGAGCCACTGGCGGTGCGTATCCGTACCCGTACGGAACGGGACGGCGCCTTCCTGCGCCTGACGGTCTCGGTGGAGAACGAACACACCGCGACGGCGGCCGACAAGGACGCGGCGATCCGCGCCTCGCTGATCGGCACGCATGTGATCCTTCAGGCCCACGGCGCCGGGTTCGTCTCCCTGCGCGAGCCCCCGGACGAGGCGGCCGCGGCGGCGGCGCGGTGCGAACAGCGCCGGTGCTGGCCGGTGCTGGCCGGCCCGAAGGGCTCCACGGACACCGTCATCGGCGCGCCGATCATCCTCTACGACCACCCGGAGATCGCCGAGCAGAGCGCGGGCGATCTGTTCGACTCCACCGAGATCGACGAGATCCTGACGCTCCGGGTGATGACGATGACGGACCAGGAGAAGGCCGAGGCCCGGGCGACCGATCCGCGCGCCCGGGAGATCATCGACCGCTGCGACGCGATGGAGCCGGAGGATCTGCGACGGCTGCACGGTCTGCTGCGGGATCCGCACGCCCCGGCCGCCGTCGCGGGCCCGGCGGCCCCGCCGGGCCCGGTCGGTGATCTGCGGGACGCCGCTCCCGCCGCCTTCGACACCGGCGGGGCTCCCTGGTGGGACCCGGCGGCCGACGCCGCCGTGTCGCCGGGGACCGACTCCGTGGTGATCGACGGGGTCCACGTCGCCAAGGGCAGTCTCGTACGCGTCCACCCGGCGCGTCGCGCCGACGCGCAGGACCTGTTCTTCGCCGGCAGAGTGGCGCGGGTGACGGCCGTGCTCTCGGACGTGGACGGTGGCGTGCACGTCGCTCTCGTACTCCTCGACGACCCGGCGGCCGATCTGCACGACTGGTACGGCCGCTACTTCTACTTCGCCCCCGACGAGCTGGAACCGCTGCCCATCGAGGGCACCGGCCAGGACATCCCCGACACACCGGAGTTCCGGAAGGAGAACCCATCGTGAGATCCCTCGGACTGATCACCACGGGTGTGGCCGCATTGCTGGTGGCGGTCGCCGTCGCCGTCGGCGTGCGGTCGATCCCCGACATCCGCCGGTACCTCAAGATCCGCTCCATGTGAGCGCGCGGGACGAGTGGGACGAGCGCTCGACGGGCCGTGCTGCGCACGGTCGGCCCGCGGAGGGGCAGCGTGCGGGAGGCGTACTCGTCGCGGGCATCGGCAATCTGTTCCTCGGCGACGACGGATTCGGACCGGAGGTGGTGCGCGGGCTCGCCGCCGGTGCCGGGGAGCCGCTCCCGGCCGGTGTCCGGATCGTCGACTACGGCATCCGGGGCATGCACCTCGCGTACGACCTGCTCGACGGGTACGACGCGCTGGTGCTGGTGGACGCCTACCCGGGCGGCGGGCCGCCGGGTGAGCTGACGGTGCTGGAGATCGGCCCCGATGACCTCGGTACGGGTGAATTCGACGCACACGGCATGAATCCGGTCGCGGTGCTGGCAAATCTGGATCATCTGGGCGGTAGCCTTCCGCTGACTCACCTGGTGGGCTGCACCCCCGCCGGCGTCGAGGAGGGCATCGGTCTGAGCGAGGCGGTCGCCGCGGCCGTTCCCCGGGCGGTGGCGGCGGTGCGCGCGCTGCTCCACCGACTGCCGGCCGCCCCGTCCCAGGAGCCCGACCCCGCCCTCATGTCCGCGCCCGACCCGCCCCGGAGGACCTGATCATGTGTCTCGGCATTCCCGGACGCGTCGTGGAGATCGTGCCGGGGTACGCGGACCAGCTCGCCCTGGTCGATGTGGAGGGCGCCCGGCGCCGTATCAACATCGGCATGCTCGACGCGCCTCCGGCCGCCGGGGACTGGGTCCTGCTCCACATGGGCTTCGCCATGGAGATCATCGACGAGGCGAAGGCGGCCGAGGCGCTGTCGGGGCTGGAGATAATGGGCAGCGGCGCCCGCGCGGAGGCGGACCGGGCTCCCGAAGAGGCGGGCCGGGCCCCGCGGGAGCGCCGGGTCCGTCGCAGGTTCGAGGTGTGCGGGGTCGTCCAGGGCGTGGGGTTCCGGCCGTTCGTGTATGTCACGGCCGCCGAGCTGTCCCTGACCGGTTCGGTCGCCAACACGGCCGCCGGAGTGATCGCGGAGGTGGAGGGCGACGCGGACGCGGTCACGGAGTTCGGCCGCCGGCTGCGCTCGGGGCCGCCCCCGCTCGCGGTGGTGGAATCCGTGACGGAGACGGATCAACCGCCCCTCGGCGGGGCCGGGTTCACCATCGAGGAGTCCAGCGGGGGCGACCGGGCCCGCACCCTGGTCTCCCCCGACATCGCGACCTGCCAGGACTGCCTGGCGGAGCTGCGCGACCCGGGCGACCGCCGGCATCGCCACCCCTTCATCACCTGCACCCACTGCGGCCCCCGGTTCACGATCGTCACCGGTCTGCCCTACGACCGCGCGCAGACCACCATGGCGGCGTTCGCGATGTGCGCGGAGTGCCGGGCGGAGTACGGCGACCCGCGCGACCGGCGCTTCCACGCCCAGCCGATCGCCTGCCACGCCTGCGGTCCGCGGCTCGAACTGGTCGCCGGGGACGGCGGTCCGCCGCTGTACGGCGAGGAGGCGCTGGGCGCCGCGCGACGCCTCCTCGCCGCGGGCCGGATCGTCGCGGTCAAGGGACTCGGCGGCTACCACCTGGCCTGCGACGCCCGCGACGAGGCCGCCGTCAGCCGGCTGCGGCGGCGCAAGGGGCGGGGCGGCAAGCCGTTCGCCGTGATGGTGGCGGACCTCGGCGCGGCCGAGGAGCTGGTGACCATGACGGAGGACGAGAGAGCGCTGCTGACCGGGGCCCGAAAGCCGATCGTGCTGCTGAACCGCCGTGTCCTCGCGCCCGGCGCGGGTGTCGCGGACGCCGTGGCGCCCGGGAGTCCGGATCTCGGACTGATGCTCCCGTACACCCCGTTGCACGTCCTCCTCCTCGGTCTCGACGGTGACGCGCCGGGCCCCGACGCACTCGTGATGACCTCCGGCAACCGCTCCGGCGAGCCGATCGTCACCGGCGACGCCGAGGCGCTGGCCGAACTCGCTCCACTGGCCGACGCCTGGCTGCGGCACGACCGGACGATCCAGGTGCCGTGCGACGACTCGGTGAGCCGCTTCGCCTCCGGCGCCGAACTGCCCGTACGCAGATCGCGCGGTTACGCGCCGCTGCCCCTCGCGCTGCCCTTCGAGATCCCGCCGCTGCTCGCTGCGGGCGCCGACCTGAAGAACACCTGCGCCCTGGGCGAGGGCGGCTACGCCTGGGTCAGCCAGCACATCGGCGACCTGGACGACCTGTCCACGGTGGAGGCGCTGACCCGTACGGCGGACCATCTCTCGCTGCTGACCGGCGTCACCCCCGAACAGCTCGTGGCCGACCGGCACCCGGGTTACCGCTCCGGCACCTGGGCCCGTACCCACGCCAGGGGCCGGGCCGTGCGCACCGTGCAGCACCATCACGCGCACATCGCCTCCGTGATGGGCGAGCACGGCCTCGGCGCTGGGGAAAGCGTCATCGGCTTCGCCTTCGACGGCACGGGTCACGGCACCGACGGCGCGGTGTGGGGCGGCGAGGTGCTGATCGCGGGCTACAAGTCGTACCAGCGGGCGGCGCACCTGGCGTATGTGCCGCTGGCCGGCGGGGACGCGAGTGTGCGCCGGCCGTACCGGATGGCGCTCGCCCAGCTGCGCGCCGCCGGTCTCGGCTGGGACGAGGACCTGCCGCCGGTGGCCGCCTGCCCCGCGGCCGAACGCTCCGTGCTGGCGCATCAGTTCGCGACGGACTTCGGCTGCGTTCCGACCTCCAGCATGGGCCGCCTCTTCGACGCGGTGGCGTCGCTGGCGGGCGTCCGGCACGAGGTGGCGTACGAGGCGGAGGCGGCGATCGCGCTGGAGGCCCTGGCGCGCGCGGCGCCGCCGGAGCCCGCCGGGAACGCCTACGCCTTCGCCGTACGGGAGAGTGCGGGCGCGGGCGAGCCGTTCCTCGCCGACGCGGGGCCGGTGGTCCGCTCGGTGGTCTCCGACGTACGGGCGGGGATCGCGCCGGAGCTGGTCTCCGCGCGATTCCACACGGCCGTCGCCGGCCTCACCGCCGATCTCGCCGAAAGGTGCCGGGAGCGCACCGGACTCGGTGTGGTGGCGCTGGGCGGCGGGGTCTTCCAGAACGCCGTACTCCTCGAATCGACTCACCGCGCCCTGACGGAGCGGGAGTTCACCGTGCTGCGCCCCCGTCTGCTGCCGCCCAACGACGGCGGCCTCGCCTTCGGACAGCTGCTGATCGCGGCGTCCGGCGGCTGACGACCCGAGACCGAGAGCGGCTCAACCCCCGCAGAGAAGGAAGGCACCATGTGTCTGGCAGTCCCGGGACGCGTCCTGCGTACCGCCGAGGTCGACGGCGCCGTGATGGCGGAGGTCGACTTCGGGGGTGTGCGCAAGGAGGTCTGTCTCCAGTACGTCCCCGACGCGGTGGTCGGTGAATACGTCGTCGTCCATGTCGGCTTCGCCATCCAGCGGCTCGACGAGGCATCCGCCCTGGAGACCCTGGCCAACTTCGAGAGGCTCGGGCTTCTGGAGGAGGAGTTCGGGGACGGCTTCGAACTGGCGGCGAGGCAGCGGGACTCGGTGGAAGGAGCGGACCTGTGAAGTATCTGGACGAATTCAGCGACCCCCAGCTGGCCGAGCGGCTGCTCGACCAGATCCACGCGGCCACGACCCGGCCGATGGCGATGATGGAGGTCTGCGGCGGCCAGACACACTCGATCATCCGGCACGGGATCGACCAACTGCTCCCGGAGCAGATCGAGTTGATCCACGGTCCCGGCTGCCCGGTCTGTGTGACCCCACTGGAGATCATCGACCGGGCGCTGGCCATCGCCGCACGCCCCGGTGTCATCTTCTGTTCCTTCGGCGACATGCTGCGGGTGCCGGGCAGTGGGCAGGACCTGTTCTCCGTGAAGAGCGCGGGCGGTGACGTACGGGTCGTGTACTCGCCGCTCGACGCGCTGAAACTGGCCCGGGAGAACCCGGACAGGGAAGTCGTCTTCTTCGGAATCGGCTTCGAGACGACCGCTCCCGCCAACGCCATGACGGTGTATCAGGCCCGGCGCCTCGGAGTGCGCAACTTCTCGCTGCTCGTCTCGCACGTCCTCGTTCCGCCCGCGATCGCGGCCATCATGGAGTCCCCCACCTGTCGCGTCCAGGCGTTCCTGGCGGCGGGGCATGTGTGCAGTGTGATGGGGACCGCCCAGTACCCGGCGCTGGCGCAGCGGTACCGCGTGCCCATCGTGGTCACCGGTTTCGAGCCGCTCGACATCCTGGAGGGCGTTCGCAGGACCGTTCTCCAGCTCGAAGAGGGCCGGTACGAGATGGAGAACGCCTATCCGCGCGCCGTGCGGGCCGAGGGGAACCTGCCCGCCATGGAGATGCTGCGGGACGTGTTCGAGGTCACCGACCGGACCTGGCGCGGCATCGGGACGATCCCGCTCAGTGGATGGCGACTGGCCGGGAAATACGCGGAGTTCGACGCCGAGCGCCGGTTCGACGTGGCGGCGATCCGGACGGCCGAGTCGTCGCTGTGCCGGTCGGGCGAGGTCCTCCAGGGCCTGATCAAGCCGCACGCGTGCGCCGCGTTCGGCAAGGAGTGCACACCGAGGAATCCGCTCGGCGCCACGATGGTCTCCTCCGAGGGGGCGTGCGCCGCTTACTACACGTACCGCCGACTGGAACTGGTCGATGCGAAGTGACCGAAGTGACTGATGTGACAGAGATGACCGAGACGGCCGGGACGACGGCTCAGCCCTCCCCCGTCCGGGGCGTCGAGCTGGACTTCGAGAGCTGGGTCTGCCCCGTACCGCTGCGCGAGACCCCGACGGTGGTGATGGGCCACGGGGGCGGCGGCGCGATGTCGGCCGAGCTGGTCGAGCACCTCTTCCTCCCGGCGTACGGCTCGGCGGCGGCCTCGGAGTTGGGCGACTCCGCCGTGCTCACCGTCGGCGAGGGCACCCGACTCGCCTTCTCCACGGACTCGTTCGTGGTCAAGCCGATGTTCTTCCCGGGCGGCTCCACCGGTGACCTGGCGGTGAACGGGACGGTCAACGACCTGGCGATGTCGGGTGCCGTACCGCTCTATCTGTCCTGCGCGTTCATCCTCCAGGAGGGGACCGCGCTGGGCGACCTCGGTCGGATCGCCCAGGATATGGGCGCGGCGGCGCGGGCGGCCGGGGTCCGGCTGGTCACCGGTGACACCAAGGTCGTCGACAGCGGCAGCGGGGACGGTGTGTTTGTCAACACCTCGGGGATCGGTGTGATCCCCGACGGTGTCGACATCGGCCCGCGTCGCGCGCGGCCCGGTGACGCCGTGCTGGTCAGCGGCGACATCGGGGTGCACGGCGTGGCGGTGATGAGCTGCCGGGAGGGCCTGGAGTTCGGCACGACGGTGGAGAGCGACACCGCGCCGCTGCACGGGCTGGTCGCCGCGATGATCGCGACCGGCGCCGACGTACATGTGCTGCGCGATCCCACCCGCGGAGGCGTGGCGGCCTCGCTCAACGAGATCGCCACCGCCTCGGGGGTCGGTGTCGAGCTGATCGAGCGGGAGCTGCCCGTACCGGAAACGGTGCGGGACGCGTGCAGCCTGCTGGGGCTCGACCCGCTCCAGGTGGCGAACGAGGGCAAGCTGATCGCCATCGTGCCGGCCGACGCCGCCGAACGGGTCCTCGCCGCCATGACGGGCCATCCGCTGGGGCGCGGGGCGCGCCGGATCGGCACGTGTGTGCCGGAGCATCCGGGCATGGTGGTCGCCAGGACCGGTCTGGGCGGCTCCCGGGTGGTCGGCCTGCCGGTCGGGGAACAGCTTCCGAGGATCTGCTGAATGAGCGAGCGCGGCGCGGTCCTCTTCGCGCGGTACGCCTATCCGCCCAACGAACTGGGCTACTGCGGGCCCGCCGACGCCTCCGCCCTGTTCCGCGCGGAGGCGACGGCGGCCATCGAGGGCCATGCCCGGAGGTTCGAGGGTGCGTGGTGTTATCTCGAACTGCTCGCCGAGAGCGCCGGCATCCCCGACCCCCTGGACGAGCGGGTGGTCGAGGCGTACTGGATCGGCAACGAGCTGCTCGACCTGACCGACCCCGCCGATCTGCTGGCCCGGATGCGCGACCGGTTCCGGGGCCAGCTGGGCGGCACCTGGCGCGAGGCGTCGGACCGGGCCCTGGCCCACCACAGTTTCCAGGTCTTCGACGTGTATCCGTGGGCCGGTCTGCTGCGGGCCTCGGCCCATCCGACGGCGCTCTCCGTCCTCGACCGGTGCCGTATCCGTACCGGGCGGGTCCGTTCGGTGCACGGTGAGTCGGCCACCGTCGAGTGCCGGGCCCTGAGCTGGACGGGCGCCCATCTGGTTCCGGGCCGGCCGCGCCAGGAGTCCGTGCGCTGGTCGCGGGACGGCCGGTCGCTGATCCCTGGTCTCGCGCCCGGCGATCTGGTGGCGCTGCACTGGGACTGGGTGTGCGACGTCATCACGCCGTCCCAGGCGGCTCGTATCGAGGCGGCGGAGGCCCGCCAGCTCCGGGCCCAGGGCCTGGCTCCGCTCGAAGCGCCCGGCAGGACCACCGCCGGGACCACGGCCGCGCCGGGGTGATACGGGCCGGGGCCTGCCTCGCGCCCGTTCTCCCGGCGGCGGGCGCGAGGCAGGCGCCGGCCCGGCGGGGCCGTCCGCCGTTCATCCGGGCCCGGCCGGGGTGTGGAGCCGCTCGGCGGGCCGGTCGCCCAGCACCGTGTCCGGTGTCCCCGCGTCGCACAACACCCCCTCGCGGAGCAGCAGGACGTGCCCCGCCGTCGACGCCGCGTCCAGGTCGTGGGTCGCCTGGACGACCGTGACCCCGTCCGCGGTGATCTCGGCGAGCACATCGGCGATCAGGCTCCGGGCCGTCGCGTCCAGCCCTGTGGTGGGCTCGTCGAGCAGCAGCAGGTCCGCTTCCTGCGCCAACCCCTGCGCGACCAGGACGCGTTGACGCTGGCCGCCGGACAGCTCGCCCAGCTGCCGGTGGGCGAGGGCGCTGACGCCGAGCCTCTCCATGCACTCCCCCACCTTCGTCCGGTCGTCACGGGAGAGCCGCTTCCACGGTCCGAGATGTCCCCATCTCCCCATCGCCACGGTCTCCCGCGCGGTGAGCGGCAGCGCGTCGGCCGCCTTGCTCCGCTGCACCACGAACGCCGGGCGGCGGCCGGTCCGGTGCGTCACCGTTCCCCCGGTCACCGGGATCACCCCGGCCAGCACGCCGAGCAGGGTGGATTTGCCCGAGCCGTTCGGCCCCACCACCGCGGTGGTGGTGAACGCCGGTATGCGCGTGGTGAGTTGTCTGAGCACCACACGGTTGGCATAGCCGGCCGACACCTCGCCGAGCACCACTTGTCCGGGGTTCACACGATCGCCTCCCACTCTCCTTGTTGTTTTGATAATCATTTTCATTATAGAGTGCGGCCTCATGGAATGGCTGACGGGCCCCTTCGAGGTGGCTTTTGTTCAACGGGCCCTGTGGAGCGGCATGCTGGTGGCGCTGATCTGCGCCCTCGCCGGCACCTGGGTGGTGCTGCGCGGTATGGCGTTCTTCGGCGACGCCATGTCCCACGGCATGCTTCCCGGTATCGCCCTGGCCTCGCTCCTCGGGGCGAATCTGCTGGTGGGCGCGGCGGTGAGCGCGGCCGTCATGGCGCTGGGCGTCAGTGTGGTCGGCCGGTCGCCCCGGCTGTCGCAGGACACCAGTATCGGGCTGCTCTTCGTGGGAATGCTGTCGCTGGGCGTGATCATCGTCTCCCGCTCGCAGTCGTTCGCCGTCGACCTGACCGGTTTCCTCTTCGGCGAGGTGCTCGCCGTACGTCCGGTCGATCTCGCCCACCTCGGGATCGCGGCGTGTGTCGCGCTGGCCGTATCCGTAGCGGGGCACCGGTCGTTCGTCGCCCTGGCCTTCGACGAGCGCAAGGCGCACACCCTGGGGCTGAGGCCGCGGGCCGCGCACACGGCGCTGCTCTGCCTGCTCACCCTGGCGATCGTCGCGTCCTTCCACATCGTGGGCACCCTGCTGGTCTTCGGCCTGCTGATCGCTCCCCCGGCCGCCGTGCTGCCGTGGGCCCGTCGCATTCCGGTGATCATGGCCGGGGCCGCCGGTCTGGGAATGAGCGCGACCTTCCTCGGGCTGCTGCTCTCCTGGCACCTCCACACGGCCGCCGGAGCGACCATCGCCGCGACCGCTCTCCTTCAGTTCACCCTCTCGACTCTGGCGGCCGGTCTCCGCGACCGGTTGGCGCGCTCCGCGACGCCCGCCCCCGGCACCGACCGCCCTCACCTGGAATACGGACATCCGTCATGACATCGCCAACACCCCCCGTGCCCCGCGCACCTGGCAGAACCCGCACCCTGACGGTGCTGTCCTGCGCCCTTCTCCTCGGCCCCGCGCTGCTGACCGGATGCGGGAGCGGCGACGGCGCCGACCGGGCGGACCCGAAGGCGCGGTCGAGCGGCACGGCCGCCCCGCACGGTTATGTCGAGGGAGCCGAGGAGACCTCGGAACAGCAGTCCCGGCTCGTACTGGCGGACGCGGACACCGGCGCGGTCGGCGTGCTGGACCTGATCGGTGAGAAGGTGACGCCGCTGAAGCGCGCCGAGGGCGTTCAAGAGCTGCGCACCGACGGCAGGTTCGCCTACCTCGGCACCTCCGGCGCGACCCGCGTCCTCGACAGCGGGGCCTGGACGGTGGACCACGGCGACCATGTGCACTACTACCGGACCACGATCCGTGACGTCGGCACGGCCGACGCGACGGCCGACGCCCATGTCCACGGCGATCCGGCCCTGACCGCGCTCTCCTCCGGGACCGGCACCGCCCTGCTGCTCGACCGTGCGGAGTTGGAGAACGGCGCCGTGGGCCGTGGCCGGGTCCTGGACGGCGCGGGGCGAGGAGCGGTCGTCCCCTATCGGGAACATCTCCTGGTCGCCGCCGCAGGAGCCGATCACGACTCCGTACAGGTGCTGAGCAGGGAGGGAGCGGATGTGGCGGTGCTCGACGAACCGTGCGCCGACGCCCGGGGCGAAGCCGTGACCCGCCGGGGCGTGGTCTTCGGATGTGCCGACGGGGCCCTGCTGGTCACCGAGGAGAAGGGCACGTTCCGTGCCGAGAAGATCCCCTACGGCTCCCGGGTGAGCGCCTCGGAGCGCGCCGTGGACCTGCGCCACCGCGCGGGCGGCACCACCGTCGTGGCCCCGTCGGGCGAGGACGCCGTCTGGGTCCTCGATGTCACCGACCGCGCCTGGACCCGGGTGGAGACGGGTCCGGTCGTCGCCGTCAACACTGCGGGCGAGGGCGCGCCCCTGCTCGTGCTCGGCGCGGACGGCGCGCTCGCCGCGTACGACACCGGCACCGGCGCGCGCACCGCCCGGGTGCCCCTGCTCTCCGCGAAGGGGGCGGCGTCCGCCGTCATCGAGGTCGACACCGGCCGCGCGTACGTCAATGACGCCGCCGCGCGGAAGGTCTACGAGATCGACTACAACGACGACCTCCGGCTCGCCCGTACCTTCCCGCTCGACTTCGCGCCCACGTACATGGTGGAGACCGGACGATGACGAACCCCCGCCGGCCCGCGCCGCCCCGGTCCGTACCGCTGCGCTCCGCGCTCGCCCGGTCGTTGCTGCTGCCGTCGCTCTGCGCCCTGCTCGTCCTGGGGGTGAGCGGCTGCGCCGGGCAGGAGCGCGGCCGTCCCAGCGTGGTGGTCACCACGAACATCCTCGGTGACATCACCCGGCGCGTCGTCGGTGACGAGGCCGCGGTGACGGTCCTGATGCGTCCCAACGCCGATCCGCACTCCTTCGGTATCTCCGCGCCCCAGGCCGCCTCCGTGGAACGGGCCGACCTCGTCGTGTACAACGGGCTCGGCCTGGAGGAGAACGTACTGCGCCCGGTGGAGGCCGCACGGGCGGCGGGCGTCGCCACCCTGGCCGTCGCCGAGGGCGTCGACCCGCTCGGGTACGGGGCGGGCGAGAACGCGGACGCCCTGGACCCGCACTTCTGGACCGATCCCGAACGGGTCGCCGAGGCGGTCGATCTCATCGCGGAACAGGTCGTCGAGCGGATCGCCGGCGTCGACGCGGCGGCCGTCCGGAAGAACGCCGCGGCGTACTCCGCCGAGGTCACGGAACTCACCAGCTGGATGCGGAAGGAATTCGACCGGATACCGCCGGACAAGCGGCAGTTGGTGACCAATCACCATGTCTTCGGCTATCTGGCGCAGCGGTTCGGATTCCGCGTCGTCGGTGCCGTGATCCCGAGCGGGACCACCCTGGCGTCACCCAGCGCTTCGGATCTGAAATCGCTGGCCGACGCCGTCGAGAAGGCAGGCGTCCGGGCGGTCTTCGCGGATGCCTCGCAACCGGACCGGCTGGCCCAGGTGCTCAAACGTGAAAGCGGCCTCGATGTCGCCGTCGTGCCGCTGTTCTCCGAGTCCCTCACCGCCGAAGGCGAAGGAGCCGCCACCTATCTGGACATGATGCGCGCCAACACCAGGTCCATCACCGCGGGCCTGATCCCCGAGGAACCAGCACCTCGCCGGTCGTGAGCGACCGCTCCGGACAACGCGCCGCGCGTCGGCGTCGAAAGGAACAACACATGAGGAAGAACATGACACGCCCCAGAACAGCCGCCGCCATCGCCCTGCTGCTGGCGGGCTCCGCCGCGCTCACCGCGTGCGGCGGCGCGCGGTCGGAGCCCTCGGCCACGAAGGCGGGCGGGTCGACGGCCCCCTCGGCGCCGCCGGTGGAGAACCCGATCGTCACCACGTACGACGGCGGTCTGTACGTCCTGGACGGCACGACGCTGAAGGTCGCCGAGGACATACCGCTGGCCGGGTTCAACCGGGTCAACCCGGCGGGCGACGACCGCCATGTGATGGTCTCCACCGCCACCGGCTTCCGTGTCATGGACGCGGTGGGGCGGCGGCTCACGGACGTCGAGTTCAAGGGCGCCAAGCCGGGCCACGTCGTGCGCCACGCGGGCCGTACGGTGCTCTTCGCCGACGGCACGGGCGAGGTCACCGTCTTCGATCCGAAGGACCTCGGTGACACGAAGCCGCAGGCCGAGACGTACTCCTCCGCCCACGCGCATCACGGCGTGGCCATCCAGCTGGCCGACGGAGAACTCCTGACGACGCTCGGCACGGAGGAGAAGCGGGTCGGCATCACCGTGCTGGACAAGGACCGCGAGGAGATCGTCCGCAGCGAGGAGTGCCCCGGGGTGCACGGCGAGGCCACCGCACGCGACGAAGCGGTGGTCATCGGCTGCGAGGACGGAGCCCTGATCTACCGGGACGGCGCCGTCAAGAAGGTCAGCAGCCCCGACGCGTACGGCAGGATCGGCAACCAGGCCGGTTCCGACGCCTCGCCGGTCGTGCTGGGCGACTACAAGAAGGACAAGGACGCGGAGCTGGAGCGCCCCGAGCAGGTGTCGCTGATCGACACGGTGACGGGCAGGCTGCGGCTGATCGACCTCGGCACCAGCTACACCTTCCGCTCGCTCGCGCGGGGCCCGCACGGTGAGGCGCTCGTCCTCGGGACCGACGGCAGGATCCATGTCATCGACCCGTCGACGGGCAAGGTCACCCGGCGGATCGCGGCCCTCGGCTCCTGGCAGGAGCCGCTGGACTGGCAGCAGCCGCGCCCGGCGCTGTTCGTACGGGACACCACCGCGTACGTGTCGGATCCCGCGCACAGGAAGCTGCTGGCGATCGACCTCGCCTCCGGTGAGCGGTCGGCGTCGGTGACACTGCCGAAGGCCGTGAACGAGGTGAGCGGTGTGACGGCGCACTGACGCTCACGCCGAGGCGAACATCTCCAGCAGCCCCCGGGGCGCGTCGTCGGCGAAGCACAGGGCGAGTCCGGCGGCGGAGTCGGCGGCGGCCGCCTCGGCGCGCGGGAACATTCCCCGCTCGTACGCGGCCAGCGCGCCCTCGGTGCCGTCGGGGGAGGCGGCCAGGGCCAGGCCGAGATCGGCCGCGTCGATCATCGCGAGGTTGGCGCCCTCCCCGGCGAAGGGGGACATCAGGTGGGCGGCGTCCCCGAGCAGTGTGACACCGGGCACGCGCTCCCAGCGGTGGCCGACGGGCAGCGCGTGGATCGCGCGCGGCACGAGGGCGCCGTCCGCGTCGGCCACCAGCGCCCGCAGGCTCGGGTCCCAGTCGGGAAAGAGCGCCAGCACGGCTTCCTTGGCGGTCGCGGTGTCGCTGAAGTCGATGGTGGTGACCCAGTTCTCCGGGACTTCGAGCGTGGCGTAGGTGTGCAGGCAGCCGTCGGACTCGCGGTGGGCGAGGAAGCCCTTGCCCGCGCCGAGTGCGAAGAGGACCCCGCCGCCGACGACCGAGGCGCTGGCGGGGTGGCGGGTGTCCGCGTCCCGGAGGTTCACCTCTACCATCGAGAAGCCGGTGTACGTCGGGAGGGCGTCCGAGACCAGCGGGCGCACCCTCGACCAGGCTCCGTCCGCGCCGACCAGCAGGTCGGCGGTGAACACGGCGCCGTCGGCGAGGGTCACCTCGTGGCGGCCGTCGTCGAGGGTACGGACCCCGGCGGCCTTGGCGCCCCACCGGACGGTGCCCTCGGGCAGCGCGTCGAGCAGCAGGTCGCGCAGCTGCCCCCGTTCGACCTCGGGGCGGGTGCCCGTGCCGTCGTCCTCCTGGGCCATGCGGACCTCGGCGTGTTGGTCGAGGACCCGTGTGGCCTGTCCTCCGGGCAGCACCAGCCGGCGGAAGTCCGCCAGGAGACCGGCGGCGCTCAGGGCCGCCTGGCCCGATTCCTCGTGGATGTCGAGCATGCCGCCCTGGTGGCGCACGTCCCGGGACGCCTCCTGGTCGTAGACGGCCGCTTCGATGCCGTTGACGTGCAGGACCCGGGCGAGTGTCAGGCCGCCGAGACCGGCGCCCACGACGGCGATGCGATGGTGTGTGTTCATGGTGCTTCTCCGTGACGTGTCGGACCGGCCCGGCGGGCCGGATGTGGTGTTCAGCGGTCCGCGACGGCCGCGTCGTCGTCCGGGGCGGCGAACGGGTTCGGGGTGCGCGCGATGCCGTTGATCAGGGTGCGGAAGCCCCAGGACAGCCGCTCGTGCGGGGCGCCGGACATCAGGTCGGCGCCGAGGGCCGCGATACGCGGGTGGGTGCGCTCGTCCACCGTGTCGATGGCGTGGGCCAGGGCGTCCCAGTCCTCCCGCTCGCCGTCCGTGCCGTCCCGGCCCGCGTGCTCGGCGGCCGTCGCGGTCGCGTGCAGCATCAGGGTGTCCACACCCCAGGCGGCCCGTCCGCCGGGCACCCCGCCCTCGTCCAGCAGCCCCAGCAGCCTTTCGAGCAGGGCCAGATAGCGCGGCCCGCCGGGGCGGGCCACCAGTGCCGAAGCGGCCAGTCCCGGGTGGGCGAGGAGTACGGAGGTGTAGGCGGTGAGCAGCCCTTCCAACCGCTCCTGCCACTCCCCCTCGGCCGGGGCCTCGACCGTCCCCAGGAATTCGTCGAGGATCGCCGCGTGCAGTGCGGCGGTGTTGCTGACGTAGACGTAGAGCGACGCCGGGCCGGTGTCCAGCTCGCGCGCCAGCCGTCGCATGGTGACTTTCCGCAGGCCCTCGGCCCGGGTGATCTCCATGGCGGTGGCCACGATCACGGCCCGGCTCAGGGCCGGCTTCGCGGGGCGCTCCCGACGGCTGCGCGGTTCGGTGTGGGGATCCATGCCTCCCACCGTAACGAACGCGTTCGTCAGAGACAAGTCCGTGACGAACGTGTTCGTCGATACATTCTTCGTATGGAGGTTCCGTACTCGTCCGTGTCGGGCGGCGGGGCCTCAGCGCCGGGGCCGGCTCCCGGCGCGCTCGGCGGGCAGCCAGCGGTAGCGGCGTTCCGGGCGGCCGGCCACGCCGTAGCGCAAGGAGACGTCGACGTCGCCGGTGACGGTGAGGTGCTCCAGATAGCGGCGCGCGCTGACCCGGGAGACGCCGATGAGAACGGCGCACTCACGGGCGGAGAGGGTTCCCTCGGTGTCGCGCAGGGCGCGGACGACGAGGTCCGCCGTCTCGGGGCTCATGCCCTTGGGTACGGCGGGAGCCGCCGCCGGTGCCGCCGTACCGGGACGGGTCAGCAGCCGGTCGACGTCCCGCTGCCCGCTGATGACGGCGTTGTCCAGGCTCGCCCGCTGCGCCGCGTACTGCTCCAGCCGGACCCGCAGGTCGTCGAAGTCGAACGGTTTCAGAAGGTAGTCGACGACCCCGTGGCGTACGGCGCCGCGCACCGTCTCCAGCTCGCGCGCCGCGCTGACCACCAGGAAGTCGCAGGTGTGCCCCGTCGCCCGGAGCCGGCTGATGACATCGAGTCCGAAGACATCGGGGAGATAGAGGTCGAGCAGCACCAGGTCCGGGGCGCGTTCCGCGATCCGCGCGAGCGCCTGCTCCCCGGAGTTCGCCTCGCCGACGACGCGGAAGCCCTCGCACCGGCCGACGAAGCCGCTGTTGATCCGCGAGACCATGAAGTCGTCGTCGACCACGAGCACGTCGATCACCGGACCGCCTCCATCGTCTCGTGGGCGAGTCGCCCCACGGGCATGTGCGCGGTGAACACCGCGCCGTCGTCGGTGTTGGTGACCGCCACCTCACCGCCGCGTCGGGTGCCGACCAGTTGGGTGAGCGCCAGTCCGATACCGCGTTCGCCGCCGCGGGCGGCCTTGGTGGTGAAGCCGCGGGCGAAGACCTCGTGGGCCAGTCCCGGCGCCACCCCGGGACCCGAGTCCCGCACCACGATCTCCACGCCGGAGGCGTCGTGGCGCAACTCCACCTCCACCCATGCCTCGTCCCCGCCCCCCTCGGCTGCGGCGTCGATGGCGTTGTCCACGAGGTTCCCGGTCACCGTCGCCACATCGGCGGAGTCAGCGGGCCCCAGCCTCGGCAGCGCCGTGCGCTCGGAGAGCCGCAACCGCACCTTGCGCTCGGCGGCCAGAGAGGACTTGGCCATCACCAGGGCGGCGACGGCGGTGTCGTCGATCCGGCTGGTCACCTGGAGGCCCAGCGACTTGCGGTGGCCGCTGAGCACGCGGATGTAGCGCAGCACCTCCTCGGGCTCGTCCATCTGGGTCAGCCCGGAGATGATGTGGAGCTGATTGGCGAACTCGTGCGCCTGCGCGCGGAGCAGTTCGGTGGTGGAGCGGAAGGAGCCCAGTTCGCGTTCGAGCCTGGCCAGTTCGGTACGGTCCCGCAGCGTGGTCACCGAGCCGAGGGAGCGGCCGTCCTTGACGACGGTCATCCGGTTCATCACCAGCACCCGGCCGCCCCGGATGGCGATCGCGTCGCCCGCGTCCCGCCCGGCGGTGCCGGGGCCCTCCCTCCGGCCGGCGGAACCGCTCTTGCCGGTCGGGACACCCTTGCCGCCCTGCCCGTCCTTGCCCGCCAGCACGTCGTAGAGGCGTTCCTCGATGCCCAGCTCCGTCAGGCTCATGCCGACGCAGCGCTCGGGCAGGTCCAGCAGCCGTCGCCCCACCTCGTTCACCAGCGTGACGCGCAGCGCCGGATCGAGGGCGATCACGCCCTCGGCGATGCCGTAGAGCATGGCTTCCCGGTGCTCGGCGAGGCCGGCGATCTCGCGTGGCTCCATGCCGAGAGTCTGTCGTTTGATGCGCCGGGCCAGCAACCACGAGCCGAGGACCCCGAGGACGACGGCGATCCCCAGATAGAGCACCAGGTACGAGGAGGCTCCGGCCAGCCGCTGCCAGACCGTCGGCGCGGCGACACCGATCATCACCGTGCCGAGGTGGCTGCCCCGGTCCGCCGGTGAGGCGCCGAGGACCGGGGCCCGCGCCGCCAGTTCCTGGGCTCCGCCGACCCGGATATGGCCGGACCATCCGCTGCGGTCGTCGGCGGTCCGGCCGTCCACGAGCGGCAGCGGTGTGCCGACCAGGGTGGGGTCGGTGGAGGCGACGGCCCGTCCCTCGGCGTCGGCCACGGTCACCGATGTCACTCCGGACTGGGCCTGTGTACTGTGCACCAGCGGGGCGAGCACCTCGCCGGGAGCGGGCTTCCCGAGTCTGCCGCGGACCAGCGGATTCCAGGCCAGCTGCTCGGCGAGCGCCGTCACCCGGCGCCCCTCGACCCGGTCGAAGGTGGCTTCGGACTGTGCCAGCGAGACCGCGCCCACGGCCGCCACGACCACCACGATGAGGGCGAGTTGGAGGACGAGCAGCTCACCCGCCAGGGTCAGCCGGCGGAATCTCGCGAACACAATGGATTCAATCTTCTCCGACAGCACAAGGACACGGCGATGCCCGCCGCGTCGGACAATCATGGCGCCGGGGATCCGGAAACGAAAGGGGCGGATGGTGACGGTTCGGATCACCGCGTTGCTGAGTCTGCTGGTCATCGTCCCGATACTCACCGTGGCCGGCTGCGCGGAGGCGCCGTGGGACCGGTCGGCCGGGAGCGGCGGTTGGGCGGCCGAGCCGCGCATCATGGCTCCGAACGCTCCCGGCGGCGGGTACGACACCACCGCGCGGACGGTGGCCCGGGTGATGGAGGAGACCGGGATCGCGCCGGGCGTCCAGGTGTTCAATCTGCCGGGCGCCGGAGGCACCGTCGGCCTTCAGCGTGTGGTCGACGAACGGGGCAACGGCGCGCTGGCCATGCAGATGGGGCTCGGGACCGTCGGGGCTTCGTACGTCTCGGGTTCGCGGGTGACACTGGCTCAGACCACACCGATCGCCCGGCTGATCGAGGAGGCGGGCGCCGTCGTCGTGGCGCGGGACTCCCCGTACACCTCGATCGGCGCGCTGGTGAAGGCGTGGCGGGCGGACCCGGAGAAGGTGACGGTCGGCGGTGGCTCGTCACCCGGCGGGCCCGACCATCTGCTGCCGATGCGGCTCGCCAAGGCCGTCGGGATCGATCCCCGGTCGGTCGGCTACCGCGCGTACGAGGGCGGCGGCGAGCTGTTGACCGCTGTCATGGACGGCAGTGTGACGTTCGGTGCCAGCGGGTACGGGGAGTTCCTCGACCAGGTCGCGGCGGGCCAGTTGCGGGTCCTCGCGGTGACCGGTACGGAGCCGGTGGGCGTCCTGGAGGAGGTGCCCACGCTGAAGGCGTCCGGTATCGATCTGGTCTTCGCCAACTGGCGGGGCATCGTGGCGCCGCCGGGGATCAGCGCCCGTGAGCGCGAGCGCTGGACCGACGCGCTGGACCGGATGCGCCGGTCGGCGCGGTGGCGGACGGAGCTGGCCAGGCACGGCTGGAGCGACGCGTTCCTGACCGGCGACCGGTTCGCCGACTATCTGGCCGAGCAGGACAGGGCCACCGCGGAGATCCTGTCCCGGCTCGGACTGATGTCGTGAGCCCCCTCGCCCGGCTCAGGAGGCCAGGGCGAAGACGACCCACGAGAAGAGGAATCCGACCACACCGATCAGCGTCTTGATCACCGTCCAGGTGCGGAACGTGGTGGGGATGTCCATCCCGAGCAGCTTGCCGAAGAGCCAGAAGCTGGCGTCGTTGACATGCGGAACGACCGCCGAACCGCCGGCCAGGGCGAGCACCGTCGCGGCCGTCTGCACGGGATTGAGTCCGGCCGCGAGGACCGAGGCGCTGAGCAGCCCGGCCGAGGTGGTGATGGCGACGGTGGCGGTGCCCAGCGCGATCCGCAGGATCGCGGCGACGACGAACGTCGAGGCGATCAGGGGCAGTCCGGTGTCGCGCAGGGTGTCCGCCAGCGCGTCGCCGATGCCGCTGGTCACCAGCACACTGCCGAACATGCCGCCGGCCCCGGTGATCAGGATGACCGGCGCGATCGGTTTGAGGGCGTTGTCGTACAGGTCCTCCAGGAAGTCCCTGCCGCGTCCGCGCCGGGTGCCGAGCACGTACGACGCGGTGATCACGGTGATCAGCAGGGCCACCGGGGTGCTGCCCAGCACGCGCAGCACGTCGACCCACCCGAGGTCCCCGGCCAGCGCCCCGGTGTCCACCGCCGTACGCAGGCCGGTGTTGAGGAAGATCAGTGCGAGCGGGAGCAGCAGCAGGAGCAGGACGGTCGTCGCCTTCGGCGGGACGGTGTCGTCGGTGTCGCCGTCGGATTCCTTCCGCGGTCCTCCGGTGAGGAGTTCGGGCACCGGCAGGACGATCCGGCCGCCGATCCAGATCCCGTACAGATAGCCCGATATGTACCAGGTGGGGCCGGCGATGAGCACACCCAGCAGCACCACGAGGCCGACATCAGCGCCGAGGAAGACCGTGGCCGCCACCGCGCCCGGATGCGGCGGCAGGAAGATGTGCGCCGTCGACAGCGCCGCAGCGGCGGGCAGCGCGTAGCGCAGCACACCGCCACCGAGGCGCCGGGCCACCGCGAAGACGATGGGCAGCATGACCATCATCGCCGCGTCGAAGAAGATGGGGAAGCCGAACAGCAGCGACGCCACCCCCAGAGCCAGGGGCGCCCGTTTCTCGCCGAACAGCCGGATCATGGTGTCGGACAGGGCCTGGGCACCGCCGCTGATCTCGACGATCCGGGCGAACATCACACCGAATCCGACCAGCAGGGCGACTTCGCCCAGGGTCCCGCCGAACCCGTCGATCAGGACGTCGACTATCTCGTCCGTGGGTACGCGCGCGGCGAACGCGGTCGCCAGACTCACCAGCGGCAGGACGATCAGCGGATGGATCCTCACCCTGATGATGAGGAACAACAGGGCCAGAACGGCGACCCCCGCTATCAGCAGGAGCGGCAGTGTGCCCAGGGTGGACTGCACTTCTTCGGTCTTCATGTTCGGTGGTGTCGCCTTCCCACGGAAGTCGGTGATTCGGGGAAGGGCGTTCACTGAACGACCGGACCCGCACGCGCACAGACTCTCGCCGAAGGAAGTGAGCCGGGTCACTCTTGCGCAGGTAGCGCTCTTATTGATCGTTGTGTTCGCGGCTCGGTCGTTGTGTTCACGGGCGCGCGGGGGCCCGGTCGGGGTGTCGCGTGGCGTCCGTGATCCGGTCGATCCGGTAGTAGCGCGCGACACACTTCGCCGGCCACTCCTTGCGCCCGTGGTCGGCGAACGGCTCCCCCATCCCGCTGATCGGCAGCGGCCGGTACGGGAGGACCCGCGCGCCGAGCGCCGCACGGGACCGCAGCCACCGGTCCTGGCGGTCCCAGTCGTGCGCCCTCGTCCGCATCTCCCCTCCCAGGCGGACCAGGGGGACGGCGAGGGCCACGCACACGACACCGCACACCACGGCGCCGGTCGCCCGCAGCGCTGCCGTACGCCGCTCCCGCCGGCGCGGCACCCCGCCGAGCACGGCGCCGGCGCCGACGAGCAGCGCGATGTACAGCAGGAGGTAGTCGTTCCACGTCCGGCTGACGCCCGCCACCTCGGCGCCGAAGACGGGGTGGGCCAGGAGAGTGCAGAGCCAGCCGGAGACCAGCAGGGCGAGGACGCCGGCCCCGAACAGCAGGGCCCGGCGCGGGGGTCCGGCCGGCGGACGGCCGTCGGCTCCCCGGGCGAGCAGGCCGAGCAGCAGGCCCGCGGCGACCGCACCCAGGTACTGCCAGGTGGTGAGCAGGGTGGCGAGGATGTGTGCGAAGGCACGCAGGGATTCGGCCAGCGACTCCGGCGCGAGCAGGGACGCGCCCCGCGCCCCGTAGCGTTCGCGGCGGATCCGTGAGCCGGGGGAGGTCAGGAGCACGAGAGCGCCGGCCGCGGTGCCGAGCACGCCGGCCGCGCACCAGATCCGTACGTGGGCCCTGCGGCGCCCGGTGAGAAGCAGGTGGCCGACCGCGAGGGCGCACACGAGGGTCACGCACACGACGACCGAGACGCCTTCGGAGAGGGTGCCCGTCACCGCTCCCGCCACGAACACCGCCGCCACGGCCCACTTCCCGGCCGCCCGTGAGCGGGCCCGCAGCAGGGGGATCAGCGCCGCGCAGGCGAGCGCGGGAGCGACGGTGTGCGAGACGGACGAGGCGGGCCAGTAGAACGTCTTGTACGTGTTGGGCGTCGCGAGGAGGAACACCGCGGCGACCATGGCCGCCACGAGCAGCGGTACCCCGCGCGGGGCTGTCAGCCGGGCCCTGTCCAGCGCCGCGACGGTCACGGCCCACAGCACGCCCAGCACGAGCACGGCGCTGATCAGCGCGTACCACTGGTGCCCCGCGACGCCGAACTTCGCGTAGAGGCCGGTCAGCACACCGTTGGCGATCCGTCCGTTGTCCGTGAGGTAGAACTTCCCCACCAGCCCGGAGACACCTTCGTCACGCACCACGGGCAGGAAGCACCAGTCGTCCGCGCCAGGGCGTACCCAGCGCCCGTACCACGCGGCCGCACCCAGCAGGCCGAGCGGCAGGAGCGCGAGCGCCGCCGGCCAGGACGCCGTCCGGTCCCGCGCCCGCCGCTCAGACGGCATCGGATTCGTCCGCCGGCTGTACGGGACGGTCCGGGGCGGCCCCGGCGGCCGGAGCGGCGGCGAGCGCACCGGAGGTGATGGCCCAGCGGGCGAGCAGGAACGAGAAGGGGGTGACGAGAACCCCGGCGGCCACGGCGGCGAGGTTCTTGTCCATGCCGAGCGCGCTGACGCCGAGGTAGAGAAGGCCGCCGGCGGCGACGAGATTGAAGACGCTGGAGAGCGGATAGCGCAGGAAGGCGCGCCAGGTCGGCCTGGTCCGGCAGGTGATGTACGTGTTGAGGAAGAAGGACACCACCACGCTCACCAGATAGCCCAGACAGTGGGCTGCCAGGTACGGGACCGACGTGTTCAGCGAGGCGTAGACCAGCAGATAGACGGCCGTGTTGACGAATCCGACGGACACGAAGAAGGCGAACTGCCGCAGGGTACGGGTACGCGCGGGCGTCCGGCGCCGGCGGAAAGCGCCGCCTCGGGCGCGGCCCGCTCCGAGTGCCCTCAGCCCGCCGAGGCGTGGTGTCACCGGCCGGAGCGGGAGCGACGGACGGGACGCTTCGGTCTCCCGGACCACGTAGTGCGGCCGGTGTTTGGTCTCGTGGTAGATGCGCCCCACGTATTCGCCGACGACACCGAGTGTGGCGAGCTGGATTCCGGCGAGTGCGACGACGGCCGTCAGCAGGGTCGCGTAGCCGGGGACGGCGGCTCCGTTCAGCGCGACGTCCACGATGATCCACAGCGCGTAGGCGAGCGCCGACAGGACGAACCAGAGGCCGGCGTGGATGGCCAGACGCAGCGGACGGCTGTTGAAGGAGAGCACTCCGTCGATTCCGTAGTTGAGCAGCCTTCTGCCGCCCCACTTCGACGCCCCGGCCGCCCGTTCACGGCTCCGGTAGGTGAAGCCGATCGTGTCGAAGCCGATCCAGGAGAAGATGCCCTTGGAGAAGCGGTTGCTCTCGGGCAGTGCGAGCACGCTGTCCACCGCGCGCCGGGACAGCAGCCGGAAATCCCCTGATCCGTCGATGACTTCGACGTCCACGCAGTGCCGTACCACCCGGTAGTAGGTGCGGCTGAGTACGGAGCGCAGCGCGCCCTCGCCCGTACGGTCCCGCCGGGCGATCACCTGGTCGTAGCCGTGCCGGTGCAGCTCGATCATGCGGGGAAGGAGTTCGGGCGGGTGCTGGAGGTCGGCGTCCATGAGGATCACCGCGCCTCCCGCGGACATCCGCAGCCCGGCGAGCATGGCCGCTTCCTTGCCGAAATTCCGGCTGAAGGCGAGATACCGGACACGCCCGTCCGCCGCGGCGAGCCGGCTCAGCAGCTCTCTCGTCCGGTCGCCGCTGCCGTCGTCCACGTAGCAGATCTCGAACGTCTGGCGGGTGGGTTCCATGGCCTGGAGCAGTGCGGCGTGGAAGGTCTCGATCACCTCCGCCTCGTTGAAACACGGCACGACGACTGATACCTGAAGGGCCGTCATCCTGCTCCCTTCCCACCGCTTTTCCCCCGTCCCTCCATCATGGCGGTGTCCGGGCCGCGGGCCGGGCCGACCGACAGAGCAGCGGGATTAAAGATCGGCTTTTCACACTTCCGGAGGAACGGCACAGCGGCGCCGCCGGCCCCACCGCCCGCCGGTCCGTTGAATGGGCGGGCACCGACCGCATCGCGACGGCGTAAGGGGTACGGTGATGACCGGACGCGGGGCACCGCGAGGCGCCCGGCGTCCGGTGAATCAGCTCACGCACCACCGGAAAGGAGACGGCATGTCATCGAAGCGTCGCCGTAAGAAGAAGGCACGTCGCAAGAACGGCGCCAACCACGGCAGCCGCCCCCAGTCCTGAACGACCGGGTCAGCCGCACCGCGCGGGGTGAACTCCGGTCCGCGGCCGAGGCCGTACCGGACCGCGAGAAGTGCCCCGCCGGGTGAGCCGGCGGCGACCGCGCCCCCTTCCTCCCGGGAAGGGGGCGCGGCCATGCCCGGGAACCGGACCATCCGGGCCACCAGGACCAATCGCTCAATCTCCGCGCATGAAATGACTTTGCCGAGAATTCTTCGCCGATTTTCAACAGCGAGTGGTAACTCTGTTGAATGTTTGGCAACGGATGCTCTTGAACCGGCCAATGAAAATGCGTCAGAGTTCCGTTGCGGCGCCGGGGAAACCCGGCACCGCCAGACGGCGGCCACCCTGTGCGATCGGCTTTTCCGGGCCAGCGCACTCCCCCCATGCACGGCCGTCCGCTCTGTGAACGGAAGGAATACCGTGCGAATATCGCGGAACATTCTCGCAGCCACGGCCGTCGGCGCTCTCCTCGCCGTCACCGCCGCCTCCGGCGCTCAGGCCGCCGGTCGGTCCGCCGACCGCTACGATCCGGCGATGGTCAAGGCCCTGGCCACCACCCTCGGGGTCAGCGAGCAGGCGGCCGCCGCGCGGCTCGACCGCCAGGCGGCGCAGCAGGACAGACTCGCCGCGCTGGACAAGAGCGGCGTCCCGACGGACGGCGCCTTCTTCGACAAGGCGGGCACGCTCGTCGTCAACGCGACCGGCGCCAAGGCCGAGCAGCGCATCGAGGACTCCGGTCTGACCCCGCGTGTGGCCGACCACGGACAGACCGCGCTCGACCGGATCAAGGCCGAGCTGGACGCCAAGGCGCTCAAGCAGGCTCCGGCCGGCGTCAACGCCTGGTCGGTGGATCTCGCCTCCGACACCGTCACGGTGGAGGTCAACGACGCCAGGAGCGCGGCGGCCACGTCGTTCCTCAAGGCCGCCCGTGCCCACGGCGACGCCGTCCGAGTGGTGGAGGACCAGCAGAAGCTCAGCACCCAGGCCGTGGTCAGCCCGGGCGACGAGATGTCGTTCAACGGCTATGTCTGCTCGGTCGGTTACGGCGCCAGCGACTCGTCCGGCAAGCAGTACCTCGTCACGGCGGGCCACTGCATCGAGGACCTGCCCGTGCTGTCGTACAAGGGCACGCGCTTCGCCGAGGGAACCGACTCCCGGTTCGCCGTCGGCAGCCGCAGCGTCGACATGGGCATCGCCGCCCTCGACTCGGGCAGCTCCATCGCGACGCAGGTCGGGACGTACGGCAGCGCCGGCACCGTCGCCGTCCAGGGCAGCACGCGGGCCGCGGCCGGCGCCGACCTGTGCAAGTCGGGCCGTACCACCTTCTGGACCTGCGGCAAGGTCAACTCCTACAACGTGACCGTCACCTACTCCGACGCCAACGGCGGCCCCGACACCGTCGTCACCGGACTGGGCAGCTCCTCGGTCTGCACCGAGGGCGGTGACAGCGGAGGCGCGTACATCTCGGGCAACCAGGCCCAGGGCATGACCTCGGGCGGCCCGTCCGCGCAGCAGTGCAGCGGCAGTGTGAACTCGCCGGGTTCCTCCTACTTCCAGCCGCTGGACGACGCCCTCTCGCACTACCAGCTCACGCTGAACACCAACTGATCGCCCCTCCCCCCACCGGATGACGGGGGCCGCTCATCGGATACGGTGAGTGGCCCCCGTCCTTCGACCGTTCCGTTACCGGCCCGCCGGAGACCGCCCGGGCCCCGCTCGTCCGAGCCCACCCCCCTCGTCCGAGCCGGCCGCCTCCGGCCGGCGCCCGGAGGGGAGGAGAACCCGTGCACCAGAACCCCGTGCACCAGGAGGGCCGCCGAGACGGCGCCGCCCCCTCCTTCGACCGCACCGCCGACGCGCCGCCGTCGGACACCACCTTCGCCCTGGTCTTCCAGCAGGCCATCAAGAGCCGCGGCCTGTCCCTGGACCGGGTGCGCAACCGGCTCGCCGAGCAGGGCATACGGATCAGCCTGACCACCCTCAGCTACTGGCAGCGCGGGCGCAGCGAGCCCGAACGGGCCGGATCGCTGCGCGCCGTCGATGCGCTGGAGCACATCCTCGCGCTGCCGACCGGCGCGCTCCGCTCGCTGATCGGCCCCTACCGGCCGCGCGGGCGGGTCGCGTCGCAGGCCCACGATCTGCGTACCTCGCACCGGGTGTTCGGGGAGAACTCGCTGGCCGAACAGATCCTCGGCGACGACTTCGGCTCGCTGAACGAGGACATCGCCACCCTGAGTATCCACGAGACCGTCACCATCGACGAGAACCGGCGGCTCAGCTCCATCGCCATCCAGCAGGTGCTGCGTGCCACGCGCGAGGGCGCGGACCGGCTGACCGCCGTGCACACCTTCGACAGCGGGGCGCGCGCGGTGCGCACCACCGTGCGCTGCGGAGTCCAGGGCCGGGTCCGGTTCCTGCCCGAGGTGAGCACCGCCGTGATCGACATAGAGTTCGGCAGAAAGCTGGCGAAGAACGAGACGGCGGTCATCGACTACACCATCTCCGTCGATCCGGGCGACGGCCGCGACGACCACTACGAGCGCCGGACCCGCGTGCGGCTGCGCGAATATCTGCTGCACATCTACTTCCACCCGGCGGCCCTGCCGGTGGTCGGTCACCGCTACTACCGCGAGCGCTCCGGTGCGGACAGGAGCTACAACCACCGGGTCGTCCTCGACGCGTCGCACACGGTCCACGCGGCGGCGGGCAGATGCCCCGCCGGCATCCACGGCATCTCCTGGGAGTGGCCGCGGGCCGACGGGGCCTGACTCCGGCGGGTCCGTCAGCAGTTCTTGTAGTCGGCCCTCGGGTTGTTGTACGAGCAGGTGTCGACCTTGGCGCCGGACGCCTTGCGCAGCGTCGCGGTGTCCTTGTCGTTGTTCCACACGTAGGCGCCGCGGTTCTGGTAGCGGTTGGCCGCCGTGTCCTTGCCCTTGCCGGTGCGTATGGTCACCGTCTTGCCCTTGCCGAGGCTGTACTTACCGAAGGTGTACGTGTGCCTCGACGCGTCGGTCAGGGTCCAGCCCTTGAGGTTCACGGCCTTCGACGTGGTGTTCCTGATCCGCACCCATTCGGCGTTGAGGCTCGCGTTGGAGCGGTTGTCCGGCCCCG
The DNA here is from genome assembly GCF_042900885.1 of Streptomyces sp. NPDC012835. Classification (NCBI taxonomy): domain Bacteria; kingdom Bacillati; phylum Actinomycetota; class Actinomycetes; order Kitasatosporales; family Streptomycetaceae; genus Streptomyces; species Streptomyces sp. NPDC012835. Next base: position 472,812 of record NZ_JBIBBW010000001.1, read on the forward strand.
GGCTGTTGTAGTAGATCTTGTGCAGGTGCACCGAGCCGGCGGCGGCCTGCGCCGGGCCGGGCAGCAGGACCGGGCCGGCGAAAGCTACCGCGACGGCGGCGGCGGCGAGTGTGCGGGTGTGACGCATGCGTAATCCCCATGTTCGGGCCGAGCACCCCCCAATGGCAGCTCGGCAGACGCACATAATAGGGATAACGCAGGTCCCGGTGGACGCCCGTTACCGAACGCGGACATCGGCGGGATCAGCGGTTGAGGCCGCTGACCGCCCCGGCCGTCGCGGAGATGCCGTTCGCGATGGACGGCGCCATGCTCGTACCCGCGAGGAAGAACCCGAGCAGGACGCAGACCAGCGCGTGCGAGAGCTTGAGCCCTCCGCTGCGCAGGAAGACCACCGCGAGAATCACCAGAAGCAGCAGCACTGAGATGGAAATGGCCACGGACAACCTCCTCCGCCGCACCGTTGTGCGCGGCATTCGGCCGCCAGTGTGGCGGAGGAGACGGTCCGTACAGCCGACTGGCGTGTCCGCCGTACGGGTGGTTCGGTCCGGGGACGGGCTCGGGGGCCGCCGTACGAGTGCCGCACGGGCGCCGTCCGCGCGGCGCCGGGCCCCCGGGGCCGGGGGCTCTATCCGGGGGCGGGCAGGTCGGCGAGCACGGCCAGCGCCTCCTTGTGCCGGCCCGTCGAACCGAACGCCGTGGCATCGGACTTGGCACGTTTGAGTGCGAGGTGCGCGGGGTGCTCCCAGGTCATTCCGATACCGCCGTGCAACTGGACGCACTCCTCGGCCGCGTGGACCGCGACGGGGCCGCAGTACGCCTGGGCGAGCGCGACCGCGAGCGGAGCGTCCGGGCTGCCGGTCGCCAGCGCGTCGGCCGCGGCCCGGGCGGCGGCGCGGGCCGAGGCGACCTCCAGCCACAGCTGGGCCATCCGGTGCTTGAGCGCCTGGAAGGAACCGACGGGGCGGTTGAACTGGTACCGGTCCTTGGTGTGCCGGACGCTCTCCTCCAGACACCATTCCGCGACGCCGAGCTGTTCCGAGGCGAGCAGCCCCGCCCCGGTCAGCAGTCCCGCCCGTACGGCACTCTCCGCCACCGGAGGCGCGGCGATCCGCAGTCCGGCGCCCGGATCGACGGTGACGGTGGCGAGCGGCCGGGTCAGGTCGAGCGGGGTGAGCGGCTCGACGGTGACGGCGGACGAGGCCGTCTCGACCGCGTACAGGCCGTCCTGACGGAGCGTCAGCAGCACATCGGCCCGTACGGCGTCGGCCACACCGCGTATCGTGTCGGCTCCGGTGGGCAGCGGACCGTCCGGAGCGGTGCCGAGCGGCAGCGCGAGCACCGCGACCTTGTGGCCGCGCGCGAGCGCCGTGAGCAGCCCGGCGATGTCCGGGCTGTCGGAGTCACAGGCGAGCAGCGTCGTGGTCGCCACCACCGAACTGGTGAGACAGGGCGCGGGTGTGACGGCCCGGCCCAGTTCCTCCAGTACGACGGCCGCCTCGCGAGGGCCCGCGCCCTGGCCGCCGAGGCTTTCCGGGACGAGCAGTCCGGCCACGCCGATGCCGACGAGCGAACTCCACAGCGCGGGGTCGTACGGGTCGCCCGACTCGGCGCGCGCGAGCGCCGCCGGGAGGTCGGCGCGGGCGGTGAGCGATGCCCGCACCGCCGCGCGCAGGTCGTCCTCCGGCTCGGAGTAGAGCAGATCGGAGGGTGTGCTCATCGGGCGAGGTCCTTCCAGGCGACGTCCTTGTCGTCACGCGGCTCCGCGGGCAGCCCGAGAACGCGTTCGGCGACGATGTTCAGCAGTACCTCGCTCGTACCGCCCTCGATGGAGTTGCCCTTCGAGCGCAGATAGCGGTAGCCGGCGTCACGGCCGGTGAAGTCGACCCGCTCGGGCCGGCGCATGGTCCAGTCGGAGTACAACAGGCCCTCGTCACCGAGGAGTTCCACTTCCAGGCCGCTGATCTCCTGGTTGAGCCGGGCGAAGGAGAGCTTCAGCCCGCTGCCTTCGGGGCCCGGCTGTCCGGCTGCGAGCTGCTGGCGCACCCGCTCCGCCGTGAGCCGGGCCACCTCGGCCTCCACCCAGAGGGTGAGCAGGCGTTGACGCAGTTCGTGGGTGCGCAGCTCCGGCCGTTCGCGCCAGGTGCGGGCGAGGGTGCCGATCATGCCGCCCTCGCGCGGGAGGCCGCCGCCGCCGATGGAGACCCGCTCGTTCATCAGGGTCGTACGGGCGACCTGCCAGCCCTCGCCGACACCGCCGAGGCGGTGTGCGTCGGGGATGCGCACATCGGTCAGGAACACCTCGTTGAACTCGGCCTCGCCGGTGAGCTGGCGCAGTGGCCGTACGTCCACCCCCGGGTCGGTCATGTCGCAGAGGAAGTAGGTGATTCCCCGGTGCTTGGGCAGGTCGGGGTCGGTGCGGGCGACGAGGATGGCCCAGCGGGCGAGATGCGCGCTGGAGGTCCACACCTTCTGCCCGTTGACGATCCAGTCGCCGGAGGTGTCCTCGCGTACGGCGCGGGTCGCCAGCGCCGCGAGGTCGGAGCCCGCGCCCGGCTCGCTGAACAGCTGGCACCACACCTCGTCGCCGACCCACAGGGGCCGCAGGAAACGCTCCTTCTGCTCCTGGGTGCCGAACCGCAGGATGGTCGGGGCGGCCATGCCGAGGCCGATCCCGATGCGGCGCGGATCGTTGCCGGGGGCGCCCGCCGCCGCCAGTTCGGCGTCCACGACGCTCTGGAGGGAGCGCGGCGCGTCGAGGCCGCCCAGGCCCGGCGGATAGTGCACCCAGGCCAGGCCGGCGTCGAAGCGGGCTCGGAGGAAGTCGCCCCTGTCGGTGCGGGACGGCGGGTGGGCGGCGAGCAACTCGGCCGTCCGGGCCCGCAGTTCGGTGGCGTCGGTCATCGGCGCTCGCCCTGCGGGAGGACAACGGAGCGGCCGGTGGTGACGCCGTCGGCGACGCGCTGCACGGCGTCGGCGGCGCCCTTCATCGCCACCCGCTCCCCGATGAGCGGCCTGATGGCGCCCCGGTCGGCGAGAGCGGTCAGTTCCCGGTGACAACGGGCCACCGCCGCCGGGTCCTTGGTGGCGTAGAGGCCCCAATGCAGGCCCAGGATCGAGTAGTTCTTCACCAGTGCGTGGTTGAGGGCCGGGCTGGGGACGGTGCCGCCGGCGAAGCCCACGACCACGATCCGCCCCTCGAAGGCGACACACTTCGCGGACTTGGCGTAGGCGTCGCCGCCCACCGGGTCGTAGACGACGTCCGCGCCGCGGCCTCCGGTGGCCTCCTTGACGGCCGCGACGATGTCGTCGCCATGCCGGTCGATCACCAGGTCGCAGCCCAGCTCCCGGGCGACCCCGGCCTTGTCCGCGCCGCCGACCACGCCGATGACGGTGGCCCCTGCGGCCTTGCCGAGCTGTACGGCCGCGCTGCCGACGCCGCCGGCCGCCGCGTGGACGAGCAGGGTCTCCCCCGGCTGGAGCCGGGCCCGCCGGTGCAGCCCGAACCACCCGGTCTGGTAGCCGATGTGCAGGGCGGCGGCCTCGGCGTCGTCCAGCGCGTCCGGGGCGGGCAGCAGCGCCGCCGCTTCGGCGACGACGTACTCGGCGAGACCGCCGTTCGGCAGGGCGGGGGTGGCGATGACCCGCCGGCCGTCCTCGGTCTCGCCGCAGATCTCGACACCGGGGGTGAAGGGCAGCGGCGGGCGGACCTGGTACTGGCCCCGGCAGAGCAGCGCGTCGGGGAAGTTGATGTTCGCCGCCCTCACCCGCAGGGAAACCTGCCCGTCCGCTGCGACCGGGCGATCCACCTCCTCCAGCCGCATCACCTCGCTCGGCTCGCCGTTCCGGTGCACTCGCCATGCCTGCATTGGGTGCCTCCACACACGATGGACAGTACGCGCGCATACTAAGCGGTCGCTTGTGTCTCTGCACAGTCGATCCGGTGGATGACCGAGCTGGCCCGGCGGCTTCGGCCCGCTCCGAGACCATCCCGGCACCGCCCCTGTCGGTCCGCGCCGGATTGGCAACCCCTCGCCGGGCGGGCAGGGTGGAGACCGGCGGCCGGGCTCCCGGCAGCCGATGGCCGCAGAGGGCGCCGGAGGACCGCGGGCCGTCGATGCGGGCCGTCGATGCGGACCGTTCGGGAGGACGCATGACCTCATGGCTGGCACCGGCGGACGTGAACACGGTCACCGGGTACCTCGACCTGGCCGGCGTGCTGGTGTGCGGCCTGCTCGGCGGTGCGGTCGCCCGGGCCGAGGGACTCGACCTCTTCGGCTACCTGGTCGTCGGTACGGTCTCCGGCCTCGGCGGCGGCATCATCCGCGACACACTGCTCCAGCGTGGTACCCCGGTGGCCCTCACCGACCCGGCCTATCTGCCCACCGCCTTCGCCGGGGCTCTCCTGGCCTTCCTCCTCGTCGTGGGCGAGGAGCAGTGGAACCGCATGTTCATCTGGCTGGACGCCGCCGTTCTGGGTTTCTGGTCCATCGCCGGCGCGCAGAAGACGCTGGCCGGCGGTCTCGGCTGGCTGCCCGCCGTACTGCTGGGCACCATCACGGCCGTGGGCGGCGGCGCGGTCCGTGACTTGCTGCTCCGCCGGGTACCGGCTGTACTGGGAGGAAACGGGCTTTACGCGACCGTCGCCGTCGTGGTGTCGGGCCTCTACATCCTGTGTGCCCGTACGGGCGTGCCCACCATCGGCATTGTCTGCGGAGTGCTCGGCGCGGTGCTGCTGCGCCTGATGGCCAACCGACACGGCTGGGCGCTCCCCGGCGGCCTTCCGCTGGAGCCCGCCGAAGCGGTGCGCAAGATGCGCGTCCGTTCCAGAGGCGGGCGCACCTCTCCCACCGACCTGGCAAGGAGTCACCGCATGACCGCTGACCGAGTACTGGAGGGCCTGGACGGGATCAGGTCCGAGATCGAGGACTTCTACCGGGACCTGCACGCGCACCCGGAGCTGGGACTCGCCGAGACCCGAACGTCGGCACGCGTGGCTGAACAGCTGCGCGACTGGGGCTACCGGGTGACCGACGGGATCGGCGGCACCGGAGTCGTCGGCGTCCTGGAACGCGGCGACGGCCCCACCGTGCTGCTCCGCGCCGACATGGACGCGCTGCCCGTGAAGGAGGCCACCGGGCTGTCCTACGCCTCGACGGTGACCACCACCGACCGGTCCGGTAACGAGGTGCCGGTCATGCACGCCTGCGGCCACGACGTCCACGTGTCCTGCATGCTGGGCTTCGCGCGCCTGATGGCCGAGGCCGAGGACGCGTGGCAGGGCACCTTGGTCGTGCTGTTCCAGCCCTCCGAGGAGAACGGCGACGGCGCGGAGGCGATGCTGTCCGACGGGCTGACAGACCGGATCCCGCGTCCGGACGTCGCTTTCGCCCAGCATGTGCTGCCCTACCCGGCCGGTTACGTCGGGGTGCGCCCCGGCGCGTTCCTCAGCGCCGCCGACAGCCTGCGGGTCACCCTGTACGGACGCGGGGCCCACGGCTCGAAGCCGCAGGCCGCCGTCGACCCCGTGGTGCTCGCGGCGATGTGTGTCGTACGACTGCAGACCATCGTCTCCCGCGAACTCGCGCCCACCACGGCCGCCGTGCTGACCGTCGGCAGCATCACGGCCGGATCGAGCCCCAACGTCATCCCGGAATCCGCCGTCATCGAACTGAACGTACGCAGTTACGACGACGCCACCCGCGAACGAGTCCTGGACGCCATTCGGCGCTGTGTCCGTGCCGAGTCCGAGGCGTCCGGGGCGCCGAAGGAACCGACCGTCGAGAAGCTGTCCGAGTTCCCTCCCACCCGCAACGACGCCGACGTGGCCAAGCGGCTGGACGAGGCGTTCCGGGCCCACTTCGGCGACCGCGCGGGTACCGCGGAACTACAGACCGCCAGCGAGGATTTCAGTGAGATCCCCGGAGCCCTGGGTGTTCCGTTCTGCTACTGGGCGATCGGGGGCGTCGACCCCGATCGCTATGCCGAGGCCAAGCGCAAGGGCACGGTCGACCAGGACATCCCCGTCAACCATTCGGCTGCTTTCGCCCCGGTGATCCAGCCCACTCTCGACACCGGCGTCTCCGCCCTGGTCGTGGCCGCGCTGGCCTGGCTGGACGTCCGCGACGCGTGACCGGGAGCGGGAGCGACTCCCCCCGAGGCGCGGGCCTGGCCGGGTTGGGCCGGCCAGGCCCGTGCGAGCGGACCTACTCGCGGCCCGCCGGCGTGACGCTCGTGGGCTCCTCCGGAAAGATCGGTACGGGCCTGATCCGGCGCAGATACGCCTCCGCCTGCCAGATCGCCTCACGGGCGGTGCGCTGCCCCATCAGTACGCACAGGGTGTACGCGATGTCCTCGAACCGGCCGCGTACGGTCTCGTCGAGGGGATCGGCGAGGACCAGCCGCTCCCAGGCCCGGTAACGGGCCAGCAGATCGGCGACCAGATGTCTGTTCGGCAGCAGCATGTCCACCACCTCCCGCTCGGATTCGGCGCGCTCCCGCCCGCCTCGTCGCACAGCGGAGCACCTGCCCCCGCGCCCCATTCTCCCCCCGGGGCCCCGGATCCGCGCGGTGAGCGCGGGCGGGGCCGGTGCGCGGGCCCGGGAGCGGGGAGCGCGGCGCGGCGGCGGACCCGCGCGCCTCAGCCCTCGCCGCGCGCGAGCGCCAGCAGCCGGTCCAGGACGCGCGGTCCGCCGGCCCGTACCCCGTCGTGCTCGAACTCGTCGGTCACCCAGGTGCGCAGCCCCCGGATCGCCCGCGCGGTACGCAGCGAGTGCTCCGTGTCGACGTACATGTCGTCGTGGTAGACGGCGGCGGCGACCGGCACCTCGTTGGCGGCGAGCCGGGCCGGGTCGTACAGCGCGGGCCAGTCGGTGCGGGCCGCGAGCAGTTCCGCGGTCTCGCGCAGCGGGGCGAGCGCGGGGTCGTTCACGAAGTGCCAGGGGTGGATGGACTCTCCGGTGAAGTACAACGGCCCCTCGTCGGCCAGGGTCTTCGCCGCGTCGAAGCGGGCGAACTCACCGCGCACCCGCTCGGCGGCCCACGCGGTCGGCCGGTCGGCCTGGCCGTAGATCGCCTCGTGCAGCACCGCGTACAGCGGATGCCCGGCGAACGAGAGCGCGGACGCCACGTTCTCCTGGAAGGCGTCGGAGAGGACCGGGCCCTTCGGCGTGCGGACGAAGGCGTTCTCCAGCAGGTGGTTCAGCTGGTGGCTGCCGTCACCGCCGCCGAGGAGGATGCCGAGCGACTGGAACGCCTCGGGGGTCAGGGTGTAGCCGCCCGGCAGCACCGGCCGGTGCTCCGCGACGTATCGCGCGATCCGGCGGGCCCGCCCGATGTCCTGCGGGTAACGGGCGTAGTGCGCCTCGACCTTGCGGGCGATCCGCGGATACGCGGCGCGGTAGACCTCGTCGGCCGTGGCGTCGAGCGAGGGCAGCCCGCCGGTGATCAGGACGGTGGCCAGGCCCTCGGGGGCGGCGCAGAGGTAGTGGGTGGCGCAGAAACCGCCGAAGCTCTGGCCCAGTACGGTCCAGGGGGCGCCGCCGGTCAGCAGCGGCCGGATGGTCTCGCAGTCGCGCACGATGGAGTCGGCGCGGAAGTGCGCCAGGTAGTCGGCCTGTTCCCGGGGGCCGCCGCGCAGCGGCAGTGTCTGCCGGTTGGCCGGGGTGGAGAGCCCGGTGCCGCGCTGGTCGAGCAGGAGCACCCGGAATTCCTGGAGGGCGCGGCCCAGCCATGCCTGCCGGCCGATGAATCTGCGTGCTCCGAAGCCGGGGCCGCCCTCCAGATAGACCAGCCAGGGCAGGTCGTCGCCCGCCCGGCCGGTCGCGACGGCCTCGCGCGCGTACAGCTCGATCCGCTCCCCGGCCGGATCGTCGTGATCCAGGGGGACCGTGAAGCTGTGGTCGGTGAGGACGACGCCGGGATGGCGATAGCTGGTCAAGAGGGGTTCCTTTCGCTACGGGCCCCCCGGCGGGGGCGGTCCGTGCCGGACAGTTCAGCACACCGGGCACGGGCCTCCCGAGCCCGCCCCGTACACCCGGACCCGGATATACGCACGGGGCACGCGTGGCGTTCAGCGCCCGGCCCCGAAGGGCCCGGTCGATCCCGGACAGTCCCGGTCCGCGTGCGCGCGGGGCGGGCGGCTCCTAGCGTGAGGTGATGATCCGGTTCGAGCGGGTGAGCAAGGTCTACCCGGACGGTACGACCGCTGTCGACGGGCTGTCCTTCGAGGTCGCCGCAGGTGAGCTGGTGACGCTGGTGGGGCCCTCCGGCTGCGGCAAGACGACCACCATGATGATGGTGAACCGGCTGATCGAGCCCACCTCCGGTCGGGTGTTCGTCGACGGGCAGGACATATCCGGGGTCGATCCGGTCCAGCTGCGCCGCCGGATCGGCTACGTCATCCAGCAGGTCGGGCTGTTCCCGCACCGTACGGTCCTCGAAAACACCGCGACCGTGCCGGCCCTGATCGGCTGGAAGCGGTCGAGAGCCCGGGCGCGGGCGGCGGAGCTGCTCGATCTGGTGGGGCTCGACCCGGCGACGTACGGTCCGCGCTATCCGGCGCAGTTGTCGGGCGGGCAGCGCCAGCGGGTGGGGGTGGCGCGCGCCCTGGCCGCCGATCCGCCGGTGCTGCTGATGGACGAGCCGTTCGGCGCGGTGGACCCGGTGGCACGCGAGCGGCTCCAGAACGAGTTCCTGACGCTCCAGGCGACGGTGCGCAAGACGGTGCTGCTGGTCACGCACGACATCGAGGAAGCGGTACGGATGGGGGACCGCATCGCCGTGTACGGGGAGGGGCGCATCGAGCAGTACGACAGCCCGGCCGCCGTCCTCGGCACCCCCGCCACCCCGTACGTGGCGCGGTTCGTCGGCGCCGACCGGGGGTTGAAACGGCTGTCGGTCACCGCGGTCGAGCGGGCCGACCTGGAGGAGCCGCCGGTCGCCAGGACCGAGGAACCGGCCGGGGAAGCGGCGCGCCGGCTGCGGGCGGAGGGCGCCCGGTGGGCGGTGGTGCTGAACGGCGACGGCGAACTCCACGGCTGGGTCTCCGCCGACGCGCTCGACAGTGCCGGGGACCGGGCCCGGCCTCCGGCACGGCCGGGGCGGGACGGACCGGCCCAGCCGCGCGTGGGCGACCTCGCCCGGCGGATGGAGGCGTGGGTGCCGCTCGGCTCGCCGTTGAAGCAGGCGTTCAGCGAGATGCTCCAGCACGACGCGGGCTGGGTGGCGGTCCTGGACGGGAGCCGCTTCGCGGGTGTACTGACCCCGGCGAAGCTCCACGAGGCGCTGCGCCGCTCGGTCGACGCGGACGCGCAGGGCATCGGGCGCGCGGAGGTCGACTTCGATTCGGTGTCGGACGCCTAGGGGCTGGCCCGTCATGCCCGGTGGATCAGCGCGCGGCGTCAGATGCGGTGCATCGCACGGCGCAGGAGCGTCCGCATACTGGATGTACGCGGTTGTTCCGGCAACGCGGCGAGGTGCCGTAGCTGTCGTCGCGCGCCCGCCGGGCATGACGACTGGCCCGCCTGGCGCGTGCGCCGGCGCGAAGTTCGCCCTGGAGGCGGTCAGCGACTCGCTCCGCCGGCAGGTCGCTGCGCTGGGCGTACAGGTGGTCGTGGCCGAGCCCGGCGTCGTCCGCACGGAGATGGCTGCCCGCGGGGTCGAGAGGCGAACGACCTGGCTGCCCGGATGACGCCGGATCAGGCGGCCGACGCGCGCCGAGCCCGCGGAGGTCCGGTCCGAGCGGCTTCCGATCGGCCCCTGGCGACTATCTGGCGTGGCCGGTGGACCGGCGCCAGAGGACGGTTGCGGTCGGCTGGGTGTGGTGTGGCGCCGTCTCTCCGCGTACCAGCGCGACGAGCCGGTGCATGGCCCGACGTCCGATTTCCTCGTAGTCGACCTCGACGGTGGTGAGGGTCGGTGACAGCCATGCGCCCACGGGGTTGTTGTCCCATCCGGTCACCACGATGTCGTTGGGGACGTTCCACCCGCGCTCTGTTGCTCCGCGCACCGCGGCGGCGGCGAGCAGGTCGTTCGCCGCCACGATCGCCGTCACGTCGGCGTCGGCGGGCAGCCCGAGGATCGCGTCGCGGCTGGTTTCCGGCAGCCAGTCGCCGCCGACGACTCCGACGGAGCGAAGGCCGAGCCGCTGGACGGTTTCGAGGTAGACCTGTTCGCGGGCGCGCGCCGTGGGATAGTTCCGGTCGCCTGCCACGTGCACGAAGCTCCCATGGCCTGCGGCGGCGAGTTCCTCGATGATCTTCGCGATCGCGGTGGCGTCGGCGAGTTCGCCCATGGCGCGCAGTTCCTCGTCGTACTCGGCGGCCACCACGACGGGGGCAGTGGTTTCGGGCCCGCCGTCGAGCAGGGGTGTCAGGGAGAGCACGCCCTCGTACATGCCGGACTCCGCGAGTTCCAGTACGCGGGCGGCGAGTACGGCCGCGGAGCCTTCGAGCGTGACGCCTTCGATCTGATAGCCGTGTGCGTGCGCCTTCTCGGTTGCGCCTGCGAGCATGCGAATGGCGCCCACTGCCTGACCGGCGGGCAGGAGGATGGCCAGGCGTCCGGTGCGGCGTGTCCGCATCGCGCGAGCGGCGAGGTTGGGCCGGTAGCCGAGTTCGTCGATGGCGGCGCTGATGCGCTCCTTGATCGTGTCGCGCACCCCCTGGCCGTCGTGGCGCAGGTAGCGCGAGACCGTGGTGTGCGAGACACCGGCGGTGCGCGCGATGTCGTAGATCGTGGTTCGTCGGGGTGGCGGCGTGGAAGTGGGCACGTCCCGATGATGGCACCCGGGCTTCGCTGAGGAGCCCTCACCCCGATCATCCATGTGAACACGGTTCAAAGTCTTGACGGCTTTCGTTCTCGATAACTAACGTTTCGTTCTCGATAACTTTACTGCGGTCGGCAGAGCCGCCTCCCCTCTGGATGGTGTGCCGGCCTGCGGTGACGCTGTCCCCGCGTGAGGATTCGCCGTCGAAGGAGATGAGCCTTGTGAGAGTCGCCTGTGCCCCGTCGGACCGGTCGCTATGACCACACATCAGACGGCACTCCCAGCCCCTCCCGTCGCCACGCCGGAACCGCCGGATCGTCAGACGATCGACGACGTGTCCCGGCGTCGCCGCGCCGGACTGCGCCCGCCGGTGTGGTTCGCCCTCCCGGCCGTCCTGATCTACGCAGCAGTGGTCCTCGCCCCCAACGCGCAGGGGCTGGCCTACTCCTTCACCGACTGGGACGGTTTCAAGGACGTCGTGTCCTTCGTCGGCCTGCGGAACTACCGCCACATCTTCTCCGACGACAACGCGGTCAAGGCGATCACCAACACGTTCCTGCTCACGGTCGTCGTCACGATCGGGCAGAACCTGATCGGCCTGCTCCTGGCCCTGGGGCTCAACTCCCGGGTGAAAAGCCGCTATGCGCTGCGCCTGGTGTTCTTCCTGCCTGTGGTGCTCACTCCGATCGTCGCCGGATACCTCTGGAAGTACCTGCTCACCCCGGACGGCACCCTCAACTCACTGCTGAACTCGGTGGGATTGGGCGCGCTCCAGCAGGACTGGCTCGGCGACCCGGACCTGGTGCTGTACTCGGTCTGCGCCGCGATCATCTGGCAGGGCGCCGGGTACTCGATGGTCATCTATCTGGCCGGACTGCAGGCCGTGCCCACCGAGGCGCTGGAAGCGGCCGCGATCGACGGCGCCGGCCCGCTCCGCCGCACGTGGTCGATCACCCTGCCGCTGATCAACGGCGCCATCGTGGTCAATCTGCTGCTGACGGTGCTGGGCAATCTCAAGCAGTTCGACACCGTCTTCTCGATGACCGGCGGCGGCCCCTCGGGTGCCAGCGAGACGATGGCCACCATCGTCTGGAAGTCGGGCTTCCTGTACCTCCAGTACCCCAACGCCCAGGCTCAGGGCGTCATTCTGACCCTCGTCGTCGGGGTCATCGGCTTCGTTCAGTACCGGCTGACGCAACGGAAGGCGCTGGCATGAACCGCTACACGGGGCGGACGTTCGCCCTTGAGCTGGTGCTGATCGCCGTCGCGGCGATCTTCATGATCCCGATCTTCGTGCTCGTGTCCGTCGCTCTGCGCGACCCGAACAGCACGCCGGGGTTCCTGAGCTTCACCTGGCCGCTGCACTTCGAGAACATCTCCACGGCGTGGACCGAGTCGGCCATGGGCCCGAGCCTGGTCAACAGCACCATCATCACGGTGGTTTCCGTGGTGCTGATCATCGTCATCGCCTCGGCGGCTAGTTACACCATCACCCGGCGCACCCAGCGCTGGTCCCGCGCAGTGTTCTACCTCTTCCTGACGGGGTTCCTCTTTCCCGGTCAGCTGGCGATGCTGCCGCTGTACCTGACGTTCTCCAAGGCCGGTCTCGTCGGCAATCCGGTGACCGTGATCCTGATCTACGTAGCGGGCCACCTGCCGTTCTCCGTCTTCTTGTACTCGGCGTTCCTGCGGGACCTGCCGCGCGACTACGAGGAGGCCGCGACCCTCGACGGCGCCGCCCCGCTGCGGATGTTCCGGTCCGTTGTCTTCCCGCTGACCCGCCCGGTCACCGGCACCGTGGCCATCCTCACCGCCCTCGGGGTGTGGAACGACTTCCTCAACCCGCTGCTGTACCTGACCGGCGGCAACACCCGTACCGCGCCGCTGTCGGTCTACACATTCGTCGGGGATTACAGCGCCAACTGGCCGCTGGTGTTCTCGGCTCTGATCACCTCGGTGATCCCCATCCTGGTCGCCTACTTCCTCATGCAGCGCTTCATCATGCGCGGCTTCGCCTCCGGGCTCAAAGGCTGAACCACCCTCCCGCCCCCGCGCACCACCCACCCGCGAAAGGCCGCACGATGTCATCGACGGCAAAGTGCCCCACCCCGCGCACCCTGTGCGCCGCACTCACGATGGCAGCAGCGCTGACCGCCTGCTCCACCGCCAACACCCCCGCCACCGAAGGCGGCGGACAGGTTCTGACCGTGGCCACCAACGGCGGCACCGCGCTGAAGAGGCTGCTGCCCGACTTCGAGAAGAGGAACCCCGGCATCACCGTGGTGGTCAAGGACTACCCGCAGAACTACCGCGAGATCATCGGCCCTCAGCTCGCCGGCGGCAACGCACCCGACGTCATCCAGGTGCCGCCCGGCGGCGGCAACAACGTCAGCGCCAAGCTCGCCGGAGGCCGCGGCTACTACGCCGACCTCTCCCACGCCTCCTGGGCCTCCCGCGTCCCGGACAACGCACGCACGCAGATGAGCACGGACGACGGCAAGCTCGTCGCCGTACCGATGACGCTCTCCTCCATCGGCGGCATCTACAACCAGGGCGCGCTGGACGAGCTCGGGCTGCGCGCTCCGCAGACCTGGAGCCAGGTCCTGCGGTTGTGCAAGGACGCTCGGGCGGCCGGCAAGACGGCCTACGGCCTCGGTCTGTCCGACACCTGGACCACCCAGATGATCCCGTACGCGCTGACTTCCTCGCTCGTGTACGGACCCCACCCCGACTTCGTCGAAAGGCAGTTGGCCGACAAGGCCGACTTCGCCGACTCCGGCTGGAAGACCGCCCTGCACAAGCTTGAGGAGATGAACCGCGCCGGCTGCTTCAACAAGAGCCCCAACGGCACGCCCTACTCCCAGGTGCAGGACGCCGTCCGCGCGGGCGACACCCTCGCCACGGTGAGCGTTTCCTCCGAGACCGGCTCCATCGCCGCGACCGGCCCCAAGGACCTCGTACTCACCTATGCGGCCCTTCCCGCCGACGACGACCCCAAGGACACCTACCTGCCCACCTCCGTCGGCCCCGCCTACGGCATCAACGCCAAGAGCGGAAGGAAGGAGGCGGCCGGGAAGTTCCTCGCCTATCTGGCCGCGCCGACGACACAGGTCGCCCACGCCAAGGCGTTCGGTGACGTGGCCGCGATGGCGGGCGATCTACCGCAGAAGAGTCAAGTCGACCAGGTGGTCAAGCAGTTCAACGACGAGAACAGGACGACCACCTGGCCGGATCGCCTATGGCCCAGCACTACCACGCAGCCGCAGCTCTTCGACGGCGTGCAGAGCCTCTTCAGCGGCCAGGACTCGGTCGGCGGCGTCCTGGACAAGATGGACAACGCCTTCGACACGACCTGAGTCCCGCACCGACCGGACGGCCTTCCCGCCCCGCCCTACCGCGGTCGCGTCCGCCGTGCCGCCCTGCCCGCCCCTCCACTTCTCCCTCTCTCCTTCCTCCCCTTTCAAGGACCGGCTCACGTGTCTTCAGCCCAGCCCCGAACATCCCACAAGTCGGCCGCACCCGGCACTCCCGCGACCGTCGGCAGCGCCGAACTCAGCCCCGACACCGACTGGCGGTCCTACGTCCGTGGACCGCAGCAGTCCACGGTGCGTCCCGTCGCCGTGCTGTCGAGCGACGGCCGCGTCGTGGGCGCCCAGGCCCTGATCGACGCAACAGGTGGCCTCGAACTGGTCATGGAACCCGGCGGGCCGGAACCCAGCGTGGTCCTGGATTACGGTCAGAATGTGGCCGGCGTGCCCTGGGCCGAGATCACGGGGGTGTCGGGCACGCCCGACCTGCATCTGTCCTACAGCGAGAGCGCCGCCTGGACGGGCCCCGAGGGCGATCGCCGGGGAAGCCACAACGACACGGCGAACCAGGACCGCACCGAGAGCACGGCCGTGCGCGAGCCTCGGACGGTCACCTCCGGCCTGCCCCAGGGCGGCCTGCGCTACCAGCGCATCGCGCTGACCTCACCCGGCTCGCTCGTGATCGGTGACGTGGGCCTGCGGTTCACGGGGTTCCGGGCCACCTCCGAGGACTACCGCGGATGGTTCGCGTGCAGCTCGGACCAGCTCAATCGAATCTGGTACGACGGCGCCTACACCGTGCAGCTCAATCAGCTGCCAGCGCGCTCCCTGCCGGTTCCGTGGACGGTCCAGGACGGATCGCTGCTGGCCTGCGGCGGTCACCTCGCGGTGCTGGACTCCGGCGCCGACTGGGGCGACGTCACGGTGACCTTCAAGACCCGGGTACTGGACCGGGCCGCCGGGTGGATTGTACGGGCCTCGCAGGAGGGACGGCACGGCTACCTGTTCACCCTGCGCGCCACCGAAGACGCCCAACACCCGTCCTTCCTGGAGCGGTTCGCCGTCGACGACGGGCACGAGGGCCGCCCGCAGGACAACGTGCGCCGCTACACCCCGCTCGGCCGCGTCCCGGTCGATGTGCCGCTCATCGACGGCGCCTGGCACGAGGTGCGCACCACCCTGGCAGGACCTCTCATCACCGTCGCCCTCGACGGACGCACGCTGGGCACGCTGGACACCTCCGCCCTGCCCGAGGGTGTGCCGACGCGCTCGACCGGGTCGGTCGGCTTCCATCAGGCCTGGGGCTTCAAGGAACCGACCGAGCGAGCCCGCTTCCGGCATCTGACGGTCACCGCCGCCGACGGCCGCGTCCTGTACGAGGACCCGCTCGACGACCCCGCCGCCCTCGCGGCGTTCAGCGGCGACGCGGTGCGCCACCCGGACCCGCTGCCGGTCATCCTCGACGGAGGCAAGCGCGACCGCACCGTGTGGAGCGGGGACCTGCTCGTACAGATCCCCAACGTCTTCTGCACCACCGTTGCCGAGGACTACGTGCGCGGTTCGATCGAGCTGCTCAACGGCTACCAGGAGGCGAACGGCCAGTCCGCGGCCCGCGTCCCGCCCGTCCTGCCGCCGGCCACGGCCCCGCAGTGCGGACAGACCTACTCGGCCGTCTACTCCATGCACCAGGTCGTCAACCTCGCCCTCCACCACCTGTACACCGGCGACCCCCGGCTCGCCGCCGAGCAGTGGCCCTGGACCCGGCAGATGCTGGCCTGGTGCCGGACCCTGCTCGACCACCGGGGCCTGATCGTCACCGGCGAGGCCGACGGCCTCGACTGGGACTGGTACGACGGCCCCAAGACCGGGGCCGTGACCGCCTACAACGCCGCGTACCACCAGATGCTCCGGTGCACGGCCGACCTGGCCCAGGCGCTCGAACTGCCGGCGCAAGCCAAGGACCTGCGCGCGCAGGCCGACGCCCTGCGCTCCGCCGTCAACCGCCACCTGTTCGACGCCGAGCGGCACCTGTACCGGCTCTCGGACGAGCAGCCGGCAGCCGTGGCCCTGGACGGCAACGCCCTGGCCGTCCTGACCGGGCTGCCGGACGAGGACGAGGCCGTCCGGATCCTCGACGCGCTGGAACGGGCGCTTCCCGACACGGCCGTCGGACCCTCTCCGTTCAGCGCGGACACGGGATTCAGGCCGCACGTCAGCCCGTACGTCTGCGACATGTTCGTACGCGCGCTGTTCGCCCACCACCGAACCGACCGGGCACTGCGCCTGATCCGCCGGCTGTGGGGACACATGGCCGACGCCGAGCAGCACGCGGTGGGCACGGCCTGGGAACTCCTCGGCCCCGACGGCGCGCCCGGCTTCGACTCCACGACCAGCCTCGCCCACGGCTGGGCCGCCGGAGCCACCACGGCCCTGTCCCATCACGTCCTGGGCGTCCGCCCCACCTCCGCCGGGTTCGCCACCTGGGAGGTCGCCCCGCAACCCGGCGACCTGGCGTGGGCGCGGGGCGTGATGCCGACGCCGCACGGCGCCATCGAGGTGGCGTGGTCGCGCACACCCGACGGCGGCCTCGACGTCGACGTCACCGTCCCGGACGGAACCTCCGGAACCGTGCTCGTGCCACTGTCCGCGGAGAATGCCCGGCTCGAGGTCACCTCCGACGCTCCCGCACCGCCGCACCGCCGCGTGTCCCGGCACAGCCCGAGCGAGACCGTGGCGCACATCCCGATCAGCGGCGGCGGCTGTCACCGGGTCAGCGCCGGATGACGTGACGTCCTGTCCGTCCACCACCCGACCGCCCTGACAAGGGTGCCCCCACCCGCGCGGCGCCCCCTTCGAGCACCGTCCACTCCGGCTTGCCGGAAACACGCCCTCCCGCGCGCCGGGCCCACCCCCGCCCGCACTCCCCACCAGCGAGGTCCGAAAGATCATGGCCTATCTCTGCGATGACGCCACCGCAGGAGTCGTCCTGGCCGCGCCCGACACCGACACCCTCATCGCCGTCGCCGCGTCGGAACCGCCGTCCGTGCACCGCGCCGTACAGGCACTGGCACGCGACCTCACCGCGGTATGCGGCGCCGTCACCACGACCGTCGGCGATCCACGCCGCGCCCACATCGTCGTCGCCACCCTGAACGGCAGCCCCTTCACCGCCGAACAGGGCGGTCACAGCGCCCTCGACCTCTCCGCGCTGCGGGACGACACCGGACAGCCGCACTGGGAGGGATATCTCCTCCAGGAGGTGGACGGCCGGCTGTGGATCGTCGGAGCCGATCCCCGCGGAGCCGCCTTCGGGGTGTACGACCTGTGCGAGGCGATGGGTGTCTCGCCCTGGCGATGGTGGGCCGACGTGCCCGTCCGCCGCCGCGAGCACGTCACGGTGGAGCGCGGCCTGCGCACGGCGGACCATCCCTCGGTGCGCTACCGCGGCATCTTCATCAACGACGAGGAGGAACTCGACGCCTGGGCGCGCAGACACACCGACGACGCCACCATCGGCCCGCAGACCTACGAGCGCGTGTACGAGCTGCTGCTGCGCCTGAAGGGCAACTACCTGTGGCCCGCGATGCACGTCAACGCCTTCAACGCCGACCCCGACAACGGCCGACTGGCCCACGAGATGGGCGTGGTCATCGGGACCAGCCACTGCGACATGCTGCTGCGCAGCAACCAGCACGAGTGGGAGCCCTGGCTCGCCGAACGCGGCGGACAGCACGTGGAGTACGACTACTCGATCCCCGGCCCCAACCAGCAGGCCCTGCACGAGTACTGGAACGGCGGCATCAAGCAGAACGGCGGCTACGAGGTCACGTGGACGCTGGGCATGCGCGGCATCCACGACTCCGGTTTCCACACCCGGGCCATCGACGAGGACGATTCACTCGGCCCGCAGGAGAAGCACCGCGCCCGCGTGCGGCTCCTGGAGACGGTGATCGAGGACCAGCGCCGGCTGCTCGTCGATGTCCTCGGCGAAGAGCGCGGTCAGGGGGCCCCGCAGATCTTCGTGCCGTACAAGGAAGTCCTCCCGCTGTACGACGACGGGCTGCGGCTGCCCGAGGACATCACGCTGATCTGGTCCGACGACAGCTACGGGCATCTGCGCCGCTTCCCCGACGAGCAGGAGCTGCGGCGCTCGGGCGGCCACGGCCTGTACTACCACTCCTCCTACTGGTCGCCGCCGTCGCGCAGTTACCTGTGGATGTCGTCCACGCCTCCCGCGCAGATGCGCAACGAGCTCCGCAAGGCGTGGGAGCGCGGCATCCGCACGCTGTGGGTGAACAACGTCGGCCCGGTCAAACCGCTGGAGCAGGACATCGAACTGTTCCTGCGCTGCGCCTGGGAGGCCGGCAAGGAAACCACGACCGCGGACACCACCGGGTTCCTCGCCGACTGGGTCGACCGCACGTTCAGCGGCGGCCACGGCACCCGGGTCGCGGCGATCCTGCAGGACTACGCCCAGCTCAACAACGTGCGCAAGGTCGAGCAACTCACCTCGCGCGTCTTCTCCCAGACCGCGTACGGCGACGAGTTCGGGCGGCGCCTGGCACATCTGCGCCGCCTCTACGACGACGTCAACGAGATCCTGGCCGCCCTGCCCGGCGGCGAACGCGACGCCTTCATGCAACTGGTGGCCCTCAAGGTCCACGCCGCCTACCTGACCAACGCCCAGTTCTACTTCGCCGACCGCAGCACCCTCGCCCACGAACAGGGCAAACTACCGGCGGCCGACCACTACCTCGACCTCTCGCGCCGGTTCGACGCGTGGCGGCGGGCGCTGGTGCAGCACTACAACACGGTCATGTCCGAGGGCCGTTGGCAGGACATCATGACGCCCGACGCGTTCCCGCCGCCGGCCGCGGCCCAGTATCCGGCCGCCCGGCCCGCGCTCACGCTCGCCGAACCCGGCCTCGGCGTCATCACCTGGGGCGAGCGAACCCCCGGCACCGAGCCACAGCTGACGTTCTCGGCGCACGGCACCCGGACCAAATGGATCGAGGTGTTCAACACCGGCGCGGGCACGCTCGACTACACCCTCACCGCCGACCGCTGGATCGACCTGCCCGACACGACCGGCCGGGTCAGGACCGAGCGGCGCCTCCCGGTCCGCGTCCCGCGATCGGCGGCGACCGACGGCCGCCAGGGACACATCACGGTGCACAGCCCCACCGACGGGCGCACGGTCACGATCACCGTGAACGTCGAACCGGCGGCCCCACAGCTCGCGTGCCCGCGCCCGTGCTTCCCGGAGGCGGACGGACACGTGTCCCTGCCCGCGGCGGCGACCACCGTCCGCACCGAGGGGACGGAACTGAACTGGGTGGAGGTCGACCGCCTCGCACGCGGACACGGCAGCCTTCTGGAAGCACGGCGGCGCCCCACGGTCGACGCCACGTCAGCTGCCACACACCCTCCGCGGGCCACCGTGTGCGCCCCGGTCGCGGAGTACGACATCCACCTGACCACGGCCGGCGCCCACCTGCTCGAAGTGCACCGCACCCCGACCCTCAACTCCACCGGACGCCTGCGCCTCTCCGCGCAGTTCGACGACCGGCCCCCGGTCGTCGTGGAATCCGCGATCACCGACGAGTACCGGTCCACCTGGAGCCGGGCAGTCGTCGAGGACGTCGAGCGGCTCCACCTGCGTCTGCCCTGGGCCGAACCCGGCCACCACACCCTGCGCCTGCGCGCGCTGGACGAGGACGTGGCCGTCAGCCACCTCGTCGTCCACACCGCGGAGCCACGCCGCACGGCTCTGGGCCCGCCCACGAGCCGGCGCCCTGATGCGCCCGACCTCGACGCGCCGGACCCCGCGCCGCACGCCCATGACCTCACCGGCCCGCAGGAGGTGTGCCGCGAGCTGTACCGGATCGACCCCGACACCCTCCCCCTGCCGCCCGTCCTGCACGTGCCGCGCGGCTACTGGAGCGGCGACACCACGTTCACCCCCAACCCGGCCACCCCGCAGGACCAGTTGGGCGCACCCCGCCAGGCGGTCAGGCCGGACGGCACCAAGAACGCACTGGCCTGCCTGCCGCCCGGCCCGGTCGTCGAACGAGGCGGGGTCCTGGCCATCGAGGTCGAACGGGCCCTGCTGGACAGCGCGGACGGCTGGCTGACCCCCAGCGCGGACGAGCCCGCCGTGCGCTGGACGCACACACAGTCCGAGACGAGCGGCGGCACGGGGCTGGCCTTGCATGTCGACGCGGCAGGCCGCCACTGGACCGACCCCCTCACAGCCGCCGGACTCCACATCGCCGTGCGGATCGGGACGCCCGGCACGTACCGCGTGTGGGCACTGGTCAAGTTCGACTCCGCCGACGACGACTCGTGCGTCCTGGCCGTGGACGGCACCCCGCAGCCAGTGACCGAACAGTTCGGCGGCGGCGACCTGTTCACCTTCGCCTCCGCCCAGACCTGGGTGTGGGTGGAACTCAGTGAACTGCACCTGACCGAGGGGCCGCACACCCTGTCGGTCCTGGCCCGCAAGGCACGGCTGCGTATCGACCGCCTGTACCTGACGCTCGGCGACGAACCCGCCCCCGCCGACGCCCAGTGGCCCGGCCCGACCACCGCCCGCTCCTGACACCTGCCCCGGGCAGGTACTCCGGACCCGCGCTCCCGCCCCATGGAGGAAGAACCGCATGCCGAACCACCCCGCCTGGCCGCTGAACGTTCCCGGGATCGCCTACGGCGGCGACTACAACCCCGAACAGTGGCCCCTGGACGTCCAGTTGCAGGACATCGAGCTGATGCGCGAGGCCGGCGTCAACCTCGTCAGCGTCGCCATCTTCTCCTGGGCCCAACTGGAGCCCCGTGAGGGCGAGTACGACTTCGCCTGGCTCGACGACGTGCTGGACCGGCTGCACGCGGGCGGCATCCAGGTCGCGCTGGCCACCGCCACGGCCTCCCCGCCTCCGTGGCTCACGCGCAAGCACCCCGAGATCCTGCCCAGGACCGCCGACGGCACCGTGCTCGGCCAGGGGGCACGGCAGTCCTACGCCGTCTCCTCACCGGTCTTCCGCCGCTACGCCGTGGCCATGACCCGGCGGATGGCCGAGCGCTACCGCGACCACCCCGCGCTCGCGGTCTGGCACATCGACAACGAGCTCGGCTGCCACGTCCCGCACGACTACTCCGACAACGCCGAAGTCGCCTTCCGCAACTGGCTCCAGGAGCGTTACGCCTCCATCGACGACCTCAACGCGGCCTGGGGGACGACCTTCTGGTCCCAGCGCTACGACTCCTTCGAGGAGATCCTGCCGCCCCGCGCGGCTCCCACGTTCGTCAACCCCACCCAGCAACTCGACTTCGCCCGCTTCTCCTCGGACGAACAGCTCGCCCACTACCGGGCCCTGCGCGACGCGCTGCGCGAGATCACCCCGCAGGTGCCGACCACGACGAACTTCATGATGTCCCTCCCCGACAACAAGTGGGTCGACTACTTCTCCTGGTCCGCCGACATGGACGTCGTGGCCAACGACCACTACCTGATCGCCGCCGACCGCGAGGCCCACATCGGGCTCGCCTTCAGCGCGGACCTCAGCCGCGGAGTCGCCGGCGGCGCGCCGTGGATCCTGATGGAACACTCCACGTCGGCCGTCAACTGGCAGCCCCGCAACCGCGCCAAGGGCCCGGGACAGATGCTGCGCAACTCGCTCGCGCACCTGGCCCGCGGCGCCGACGCCATCATGTTCTTCCAGTGGCGCCAGTCCCTCGCGGGCGCCGAGAAGTATCACTCCGCGATGGTCCCGCACGCCGGGCGCGACACCGACGTGTGGCGCAACACCGTGGAACTGGGACGGCGCCTCAAGGCCCTCGCCCCGGTCAAGGGCAGCCGAGTCACCGCGGACGTGGCGCTCGTCTTCGACTACCCGTCGTGGTGGGGCGCCGAACTGGACGGCCACCCGACCGACGCCCTGAGCTACCCCCAGGAGGTGCTGCGCTGGTACCGCGCCCTGTGGCAGCGCGACATCACCGTCGACATCGTCCCCGCGCAGGCAGATCCGACCGGCTACCGGGCGGTGTTCGCGCCCATGCTGTACAGCGTCACCGACCAGGACGCGGCCCGCCTCACCGCCGCCGCGCGGGCCGGCGCCCACGTCGTGATCACGTTCTTCAGCGGCATCGTCGACGAGTTCGACCACGTGCGCCCCGGGGGCTACCCCGGTGCCTTCCGGGACCTGCTCGGCGTGCGCACCGAGGAGTTCCACCCCCTCCACGAGGATGAAGTACTCACCCTGGACGACGGCGCTCGCGCCGACCTGTGGAGCGAGAAGACCCACCTGGAAGGCGCGAAGGCCGTACGGACCTGGGCGGAGGGCCCTCTGGCCGGGCTGCCCGCCGTCACCCGCAACACCGTCGGCGACGGCACCGCCTGGTATATCGCCACCCGCCCCGACTCCGAGGCCACGGGC
Organism: Streptomyces sp. NPDC012835; assembly: GCF_042900885.1. Lineage (NCBI taxonomy): Bacteria > Bacillati > Actinomycetota > Actinomycetes > Kitasatosporales > Streptomycetaceae > Streptomyces > Streptomyces sp. NPDC012835. The sequence continues at coordinate 495,317 of NZ_JBIBBW010000001.1, forward strand.
AGCCTCGTCGACCAGGTTCTTGCCGAGGCGGGCGTCGCCCCCGTCGTCGCCGACCTGCCGACAGGCGTCGAGGCCGTACGGCGCCACGCAGCGGACGGATCCAGCTACCTCTTCGTCATCAACCACACCGACCGCGGCATCGACCTCGCCGCGAGCGGACGCGACCTGCTCCGCGACCAGGATGTCATCGACACACTCCACGTCCCCGCGCTCGACAGCACCGTCATCCACGAACGCTGACCGCACCGCCTCACACGACAGGACGGAATCCGAATGAACGCCATGGGAAACAGCGCGGTTCCGCGCCGTTCACTGCTCGCCGGCGCCGCGACGGGCGTCGCAGTGATGGCCCTGGGATCCAAGACGGCCATCGCCACCGCCGCCACCGCCGCCACCGGGGACAGTGGCGGTGGCGGCGACGACCTGGAGAAGCTCTACGGTTCACTCGCCCACGAGGTCGAGGACGACTACACCCCCGCGTCGTGGGCCGCGTTCGGCCCTGTCCGCGCGGCGACGGCGACACTGCTGGCCGGTTCACCGCTCCCGCAACAGCGGCAGGAAGCACGGACGGCGCTCGCGGCCGCGGCCGACGACCTGGTCATGACCAGAGGGCTGCGCCGCTTCGTCACCGAGTACAGGACCCGCGACCTCGCCGACTACACCCGGCGTTCCTGGCACGACCTGCCCCGTGCGCTCGGCGCCGCCGAAGAGGTGCTGCGTACGGACGACGCCACCCGCACGGACATCGTCCACGCCAAGAACGCGCTCCAGCAGGCGGCGGCCGGCCTGACACCGACGGCGGCCCACGCTTTCGGCGAGATACGCAACGACACCTTCTGGCGCGACACGGACGGCAACCCGATCTACTCCCAGGGCGGCGGCGTCTTCCGTTTCGGCGACACCTACTACTGGTACGGAGTCCGCTACACCGGCGCGGAGCAGTACCTCGAGAGCCCGACCCGCACCTACGACTCGACGTTCACCGCGATCACCTGCTACTCGTCGAAGGACCTGACGAACTGGACCTTCGAGAAGAACATCGCGACACCGTCCACCCCTCTGTGGATCCCGTCGGAGAAGGAGACCAACGACTCCACGTTCGCGCGGATGACGAACCTCGCGGACACCTCGTGGCTGGGGCGCCTCGGCGTCGTCCACAACCCCAACACCGGCAAGTACGTCCTCCTCGTCCAGATGGGCAACGCCCTGGACACGGACGGGAACAACGGCGCCGTCCTCTTCCTCCAGGGCGACCACCCGGCCGACGACTTCACCTACGCCACCATCCAGCCGCAGATCGCGGGCGTCCCCACCCAGTCCACCAAGGACCAGACGGTCTTCGCCGACGACGACGGCACCGGCTACCTCGTCTTCTCCGGCGGCACCGGCCGCGTCTACTCCTACGTCAGCAAGCTCGCCGAAGCCGACTCCCTGAGCATTGAACCGGCCGTCCAGATCGGCTACGCCCCTGAGGGACGCGAGGGCAACGCGATGTTCAAGTACGACGGCCACTACTACGTGGCGACGTCGGACCTGCACGGCTGGAACGCCTCGCAGGCGTACGTCATCAAATCGAAGACGCAGGACATCCAGGGCGAGTACACGGCCGAGTACGTGCTCCCGGGAACGGAGAAGGACTACAGCCATGTCACCCAGACCGGCTTCTTCGTCACCGTCCACGGACAGCGCCAGGACACCGTCGTCTTCTGCGGCGACCGCTGGGCGGACTTCGCCTGGAACGGCCTCGGCTACAACCAGTGGATGCCCCTGGCGGACACCGAGGACGGCCTGGTCTTCCGGTCGCTGAGCCACTGGGAACTGAACGCCGTCACCGGCGTCTGGACGACGGGACGCGACAACAACTACCTCCTCAACCCGCAGTTCGCCGCCGACCGGGTGCCGGTCACCCAGCTCACCGGATGGATCACCCACATCGACACCGACGTCTCCACGACCAACTTCGTGGCGAACATCTCACCCGGCGCCGACTCCACCCGATTCGCCCTCAAGTTGGGTGCCCCCGGCCCGTTCTCGGGTTCCCTGTCGCAGGAGGGCACGGTGCCCGCGGGACGGTACCGCCTCTCGGCCAGGACCAAGACGGACGGCGGACTCGACCACGCCCGCATCAGGATCACCGGCGACGGACGGGAGTACCTGCTCGACCTCGGTGAACCGTCCACCGAGTGGCGAACGGTGACCCGCGACGGAATGCGGCTCCCTGCGGGCCCCGTCACGGTGGCAGTCGAGGTGCGCAGCACAGCGGGCAACCACTGGGTCACCCTCGACGCCCTGTCGCTGACCCGCCACTGATACCGCCACTGATACCGCCAAGGGCGCGCCTACCACTACGGGACTCGCTTCGACCTGTTCGGCGTGGGCGAGGAGTACCCGCCGTTGCCGATCCTGGACGGCTCCGACCCGGGCGAGGGGTTCCTCCGGTTCACCGCCAAGATGCCGGAGAGGTCCGAACTCGGCCAGGCGCACGCCGAAGCAGCCGGGGAACTCGCCGCGGAGCTCGTCCGGGGCAGATCTCCTTCATGCTCCAGCCCGGGGACTACCTCATCGTGAACCAGCGCCGCTTCCCGCACGGCCGAGAAGCGCTCCACAGCGGACAGGAGACCGTCCCGGTCTCCGGCCGACGGCTGCTCCTCCAGCTCTTCCCGCGCGCGGGGGCCGGCGACGGCCCGGCCGTGTGGCCGGCCCACGGCACACCGGTGACCCACCGAGTCCCGCCCCCAGGTCCAGCCCCCGAACGGGCACGGCCACGGGGCCGGGCCCGGTCGGGCACACCCGGCACCCGGCCGGATCATGTACTTGCCGACCGGGCGTACTCCTCGCGTCAGATCCGCTCCTACCCGCGCAAACGCGGGATCGCACACACCATCCCGGAGAAGCGGGACCAGGCCGGACACCGGGTCCGGCGTGGGTCCCTCGGCGGCCGCCCGCCTGGATCCGACCGCGACATGTACAAGAGCGGACACAGAGTCGAGTGCCGGATCGGCCTTCTGAATCAGGCACGAACCATCGCGACCAGGTACGACAAGTCGCTGTCCGCCACAAGTCGACCGTCCAACTCACCCTCACACGGCAGGCGCTGTGATCGCTCGTCATGCACGATCCCGAGCACGCCACGGACCGTCTGGCACCAGGGTGCCGAGCACGGCCGGCAACTGTGGCGGCTCAACCGGGTCTGGCAGCGAGCAGCTCTCGCCGTGCCGCCACCAGTGGCGTCTCGCCGGCTCGATACCGCCACCGGGTGGCCTGACGCCATGCGGTACCCGAAATGTCGATCAAGATGTCGATCAAGACCTGGGCTGCGTCGATCGACATCTCCGACACGCCCTAGATGCGCGAGTTGCGCAGCGACTGCCACACAGCGCCGGCCAGCGCCCGCGTAGCCCGCGGGACCGACAGATCCTCGTGCTCGCGGTACAGCGACCAGTTGTACTTGACCAAGGACATCTTGTTGGAGGACAGCGATCCCGCCTGACCCGCCCGGTACACCGCAAGCGGCTCGGCCAGGCCCCGGGCGTCAGCACCGTCCCGCATGATCGACAGCCACAGCGCGTAGTCCTGGCGCTTACGCATCTCCGGCATGAGCCTGGTGCCCAGGGCATTGCGGTCGTACATGGCGGTGAGAGCACCGATGTGGTCCTGGACCAGCATCGCGCGGTAGTCCACGTGTGCCCGCGCACGGATCACCCGGCCGTTCGGGGCCCAGTCGGTGCTCTCGCCGTCGTGGTCAGCGTCCATCTTGAAGTAGCTGGTGAACGTCAGCGGCGCATCGCCCTCGGCGGCGAAGGCGAGCTGCTTCTCGGTCTTCTCCGGCAGCCACATGTCGTCGGAGTCGAGGAACGCCACGTAATCCCCACGGGCCCGCTCGATCGCGAGGTTGCGGGCCCGGCCCGCACCACCCCGCTCGGGCGCCGATTGCGGCAGCACGCGCTCGTCCTGGGCGGCGAACTCGCGCAGCAGATCCATCGAGCTGTCGGACGACTGATCATCGGTGACCAGCAGCTCCACGTCGCTGTGCGTCTGTGTCAGCACCGATCGGACGGCCGCGCCGAGGGTGGCCGCCGAGTTGTACACGGGCATCACGACAGACACCAGGGGCACAGCGCATCTCCTTGCCAGATCAGGAATGACGGTCCATTCAAGCACCGCTACCGAGTAGGAGCTGACATGCGGACAGTCGTCGCTGGTCAGGGCTACGTAGGGCTTCCGCCGGCCGTACGCGCCGCGGAGGCGGGGCACCGCGTGATCGGCTACGACGTGGACGCTCACCGAGTTCAGCAACTCGCCGCCGGCCACTCCTACGTCGAGGACGTGACCTCCGCGCGGCTGCGCGCCGCGCTGGACTCCGGGGGCTAGTCGGTGGTCGGGATGGGAGTTGTCGGGTCTGCTGGGTTGAAGAACGCGCGGGCGGCCGCCCGGAAGGCGCAGGAGACCGAGCAGCGGCGTGCCGAGGGACTGCCGGTGAAGTCGTCGGCCGGGGCGCTGTCGGACGAGCGGCGCGAGCAGTTGGAGGAGATCGACGCGTCCTGGCGCCCGTCGTGGCCGGTGATGTGGCAGCGGTGCTTCCACCGCACCTGGACGCGGGCGAGGCGCCGCCCACCACGGCGGGCGAGGATCCGGGGCGGTGGGTGCAGTCGGTGCGGCTCGGATGGGACCAGCTCACGACCGTGCAGCAGTGGATGTGCGAGCAACTCCTGGCCTCGGCGTTTCAGTTGGGGCTGCTGGGCGGCTCAGCGAGGTTGTTCGAGGCCGCGTCGGCCGGTGGGTATGGTGCGGGCCCGACGCGCACGCCGACAACGTCGGTGCGGGGCGGGCCGGCCGAGGCCGCCCCGTGGAGCCGGGGCCGTTTCCGCGTGCCTCATCAATGGCGTAGCCGAGCAACTTCTCGGCCTGCGGGCAGGCTGCGGTGGCGGGCTCGGTCGTGGCAGATCTCATTCTTTGTAGTCGGGGTACCAGGGGGTGGGGTCGACGTCGCGGAAATGGGCGCGCCGGAACGTGTCGCGCAGCGCGTAGGGCTTCGTCGCGTCGTAGACCATCTTGGCGGTGACGCCCTTGGCCGGGAGCTCCGGGTTGTACTGGGGGGTCTGGGAGGGGTCGAGGACGTGCCCGGCGATCTTGGGGAGGATCACGAGGTCTTTGTCGGCCTGGAAGCGGTTGGTCATGGCCCACAGCACGTCGTCGCTGTCGAACGGGTCGACGTCCTCGTCGACCAGGACGACGTGCTTGAGCTCCGCGTAGACGCCGAGCGCGAGGATGGCGGCCTGACGGGCGCGGCCGTCCTCGAATGCGTTGTTCTTCTTGACCTGGATGATGGAGAGGAACTTGCCGCCGCCCGCGGAGTGTGCGTACACCTGCTGCACGAAGCCGGGGAAGGCGTCCTCGCAGGACTTGTAGATGGCTGCCTCGGTGGGGATGCCCGCCAGCGAGACGTGTTCCTCGCCGGGGCCGACCAGGGTCTGCACGATCGGGTTGGTGCGGGTGGTGACCGCCTTGACCTTGATGAGGGGGAGGGCGGGGTTGGCGGGGCCATCGCAGCCGGGGAACTCGGGCATGGCGTGCCCGGTGCCGGTGTTCTGGTCCTCCTTGACCCGCACGTTCGGGAGGATCTCGCCCTCGATGACGATTTCGGAGCGGGCGATGGACTTCTGCGCGACCGTCAGGCAGTCGACCAGTTCGACGCCCTCGCCGCGCAGGGCGCCGCCGATGGTCAGTTCGTCGAAGCCGAGCGGGGTGGTCGGCGCCTCGAACTCGGCGCCGATGTAGACCGCCGGATCGATCCCGATGTTGACGGAGACGGGCAACGCCTCGCCCTTGGCCTCGGCCTTCTGCCGGAACGCGTCGATGTGTCGGCCGGGCGCGAAGAAGATGGAGATCTCGTCCTTGCCCTGCACGCACAGTCGGTGAATGGTCACGTCGGTGTGGCCGGTCTCCGGGTCCGAGCCGAGTACCAGTGCCTCGCAGAAGTACGGGCCCGCGTCTTCGTCGGTGTTGGTGGGGGCGGGCAGCAGTGTGCGAATGTCGAAGCCGTCGTCGGTTGCCTTGTGCACGACCTCTTGGCAGGGAGCCGCCTCGGCGGTGACGAAGACCGGTTCGATCGGGTTGCGGACGGCCTCGGCCATCCGCTGGGTGAGCTTGTGCGGCTCCGACTCCAGCATGATGCCGACGCGTTCGCGGCTGGCCAGCAGGCCGACCACGATGCGGGCGCCCGGGTAGCCCTTCACGTTCTCGAACATCATGGCCGGGCCGAGCTGGGTGGGGCGCTCGACGGTACCGCCCGCGCCCACCCGCTTGTACACACCGGCGAGTTCGCCCATCGGGTCGATCGGGTGGTCGGTGGTGTGCAACTGGCCGGGGTGGTTCTTCAACCGGTCCAAGGCCGAGCGCAAGTCCCGTACAGAGGCTTCCTGTTCAGATGCGTCAGACGTCATGGGGACACCTCAGTCAGGATTGGGGAATGATCTTGATCGCGCTGGACCAGTTCAGGCCGAGCCGGTCCTGCAGTGTCATGTGCAGGAACTGGAAGGACTCCAGCTCCAGGGCGCGGCGCAGCGGTCCGGCGTCGATAGGGTGCAGGCCGCCGCTCCTGACGAGTTCGGTGACGGTCGCCTTCGCGGCGTCGTCGTCGCCCGCGAGGAACACATCCAGGGGCTGCCCGGCCACCTCGCCCGCCACCAGCGTGCCCGCGAAGGTCGTGTTGAACGCCTTGACGAAGCGGGCCCGTGGCGCCTCGGCCGCGACCAGGGTGACGGCTGCCACGCCCGGCGGGGTTACGAGTGAGTCGAAGGTGGAGAAGTCGACGGGGTTGCAGATATCCACGACGACCTTCTCCGCGAGGGCCTGCGCGTGCTCGCGGGCCACGGCCTTCGCCCCCTCGAACGGCAGGGCGAGCACGACGATGTCCGCGCCGTCCAGCGCTTCGAAGTCCGCACCGCTCGCACCCGCGCCGAGGTCGGCGGCGAGGGCGTCCGCCTTGGCCCGGGCGCTGTCCACGAGACGGACCCGGTGGCCGCCCGCGAGGGCGCGGGTGGCGATGCCGCGGGCCATCTTGCCCGCGCCGACGATCGTGATCTCCACGGTTGGCTCCTTCTTCCGTCAAACGTCGGTGCCGGCGCTGGGCCAACGGTGGAACGCGGCACCACGTGGGTCGTGCGGTCCCGGGAGCGGAACCGTCCGAGCTGGTGAAACCGCTCCGACCGGTCAGTCCTCCGGCTGGGGAGGGTCATCCAGGTCGGCGCGCGCGGCGGCCAGCCCCTTCCAGCGCCGCGCGTGCGGCGCTGGCAGCGCGAACTGGTCCAGGATCCGGGTGACGGTGTGCTCGACGAGGTCGTCGGTCGAGGCGGGGTGGGTGTAGAACGCGGGCATCGGCGGCAGCACCACCGCGCCCATCCGCGACAGGGCGAGCAGGTTCTCCAGGTGGATTTCGCTCAGCGGGGTCTCGCGCGGGACCAGCACGAGGCGTCGGCGCTCCTTGAGCGTGACGTCGGCGGCCCGACCGATCAGGCCGTCCGCGTATCCGGTCCTGATGCCCGCGACGGACTTCATCGAGCAGGGCGCGATGATCATCCCGTCCACCGGATAGGAGCCCGAAGAGATCGCGGCGGCCTGGTCCCCCGGCCCGTACACCACGTCGGCGAGCTTGCCGACCTGGCGGGCGGTGTAGGGGGTCTCCAGCTCGATGGTCGGGCGGGCCCACCGCGAGAGCACCAAGTGGGTCTCCACCCCGTCGAGTTCGCGCAGGGTCTCCAGCAGGCGGACACCGATGGGCGCGCCGCTGGCGCCGGTCATGCCGATGACAAGTCGCATGGCGGACCTCACTGCCCGCTCGCGCCGGCGGTGCGGGCGGCGGCCCGCTCCGCGGAGGCTGCCGAACCGCCCTCCCGCCAGGCGTAGTAGTCGGTCTGCTCCAGGCCGACGAAGCCCAGGAGCCGGGCCGTGAACTCCTCGAACATCTGCTCAACCGTCTCGGGGATGTTGTAATACGTCGGGATCATCGGGTACACGACCGCCCCGGCCTCCGTCACCTGCGTCATGTTCCGAAGGTGGATCAAGTTGAACGGGGTCTCACGCACGCACAGCACGAGCGGCCGCCGCTCCTTGAGACACACATCCGCGGCCCGCTCCACGAGCGACGACGCCTGCCCCTGCGCGATCCGGCTCACCGCACCCAGCGCACACGGCACGACGATCATGCCCCAACTGGGGTAACTGCCCGAGCTCACCGGCCCGGCCCAGCCGTCGGGATCCCACGCGTACACCTTGCCCGACGGCCTGCCGAGCACGGCCCGTACGACGTCGTCACGCTCCGATCCACCGAACTCGTGGGCGATCAGCTTGCGGCCGTTGGCCGACACCAGCAGGTCGATATGGCCGACCCGCTCGTCACGGTCGAGCGCAGCCAGGACATACCGGGCCATGCGGGTGCCACCGGCACCGGTCACGGCCAAGGTGATGCTGCGCTGCTCCGGTTCTGCCATGGTGAGTCGCCCTCCGGAAGGCCGATGCCAGGATGTTCCCCCCGAAGACGTAAGCGCCTCTACCATCCTGCGGGAGGCCGCTGATGTCCGCATCCGGAGCGGTGACTCGCGTCACCGCGGCCGAAAGCGACCCGGCCGGCGCACGAGCGGCTGAACTGCGGCCCGCGCACCCTTTCCGTCACGCCGTCACGGTTTCGGCTTGGCGAGTACGACCGGCTCCGACGCGCCCGCCCGGATCACGTGATCCAGCTCGACGCACCAGCGTGGGGAACCCGAGCCGCGCCGGCCAGTGATGCCCCGCTCATGTACCTCCCGTCACGGCAGAAGTCCCGCTCCCCGTGCGAACAGGACTCACACCGCACGGGGAGGAGCGTCCGCGGACTGGATGTACGCGGATGTTCCGACAACGCGGCGAGGTGCCGTAGCTGTCGTCGCGCGCCCGCCGGGCATGACGGGACAGCCCTTAGGTGCGCGGCTTGTGCCACATCGAAGGGGAGGACGGTCCATTGCCCTCTCGGGAGCGAATGGGCACGGGCACCTGGATGACGGTGAGCGTCGAACTCTTCCCGTTCCGGCGAGATGTCGTCTACGGGCAGCGTCGCGGCCGTGTGGTGACGAGTGCAGTGCGTCCGCGTCATTATCAGGGGACGAGGAATATCCAGCCCCATGCGCCACGCCTTTTACACAGCTCGCCGAGCATTCACCATACGGGCACGGCCCCAGCACCCGATCCCGGCCAAATCCCTCGTCGCGAAGTGCTCAAAACCTGTGTCCGTTACATTCGAACATCTGGCCATGTCCGATCGAAACAGGCGCTACGCAGATCGAGTTCACCATCAGCCGACCCCGGCTTGCACGAGACCCCTCCGCACGACAAGACCGCAATCGCCGTCCGCTGTTACATGATTGGCAAATAATAAACTCGATCCTTTTAGGCTGAAACTAATTCCCCAAGATCGTTGACCCTCAAGAAGAGGCGCGACTACCTTGAATGGCGTCCCCGCTCGGCAGGCAATCCCCTGTGCAGGGTCGTGCGTTGGCGGGACGGCACTCAGCGACAGGAGGGCAGGGTCGGTATTTCGCTGAAGCCGCCGCTCGGATACAGCGAAGCAAGTGGACGTATGCCGTCGATTTCGTCGCGCCGTCCCGGCGTTCCAGACTCCCGGCCGGCCGAGGCGACATCACCGGCGGCCGGGGCGGAGATGAGGATGATGCACGTGGTGAATTCCGTCTTTGTGATGCCCGGCACGGTGGCAGCCCCGCGAGGGGGCGTCCTCCGCGATTTCCACAACCGTTACGAGTCCGTACGGGAAACACTGTCCCGCATCGACAAGGCCGCACGGGAAATGGAACTTCCCAACATCAGCACGCGGCTGATCGAGCACAACGACACCAGCGACCGGCGCGGCCCGGAGGTGCAGTATCTGGAGATCTTCGCGGTCAGCATCGCGACGCACCACATGCTGATCGCCGAGGGTGTCCGGCCCACCGCGATCGTCGGGCAGAGCATCGGGGAGCTGTGGGCCCTGGCCGCCGCGGGTCACCTCTCCGTGGAGGACGCCGCGCGCCTGGCCGTGGCCCGGTCCCAGGTGCTGACCCGGCAGAGCTGGGGCGGAAAGATGATCGCGGTCGGTGTGGACGGCCGCCGGGCGGAGTCGCTCGCCGGGCTGATCAGCCATCCCCACCTGGTACTCGCCTGCGAGAACGCCCCTCGGCAGAGCGTCATCAGCGGTCCGGAGGCATTGATCGAGCATGTGGAGCGGGTGGCTGACGCGCTCGGCTGGCCGAGCCTGCCCCTGGAGGTCCCGCATCCGACCCATACCCCGGCGATGGCGCAGGCCGCGCGGGATCTGCGGGCCACCGCGCCACGAGTTCCGTACGGCGCCGGGCGCTGGCGCGTGTGTTCGCCCTGGCTGGGGCGGGACATCGGCGACGACGACCCGGTCGACCTGGTCGCGGGCGCGCTCACGGCCCGGGTCCGGATGCTGCACACGATCCGTGAGCTGCACGCGGCGGGCGCCGATGCCTTCGTGGAGTGCGGGGAGTGGCCTGTCGTCACCAAGTTCGTCGAGGCGTCGATCCCGGGCGTGCAGTGTGTCGTCCCGCTGAGCGAGAGCGACCCGGTCGAAGCCGTCAGGGCGCTGCTCGCCGAATCCGCCGAGATCGGCTCGTTCCGCCCGCGCCCGCCGGCGCCCTCGGGCGACAGGCCGGTTCCCGCCGCGCGGGTCGGCGCGCCCACCCCGGCCGCTCCGGTTCCGGTGCTTCCGGCCGCGGCGCCCGTCCCGTCGACCCCCCTGTCCTCCGCTCCTCCCCTCTCCTCCGCTCCTCCCACGGATCCCACTCCCCCGTCCGCGCCGGCGGCCCGGGCGGCGTCGGTGGCTCAGGCCGTGGCCGCTCCGGTGGCGGTCGCCGCTGTCGCCGTCGCCCCGGTCGGCTCGACGGCTCCCGCCGGAGCGGAGTACGAAACGGTCCTGACCGAGTTGCGAACGATCTACGGCGACTTCCTGGGCTACCCGCCGGACCTCCTCGGTGAGGACGACGGCCTGGAGTCCGAGCTGGGCGTGGAGTCGCTCAAACAGGTCGTCCTGCTCGGCCGGGTGTCCGACCGGTTCGGACTGCCCGATCTGCGGTCGGACTCCTCCCTGCTGACCGTCGGCACGCTGCGGCGGATCGCGGAGACCGTTGTGCGAGCGCGGGCGGAGGCTACCGGGCGATGACCTCAACGGACGGCCTGCGGGGCCGGGTCGCGCTCGTGACCGGGGCCGCGAAAAGCCTCGGCGCGGACATCGTCCGCCGCCTGGCGCAGGGCGGTGCCCACGTGATCGTCAACTACTTCCACTCCGTCGATCAGGCGAAGTCGCTGCGGGCGGAGCTGGAAGAGGCCGGTCACAGCTGCGAGTTCATCCGTGCCTCGGTGGCCAAGACCAGCGAGGTCGACCGGATGTTCGATCTGGTCCAGGAGCGGCACGGCGGTCTGGACATTCTGATCAACAACGCGGCGGGCGGGGCCTTCCTGCCTCTGTTCGACATCGACGACACCTACTGGCAGCGGGCGTGGTCCACCAATGTGATGGGGGCCTACCACTGTTCGCGCCGGGCGGCCGAGCTGATGAAGGGCAGAGCGGGCGCGAGCATCCTCTGTCTGTCCAGCGTCGGGGCACACCAGCCGGTTCCGGGATACGGCCCGGGCGGTGTCACCAAAGGTGCCCTGGAGTCGCTGGTGCGCTATCTGGCGCTCGAACTGGTCGATCAGGGCGTCCGGGTCAACACGGTGCTGCTGGGCTCCATCGCCAGTGAGATCGTCGTCAATCTCGACGACCCGGCGGCGGCGCTCGGCGACCCGGCCAGGGCCGACGAGCTGATGCGCCGTACCCTCTCGACGCCGGACGCGGCCAAGTTGATCGTCCACCTCCTGCACGAGGACGCCGGTTTCATCACCGGTCAGACGATCGTCGCCGACGGCGGCATCAGCATCGGCGGGATGCAGGGGCTGCGGCTGCACAGCAGGCTGGCGGACCGGGTGAGTCCGGCCCGGAACCAGCCGGCGGCGACGGCGGTGAAGGCGCCGCTCGAAGCGAGCCGGCCCGCCCCTCGGCCACAGCCGGCCGTCCACCCGGCGCCCGCACCGGCCCCCGTCCCCGCCTCCGTCGTGGCGATGTCGCCCGAGCCGGGCCGGTCCGCCCCCGAACACCCGGCGGCCGCCCGCCCGGCGCCCTTACCGGCTCCCGCCCCCGTACCCGCCGCGCCGCCGGGCCCGGAGCGGGGGACGGACCCCGGAGCCGTCGCTGTCGTCGGTCTCGGCCTCGCCCTGCCCGGCGCGAACAACACGGCGGAGTTCTGGGACCGGTTGCGGGAGGGCGTCCTGCTCTCCAGCGAGCCGTCCGCCTTCGACCTGAAGCACTTCTGGGCGCCCACCCGGGAGGACACCGACTCCTTCTACGTCCGTGAGGCCGGGTACCTCCACGGCTTCGTCCCCGACCCGGCCTCGATCGCCGAACCGGACGGGAACGCCGGCCACCCCGGGTGGCCCAGGACCACACGATGGCTGCGGCACTGCACCGTCCAGGCCCTGGCAGGGGTCCGCCGGCGCCCGGCGGACCGCTGGCTCGCCGCGACCACCGGCATCCACGACCAGACGGGGCTCGGCCCCCAGGGGGTCGTGCTGGGCGACGAGTACCGGCGCATGGTGCGCGAGGCGGTCCCCGCGGGCCAGGACGGTGACTGGCTCGCCGAGCTGGCCGACCACGCGATCAGCGCCCACTACGGAGGTGACGGCGGCAATCCGCAGGCGTATCTGCCCGCCTCCGTCTCCCGCGACGCGCTGCGCGGGCTGATCCCGGCCGACTCACAGCACCTGACCCTGGACGCGGCCTGCGCCAGCGGACTGTTCGCCCTGGACGCGGCGGTCAAGGCGCTGCGTGAGGGCTCCTGCGACGTGGCGCTGGTCGGTGGTACATCGGTGATCGAGCCGATCGGGTTCACCCTCTTCTGCCGGGCCCAGGGCATCTCGATGAGCGGCCGGGTACGCCCCTTCGACCGGGCCGCCGACGGGACCCTCGTCGGCGAGGGCGCCGTCGTGATCGCCCTGAAGCCGTACGCGCGGGCCGTGGCGGACGGCGACCCGGTGCTCGGTGTCGTCCGGGGCACCGGCCTCGCCGCCGACGGCCGGGGAAAGGGCATCCACGCCCCGGCCACCCGCGGCCAGGAGCTGGCGATCGGCCGGGCCTGGGCCGACGCGGGCGTGGAGGCCGACGACGTGGACTGGGTCGTGGCGCACGGCACCGGCACACCGGTGGGCGACGAGATCGAACTACGGTCGCTGCTCTCCCGGTTGGGGCCGCGGAAGCAGGCGTGCCTGCTGACGTCGAACAAGCAGGTCTTCGGACACACCGGGGTGCTGGCGGGCCTGGTCTCGGTCGCCCACGCGCTGGTCGCCCTGGAACGCGGGGCGGTCCCCGGCCAGCCCGTGGTCACCGATCCGCATCCGCTGCTGGGCGGGGGCGAACGGCTGACCGTACCGGTCGAGGACGCGCCCTGGCCGACGGACCGCGCACGGCCGCGCACGGTCGGGATCTCGTCGTTCGGCCTCGGCGGAGCGGACGCGCACGTGATCCTCTCCGACCGGGTGCCGGCCGCCGCGCCCGCGCGACGGCGCGGCGGTGACGCGCGCACCGACACGGAGGAGCTGGTCGTGGTGGGCTGGAACACCCACCTGCCCGGCCTGGAGCCCGCCCGGGTGCCCGCGTGGCTGCGCGGTGAAGGGCCGCTCCCGGACGCCGGGTTCGGCACGCCGTACCCGCTGCCGTCCCCGCGTCAGGTGCGTATCCCGCCGCTGACGATGCGTCACATGGACGCCGCCCACCTGATGATGCTCCAGGTCCTCGGCCCGCTGCTGGACCGGCTCGGCGAGCCGGGCACCAGCCTGCGGCCCAGCACGGCGGTGGTGGTGGGCTCGACACTGCCGACCACGCACAACACCCGGGCCGCGCTGCGGGTGCACGCCGGTGAGTGCGCCACCACCTTCGACATCCTGCCGGACCCCGTACAGGCGCGGACGCTGAAGGAATACCTCGCGAAGGGGATGGCGGAGGCCGAGGGGGTGATCCCCGGCGGCCTCAACGAGGACGACTTCACCGGAGCGGTCTCCTGCATCCTGTCCGGCCGGGCCGCCAACTACTACGACTTCCAGGCCCTGGGAGCCAGCGTCTACTCCCACCGGGACTCCGCGCACACCGCCGTCGACCTGGCCCTGCGTCAGCTCCGGCACCGGGCCTGCGACCTCGCCCTGATCGGCGCGGTGTGCCTGCGGCCGATCAGCGGCTGGAACCGCCATCTCACCGGTCTGGTGCCGGATGGCAGGTCCATCGCCGAAGGTGCCGCCGTCCTGGCGGTCACCCGGCGCTCCACCGCGCTGGAGCACCACCTGCCCGTCCTGGGCTCGCTCTCCACCGAGGTCGACCACGCCGGCCTCGCGCACCCGGCCGCCCCCGCGCACTCCCTTCCCGTGCTGTCCGACGCCGGACACACCTACCTGTCGCTGGACGCCCTGCTGGCGGTGGTCAAGGGCGTCGTCACGGGAACGGACACCGTCGTGGCCCCCGCCGCGCCCGGATCACCGCTGATCCGGTTCACCGGACCGGCCGGCCCCCGGCAGCACGACCCGGCCGGGGAAGCGGTGGAACCGGCCGCGCACGACGCGCCGGAGCGTACCGGGCCCGCCCCGGCCGGGCCGGAACACACCGAGGACTTCACCGGCCGCCGCCAGACCCTCCGGCTCGTCCCGATGCCCCCGCCCCGGGGGGACTCGGCCGCGCCGCCGATCCCGCCGGGCACCATCGTCCTCACCGACACCCCGGATCTCGCCGCCGCCGCGGCCGGCCCGGACATCGCCGTCTGGTCCCCACGGCCCGGACCCGCCACCCACGTCCCGCCGGAGAACGCGCTCCGCGCCCTGACCGACCTGCCGTTCGTCCCCCGCCATGTCCGGATCCTGTCCCGGCTGCCCGTGCACGACGACGCGGCCGACGAGGCCGAGGCCACCCGGCTGGAAGATCTTCAGGACCTCACCTTCACCACACTCCAGGCGGCGCTGCCCGCGCTGCGCTCCGGCGGCTCCGTCAGCGCCGTCCTGCTCGGAGCCCTGCCGGACGACCTGCCGCCGCCGCTGAGCGGGCTGTTCACCGGCCTCGTCCGGTCCGTCCGCGCCGAGGTCCCGCAGTGCGGCGGGGTGGCCCTGCTCAGCGACGCCCCCGACCCGGCGACCGCCCTGGACCAGCTGGCGCGGGCGGCCACCGCCGAGGTGCCCACGCACACACTGGCCTGCCGTGGCGGCGACTGGTCCGCCCTGGCCGTCGCCGACGACCACGCTCCGCCGCCACCGGCGGAAGAAGCCACGCTGCCGCCCGGCTCGGTCGTGGTCGCCTTCGGAGGCGCCCGGGGGATCACCCCCGAGCTGCTGCACGCCGTCGCCCGCACCAGCGACCGGCCCCATGTGTACGTCATCGGCCGCACCCCGCTGCCGGAGACCGGCGACGCGCTGCCGCCGCAGGCCGAGTTCATCGCCGCCGAACGCCGCAGGCGCCCCGACGCGTCCCTGGGCGAACTGCGGGCCACCTACCAGAAGGCCGAGGCCCGCCTGGAGGTGAGCCGTACGGTACGGCGGCTGACCGAGCTGTGCGGCCCCGACCGTGTCCACCACCGGGTCTGCGACATTCTCGACGCCGAGCGCACCGACGCGGTCCTCGGGGAGATCCTCGGCCGGCACGGCCGGATCGACCTGCTCATCAACACCGTCCTCGACCTGCGCTCCCGGGTCCTGCACGCCAAGACGCTGACCGATTTCCGAGCGGTCCGGGCCACCAAGGCCACCGGTTACCGCAACCTCAAACGGGCCCTGGCCGGCCACACGCCCCGGATCTGGTGCAACTTCAGCACCCTGGCCACGCTCGCCCCCGCGCCGGGTGACATCGACTACTGCGCCGTCAACGAGTATCTCGCGTACGCCAGCGCCTGGGCCCAGCGGCACGGACCTCGGGGGCATCAGGAGATCGCGGTCCTCTGGAGCGGCTGGCGTGAGGTCGGTGTGGCCAGCAGCGTCTCCATGCGGGAGACCCTCAAACGCAACCACATGGACGCCTACATCAGCACCGCGCAGGGCTGCGCGCAGTTCCTCTCCGCCGTGACCAGGCCGCCGGCCAGTGGGGTGACGTTCTTCATCCGGGAAGAGGAACGCGTCCTGCTGGACCGGCGCGGGATCAGCACCCACGGTTCCTCCGGCGAACCGCGGCTCCCCGCCCCGGACGCGCCGCCGCCCGCCGTGCCGGACCCGGCGCTGACCACACCGCTGCTCGACGGTGTGCTGTACCGCGGCGGGCGCTGGGCGGTCTTCACCAAGACCTGGGACCCGCGCACCCTGGCCGAGCGGGACGGACGGTGGATGCGCCACCACCGGGTCAACGGCGAGTACACGCTGCCCGGTACGTTCACCCTCGAAGCCGCGGCCGGCGCGGCCTCGGCCCTCTGTCCCGGCCTCGTGGTCACCGGGTTCCGCACTCTCGCCTGCCGGGCGTCGATCACGGTCAGGCTCGCCGGGCCGCCGCGTACCGTCACGGTGGAGGCCCGGGTCACCAGCCGGGAGCGGGACCGGGCCGAGGTGGCCGTCAGGATGACGGCGCATCGGGTCGGCAGGAACGGCAAGGTACTGCGCTTCAACGACCTGTTGTGCGAGACGACGGTCGTACTGGCGAATCGCTTCCCCGCGCTCCCGGCGCCGCCCGACAGCTCCTCCCACGAGCCCGAACCCGATTTCGTCATGCCGGTCTACTCCCCCGATCCGCCGATCTCGCTCACCGGCCCGTTCGCCGGCACCAGCGACTACGCGCGCGGGCCGGACGGGAACAGCGCCGGGTTCGCCCTCGACCACGCCGCCTGGGCCCCGGCGCTGGCCGGGATGACGGTGCCGACGATCCTGCTGGACGCGATGGTGCACCTGTTGCTGCTGCCGCCGCGTGGGGACACCCCGCCGTCGGTCGGCCCGATGGCCGGCCTCGACCAGGTCGATCTCAGCGGGCCGGGCAACGACTGCCGGCTCAGCGAGGAGAACCCGGTCATCCGGCTGCACTGCGACTTCGCCACCGGGGACCTGACCGCCGTGACCGGTGGGGGCCGGGTGCTGGCCCGGATCGCCGGGGTCAGCGCGCACGCCCTGGACCACAGCGGAGAACTGATCCGGCCCCGTCCCGGCGTCCTCCAGCCGCCCCTTTCGTGACAGCCGAGGAGACAGCAGTGTTGTGGCAGGACATCACGATCGCCGGGACCGGCGCGTGGGTACCCCCCATCAGGCCCGAGTACGAGCACCGACCGCGGGGCGGACCCGGCGCCGGACCGCCCTCCGCCCTGGCGCTCAACGGATTCACCTCCGCCGCCGTCTCGAAGGACGACACGGCGACGCAGATGGCGGCCCGGGCCGGCCTCAAGGCACTGCGCCGGGCGGACGTCGCCAGTGCCGACCTGAGCCTGATCGCGCACGCCGGCTTCCAGGACGGGGACCACTACACGCCCGCGGCCTATCTGATGCGGGTGCTCGGGGGAAAGGACACCGCCGGGATCGAGATCGGTGCCGCCAGTGACGGCGGGGCGGCCGCACTCGTCACCGCGGCCGAACACCTCGCCGCCCGGCCGCACGCGAAAGCCACGCTGGTCACGACCGGAACTCGCTTCCCGGACGAACGGTGGGGATATGCGCGGGAGTTGGGATACGTGGCCGGTGACGCCGGGGCCGCCGCCGTCCTCACGCGGGGGACGGGCTTCGCCCGTCTGGTGGCGACCGCCCATGTCACGGAGCCACAACTGGAGGCGCAGACGCGGGCCAGGGAGGGCCACACCGGCGCCGCGCGGCGGGCCCCCGTCGAGGAGACCGGGTTCATGCCCCACATCGACGTGCTGGGACGGGCCACGCACCGCTGCATCCGGACCGTCCTCGACGAGGCCGCCGTGGCGCCGGCGGACATCTCGCACGTGGTGCCCATCGCGATCGGGTCGATCGTGCTCGACCTGCTGCTCGCCGGCTCACCGCTCGGCCTCCGTGCCGACGACACCAGTTGGACCTACGGCCGGCACCTCGGCCACGCCGGCCCGTCCGATGTCCTGCTCGCCCTCGACCGGACATTCCGCTCCGGCGCGCTGCGGGCCGGAGAGCACGTCCTCGTCGTGAGCTTCGGGGTCGGCTTCCGCTGGACCACCGCGCTGATCGAGATCACCCGCGACCCTGTCGCCCCGGCACCGGCCGGCCGTCAGTGAACAGAATGAGGTTGTCCATGACAGACACGAGTACGGCGACCGACGCGTCGGTTCCGCTCGCTCCGCGGGCCCTGCCGCTGCTGGGCCACGCCCTGCCCCTGCTCCGCGATCCGCTGGCGTTCATCATGTCGCTGTCCGGCTATCGGGAGCTGGTGCGCGTCCGGCTGGGTCCGAGTTCCGCCGTCATGGTCTGCGATCCGGACCTGACGCGTCAGGTGTTCCTGAACGACCGCGTCTTCGACAAGGGCGGCCCGATCTACGACCGGATCCGCGAGGTCATCGGCGACGGCCTGTCCACCTGCTCGTACCCGCTGCACCGGCGGCAGCGGCGGCTGTGCCAGCCGTCGTTCCACCCCACCCGGATGCCCGGGTACGGGGCGGTGTTCGCGCGGGCGGCCGAACTGAAGGCGGCGTCCTGGCGGGACGGTGATGTCCTCGACATCACCCAGGAGATGATGACGCTGACGACGCGGGCCACCATGCAGACGATGTTCAGCGGCGCGCTGCCGGCGGAGACCATGCGCAGGTCCCTGGCCGACACCGCCGTCATCGTCAGCGCGTTCTTCCGCCGGATGATGACCCCCGGCGTGCTGCGGCAGCTGCCGACTCCGCAGAAGCGGCGCTACGACCGCGCCCGTAACCGGCTGTCGGCCACCATCGCGGAGATCATCGCCGAGCGGCGCGCCGATCCGACCGACCACGCCGACCTGCTCTCCACACTGGTGGCGGCGGTCGACGAGGAGAGCGAGGCCGGCCGGCAGCAGCTGAGCGACGCCGAACTCGCCGACGAGGCCCTCACGTTCTTCCTCGGCGGGATGGAGACGACGGCCATCACGCTGGCCTGGGCGCTGCACCTGCTCGCCACGAACCCGGATGTCCAGCACCGCCTCCAGGTCGAGACCGACAACGTCCTGGCGGGCGAGAAGCTCGATCCGGCGCACCTGCCCTCGCTCGGTCTGGCCTCGCGCGTGGTGACCGAGACGCTGCGGCTGTACCCGCCCGCGTGGATGATGACCCGCCGGCTCCGGCAGGACGCCGAACTCGGCGGGGTACGGCTCAAGAGCGGCAGCACCATCGTGCTCAGTCCGTACCTTCTGCACCGCCGCCCCGACCTGTACAACGAGCCCGACCGGTTCGACCCGGACCGCTGGCTCGACGGTCAGCCCGACCGGGCCGCCTACATCCCGTTCGGCGCCGGCGCGCGCAAGTGCATCGGGGACCAGTTCGCCCTCATCGAGGCCATCCTGGCCCTCACCGCGGTCGTCACCCGCTGGGAGCTGACCCCCGTCGGTGATGAGCCGTTCCGGCCCAAGGTGGAGACCAGCCTGAGTTCGCGCGGACTGAACCTGCGGCTCAGGGAGCGGCGGACGGGCGGCGCCGATGGCGCCGAGATGCAGGTGGCAGCGCCCCGGTCCGCTTCCGACCGGCCGACCACGCGGCCGGGCGGCGCCGCCTGCCCGGCGCAGCACTAGGAGGGATGCCATGAAGCCTCACTTGAAGCCCCTGGTGAAACAGCTTCTCCGCTCCCGGCAGGTCGGCCGGTTCCACCCGGTCCCGGCCGACACCCTGCACGCTCCGTCCCGCCCTTACCCGAACGGGTGGTTCTGTCTGGCCTTCTCCGACGAGGTGCGGCCCGGGGCCGTCACCACCCGTCCGCTCGCGGGCGCGGAGGTCGTGCTCTACCGGACGGCCAAGGGGGTGCTGCGGGCCGTCCGGCCGCAGTGCCCGCATCTGGGAGCGCATCTCGGGGTCGGCGGATCGGTCGAGGGCGAGGACATCGTCTGCCCGTTCCACCGGTTCGCCTTCGACCCCGCCGGTACCTGTGTGCGCACGGGTTACGACAGACCACCGCCGAAGGCGTCGCTGGCGCAGTATCCCGTGTGCGAGGTCAACGGCTCCGTCTACGTGTGGTGGCACGCGCTCGGGCTGCCGCCGCGGTGGGAGATCCCGGCCTTCCCCATGGACGACCGGCAACCGTACAGCCACGACACCTTCGACATCGCCGGTCACCCGCAGGACGTCATCGAGAACGCCTTCGACTGGGGGCATCTGCCGGCGTTGCACGGGCTCAAGGGCCTCGACATCGAGGGCGCGCCGGTGGCCGGGGAGCAGGTCAGCACCGTCACCGCGACCGCCCGCGGCACGATGATGCGCGGGTTGCGCCAGTCCTACACGCTCACCGTGATCGGACTGGCCACCATCGCGGCGCGGACGCCCCTGCCCCGGGGCGCGGGCAACCTCTATGTGATGCTCCACGCGACCGCGACAGGACCGGGGCGCATCCAGCTCAGATTCGGCACGAAGCTGGAGCTGACCGGCGTCCCCGGTGTGCCCGACAGGATCGGGCGCGCCGCGGCGATGCCCGTCGCCCGGCTGCTCAGCTCCGTCCTCCAGCGGGTGGCGAGCGTCGACACCGGCGCGGATCTGCTGATGTGGCACCACCAGGAGCACGTCGAGCAGCCGAAGCTCGCCAGGGGCGACGGTCCGATCGGCCGGTACCGGCAGTGGGCGAAGCAGTTCTACACGGAACCCGCGGACGGCTTCGTGCCGTCGCGGCCCCCCAGGACCGAGGTGAGCGGCGCGGAGGAGTGAGCGCCGGGGCGACGGTCCGGGGTGGCGCCGATTCCGCCCCGGGGCCGCTGTCGCCGGCGATCACCGTGTGTCGACAGAGCCCGGCGGCCGGCCTGCCGGGCCGGGACCGAAAGAGAGGCGACATGGCAGCGGAGAACGGTACTCCCTGGGCCGGGCGGCGACTGGCGGTGCTCGGAGCGGGGGTGATGGGGTCGGGCATCGCCGCGCTGGCGGTGGGGCACGGGATCACGGTGTCGCTGATCGACGTGGACCGGCGCCGGCTGGACGGGGCCCCGGCGCGGATCGGCCACCAGGTGCGGACGGCACGGCTGATGGGCGCGCTGCCGGACGGGGCCGTCGACGGCGCTCTCCTGACCGGCCTGTCGCTCGCGGAGCTGGTGGCGGCGGACGGCGCGGCGCCCGCGGCGGTCATCGAGGCGGTCACCGAGGACCCGGACGCCAAGGCGAAGGTCCTCGCCGATGTGTCGGCGCTGGTCGCGCCGGGCACCCCGATCATCTCCAACACGTCGGCGATTCCCATCGACGAACTGGCCCGCACGACGGCCCGGCCGGGGGATCTGATCGGTACCCATTTCATGAATCCGCCCTATCTGATCCGGACGGTCGAGGTCATCCGGGGCACGCACACCGGCGAGTCCACCCTGGACGCGCTGCGGGGCCTGCTCGCCGCGCTGCGCCGGCAGCCGATCGTGGTCGAGGACGCGCCGGGGTTCGTCACCAGCCGGATCCTGCACCCCATGATCAACGACGCGGTGCGGGTGGTGGCGGCGGGTACCGCGAGCGCCGAGTCGGTCGACCGCCTGATGCGGGGATGCCTGGGGCACCCGACGGGCCCGCTGCGCACCGCCGACCTCATCGGACTGGACAACCTGGTCGACTCGCTCCGGGTGCTGTACGGCAGGACCGGCGACGAAGGCTGCCGTCCCTGCGACCTGCTGCTGGAGATGGTGCGGGCCGGCCACCTCGGCCGCAAGAGCGGGCGCGGCTTCTACGAGTACGAGGGAGAACAGGCATGACCACGTCATCCGACCGGCCGGTGGAGCCCACCGGCGGCCCCGGCACCGTACAGGCGGACCTGCTGCGGTTCCTGGAGAAGCGTACGGGGAGGGCCTGGACGGCCGAGGCGGACGTCTTCGGCTCCGGAGGGTTGTCCTCGCTCTTCGCCATGGAGCTGGTGGTGCATCTGGAGGGGGCGTACGGCATCGCCGTGCGCGGCGCCGACCTGCGGATGGACAACTTCCGCACCGTGGGGCGGATGACCGACCTGGTCGAACGGCTCCGGCAGCCGGCCTCCGGGGGCACCGGTGCGTGAGGCCGTCGCCGCGGCGGCCTCGGCGGTCACCGAGCTGGTCGGCGACCGCGCGGGCGACTGGGACCGGGCCGGCCGGCTGCCCGAGGACCTGGTGCGGAAGCTCGGGGCGGCCGGGCAGCTCGCCCCCCAGCTGCCGGCGGAGTACGGCGGACCGGGATGGAACAGCGCGGACAGCGGCGCGTTCACCGCCCATGTCGGCGGTCTGTGCGGCTCGCTGCGGAGCGTCATGACCTCGCAGGGCATGGCCGCGTGGACCGTCGAGCGGCTCGGTGACCCGGAGCAGGCGGCGGAGCTGCTGCCACGGCTCGCCTCGGGCGACACGGCGGCCGTGGCCTTCAGCGAACCGCAGGCGGGCAGCGACCTGTCGGCCGTCACCACCACGGTCACCGTCGAGGGGGACACCCTGTCGCTCAGCGGCCGCAAGAAGTGGGTGACCGCCGCCGACTACGCCGATTTCTTCCTGGTGGTCGCGCGGATGGGGGAGGAAGGGGCCGTGGTGGTGGTGCCCCGGTCCGCCCCCGGGGTCCGGGTGCGGCGGCTGGCCGATCCGCTCGGCTGCCGGGCCGCCGGGCACGCGGACCTCCGGCTGGACGAGGTGCGGTTGCCGCTCGGCAGCCTGCTGGGCGGCGGCCGGCAGCCGCTGTCGCTGCTCGTGACGACGGCCCTGGCCTACGGCCGGCTCTCCGTCGCCTGGGGGTGCGTCGGCATCCTGCGGGCCTGTGTGGCTGCGGCCGTCGAACACGCCAACACCCGGCACCAGTTCGGCCGGCCGCTGGGGCGGCACCAGCTCGTCGCCCGGCATCTGGCCGACCTGTGGACCGCCGAGCAGGTCGCCACCCGGGCCTGCGAGTACGCCAGTCGCTGCTGGGACGAGAACGCCGCCGACCTGGCCGCCGCCGTCGTACTGGCGAAGTACGTCAGCGCCGAGCACGCGGCCAAGGGCGCGGCCGCCGCTGTGCAGGTGCTGGCGTCGGCCGGGGCGCGGGACGGTCACGTCGTCGCGCGGGCGTACCGCGACGCCAAGCTCATGGAGATCATCGAAGGCAGCACCGAGGTGTGCCAGTTGATGTTGGCCGACCACGCGCTCAGCCGGCGGCCCCTTTCGTGACCGCCGCGCAACGTCCTGACAAGGAGCCGAACATGAGCGACACCGCCCCGGCGGTCCCGTCCGCGCCGGTGAAGTGCCTGGTCTGGGACCTCGACAACACGCTCTGGCGGGGCACGCTGCTGGAGGACGACGAGGTCGTCCTGTCCGAGGCGGTGCGCGAGGTGATCGTCGGTCTGGACGCGCGCGGGGTGCTCCAGTCGGTGTGCAGCCGCAACGACCACGATCTCGCCTGGGCCCGGCTGGAGGCACTCGGCGTCGCCGACTACTTCGTCGTGCCGGAGATCGGCTGGGGGCCCAAGTCGCAGGCGGTGGGGCGGATCGCCGAGCGGTTGGACTTCGCGCCCGGCGCCCTCGCCTTCATCGACGACCAGCCGGCCGAGCGGGCCGAGGTCGCCTTCCACCTTCCGGACGTGCGCTGCTACCCGGCGGAGGAGGCCGCGACGCTGCTCGGCCTGCCCGAGTTCAGCCCGAGATCGGTGACCGCCGACGCGCGACAGCGCCGGAGGATGTATCAGGCCGGCTTCCGGCGGACGGACGAGCAGGCGCGGTTCGGCGGCTCGAACGAGGACTTCCTCCGCTCGCTGGACATGGTGATGCGGATCGGGCGGGCCACCGAGGACGAGCTGTCGCGGGTCGAGGAACTCACCCTGCGCACCAGCCAGATGAACGCGACCGGTGTGCACTATCCGGACGAGGTGCTGCGCTCCCTCCTCACCCGACCCGGCCACGAGGTCCTGGTCACCACGCTGACCGACCGCTTCGGGCCGCACGGTGCCGTGGGTGTGCTGCTGCTCCGCAGGCACGCGCGGGTGTGGCACCTCAAACTGCTCGCCACCTCCTGCCGGGTCGTGGCGTTCGGCGCCGGCACGATCATCCTGAACTGGCTGGCCGACCGGGCCGCCCGGGCCGGTGTCCATCTGCTGGCGGACTTCCGGGCCACCGACCGCAACCGGATGATGGAGATCGCCTACCGGTTCGCCGGCTTCGACGAGGGGCCCTGCGACTGCCGGGGCGCCGCCTCGCCGGAGGCGGCCGAGGACGTCCAGTTGCTGCATCTCGTCCCCGAGCGCCGCGCCGCCCCCACCACGGTCCGGCTGATCGCGCCGGACCTGACCGGCCGGGTGCCGGCCGGCGCCGGTCCCCCGGACCGGGCGTGACGGCTCGGGGCCGGGCCCGCGGGGCCCCCGGACCGGGGGTGGTCACTTCCGGCGGACCAGCGTGATGCCGTCGGCCACCGGGAGCATGCAGATGTCCATCCGGTGGTCGTCCCGGATTCTGGCATTGACCTCACGGACACCGGCGGTGTCCGCGTCCTCGGCCAGCGGATCGATGACCCGGCCGAAGAAAAGCGTATTGTCGACCACGATCAGCCCGCCCGGCCGTACGAGCCGCGATGCCAGCTCGTAGTAGCGCGGATAATTCGCCTTGTCGGCATCGATGAAAACAAGACCGAAACTGTCGGACCGGCCGTCGGCAATCATCTCCTCCAGAGTTTCGGCCGCCGGACCGACGCGAAGTTCGATTCGCTCGGAAACACCCGCGCGACGCCAGAAATCAGCACCGATCTCCGGCCACCGGTCGCTGATGTCACAGGTGACCAGACGCCCGTGCGGCGGCAGGGCACGCGCCATGCACAGAGTGCTGTAACCGGTGAAGGTGCCGATCTCCAGTACGTCGGCGGCGCCGGTCGCCGCGACCAGAATGGCGAGGAACTGTCCTTCCTCGGCCATGACCTGCATCGCTTCCCCGCCGGGCAATTCCGCGGTCGCCAGGCGCAGATCGCGCAGAATACCGTCTTCCCTGAGCGAGAAATCCCTGACGTATTCCAGAATGTCCGGCCCGGCTGCGATCTGATTCGCCATGGCGAAAACTCTAGATGACCGCCCGTCGAACCTCAATGGCGCACAGTCGTGCCACCGGGCCCGAACTCGGCCGGATCCAGGGCCTTTCGCCGGGGCTCCGCGCGGTCGGTGCGCGTGGCCCCGCGTGGTCTTCTGCCGGCCCGCCCGCGCCCGTACGGTGTGATCGCCGGGCGTCCTGACGCGCCTCCGGCCGATCCTCACGAAGGCGGTCCTCCTATGTCCCTGACCGACATGCCCCTCGACCAGTTGCGCGACTACCGGAGCGCGTCCGTGGAGCCGGACGACTTCGACCGGTTCTGGGCCAGGACGCTCGACGAGGCGCGCGGTCACGACCTCGACGCCCGCTTCCGGCCCGTGTCCACGGCGCTGACGACGCTGGAGGTCCTCGACGTGACCTTCGCGGGCTACGGCGGCCACCCCGTCAAGGGCTGGCTGGTGCTGCCGGCGGGGGCGCGTGAACCGCTGCCGGTGGTCGTGGAGTACCTCGGGTACGGCGGGGGGCGCGGGCTGCCGCACACGCATCTGCTCTGGGGCTCCGCCGGGTACGCGCACTTCGTGATGGACACCCGGGGCCAGGGCGCCGGCTGGAACGGCGGCGACACCCCTGATCCGGTCGGCAGCGCCCCCTCGTTCCCCGGCTTCATGACCCGGGGCATCGAGGAGCCCGAAACCTACTACTACCGGCGGCTGTTCACGGACGCGGTGCGGGCGGTGGAGGCGGCCCGCTCCCATCCGCTGATCGACGCGGAGCGCACGGCGGTACGGGGGGCGAGTCAGGGGGGCGGTATCAGCCTCGCGGTGGCCGGGCTGGTGCCGGATCTGTCGGCGGTCGCGGCGGACGTGCCCTTCCTGTGCGACTTCCCGCGCGCCACGACGTTCACCGATCGCCATCCGTACCGTGAGGTGGGCAGCTATCTGAAGACCTTCCGCGACCGTACGGAGCGGACCCGGCGCACCCTCAGCTACTTCGACGGGGTGCACTTCGCGGCGCGCGGGCGGGCCCCGGCGCTGTTCTCCGTGGCGCTGGAGGACGAGACCTGCCCGCCCTCGACGGTCTTCGCCGCCTTCAACGCCTACGCGCACCGGGACAAGTCGATAGAGGTGTACCACTTCAACGACCACGAGGGCGGCGAGGCGTACCAGTCGGCCGCTCAACTGGCCTGGCTTCCGGCCCGGCTGACGCCCTGACAACTCCTGGGAAACCTGCGGTGGTCCGGGGTGATCAGCCGGCCGGGAGCAGCCCCTTGGATTCCAGATACGCCGTGGCGACGTCCTCCGGCAGCCGGCGCCAGTCGTCGACCCGCTGGTTCATCGAGGCGAGATCCTCGGTGGTCAGTACGGTGTTCAGCCGGTCGAGCGTGCGGACGATCCCCGGTCCGCCGGCCCGTGCGCGGTTGACGACGGGAACGATGTAGTCGGCGTTCTGGAGGTGCTTGTCGTCGGCGAGGAGCACCAGCCCGAACTGGTCGAGTGTGGCGTCGGTGGTGGTGGTCAGGACCATCTGGTCCTGACCCTCGCGCACGGCCTGTTTGGCCGGGGTGGTGCCGACGCCCTTGGGGTCGATGCCGGTGACGCGGATGCCGTACGTCTTCTTCAGCCCCGGCTCGCAGTAGGGGCGCTGTACGCATTCGTCTCCGGCCGCGAGCCGCACCGGCAGCCCGGACGCGCCGAGATCGCTCAGGGTTCTGAGCCGGTGTTCGCGGGCGTAGGAGGCGGCCACCGCGAAGGCGTTCTGGTCGGTGGCGCGGCCGGGGTCGAGGACGGCCAGGCCGCGCGCGGCGGCCAGCGGGCGCAGCGCCTTCATCGTCGCGCCCAGATCGGGTGAACCCGCCGGGGAGCCGGGGCCGCGCGCCCTGGCGGCGAGCCAGTCGGCGAAGGTCGCCGCGTACTCGGGGACGACATCGATCTGGCCGCTCTCCAGGGCCGGTTCGTAGATCTCCCGGTTGGTCACGGAGAGGATCTCGGTGTGATATCCGGCGCGGTTCAGCAGCAGCGCGTACATCCGGGCGAGCAGATCGCTCTCGGTGAATCCGGCGGAGCCGATGGTCAGATGCCTGCTGTCACCCGGCGGCGCGGTGACGGCGCCCCGGTGCTCCAATGAGGGTCCGGTGGCGCAGCCGGCGGTCAGCAGCAGCGCCAGGACCGGGACGACGGCCGTCCGCCGGCCGGCGGACGCGCGTCCCCGGACACGGGTACGGGTGCGCGGCGCCGGCCTCATCCGGACCGGCCCCGTACCCAGCGCGGCGCCGCCCACCCCACCAGGACGAAGACCGCCTCGACCAGCAGCGCGAACACGGCGACCAGCACCGCCCCCGCCACCACCTGGGGGGTGTCGGCGAGATTGAATCCGGCGGTGATGATCCGGCCGAGGCCGCCGCCGCCGACCAGCGCCGCGAGCGTCGCGGTCGCCACCAGCTGGACGGCGGCGATCCGTACCCCGGTCAGGATCAGCGGCAGGGCCAGCGGTACCTCGACCCGCCGCAGCAGCTGGCCGCCGGTCATTCCCATGCCGCGCGCCGCCCGGACGACGTCCTGGTCGACTCCTCGCATCCCGACGTAGGCGTTGGTGAGCAGCGGCGGAATCGAGAACAGGACCAGCGCGATGATCGTCGGCCACTGGCCGTGGCCCCCGACCGGGGTGAGGAGCAGCAGCACGAGGACGGCGAAGGTGGGGACGGCCCGGCCGGCGTTGGAGATGTTGACCGCGAGGGCGCCGCCCCGGCCGAGATGCCCGAGGACGAGGGCGACGGGGAGGGCGATCGCGCAGCCGAGGGCGAGACAGACGGCGGTGAGGAAGAGGTGTTCGCCGAGCCGGCTCGCGATGCCGTCGGGCCCGGGCCAGTGGGCGGCGCTGGTGAGCCAGGACCAGGCGGCGGTGAGCGTGTTCATGTGGCCGCCCCGCGGGTCCAGGGGGTGAGGAGCCGTTGCAGGCCGAGCAGCAGCAGATCGGCGGCGACGGCGATCAGGACGCACAGGGCGGAGGCGGTGAGGACCTGGGCCTTGAAGAAGGTGTTCATCCCGGCGTAGATGAGATTGCCGAGGCCGCCGTGGCCGACGATCGCCCCGACGGTGACGAGGGAGACGGCGGAGACGGTCGCGATCCGCAGGCCGGCCATGACCGCGGGCAGCGCGAGCGGCAGCTCGACGGCGAGCAGCAGCCGGACGGGCCCGTATCCCAGTCCGCGCGCGGCCTGCCGGGTCTCCTCGGGCACGGCGCGCAGACCCGCGAGGATGTTCCGCACGAGCAGGGTCAGCGAGTACAGGACGAGTCCCGCGACGACCAGCGAGGCGGAGAGTCCGTACACCGGCAGCAGCAGGGAGAACATCGCCAGGGAGGGGATGGTGTAGAGCACGGTGGTGACGCCGAGGACGGGGCCGGCCGCCCAGTTCCACCGGCGGGCGGCGAGGGCGAGGGGGACGGCGATCAGCAGGCCGAGCAGGACGGCGGAGAAGGTCAGTTGGAGGTGCTGGAGGACCGCGTCCCAGAGGATCGCGCGGCGGCTGGAGAGATAGGCTCCGCAGATCCAGTCATTGCGCGCGAGGCAGTCGTCCGGAGGCGCGGTCACCCGTCCATTCCAGACGCTATCCCCGGCGGCGGCCCGTCCTGCTGGGCCGTCCGGGGCGCGTGGCCGACAGGGAGCGGCGAGGAGACGCGGAGGGCCGCCGTACGCCATCCTGAGCTGGACGAACAGCACCGGTGCGGGCCTGGGCCCGCGACGGTGACGGCAGTGAAGGACCGGACCCTGATGAAGAACCCCAACGCCGCCCTGATGGCTTTCGTACGCGCCCGGCTCGACGAGGAGGAGGCGATCGCGCGGGCGGCGGGCGCCGACTCCTGGCGCTGCCCGCCCGATCTGCCGGGCGAGGTGCACGACGCCAACGGCACGGTCGCGTTCACGTTGAAGGGGTTCGGCTACGACCGGCACGCCGCGTACCAGGACCCGGCGCACACCCTGCGCAGGATCGAGACCAGCCGGGTGCTCGTCGACGAGTACGAGGAGGTGGCCGCGCTGGACGTGGACCGCCCCGACCAGACGTTCCGGGCGGGCCGGGCGGTCGGGCTCGGTTTCGTCGTACGCCAGTTGGCGGCCGAGCACGCGGGGCACCCGGAGTACCGGGCGGGCTGGCTGCCGAGGTTCTTCCAGTGACGGCCCGGTGGCGGGCGGAGGGGTGGAGCTCACTCCCAGACGACGATGTTGCGCCGGACGGGGACGGTTCCCGGGTCCGTGGCGAACAGTTCGGGTGAGCGCGCTCTGATGCGCTCGACGTCGTCGAACACCGCCCGCAGATGGGCGCGCATCGCCGCCCTGGCCATGGAGACGTCGCCCGCCAGTACCGCGTCGAGGATCTCGACGTGCTGGGCGGCGAAGCCGGACGACGAGGCGGTGTCGTAGAGACCGAGCCGGCGGGCGCGGTCCAGATGTCCCTTGGCGGAGACGACCGTCGCCCAGGCGCTGCCGTGCCCGCTCAGGCGCAGCAGGCACTGGTGGAACGCCTCGTCCAGCTCGAAGAAGCCCTCCAGGTCCAGGCCGGGCCGCTGCTGCGCCTCCAGATTGCGCCGCAGCTCGGCGACCAGCTCGGGGTCCAGCTCGGCGGGGAGGTCCTCGAGCGAGGCCAGCTCGACCGCCTCCCGGAGGAACTGCGCGTCGGCGACCTTGGCCGGGTCGACACGCGAGACGAATGATCCGACCTGCGGAAAGACCTGGACGAGGCCCTCCTCGGACAGCAGGATCAGGCTCTCCCTGACCGGGGTGCGGCTCACGCCGAGGGATGCCGCGAGTTCGTTCTCCGAGAGGGCCGAGCCCGGCGGGAACTCAAGGGTCAGGACCTTGCGGCGCAACGTCGTGTAGACGGCGCGGCGGCTGGTGCTGCGCCGGTTCGATTGAGCCATGCGCTCATCGTATCGGGGCGGGTGCTCCGTGGCCGCACTCCCGTCCGGAGCACGCGCCGACCTGCGAGGCGATGCCGCCGCGGCCCGCTCCGTGCGGTGCCGCACATGTATTGCTTCTCTTCGCGACCAGTGCTTGTATACCAGTCGTGTCGACCAGTGGCGGTCTCCCGCGCCCGGCCGGGCCGGCACGGTCAGGAACGTCCGAAGGAGTGAACCTGTGAGCAAGATCGAACGTGTGGAGGTGTTCGTCGCCTCCCCCGGACGGACCTTCGTCACCCTGCGCGTCACGACGTCGGACGGGGTGACCGGCCACGGCGACGCCACCCTGAACGGACGGGAGCTGGCCGTCGCCAGCTATCTGCGCGACCATCTCGTCCCGCTGCTGATCGGCAAGGACCCGGCGCGCATCGAGGACATGTGGCAGTACCTGTACCGGGGCGCCTACTGGCGCCGGGGTCCGGTCACCATGACCGCGATCGCCGCCGTCGACACCGCGTTGTGGGACATCAAGGGCAAGGTCGCCGGCCTGCCCGTCTACCAGCTGCTCGGTGGCCGCTCGCGCGACGGCGTCCTGGTCTATGCGCACGCCAGCGGTACGGATGTCCCCTCGCTGCTGGACGACGTCGAACGGTTCCTCGCCCTCGGCTACAAGGCCGTACGCGCGCAGGCCGCCGTACCGGACGTCGGCGGGAGTTACGGGGTGCGCAAGGGCAAGGTGTACGAGCCGGCCGCGACCTCGCTGCCCGACGAGCAGCCCTGGGACACCGGGGCGTATCTGCGGTTCGCGCCGACGTATCTGGAGGCGGTGCGCGAGCGCTTCGGCTTCGGCTTCCATCTGCTGCACGATGTGCACCACCGGCTCACGCCCATCGAGGCGGCCCGCTTCGGCAAGCGCGTCGAGGACAGTGAGCTGTTCTGGATGGAGGATCCGACCCCGGCCGAGAACCAGGAGGCGTTCCGGCTGATCCGGCAGCACACGACGACGCCGATCGCGGTCGGCGAGGTGCTGACGTCGATCTGGGACGTGCAGCACCTGATCACCGAGCAGCTCATCGACTATGTGCGCACCACCGTCGTGCACGCCGGCGGCATCACCCATCTGCGCCGGATCTTCGATCTGGCCGCGCTCTACCAGGTGCGGACCGGCTCGCACGGGGCGACGGATCTCTCGCCGGTCTCACTGGCCGCCGCCGTCCATGTGGACATCAGCGTGCCCAACTTCGGTATCCAGGAGTACATGGGGCACGCGGACGAGACCGCCGAGGTCTTCCGCAGCGGGGTGACCTTCGCCGACGGCATGCTGCACCCGTCGGAGGAACCGGGCCTCGGTGTCTCCTACGACGAGAAGGCGGCCGAGCGGTTCCCGTACCAGGCGCGCTATCTGCCGGTGGCGCGCCGACTCGACGGGTCGGTGCACGACTGGTGAGCGGGACGACTTCGTCCGTGCCGGGCGCCGCCGCACCGCCGCCGCTGGGACGTGCCACGCTCGGCCGGCTCGCGCCCGAACTGCGCCCGGCCGTCGATCCGCGCGAACTGCGGCCCCGTACCGTCCACTTCGGCCTCGGCGCTTTCCACCGGGCGCACCAGGCCGTCTACACCGAGCGGGCCTCGGCACGCTCCGGCGAACCGTGGGGAATCGTCGCGGTCGCCCCTCGCTCGGCCGCCACGGTGGCGGCGATGCGGGCACAGGACTGCCTCTACTCGGTGACCGAACGCCGCCCCGAGGGGCCGGCCACGCGGGTGGTCGGATCGGTGACGGAGGTGCTCGCGATGCGGCGGGACGCCGCACGGATCGACGCGCTGCTCGCCTCCCCCGAGGTCACGGCGGTGACACTGACCATCACCGAGAAGGGGCACCACCGCCGTCCCGGCACCGGTGAACTCGACACCTCGGCGCCGGAGATCGCCCGGGACCTCGCGGCGCCCGAGGGCGGCGACCTCACCACGGTCGTGGGACGGATCGCCGCCGGGCTCGCCGCGCGGATGCGCGCGGGAGGCGCGCCGGTCACCCTCGTCTCCTGCGACAACATGGCCGCGAACGGCGCCGCGCTCGCCACGGTCGTACGCGGCTTCGTCGCGGCGTCCTCCTGGCCCGCGCGGCAGGCGGTGCTCGACTGGATGGCGGGCTCGGTGGCCTTCCCGGCGACCGTGGTCGACCGGATCGTGCCCGCGACGGCCGACGCGGACCGGCGGGCGGCCGAGGCGGCGCTCGGGGTGCGCGACGGCGTACCGGTCGTCGGGGAACCGTACCGGAGCTGGGTCCTGGAGGACTCGTTCGCGGCGCCGCGCCCGCCGTGGGAACTCGACGGCGCGCTGTTCGTCGCCGATGTGGTGCCGTACCAGCTCACGAAGTTGCGGCTGCTCAACGGAGCGCACTCCGCCCTCGCCCACCTGGGCGCGGCGACGGGGTGCGGCACCGTCGCCGACGCCCTGTCGACCGACTGGGGCGAGCGGCTCGTACGGGGCCTGTGCGCCGAGGTCGGGCCCACCCTGCCCGCCGGCGGCCCCGATCCGGCGGCCTACGCGAACGATCTCGTGAAGCGCTTCCGCAACCCCTCGATGCGCCATCTGCTCCAACAGATCGGCTCCGACAGCTCGTTGAAGATCCCCGAGCGGTGGTTCGACGCGCTGCGCGCGCTGCGCTCCGCCTCGGCGAGCACCCCGGTGCTCGAACTCGCCCTCGCCGGCTGGGTACACGCGACGCGCCCGGGCCTCGACGGTGGCCAGCTGTACGGGACGAGCGACCCGGCGGCCGGCGCGCTGAGCGCCGGACGGCAGGGCGTGCCGGACACCGAGGACACCGTACGGCGGCTGCTGCGGGTGGTCGGCGCGGCGGACCTGGCCGAGGACGCCGCGCTGGTCGGGGCCGTCACCGCCCGGCTCCCCGCGCTGCGGGCCGGCCGGGTCGAGATCTGACCGCACTCCGCGCCCCGCTCTCCACCCGCGCCCCTCCATCCGAGCCCCTTTGCTGCTCACCCCCGTCCCCCGCCTTACCGCAAGCCCCCGTTCCCGCTCTTGAGCACGGCCCTGAACAACGGAGTTCACCATGACGGACACCACGCGGACGGCGCCCACCGGCCCCGTGACGCGCACCACGCGCGACCTCACCAGAGCCGCCGTCTCCGGCTGGCTCGGTACGGCGATGGAGTTCATGGACTTCCAGCTCTACTCGCTGGCCGCCGCCATCGTCTTCAACAAGATCTTCTTCCCCGATGTCAGCCCGGCCATCGGGCTGATCGCCGCCATGGCGACCTACGGCGTCGGGTATGTCGCCCGGCTGGCCGGGGCCGTCTATTTCGGCCGCATGGGCGACCGGATCGGCCGCAAGAAGGTGCTGTTCCTGACCATCCTGCTGATGGGCGCTTCGACAACGCTGATCGGCGCGCTGCCCACGTACGCGACGATCGGCATCCTCGCGCCGATCCTGCTGGTGGTCCTGCGTCTCGTCCAGGGCTTCGGAGCCGGCGCCGAGATCGCCGGGGCCACCGTCATGCTCGCCGAGTACGCCCCCGCCGAACGCCGGGGCCTGGTCTCGTCGCTGGTCTCGCTCGGCACCAACTCCGGCACGCTGGCGGCCTCGGGGCTGTGGGCGATCCTGCTCGCCGTGCTCAGCGAGGATCAACTGCTCTCGTGGGGATGGCGGTTGCCGTTCCTGCTGAGCTTCCTGCTCATGATCTTCGCGGTCTGGCTGCGCCGCAACCTCAAGGAGAGCCCCGTCTTCGAGGAGCGGCCGGATGTCGTGGACGGTGTGGCGATGACCCGCACCGAGGTGGAGACCGCTCTCGACAACACCTCCCCGGGAGAGCGGCGGGAGAGTGTGCTGGAGGCCGGTGTCCGCCAGCGCAAGGGCAAGGCGTTCTTCCTCGCCCTCGGACTGCGATTCGGCCAGGCCGGGAACTCGGGGCTGATCCAGACCTTCCTGGTCGGCTACATCGCCACGAATCTGCACGCCGACCGGGCCGTGCCGACCGACGCGATCGTCTACGGTTCGCTGCTGGGCTTCCTCACCGTGCCCCTGGTCGGGCTGCTCGGGGACCGCTTCGGCCGCCGTCCGATGTATATCGCCCTGACCTTGCTGACCATGGCCTTCGCCTTCCCGATGATGCTGCTGGTCTCTTCCGGCAGCACCTCAGCGCTGATGCTCGGCATGGTCCTCGGGCTCAACGTCGGGGTCCTGGGTCTGTTCTCGCTGGAGAGCGTGACGATGGCCGAGCTGTTCGGCTCCCGCACCCGCTTCACCCAACTCGCGCTGTCCAAGGAGATCGGCGGCATCCTGGCGACCGCGATCGGCCCGGTCGTCGCGGCGACGCTGACCGCCGTCACCGGCAGTTGGTGGCCGATCGCCGCGATGCTCGTCGTCTACTCACTGATCACCCTGGTGTCCGCGTCGCTCGCCCCCGAGACGCGCGGGCGCGACCTGGTACGTCTGGAGGACGCCGCGTGAAGGCCGTAGTCGTCCACGGGCCGCGCGATCTGCGGATCGACGAGCGCCCCCGCCCGGAACCGGGACCGGGAGAGGTCCTCGTCGCCATGGAGTGGGGCGGGATCTGCGGTTCCGACGTCGCGTACTGGAAACACGGCGCGTCCGGGACAGCCGCGCTCCGGCATCCGCTGGTGCTCGGGCACGAGGTCGCCGGCCGGATCGCCGAAATCGGCCCGGACGTATACGACTTGACGGAGGGTCAGGCCGTCACCGTACATCCCGCGGAGCCGGAGGGGGACGAGCCGCTGCCCGACAGGATCGCCGGCCGCACCAACCTCCACCGGCGGGTCCGGTACTTCGGATCGGCCGCCCTCGACCCGCACACCGATGGCGGGTTCAGCGAGTACCGCGTGGTCCGCGCGGCCCGGATACGCCCGCTGCCCGACGGGGTGAGTACGGAGCACGGCGCACTCGCCGAGCCCCTCGCCGTCGCCCTGCACGCCGTGCACCGCGCGGGAGAGGTGCGCGGCAGGACCGTGCTCGTCAACGGCGCGGGGCCGATCGGGGCGCTGGTCGTGGCGGCGGTGAAGCACCGGGGAGCGGGCACGGTGATCGCGTCCGACCTCTCCGAGTCGTCGCTCCGGGTGGCCCGGGCCATGGGCGCGGACGAGACCGTCGACATCTCCTCGGGCGCGCCGCTGCCCGAGGACGTCGAGCTGTCCTTCGACGCCTCGGGAGCCCCGGCCGCGCTGGGTCCCGTTCTGGGTGCGACCGCGCGCGGCGGCACGCTCGTACAGGTCGGAAACCTGCCGGGGGCCGCCGCGCCCGCCGCGCTCGGGTCCCTGGTGACCAGGGAGATCACCTGGATCGGCTCGTACCGCTTCGTCGAGGAGATCGACGAGGCGCTGGCCGCCATGCGGGAGGGTCTCGACGTATCGCCCGTGATCAGCCACCGCTACGCCCTCGAACAGGCGGCGGAGGCGCTGGCCGTGGCCGCCGGGCGCGGGAGCAGCAAGGTCATGCTGCGGCTGGGCGGGGAGGCGAAGGGGACATGACCGGGGGCGGGCCCGACTTCGCCGGGCCCGCCATCGGTTCCTGGCGTTTTTGGGAGGCTGCGATGACGATCCAGGTCCAGCGTTGGCCGGCCTCGGGGGGCGGAGATCGGGCCGGGTCCAGCCCGGAGTCTGCTTCATGAGGGTACGGTCGGCCGGGGATGAACCGGTCCGAGGACCGTCCGCTGCGGCCGTGGACGTGGCACGTCCACGTGCCGATTGTTCAGCGGGTCGTACAGGGCGCCGCGCCCGTGCCGTTCGCCCCAGGGATCGCCGCACTTCGGAGGCGCTCCCGCGCTGTTCCGCCGGCGGAGAACACCGGCCCGACCGGGCTCGGCGATCACTACAGTCCGGTCTCATGACGACGATGACGACGCGCACGGTCGAGTACCCGGCCGACGGCCTGACGATGATCGGGCACCTCGCGCTGCCGGCCGGCGTCGACCGGCGGCCCGCGGTGCTGCTCGGACCGGAGGGCATGGGGCTCAGCGACGTCGAGCGCCGCCGGGCCGACGCTCTCGCCGAGCTGGGATACGCGGTGCTGGCCTTCGACCTTCACGGCGGGCGCTATGTGAGCGACCCCGAGGAGATGCTGGCGCGTTGCCTGCCGCTGCTCGCCGACCCCGACCGGATGCGGGGCATCGGGCATGCGGCGCTCGACGTGTTGCGCACCGAACCGCGGACCGATCCCGACCGGATCGCCGCCATCGGCTACGGCACCGGGGGCGCCATCGGGCTGGAACTCGGGCGCGACGGCGTCGACCTGCGAGCGATCGGCACAGTCAACGCAACTACCACGGGCCGACCGGGCGAGGCAGCGCGCATCCGCTGCCCGGTGTGGGCCGGTGTCGGGTCGGAAGACCCGATCATGCCGCCCGCGCAACGGGAGGCGTTCACCGCCGAGATGCAGGCCGCGGGCGTCGACTGGCGCCTCACGGTCTACGGCGGCGCCTTGCACGCCTTCCACCACCCGCCGGTCGACCACCCTACGGTCCCCGGCGTCGGCTACCACCCACAGCACGCGCGGCGAGCCTGGCGCGACGTCATCGACCTGCTCACCGAGTGCCTGCCCGTAACGGAGTGATCCGGTCAGCACCAGGGTGCGGGCGTACACGTCGGAGACGGCGGTGACGGTGTCTGCTACAACGAACCCGATGAGCGCGAGGGGGCGTACGAGCGTCATGACCCCCTGCTGAGACCCAGACCTACGGCCTGTCCCGCGATTGATCGCGGTGTGGTCCCCGGTATGGCGCCTGGTCGTCGGCCCCGATCAGCGTGACCCGGCCGGTGTGACCCTGCGGCCCGCAGCGTGAGGGCGGCCGCGGCGTCGGCCACTGCGGCACCAACGACGACAAAGCCGGAGCCGTCAGGCATGCGTGACCTCCGCCATCCGGAGCCGCGTGATGAGGACACGCGGGACACCCGGGCGGCGAGCTGACCCGACCGCACCGGACACAGGATGTCGGGTCCGGCACAGTGGGACTTCCCTAGCGTGGAGATCAGTAAGGGAAGGACGGCCAGGAGTGCTGGAGCGGATGAATCAGGCCATGGACTACATCGAGGACCACCTCGATGGGCCCATCGAAGCGGCCGAGTTGGCCCGTATTGCCATGACGTCGGAGTACCACTTCCGGCGAATGTTCTCCGCGCTGGCGGGCATCCCGCTATCCGAGTACATCCGCCGCCGGCGGCTGACTCTCTCCGGGGCCGAAGTGCTCGCCAGGGAGCGGACGCTGCTCGATGTCGCGGTGCGGTACGGGTACAGCTCGGGCGAGGCGTTCGCGCGTGCCTTTCGCGCCGTGCACGGGGTCGGCCCCGGCGAGGCGCGGCGGACGGGTGCGGCGCTGCACTCCCAGCCGCGGATGTCCTTCCGGCTGATCGTCGAAGGGAGCAGCAGCATGCGGTACCGGGTGGTGGAGAAGGACGGGTTCAGGCTCGTGGGCAGGGGGACACAGGTCCCGCTGGTCTACGAGGGGATGAACCCGGCCATCGTGGAGTTTGTCAAGAGTATCGGCAAGGAGACACTGGGGCGCTGGGAGGAGTATGCGGGCGGGGAGCCCAGCGGTGTAGTTGCCGCCGTCAGCAACCACTCCGCGGACGATGCCGAGGGCACCGAACTCGGCTACTTCCACGGGGTGATGAGCGAAGCGGAGGTGCCCGGGGCTTCGGAGAGCCTCGACATCGAGCCGGGGACGTGGGCGGTGTTCGAGTCCTCGGGCGAGTTCCCGCTGGCGGTCCAGTACCTCTGGCGGGATGTGTACACGCAGTGGTTCCCGTCGAACCCGTACCGGAGCCGGCCGGGTCCGTCGCTCTCGCGCACGCGGGTGTCCGAGGACGGTACCCACGCGGACGCGGAGGTGTGGATTCCGGTGGAACGGGTTGGCGGCTGAACCCCGACGCCGGCTACGGCCTGCGGAGCAGCCCGCCGTATTCGTACAGCCGCTTGTTCTGCTTACGGCCCCGCGACTGATCGCGGTTCGGCCGTGACATGAGGAGGGCCGTGCGGGTTCTTCGCGTGTGATCAAGAAACACGTCCGCACGGCCTTCTCCCCTCCTTACGAACTGGCCTTCACCGACCGGGTGCTGG
This sequence comes from Streptomyces sp. NPDC012835, assembly GCF_042900885.1. Lineage (NCBI taxonomy): Bacteria > Bacillati > Actinomycetota > Actinomycetes > Kitasatosporales > Streptomycetaceae > Streptomyces > Streptomyces sp. NPDC012835. The sequence continues at coordinate 533,431 of NZ_JBIBBW010000001.1, forward strand.
CCGCCTTGGTCCACCTGCGCACCGGTCTGACCGACGAGGCCCTGGCCGTGATCTACGAGGTGGGATCGTCCACCATCGGCCGGGCGATCAACGAGATCCGCCCGCTGCTGGCCGAGCGTGGTTTCGCCGTGCCCGATCGCCCCGGACTGCGGCTGCGCACCCCGGCCGACGTTTTCGCCTACGCCGGGGCGGAGAACGTCACGCTGCGGATCGACGGCACCCGAAACCCAGGTGTGACGTCCGCAAGCGCACCGTCCAGGACGGCGGGCGTCCGTCTGCGGCAAGCGCAGACAGAACACCATCAAGACCACCACGATCAGCGACCAGCAGGGGCGCACCCTGTACTCCGGCGCCGCGCGGCCCGGCCGCATGTACGACCGGACCGCGATCCGCAGAGCCACCCGCCCAGCCGAACCCCAGGCGGGTACACCCGATATCGATCGCGGGGCAGCCCGTTAGTGTCAGAGTCGAGCTGAGGTCGGAAGCCCCGGAGCTACAACGCTCCGACAGTGGCCGCAGCCGCGGTCGGCGACGCCTCGGCGACAGCCCTCATGTAACCGTCGACGGCATCCCGGTTGCGGATGAGGCACTCGATGCGCCGGTTCATCCGATCGCGCTCGCGCGCGAGGACGACCAACAGCTCCGGGTCGGCGTCCTCGACCACGATCGTGCGGGGCTCGCCCAGGCACGGCAGCATCTGCTTGATGATCCTCGTGGGGATGCCACTGTCGATCAGCCCCCGGATCTGCAGGACCCGTTCCACCAGGTAGTCGTCGTACTCCCGGTATCCGTTGCCCAGGCGCCGTGGCGTGATCAGCCCCTGCTGCTCGTAGTAGCGCAGCGACCGTGCCGGGGTGTCCGTCAGCTTCGCCAGCTCGCCGATACGCACGCGAACCCTCCTTCTCCCGGTCGGGCGGTCACCCATTTGACCTTGACACTAATGTCAAGGATAGACGCTGGACCCGTAGCTCGGCCCCGAGTCCTCCGTCCGACGTCAGCCAAGGAGCACACACGTGAAGAGCAACCCCTCACTTCAGGCCGGGCGGCTGCGCCGCCCCTCGGGCCTACGGTCGCTGACACTCGGCGAGACCATGGTGACCTTCGTGCCGGACGGAGCGGTGAAGTTCTCGCCCCGCGGCTGGCTCCCGGACAGCACCGACGAGGCGTGGGCCGCACATCCCGAGTACCTGGACGAGACCGGCCGGCTCACCGGGTCCATCGGCGCGCTCCTGGTCGAGCACGGCAACCGGGCACTGCTGATCGACGCCGGATTCGGCCCTCAGTCCCTCGCGGCCGAGCCCGGCAGTCCCATCGGGGCACTCCACGGCGGCGACCTGCTGGAGGGCCTGGCCCGCGCCGGCCGCACCCCCGCGGACATCGAGGCCGTGGCCGTCACCCACCTGCACGGCGACCACGTCGGCTGGCTCGCACCACCTCTGCTCGGGAGCGACCTGCCCGCCTTCCCGCAGGCCGAGTACCTCCTCACGGAAGACGAGTGGGCCGCGCGCCACACCATGGAAGCCCATGGCGTGGGCAAGGACCTGATCGACGCGATGGCGCCCAAGGTCCGCACCGTCGCGGACGGGCAGGAGATCTTCCCCGGCGTAACGGTCCGGCTCGTGCCCGGTCACACCCCCGGGCACACCGCCTACGTCATCACCGCGGGCGAGCAGCGGCTCATCGCCTTCGGCGACGCGATGCACTCCCCGATCCAGGTCCGCCACCCCGAGTGGTCCGCCGCCCCCGACCACGACACCGTCCAGTCCGCCGATTTCCGCCGCCGGCTCGTCGCCGAACTCCAGGAGCCCGGCACGATCGGCTTCGGCGTCCACTTCGCCGACATGGTCTTCGGCCATGCCCGCCATGACGGAAACGGCCTCGCCTGGCACCCGGTCGACGCCTGACACCGTGCCCCGGACGAGGAGGGTTGTGGCGCGGGGACCGTGCTGGTGTACTCGTGACCTTTTCCGGTTCGCCGATGAGCATGTGTACGAGCAGCAGGGATTGATCACGCCCCGCCGCCCGGACAGCGGCTGCCTCGCGGAGCGAGTGCTCCGGATCCACGGGCTGATCGACAGCGGCATCCCCACTCGGACCCCCGACCGGGACGCCATCGGCAGCCACCTGGAAAGCGTCACCCACACGCCCAGGTGCACTCGGCCGAGCCTCCCTCCCGAGCGCTGATGCCCGACCCCGCGCGGACACGCGGCATCGCGCCCCCGAGAGAGGCGAAATCCTGGCGCTTCCGGCCCGGCTTGACCTTGACATTAGTGTCAACCATGCATCGTAGGGCTGTCCGTGGGCGGGCTTGTCACGCCCCGCCCACGCGCGGCACCGCACTCACGCGTACTCGACCCGAAGGAACGCCCCCATGACCGCCTCCACTCCCACCGCTCGCCCCGCCGAGGCTTCCGGCACCTTCCGCCTCGGCGGCGACCTCACGATCAACCGCCTCGGCTACGGCACCATGCAGCTCACCGGACCCGGCGTCTGGGGCCAGCCGAAGAACCGCGACGACGCCGTCCGGGTCCTCAAGCGCGCCGTCGAGCTCGGCGTCACCTTCTTCGACACCGCCGACAGCTACGGCCCCGACGTCGCCGAGCCGCTCCTGCGCGAGGCCCTGCACCCCTACGGCGACGACATCGTCATCGCCACCAAGGCCGGCCTCACCCGCCAGGGCCCCGACCTGTGGACGCCCGTAGGCCGCCCCGCCTACCTGCGCCAGCAGGCCGAGATGAGCCTGCGCCGCCTCGGCGTGGAGCGCATCGACCTCTTCCAGCTCCACCGCATCGACCCCGACACCCCCCTGGAGGACCAGATCGGCGAGCTGAAGAAGCTCCAGGACGAAGGCAAGATCCGCCACATCGGCCTCAGCGAGGTCACCGCCGAACAGGCCGAAGCCGCCCGGCAGATCGCCCCGATCGTCTCCGTACAGAACCTCTACAACCTCACCGACCGCTCCTCCGAGGATCTGCTCGACTGGTCGGCCGAGCAGGGAATCGGGTTCATCCCGTGGTTCCCGCTGGCCACCGGCAAGCTCTCCGGCGAAGGCAGCCCACTGGCCGCGCTGGCCAAACAGCACGGCGCCACCCCCGCGCAGCTCGCCCTCGCCTGGCTCCTCAAGCGCTCACCCGTGATGCTCCCCATCCCCGGCACCTCCAGCGTCGCGCACCTGGAGGACAACCTGGCCGGCGCGACGATCGAGCTGACCGACGAGGAGTTCGACGTGCTGGCGAAGACCGGCGCCGCGTAACCCTCCGGTTCTCCGCCGACCCCTCGCCGCGCGACCCGGTAGCGGGTCGCCGGCGCTGTCACCGGGGCGAACAGATGGCGGTCGCCCCTGTCCTCGGACGAGGCGAGGCCTGACATCCAGCCCCTCACACGTGAAGGAACAGAGCATGAGCGAGCAGACAATCCGGGTCGGACTCATCGGCGCGGGCGGCTGGGCCCGGTACGGGCACATCCCCGCACTACGGTCGCTGCCCGAGTTCGAGGTGGCGGCCGTCTCCGCGCGCCGCAAGGCGTCGGCGCGGCAGGCGGCCCAGGAGTTCGGCATCCCGCGCGCCTACGACGATCCCCGCGACCTGATCAACGACCCCGACATCGACCTCGTGGCGGTGGTGACACCGTCCCCGGAGCACGCCCCGTACGTGAAGGCCGCCATCGAGGCCGGCAAGGACGTCTACAGCGAGTGGCCGCTCACCACCCGCACCGCCGACTCCGAAGAACTCCTCGCCCTCGCCGAAGCCAAGGGTGTGCGGCACATCGTCGGCCTCCAGCGCCGCCTCGGACCCGCCAACCGCTACGCACGCGACCTCCTCGCCCAGGGGTACGTCGGCCAGGTGCGCGCCGCCCGCATCTCCGTCGGCGTGGACGCGTTCGGACCCGTCATGCCGGGCAAGGTCGCCTGGACCTTCGACGTCGACAACTACACCCACGTCCTGTCCGTCTACGGCGGGCACTTCCTCGACGTCCTCTTCCAGCTCGTCGGACCCCCCAAAGACCTCACCGCGATCACCGCGACCCAGTTCCCCGAGCTCACCGTCGCGGAGACCGGGAAGACCGTCCCCTCCGCGAAGCCCGACGCCGCCATGGCCATCGGCACCCTGGAAAGCGGAGGACTGTTCTCCGTGCAGTTGGAGGGAGGCCAGAAGTTCCCCACCGGACTGCAGATCGACATCACCGGCACCGAGGGCGTTCTGCGTGTCACCAACGACCGTGCCTTCGAGAACACCGAGGACAACACCCTCCACGGAGTGAACGGCGCCAGCGGCACACCGGCGTTGACCGTGCTGCCCGTACCGGACGAGTACCGGTCCCTCCCCGACGCCTCGCTCGACGAAAGCGTCCAGGACCTCGCCCACCTCTACGCCACGTTCGCCGGCGACAAGAGCAACGGCACCACCGAAGCCACCACGTTCGCCGACGCCGTCAACCAGCACCGCCTCATCGACCGCATCCAGCAGGCGTCCAGGGCTCTCCCGGCGTAACCACGTCCGCGTGGGCCAGTTCGGCGGCCAGGACCCTCGGCGCTCACACCACGCACGTCGCCGGGGACCGCAGTCGGATCACCCTGCCGAATCGGCCAGAAGTCACCCCGCGTCGGAGACCTGAAGATCCGTCCCGGGGAAGCCGACACCCTCACCCCCGACAAGCGACTTGCCTCATGAACGCCGGGCAGCACGTGGAATTCTCGGCCGCCGTCGCAGTGCCGGATCGAAGAGGACCCCGCCCCGTCCGCCGGTCGTCCCCCGGGGCGGGGCGGGGCCCGAGCTGTGTTCCGCGAATCGATCTCCGTCAGCACTCTTGACGTGCCTTCGACAACAGTGGGTTGATGTGGCCAGCGCACGCGGACCGCTCCACCCCAAGATGGGAGCGCTCCCATTTCTCGTTGGGCCTCCGCATACACGAGAAGGGACCTTGGATATGCGGAACATGGACATGCGGAACAACACGGCGTTACGGGCGGTCCTGGCCGTCCTCGCACTCACCGCGCTCACCGTGGCCGGGCTCGTCGCGCATCCGGGGAACACGGCGTCGGCCGCGGCCGACCCCGTACGGATCATGCCGCTGGGCGACTCGATCACCGGCTCGCCGGGGTGCTGGCGCTCCGTGCTCTGGAACCGGCTCCAGGACGCCGGTCACACCTCGATCGACTTCGTCGGCACCCTCGGCCCGCAGGGCTGCTCGCAACCGTACGACGGTGACAACGAGGGGCACGGCGGCGCTCTGGTGACCGCGGTCGCCGCTCAGAACCAGCTGCCCGGCTGGCTCGACGCCACCCATCCCGACATCGTTGTCATGCACTTCGGCACCAACGACGTGTGGAGCAACGTCGATCCCGAGCGGATACTCGCCGCCTACGACACCCTCGTCGGGCAGATGCGGGCGAGCAACCCGGACATGAGAATCCTGGTCGCCCGGCTCATCCCGATGAATCCGAGCAGCTGCGCCGAGTGCGCCCAGCGCGTGGTGGCGCTCAACAGCCGGATACCGGACTGGGCGGCCGGGCGGAGCACGTCGCGGTCACCGGTGATCGCGGTCGACCAGTGGAGCGGTTTCAGTACCGCCGACGACACGTACGACGGGGTGCACCCGAACAGCTCCGGCGACGACAAGATCGCCGCCCGCTGGTACCCGGCGCTCACGGCGCTGCTGACGCCCGGCACCCCTGGCCCGACACCGACCCCCACCCCCACCGCCACTCCCGCGCCGACTCCGTCCGGGCCGGGGAACACCGCGTGCGACGCGTCGATCCGTACGGTCTCGTCCTGGCAGGGCGGCTATCAGGCGGAGGTGACCGTCCGTAACACCGGCCCGGCGCCGCTGAACGGCTGGGCGGTCCGGCTCACCGTGCCGGCGGGCGAGGAGATCACGCAGGTGTGGAACGGGGCGCTCACCACCGGATCGGGCGGTGTGAGCGTCGGCGCGCTGTCCTGGAACGGCACGCTCGCCGCCGGAGCCTCGACAACCTTCGGGTTCCTCGCGTCGCGGCCCGCGCCGGCGCAGTCCGCGACCACCGTCGGAGGCTGCGCCGCCGGCTGAACCGGCATGCCGCCAACACCGCTTCGGCAGAAGGGCGTTGGCGGCGCGTCGGTCCCCGCACATCCCACCCGTCCGACGCCCGTCCGGCGCGTCCGGTCCGTCCGGTCCGTCCGGAAACACCACACCCCCAGGAGATCCCCCATGAGCGCATCCCGCACCGCGCTTCCCACGGGAAGGAGCACCGCTCCCCCGGCCACCCGGCTCGGCCTGCTCCTCGCCCTGCTCTCCCTCTTACCCCTGTCCGCCCTGCTCGTCCTCGGCCCGCAGACCCCGGCCGCGCACGCGGCCGTCGCCGCCACCGGGCTGCATGTCAGCGGCGGCCGACTGCTGGAGGCGAACGGCGACGACTTCGTCATGCGCGGCGTCAACCACGCCCACGCGTGGTACCCGAGCCGGACCACGGCCGCCCTGGGCGACATCAAGGCACTCGGCGCCAACACCGTCCGCGTGGTGCTGAGCACCGGCGACCAGTGGGCCAAGAACGACACGGCCGACGTGGCGAACATCGTCGCCCAGTGCAAGCAGAACAAACTGATCTGCGTGCTGGAGGCGCACGACACCACCGGGTACGGCGAGCAGAGCGCCGCGGTCTCGCTCGCGCGGGCCGCGGACTACTGGATCAGTGTGCGTTCCGCACTGACCGGCCAGGAGAGCTACGTCATCGTCAATATCGGCAACGAGCCGTACGGCAACACCAATTACACCGGCTGGACCGCCGACACCAAGGCGGCCGTGCAGAAGCTGCGCAACGCCGGCTTCGAGCACACCTTGATGGTCGACGGCCCCAACTGGGGACAGGACTGGTCCTTCACCATGCGGGACAATGCCGCTTCCGTCTTCGCCGCCGACCCTCTGCGCAACACCATGTTCTCGATCCACATGTACGGCGTCTTCGACACCGCGGCCAAGGTCAGCTCGTACCTGAACGCCTTCGTCTCAGCGGGACTGCCCATCCTGGTGGGCGAGTTCGGTGACATGCACTCGGACGGCGATCCGGACGAGGACGCCATCATGGCCACCACGCGCTCCCTGAAGCTTGGGTATCTGGGCTGGTCGTGGAGTGGCAACGGCGGCGGTGTGGAGTACCTCGACATGGCGACCGGCTTCAACCCGAACACCCTGACCTCCTGGGGTCAGCGCATCTTCAAGGGCACCGACGGGATCGCCGCCACCGCCAAGCAGGCCGCGGTGTACGGCGGTTCGTCCGGTGGAGGCGGCGGAGGCGGCGGTACGGGGAACACCTGCGCGGTCGGCTACACCGTCAGCGGCCAGTGGAGCGGCGGCTTCCAGGGGGAGGTCGTGATCCGTAACACCGGGAGCACCGCCGTCAACGGCTGGACGCTCGGCTGGACCTTCCCGGACGGTCAGCGCGTGAGCCAGATGTGGGGCGCCACCTCCTCGCAGAGCGGCTCCTCGGTCAGCGCCGCCTCGGCCTCGTACACAGCGGTCATCGCTCCCGGCGCCTCCGTCGCCCTCGGCTTCACCGCGTCCGGGGCGGGCGGCACCAGCACACCGTCGGCGTTCACCCTGAACTCCACCTCCTGCGACCGTCTCTGAGCGCCGTCCCTGGTCGGCCCGGCCGCCGCGCCGCTCGCCCGTCCGTGCCGCCGTACGCCCCGACCCGGGAGCGGCCGGCACCGCCGAGGCGGTGGTGCGGCGGCGGGGTGGAACAGCCTTCTCGCGGACGTCAGTTCGGGATTTTCAGGTTCGGCGGCGGCGGTTTATGATCTTGGTCATGACTTCGCAGACCCCCGAGAAGAGTCCATCCCGCAAGCAGAAGCTCCAGGAGAAGCAGCGCCGCCAGCTGGCGGTCGTCGACACCGTCGACAAGGCCGAGGCCAAACTGCGCAAGGCCGAGGCCGAGCTGGCCGAGGCCGTGGCGGAGGCGGTCGAGGTCTTCGGGAGCGAACTGGACGCCTCCGACGAGCTCGACCTGTCCGTCACGACGATCCGCCGCTTCCTCGACATCGTCGAGGGCGCAGCCGGCAGCGCGGAGGACGCCGACGAGGCCGAGCCGGTCGCGGAGAGCGCCCCGGCCAAGAGCTCCGCGAAGGCTGTGGCGAAGGCCGAGCCGAAGGAAGCGACGGACACCGCCGACGCCCCGGAGCCGGCGACGGTGTAGCGCTCCCCGGCACCGCGCAGCCGGCGGGCCGACCGGGCCCGCCGGCTTCCGCCGTACCCCCGCCTCCCCGTGCCCCGTGTATCCCGTACCCCCGCCTCCCCGTGCCCCGTGTCAGCGGGAGCCCCGGCCCGCTCCGGACGGGGCCCCGGCCCGATGACGTCCCGTCCGGGCCGGACCGCGTGACGGGTCAGACCGCCGTGACCGGGACGCCCGTGTCGGCGATGCGCTCCAAGTGGTCGGCGGGCGCCGCCCCGTCCGTGACCAGGTGGTCGATGGCGGCCAGCGGGCAGATCTTCGCGAAGGTGACCTTCCCGATCTTCGAGTGGTCCGCGACGACGACGGTCCGGCTGCTGCTGTCGGCGAAGGCACGGTCCGTGGCCGCTTCGAGCTGGTCGTGGGTGGTGCAGCCGTGGGCCGCGCTGATCCCGTCCACGCCGAGGAAGGTCATATCGGTGTGGTGGTCGGCCAGCGTCTTCTCCGCGATGGGTCCGACGAGTTCGTAGCTCGCGGTACGGGCGTAGCCGCCGACGACGACCAGCGTGACGTCCTTGTGCAGCACCATCTCGGCGGCGATGTTCACGGCGTTGGTCACGATGGTCACCGGGCCGCGCGCGGCGAGCAGGCGCGCGATCTCGGTGACGGTGGTCCCGCCGGTCATGCCGACGACCGCGCCCTCCGGCACCAGCGCGACCGCGGCCTTGGCGATGGCCTGCTTCTCGGGCCGGCAGTGATCCGTACGGTGCTGGACCGGGAGTTCCGGTCCGACGCTGCCGACCAGCGCCCCGCCGTGCGTGCGGCGCAGCAGGTTCAGCCGCGCCAGCTGTTGCAGGTCACGCCGGACGGTGGCCCCCGAGACGTTCAACAGCCGCGACAGCTCGTTGACATTGGTGCCGCCCCGCGCGGAGACATGCTCAAGTATTCGCGCATGGCGCTCAGTTTTCAGCATGGGATGAGCATAGACCCGCGCGTAGAAGCGCAGATCGGGGTTTTCCCGGTCCGCCGAACGGCTCGATCGGCTGCCCATATGAGCAAAGTGCGCATCTTCGATCTGTTGACATGCCGAAACTTGCTCGCTTTACTCCATCCAACGCCAGAGCTGAGCACCGGCGCCAGAGGTACGCCCAGCCGGTAACGCGGTCCACGGACCGCCAGTCCGGACACAGTCGCCAGGATCACCACGCCGCGTGCGGTGGTCCGAGGCGGGGACGTACCCCCCATCTTCTGGAGCTCAAGATGCCCCTCGTCAACCGTGTCCGATCCCGCAGACTCGTCGCCGCCGCCGCGGCCGTGACGGCGGCGGTGATCACGCCGCTGTTCGTCTCCCCCACCGCCGTCGCGGCGGCCCAGGCCGTGACCCTGCCGCCGGTCCACGGCAACTTCGACTACCAGATCGGCCAGGCGTACACCCCGCCGACCGGGGTGAAGGTCGTCAGCCGTGACTACACCGCCTCGCCGGCCGCGGGCCTCTACAACATCTGTTATGTCAACGCCTTCCAGGCCCAGCCGGGAGCCGAGAGCGAGTGGGGCGACCTGCTGCTGCGCGACTCGAGTGGCGATGTCGTCTACGACGACGGCTGGGGCGAGGCCATCCTCGACATCCGGACCGACGCGAAGCGCAAGCTGATCGCCGCCAAGGTGAACTCCTGGATAGACACCTGCGCGAGCAAGGGCTTCAACGCGGTCGAGCCCGACAATCTGGACACCTTCGACCGGTTCAGCCAGATCAGCGAGGCGAACGCCAAGGCGTACGTCAAGCTGCTCTCCGACTACGCCCACCAGAAGGGCCTGGCGATCGCGCAGAAGAACACCGCGAACTTCTCGACGCAGCGTGCGCAGACCGGCCTGGACTTCGCCGTCGCGGAGGAGTGCGGCGAGTGGGACGAGTGCGGCGACTACGTCGAGGGCTTCGGCAACAACGTGATCGTGATCGAGTACAAGGAGAAGTACTTCAAGCAGACGTGCTCCGGCTTCGGTGACAGCCTGAGCGTCGTACTGCGCGATGTGAACGTCACCGCGCCCGGCAGCAGCTCGTACGTCCGCAAGACCTGCTGAGACGCTCCACCACCAGGGCCGGCGACCGGCCCGGCCGGGCCCGGCGCGTAGCCGCACCTCGCGGCGGTACGCGCCGGGCCCGGGCCCCCACGGCACCGCTTCCCCTCACGGGCCCGGCTCCGCGTCCGGAGCGCCCCCGCGTGTCGTACGCGCCCGCCACGGGACGCGTCTCCCGACACCACACTCATCCAGCACACCGCGCACAACGTGCCGCTTCGCGTTTTCCCTGGGGGCTCATATGGCCGCTGCACACCGTATTCCCGGCGCTTCCGCCGGACTCTCGCGCCGTACGGCCCTGCGCCGGGGCACCGGGCTGGCGCTCGGCGCCGCCGCCACCGCAGCGCTCCCCGGCTGCGGCACGGCCGCCGACGACGGCGTCGGAGCCGACGGGACGGTCACCGTCGAGCTCTGGCACGGCCAGACCGGCACCGGCCGCAAGGCGATCGAGGCGCTGACGACCGAGTTCAACCGCACCCACCCGGGCATCCGGGTCGACTCCGGTGGCGGGGTCCTGGCCGACGCGATGCTCCAGAAGATCACCGCGGCGCTCGCATCCGGCTCCTTCCCCGATGTCGCCTATGTCTTCGGCTCGGACCTGGCCAGCGTCGCGCGCAGCCCCTCGGTGGTGGATCTCACCGACACGCTCCGCTCCGGCGGCGTGCCCTGGAAGGACTTCTGGCGGCCCGCGCGCGAGGCCGTCACCCTCAACGGGCAGGTAAGGGCGGCTCCCGCGCTGCTCGACTCGCTCGCCGTCATCTGCAACAAGAAGCTCTTTCGCGACGCCGGTCTGCCGCTCCCCGAACCCGGCTGGACCTGGGACGAGTTCGTGGCGACGGCCAGGAAACTCACCGACCGGGCGCGCGGCACCTTCGGTACCGGCTGGCCCGGTGTGGGCGACGAGGACACCGTGTGGCGGCTCTGGCCGATGGTGTGGGACCTCGGCGGCGAGGTCGTCAGCGAGGACGGACAGCACATCGGCTTCGCCGAAACCGGTGTACGGGCCCTGGAGACGGTGGCGTCGCTCGCGAAGGACAAGAGCGTCTACATCGACCCCAAGGCCGGCAGCGAGCAGATGTACCAGGTCTTCCTGTCCGGCCGGATGGGCATGGTCCTCACCGGACCGTGGCAACTGCCCGACGTGCACCAGGCGAAGATCGACTACCACGTGGTCCCGCTGCCCAGTTACAGCGGAAAGCCGCTGACCATATCGGGCCCCGACACCTGGACCGTGTTCGACAACGGCCCGGCGCGGGTGCGGGCGGCGCGCACCTTCGTGACCTGGCTGTCGCAGCCCGCCCAGGACATTCACTGGGACGTCCAGGCCGGCAGCCTGCCCCTGAGCCGAACCACCCAGGCCCTGCCCGCGTGGCGGAAGCAGGAGGCGGACACCGACGGGCTGAAGGTGTTCACCCAGGCCCTGGACACGGCCCGCGTCCGGCCCGTCCACCCGGCCTATCCACAGATTTCGCAGGCGCTCGGGCAGGCCATCGCGGCCGTACTGCTCGGCAGGAGCACGCCGGTCAAGGCGCTGCGCACCTGTGCCGACGAGGCCAACGCCGCCCTGCTCATCCCGCGTTGAGAGGAATACGATGCCGCGCCTGCCCACTCCGCTCACGCTGCCGGACGACGCACATGACCACCCGACCGAACCCGCCGGCGCCCACGCCGCCGACACCGTCCCCGCGCAGCCGTCACCGCGCGCGCTGCGACGCCGGCTGCGCGGGGAGACCGCTACGGCCTGGGCGTTCGTGTCGCCCTCGGTCCTGGTCATCCTCGGTCTGAGCGTCGTCCCGGTCGCCTGGTCCCTGCTGCTGTCCTTCCAGGCCGACGACCTGGTCACACCGAGCCGCTGGGTCGGCCTCGGCAACTACCGGGCGCTGGTACAGGACCCGCACTTCAGCCAGGCCGTACGCAACACACTGCTCTACACCGCGCTGTATGTGCCGCTGAGCATCGGTCTGGGGCTGCTGCTGGCCCTCGTACTGAACCAGCGCATCCGGCTGGTGGGCCTGTACCGCACGCTGATCTTCGTGCCGTTCGTCATCTCGGCGACGGCGCAGGGAGTGCTGTTCTCCTTCATCCTCGACCCGGAGTTCGGGGCGGCCAACTCCGTACTGCACCAGCTCGGCATCTCCTCGCAGGGCTTCCTCACCGACCCGGCACAGGCCCTGCTCGTCCTGGTGGCGATCTCGGTGTGGAGCGGCACCGGTTTCTGCGTGGTGGTCACACTGGCCGCGCTCCAGGACGTGTCGCCCTCGCTCATCGAGGCAGCGCGGCTGGACGGCGCCGGCCGGTGGCATCTGCTGCGCCATGTGACACTCCCCGCGCTGACGCCGGTCCTGGTGTTCCTGCTGCTGTGGCAGACCATCAACGCGCTCCAGGTCTTCGACCTGGTGTACGTGACGACCAAGGGCGGACCGCTCGGTTCGACCACGGTGATCGTCTACTTCATCTGGGAGCAGGCGTTCAAGAACTTCACCGCCGGTTACGGGGCCGCGGCCGCCTACGCGCTGGCGCTGGTCCTGCTCGTCCTCGGTGTGGCCCCGCGGGTGTTGCGGGCCGTACGGGGCCGGGCGCGGGCGAACGACCGCCTCGAAGGAGCCGCACGATGACGGCGACGACCACTGTCCCCTCTCCCTCCTCTTCCCCTTCCTCATCCCCTTCCTCCTCCTCACCTTCCGCCGGCGGGCCGTCCGACGGAACGGCGCGACGCCGCCGGTGGCTGCCGTTCAGCGGCTGGCATCTGCTGCTCGTCCCGCTCACCGCGCTCTTCGCGATTCCGCTGATCTGGCTGCTGCTCAGCTCCGTGATGAGCAACGCGGAGATCAACCGGTTCCCCCCGGCCCTGTGGCCCTCCCGGATCAATCTGGGCGGCTACCGCTATGTGATCGGCAACGCGCTGTTCCCGCGCTGGTTCGCCAACTCACTGATCGTCTCCGCGGTCGCCGTGGCGTCCAACCTGCTGCTCGGCTCGCTCGGCGGCTACGCCTTCGCCCGGATGCGGTTCGCCGGCTCCCGGCTGCTGCTGGGACTGATGCTGGCCACGATGGCCATCCCGTTCCAGCTGACGATGATCCCCACGTTCCTGGTGATGAAGCGTCTCGGCCTCATCGACTCCCTGGGCGCGCTGATCGTCCCCTCGCTGGTCACACCGTTCGCGGTGTTCCTCCTGCGGCAGTTCTTCCTCTCCCTGCCGAGGGAGCTGGAGGAAGCCGCGTGGATCGACGGCTGTTCCCGGCTGCGGGTGCTGTTCTTCATCGTGCTGCCGCTGTCACGGCCCGCCCTGAGCACCGTGGCGGTCCTGACCTTCCTGACCACCTGGAACGACCTGTCCTGGCCGTTGATCGCGATCAACCACGACACCCAATACACCCTCCAGCTCGGACTGACGACCTTCCAGGGACTGCACCACACCCAGTGGTCGGCGGTCATGGCGGGCAATGTGATCACGGTCCTGCCGGTCCTGCTCGCCTTCCTCTTCGCCCAGAAGTCGTTCATCCAGTCCATCACCTCCAGCGGTCTCAAGGGCTGAGGCCGCCGCGCACACCGACCCATCCGTCGCCAGGTCCGCAACCAACGGGAAAGCCGTATGTCACACACCTTCGACCTGCTCGTCATCGGGGACGCCAACCCCGACATCGTTCTGGGACCGCTCGACGCGCCGCTCGCCTTCGGGCAGCGCGAACAACTCGTCGACACCGGCGTGCTCACCCTCGGCGGCTCCGCCGCCATCATGGCCTGCGGAGCGGCCAGGCTCGGGCTCAAGGTCGCCTTCGCGGGGCGCGTCGGGGACGACGAGTCGGGGCGTTTCGTCCGTACGGCGCTGAACGCCCGGGGTGTCGACACCGGCGCGCTGCGTGTGGACCCCGGCCTGCCCACACCGCTCACCGTGGTCGTGACCCGCGCCGACGGCGACCGTACGATCCTCACCTCCCCCGGCACCCTGAGCGCCACCGGACCCGCCGACGTGCCGGACGAACTGCTCACCGGCAGCCGGCACGTGCACGCGGCCTCCTACTTCCTGCTGCCCAAGCTCGCCGCCGCGCTGCCGGACCTGCTGGGCAGGGCCCGCGCACACTCCGCGACCACCTCCCTGGACACCAACGACGACCCGTCGGGCGAGTGGGCCCCCGGCACACTCGACGCGACGCTCGCCGTCACCGACTTCCTGCTGCCCAACGCCCAGGAGGCGCTGGCTCTCGCGACCACCGCCGACGCCGGGCACGCCCCGGCCTCCCTGGCCGACGCCGCCCGCCGACTCGCCTCCCGGGGACCGCTGGTGGTCGTCAAGGACGGAGCCGAGGGCGCCCTCGCCCACGACGGCGGCACCCTCACCCGTACCCCCGGCATCGCCGCCCGGCCGCTGGACACCGTCGGCGCCGGGGACAGCTTCGACGCCGGCTTCGTCGCCGCGGTCCTGCGCGGTCTGCCCACCGCGGAAGCTATCGAACTCGCCGCCGCCTGCGGCGCACTGTCCACCCGGGCACACGGCGGTACCGCCGCCCAGCCCACCTGGGACGAGGCCCGAACGGCCGTCGCCCGCAACGGAAAGAACCACTCATGACCCTCAGCCACCCGAAAATCGCCTTCATCGGCGCCGGAAGCGTCGTCTTCACCCAGGGCCTGCTGGCCGACATCTTCGCCTTCCCCGAGTTGCAGGGCGCCCATATCGCCCTGCACGACATCGACAGCGAGCGGCTCGACACCGCCCACGGCGCCGCCCGCCACATCGCGGACCGGCTGACCGTCCCGGGCGGCGCCACCCCGCGCATCACGGCCCACGCCGAGCGGCGCGCGGCCCTCCAGGACGCCGACTTCGTCATCAACATCGTCCAGGTCGGCATGGGCGAGTCGACGCGCACCGACTTCGACGTCCCCGCCCGCCACGGTCTGCGCCAGACCATCGGGGACACCCTCGGCGTGGGAGGGATCTTCCGCGCGCTGCGCACCTTCCCCCTGCTCAAGTCGCTCGGCGAGGACATCGCCGAGGTCTGCCCCGACGCGTGGCTGCTCAACTACACCAACCCCATGGCGATGAACGTCCAGTACCTCACGCGCGCCACCGGGCTGACCCGCGTGGTCGGTCTGTGCCACTCGGTGTACTGGACCATCCGCGACCTCTCGGACCTGCTCGGTGTCCCCCACCAAGAGGTCACCTACCGGGCCGCCGGGGTCAACCACCAGGCGTGGGTGCTGCGTCTCGAACACCAGGGAACCGACCTCTACCCGCGGCTGGACGCCCTCATCGAGAAGGACCCGCAGCTGCGGCGCCGGGTGCGCGTCGACATGTACCGGCGCCTCGGCTACTACCCGACCGAGACGAGCGAGCACTCCTCCGAGTACGTCCCCTGGTACCTGCACCACGACAGCGAGATCGAACGGCTGCGCCTGCCCGTCGGCGCCTACCTCGGCATCGTCGAGGAGAACGTCGCCGAGTACGAGAAGACCCGCGACGCGCTGGCCGCCGGGACGCCTCTGACCGTCGAGGGCACCATGGAGTACGCGCCCCAGATCATCCACAGCATCACGACCGGCACGCCCCGCACGGTCTACGGCAACGTGCCCAACCACGGGCTGATCGACAATCTGCCGTCGACCGGCACCGTCGAGGTGCCCTGCCTGGTGGACGGCAACGGTGTGCAGCCCACCCGGGTCGGCGCGCTGCCCGCGCAGTGCGCGGCGCTCAACCGGGGGTATCTGAGCATGAACGAGCTGGTCGTGCGGGCAGCAATCGAGGATGACCCCCGGTCCATCCGGCAGGCGGCCATGGCCGACCCGGCCACCGCGGCCGCCCTGCCCGTCGAGCGCATCTGGGACCTGTGCGACGACATGGTGCGCGCGCACGCGAAGCTGCTCCAGCCCTCGCTGCGCGCGACGCTCGGCCACTGACCCGGCCCGCCCGTACCCGTATCCGTACCCCTCTCGTCTCCCCGCGCCCGTCCGGCGCGCCCACCCCATCGGAGAACCATGTCTGAGCAGTACACCAGCCAAGAGATCGCTTCCCAGCCCGACTGCTGGGAGCGGGTCGTCAAGGAGCTTCCCCAGCACTCCGCCGCCCTGCCGGCGCCGGGCGAGCGTGTGGCCGTCATCGGCTGCGGGACCTCACTGTTCATGGCGCAGTCGTACGCGCACCTCCGGGAGGAGGCCGGGCTGGGTCTGACGGACGCCTTCCCGGCCTCCGAGGTGCGGTCGACCCGCGCCTACGACCGGGTGCTGGCCCTGACCCGGTCCGGCACCACCACCGAAGTGCTCTCCGCGCTCGACCAGTTCGCGCCGAGCGTCCGTACGACCGTGATCACCGCGGTCGGTGACTCCCCGGCAGCCGCGGCTGCCGACGACGTGATCTGCCTGGACTACGCGGACGAGCGCTCCGTGGTCCAGACCCGCTTCCCCACCACCCAGCTCCTGCTGCTCCGTGCCCACCTGGGCGAGAGCACGGCCCGCGCGCTCGCCGACGTCACCACGGCGCTCACCACCGAGATCGAGCCCGAACTGCTCGGGGCCGCGCAGATCTCCTTCCTCGGCTCCGGCTGGAGCGTCGGAATCGCGGCCGAGGCGGCGCTGAAGGTGCGCGAGGCGGCGGCCTGGTGGACCGAGTCGTACTCCCTCATGGAGTACCGCCACGGACCCATCGCGGTGGCCGCGCCGGGCCGCGCGGTCTGGGGGCTCTCGCCGCTGCCCGCTCCGCTGGCCGAGCAGATCGGCGCCACGGGTGCCCACCTGCGCCAGGGGAGCCTCGACCCGCTGGCCGAACTCGTCGTCATCCAGCGGCTCGCGGTCGAGCTGGCCACCTCGGCCGGGCGCGACCCCGACCAGCCGACGCACCTGACCCGCTCGGTGGTGCTGGACCAGACCGGCTGACACCGGCGACAGCACCGGGCGGCGTCCCGTCGTCCCGGTCCGCCATCCGCCGTCCGACCCTCTGTCCTCCATCCTCCGTCCTTCACGGGAAGCAGAACATGCCACTCGTCCCCACCGGCGACATCATCAACGAAGCGGCGCACGGCGTCGGCGCGTTCAATGTCGTCCTCCTCGAACAGCTAGAGGCCGTCCTCGCGGGCGCCGAAGAGGCGAACGCGCCCGTCATCGTCCAGATCAGCGAGAACGCCGTCGCCTACCGGGGTGCTCTCGGGCCGCTCGCCGCCGCCGCGCACGAGGCCGTCGCCTCGGTCTCCGTACCCGTCGCCCTGCATCTGGACCACGCGACCGGGACCGGACTGATCAAGGAGGCGGTCGAGCGCGGCTTCACCTCCGTGATGTACGACGGCGCCCACCTCCCCTGGGAGGAGAACGTCGCCCGTACCCACGAGATGAGCCAGTGGTGTCACGAGCGGGGCGTGTGGGTCGAGGCGGAACTCGGCGCGATCGGCGGCAAGGACGGCGCCCACACCCCCGGGGTACGGACGGATCCGGGCGAGGCGGCCCGGTTCGTCGCCGACACCGGGGTCGACGCGCTCGCCGTCGCGGTCGGGTCGTCCCACCAGATGACCCGTCGCACCGCGCGGCTCGACCTGGATCTCATCCGCGAACTGCGCGCGGCGGTGCCCGTACCGCTGGTGCTGCACGGCTCGTCGGGCGTGGCCGACAGCAATCTGACCGCCGCGGTGCACGCGGGGATGCGCAAGATCAATATCGCCACGCATCTCAACACCGTCTTCAGCGCGGCGGCGCGCGCCCGGCTCACCTCGCAGCCCCCGACCGTCGATCCGCGCGCCTATCTGCGGCCCGCGCGGGAGGCGATGGCCCAGGAGGTCGCCCGGCTGCTGCGGCTGCTCGGGCAAGGGCCGGACGCGCGGCAGCCGGACGCGGACGACGCGGAGCGTGAGCAGGAGCACGACCCGGCCCGCGGCTGAGCCACGGGCCCGCCGCCGCCCCGGCCCCGGTCCCCGCACGTCGGACGCTGTTGGTCCGCACGTCGGGGGCCGGGGCCGGGCCGTTTCCGACCGGGGCGGGGACGGCGGGAGGCACCCGATCAGCTAGTTGCTTGACTCAATTAATTCGCTTGTGTTTGGCTGGCCCCCGTGAGCGCGGACGCCTTCACAGCCACGCGGGAAACGGAGCACGGAATGACCAGCACGGGCCTTCAGGGACGCACCGCGGTGATCACCGGAGCGGGATCGGGGATCGGCCGCGCCGCGGCGCTGATGTTCGCCCGGGAAGGGGCGCGGGTCCTGGTCGCGGACCTGAACCGGGAGAGCGCCGAGGAGACCGTCGCGACGATCGGGAGCGCCGGAGGCACCGCCCGCGCGGTCGTCGGCGACCTCAGCGACCAGCGGGTGGTGGACCGGGTCGTCGCCACGGCTCTGGAGGAGCTGGGCGGTCTGGACGTCCTGGTGAACAACGCCGGTGTCATGGACCGCATGTCGGCCCTCGACGAGACCGACGACGCCGAGTGGGAGCTGGTCATCAGGGTCAATCTGACCGCCCCGTTCCTGCTGACCCGTGCCGCCGTGCCGCACATGCTGGCGGCGGGCGGCGGCGCGATCGTGTTCACCGCGTCCGAGGCAGGTCTGCGGGGCAGCGCCGCCGGCGCCGCCTACACGGCCTCCAAGCACGGCGTCGTGGGGCTGACGAAGTCGCTCGCGGTGATGTACCGGAGCCAGGGCATCCGCACCAACGCCATAGCCCCCGGCGCCACCGCGACCGCCATCCGGGTCGACGCCCGCAAGGACGCGCGCGGCCCCGCCGCCCTCTCCCCCTACCTCGGGCTCGCCGGCAAGGTGGCCACCGCGGAGGAACAGGCCGCCGCCATCGTCTTCCTGGCCTCCGACGCCGCCTCCAACATCAACGGCACGATCCTGCCGGTGGACAACGGCTGGTCCGCCGTCTGAGAAGCGCCGTCCCGCGCCGCCGGGTTCGCCGCGGGGCACCCCCGGCGCGACCGGCGGCACGGCGTACGGTCAGTGCCCCGCCTCCCCCGCCGGATGGGGCCGCGCGGTCAGGCTCCCCGGTGGCACGACGTGGTGGCGGCCGATGGGGAGCATGAGGGGCCGCCGCGAGACGGGGTCCTCGATGATGCGGCTGTCGAGACCGAACACCGCGCTCACGTTGGCACGCGTCAGCACCTCGTCCGGGGAGCCGGCCGCGTGGAGCCGGCCCTCGGCCAGGGCGATGAGGTGGTCCGCGTACCGGGCGGCGAGGTTGAGGTCGTGCAGCACCATGACGATGGTGGTGCCGCGCGCCTGGTTCAGATCGGTCAGCAGGTCGAGGACCTCGATCTGGTGGCTCGCGTCGAGGAAGGTGGTGGGCTCGTCGAGGAGCAGCAGGTCGGTCTGCTGGGCGAGCGCCATCGCGATCCACACGCGCTGGCGCTGGCCCCCGGAGAGTTCGTCCACGGAGCGGTCGGCCAGCGGTGTCGTACGGGTCGCTTCGAGCGCGGACACCACGGCGGCGTCGTCCTTCTCGTTCCAGCGGGAGAAGACGCTCTGGTGCGGATGGCGTCCGCGTCCGACGAGGTCCGCGACGGTGATGCCCTCGGGCGCGACCGGTGACTGCGGCAACAGGCCGAGGGTACGGGCCAGTTGCTTGGCGGGCAGGCGGTGCACCTCCTTGCCGTCCAGGACGACGCGGCCCTCGCGGGGCGCGAGCAGGCGGGACATCGAGCGCAGGAGTGTCGACTTCCCGCAGGCGTTCGCGCCGACGATCGCCGTGACCCTGCCGGGTGGCACGGTGAGGTCGAGGGACTCGATGACGGTGCGCTCGCCGTAGCCGAGGGTGAGGCGCTCGGCCGCCAGTGAGTGGGTCGAGGTCACAGCGAGCCTCCTGTCCGGTTGGTACGGATGATCAGATGGACGAGGTAGGGCGCTCCGAGAACGCCGGTGACGACACCGACGGGGTAGCGGGCGCCGAAGGCGAACTGGCCGCAGAAGTCGGCGACGAGCACCAGCAGGGAGCCGACGAGTCCGGCGGGCACCAGCGGGGAACCGCCCGGTCCCAGCACCCGGGCGGCGATGGGGCCGGAGAGGAACGCCACGAACGCGACCGGCCCGGCCGCCGCCGTCGCGACGGCGATCAGTCCGACGGCCGCGACGATCACGGTGATACGGGTGCGTTCGACCCGTACACCGAGGGCGGACGCGGTGTCGTCGCCGAGCCGCATCACCGAGAGGTCGCGCGAGCGGGCCAGCAGCACCGGTGTGAGCACGGCCAGGGCGGCGAGGGTGGGCAGGGCCTGCTCCCAGGTCGCGCCGTTGAGGCTGCCGGTCAGCCAGCGCATCGCCTCCTGGAGGTCCCATTCGGCGGCCTGGGACAGCACGTAGGAGGTGACGCTGTCGAGCATCGCGGAGATCCCGATGCCGATCAGGATGAGCCGGGTCCCGACGACACCGTCCCGGAAGGCCAGGGCGTACACGAGTACGGCCACGGCGAGGCCGGCGACGACGGCGAGGACCGACACCTCCGTCCTGCCGAGGGACAGGGTCACGATCGCCATCGCCGCGACGGCGCTCGCACCGGAGCTGATGCCGATGATGTCCGGACTGGCGAGCGGGTTGCGCAGCATCGTCTGGAAGGTGACACCGGCCAGGCCGAAGCTGAACCCGGCGGCGGCGGCGAGCACGGCTCGCGGGAGCCGCAGCCGTCCGACGGTGAAGGAGGCCCCCGGCACCTGCTCGCCGAGGATCACCCGGATCACGTCGCGGGGCGGATGGAACGTCCGGCCGGCCATCAGCGTCACGGCGAACGCGGCGACGACCAGGAGGGCCAGAGCGAGAACGACGAGACGCCGCCGGGACGCGCGGCGGGCCCGGCCGAGGGCGGCGGGCCCGGCGGACGGCAGCCGGGTGACGAGATGGGCGCTCACAGGGCACGTACCTTCTGCCGGCGGACGATCCAGATGAAGAAGGGGGCGCCGATCAGCGCCGTCACGATGCCCACGTCGACCTCGGCGGGACGGGCCACGACCCGGCCGACCACGTCGGCGGCGGTGAGCAGGGAGGCGCCCAGCAGCGCGGAGAAGGGCAGCAGCCAGCGGTGGTCCACGCCGACCAGCAGCCGGCAGGTGTGCGGAACGACGAGGCCGACGAAGGCGATCGGGCCGGCGACCGCCGTCGACGCCCCGCACAGCAGGACGGCGCCGAGCGCCGCCACGGCCCGTACGAACGCGACGCGTTCCCCGAGTCCGGCCGCCAACTCGTCTCCCAGCGCGAGGGAGTTGAGCGCCCGCCCGGACAGCAGGCAGACGGCGAACCCCACCAGCAGGAAGGGGAGGACCTGCCCGGTGCGGTCGAAGGAGGCCCCGCCGACGCCGCCGATCTGCCAGAGCCGGAAGCTTCCGGCGATGTCGTTGCGCGGCAGGACCACCGCGCTGACGAGTGAGGCGAACGCCGCCGAGGTGGCGGCCCCGGCGAGTGCCAGTTTGAGAGGGGTGGCGCCGCCCCTTCCGATCGTCCCCACCGTGTACACGAAGAGAGCCGAGAGCGCCGCTCCCGCTGTCGCGACCCAGACGTATCCGGTCGGCGAGGTGAGGCCGAAGAACGCGACCGCCGAGACAACGGCGAGCGAGGCGCCCATGTTGACCCCGAGAATGCCCGGGTCGGCCAGCGGGTTGCGGGTCACGCCCTGCATCACACAGCCGGACAGCCCGAGGGCCGCGCCGATCACGACCGCGAGCACGGTACGGGGCACGCGTGTGGTGACCGCCGCCTGCTCCAGGGACGCGTCCGCGCCCCCGAGCGCCGACCAGACGTCGGACCAGGACACGACGCGCGATCCGAGGGCCAGGGACGCCACCATCACCACGGCCAGCACCAGGACCGCGAGGAGCAGCCACAGCGTCCGGGCGCCCGCCGTGCGCCGCGCCACGGCGGTGTACGGCGGGCACCGGGTGTCGACGGTCGTCACTTGACCTTGTCCGCGGCCTCGGCGAGCGCCGCGACGTAGTCGTCGAGGACCCACGAGATCGACAGCGGTGTCGGGTTGGCGGCGGTGGCCAGGGGGGTGCTGCCGGGCAGCAGGTACACCGAGTCGCGCGCGACGGCGGGCATCTTCGAGATCAGGGGGTCCTTGCGGAGCGTCTTGAGCATGTCGCCCTTGTCGTCGCCGTACCCGGTGACGATGTCGACGTCGTCGAACACGTCGATCCGCTCGGCGCTCTGCGACAGGGCGAACTTCTCCGTGCCCTCGGACGCCTTGGCGACGCTGTCCGGAATCCTCAGCCCGAGGTCCTCGAAGAACTGTGTCCGGGTGTCGTGCGCCGTGTAGTAGCCGACCTCGCTCACGTCCTTGGGGTCGACGTGGGTCATGAACATCGCCGACTTGCCCTTGAGCTGGGGGTACTTCGCGACGGTCTTTCTGATGTCGCCCTCAAGGTCCGTGATCAGCTCCTCGCCCTCGTCGGCGAGTCCGATCGCCTTGCTGTTCGTCCGTATGATCTCGCGCCACGGCGTCGCCCACGCGGCGTCCGGGTACGCCACGACGGGGGCGATCTCGCTGAGCGTGGTGTAGTCCTGTTCGGTCAGTCCCGAGTACGCGGCGAGGATCACGTCCGGCTCCGTGTCGGCCACCGCCTCGAAGTCGATGCCGTCGGTCTCGTCGAACAGCACCGGGGTGTCGGCCTTCAGCTCCTTGAGCCGCTTCTCGGTCCAGGGCAGGACGCCGTCGCCGTCGTCGTCGCCGAAGTTGGCGGCGGCCATCCCGACGGGGACCACTCCGAGCGCCAACGGCACTTCGTCGTTGGCCCAGTTCACCGTGGCGACCCGCTTGGGCTTGGCGGGAATGGTGGTCTTCCCGAGGGCGTGCTCGATGGTCAGCGGGAACCGGCCGGAACGCGAACTGCCCTCCTGGCTCTCGTTCTCGGTGTCGGCCTGGCCGCCGCAGGCGGAGAGACCCACCAGGGCGGCTGCCACGACGAGCAGGCGAAGGCGGTGTGAAGACATGGGTCCGTACTCAGCTTTCGGAAGGTCAGGGGTGCCGGTCCCACACGGGGCGTGCGAAAGGGCGTCGTGGAGCGGTGCACCGCCTGGGCAGCAGGTTAGGTAAGGCTTGCCTTGGCACTTTATGAGAAGGCGACCCGGTGTCGCAATCGATCTTTTGGGACATCGGCTGTAGCGATCGGGACACGCGTGGGGGACCCGGAGACGCCAAGAGGCCGGGAGGGAACCCGGCGGGCGGGCCGGTGCGTACGGGGGCGGGAGTACGGGACGAGAGGGCTACGGGACGGGAGGGTTACGAGGCGGGGGGGTTACGAGGCGGGGGGGCTCAGCGCGGGTCCGACGGGCGCTCAGCGCGTACGTGACGGACGCTCAGCGCTCGCGGAACGTGCCCGGGGTGAGCCCGGTCGTACGCCGGAACGCCGCCCCGAACGCGCTCGCCGACCGGTAGCCGACCTGTTCAGCGACGCTCTCCACGTCCCAGCCCCGGGTGAGCAGGCCGACGGCGTGCTGGGCGCGGACCGCCGCCACCCAGCGCGCGAAGCTCGTGCCCGTCTCGGTGTTGAACGCGCGGCTGATCGTGCGGGGGCTGACGCCGAGCACGGCGGCCCAGTCCGCGAGGGTGCGGGGGTCGCCCGGGTCCTCGCGCACCGCGTCGGCCACCGGGCGCAGCAGGGCGGAGGTGGGTACCTGCACGAGCAGTTCGCGCGGCGAGGGCGCGAGCACGTCGAGCACCAGGACCTCGGTGGCGGCCCGCGAGACGGCGGAGAGCCCGGGTTCGCCGAGCCGTTCCAGCAACAGCCGCAGCAGCGGGGTGATGTCGACGGCCACCGGTGTGTCGGAGATCGAGGACGTGGTGCGCGGACCGAAGAAACCCGCGCGGAACCAGGTACCGGCGAGCGCGGAAGCGGAGTGCGGTGTGCCGGCGGGCATCCACAGGCCCAGCGTCGGTGTGATCGTCCAGACCCGTGCGCCGACCACGGCGGTGGAGGCGCCGCGCTCGTTCCAGAGCAGCTCGTGGAACGGGTGGGAGTGCTCGCTCCACACGGTGTCGTGGGCGACCATCTCGTCGTAGCCCCGGATGACGAAGGTCGCGTCCACCGAACCGGGTGGCAGGTCGGGCAGTGTTCTGGTCTCCCTGGTCATCCTCGGGTCCCCCTGGTCATCCGGGGACCCCGCCCGCGCGTGGGATCCGGGTGCGGGAGAGGAGTGGCATGCCCTCACCCTAGAGGGGCCCGATCGTCCCCTTCCGCAGGGGGCGGGCCGCCCCTGCGGCGGAGCAAAGGCCGGTCCCGGCCCGTCAGCCCCGGCCCGCCTCGGTGCCGACCTCCTCGGCGAGTGCGCGGAACCGCAGCCCGGCCTGGCTCTCGTAACGGGGGTTCCAGGCGACGGCGAGACCGAGCCGGGGTTGCGGGACCTCGGTGATCAGATCGCGGAACTCCACGCCGTCGCGGCCCTTGCGGGCGGCGCTGGAAGGGACGAGGGCCACCCCCATCCCGCTGCCGACCAGGAAGAGGACCGTCTCCACCTGTACGGCCTCCTGGGTGACCCGGGGCACCACCCCGGCCTCCCGGAACAGCATCGTGGACAGGGCGTGCAGGCCGGGAATGGAGTGCTGGGTGTAGTCGATGAACGGCTCGTCCGCGAGGTCCCGGAGTGTGATCCGCTTCTGCCGTGCGAACCGGTGTTCCTTGGGCAGGGCGAGGACGAACCGGTCGGCCTCCACCGTCACGTACTGCAGGTCGCTGCGGCGGACGAGGGGCACACGGACGATGCAGACGTCCAGTGTGTGCCGTTCCAGGGAGTCGATGAGGACGGTGTTGGTGTCCTCCGTGAACTTCAGTGTGACGCCCGGGTAGGTCCGGCGGAAGGCCCGCAGGAGCAACGGCAGCAGCCGGTTCTTGGCGGAGCCGACGAAGCCGACGCGCAGGGTCCCGGTGGCACCCGCGGCGGTGGACTCGGCGACCCGTGCCAGCTCCGCCGCGTGGAAGACGGCGGCGCGGGCGTGCTCCAGGGCCGCCTCGCCGGCCGCGGTCAGCTCGACGCTGTGGGTGGACCGGACGAAGAGTCTGGCGCCGATCTCGTCCTCCAGCTTGCGGATGGAGACCGAGAGCGGGGGCTGCGTCATGTGCAAACGCTCCGCCGCCGTACGGAAGTTGAGGGTCTCGGCCACAGCCAGGAAGTGCTTCAGCTGCCGTAGCTCCATGGTGATACCTCACACGTATCAAGAGTTGGCGATCGCAGTGCGGGCATTGTATGACCAGGGCGGGGTCGGCATGGTGACTCGCACCACACACGCACTGACAGCACCCAGGGAGCCGCCCCATGTCAGCCGTGCTTTCCTCGCCTGTTCCGACAGGCTTCGAGCAGGCTTTCCGCCCGCGTTCGGTCGCCGTGATCGGCGCTTCGGACGACCCCGGCCGCATCTCCGGCCGGGCCCTGCACTACCTGCGCCGCGCCGGTTACCGGGGCCGTGTCCATCCCGTCAACCACAAGCGGACGACGGTGCAGGGTCTGCCGGCGTATCCGTCGCTGGACGCGGTGCCCGAGGTGCCGGACATGGCGCTGATCGCCCTCCCCTCGCGGCTCCTCAAGCAGGCGGTCGCCGACTGCGTGGCGAAGGGCGTGGGCGCCGCCGTCATCTACGCGGCCGGTTTCGCGGAGACGGGCGAGGAGGGCCAGGCACTCCAGGAGGAGCTGGCCGAGATGGCCCGGCAGGGGAACCTGCGGCTGTTCGGACCCAACTGCCTCGGTCTGCTGCACGCGGCCAGTGGCTTCGTCGGCACCTTCAGCAGCGCCTTCGACGAGGCGATTCCCACCGGTGGCAATGTCGCGGTGGTCAGCCAGAGCGGTGCCTACGGTGGCCATCTGGCCTACCTGTGCCGTCGCCGCAACATCGACATCGGCTACTGGGTGTCGACCGGCAACGAGGCCGGCACCGATGTCGCCGACTGCGTCCACTGGCTCGCACTCCAGGACGACGTGTCGGTGATCCTCGCCTACGCCGAGGGCGTACGGGACGCCGACCGGCTGCGTACCGCGCTGGCGGTGGCCCACGAGCGGCGCAAGCCGGTCGTCTTCATGAAGGTCGGGTCCTCCGACGCGGGGGCCGTGGCGGCGCGGTCCCACACCGCCTCGCTGGTGGGGAGCGACAGCGTCTACGACGCGTTCTTCCGGCAGTACGGTGTGCACCGCGCCCGCACCACCCAGGAGCAGGTCGACCTGGCGTACGCGTGCAGCAGGGGGGTGCTGCCGGCCGGACGCCGGCTGGGCGTCGTCACCGTCTCCGGCGGCTTCGGTGTGCAGTTGTGCGACGCCGCCGAGCGGTACGGGCTGGATGTCGCGGGGCTGCCCGAGGAGGCCCGGGCCCGGCTGCGCGAGATCAACCCGATGGGCAGCGACGACAACCCCTGTGACACCACGGCGGGCTGGCTCAACGACATGAGCCTGATCACCGACACCTACCGGGTGATGTACGCCCAGGGCGGCTACGACAGTGTGATCGGCTCGTTCACGATGCTGCCGGACTCGCCGACCTACGGCGAAGGCATCAAGGAGGCGATCCGCAAGGGCACTTCGGACTTCATGAACCGGCCGACCGTGCTGTGCATGGAGGCCCGCCCCGAGGTCGTGCGGTCCTACGAGGAGGCGGGCTTCCTCGTGTACGACGACTCCGAGCGGGCCGTCGCGGCCCTCGACGGGCTCGCCCGGCTGCGGGAGGGCTTCGAACGCCCGCTGCCCTCGTCGGCCGTCCCACCGGCCCTGCGCCGTGAGGTGCCGGCCGGGCCGCTCTCCGAGGCGGCCGCACAGCGGCTGCTGGCCTCGGCGGGCGTACCGTTCCCCGCCTCCCGGGTGGTGACATCGGCCGCGGAGGCGGCCGAGGCGGCGGCGGAGACCGGGTTCCCCGTCGTCATGAAGATCGTCTCGCCGGACATCCCGCACAAGACGGAGATCGGCGGTGTGCTGCTCGGTGTCGCGGACGCGCGGGCCGCCGCCGCCGGGTTCACCGCGCTGACCGGCCGCGCCGCCGCCGCGTGCCCCGGCGCGCGGGTGGAGGGGGTGCTGGTGGCGCGAACGGCGCCGCGCGGCGTGGAGGTGATCGTCGGCGCGCGCCGGGACCCGGTCTTCGGACCGGTCGTGCTGTTCGGCACCGGCGGGGTGCGGGCGGAGCTGTTCCGCGATGTGGCGACCCGGGTCGGCGCCGTCGACCGGGACGAGGCGCTGCGGATGATCGCCGAGACGCGCGGGCACGCCCTGCTGACCGGGTTCCGGGGCGCGCCGGAGGCGGATGTCGACGCCGTCGCCGACCTGCTGGTGACCCTCTCCGCGTTCGCGGTCGCCCACGCGGACCGGATCGAGGCCGTGGAGCTGAACCCGGTGGTCGTCCTGGAGGCCGGGCGGGGTGTGCTGGCGCTGGACGCCCTGGTGGTGGAGCGGGAGGCCGTGTCGTGACGGTGGATCCGTGGAGGCTGCTGCGGCGGGAGTTCGCGCCGGTACGGCAGCGGTACACCGCCCGGGACTGTGTCCTCTACGCGCTGAGCCTGGGGATCGGCGCCGATCCGCTCGACGCCCGGCAGCTGGCGTACGTACGGGAGGAGGAACCGCGCGCCTTCCCCACCATGGCGAACGTGCTCGGCTATCCGGGCTTCTGGGCGCGCGAGGAGGACACCGGCATCGACTGGCGGCGGCTGCTGCACGTCGAGCAGTCGATGATCCTGCACGCCCCGCTGCCGCCGGAGGGTGAGGTGGAGGGCCGCACCCGTGTCACCGGCGTCGTGGACAAGGGGGCGGACAAGGGCGCCCTGCTCTACCAGGAGCGGCGGATCGTGGAGGCGGGCAGCGGGCGGCTCCTGGCGGAGGTGGGCCAGGTCAGCCTGTTGCGCGGGGACGGCGGCTGCGGCAGCACGAGGGAAGCCGCCGCGCCGGCGCACCGGATGCCGGGGCGAGCGCCGGACGCCGTCCACGAGGCGCCCACCCTCCCCCAGGCGGCGCTGCTCTACCGGCTCAACGGCGACACCAACCCGGTGCACTCCGACCCCGCGACCGCACGGGCGGCGGGGTTCGACCGGCCCGTCCTGCACGGGCTGTGCACCTTCGGGGTGGCCGTGCACGCCCTGCTGACCGGTGCGCCGGGCCGGGAGGGCTCGGTGCACCGGCTGCGGGTCCGCTTCACCGCCCCCGTCTTCCCCGGGGAGACGCTGCGCACCGAGTCCTGGACCGACGGGAACGTCGTGTCCTTCCGCACCACCGCGGTCGAACGCGGCACGGTCGTCCTGGACGCCGGCCGCCTCGACCTGATCTGACCTGACACACAGGAGCCGCATCATGGATCTGGACATCGGCGGCAAGACCGCCATCATCACCGGCTCGGCGCGGGGACTGGGCGCGGCGACCGCCCACCGGCTGGCCCGGGAAGGCGCCCGGGTCGTCATCACCGACATCGACGGGGCGGGCGCGGAGGCGACCGCCGCGGAACTGACGGGACTGGGCCACCGGGCGATCGCGGTCCGTGCCGACATCACCTCGGGCACGGACGTGGCGGCCCTGGTCGCCACCGCCGTCGAGGAGTTCGGCGGGGTGCACGTACTCGTCAACAACGCGGGCTTCCCCCGCGACACCCTGCTGACGAAGATGACGGACGAGGACTGGGACTCGGTGATCGAGGTGATCCTCAAGGGGTCGTTCCTGGTCACCCGGGCCGTCATGCCGTATCTGATCGAGCAGTGCTGGGGACGGGTCGTCAACATCTCCTCGCGCAGCTATCTGGGCAACCCCGGCCAGGCCAACTACTCCAGCGCCAAGGCGGGCGTCCTCGGCTTCACACGCGCGCTCGCCGCTGAGCAGGGGCGGTACGGCATCACCGTCAACGCCGTCGCCCCGGGCTTCATGGAGACCGAGGCCGTCCGCGCGCTCGGGCACTACGACCGGATCCGGGACAAGGCGGTGGCCGCCCAGCCGCTGCGCCGCGCCGGACAGCCCTCGGACATCGCCGACGCGGTGGCGTTCCTCGCCTCGGAGCGCGCCTCCTTCATCACCGGCGAGACCCTGCACGTGACCGGCGGCCGGTTCGGCTGACCCCGCCGGGGAGCGAGGCGACCGCCGCGTACCGGCGCCCGCCTCCCCCGGCCGACGCACCGCATGACGCCGCTCCCCCTTCGCCCCGCGCACACCCCGGCCCCCGCCGCCCCGGCACCGCCGCGCCGCCCGCGCCGAGTTCCGGTTCCACGGGGTGCCGAAGAATCCCAGCCTGCCCGACGATGTCAATGGAGATGTCCCATGGCTGCTCCCCGGAAAGCCACCGCCTCGCCACCACGCCCGGCCGCCCCGGCGCCGTCCCCCGGCCGCAGCAGAGCGCGTTTCATGATCGTCGCGCTTCTGTTCGTGGTCTCCACGCTCAACAACGCCGACCGCGCGATCCTGTCCATCACGGGGACCGAGATCCAGGACCAGATCGGCATCAGCGACATCACGCTGGGCTATCTGTTCTCCGCGTTCTCCTGGGCCTACATGCTGGCCCAGCTGCCCGGCGGCTGGATCGTGGACAAGTGGGGCGCCCGCAGGGTGTACGCGGGCAGTGTCCTCGCGTGGTCGGTGGCGACCCTGCTCCAGGGGTTCGTCCCGCTGTTCGGCATCGCCTCGGCGATGATCGCGCTGTTCATCCTGCGGATCGCGGTCGGACTGGCGGAAGGACCGGCCTATCCGACCAACGGACGGGTCGTGGCGACCTGGTTCCCCGCGGCGGAACGCGGCACCGCCTCGGCGATCTTCAACTCCTCGCAGTACGCGGCGCCGGTGGTCTTCACCCCGTTCATGGCCTGGCTCACCCACGGTTGGGGCTGGCCGTCGGCCTACTTCGTCATGGGCGGCGTCGGGATCGCGCTCAGCGTCTGGTGGTGGGTGGCCTACCGCCAGCCTCGCGACCACCCGCGGGTCAACCGGGCCGAGCTGGACCACCTGGTCGAGGGCGGCGCGCTCGTCGACATCGAGGAAGCCGCGTCCGTCGGCACCGAGGCAGGGGTGGACACCTGGTCCGTCGTACGGCAGTTGCTCACCAGCCGGATGATGATCGGCCTCTACATGGGCCAGTTCTTCATCACCACGATCGTCTACTTCTTCCTGACGTGGTTCCCGATCTATCTGATCAAGGAACTGGGCATGCCCCTGCTGGAAGCCGGATTCACCGCGTCCATCCCCGCCCTCTTCGGCTTCGTCGGCGGCATCCTGGGCGGCCTGCTCTCGGACGCGCTGCTGCGGCGCGGCATGTCCGTGACCGCGGCCCGCAAGATCCCCATCGTCGCCGGTCTGTCCCTGTCCACCTGCATCATCGCCTGCGCCTGGACCTCGACACAGACGGTGGTCATCGTGCTGATGGCGATGGCGTTCTTCGGGAAGGGGCTCGGCAGTCTCGGCTGGACCGTCGTCTCGGACACCTCCCCGAAGGAGGCCGCCGGTCTGTCCGGCGGGCTGTTCAACACCTTCGCCAATCTGGCCGGCATCACCACCCCGATCGTCATCGGATACGTCGTCGACATCACGGGTTCCTTCGACGGCGCGCTGATCTTCGTCGGCGCGTCCGGGCTGGCCGCGGTGCTCTCCTTCGTCCTGGTCGTCGGCCGTATCGAACGCATCCATCTCAAGGAGGTCACCCCGTGACACCACCGGACCCCTACGACGCCTGGAAGGGGCGGTACGAGGAGGCCGAGGACACGCTCGGCGCGGACACGGTCGGGGCGCTGGCCGCCACCCTGGACCGCGCACCGGCCGCTACGGGCGTCGCGCCGCTCCTCGCGCACTGGCTCTGCTTCCGGCCCCGTGCCCCGCAGAGCGAACTGGGCCCCGACGGACACCCCCGGCGCGGCGGCTTCCTGCCGCCGGTGCCGCTGCCGCGCCGGATGTGGGCCGGCGGCGCGCTCACCTTCTCGCGGCCGCTGCGCACCGGCGAACCGGTACGCCGCAGGTCGGTCGTCGCCGACGTACGGGAGCGCGAGGGACGCGGCGGCCCGTTGGTCTTCGTCGCCGTCGACCACGAGCTGCGGCAGGGCGGCGCCCTTGTCCTCACCGAGCGGCAGGACCTCGTCTACCGTGCCGCCGAAGGTGCCGCCCCGCCGTCCGGGGCCGCCTCCGGCACTCCACGGGAGCGGCCACCGGAGGAGACGCCCGCGCCCGGAACATGGCGGCGCTCCCTCGTACCGGACCCGGTGCTGCTGTTCCGCTACTCCGCGCTGACGTTCAACGGACATCGCATCCATTACGACCGCGCCTACGCGCAGCGGGAGGAGGGCTATCCCGGACTCGTCGTCCAGGGGCCGCTCACGGCGACGCTGCTGCTCGACCTCTATGCCCGGCAGCGGCCCGGCGCCCACGTCACCGGCTTCCGCTTCCGGGGGCTGCGGCCGGCCTTCGACGGACGGGAACTCACCTTGCACGCCACACCGACCGCTGCGGGCGCGAGCCTGCACGCCGCCGACGACCGGGGGCTGACCGTGATGAGCGCGGAGGTGGACGCCGTATGACCGGCACGTCCACCGGCTCGCCCCGGTCGCTGCTGTTCGTCCCCGCCGGGAACGAGCGCCTGCTGGCCAAGGCCCACCTCCGGGGCGCGGACGGACTGGTCCTCGATCTGGAGGACGCCGTCCCGGAATCCGGGAAGGAGGCGGCTCGCCGCGCCCTGCCCGGTCACCTCGACCGGCTGGCCGGGCAGGGCCAGTACCTGGTGGTACGGAGCGGCGCGGCGCGCGCGGAGTGGGAGCGGGATCTGCGGGCCGCGCTCCGTCCCGGCCTGCGGGCGGTCATGCTGCCCAAGGCCGAACACCCTGACCAACTCGCCCGGATGGCCGCGTTCCTCGACGCGGCGGAGCGGGAACGCGGGCTGGCCGAGGGGTCGGTGGGGCTGATCGCGCTGATCGAGTCACCGGCCGCGCTGTTCGCGCTGACGGCCCTGGCGACCGCGCCCCGGGTGCGCGCGCTGGCGCTCGGCAGCGAGGACTTCTCGCTGGCGCTGGGCGTCGCGCCCACGCCCTCGGTGCTGACCGAGCCGTGCCGCTGGATCGCGCTCGCGGCCTCGGCCGCCGGGATCGCCTCGTACGCGCTGCCGCTGTCGCTGGCCTCGCTGGACGGACCCGACGCACTGGCGGACGCCGCGCGGCAGGCCCGGGAGCTGGGGGTCACCGGAGCGCTCTGCGTCCATCCGGGGCAGGTCGCCGCCGTCAACACGGCCTGGGCCCCGGACGCATCCCAGCTCGCCTGGGCCCGTGCGGTGACCTCGGCCTGGGACGCCGCGGGCTCCGGCGGGTCAGCGCCCGGCGTCATCCGGGTCGCCGGACAGATGGTCGACGCGCCCGTACTGCGCCGCGCACGCGGCCTTCTCGCCGCGGCACGGGCCGCGGAGCACCCGACGGACACCGAACCCGGAGGGGCCGGATGAGCAGCGCACACGTCCGGCTGACGATCACGGACGGGGTGGCGGTCGTCGTCTTCGACAACCCGCCCCTGCACGTGTGGAACGCCGCGATGACACGCGGCCTGACCGAGGCGCTGGACACCGTGGAGGACGACGTGTCCGTCGGCGTCGTGATCCTGACCGGCGCCGGGGACCGGGCGTTCTGCGCGGGGTCCGACATCGCCGAGTTCGCCCCGATGCGGGCACCGGGCGAGGCGGTGGCGAGGAAACTCCGCCCGCAGCACGAGCTGTTCGCCCGGCTGGCGGCCTTCCCCCGGCCGGTGATCGCCGCGCTGAACGGGCACACGCTCGGCGGCGGACTGGAGATCGCCGTCTGCTGCGACCTGATCGTCGCCGAGGAGCAGATCAGCATCGGTTCACCGGAGATCAGGCTCGGGGTCTTCCCCAGCAGTGGGGGCACGTTCCGGGTCGCCCGCCGTATCGGGGCCGGGCGCGCCAAGGAGATGCAGCTGCTGGGCGAGCCGGTCGACGCGGCGACCGCGCTGGCGTGGGGCCTGGTCAACCGGGTGGCGCCGCGCGGCGGGGCGGTCGCTGTCGCGCGGGAGCTGGCGGATGTCCTGCTGCGGCGCCCGCCCCGCTCGCTGGCGCTGTGCAAATCGGTGATCGACGCGGCACACGACCTCACCGAGGAAGAACTGATCGAACGTTCGCTGGCCGCCAGCGACGAGGCGTTCACCTCCGCCGAGAGCGCGGAGGGGGTACGGGCGTTCCTCGCCAAGCGCGCCCCCGACTTCCGCCCGGCTCCCGTCCGTTCCGTCGAGAAGGAGACCCACGCATGACCCGCGCGGCCATCGTCGCCCCTGTCCGTACCCCCATCGGCGCCTTCGGCGGCAGCCTGCGGCAGGTGCCCGTGGAGAAGCTGGGCGCCACCGTCGCGAAGGCGGCCGTCGAGCGGGCCGGTCTCGATCCGGCCCTGATCGAGGACGTGGTCTTCGCGCAGTCCTACGCCAGCAGCGAGACGCCGTGCGTCGGCCGCTGGATCGCGTTGGAGGCCGGATTCCCCGTCGAGGTCGCCGGGATGCAGCTGGACCGGCGCTGCGGCGGCGGGCTCCAGGCCGTCGCCACGGCGGCCATGATGGTGCAGTCCGGGGCGGCCGAGGTCGTCATGGCGGGCGGCGTCGAGAGCATGAGCAATGTCGAGTACTACACGACCGACATGCGCTGGGGCGGGCGCTTCGGCTCCACGGTCTTCCACGACCGGCTCGACCGGGGCCGTGAACGGGCCCAGCCCGTGGAGCGGTTCGGGGAGATCTCCGGGATGATCGAGACCGCCGAGAACCTCGCCCGCGACTACGGGATCACCCGTGCGGAGGCCGACGCCTATGCCGTCCGCAGTCAGCGCAGGGCGGCGGCGGCCTGGGAATCCGGCGCCTTCACCGCCGAGGTCGTCCCCGTGACGGTGCCGCGGCGCAAGGGAGAGCCCCTGGTCCTCGACCGCGACGAGGGCATGCGTCCGGACACCTCGCCGGAGAAGCTGGCGGCGCTGCGTTCGGTGGAGCCCGGCGGGACGGTCACCGCCGGCAACGCCTGCCGGCAGAACGACGCCGCGGCGGCCTGCCTGGTCGTCGCCGAGGACCGGTTGGAGGCGCTGGGGCTGACCCCGATCGCCTATCTCAAGGGCTGGGCGGCGGCCGGCTGCGAGCCGTCCCGTATGGGTATCGGTCCCGTCCCCGCCACCGCCCGGCTGCTGAAGCGGCTCGGCCTGACCCTGGCGGACATGGACCTGATCGAGGTGAACGAGGCGTTCGCCTGCCAGGTGCTGGCGGTGCTGAAGGAGTGGGGCATCGACGACGCGGAACGGGTCAATGTCAACGGGTCCGGTATCTCGCTGGGGCACCCCGTGGGCGCGACCGGCGTGCGCGTCATGACCACGCTGCTGCACGAACTGGAGCGGCGCGAAGCCCGGTTCGGTCTGGAGACCATGTGTGTCGGAGGAGGTCAGGGCATTGCAGCCGTCTTCGAACGCCCCTGAGGAGCGACGCGGTCCGCTGGCGGGGCTGCGGGTCGTGGAGGTCTCGGCCTTCGTCGCGGCTCCGCTCGCGTCCATGACACTGGCCCAGCTGGGCGCCGAGGTGATCCGTATCGACCCCGTCGGCGGAAACGTCGACTACCACCGCTGGCCCGAGACCGGCGACGGTACGAGCCTCTACTGGACCGGTCTCAACAAGGGGAAACGGTCGGTCACCCTGCCGTTGGACACCCCCGAGGGGCAGCGGGCCGCGGCCGACATCATCTGCGCGGACGGCCCGGGCGCGGGCATTCTCGTCACCAATCTGCCGGCGCGCGGCTGGCTCGACTTCGGGCAGCTGTCGGCGCGGCGGCCGGACCTGATCATGATGCGCCTGCTCGGTGACCACGACGGCTCCCCGGCGGTCGACTACTCCGTCAACTGCGCCAGCGGCTTCCCGCACGCCACCGGCGACGGCCCCGCGCCCGTCAACCACGTCCTGCCGGCCTGGGACATCGCCGCCGGGCTGTACCTGACGGTCGGTCTGCTGGCCGCCGAGCGGCGCCGGCGGCAGACGGGGCAGGGCCAGGAGGTCACGCTGGCCCTCTCCGACGTCATGCTCGCCACCGTCGGGAATCTCGGCTACCTCGCGGACGTGCAGATCAACGGCGCCTCGCGGGAGCCGATCGGCAACAGCCTCTACGGAGCCTTCGGGCGCGATTTCGCCACCGCGGACGGCCGACGGGTGATGGTCGTGGCCCTCACCACCCGGCAGTTCCGGTCCCTGGGCCGGGCCACGGGCCTCACCGAGAAGCTGGAGATGACCGGCCCGCTGATGGACGTGGACCTGGCCACGGAGGGCGGCCGGTACACCGCCCGGCACGCCATCGCCGCCGTACTCGAACCCTGGTTCGCGTCGCGGACCCTGGCCGAGCTGCGCTCCGCGCTCCAGGGCACGGGGGTGTTGTGGGGGCCGTATCAGACGTTTCGGCAACTGGTCGAGGAGGACCCCCGGTGTTCCACGCGGAACCCGCTCTTCTCCTGGATAGAGCAGCCGGGTGTCGGGAAGCTGCTCGCGCCGGGGTCACCGCTGGTGTTCTCCGCCGACCCGGCGCCCGCGGCGGCGCCGGCGCCCCGGCTCGGGGCGGACACCGACGCGGTCCACGCGGAGGGAGGGAGCCCGAGGAGCCGAGGGGGCGAACGGAGCTGACGGGCGGGCGGGGGCCCGCCGGGGCGATGCCGGTGTCGGTGTCGGGCGGGCCGCCGGGCCGGGGCCTCGCCGCCTCGGTCCTGGACGGCCCGGCTCCGCGCGTCCCGGTCCGTGGGGCCGCCCCGCTATCCGGGCAGCGGGCGGTCCTGGACGACGTTCTTCATCACCAGGGTCGAGGTGGGCGGATCGCCCACACGGTCCGGGCCGTGTGCACATCGAGCTCCCCCCGGCGTCCCGAAGTCACCGAGCAGCACGGCTGCTTCCACGCCGGCGCCACCAGCGCCGTCGCGGACAGCGCCGGGGGCTACGCGGCCCTCGCCCTGTTCTCCGAGAACATCGAGGCGCTCGCCGTCGATACAGGATCAGCCGCCTCGCGCGCGGCCCCCGCGCCGCCACCGGCCCCGTAACCGCACACGCCCGCTACCCGCACCCGATACGAGTGGTGGGGCGGCCTCCCACGGCGAGGATGCCCCGCTTCGGCCCGCCGGCGGACCATGATCCGGACAAGCACACGTGCCGGGACCGCGAGGCCCCGCCGATCCGACTCGATCCGAACGGACCACACACCGCATGCGCTTGTCACCGCTCCGAGCGGCAACCGCCCTGCTGCTCGCTCTTCCGCTCCTCGGCGTCCCCGCCGCGCACGCGGGCACCGCGCCCGCGCCGGTCCCCGTGGGGCTCTCCTCCCACGCCGTGCCCGGGGAGTACATCGTCACGCTCAAACCCGGCCGCGCGGCCGACGAGGTCCTGCGGACGCTGCGCGTCACCCCCCGGTTCACCTACGCCGACGCGCTGAACGGATTCGCCGCGCGCCTCGGCCCGGCGTCGCTGCGCGCGGTGCGCGACGCGCCCGCCGTGGCCGCCGTCGAGGAGAACTCCCGCCTCACCGTCCACGACTCGCCCGGCCCGGCCGACCGGGCCCCGACCGACGTCTGGGGCCTGGACCGTATCGACCAGCGCGCGCTGCCGCTCGACCACACCTTCACGACGCGCGGCCACGGGGACGGCGCGACCGCGTACATCGTCGACACCGGCATCGACTACAGCCACCCGGAGTTCGGCGGCCGGGCCGTCCCCGGCTTCGACGCCGTCGACGGCGACGGGAACGCTCTCGACTGCAATGGTCACGGCACGCACGTCGCCGGCACCGTCGCCGGCAGGACCTACGGGGTCGCCCCGCAGGCGCGTCTCGTCTCCGTCCGGGTGGTGGACTGCACGGGCAACGGCGACAAGGCCCAGTACATCGCCGGTCTCGACTGGGTCGCCCACCACGCCGAGGGCCCCGCGGTCGTCAACGCCTCCGTCGGCGAGGAGAAATCCACCGCCATCGACGACGCGACCACCGCGCTGTCCGAGCGGGGCATCCTGCCCGTGGTCTCCGCTGGCAACGACGCCACGGACGCCTGCACCGCCTCGCCCGCCTCCGCCGCCGGCGCCCTGGCCGTGGCCGCCTCCGACCGTGAGGACAGAGCGGCGAGCTTCTCCAACTGGGGCCGCTGCGTCGCCCTGTTCGCCCCCGGTAAGGCCATCACCTCGGCCTGGCTCCAAGGCGGCAGCCGGGTCCTCAGCGGCACCTCCATGGCCGCACCGCACGCCACCGGAGTGGCCGCCCTGTATCTGGCCGAACACCCTGCCGCGAGCGCCGAGGCGGTACGGGGCTTCCTCACCGGCCGGGCCACCAGGAACGTCCTGACCGACGTCCACCCGGGCACCCCCGACCGGCTGTTGTTCACCGCCGGCCTGTAGGCAGATGCCTCGTCCGCGCCGCCGACCGTGCCAGGGCCCGCCACCGCGTCCGCGCCGCCCGGAGCGCCTCAGCGGTCGTCGGCCGCTTCGACACGGCGGCCGGTGCGGCCGGCTTCGGACGGGCGGGCGAAGGCGTGGGCCACTCGACGCAGCCAGTCGGCCTCGTCGGCCAGCGTGCGCGGCGCGTGCGGCGCCGGGTGCGCGGCCTCGGGGGCCGGGGCGCCGGGCCGGCGGCCGAGCCGGCGGTTCTCCAGGGCGGCGGCGATGGCGTCGGCTTCGAGGGCCGCCTCACGGCGGGCGTCGGCGGCGTCCGGGCGGCGGGCCGAGGACGTGATCCACTCGGCCGTCTCCGGCTCCGCGTACGGACGCAGCGCCAGGTACGCGTCACGGATCTCGACCACGCGGCGGTACAGCTCGAAGGTGGCCCGCCACGGAAGACCGCCGCGCCGCCGGGCAGGGGGGCCGTCGAGCGCGATGCCGGGGAGCTCGGCGTACAGGGCCGCCCAGAGCGGTTCCAGGGCGTGGAAGGTGCGCCGCGCCCGGAACCAGCGGGCCGGGGCGGCGAGGACGCCGGGCCAGAACGTCGCGGACGCGCCGCCCACCCCGAGCAGCGCCACCGGGACGCCCAGCAGCGTGGACATCAGGTCCTCGCCCAGGCCCACCCGTCCGATCCGGAGGACTTCGAGGGCGTCCGCCAGCGCCCACGAGGTCCACAGCACGCCCGCGCAGCAGGCGAGCGTCATCAGGCGCAGGCCGGTTCTGATCGGACCGGGGACGGCGCGGCGGGCGTGCCGGGCGAGGACCCGGATCAGCGGGACGACGCACAGGCAGCCGTACGCCGCGAAGAGCGCGCCGTACAGCGCGAACGCCCAGGAGCGTCCGGGGCGTACCAGGACGGAGTCCTCGGTGACGGTCACGTGCGAGGCCGCGTACAGGAGGGCGGACGCCAGCTGCACGACGAGCCCCGTGCCCAGACGGCGGGCCCGCGCGGCACGGTCCGCGGGCGGCCGGTCCAGCATCGCCGCCATGAGGGCGACGCAGGTCAGCGCGGCCAGTTTCAGCCCGTGGGTGAGGACGACGAGGAGTGCGGCCAGGCTGGGCGCGGGCCGGGTGTTCGGCGCGTTCAGCAGCAGCGAGAAGCCGAGGCAGAGGGCGAAGACCCACATGCAGCGCTGGATGCCGCCGGTCCTGGCCACGGTGATCCGGAAGACGGCGAAGCAGAGAAAGATGAATCCCGCGGCCTGGACGGCGATGTCGATCACGGGCGCGTCCCGCGCGCCCGGTTCACCGGGCCGGGCCCCGCGGCCGCCGGTCCGGCAGGCCGAACAGCGGAGCCACATCGGGCTGCGCGACGCTGTGCGGGCTCCGCGGCCGGTGGGAGCTGACACGGGACAGGATCAGCGACGCCACTAACTCGGCTTCGGCTTCCTGCGGTTCGCTGTACACGGTGCGGCCCAGCACGCGCTGGACGAGCGCCGGGTTCAGGGTGGGAAGCAGATTCTGGGCGGCCGAACGCAAGGTGGCCGCGTCCTGATGGCCGCAGAGCAGATGTGCCGCCTCGTGCAGCAGGATGTGCTGCTGGTGGAACGGGGTGGTGTCGGCCGCGAACAGGACGTAGTCGGACGCCTCGGTGGTGAGCAGGAGCCCGCACGGCAGATCGGGCCGGGCGTGGACCGGTATCAGCTCGACGGGCCGTCCGCGCCGCGCCGCGACCTCCCGGACGAACACGGCGGCGTCGAAGGGATCCGGCAGGTGCTGGCGGTCCACGAGGCGGCGGCAGGCCCGCCACATCCTTCGCCGGTCACGTCCGGACATGGCGCGGTCGGCGGTCACGCAGGGGAACCCCCGTCCCGCTCCCGGCGCGCTATCACATCGATCATCTCGCTGATGGTCCCGACCGCCTGGGGGGACAGGTTGACGGCGCGCAGCGCCATGCTCCGCACCCCGGCGTCCCGCAGGGCGCCGAGGAGTTCGAGTTCCTCGGCGATGGCGGCGCCCTGCGCGTCGTCGAAGAAGTAGGTGACCGGGACCTGGAAGAACTGCGCGAGCGCCTCCAGGTGGCGCTTGGTCGGGTTGTCGCGCCGACCGGTCCGCAACTGCCAGAGGTAGGTCGCCGAGAAGCTCTCGCCCGTCGCCTCGCGGCACGCCTTGGCCACTTCCTCGTGGCTGTACTGGTCGCGGTTGGGGCGGCGTACGACCCGGAAGAGGGCGTCGATCCTCCCGGCCAGCGTCTGCGGCGTGGCCTCGGGCTCCGTCACGTCACGCCTCCGGTCCGGTCTCGTCGGCCGGCGCTTCACCGCGCGTCGGCCCCGGCCATTGTAGGGCGTGCCGGGGCGCGGCGAGGAGCCCCCGGGCGGGGCCCGGGGGCTGCGGGAGAAGGCTGGTTCCGGCGAGGACACGGACGGGACGTGCGGGTGCGGGGCCGGGCCCCGCGCCCGCACCCTTCCGGGGAACCGGTCCGAGCGGGAAGCCGGACCGGATCAGACGCCCAGGTCCTCCGGCGCGACCCAGGTGGTGTTGGAGTCGCAGAAGATCACGCTGAGCGAGCTGTCGCTGGTGGTGATGGTGGGCGGCAGGGCGGCGGACTCGTCGGCCGAACTCAGGGTCTGGAGATGCAGTACAGGGTGCATGGCGTCCTCCGGAGAGCGGATGGCTACGTGACCGACGTAAGCCTACATGTATCGAATCTTCAATGTCATTCATTTCAGTTGACGTGTGATCCGGTGTCGGTCATCGTGGTGCGCAACAGCTGGTGCGGATGTGACGACCGGTCACCTTCACGTCCGGCTGCCCCCGTGCTCGGCCTCGCCTCTCAGGAAGAGGGCACATGCGGACCCCCTACATCTTCACCGTCGCCGATCCCGACTTCTACGAACCGCTCGACGCCGCCGAAGCGCGCGGCGGAGAGCTCCGCCCCTCCACCGTGCCGCACGGCTGGCACGGCACACCGTCGGGGATCTGGACCATGTGGCGGCGGGACGGCCTGGAGGCCGTACCGGCGGGCTGGAAGGTGCACGTCTCCGCCCGGCCCGGCCGTCTCGGCCATGTCCTGGACGTGGTGGCGGCCATCTGCTGCGAACAGGACGTGTCGTTCAAGCATCTGTCCACCCGTCTCTTCTACGGCTGGACGCATCAGAAGCACGCGTCCCGTCCGCAGAGCGGCAAGTTCTGCGCCGCCTACCCCCCGGACCCCGACGCGGCCCGGCGGCTGATGGAGCGCCTCGACGAGGCGCTGGCGGACGAGGAGGGGCCGTACATCCTCAGCGACCGGCGGTTCGGCACCTCCCGCACGGTGCACTACCGGTACGGGTCCTTCCTGCGACGGCAGCGGCTGCGGGCCGACGGCACTCCGGTACTGCTGGTGCCCGACGGACGGGGACGGCTGGTGGAGGACGTACGCGGAGTGTCGTTCCAACTGCCCGCCGGGATCGAGGACCCGTTCACGGCGGCGGCCGGGACGCCGTCCGGGCGGGCCGACTTCGGCGGCTACGTCTTCGAGACGGCCCTGCGCCACAGCAACGGGGGCGGCGCCTACCGCGGCCGGCACGGGACCACCGGGAGGAAGGTCTTCATCAAGGAGGCCAGGGCGCACACCGGTATCGGGGCGGGCGGCGCCGACGCGCAGCGGCGGCTGCGCGCCGAGTGGGAGACCCTCCAGGCGCTGCACACGGCGGCACCGGGCCTGGCACCGGAGCCGCTGGCGTACTTCTCCGAGTGGGAACACGACTTCCTGGTCACCGAGTTCGTCGAGGGAGACTCGCTCAGCTCCTGGACCGTCAAGCACAACCCGCTGATCCGCCGCGACGCGGAAGCCGCCGACTTCGCCGACTACTACGGCCGTTGTGAGAAGGTGCTGGCCCGCACCGAGGAGGCCATGGACCGGCTGCACGCGGCCGGCTACCTCTTCGTCGACGTCAGCCCGGGAAACCTGCTGGTCGCGGAGGACGACACGGTCCGGCTGATCGACTTCGAGTCCGCACACCGGATCGGCACGCCCTTCGTCGCGTCCGGCACTCCGGGCTTCAGCCCGCCGCCCGCGCTGGTGGGCGACGATCCGGCGGTCCACGACGCCTTCGGGCTCAGCGCCCTGGCCCTGCTGACGCTGTGTCCCCTGCACCAGGTGGTCGAGCGCGCGCCGGCCGCGCTCACCTACGTACGCCACGGGCTGCGGCGGCGCGGCATCGACATCCCCCGGTCCCTGTGGCGGCGCGCCACCGCCTTCCACCACGCCGAGGTCCTCGACGGCGGCCGGGCGCCGGGCGGCGATCCGCTCGCCCCGCCCTCGCCCGAGCGGGTCGCGCAGGCGCCCGAGGAGAGCCTGCTCTGGCTGCGCGAGCGGGTGGCGGAGGGGCTGACCGCCATGGCCGAAGCGGACCATCCCCGCCGGGTCTTCCCCACCGTGCCCGAGGGACATATCGCCAACACCCTCTGTCTGGCCTACGGAACGGCCGGTGTCGTGCACGCCCTGCGCCGGGCCGGCGTGCCGCTGCCCGACCGCGTCCTCGGCCGGCTGCGCACGGACGCGCTGCGCGCCGCGGACTCCCTCGGTCCGGGGCTCTGGACCGGGCTCGCCGGTATCGCCCGGGTGCTCGCCGACTGCGGATACACGCAGGAGGCGGTCGATCTGCTCGGTGCGGCCGACCGGCACCCGCTGACCCGGTCGGACGCCACTCTGGCCGGCGGCGGGGCGGGCGTCGCGCTCACCCATCTCGCGCTGTACGGACACACCGGTGACGCCCGCCATCTGGAGCACGCGGCCGAACTCGCCGCCGGCATGGCCGACGGGCCCCGCGCGCTCACCCCGCGCCTGGGGCCCGACGACGCGACCGGACTCTGGCACGGCAGGACCGGCGTCGCCCTCATGTTCCAGCAACTGGCCGCCGTCACCGGCGACAAGGACTATCTCGACCGGGGACTTCCGCTGCTGCACGCCGAGTTGGACCGCGAGAGCGACCCGACGGCCGTGCAGATGTCCTTTCCGGTCTCCACGACCGATGTCCGCCGCATGCCGTATCTGTACTGCGGTTCCGCCGGGGTGCTGCACACCGCGACCCGGTATCTGCGCGAGCGGGACGACGAGCGGCTCACCGAGGCGTCGCCCCGGCTCCTCACCGCCCTCACCACCAGCTACACCGGAATGAGCGGCCTCGGCCAGGGGCTGTCCGGGCTCGCGCTCACCCTCTCCGAGCACGCCGCGCTCACCGGCTCGGCGAGCAGCCGCCGGCTCGCGGTCGACGCCGCGTGCGGGCTGTTCGCCCACGCGGTGCCGCATCCCACCGGGGTGCGGTTCCTCGGTGACCAGATGCTGCGCCTCAGCGCGGAGCTGTGGAGCGGCAGCGCCGGTGTGCTGCTCGCCCTCACCGAGGTCCTCTCCCCGGCCCCCGATCCGCTGTTCACCGTGGACGCGGTCGCCGCCTCCCGCGCCTGACCGGAGCCCGCACCCGGACCGGTGTCCGCCACCGCTCCGGCGCGCCCGACCGCCCCGGTCCCCCTTGCTCCCGGCCGTCACAGGGACGCCCCGGGTTCGTCACACCACACACCAAGGAGTTCGCCATGCAGCAGATCCTCGACCTTCAGGAGCTGGAGACCGAGCACACCGTGGACGAGAACGGCGCGGTCATCGCCAGCGATTTCAGCACCTTCGCCTGTGACAGCAACGTCAGCGTCGTCGTCTGCTGACACCCGCTGCGCCGGCCCGCACCGGGCCACGGCGGCGGCCGCCCGAGAGGGTGAGCCGCCGCCGCTCCGCCGGTCCACGCCGCCGGTGCCCGCTCCGCCCCGAGAGGAACCATGACACTGCCCCGGCCGACGCACGGGCCGACGCACGCCGGCGCCCCGGCTCCGACCGGGCTCGCCATCTCCCGCCCGGCCGGAGCCCGGAGCCGCCCGGCCGATCCCGCCGCCCCGGCATGCGCCACTTTTCCGGCGGAGCCCGGACGCTCTCTGCGTGAGAACCTGCTCCACGCGCTCGGACCGCGTGAGCCGGAAAGCGCCCTCGCCCTGTCGGCCCTGTCCGACGCCACGTTGCGGGAACTGGCCCGCACCGGGCTGTGCTCGCCCGCTTCGGTGCGGCCGCCGGGCGGGACCACCGGGTGGCCGGGTGAACTCGCCGCCCTGACACCGGAGCAGACGACCGCCGCCGGGTACTGCGCGCTGCTCGGTCCCGATGTCTCGCCCTCTCTGCTGGCGGCGGTCGGCGGAGGGGACCTGGGCCGGGCACTCGCCGTCCTCGACGAACTCGCCGCCCGGCGCGTCGTACGCGAGGACGAGTCCGGGGCTCCTCTCTTCCACTTCCGCCACCCTCTGCTCCGGGTGCTGGCCTACGCACGTATCCCGCCCGGCCGCCGCATCGCCGCCCACGCCGCGGCGGCGCACGCCCTCGCCCGTGTCGGCGCCCCTCTCCCCCAGCGGGCCCCCCATCTCGCCCGGTCCGCCGCGCCCGGGGACACGGAGGCGGCCCGGCTGCTGCACCGCGCGGCGCACCAGGTGCTGGACACCCGGCCCGACTCCGCCGCCGACTGGCTGCTCGCCGCTCTGCGCGTCCACCCGGCGGACGCGGAGGGCGGCGCCGCGACGCTGGGGACGCGGATCCTGCTGTGCGTCGCCGCGGCACGGTGCGGACAGCGGGCCGAAGTCGTCCGCCGGATGCCCGAGGTGCTGGCCTCGCCGCTGCTGCCGCCGGACGAACGCGGGCGGCTCGTGGACCTGTACGCGCGGATGGAGGACGGTCTCGGGCGGCACCGTGAGGCGCGGGCACTGCTCGCCACCGGGACGGTCGTCGCCGGGCCGACCGTGGTGCCCGCAGCCCCGGACACCACGCTCCTGCTGAGGTCCGCCGCGCTGAGCGCCGCCGCCGGGGACCTGGCGGCGGTACGCGAGCGGCTGGCCGCTGTCACCACCGTGACGGCGGCCTCGCCCGGCCCGGCGCCCGGCGACGCGGTACGGCGGATGAGCGCGGCGGCCACCTTGGCGCTGGGCGCGGCTCTGGCGTCCGACGTCACCGCGCGCGACGCGGCGGTCGCGGACGCCACGCGGCGGGC
Organism: Streptomyces sp. NPDC012835; assembly: GCF_042900885.1. Lineage (NCBI taxonomy): Bacteria > Bacillati > Actinomycetota > Actinomycetes > Kitasatosporales > Streptomycetaceae > Streptomyces > Streptomyces sp. NPDC012835. Next base: position 577,923 of record NZ_JBIBBW010000001.1, read on the forward strand.
CGATCTGCTCACCGACGCGGCTCTGCCCGATGTGCTGGACGCCGTCGTCCGACTGGGGCGGGCCCAACACTTGACGTCCCGTCACAGGGACGCGGTCCGGCTGTTCGCCCGGGGCGTCCGGTGTGCCCGCGCCGGCGGGCGCGCCGCCGAGCTGCCGGCGCTGCTGATCGGGCACGCCCGGGCCGAGGCCGTGCTGGGGCGGCTCGCGGCGGCCTCGGTGTCGGCCGCCGAGGCCGCCGGAGCGGCGCGGCGGCTGGACTGCCCCGAACTCGCCCACGAGGCAGGGGTGATCGGCGGCTGGACCACGCTGTGGTCGGCGGGGCACGACGCCGCGGAGCCGGCGGCGCGGGAGCTGGCACGCGCGGGCGGCCCGTCCGGCGAGCAGTGGCGCGCGGCCGCGCTGCTGCTCGCCGCGGTCCGTCTCGAAGCGGGCCGGCCCCAGGAGAGCCTGCGCCTCCTGCTGTCGCCCGCCGCCGACGTGTCGGGGCCGCCCGGGAGCGGCCCGGCGCCCTGGTGGTCCCTCGCCTGCCTCGCGGCGGCGGCCGCCGGACTCGACGGCACCGCGCGCCGCTGCGCGGCGATGGCGCGCGCGGCGGCCGGGGAATCACGGCTGCCGGCCGACCACGCCGCCGTACTGCGCGCCGAGGCGGCCCTCGTCCCGGACGAGGCGGCGCTCCCGCTGCTGACCTCGGCCGTGGACCAGCACGTCCACGACGGTGCGCTGCTGCTGGAATGCCGTACCCGCCTGCTGCTGGCCCGGCGGCTGCTGGGAGCGGGCCGCCTGCCGGAGGCCGCCTTTCACGCGGGTCTGGCGAAGTCCCGGGCGGAACCGACCGGTTCCGAGCCCCTGCGGCAGCTGGCCGTCGGTGTCCAGCGCGCGATCGGTGCGCGCCGGCCGCGCGGTACGGGGAGTCCCGGCGGCGCGGGGCCCGCCGGTCTGTCGCAGCGGGAGCGCCAGATCCTCGGCCTGGTGTGCCGCGGCATGTCCAACCGCGATATCGCGGGGGCGCTGTTCGTCTCCGTCAAGACGGTCGAGGCCCACCTCACCCGGGTCTTCCGCAAGACCGGGACCCGGTCGCGCGCGGCGCTCGTGGCCACGTTCGGAGCCGCGCGACCGGCCGGGGTCCGGGCCCCCGTCGAGTCAGGTGCGGGCGCCCGGGCCTGACACGCCACCGGCCGACCGCGCGGGCCGGCGGCGCCGGTCGGCCGGGGCGGCCGGGCCCTCACTCGCCCGGTACGGCGGACGGACCCGGCCGACCGGCCGGCGGCGCCGTGCCGTCCCAGTGGCCGACCAGCGCCGCGTAGCCGGGCTCGGCCGCCAGCAGCTCCGCATGGGTGCCGCAGACCGCCCGGGTACCGTCGAGCAGCAGGACGCGCCGTCCCCGCAGCGCGGACGCCAGGCGGTGGGCGATGACGACGAGGGTGCCGGGCCGGGCGGCGAAGGCCGCTTCCACCACCGCCTCGCTCCGCATGTCGAGGTGGCAGGTGGCCTCGTCCAGGAGCACCACGGGCGCGGCGGACAGCCAGGTCCGCGCCGCAGCGACCAACTGCCGCTCGCCGCTGGACAGTTCGGCCGCCGGGTCGTCCAGTACGGCGTCGACACCGCCGAGACGTTCCACCACGGGTTCCAGTCCCATGGCGGCGATCGAGGCGGCGACGGCCGCCGTGCCGGCGTCGGGGGCGAGATAGCGCAGGTTGTCGCGGAGCGTTCCGGGGAAGACGTACGCCTCCTGGGGCAGGAGCGCCACGGCCGCCGGGCGCTCCCTGGCGCCGAGATCGGCCACCGGCCGCCCGCCGAGCAGGATTTGGCCCCCGGAGGGTCGTTCGAGACCGGCGAGCAGCCCCGCCAGGGTCGACTTGCCGACCCCGCTGGCCCCGACGATCACCAGGTGGTCGCCCTCCGGGACGCTCAACCGCACATCCCTCACGACGGGTTCGGCGTGCGGGCCGTAGGAGAACGTCAGGTTGTCGACGTCGATGCGATGGCCGCTCGGTCCGTCGCCGCGCACCGTGCCGGATTCGGGCTCGCCGCACGGCGCCGTCGCGGTGGCGAGCCGTTCCAGCACCACCTGGAGCTGGCCCCACAGCCCGGCCACGGTGCCTGTGAGCAGCTGGAGCGCGGGCACCAGGCTTCCGGTGACGTACAGCGAGGCGCCGACCACCTCACCGGCGCTGACCGTTCCTTCCTCGACGAGGGTGGGGCCCGCCAGCAGGATGAGCAGCAGCGGAAGCTGCCCGCCGAGCAGCACGATCGGCACCCGCGCGGCGGCGGCCCGGGCCACGGCGACCGAAGCGCGGGCGCTCGCGCGGGCGCTGCGCCCGGTCGTCCCGCAGGCCAGGGCGACCGCGCCGAGGGCGGCGATGTCGCGGCCCGCGCCGAGCACGGCACCGGTCGACGCCGCCACGTCCTCCTCGGCGACGACCGCCGCCCGCCTGCGCCGGATCACCGACCTCATCGAGACCGCGAAGGCGATGAGCGCGGCGGCGAGCGGAACGGCGACGACGGCGGCGAGCACCGGGGCGAGCGCGGCGAGACCGACGAGCGTGGCGACCAGGGTGACCGTGAGGGGGCGGGCGGTGCGCAGCAGGGCGCCGACGACCAGCCGTACCGTGTCGACCTGGCTGGTCATCCGGGACACCCCGGCCGCGTCGTACGCTCCGGCGCCCCGGACCGCGCGGGACAGCGTGGCGTCCACCACGGCGGTCACCAGGGCGTCCCGCATCGGCTCGACGCAGGCGGCGAGCGGGTCGAAGAGGGCGCGCTCCGCGAGAGCCCGCACGACGTGGAGCGCGGCGAGCAGGCCGATCCACATCAGCCCCGTGCCCGGTTCGCCCGCGAGGAATCCCCGGTCCAGCGCGGCGGCGAGCGCCCAGCCGGAGGCCAGGGCGGGCCCGGCCTCCAGCACCGACCAGAGGGCGATCCGTCGCAGCGGGCCGCCCGCGCCGCGCAGCGACCGCGCCAGCAGCCGGGCGGCCGGCCCCCGGAGGGGCGCCGCGCGTGCTGCCGTACTCACACCGGTGACGGACATGGCACCTCCCGCTCGGCCGCCGGGTCGTCGTGGGCGGCGAAGACCGCGCGATAGTCGGCGTCTCGCCACAGTTCGCGGTGCGGGCCGACCGCGCGGATCCGTCCCCCGTCCAGCCAGGCGACGGCGTCGCAGCGCGCGGCGGTGGTGACCCGGTGTGCCACCACGAGCCGGGTCCGTCCGGACAGGGCGCCGGTGACGGCCTCGCTCACCTCGGCCTCGGTGACGGTGTCGAGCCCGGAGGTGGCGTCGTCGAGGACGTACACCAGGGCGGGCCTGGCCAGCGCCCGGGCCAGGCCGAGCCGTTGGCGCTCCCCGCCGGACAGCGGGGCGTGGTCCAGCGGCGTGTCGTACCCGGCGGGCAGGCGGCGGACGAAGGCGTCGGCCCGCGCAGCGCGGGCCGCGCGCTCCACCGTCCGGCGGCTCGCCCCGGGCCGGCCGTAGGCGATCGCGTCATGGACGGTCGTCCCGATCAGGGCGGGGCGTTCGAAGGCGTACGTCACCGCGTTCCGCAACGCGTCGAGGGTCAGGTCGCGCACGTCCGCACCGTCGAGCAGGACCTGTCCCGCGTCCGGGTCGCTCAGCCGGCCGAGGAGCCCGGCGAGGAGGCTCTTGCCCGCGCCGGTCCTGCCGACCAGGGCCATGGACCGGCCCGCGGGCAGCTCCAGGTCGGCGCTGTCGAGCACCGGGTCCCCGGCGGCTGACCGGACGGTGACCCCCTTCAGGAGCATGCCGCCGGGGCCCGTGGCCTCGGTGACCGGGCCGGCGGCCGGCAGCGGGTGCGCGAGGGTGGCGGCGATCCGGTCGCCGCCCGCGCGGGCCTGGGCCAGGGCGAGCAGGGCGTCGATCTGCTGGAGCGCGCCGATCGCGAGCTTCACGTACCCGGCCACGGCCAGCAGTTCCCCGGGGCTCAGCCGTCCCCCGGCGACCCCGAGTCCGGCGACGGCGAGTGCCAGCGCCTCGGTGAGCGACAGGAGCAGCCCGAACTGCCAGACGGTCGACTTCTGGAGGCGCCACATGGCGTGTCCGGCCGCCGAGACGTCGGCCAGGGGCACGAGGACCCGGGCGGTCTCGCTCGTCAGCGTTCCCGAGGCCCTGATCGTCCTGGCCCCGGCCAGCGCGCCGAGCAGCCGGGTCGCCAGGTCCGACTGCGCGCCCAGGTAGGCGCTCTGCGCCTCGGTCGCCCGGCCCACGAACCGCCGGGCGATCAGCACCGACAGGGGCACCCCGAGGGTGAACGCCGCCGCCGTGCGCCAGTCGATCACCCAGAGTGCGGCGAAGCCCGCGAGGGAACCGGCCAGTGCGACCGCGGACTGGGCCGCCGCCGCGGGCAGCGCGCCCGCCTGGGGCGCCGCCTGGGTGATCTGCGTGACCGCCTCACCGGCGGTCAGCGGAGCGCGCGGCTGGAGTTCGAGGAGGTGGCGTACGGTCCTGCCGCGCAGCCGTCGCGTGGCGCGGCTGGTTCCGGAGGCTCCCAACGGGCCCATCACGGCGTCGCACAGCGCGGCGCCGGCGACGGCCGCGCCCCACCCGAGCGCGGGTCCGCCGAGCCCCCCGCCGTCGCCCTCCAGCACGGCGGTCACGGCCGACGAGAGCAGCGCCGGGACGGCGAGGGCCACGGAGACTCGGCACACCATCACGCACACCAGCAGGACCAGGGACCCGCGCGTGTCCCGTGCGACGTCCCTGAGCAGGCGCCCGCCGCCGCGCGCGGCGTCACGCCGCGCCGGGGTGGTCACCGCTCGCCTCCCCGGTCGGCGCTGACAGCACGCGGGCCGCGTACCGCAACGTGCTGAGCAGGGACGGCATGCCCTCGGCGACGGGTGTGCCGTCGTGCGCGGAGATCGCCGGTTCCATCGGGACGACGTGGTGGCCGTCCTCCCGGAGCAGTTCCAGGTTGCGGCGCACCGACGGCCGGGCCAGCGCGCCCTGCGGGATCGCGGGGGCGAACACCACCGGGGCGGTGGCGCAGATCACCGTCGTCAGGGCCAGACTGTCGGTCATGCCCGCCGCGCACTTGGCGATGAAGTTGGTGGTCGCGGGGGCCACGATGATCAGGTCGGGCCACTCGGCGAGCTCCTTGTGGGGTACGACGCCCGGCGACGTGTCCCAGTCGGGGCCCGCCACCGGCGCCCGGGTCACGGCGGCGAGCGCCTGACGGGACACCAGGGTCTCGGCGGAGCGGGTCAGGCAGACCCGTACCGACCATCCGTAGCGCGAGCGCGCCAGCATGGCCCATTCGGGCAGCGCGGTGACGGATATGCCACCGGTCGCGACGAACAGCAGGCGCCCGCGTGGCAGGACGATCGGCGGCAGTCCGCCGCGCCGTGTGCCGCGCGGCTGAGGGGTGGGGTCCGGCTGCACCGTGTTTCTCTCCGCTCCTCGACGCTCTTTGTCGCCGGGTGATCGCTGCCGGCGTCGCCGCCTTATGGCTCGCGTGTGGTCATGTCGGTGGGGCGGGCGACGGCCGGCGCGCTGTTCCGCGGGCGCACCGGCCGTCCGTGTCCCGTCCGGTCAGTTGGTGACCTGACAGCTGATGCCGCAGGTGCTGCCGCCGTTGCAGGTGTGGCCCTCGCAGAGGTTCAGGGCATGCTCCTGGACTTCCTCGCCGGAGAGCAGTTGCAGGGCGTCGAGGTCGTTCTCCATGGGGGTCTCCTTCTGAGAAGCGGTTCGGCCGTGGCCGGGTGGTGGTGGTACGGGAGCGGCGGCGCCCGCCGGACGGTGCCTCGGCCGCGCTCGGTGCGAGGGCGGCCGGCGGCGCACAGTGCCCGGAGCTGTCAGCCGGTCACCGTGCACGTGCCGCCGGGCGAGCAGGACACACCGCAGGTCACGGTGCAGAGGGCGGCCGTGTCCTGGTCCTCGGCGGGGAGCAGTTGGAGCGCTTCGAATTCTGTTTCCATGGGGTTCTCCGTTCCGGTGGGCGACACCGCGGGCGCGGTGTCCGGTTCGAGGGGCCGGCGGGCGTCCCGGCGCGTCAGCCGGGGACGGCCGCGGACCCGGTGGTCGGGTCGGGCATCCACGGCGCGGGGCCGCCGTGCAGGAGCCGCAGCAGGAAGGAGACCGCGCCGGCCACACCGGTCCTGGCGTCCGGGCGTACCGACGTGCCCGACTCGTCGGGGACGAGCAGGAGTTCGTCCCGGACCACGGCACGCAGACGCAGGACCGAGGCGAGGTCCCCGGCCCAGCTCCGGTAGGGGCCGTCGGGTAGCGCGTCGGCGAGGTCGAGGAGGAAGTCCCCGTCACCGGCGATCCCGTGGCAGGCGGCGGTCGACGCCGTCCAGCGGGCGGCGTGCACCGCCGCACCCGCCTGCTCGGCGAGGCGGAGGTGGGTGTCGTCGCCCGTCGCGCGCCACAGGCGCAGCAGGAAGGTGCCGACGCCCGTCGAGCCGGAGCACCAGTGGTACAGCAGGCCGCTGCCGGGCTCGTGGTCCAGGTCGGCCCGCCACCGGGCGCCCCAGGGGCCCCGCTCGGCCTCGGCGACCAGCGTGGCGCCCGCGGCGGCGGCCAGATCCGCGTAGTCCTGGTTGCCGGTCGCCTCCGCGGCCCCGAGCAGGAAGGAGGCCACGCCCGCGACGCCGTGCGCGAACCCGAGGTGCCGGGCGCCGGCGAGGGCGGAGTCGAAGTCCGCGGGCACCGGCCACACGATCCGGCCGCGCACGGTCTCGGCGCACCCCGCCAGTCCGTCCGCGCACGTGACGATCCGGTCGAGGAAGGCGGGCTCGTGTGTGGCCTGCCAGAAGCGCAGTTGAGCCATTCCCGCGCCGGCGGCGCCGTGGCACACGTCGGGGTTGGGCCACCGTACGGGCACGGCCAGCGCGAGGTCCGCCGCCCGCCGCGCCATCGCGGGGTCGCCGAGGCGTCGGGCGGCGTCGTGCAGCGCCCAGGCCGTGCCGGCGCGGCCGAAGAAGAGGCCGGGGAGCAGACGCGGTACGGACTCGCGTCGTTCGTCGGTCCACTGCGCCAACCAGCGGTGGGCGGCGTGCAGTTCGTCCCCGCCGAGGAGTTCGGTCGCCCGGCCCAGGACGGCCAGTACACCCGCAGAGCCGTGCTGGACCGCGCACGGGTCCGTCGTGTCGCCGAAGGGGCCCGCCTTCCAGAGGCGTCGGCCGGTCGGCGCACCGGACGGCGGGGCGGCCCGGCCGTCGACCGCGGCAGGGGGTCGCAGCGCACGCGTCAGGTGGGTGAGGCCGTCGTCCACGAGCCTGCGCAGGTCGCCGTCCGGTACGGGCCCCGGGGAGGCGGCGGGGAGGACCCGGCGGGCGGGCCCGGTCGCGGGGCCGACGCCACGGTCGGGTGCGCCGCCCGATGTCCGGTCGGCCAGGAAGGCGGCGAACCGCTCCATGGTCCAGCGGTGTTCGGGCACCTCCGCCGTGAGGCCGAGGATCGCCGGTTCGAGCCGCTGGGCGGCCGGTCGCTCCGGCCGTATCAGCGCCAGCAGTTCGCCGACGCGCCGCGCCGGAGAGCGCTCCGGGCGGTCGTCCCGCGCGGCGGGCGGCAGCACTCCGGTGGTCAGGTGGCAGAGGACGGCGCCGAGGGAGTACAGGTCGGCGGCGGGGCCGTGGGCCGGACCGGAGCGCGGACCCGCGCACTGTTCGGGAGCGGCGAAGCCCGGCGTGTGGGCCCGGTACGTCCACGCCCCCGGAACGGTCGCCCATTCGGGGTCGATCAGCCACAGCCGCCCGTCGTCGTCCACCATGATGTTGTTCGGGCTGAAGTCCTGGTGGACGAGGCCGCGACGGTGCACCTCGGCCAGGAGCGCGGCCAGTCGGCCCGCCATCACGACCGCCGTCGCCGGGTCGACGCCGGGTTCGCCGTCCGCGTACCGCCTGCGGACCCACTGGGTCAGTGTCTCGCCGCTGATCAGGCTCTCCACCAGGAAGGCGTGGCCGTCCTTCTCGAACTCGTGGACGACCTCGGGGCAGACGCCCTTCAGCGCGGTGAGCATCGCGGCTTCCCGGCGGAGCAGATCGCGGGCGTCATTGCCGGTCAGCCCTTCGGCGACATGGGCGCGGGCCTGCTTGACGAGCACCTCGGTGCCGGTGTGTTCGTCCAGCGCCCGGTACACACCGCCCCGCGCCGAATGCCGGATCGCCTCCTTCACCACGAACCGGTCGGCCAGCAGCACCGACGAGGGTTCCGCCGGCGCCGCCGACGGACGTCCCGGCGTTCCGGTCAGGGGCAGTTCGGCCCACGCGGGAGGACAGAACCACGGCTTGCGGGGGTCGGTGACAGCGGCTCCACCGGGCTCCCGCAGCCGGGTCTCGAACGAACCGTCGTTGTTCAGGACCGGCACGCCCCGGAAGGCTCCGTAGCGGTAGTGCACCAGACTGCCCGCGCGCAGCGGGCGGTCGGAGAGGATCGCGGGGCCCGGCAGCCCGGCGGTCGCCGCGTCGAGCCGGCCGGCGAGGTCGCGGAAGTGGTCGTCGTCGTCGGGGTAGGCGGTGAGGAACTTGCCGCACTGCGCGCGGTCGTAGGAGGCCGATGTCATCTCCTCGACGAGTTCGAGGCTCCGGGCGAATTTGAACGCGCACCCGCCCGCCGCCAGGACCCGCGCGGCGCGGTCCAGGACATGGGGCGCGGACAGCGCGGTCGCCGAGACGTGGAGTTTCCATCCCTGGATCCGCGCCGGGGCCGAGGGCGGGGCCACCCGGCACCACACCTCGTCCTCGTCGAACGTCCAACCGGACGCGCCGAGATCGTCGAGCACGGCACGCACCAGCGGCCGCAAGGAGAGGGACGGCACGGAATGACCTCCTGGCTCCGGTTCGGCGGTCCCGGCGGGGAGGCGGGCCGCGCCGTCCCACAGTGCCTCCTGGTCCGGGAGGCCAGCATTGGGGAAACCCCTACACCGGGCCGGGGCCCGTTCTCCGGGCGGACGGCACTCCTCCGGGGAGGAGGATCTATTGCTGCTCCGCGAAAGTTCGTGGAGGGGCGTTCGACTGGTCAGGCCGGAGTGTCGAGGTAGAGGTCTCCGGCGCAGGTGACGCAGTCTTCGGGGCTCCCGGCAGGCAGACCAGAGGGGAGGAAGTTGTCCTCGTACTTGCCGGTGCTGGCGAGGTGGAGCGCGAAGCCCCAGGTGTGTAGGACGCCGGTGAAGCGCAGGCGGCACAGCGGGACGGGTTCGTCCTTGTCCTTCAACTGGGCTTCCACGTAAGCAGATCCGGCGCGGAAGCAGACCTCGACGGAGGCGACCTGGGGCCAGCGGGCCGTAGCGTGGGCGCTCAGTCTATTACGCAGGTGGCGCTGCATGGACTCGGGCGGGTTCTTGGACACGCCCCCATCGTGCCGTCTCGGCCAGCGGTCCGCATGATCTTCCTCCGTGGATGGGAACAAGCAGGTCAGCGGCGCCCCCGGGGCGGTGGCGGTGGAACTTTCAGCCGAGGTTCGGACGCCGCTGGAGCGGACCGCGACCTCCGCGAAGGCGAGCGTGCGAGACGCGCTGCGGGCCAGGATCGTACTGGCCGCCGCGGAGGGCGACTCGAACGCGGAGATCGCCCGGTCCCTGCCCGCCTCCATCAACACGGTCCGCAAATGGCGGGACCGCTTCGCCTTGCACGGACTCGCGGGCCTGGCCGACGCCGACCGCTCCGGGCGTCCGCGCCGCTACGGCGACCTGGTCCGCATCGCGGTCGTGGCGGCAGCCACCAGCGAAGTCCCCAACGGCGCGGTCACCTGGACGCACGCCGTGATCGCCGAACGCGTCGCGGCCACTGTTCTTGCCCCGGTCTCTGCGGCCTGGGCCGGACGCGTCCTGGCCGACCTCGACCTCAAGCCACACAAGGTCACCGGCTGGCTCACCCGTCGCGACACCCCCGAATTCTGGGAATGCGCCCGCGACATCTGCGAGTTGTACCGCAACCCGCCCCACGGCGCGGTCGTGCTGTCCATCGATGAGAAGACGGCCATCGCCGCCCGCGCCCGCAAACACCCCACCCGCCGAGCCACCCCCGGACGAGCGGCGCGACGCGAGTTCGAGTACGTCCGCCACGGCACCGCCTCCCTGATCGCGGCCCTGGACGTGCGAAGCGGCGAGGTACTGACCGAGGTCATCCCCCGCAACGATGCGGCCACCTTCACCGCCTTCCTCAACCGCCTCGACGCCGTGATCGCACCCGGCACCGAGATCCACGTCGTGCTGGACAACGGCTCCTCGCACACCGCGAAGCACACCAAACGCTGGCTGGCCGACCACCCGCGCTGGCACGCGCACTTCACCCCGCCCCACGCCTCCTGGCTCAACCAGGTCGAACTCGTCTTCTCCGCCCTGACCCGCCGCGTCCTGCGTCACGGCGACTTCGCCGACCGCGACGACCTCATCGACAAGATGGACGCCTACATGATCAAGCGCAACGAGACCGCCCGGCCCTTCAAGTGGACCTACGCCGCCAGCCCACTCCAAGCAGCCTGAACACCCCTCCACGAACTTTCGCGGACTAGGCGGTTTGGATCTGCTCGCGCAGGATGTCCGCGTGGCCGCAGTGCTGGGCCAGTTCGCGCAGCATGTGGAGGTAGATCCAGCGCATCGGCAGCGGGCCGCGCCGGTTTCCCCGCACGACATCGTCCAGCGACAGCTCCGCGGCGGCCTTCCGCGACGCCTCGCAGGCTTCCCTGTAGGCGAGCTGGACCGAGGCTACGGTATCGCCGTAGTCCAGGTCGAAGGACTCGTCGGGCGTGTCCGGTATACCGATCTCGGCACGCGGCCGGCAGGCGATCGCCTCGTCGAACCAGACCTTCTCCACGAACGTGACGTGCTTGACGAGCCCCAGCAGCGTGGTCTTCGACGCCACCAGCGACCGCCGGGCCTGCTCCTCGGTCAGCCCGTCCAGACTGGCGTGGAGAGCGGCCCGGTGCTCATCGAGGAACGTCTCGAACTGCTCGCGCAGCGGGGCAGGGAAGGTAGCGGGGTCGGTGGTCGCTCGGAAGTCCATGACTGCAGACCCTAGTGCTGCACCGTAAGTTCGTGGAGGGGAACGCACCCCCGCAGAGGCAAGTAGACGTCCCGGTAGCGACTACCGACCGTGGCCATAGACCCTCCACGAACTAACGCGACGTAGCACTAGGATCCTCGGCATGGCGAATCGCAAGGTGCTGCGGCGGGCGCGGAAGGTCCTGGGCGAAGAACCCGTGGCCCTGGTCTGGTGCGAGATCCACCGGCCCATCCCCACACCGCCCAAGGACGTTCACCGGGCGGCGGGCAAGGGGCGTCTCACCTCCCGCCATCACTGGTTGTGGTACGTCGGGGCCGTCGTGTTCTTCTTCATGTTCGTGCCGATGTTCCTGATCGACAGACTCGGCCGCAAGCCGGATCGGTCGCCGTCGGCACGCGGCGGCGGTCGGACCGGACAGTCACCGGCTCCGCCCGACGCCGGGCCCTCCCCTCTCGGTAGCACCCCGGAGGGCGAGCGGGGGAAGGGTCCGGGCGCCGGTGTCTTCGACGGGGACTGGAGCCTGACCGCGGGCCAGTTGCTGCTGCGCTGGTACAGCCAGTCGCCCAACCCCAAGCGCCTGGTCCTGCTGGGCCGTGACCGCGTCTGCGTGGCCGCCTCCCCTCGCCGCCGGCTCTCGCCGACGAGGGCCGACGACTTCCGGACCGTCGCGGAGTTCGGCCTCGACCAGGCCCGTATCGAGGGCGAGGCGGGCCAGCCGCGCGGGTACGCCACCTTCCGGCTCCGCTTCGCCGACGGTTCCTGGCTGGAGGTGGGCCGACTGGCCGAGCCGGAAGACGCCGATCACTTTCTGCGCGCGGTCAGCGGCTGATCACCTCTTCCGGCCCGACACGGCCCGGCGCGGCCGCTCAGAGACCGGAGTCCCGCGCCGAACTCTCTTCCCGCTCGGCGGAGTTCCGGCGGACGCGCAGCGCTACGAGCCGCCGTTCGAGTCCTTCAGAGCCGCCGCGAGCGAGGCGATGGCCGCGGGGTTACGCGGGCTCTCCACCAGGTCCACATAGTCGAGGACGACGATCCGGTCGTTCTTGACGGCCGAGACGTTCGCCAGCGGAGGATACGACATGAGGAACTTCCGCTTCTGGTCCGCGCTGGTGTCTCCGTAGTTGTTGATGACGATCACCTCGGGGTCACGCTCGACGACCGTCTCCCAACCCACCGTCGTCCAGGTGTCCTTGAGGTCCTTCATGACGTGATCGCCGCCCGCCCTGGTGATGATGTCGTGCGGCCCGGCATAGGCACCGGAGGTGAAGGGCTTGTCCCTGCCGTCGTCGTAGAGGAACACCCTCGGCCGGTCAGCGCCCTTCGGGGCGTTCGCCTCCGCTTCGGCCACCTGCTTCCGGAACCCTGCGACGAGGGTTTCGGCGCGCTTCTCGACATCGAATATCCGGCCCAGGTTGCGCAGATCGGTGTAGAGCGCTTCGAGCGGCGGCATCACCCCTCGTGCCTTCCCCTGCCCGTTGCGGCACGACTCGCTCAGCAGGTACGAGCCGATCCCCACCTTCTCCAGCTCCGCCGGGGTGAATCCGTCCCCCTCGCTGAAGCCGTAGCTCCAGCCCGCGAAGACCAGATCGGCACGGGCGTCGAGGACCAGTTCCTTGTTGATCCGCTCCTTGGAGAGCCAGGTGGTCTTCCGGTAGCCGTCCTTCCAGGGGACGGATGTCGGATCGCCCTTGTCCTCGGGCATCACATAGCCCGCCATGTGGTCCTCAAGGCCGAGGGCGAACATGATCTCGGTTATTCCGACGTCGTTGGTGACCACGCGCCGCGGTGCCTTGTCGTAGGTCTTCTTCTCACCGCAGTTCTCGACGGTCACCGGATAGTGGCCGCCGACCGCGCTCGCGGTCCCGTTCTCCTTCCCGCCCGGCGGGGTGACCTCGGCGCCGCAGCCGCTGAGAACCATGGCGGCGGTGCTGAGTGCGAGCCCGAGGGCGGCGGGGCGTACCAGGTGGGGCATGGTGAAGGTGACTCCTTGTGGATCGGTCAGCGGACAGCGGAACGAGACGGATCAGGAAGGGGAACGGGCGGGGAGGAGGCGGTCGAAGAGAAGCTGCACCGCGCCGGTCTCCGGGTGGGGCACCCGGTGCGCGCGGACGCCGAAGACATCGGCCAGCACCTCCGCCGTGAGTACGTCGTGCGGAGCGCCGGACGCGACGACGCGGCCACCGTCGATGACATGGAGGAGGTCGCAGTGGAGCGCGGCGAGGTTGAGGTCGTGCAACGCCGTGAGCACGGTCAGTCCGCTGTCGCGTACCAGAGCCAGCACTTCCAGCTGCTGGGCGATGTCCAGGTGGTTGGTGGGCTCGTCCAGCACCAGTACCCGCGGCTGCTGGGCCAGGGCGCGGGCGATCAGGACCCGTTGTTTCTCGCCGCCGGAGAGCGTCAGGAAGCCACGGTCCGCGAGATGGCCCGCCCCGACCTCCGCCAGCGCCGCCGCGCAGATCCGCCGGTCCTCCCCGGTCGTACGTGCCACCGCCCGCTGGTGCGGCGTCCGCCCCATCGCCACGATCTCGGCGACGGTGAAATCGAATTCGTACGTCGCCTCCTGCGGGAGCGCGGCCAGCCGTTCGGCGCTTTCACGCGGGCTCATGGCGTAGAGGTCCTCACCACCGATCCTGACCGTTCCGGCGGAGGGACGCAGCGCCCGGTACACGCAGCGCAACAGGGTGGACTTCCCACTGCCGTTGGGCCCCACCAGGCCGACCATCTGACCCGTACCGGCCCGCAGTGTGATCTCCTCCACCAGACGCGCCCCGGCGATCTCGACCGTCAGTTCGTCGATGTCGATCCGCATCAGGCGCCTCCGAAGGTGTAGGAGCGGCGGCGCATCAGCAGGACGAAACACGGCACGCCGATCATCGCCGTCAGTACGCCCACCGGGAGTTCGGCGGGCGCGAGCAGCACGCGGGAGAGGATGTCCACCCAGATCAGCAGGACGGCCCCCACCAGCGGCGCCACGGCCAGCAGCCGGCGGTGATCCGCGCCCACCAGCATCCGCACGGCGTGCGGGACCATCAGGCCGACGAAGCCGATCGCGCCGCTCACCGCGACCAGCGCCCCCGTGACCGCGGCGGACACCAGGAACAGCTCCTTGCGGAGCCTCCGCGTGTCGACCCCGAGGGCGGCGGCGGTCTCGTCGCCCATCGCCAGGGCGTTGAGACGGCGCGCCGACCATACGAGGTGGGCGAGGCCACCGACCACGGCGCCCGCGGCGATCGGCACGGAGGACCAGGTGGCGCCCCCGAGACTGCCGAGCATCCACATCATCGCGGAGCGCGCGGCGTCGCCCCGCTCGGCGGCGAACACCATGAACGTCGTGACGGCCGAGAAGCCGTAGTACATCGCCGTGCCCGTCAGGACGAGTCTCAGCGGGGTCAGGCCACGGGCGCTGCGGGCGATCAGGTACACCAGCGTCATGGCGGCGAGCGCGGAGAGGAAGGACGCCGTGGACAGGGCCCAGATACCGAGGCTGCCGAGGGCCCCGAAGATGAGTACGGCGTTCGCCCCGACCGCCGCGCCCGAGGAGATGCCGAGGACGAACGGGTCGGCCAGGGCGTTGCGGACCATGGCCTGCACCGCGACGCCGATGGCCGCCAGGCCGGCCCCGACGACCGCGGCCAGCACGGCGCGCGGAAAGCGCAACTCCCAGACGATGGTGTACCCGGGGACCTGATCGGGGGCCAGGGTCCCGCCGGTCAGGCCGGCCCACAGGTAGCGCAGCACCGCTCCCCAGGACAGCCCGGAGGCCCCGATTCCGGCGCCGCAGACAAGTGAGAGCGGAAGCAGGACACCCAGGGCGATCAGCAGCAGCGGCAGCGGAACACGGCGGGGAGGGGCGGGCCCGCCACCGGCGCGGGCCGTGCGCGAGGGGGTGGCGGGGACGCGTTCGACGGGCGTGACCACGGGCGGATCGCTTTCGCCTCGGGCCGTGCACCTGAGCGACCCGAGGTGCGGCCCGGACGCCGGGCGTCCCGCGCACGCCTCTTCGCAGTCCACGGCGAATTGACAGGAGCTGTCACCGCCGCGGGTAATCGGGCTCGCGCAGCCGTGGGACGGCTCCGCCTACCGTTGCGGGTCAGCGCCGGAATTCGACCGGACTTCCCCCGCGGGGCCTCTGCAGCTTAGCGGTACGGACCGACGTCCCGGCGGGGAGGACCGGGTCGGCGCATCGCCGCGCCGCTCGGCCCGCGTGCGCGGGCCCGGCCGCCGGGAGGCGTCCGCGCCCGCCGTGGAGGGTGCGGGGCGGGGCCGCCCGGACCTGTCCGTTTCGGCCGGTACCCTTCCGTGGTGACGCAACACCCCGTCTCGGACGAGCGCCGGCCCCCGAACCCGGGGCCCAAGGCCGCTGCCCGCAACCGGGCGGCTCTGGTGGCCGCCGCCCGGGAGATCTACGCGCGGTACGGTCTGGACGCTCCGCTGTCCGCGATCGCGCGTCGGGCCGGGGTGGGGCAGGGCGTGCTGTACCGGCATTTTCCCGACCGGGCCGCCGTGGCGGCCGCGGTCCTGGAGGAGAACGTCCAGCAGGTCGAGCAGGCGGCAGCGGCCCCTGGCGCGACCCCGGCAGGTGTCCTCGGTGTGCTGACCTGGCACCTGACGGAATCGGCGGCATTCATCGGCCTCCTGCACACCGACGGCGCGGTCAGCTCCAGCACCCTCGCCCATGCCCTGGCTCTGTCCGAGCGGGTGGAGCGTGCCCTGCGCGGGCATCCGCCGGAGGGCGGGCGGCTGCGGTCGTCGGGCGACCTCATGCTCGCGGTGGCCATGGTCTCCGGCGCCGTGACCGGCCCCACCCGCGAGGAGCGGGAGCGCCGAGCGCTGGCGGCGTGGCGGCTGCTCGGCGTCGAGGTGGGGCCGGTCCGGCCCTTCGACGGGTGAACGCGGGCGGTGTCAGCCGCCGTTGGACTGGCGGATGCCTTCCGCCAGGGCGTCGAAGGTGTACAGGTAGCCGCCGGCGGGACCGCTGACGGTCAGATACGCCTTGGTCCCGCCGGGCGTGATCGCCACGTTGGTCGCCGACTCGAGTCCTGTAGCGCTGCCGGGGACCTCGATGGTCGCCAGACGCTCGCCGTGCTGGTTGTAGACGATCATCGCGGCCCGGCCGTGCAGTGCCTGGTAGAGGTTGCCGTCCGCGTCCACGGCGATCGAGTCGGTCTGGGCGATTCCGCCGTCGACGCGGATGGCGGTGTGCCGCGAGGCGACGCCTCCGGCTCCGTCGAGGCGGAGGTAGGAGATCCGGTTCTCGGTGAGTTCGCTGATCCACAGCCCTCGGTAGTCCACGTCGAACGAGATTCCGTTCGTCGCGGCCAGCCCGTCGGCCAGGACGGTGGCCTTGTCGCCGTCGCGGTCGATCCGTACCACGCGGCCGTGCGCCTCGCCCTCGGACAGGCCGCGTGAGTCGCTGACGTACAGGTTGCCCTGCTGGTCGAAAGCGAGGTCGTCGGGGTTCATCCGCGCTCCGTCGACCTCGCCGGAGAAGAAGGTGCGCGCGTCGCCGCCGCCGGGGGCCAGGCTCACGATCTCGCCGTGGGCGTAGTCGGTCAGGTAGAGCCGTCCGTCGTGCGGGCTGAACTGGGCGGAGGTGTAGGCGCCCCGTCCGTCGGTGTGGAGCGCGCTCGACGTCTTCTTCTCGACGTCGACGCGGATCACCTTCGGCTTGCCCGCGGGCGCGGTCACGTCGACGACGAGCAGTCTGCCCTTCTTGTCGAAGGTCGGGCCCTCCAGCAGGGTCATCCCGGTCTCGTCGTGCACCGTCGTCAGCCGCATGACCTTCCGGGCCGTGATGGTCCTGTCCTGGCCGGGCGCGGCCGTCCTGTCACCGGGGTCACGTGTTTCCGTACCGCAGCCGGTGAGGGTCAGCGCGCCGATCGTGGCGAGCACGGCGAGGGATCGGATCGGGAGTCGTCGCACGGGGGTCACTCTTCCTGTCTGCGGGCTGTGCCCGCGGCTACGGACGCGTGGGGGCGCGAGGGGGCGCAACTGTCCGGCCGGTGCCCGCACCCGGGGAGGAACGTGCCCTGGCCGGATACCGCCACGCACCCGCCCCGCAACCGGACACCATTGTCCGGTAGTTGCTACGGTAGCGGATGGCCGCTCACCCACGGAGCGGCCCGCACGACATGCGCGACAACAGGATCGAGGCCCCCACGTGACGACGCCGCAAGTCCCGACCCCCGACGACATGGCAGCGCTGAGGCAGCGGTACCGCCTCGAACGGGAGCGGCGGGTCCGGCCCGACGGCGCCCGCCAGTACCTGGGCACCGACGCCGAGTTCGGCTACTACGCCGCCGATCCGTACGCGGGAGAGGTGCCCGACCGCGAGCCGCTGACCGACACCGTCGATGTCGCCGTGATCGGCGGCGGTTTCGGTGGTCTTCTCACCGGGGCGCGGATGCGGCAGCAGGGCGTGGAGCGCGTCCGGATCGTCGAGAAGGGCGGCGACTTCGGGGGCACCTGGTACTGGAACCGGTACCCGGGCATCCACTGCGACATCGAGTCGCACGTCTACCTGCCGATGCTCGACGAGACCGGTTACGTGCCGGAGTGGAAGTACTCTCCCGGCGAGGAGATCCGCCGGCACGCGGTGCGGATCGCGGAGCGGTTCGACCTCTACTCGGAGGCCCTGTTCTCCACTGCGGTCACCTCGCTGACCTGGGACGGGGCATCCGAGACATGGATCGTGGCCACCGACCGCGGCGACGCGTTCCGGGCCACGTACGTCGTCACCGCCACCGGCACCCTCTCCGAACCGAAGCTCCCCGGGATACCCGGCATCGAGGACTTCGAGGGACACACCTTCCACACCTCACGGTGGGACTACGCCTACACCGGCGGCACCCCGGACGGCGGCATGACGGGCCTCTCGCACAAGCGCGTGGGCGTCGTCGGGACCGGCGCCACCGGCATCCAGGTCATCCCGATGCTGGCCGAGGACGCCGAACACGTCTACGTCTTCCAGCGCACCCCCTCCACCGTGGACGTGCGCGCCAACCGCCGCACCTCCCCCGGCGACGTCGGCGCCGACCACGACGGCTGGGCCCGCGAGCGCCGCGACAACTATCTGCGCGTCGTCTCCGGCGAGACGTTCGAGGAGGACCTCGTGGCGGACCAGTGGACCGCTTCGGCCGGTCTGCTGGAGAAGCTCCTGCCGAGCTTCCGGCGCCAGGGGGACAGGGCGGAGTTCGAGACCGCCTACGAAACCGCCGACGCCGTCAAGATGAACGAACTGCGCACCCGCGTCGAGCAGTCCGTCGCCGACCCGGAGACGGCGGAGAAGCTCAAGCCGTGGTACCGGTACGCCTGCAAGCGCCCCACCTTCTCCGACAAGTACTACCCGGCGTTCAACCGTGACAACGTCACCCTGGTCGACACCGCGGACACCCACGGCATCGAGCGCGTCACGGCACACGGCGTCGTGGTCGGCGACACCACCTACGAACTCGACTGCCTGATCTTCGCCACCGGTTTCTCCGTCGGGACCTCCGGCGTCCACTCCGGCAAGCTTCCCGTTCACGGACGGGACGGCATCCAACTGCTGCACGCCTGGGCGCGACGGGGACCGCGCACGCTGCACGGCTTCACCAGCAACGGCTTCCCGAACCTGATCCAGATGGGATCCCTGCAGAACGCCAGCAGCGTCAACTTCACGCACATCCTGGACGAGCAGGCCGTCCACGCCGCGGCTCTCGTCGCGGCGGCCGAGGCCAAGGGCGCCCTCGTCGAGCCGTCCCCCGAGGGCGAGGACGCCTGGATCGCCGTGCTGGCCGAGGACGCCCCCGACCACGAGTGGTTCCACGCCGAGTGCACCCCCGGCTACTACAACGCCGAGGGGCGCGGCCGGCCGAACGGCCCGATCGCCTACCCGCACGGCGCGTACGCGTTCCATGAACTCCTGCGGCGCTGGCGCGCGGAGTCCATGAGCGAGATCCTCCAGCCCCGGAATGCCGCTCAGTCCTGAGACTCGATCCCCGGGACTCACTCCCCGGACTCACTCCCCCGACCCACTCCTGAGAACCCGTCACGGAGAACCCGTCACGGGGAAGCGGCGGGGATGGGCGGGGCGGCGGTGACGACGGGGCGGCAAGGTGCGCGGTCCTGCGGGGCCGGGCACCCTGCCGCCGTCCGGAAGGGACCGTACGGATGCGACGGGACCCGTACGGGCTCACGCGCCGTCCGTGCGGCCCGGGTACCGGATTCGTCCACGAAGTGAAGCGTGGGGTGATCACCTGAACGACGGACGCTGTCGCCACAGCGCCGGGGCGCGCGCAGGCCCTTCGAGGAGCGCGAGGGCTCCGTGGGTGCGGGCCGCCGCGGCGGGAGCCCGGCAGGCCATGACGCCTCCGGCGGCCGGCCGGCGGCCGGCCGGGACTTCGGCGAACGGGCGGCGCGGCGCGCCGGATGGCTTCGAACCATCGCTTCCGTTCAACCGATCCGCGCCGTACGCCCGATATGGTCGCGTCGAGCGAACGGCGCGGGCCCTCCGGCATCAGCGTCACCATCTTCAGAAAGGGTCGCGATGACCACCACCACCACCACCAGCCTGTTGACCGCCGAGGAGCTCGACTTCCTCGGACGCCCCCTGCACGGGTTCCTGTCCGTGGCCGGGGGAACGCTGCCGCCGCAGCCCAGGCCCGTCTGGTTCGAGGCCACGCCGGAGGGGACGATCCAGTTGATCACGGAGCCGGATTCGCTGAAAGTGCGGCGGCTGCGCCGCGACCCCCGCGCCTCCATCGTCGTCGCGGCCCCGGTGGGCGAGCCCGAGCGCTGGCTGTCCGTCGCCGGCCGCGTCACGATCGAGACCGACGGAGCCCGAGACCTGTGCTCCCGGCTCGGCGCTCGCTACTGGGACCTCTCCGACCCGGCCCTTGCCGACGCCCTCGCCGCGATGCTGGCGGGTGAGCCGCTGCGCATCGTCATCCACCCGGAGACCGTACGCCGCTGGGCGCCCTGACCCTCCGCGGCGACCACCCGTGGTGAGCGGAGCCATGGAGGCGGGAGCGGGAAGAGGGAAGAGGGGGGACGGGGTGTCGTATCCGAGCCGTCCCGTCCCGGCCCTCGGGCCGTTCCGCCGTCACCGGCGGGTGGTCCGGACCGGCGGTGGTTCCTCGCGATGTCAGTGGGTGCCGGTAGCTTCTTGGCATCCGAGGACGGAAGTTGTCCGCGGATGCCATCGCAGGTCGACTGCCCTATCGCTGAGGGACGCTCATGGAACCGGTCTTCGCGGATTTCTCCACCACTCCGGCCCGGCTGTCGAACGCCGTCGTGGGGTACCACCGGTGCGGGGTCGCGCCCTCGCATCTCGCGCTGGGCGCCGACGGATACGTCAAGCTCGACTTCACGACGGACGGACCCGAGGAAGCCGCCGGGGCCGTCCTCACCGTGACGACCCTCGGCGCCGGCGTTCCCATGGACATCCTGATCAACGGCAAGGCCGTGGCGGAGGGACTCGTATTCCCGGAGACCGGCGGACACGACGCTCCCCGGGACAGGGTCCTGTCCCTTCCGGGAGAGCTGCTGACGCCGGGCACCAACCTCCTGGAGATACGCGGCCCCGCCGACGGTGAGGGGTTGCTCCGGCTGACCACCGTCACCCTGGACCCCGCCCGGGACAGCGGCCGTGCCCGGCGCGCCATGGCGGCGAGGGCGAGCACCCGGTCGGTCTTCGCGTTCGGTACCGAGCGGCGCCCGGTCAACTCCACCGCGTGGCAGCCCGCTTCGGCGCTGCTCTTCCACATCGACCGGGGCGACCGTGCGGTTCCCGCGCAGCTCTCCTGGCGCGGGACGGACGGCGCGGAGACGGCGATAGCGCTCCGGGCGGACATGTCCGGCTTCCACGGCCACTACCGGGGCGCCGACGGCGCGCTCGGCGAGTACCGCGGCACGCTCACCGACCGCCGGGCCTATCCCGGGGGCACCGCGGGCGTCCCGCCGCTCCGCTTCTCCACGGAGGTGGGGCAGGACGGCGACTGGCGCCCCTCGGGTGAGCTTCGCATCCTGCTCGACGACGGCCGGGCGACGCCCGTCGAGCGGGTGTCCTGGACCGACCGGCGCGGGAACGCGGCCTCGGTGACCCTGACTGCCGCCGTCGTGACGGCGGAAGGTCACGCCGCGCAGGGCGAGTTGCGCGACATCACCGACACGGTCGTCGATGTCGAGGCGAGCGACGAATTCGCGGCCGGAGGCGAGGTCGCGCGGAACCTGCTCCGCAGGTCCCGGAGCAAGTGGCTGGTGCCCGATGACACCGCCGAGCTGGACTTCACCCTCCAACGCCCGGCCGCCGTCGCGTCGTACAGCCTGACCTCGGCCAACGACGCCCCGGACCGTGATCCGCGGGACTGGCGGCTCCAGGGCTCGCACGACGGCAGCACGTGGACGACGCTCGACACCCGGACCGGTGAACGCTTCACCCGCCGCTTCGAGACGAGGGACTTCCGCTTCGCCAACACGGGCGCCTACCGCCGCTACCGGCTGCGCATCACCGACAACGCCGGCGGGGACGAGATCCAGCTCAGCCAGGTCCGGCTCCTCGCCGGCGCCGGCACGGCTCCGGCACTCGCCGCTTCCGACTTCATCGGCTACTACGGGCCGGCCGGAGAGTCCCCCACCGGGTACCGGGGCACGGCTGTACCCGGTCCGGAGTCCGACCCTGCGGGGATACGGAAAGAAGGGCCTCGGGAGAAGCTGCTCGCCGGTGATCTGACGGACACCGCCCAGGACCTGGACAGCGCCGCCCGCCTCCTCGGGAAGCTGGCGGAGTACCTCCGGACCCCCTGACCCGACCCGCCGCGAAGGCGCTGGGACACCAAGGCCGGCCTGTCCGGCAGCCGTTGACGGACGGCACCGTGACGTGCCGGGCGGTCGCGAGGGCCGCGCGGCCGGAGGGCTTGCCCTCGTACAGGGCAGCGTCAGCCGCCCTCTGCCACGCGGCCGGGTCGCGGCTGTCGATCACGTCCGGCGTCGCGGCGCCCACCGAGGCGGCCGACGGCGGCGAGCGGGCCCGCCCGGGCGGGGAGCCGGGTCGCGATCGACGCGAGGACGGTGTGGCCGGCCGCGTGGCCCATCGCGTCGTTCACGGCCTTGAAGGGGTCGGCGTCGGAGACGCGCGAGTTCGTCGCATCCTGGAGGGGTGCGCCGAGCCCGCCGGTGGGGTCGGCGCTCCCGTCGCGGCCGGGCAGGGCCGCTGCGCTTCTTCGACGTCCGTCCGCACCCGAAGCCGCCCCCTCTCCAGCTGGAGGTGCGGGCGCCCGAGTCCGCCGCCGGGATGCCGGCCGACCCCGTCGAGAGGGCCGGAGTCAGTGCCCGCTGTCCGCGCCGACCAGCGGCGGAGCGGACGGCACCGAACCGCCGGCGATCGATCGGGGGCGACGCTCGATCACGGAGGAGACGACCGCCAGCAGCAGGGCCCCCGCGGCGAGGACGGCGCCGACCCAGTTGGGTGCGGTGTAGCCGAAGCCGGCCGAGATGACGGCCCCGCCCAGCCACGCCGCGAGGGCGTTGCCGAGGTTGAACGCACCGATGTTGACCGCGGAGGCCAGCGTGGGGGCGCCCTTCGCGTGGTCGAGGACCCGCTTCTGGAGCGGGGGCACAATGGCGAAGCCGAGGGCGCCGATGAGGGGGATGGTAAGAGCCGCGGCGATCTTGTCGTGGGCGGTGAGGGTGAACAGCGCGAGGAGCACGACGAGGGTACCGAGGGACACGTACAGCATCTGCATGAAGCGGCGGTCGGCGAACTTGCCGCCGATCAGGTTCCCCGCCACCATGCCCACGCCGAAGAGGACGAGCAGCCAGGTCACGGAGGACTCCGCGAAGCCCGCGACCTCGGTCATCATCGGCGTGATGTAGGTGATGGCAGCGAAGAAGCCACCGGAGCCGAGCACGGTCATCGCCATGGCGAGCAGCACCTGGACGTTGCGGAACGCGGCGAGTTCGTGGCGCAGCCGCACACCTTCGGGCTTCGGCATGTCGGGCACCAGTCTGGCGATGCCCGCGAACCCGATGACACCGAGGGCGGCCACAATCCAGAAGGTGACCCGCCAGCCGGCGTTCTGGGCGATGAAGGTGCCGAGCGGCACTCCGACCACGTTGGCGAGGGTCAGCCCCGTGAACATCATCGAGATGGCTCCGGCTCTCTTCTCCGGAGCGACGAGACCCGCCGCGACCACGGAGCCGATGCCGAAGAAAGCGCCGTGCGCGAGGGAGGCGACGACACGCCCCACCACCATCACACCGAAGACCGGCGCCACGGCTGTGATCACGTTGCCGACGACGAACAGGCCCATGAGCAGCATGAGCATCCGCTTGCGCGGTATACGGGTGCCGAGTACGGCCAGTACGGGGGCGCCGAGCACGACGCCGAGGGCGTAGCCGGTGACGAGGAAGCCCGCCGAGGGGATCGAGACGCCGAAGTCTCCCGCGACCTCGGGCAGCAGGCCCATGACCACGAACTCCGTCGTCCCGATCCCGAAGGCGCCGATCGCCAGCGCCAGTAGCGCGAGGGGCATGGAGAGTCCTTCCAAGAAGCAGAACCACAGGGGGTGTGCGCCTCACCGCGTCGCGACACGAAAGATTGCGGCTGCGCTTTACAAGCGAGGACAATACTTGCACGCGCCGATTAATTGCAAACGCGCTATATTGCATGTGCCGCACACTGCACGTGGAGTGCCCGCCTCCGCACGGTCCCGGCCCGCCCCGCCCCGGCTCGGCAAGGCTCGGCCCGGCTCGGGGCACATGACGACGGCCGCGCCACCGGGACTACCCGGTGGCGCGGCCGTAGGAAGGAACGATCGGGCGAGGGTGGTCGGGCGGGCACGATCCGCTGCTGGAGCCCGGCCACCACCCGGTGGGCGGGAGATTCACCCCCGCCCACCCGTTGGCGTCAGCGATTCATGCGGCCCAGGTCCACGGGCAGCTGGACGCCGGTCACGTGGCGGGCCTCGTCGGAGGCTATCCAGGCGATGGCCGCCGCTATGTCCTCGGAGTCGCTCATGTCCTCCGGAAGGGTCCCCTGGTAGAAGCCGCTCAGTTCGGGGTGGTTGTCCAGGAGGGTCAGAATGCCGGGTACGAGTTTGGTCTTCACACCGTGCGGGTGCACGCTGTTCACCCGGATTCGGTACTCCGCCAGTTCGTTGGCGAGCGTCTTGGCGAGTCCGGTGACACCGTGTTTGGCGGCCACGTAGTCGGCCAGCATGGGGAGCCCCTTGAGCCCGGCCACGGAGCTGGTGAAGACGATCGCCCCTCCGGTGGCCTGTTCGAGCATCAGCGGAATCGCCGCCTTGGCGGTGTGGAACGCACCGGTCAGGTTGATGTCGAGGGTGGTGTTCCAGGTGTCGAGTTCGATCTCCCAGGCACGGCCGGTCGTCGTCATACCGGCGTTGGCCACCACGACGTCCAGGCGCCCCAGTTCGGCCACGCTCTGCTCCAGGGCCGCCCGCAAGGCGGCGAAGTCGCGTATGTCGACCTTGTGCGTCAGAACGCGGCGGCCGGACTTCTCGACCAGACGCGCCGTCTCCGCCAGGTCCTCCGGGGTCGCTCCCGGATAGTCCGTGCCGGGCAGGTCCTCACAGATGTCCAGCGCGATGATGTCGGCGCCCTCCAGGGCGAAGCGCACCGCCTCCGCCCGCCCCTGTCCTCGGGCGGCGCCGGTCACGAACACGACCTTGTTCTCGAACCTGCGGGCGATGGGCTCGCTGGGCAGTGGAGCCGCGGGAACGTGGTGAGTCATTGCTCAGATCCTCTCGTCGGGCGAGGCGTTGCTCGCCGAAATACGGACGTCGTTCGGTCTCGGGGTGTTCGGTCCTTCGGGGAGTCGCCCCTGGCGGGCGGAGCCCGAACCCGGTACGTGCTCCTCAGCCGTGGCCCGCCCCGGTGTCGCGGGTGCGGTCCGGCGGCAGGAGGGGGCGGCGCGGGCCGCCCCCGGCGCCCGGACATCCGGGACGCAGGGGCGTTCGCGCGGAGGTTCACCGGCTGATCCGCGGCAGCAGAGCCGCACTCGAACGCCCCTTGAGCGCGGACAGCCACACGCCGGCCCCGTACGCGAGGTCGTCCAGTCGCCGGGCGATGCCGTAGCGGACCGGGTCCAGGGAGACCCGGTCGCGTCGGTACTCCAACGCGAGGTCGGCCAGCGCGGCGACCGCCGCGGCCCGGCGCGCGCGGCGGGACACGAGACATCCGACGACCGTGAGGGGCCACCAGTGCCGGGTCAGCAGCGCGGAGGTCTGTGCCACCGCGCCGAAGGCTCCGTTGGCGGTGAGCCGCAGTGCCAGCCGGTGCGGGTGCCGGGTGCCGTCGACCTTGCGGGCGATCTTCAGGCTGACACCCGCGAGGACGGCCCCGGCGGCGGGCACCGACCAGCGCCGCTGGGCGAGCAGCAGAGCGATGAAGGCCAAGCTCCACGGGGCGAACACGGCCGGGGCGATGAACCGGGGGTGACGCTCGGCGAGCGGATGCGCCCCGGTCCCGTACACGGCCTTGCGGAGGAACCAGTCGTCGAGACGGGTGCGGTGTTCGTGTGCGGCGGTGGCGGCGGGCTCGTAGCGGACCCTCCGGCCCCGTTCTATCAGCCGCCAGCACAGATCGACGTCCTCTCCGACTCTCATCCGGTCGTCGAAGCCGCCCTCCAGTGCGTCCATCCGCACCACCGTGCAGGCCGTGGACGCCCAGGAGACGGGTGTTCCCGGGCGGACGGCCGCCGGGTGCGCGCCCAGGTCCAGCGCGGACCGGGCGTGCTCGTAGCGGGCGATCCACCCCGCCCGGTCCACCGGCAAACCGGTGATGCGGGGTACGGCCATGGCGACCTTGGGGTCGGCGAAGTGCCGCAGCAGTGTGGGGAGCGTGTCCGGGGTGAGCACGATGTCGGAGTCGGCGAAGACCACATAGGGCGTCGTGACGAGCCGCCAGCCCGCGTTGCGCGCGCCCGCCGGTCCCACGTTGACGGGCAGCGACACCAGCCGGGCCCCGTGCTCGGCGACGACACCGGCGACGGCCTCCGGGTCGCGCGAGCCGTCGTCGACCACGATCACGGGCAGCCCGGTGCCGATGCTGGCGAGGAGACGGCCGAGTTGACGCGGCCGGTCACGTACCGGAACGACCACGGTGCAGCGCTGCTCCGGGGGCGCAGCGAGCCTCTCGACGACGGGGTTGGCCATGCCGAGTTCGAGGAGCCGGTCCGCCAGCAGGGCGCTCGCCGCGTCCTTCACCCGCATCGTGGTGCCGGTGAACAGGCGCCGCGCCCTCGGGGTCAGCCGGATCAGCCGGGTCGGGAATCCGCCGACGAGGGCCCGGCCGCCGTCGAGGACCCGGGTGTGCCGGTCGAGCGCGATCACGAAGCCGTGGGGAAGTGTCATCGGGGCACACGCTCCGTTCCGGGCGGAACGAGTGCGGCGGGGGCGCCCGGCGGCGGTGTCCGCGGGACGGGATCGATGAGCCGGCCACGGTTGTCGACCGTGTGCGCGGTGATCCGCCGCAGGGCCCCGGCCACCATGGTCTCCGTCATACGGCGCCCCTCCTCGGCCGTGGCGCCGGTCGGGTCGCCGAGCACACCGGAGGGCGACACCGCTCGCACGCCGTGCGCCATCAGCTCCGGCATGAGGTCGGGCAGCGGCCGCACATCCCCGGCGACGGCGGCTTCGAGCCGTACCCGTTCCGGGGCCAGGTGCAGCATCAACGACGTCTCGGTACGCCCGGCGTGCGGGTCGCCGCCCGGAACGTCGCAACCGGTCCAGGCCGCGTCGTGGCCCTCGGCCCGTGTCTGTCCGAGGGCGGCGTCGAGCGTGGGTACGTTCCCACCGTGGCCGTTGACGAAGACGACGCGCCGCGCCCACCGGCCGAGCGACCGCACCACCTCCACGATCACCGTGTGCAGCGCCTCGTGCCCGATGGACACGGTGCCGGGGAAGTCGGCGTGCTCACCGCTGGCGCCGTACGCGAGGGGCGGCGCCACCAGCGGCATGGACCCCGGCGGGGCGGGCAGCAGGTCCGCCACCCGGTGTGCGACGGCGGCGGCGATGACACTGTCCGTGTCGAACGGTAAGTGCGGACCGTGCTGTTCGGTGGAGCCGAGCGGCACCAGGACGACCACGTCCGGGGGGATCAACGGCCAAGTGGTGCTTGCCAGTTCATGCCCGGACATGGGCCGGGTGATGTTCTGTGTCATGGCCGGACCACCGGCGAGCGGGTGGTGGCGCCGAGCGCCAGCGGGAAGTCCGGCGGTATCACCAGGTCCTCGGGGGACAGTTCGTGCACCGAGGAGTGGCCGAGGCCCAGCACGGCCGAGTCCAGCCCGCCGCGCAGGATGTCGAGCACGTTCTCCACGCCGGCCTGGCCGTTCGCCGCCAGACCCCACAGGTAGGCGCGGCCGATCAGGACGGCTCGCGCGCCGAGGGCCAGGGCCTTGGCCACATCCCCGCCCCGGCGGACACCGCCGTCCATCAGGACCTCGATCTGGTCGCCGACCGCCGCCACGACAGGGGGCAGTATCCGGATGGTGGCGGGGGTGGTGTCCAGGTTGTTCCCGCCGTGGTTGGAGACCGACAGCGCCGACACGCCCGCGTCGACGGCCCGTTTGGCGTCGTCCACCCTGGCGACGCCCTTGAGCAGGAACGGGCCGCCCCACTCCTTCCGCAGCCAGGCGATGTCCTCCCAGGTCGGCGGGGCCGTCTGCATCCACTCGCCGTAGGCGCCGAAGAACGTCGGGGTCCGGCCGTCCGGCGCTCGCAGGTTCGGGGTGGTGAGGTCGGGGAGGCGGCCTGACCTCGCGTACTTCCACAGCCATCCCGGCCTGGGCAGCACGTCGGGGGCGAATCGCAGGGCGGTCCTCAGATCGAGCTTCTCCGGGATGGCGGGGCTCCCCCAGTCCCGGCCGTTGGAGAAGGACCAGTCGAGGGTGACGATGAGCGCCTTGGCACCGGCGCTTCGCGCCCGGTCCATGCGCTGCACCATCGACGCGCGAGTGCCGCTCCAGTACAGCTGGAAGAAGATGTCGGGACCCGCCGCGGCGACCTCTTCCACCGGCTTGCTCGCGAACGAGCTGAGCCCCATGACGACTCCCCGGCTCGCCGCGGCACGCGCCACGGCCACCTCGCCGTCCGGATGCACCGCCTGGACGCCGGTCGGGGAGATGAGGACGGGCAGCGAGGTCGGAACACCCAGCACGGTCGTGGCCAGGTCCCGCTGCGCGTGATGGCCGACGACACGTGGGATGAAGCCGAGCCGGGCGAATGCCTCGGTGTTCTCGTCGATCGTCCGGCCGCGCTCCGAGCCCGCGACGAGAGCGCCGTAGACCGGGCCGGGAAGTTGTCTCTTGGCTCGGCGCTGCGCCTCGGCGATCGTCTCGAACCAGGGGTTTTTGGGCATACGAATATCTCTTCCGATGAGCGGACGGATGAACGGCGGCGGAGCGCGACCGGGGCGTGTCCGCGGAGGAACGCCGGCCGCCGAGGCCGGCGGCGGCCGGCGCGACACGCTCGTCCCCTCCCGCGAGCGCGGCGAGCGGACGTGTGGGTGCCGGGCGTGGCGGGGCACGGTCGGCAGGGCAGGGCGGGCTGTGAGGGCAGGCCCTAAGGGCTGTCCCGTCATGCCCGGCGGGCGCGCGACGACAGCTGCGGCACCTCGCCGCGTTGTCGGAACAACCGCGTACATCCAGTATGCGGACGCTCCTCCGCCTTACGACGCACCGCATCTGACGCCGCGCGCTGATCCACCAGGCATGACGGGACAGCCCTTAGCGGAGACGCAGCCCGGCCAACGGGTGCTCGGCGCAGTCGCTCACCGGAGGTCCCTCCAGGCCCTCGCGACGTCCGAGTACGAGATCCACCGGCCCGGTGCGCCCGCGCGGGGCGGTGCGGCGCGAGTGGTCCACCGAGGAGCGGGGAACGGACGCGCCGTCGTCCGCACGGCGGGCGAGGCTTTCCTCCCCGTATCCGCGGACGCATTCGGGGTCGGGCCCGTCGAGCGGCAACCCGGTGAAGAACTTGGCCGCCATGCACCCGCCCTTGCAGGTGTCGTAGAAGGCGCAGGACGAGCAGGCTCCCCCGTGCTGCGGGGTGCGCAGCTTCCGGAACAGTTCCGACTCACGCCACACCTCGGTGAATCCGCCGGGCGCACGGACGTTTCCGGCGAGGAACTCCTCGTGGATGGCGAACGGGCAGGCGTAGACGTCGCCGACCGGGTCGATCAGGCAGACGACACGTCCGGCGCCGCACAGGTTGAGACCGGGCAGCGCCTCGCCGTAGGCGGAGAGGTGGAAGAACGAGTCGCCGGTCAGGACCTGTTCGCCATGGCGGAGCAGCCAGTCGTACAGCTCCCGCTGCTGGCGGCCGGTGGGATGCAGCTCGTCCCAGCTGTCCGCGCCGCGACCGGAGGGGCGGAGCCGGGTCAGGCGCAGTTGGGCGTGGTAGCGGTCGGCGAGTTCCTTCAACCGGTCGAGTTGGGGGATGTTGTGCCGGGTGCACACCACCGAGAGCTTGAAGTTCTCCATCCCGGCGTCGGCGAGGTTCTCCATCGCACGTACAGCCGTGGCGTAGGAGCCGGAGCCGCGTACGGCGTCGTTGACGTCAGCGGTGGCTCCGTCGAGCGAGATCTGCACGTCGATGTAGTCGTTGCCGGCCAGGCGCCGGGCCGCCTCCGGGGTGATCCGGGCACCGTTGGTGGAGAACTTCACCCCCACGCGGTGGGCGGTGGCGTAGTCCAGGAGTTCCCAGAAGTCGGGGCGCAGAGTGGGTTCGCCGCCGCCGATGTTGACGTAGAAGACCTGCATGGCCTCCAGTTCGTCGATGACGGCCTTGGCCTCCCGGGTGGTCAGCTCGCGCGGATCGCGCCTTCCGGAGCTGGACAGGCAGTGGGTGCAGGCCAGGTTGCACGCGTATGTCAGTTCCCAGGTGAGGCAGATCGGCGCGTCGAGTCCGTACTCGAACAGGTCGACCAGCCGTGAGGGGCCCGGCTTGGTTTCCTCGGTCTTCGCTAACGGGGTCATGGGTTCCTTCCTACGACCATCGACGACTGGGCGAGGACGGCGAGTGCCCTTCCGTAGGTGGGCAGTTCGTCCTCGTGGACTCCGGCGGCGAGGCATGCCAGGCGCGCCGTGGGCGAGTCCGCGAGCGACCGCACCACCGCGAGCAGTCGACGGTCCTTGAGGAATGAGAGTCTGCGCGTTCCGAAGTGGTAGAGAAGCGCGCCGAAGGGTTCGGGCCGCACCGAGACCTGAGTGTGCAGGTCCCAGCCGCGGTCGAGGTCAACCGTGGTCACAGGGGCGCTGGTCACAGGGGCTCCTAGTAGACGCCGCACATGCCGTCGATGGAAACCTCCTCGATGAGGTCCACCGCTTCGATCAACGCCTCGGTGGTCACGTCCTCCTCGGCCTCACCGGACGGAGCGGAGCTGAGCTCGTTCATATGACTCTCCCTGGGTAGCCTCCGGCGGCTCGACAGCTGTGTGCCGTGAGCCGCTCCCGACGAACACCCAGAGAGTAATGACACCGGGTGCCAAAAGTGAAGGGGATAGATGCCGCCAGTTCTCCACCGCTCCGCGGCCGGTGGTTTTCCCGCGTGTTTTCGGCCAAAGGGCCATGCGCGGGGCGGGCCCGTCAGGAGCGGGGGCGGCCCGCACCCGGGCTCACCC
This sequence comes from Streptomyces sp. NPDC012835, assembly GCF_042900885.1. Taxonomy (NCBI): domain Bacteria; kingdom Bacillati; phylum Actinomycetota; class Actinomycetes; order Kitasatosporales; family Streptomycetaceae; genus Streptomyces; species Streptomyces sp. NPDC012835. Next base: position 608,500 of record NZ_JBIBBW010000001.1, read on the forward strand.
CGCGAGAGGCTCCACTCAGTGGATTCGGGCCGCGGGCGCGTCCGGGCGGCCGAAGCCTGACGTCAGGTGCCGCAGGGAAGTGTCGAGCAGGACCTCCAGACTCGCCGCCTCGTCGGTCAGCCAGTGTTCGTAGGAGGCGATACAGGTCGCCAGAACCGTGTGCCCGATGAGCCGGGGCGTCATGTCGGAGCGGTCCACGTCCATGCGACGGGCGGCGAACCGCGTGACCAGATCCCTCCACGACGCGTAACGCAGCGCCGAGTCGGCCTGGAGAGTGGGGACCCGCAGGATCAGCGACATGCGTTGCCGGTGCCAGGTCACCACAGAGGAGTCGAACCGGTTGAACTCGACCACCGCGCCCCTCAGCGCGTCCATGACCGGGATGGCCGGATCGGCGTCGGTCAGCAGCGCTTCGAGCCTGACCAGCTGCCCCTCGAAATCTCCCCACACCAGGTCGTTCTTGGAGGCGAAGTAGCGGAAGAAGGTCCGGCGGCCGATTCCGGCCGCGGCAGCGATGTCGTCGACGGTCGTCTGGTCGAAGCCCTGGCGGGCGAACAGCTCGAAGCCCAGTTGTTCGAGCGCGTCCCGCGAGGTCACCCGGGGCCGGCCCGCCCTGCCCTGCCCCATGGTGACGTCCGCCTTGCCCCGAAGGCTCTCCACCCGAACTCCTCCCCGCGCCATGGCCGGGCGACTCCCGGCTACGGGAAGCCTACGAGTCTCCCGCGGGCGGCACGCCCACGAGCGAGCCGGCCCGATTCCACGAGTCCCCGGCTCCCCGCACGTGTGACCGCGCGTCGCCCGGCCGGGGCGGTCCGGCCGGGCGCACGTGCGCCGGTCGGTGCGGCGGTCGTGGTCCCGTACCGGATCGCGCACGGTTCTTCTCTTCCCCTCGGTGCGCCGTTATATTGACTCGCGTCGAGTTTCAGCACCGAGTGCCAATATTCCGGCGGCAGTTGGCGCGACCGCGCGCTCCGGGCGAAGCGATCCCGGCTACCCGAGAGGACCCGCTGGTGAAGGAGGCGTCGACCCGCGGCCGGGCTCGGTGCGGGCGTCTCGTGAGGTCACCCCGGTGAGCCGGTACGACGTGATCGTCGTCGGAGCCGGTGCCAGCGGCGCGCCCCTGGCGGCCCGGCTGAGCGAGGACCCCGACCGTACGGTGCTCCTCCTGGACGCGGGGCCGGTGCCCCGGTCGTTCTCGGAGTTCCCGCGCGAACTGCTGGACGCGCGGCTCGTTCCGGGCGCCCGGGCCGGGAATCCGGCTGTCCAGCCGTTCCCCGTCCATCTGACACCTCACCACCCCTACACGGTGCCCCGTGGCCGGTATCTGGGCGGCTCCACCACCGTCAACGGGGGTTACTTCGTCCGCGCGCGCCGGGCGGACTTCGACCGCTGGGCCGGGGCCGGGAATCCCGCCTGGGCCTACGAGCGGGTCCTGCCGTTCCTGCGCGGGCTGGAGACCGACCTCGACCTCGGCGCGAGCGACCTGCACGGAGGCAGCGGGCCGGTGCTCGTACGGCGCGGTGGCCTCGGGCATCCCGCCGCCGCGGCGTTCGAAGCCGCCGCACGGGAACTGGGCTTCCCCGGCGAGCCGGACAAGAACGACCAGGCCCGGCCCGGCTTCGGCCCCCTGCCCAGCAACGCCGTCGACGGCATACGGCACAACACCGGCGTCAGCTATCTGCTGAGCGCCCTCGGCCGACCGAATCTGACGGTGACCGGTGACAGCCGAGTGCGCAGAGTGGTTGTTTCCCGTGGACGTGCCACCGGCGTGATCGTCGATCAGGGCGGGCGCGGCCGCGTTTTGGACGCCGCCGAGGTCGTGCTCTGCGCCGGCTCCTTCGTCACCCCCCAGTTGTTGCAGCTGTCGGGCATCGGGCCGGGGCCGGAGTTGCGGCGGCTGGGCCTGCCCGTCATCAGGCACTCCCCCGCGGTCGGCGCCCGCTTCAGCGATCATCCGCAGGTGATACTGGAGTGGTCCCCGCGCCGAGAACTCCGGGAGCCCACCGACTCCTGGCTCGGCGGCTGCCTGCATCTGTCGTCCTCCGCCCGGTCCCACCGCGGCGATCTGGAAATCCTCCAGTCCTTGGTGCCGTTGGCTTCCCTGGCCGGAGAACACACCACGGCCGCCGACGCGCCTCTGGCCTTCCTCGTTTCGGCCCAGGCCCCCCGACGCGCGGGCGGGTTCCGCCTCCGGAGCGCTGACCCGGCGATCACACCGCGCGTCGACTACAACTACCTGCGCACTGCCGACGACAGACGCCACCTGCGTGAGGCCGTCCGCACCACCGCGGCCCTGATCGCCACCCGGTCCTTTCGCGAGCTGTCCCGCACCGCGACGGACCCGGCGTCAAAGGTGCTCGCCGACGACCAGGCACTGGACGCGTGGATCAGTGAACACCTCGGGACGTCCCACCACGCGTGCGGCACCGTACCGATGGGGCCGGACGACGATCCCCACGCGGCGGTCGACCAGTACGGCCGCGTCCACGGCGTCGCGGGGCTCCGCGTGGCGGACACCTCGATCCTGCCCACGGCTCCTCTGCGGGGTCCGGCGGCCACCGCTGTCCTGATCGGCGAGGTCATCGCCCACGCCATGCGTCGACCCACGAACGGGCCGGGCTGAGCACGGTGCGGCCCGCGCCGCAGCAGGTGCCACCCGGGTGGGCGTGAGGCGCGACGAGGGCGCCCGGGTGTCCGGAGTCGCGTCCGTCCCGCGATTCCGGACGCCATGGCGGCCCGGGACGTGGCGGCGGCCCAGGAGGCCGCCGCCCCGCACCTCGTTGAGACCGAGGAGTGGGCCCTGGCCGACATGGCGTCCCACGACATCGTCACCTGATCAGTCGTCGGGGCAGCGTGCCCCGACGCCCGGGCGGGCGGCTCAGTCGTTCGTGCTGACGCGCACGTAGTCGACGACGAGCTGCTGCGGGAACGACGTGCTGCCGTCCGGGCTGCCCGGCCAGTCGCCGCCGACGGCCAGGTTCAGGATGACGAAGAACGGCTTGTCGAACACCCACTGGTTGCCGCCGAGGTCGGCCGGAGTGCGCGTCTGGTAGACGTTCCCGTCGACCGACCAGCTGATGGAGTTCGGCGACCAGTCCACCGCGAAGGTGTGGAACGAGTCCGCGAACGCCTCGCCGTTCGGCAGGGAGTAGCCGGCGCCGATGCCGGCCGCGCCCGAGTAGCCCGGCCCGTGGATCGTGCCGTGGACCGTGGACGGTTCGTGGCCGACGTTCTCCATCACGTCGATCTCACCGGAGTTCGGCCAGCCGACCGAGCCGATGTCGTCGCCGAGCATCCAGAACGCCGGCCAGATGCCCTGTCCGCGCGGCAGCTTCATCCGGGCCTCGACGTGCCCGTAGGTGGTGCTGAACTTGCCCGACGTGTTGAGCCGGGCCGAGGTGTACTCACAGGTCCCGTACCAGCACTGGTAGTTGTTCGGGTTCTCCCGCCGCGCCGTGATGACCAGGTTGCCCTGGCCGTCCAAGGCGGCGTTGCTGGTGCCGGAGGTGTAGTACTGCCCCTCGTGGTTGCTGATGTTGTCGCCCGTTTCCAGCTGCCACTTGCCGCCGTCCACGGCGGACCCCGCCGGCCCGTCGAAGTCGTCGGTGAAGTTCGCGGCGGCGGCCCGCTCTCCGGGCTGCTCGGCGGCGACCGCCGTGGGAGCGAGGGCGGCGGAGCAGCACGTCAAAGCGGCTGCCCACAGTGCCAGTCGACGCTTTTGGCCGGGGCGCATACGCATCACATCACTTCGTGTCGTGGGGGGGGCGTGTCCGCGAGGGACACATCGGTGCCGAAGTTGCTGAAGAGGTGCGTGGGGGCACCGACTTCAGAAGTTGATTCAAGATGCGTGGCGTAAGCGCGTCAAGGCATTCGTCCGGACCATTCGCGTCCGTAACTCGCCCCTCGGCCCGTCCCGTTCCGCCGCGTGACGCACGCAGGACCGCGCCGCTTCCCCCGGTCGCCGGGAGGAGCCGGCGCGTCACCGGCGCCGTCCCCCGCGGCGGGGCCGGCATCGGTTCCTGGCCCCGTGGCGGGGCCAGGCATCGGTCCCGGGGTCAGTCCACGACCAGGGCGCCGAGCGGCACGGCCGCGATCGCGCGCGTCTGGGTCCCGCTCGTGAACGCCCCGCCGAAGTACCTCTCGACCTCGGCCTTCTCGGCCGCGTTCGGGTACGGGTTCGTGCACGTGGTTCCCGCGCTCGCGCCGGACATCAGGCTCGAACAGGGACCGGGTTTGCGATCGGGCAGGCCCAGGATATGGCCCAGCTCGTGGGAGGAGATACGGATCGTGTTGTGGCCCTCGTCCACCGCCTGCCGGCCGATGTACACGGTTCCGTTGCCCAGCGATGTGGTGATGGCGCGCGGCCAGCCGTTGTCCGCCAGGACCCGGATGTTGGCGCGTTGCCCGGTCGCCACCGGCCGCAGTTCGACCGCTCCGACGCTCTCGTTCCATATCGCCGCGCCCCGGTCGACCGCGGACCGGAACTCCGCGGAACCGCTGGCGTCGTACGTGACCACACGAGCGGCCGCCGCACTGTCCGCGTCAGCGGCGGAAGCGGCGACAGCCTGGCCACCCACCAGAGAAAAGGTCACGGCCAGCGCGGCTGCGAGCCCGCCGGTCAGTTTACGGACGTTCATGGTCGACCTCCGGAAGAGGAGAAAGTCGTGCACATGACATTTCGGTTTTCCTCTGCTCCCTGCCCAGCGAGGACTGACACCAATCCATCGGTCCGAGGGGGGGGCGGACGACCGGTCGGCCGGGGTACGCGGTCACTCCGCGATGTCTCCCGCGACGCTCGCCATTCATACCGCCCTTCACACCTCTGCCCCTATCGCTTTCCCGCGTGGGACCCAGGTCGGCTCATCCACGGGATCGTATGTTTCCAGCCAATAAGTTGAGCCGTAGTCGTCGGTCCGGTGATATCCGGGGAGGGGGATTCCGGATATGGTACGGGCCCGCGATCTTCCGTCGAGGCCCTCCCTTCCGGTGGAGGGCGCGGCGTACGGCGCATGGGCGGCGGGCGGTGTGTTCGCCACCGGGAAGGTCGGGTCGCCGTCCACGGCGGGGCGTCGCGGCCGGGTCCGGCGGCCGTGGCGGGGCGTCGTGGCACGTGGTGCGGCCGGGGCGGGTCGGTGGCGCCCCACTCCGTTCCCCGCGCAGTTCACCCACCGTTCGCCGCACGGAGGGGCGAATTCCGGCTTATGCCCGGCGCGGTCGGCGACGATCTACCGGGTGCTTCGGCCGCCCTGAAGATTCATTCGGCGCCGCGAATGCCAAAGCGAATCGGGAACCTCTGACTGCCACGCCGTCACCGCCCGAATTCGCCACCCCGGCGCGGTGATCGCGGAGGGCGGGCGCGGTAAGACCCGCTCGCCCCGACGGTGCTATACGGCGGCTCCGGCGCGCCCCACGGTGTTCGCGTGGAATCGAACCAGCCCCCGTTCGGGGGTCCTTGTCCTTCACATCGGCGCCTGGTTAAGCTCCCGAGCGTTTCAATTCCCGCACATCTTCTACGCATCTTTGTCAAGTGTGGCGCTACGTCGCATGCGGTCTCGCCTGCGACTTCACGTGTGACGGCGAAACGGGGAGGGCTGCGCATGGGATCGTCTGTTCCCGAAACGGGGGCCTCGCGCGTCCAGGCCGTTTCGACTCCGCCGGTCCTGATCAAGGACACCGGGCCCGCCGAGCACACCGGGGCCGCCACCCGCGACGTCCGGCTCCTCTGGTGTGCGAACGCCGCCGATTCCCTGGGCAGCCAGGCATCCGGGGTCGTTCTGCCACTGCTGCTCCTCGGGCTCGGCTACTCGCCGGCGGTGGTCGGGCTGGTCGCGGGGGTGTCCACGGCGACCGGGCTGGTACTCGGCCCGCTCGTCGCCGTACCCGCCGACCGTGGCGCGCGTAAGCGGGTGATGTTCTGGTCCGCGGTGATCTCGGCGCTCGCGATGGGCTCCGTGGCCGTGTCCCTGGCCGTCGCGGAAGGCCGCCCTTCGCTGGTCCATCTGCTCACCGCCGTACTCGTGGAACGTACCGCCACCGCCTGCTACGAGGCGGCGGCCCGCGGCACGGTCGCCCTGATCTCCACCACCGGGAACCTCCCGCGCGTGGTGGCCGGACTGGAGGCGGGCGACCGGGGCGCCCTGGTCGCGGGACCCGCTCTGGGCGGCATGCTGTACCAGGTCTCGCGGGCGCTGCCCTTCGTGCTGGACGCCGTCTCGTACGCCGTCACGGCCGTGTGCGTCCGGGCCATGCGCGCCGACCTGCGGGCCGACCGGACCGGCAGCGTGGACGCGGTGGAGGTGACGGACCGGGCGGAAGCGGCGGACGCGGCGGACGTGACGCACCCGGTTGACGCATCGGACCGGGCTGACGGTGCGTCGGCGGCGGCCGGGAGCGCGGCCCAGGACGGTCCCGCACCGCGGCCCGTGCCACCGCCCACGCCTCGCTCCGCACGCGGCGCCTGGTCGGCCCTGGCCGCCGAGGCGAGCGCCGGAGTCCGGCTCGTACGGGCAACACCCCTGCTGCGGCTGGTACTTGTGTGGACCACCACCGTCAACGGCGTACTGGCCGCGCTGTACTACGACGCCGTCTTCACCTTGCAGGAGAGCGGCCACGGCGGCGCGCCCATGGGACTGGTCCTGGCGTTGTCCGGCGCCGCCGGACTCGCCGGTTCGCTCGCGGCGCCCCGGCTGGTGCGCGGACTCAGCCCTGTCGGGGTGGTCGTGACGGTGTCCTGGCTCATGATCCCGCTCGCCGCCGCGCTCGCGACGGCCGGGGGGCCGTGGGCGTACGGGGCGCTGTTCGGCGGGTTCTGCCTGATCATGCCGCCGGCCACCGTGATCCTCCAGGCCCGGGCCATCCAGGGGACACCGCCGCAACTCCAAGCCCGCGCGGGCTCCGTGCTCGCCACCGCCGCCGGCGCAGCCGCCGCGGTGGCGCCCGCCCTCGCCGGGTTCCTGACGGCTCACGCGGGGGCCGCCGTACCCGCGCTCACCGCCGCGGGAGTGCTGGTCCTGCTCGCTCTGCACACGACCCTCGGCGCGAGACGCACACTGACGCCGGGCGTACCGCCGGACGACGCGGCGCTGATGGACACACCGCCGGTGGACACACCGCCCAGGGACACACCGGCAGGAGACGCCACGGCGAGGGGGCGAGGCGTGTGACCGGCTCCCGCTACCAGGTCTACCTCGCCGCCCTGCCCGAGGTCTGCGCCGCCGATCCGGCGCTGATGGCGTTCACCGCGGACGCGAACGGCCGGTGCGAGGTGTTCGCCTGGGACGCCGGGACCGGGCGCGCCCGCCAGGTCACCGACCGGCCTCGGGGCACTCTGCACGGAACGATCGACCGCGACGCGAACGTGTGGTGGTTCGACGAGGACGCGCACGGCGAGGGGCACTGGCGGTTCCAGCCCTTCCACGGCGGCCCGGACCTCCCCGGGCTGACCGGCGTACCGCCGGGCACCCCGCGCGGCCTGGCCGTGAGCGACGGCGGGACCGTCGCCATGGGACTGGGGGACGGCCGGACGACCACCGTCCATCTGGGCCGGCGCGGCGCCTCCGCACGCGAGGTGACGCGCGTCGACCGGCACGCCACGCTGTCCGGGATCAGCGCCGGGGCCGGTCTGCTGGCGATCAGCGGCCCCGCCGGTTCCGCGCACGCCGTGACCGTCCTGGCAGCGGACGGCACACCGCGCGCCGTGCTCTCCGGCTCCGGGGAACACGGCAGGCTCTGGTCGCTCGGCTTCGCGCCCACCGCCGAACGGGACGAACTGCTACTCGTGCGCGAGGACGACGACCGCTATCTGCTGGCCAGTTGGCGGCCGGAGACCGGTATCCGCACGTACCCGTGGTGCGCGTTCGACAGTGAGATCACCGCCCGCTGGTACCCGGACGAGGCCGAGGGGCGTACCGTCCTGATCCGCGAGGACCGCCACGGCCGCAGCACCCTGCACCGGGCCTGCCTGGACACCGGCACCCTCACGCGCGTGCCGACACCGCCCGGCAGTCTGCTGGACGCGGCGCCGCGTGCCGGTGGCGATGTGCACTACCTGTGGACGGACACGGCCCATCCGCCCCGTATGCACTCGACGGCCGGTACCGCGCTGCCGGCCCTCGGCACCGTGCCGGGGCGCGTACCGGGCGACCACCGCGACGTGTGGACGCCGACCCCGGACGGCCCCGTGCACACATGGCTCAGCCTGCCCGAGGGCCACGGCCCGCCCCGGGGTCCCGAACTCCCGCGCGGCGAAGCCCCCGAGAGCCGGACGGCCGGGGAACGGGCGACCGGGGAACGGGCGACCGGGGAACGGGCGACCGGGGAGCGGGGCGCGCCGCCGCCCGTCGTCTTCCTCGTACACGGCGGCCCCGCCGACCACGACCGCGACGCGTACGACGGTGTCGTGCACTCGCTCGTGGCCTCGGGCTTCGCCGTCGCACGCGTCAACTACCGAGGCTCCACCGGCTACGGCCCCCGCTGGCGCCGCGCCTTCGGCGCGGGGGTGGGGCTCACGCAGGTCGAGGACCTGGTGGCGGTGCGCGCCGACCTGATCGGGCGCGGGCTGGTGCGCCCGGACGCCGTCGGACTGTGGGGCACCTCGTGGGGCGGCTACCTCGCGCTGCTGGCCCTCGGTACCCGCCCCGGGCTGTGGCAGGCGGGCGTCGCCGTCAAACCTGTCGCCGACGCCGTCGCCGCCTACCGCACCACCACGTCCGCGCTGCGCACCCTGGACGAACGCCTGTACGGCGGCACACCCGACGACGTGCCCGAGGCGTACGCCCGCAGCTCACCGATCCAGTACGCCTCGTGCGTGCGGGCACCCCTGCTGGTCGTGGCCGCCACCCGGGACGCCAAGTGCCCGCCCGGCCAGGTGCGCGGCTACCTCGCCGCGCTGCGTACCGCCGGGGCCCGCCACGAGTCGATGTGGCTCGACAGCGGGCACGACGGCTACGAGGGCGGCGACCACGTCGCCGTACTGCGCCGCGCCGTGGTCTTCCTCGACCGCGAGCTGCGCGGCACGCACGGCCCACGCCGTGCCCCCAAGACACCCCCCGCCGACCGGAGGGGGATTCCGGCCGCGTTTGGTACCACGGCGGCGGCCGGGACAGGTACCGCCGAACACACCGAGAGGAGAACCGCCCATGCAGAAGGACATCATCCACAACGACCCGCTTGAGGGTGACGAGGAGAACCGGAAGCCGAGCGTCGGCGTCACGGTCACCATCCCGTTCCGCAACGCGGAAGACGCGGAAGAGGACTGATCCTCGCCGGCCGGCCCGGCGTCCACCGACGCCGGGCCGGCCGGTCAGCCCCGCACCACAGGGCCGTCCGCCGCAGCGAGGGCGTCCGTCCCGACGGGGTCGCGAGGGGCCGCCACGACTGTGGCCGGCCACCCGAGAAGCCCCGCTCCCCGCCCCCGTCTCCCCTTCCCGCCGCCTTTCCCGTTCCCCGTCTTCCCCGTTCCCCGTCTTCCCCGTTCCCCGTCTTCCCCGTTCCCCGTCTTCCGGCCGTCCCACGAGGAGCTGACATGCGCGTACTGCTGGTCAACATGCCCTGGTCGCCCATCGACCTTCCGTCGCTGGCCCTGGGAATCCTCAAGCGGAGTGTGGACGAGCACGTGCCGGACGGCAGTGCCGAAGTCCTGCACGCCAACCTGGAGTTCACCGACTGGATCACCCGGCGCGTGGAGTTCACCGCCGAGGACTACGAGTACTACGCGCTGGCCTCCTACTTCATGGGCTGCGGCGACTGGGCCTTCTCCTCCGCTCTCTACGACGACCCCGGCTGGCGGGACGAGGAGTTCGCCGCCGCGATGAAAGGGAAGCTCGGCGCGTCCCGGATGCGAATGACCCGCGAACTGCACCGGCTGGTACCGGAGTTCGTGGCGGAGATCGCCCAGCGGATCGTCGACGCGGCACCCGATGTCGTGGGCTTCACCTCCACCTTCCAGCAGAACACCGCCGCGCTCGCCGCTGCCCGCCAGGTCAAGCGACTCGCGCCGCACATCGTGACCGTCATCGGCGGCGCCAACTGCGACGGCGAGCAGGGCGCCACGGTCCACCGCAACTTCCCGTTCGTGGACTACGTGATCCGGGGCGAGGGCGAGGCCGCTTTTCCGCGGCTCCTGTCCGCGCTCGGTGAGGAAAACCCGGACCTCTCCACCGTCGCCGGCCTGTGCCACCGTGGTGCGGACGGTGTGAGCACCGCCAACGCGATGGCCACCAGCCCGCTGCCGCCCGCCACCATCCTGCCGCCCGACTACAGCGGCTACTTCGAACGTCTCGGCGCCTCCGTGGCCCGCAACTGGGTCGAGCCCAAGCTCGTCGTCGAAGGCGCCAGAGGCTGCTGGTGGGGCGAGAAGCACCACTGCACGTTCTGCGGACTCAACGGTTCCTTCATGCAGTTCCGCAGCAAGAGCCCGGACACCTTCTACGACGAGATCATGGATCTCGCCCGCCGCCACCGTGTGCTCGACATGTACGTGGTCGACAACATCCTCGACATGGGCTACCTCTCCACCGTCCTGCCCCGGATCATCGAGAGCGGCTACGACCTGCGGCTGCACATCGAGATCAAGGCCAACATGCGCCGCGCCCACCTCCGTACCCTCTCCGACGCGGGCCTGATCTACGTGCAACCGGGCATCGAGAGCCTGAACAGCCGCGTGCTGGACCTGATGGACAAGGGAGTCAGCGGCTGCCAGAACGTACGCATGCTCCGCGACGGCGCCGAGACCGGCCTCTCCGTGTCCTGGAACTATCTGCACGGCTTCCCGGGAGAGAGCGCGGAGGACTACGACCCGGTCATCGCGCAGATACCGGCGCTGGAACACCTCAATCCGCCGGTCGACCTCTCGGCCCGGATCGCCATCGAACGGTTCAGCCCCTACTTCAACCGGCCCGAGCTGGGCTTCTCCGGCTTGCGCCCGGAGGCCCACTACCGCTTCACCTACGATCTGCCGGAGGAGGAGCTCTACGGCCTCGCCTATGTCTTCGAGGCGCCGGAGCGGGGCATCGGCAAACCCACCGTCACCGCGCTCAACGCGGCGCTCGCCGCCTGGCGCAAGCACCACGCCGACGCGCGTCTCACGCAGGCCGATCTGGGCGACCGTATCGTCCTGGTCAGCAAGCGCCGGGCCTTCGAGTGGCGGGCGATGGAGCTGACCGACCCGTACGAGATCGCCGCGTTCCGGCTGCTGGACCAGCCGCACACGCCGTCGGCCCTCACCCGCAAGGCGGCGGGCCGGGTGCCGGGCGGGGCGCTCCAGGAGGACGAGGTGCAGGAGCTGCTCGACCGCTGGGTGGGGCTCGGGCTGGTCTTCACCGACAACGGGCAGTACGTGCATATCGCGCCCTCGGCGGTGAACGAGGACCTGCTGCGGCTGGACTTCATGCGGCACCGGCACGCGGCGCGGGTGGAGTCGCCCGATGCGGCGCCCGTGGCGGCGGCGGCGTCGGCCGAACCGCACATGACCGGAGTCTGACCCGCCGTCTCCCGTCCCCTCTTTCCTTCCTCCCTTTTCCTTCCTCCCTCTTCCACCTCGCCGTCCCACCGTCGTCCGACCGAGCAGGCGTACCCGGAGGCCAGTCCGATGAGTCCCAGCCCCACCCTCACCCCGTCCGCCGCCGTCTGGCGTGACTACGACCCCGTCGCCTGCGCGCTGCCGGGGATGTTCCTCGGCGACATCGCGCTGACCGGCCCCGTCGCCGAGGAGTGCGACCGGCTGTGGGAACTGGGCGCGCGCCGTGTCCGGCTGTCCGGCGTCGTGGATCTCGCGGACACCGGAACACCGGACGCCGCGGCCCGTACCGTACGGGCCCTCAGCCTGGTCAGGGACCTGACGGCACGCGCTGTGCTCGTCGAGTGGGACCTGCGGCCCGATCCGGACGGGGGCCCGACGGCCGCCGAGGACATCGGCCGCCTCCTGAGCCACCTCCAGCCGCCGCAGCGGATCGAGGGGGTGGCCCCGGCGACGGCGGACGACGCGCTGCGGACCTGGCGCAACGGCCACTACCTCGGCAAGTTCCTCTGGCGCCAGGGCCCGGGCTTCGTCCAGATCCGCGACCGCCGCTGGGGGGACCTCCGCCGCTTCACGGTGGACGAGCCGCACTACCAGGAAGCGATCGGAAGCCTGGCGTACGGGGCTCCCGCCTCGGCGGTGCCGTCGGACGCGCTCGCCGACTTCCGCGAGGAGCGACTCGTGCTCGCGGTCGGCGGGGTGGAGTGGTGGCTGCCGTACCGCGTCAACCGCTGGATACAGGAGGCGATGACGATCTGAGCCGGGGGGGCTCCCGCATGCCCCCGCCCGGCGGAGGCGCCGGGCGGCTTCCGCCGGTACGGGGGGGCACCGGTCCCGCGGCAGGTGCTTCCTACGGCGACCTGCGGCAGCCACTTCCTACAGCCACCGCTCAGGACCGGCGACGCGGCTTTCCCCGCTTGGCGCCGCCCTTGGCCGGCTTACCGGCACCGGACTTCCGTACCGAGCCGCCCCGCCCCGCGCCCTTGGACGGCGGCTTCGACTGTTTCGAGGGTGCCTTCGGCTGCGCGGCGGGCGCGGGGCGCCCCCGTGTGCTGTTGACGGTCCGCCCCCGGACGATCCCGATGAAGTGCTCCACCAGGTCGGTGGTCCCGTCCTCCAGCCACGACAGCGCCACGCGCGACTCGGGGGCATCCGTCACCGGCCGGTACGTGAGGTCCTTGCGGTGGTACAGCCGGGCCAGGGACTGCGGGACCACGAGCACCCCCACCCCCGCCGCCACCAGCTCGACGGCGTCCTCCGTCGTCGCGGGCCGCTCGATCGCGGGACGCCCGGGCAGCCGCTCCCACTCCAGGGTGTCGTCGAGCGGGTGCAGCACCACCTCGTCGGCGAGATCCGCGACGGAGACCTCTTCGACGGCGGTCACCAGGTGGTCCTTGGCCACCACCACGACGGTCGTCTCGGTGTAGAGGGGAATCGCGCTGAGCCCCGTCCGGTCCATCGGCAGCCGCACGAGCCCGGCATCGGCGCCACCGCCCCGCAGCACGTCGGGCGCCTCGGCGGCGGAAACCCCGGCGAGATCCAGGGGGACGTCGGGCAGCCGCTCGTGCCAGATCCGTACCCACTTGCCGGGCGTCACCCCCGGTACGTAGGAGAGCCTGAATGAAGGAGGTGTGTCCGTGCCTGTCACCCGGCCAGGTTACCGGCCGTGGTCAGAGGCCGCTCACAGGCTCGTTAGGCTTGACTTCATGACATCGCACAAGACCACCGTCCAGACGATGAAGCCCGCGACCGCGGCGAAGAAGCTGGGCGTGTACCTGGAGGCCACCCCCGCCGAGTTCCAGGAGGGCGTCGTCTCCCGCAACGAGCTGAACGCACTGCAGACCGACCCGCCCGAGTGGCTGGCGACCCTCCGTCGCAACGGTCCCCACCCCCGCCCGGTCGTCGCGGCGAAGCTGGGCATCTCCATCGCCGGCCTCGCCCGCGGCGGCGTGACGGACGCCCTCACCACAGAACAGATCGACGCGCTGAAGTCGGACAGCCCGGAGTGGCTGGTACGGGAACGCGCCACGCAGGCGGAGGTCCGTAAGGAAGCGGCCCGCATCAAGGAGAAGAACGCGGAACGTGCCGTCGAGTCCCCCCGCGACCGCGCCTGACCCGGCAGTACCCCGGCCACGACCGCACCGCCCGACCGGCCGCGCCCGCCGGCGCGGGTTCGGGGCCGCGCGGGACGGCGAAGAGGTGGCCCGGACCGTCCACGACAGGACCCGGCCGGCCCGCGAGGAGATGCGCCCGAAGCGGCCGGGGGTGTGGTCGGCGCCGGCGCACGTGGGGCCATGAGCCGGGGCTGACCATCCGGTCCCACGCGATCGGGGTGGAGCGACGGGGCACGGCGCTCGTCGTGCGCATCGTGTTCATCCCGGCCGACGAGTGGCGCGAACCCGAGGTCAGGGGCGCCCCACTGCCGCGTGTGGCCGTCCGGGTGCCCTGCGACGGACGGCTGGTCGACGGCTCCGGCTGATGCCTCCGCCTCCGCTCGGTCGCCTCGTGCACGCGGTTCTGCTGCCCACGCTCGTGGTTGCCCCGTACCTCGATGTAACTCGTCAACTCCCATGGACCGGGGCGGCGAAGGCGTGATCCACTGCGCTCATGAGCCTGTCGGTAGCTGTCTTTGCGGTAGGTGCGCACGGCGAGAGACACACGGCGTGCCGCGCCGATCGGGGCCGCCCGGCTGAAACGGGCCGTCGCTGATCGCGTGCGCGGACACGGCATCCAGGATGCGGATCCGGTCGCGGTACGCGGTCCGCACCAGGAGGCCGCGCGGCCCCTTCCCTCGCATCGATCGGCCACCCCTTCGCCTCCGCCACCGAGGGGGGCGGGGGCGCGATACGAACGGAGACACACCTCATGACCACGCAACAGACCTCGTCCTTGCTCGCCGGTCTCGCCGTCATGGTGCTTCTCGCCCGGGCGTTGGGGGCACTGGCACGGCGTTTCGGCCAGCCGCCCGTGATCGGCGAGGTCCTCGCCGGTATCGCGCTCGGCCCCACTCTCTTCCACGGGGCGGTCTCCGACGCCCTCTTCCCCTCCTCCACCCGGCCGTTGCTCAGCGCGCTGGCCGCGGTGGGCGTCGCGGTCTTCATGTTCATCGTGGGCCTGGAGTGGGACGCGGCCCTGATCCGCGGCAGCGGAGCGATCGCACCCAGTGTGGCGATCTGCTCGATCCTCCTGCCCTTCGGGCTCGGCACCCTGCTCGGCTTGCATCTGACGGACAGTCATGGTCAGGGCGACCGGACGTCGTTCATCCTCTTCATGGGCATCGCCATGTCGATCACCGCGTTCCCGGTCCTGGCCCGCATCCTCACCGACCGGCGCATGTCCCGTACCCCGCTCGGGGTGGTGGCACTGGCCTGCGCCTCCATCGATGACGTCCTCGCCTGGTCACTGCTCGCCGTCGTCGTCGCCATCAGCGGCTCGGCCGGCCCCGACCAGTGGCGGATCCTGCTCGCCGTTCCGTTCCTGCTCGCCATGCTGTTCCTGGTACGCCCTCTGCTGCGCCGGGCGGTCGAACGGCGTGAGACGCCGCGCCTCACGCCCACGCTCTTCGCCTTTCTCCTCGGCGGGCTGCTGCTGTCCGCCGCCGCCACCGAGTGGCTGGGCCTGCACTACATCTTCGGCGCGTTCCTCTTCGGCGTGGTGCTGCCGCGTTCCGGCACCGAGCAGCTGCGCACCGATGTGAACGAACGGCTCGGGCAGATGAGCGGGACTCTGCTGCTGCCGGTGTTCTTCCTCGTCGCCGGCCTCCAGGTCGACCTGTCCGGGGTCGACGCGGCCGGCCTCGGCGACCTGGGTCTGATCATGCTGGTGGCGGTGGGCGGAAAGTTCCTGGGCGCGTTCGCCGCCGCCCGGGCGAACCGGATGCCACCACGGCAGTCCGCCGCGTTGGCCACCCTGATGAACACCCGCGGGCTGACCGAGCTGATCGTGCTCAACCTGGGGCTGCAACTAGGCTTCCTGGACAAGGAGTTGTACGCGCTCATGGTGGTGATGGCGGTGGTGACCACGGCGATGGCCGGCCCCCTGCTGACGTGCATCCTGGACCGGCGCACCGCCGACGGCCCCACCGATCCGGCCACCGACCTTGCCCTGACCCCCGAATCCGACCACCGGGCCCGGCGAGCACCCGATACCACCGCGTCATAGCCGCCGGCGGCAGGACCACGGACGGCACGACCCGCCGGCCGCGCGCCCGGAGGCGTTCCTCCAGCGCCTCACCCACCCCTGGTTCCCGACACAGGAGCGGCTCAGCGCAGCCTTCCCCGGTCACGTAGGTCTCGGACCGCTGACGGTCAGCAATCCGTCGGCATCGGTATCCGAGGACTTCCGGGCAGATGGCGACCAAAACACTCGCCCGAGGCACGGGCACCTTCTTCAAGGACTGCGAGCACCCTCGGCCGGCCCGTTCGCCCTGGCCCACCGGAATCCCGTCGCGGAAAAGCGGGCATGTGCCCCCCCTTGGGCCCGCACAATCGCCCATCGCCGCGAAACAATTCCTCGAACCCTCCCCGTATAAGCCGTCTTCCGGCAGCCATTTGACTTCAACAATCCTTGACACAGGGAAGGTTGGGACAAGTTCACCCTCCGAAGTTAGAATGCTCCGGTCATCGATCGTTCCGACACGGAGGCGACGGCTCATCATGGTTGCGACAGCTGCTGAGAAGAACCTGGAAGCCCACGTGGAGCGGTTCGCCGTTCAGGGGTTCACCGTGATGCGAGATGTCTTCCGGCCCGATGAGGTCGCGCGGATGCTCGCCGCCAGCGAGCGCGTCGTCAGCAAGGTTCGCGCCGACCCGCAGTCCTTCGGTGCCCCGACCGTTCCCCGTTACACCGACCGGACGGAAGGCGCGCTGGACACCTGGGGGGTGGACAACATGTTCGCGCCCCGGCTGTACGAAAGGGAACTGGGCGCGATCTTCGGGCACGCGAAGTTCATGGAATTCAGCCACGCCGTCCTGGGGCCGAATCTGCGTTTCTGGGCAGCGCACCTGCTGTGGTCGCCGGAGCGGACGAGCTATGAACTCGGTTGGCACAAGGACCAGCACGACAATGAGCAGTACGATCCGTCCGGTGGTTCCCTGCACGTGCAGTTCAATGTCTGCCTGGCCGCTGACACCTCGTTCCGGGCCATCCCCGGCTCACACCGGCGGCCACTGACCGATGCCGAACGCGCGGCGGTCACTACCGACAGCTCCGCTCCCTTGGACGGCGAGGTGCGAGTGGAATGCGAAGCCGGTGACGTCATCTACATGAACCACCACATGGTGCACCGGGGTTCGTGCGAACCGGGCCTGTTCCGCCGGACCCTCCACATGAACGTCCAGTCCATGGAGGAGGAGACCGGTGGCCAGACCTCCTACTCCTACATGCGGGAACCGGGCTATCTGGAGAGCGTCGACCCGGCGCTCTCCGCACTGATGCGCAAGGCGATCGAGTGGGACGACGCCCACCCCGTCGACCGCGCCGAGGCACGTCGGCGGATGCGCATCTCGCACGACCTGCGCCGTTCCACGGCCGGTGCCGCCAAGTAACGGCGCGCCAAAGGGAGATGCTGTGCCGCGTCGCCCTCCCTCTCGGTCCGCACGCCCGTACGGGACCCCTGCGGGTGGCGCCGGCGACTTCGAGGGCCCGTCGGTGTCACCCGTCAGGAGCCCCCGATCGCGCGCAGGTCGGCCGCAGTGAGCCGCCGCCCTCCGCCCGCGGCGACGAGCAGTGTCTCGATGCTGCGCAGCAGTGTCTCGGTGGTGGGGCGGGTCACGGCCCGGCCGTCACCGCGAGCGAAGAATCCCGTGTAGCCCCGGTGGGGACGGATACCGAGGTACAGATCGGTCCAGCCCGGCACCGGCTGGGCGATCCGGCGGAAGCGGGAGCGCGCCATGGGCTCCTCCACCGGATCCCCGGTCCCGGGGAACGGGTCGCCCGGCGCGGCCCTGCTGTTGGTGAGGTTGAGGAACAGCCGCGGGGCGGCAGGCTCACCGGTCTCCTCCCGCAGCCGCTCGCGCAGCGCGTCCAGGGCGCCCGGGTCGTACGCCGCGTTGCGGTACGCGGGCAGCAACGCCCGGGCCGTCGCGCCGATCACGTCCTCGAAGCTCTTGCCGCCCGCCTCGACTCCGACGGTGACGGACTGGGACAACGGACCGACCATGCCGCGCGAGCGAGGCGCGAAACGGTTGTGGACATAGGTGCCGAAGTGGTGGTGCGCCGTGCCGGACCGCGCCGAGAGCGCGGCGAGGACGGCCGCCGTCAGTACCGTGTAGACGGAGGTCCGGTACCGCCCGGCCACCTCGCGCGCCGCCCGCGACACGGCGGGCGATTCGAAGACCGTCTCGTGGAAGCCATGGCTGCCGGACGGCGCGGCGCCGTGGTGGTCCGGGAAGAGCGGCGGTGCGGGCAGCGTCAACAGGCGCGCCCAGTAGGCCATCGCGCCCTCGGAGCGGCGCTGCCCTTCGGGGCCCTGTTCCCAGGAGTACTGCCGCGCCGGCTGCCAGGGATGCGGTGTCAACGCGCCCTCCCGGCCCCGCAGCAGGACGAGCAGCTCCTCCTTGACGAGGCTGAGACCCCAGTCGTCCAGGGTGATCGGGCTGAACAGGAGGGCCACGCGCCGGACCGTGTCGCCCTCGGTGAACAGCGCGACGCGGAGCGGACGCGCGCGCAGGGTGAAGATCTTCTCCCGCATCCCCTCGTACAGGTACCGGTGCACACCGGCCGCCCCCGTCTCCGGGACCGGCCAGATCTCGACGGGCAGGCTGCCCTCGCCCGCGACGGTCTGTACGGGATCGCCCGCCGCGTCCGCTCCGTACGTGGTCCGGAGCGCGTCGTGGCGGACCACCACGGCGCGCAGGCAGCGCAGCGTCTCCTCGGTCCCCGGGCGCAGGTCCCCCGGCAACGCCAGGTGCAGCGGTACGTAGATGTGCCGGCCCTCGGGGTGATCCAGCATCATGCGCCGGAAGCGCAGCTGGCTCCAGGTCAGGCCGTGGGTTCCGTGGCGGGCACCGTCGAAGGCGACGTGACGGACCGCGGGCGGGTGTGCCGCGTCCGCCGTCATCGGTCTTCCGTCTGCTCGGCCTCCGAGAGCGCGTAGCCGCGCGCCTGGGTGGTGTACAGCTTCCAGTAGCGGCCTCGCCGTTCCATGAGGACGTCGTGCGCGCCCTGCTCGATGACGCGGCCCTTCTCCAGAACGACGATGTGGTCCGCCATGTACACGGTGGAGAAGCGGTGTGTGACCAGCAGGCTGATGCCGTCGCCCCGGCCCTCGGTCTCGTGGGTGAACCGCTCGTACAGGTCGTGTTCGGCCTGCGGGTCGAGTGCGGCCGTGGGTTCGTCGAGGACCATCAGAGCCGCGTCGCGGCGGACGAAGGCGCGGGCGAGCGCGATGCGCTGCCACTGTCCCCGGGACAGCTCGACGCCACCGTGGACGCGGCCGAGTTGGGTCGCACTCCCGTCCGGGAGGGCCGCGACGAACCGGTCCGCGCCCGCGCGTCGCAGCGCGTCCGCCACCGTGTCCGGGGGCGCGGTGCTGTCTCCCGGTGCGCCGATGGCGACGCTCTCACGGACGGGCAGTTCGAAGGCGACGAAGTCCTGGAACGCTCCCGTACAGCGGTCGCGCCAGCTCTCCGGCGAGAGTCCGGCCGACGCGATCCCGTCGACGGTCATGATTCCCCCGGTCGGCTCGTGCATCCCGGTGAGCAGGTTCACCAGGGTGGACTTGCCCGCGCCGTTGTCGCCCACGAGGGCGACGGTGGTTCCCGGCCGGAGCGTCAGGTCGATGTCGCTCAGCGCGGGTCCATCGGCGCCGGGGTAGGTGAAGGACACCTTCTCCAGACGGATGCCGTCGGTGAGCGTGTGCGGAGCGGTGGCGCCGGGGCGGGCGGAGTCCTGGGCGTAGGCACGCAGCCAGAGGTAGTGCGTGAGGGCTTGGCCCGCCTCGGAGACCTTGCCGAGGCTGTCGACCGTGATGCGGACCTGGGAGCGGAGCCTGCTGCCCAGGGTGAGAGCGAGCATGAGGTCGCCCAGGGTCGCGGAGCCCTGGAGCACCAGGTGCAGGACGAGCGCCAGGGCACCGAGGTAGCTGGCGGTGAAGCAGGCCCATCCCGCCAGCCTCCAGCAGGAAGCGACCAGGTCGGCGCTGTAGAGCGTGCGGACGGAGGCCGTCCAGGCCCGGTCGGCCTCCTCGTCGAGGACCGGGCCCGCGCCGGTGATCCGCGCCTCCTGGCTGGTTCCGGCGTCCACACACAGTTCGTGCAGCGCGCGCTCCAGGCGTTGGTGTTCGGCGCCGGCGTCCCGGGCCTCACGGAGCACGGCCTGCGCGCGGTGGCCGGTCCACAGCGGTGGCAGCGTCAGCAGCGCGAGGAGGCCCATCAGGGGGGAGACGTCCATGAGCAGCCATACGGAGATCACCACGCTGGTGACGGTGGCGCACGCGTCGGCCAGCCGCCAGGCGGAGGCGGACAGCGCTCTGGTGCCTCGGCGCAGCACGCCGAGGCGGTTGAGGTACTCCGGTGTCTCCAGGTGGTCGATGGCGGGGATGGTGGCGATCGACGTCAGCACCTCCTCGTTGATCTTGACGTCCACGCGGTCCGAGAGGTCGATGAGGATGTTCGCCTGAACGCGTCCGCAGGCGGCGGTCAGCGCGTAGCCGGCCGCCCCGGCGGCGACCGCGGCCACGACTCCGGCGAACGCCTCCAGGCCCACGGAGTCCACGAGCCAGCGCTGGCTCAGGCCGGTGAGGGCCACCGCGGCCGTCTGGCTGAGCATCAGCGCGGTCAGCAGCAGTGTCATCGTGCGGTCCGTGCGCCAGGTCAGGCGTATGAGGTGGCGCAGGACGGCACCGCGCCCGGCCAGGTGCCCGGTTCCGGTGGTCCTTACATTGGTCATCGTCTGGTCCAGCCATTCGTAGGGATGAGCGTCCGAGGGGTGCGAGGGGGGCTTTCAGCCGTCCGCCTCGGAACTCATGGCGCTGCCCGCGTGGCGTCGCGGTCCTGGTCATCGGTCGCTTCGAGGCCGGGCGCGGGGGGCGGCACCCCGGCAGGGCCCTTGCCGAACCTGGCCGCCTGGAGGCGAAAGAGCCGGGCGTAACCGCCGTTCGCCGTCATCAGCGCGTCGTGGCTGCCCTCCTCCACGACCCTGCCGTCGGCGATCCGCACGATGCGGTCGGCCCGGCGGACCGTGGACAGCCGGTGCGAGATGAGGACGACGGTGGTGTCCTCGGCGGCGGCCGTGACCCGCTCGTGGAATTCGGCCTCCGACGCGACGTCGAGGTGGGCCGTCGGCTCGTCGAGGACGAGGAGGTCGCGGCCGTGGTCGGTGGCGAAGAGGGCGCGGGCGATGGCCAGGCGCTGCCACTGCCCGCCGGAGAGGTTCACGCCGCCGTGGAACTCGGCGGACAACCGGGTGGCCTCCTTCGCCGGTAGGCCGTCGGCCAGGACCGCGGCGTCGGCGCGCCGCAGGGCACGGGCGACTCCGTCGTGGTCGGCACGGTGCTCGGGCGCGCCGAGGGAGACGTTGTCGGCGAGGCTGAGCGGGTATCGGTTGAAGTCCTGGAAGACAACGCCGATCCGGCGTCGCCACTCCTCGTCGTCGAGCAGGGCGAGGTCGACGCCGTCGACGGTGATGCGACCGGCCGTCGGGGTGTACAGGCCCACGAGAAGCTTGATGAGTGTGGTTTTGCCCGCGCCGCTGTCGCCGACGATCGCCAGCGTCTCACCGGACCGGATACGCAGGTCGAGGCGGTCGAGGACGGGCCGTCGCGAGCCGGGGTACCGGAAGCTCAGCCCCTCGAACCGGATGTCGGCAGGCGCCCCACCGGCTGCGGGCGCAAGCGCGGCGGCGCCCGGCGCGGCGGCGCCCGGCGCGGCCTTGGCCCGCAGCGCGTCGAGGGCGCGCACCGCCTCCAGGCCGTGCGTGATGTCGTACGCCTCCATGCCCATCGAGCTGATGCGGAAGACGACGGTGACCGCGACGAGGCAGGTGACGAGTTCCCCGGTGCTCAGTTCGCCGTGGAGGGCCGCCAGTCCGGGGACACCCATGCCCAGGGCGGCCGAGGCGAGAGCCAGGCCGATGGTGATCCACTGCCGCGACAGGACCATGCGGCGGGTCAGCCAGACGTCACTGGCCCAGGACAGCGCCTCGCGGGTGCGTCGGCGGACCACGAAGCCGCCCAGGGCGAACAGCCGTACCTCTTTGGCGGCCGCCCGGCCCGCGCTGATCTCCGACCAGTACTGCGTACGCCGCGCCTCGCTCTCGCGGGCGTTGCTGACCGCGGCCAGGCCCATCCACTGGCGGCGCACGGTGGCGCGGGCCGTCAGCGAGGCGGCGAGCAGCACAACGGCCGTGAGCGGGAAGAACCGTGCCAGCAGGGCGGTGGCGACGACGGCGGACAGCAGTCGGAACATCAGCGTGAGCTGGCCGACGGCGGCCGCGCCCGGTGAACGGCGGGCGTCGAGACCGATGTCCGAGGCGCGGCTGATGTCGTCGGCCTGAGTGAGCGGCAGTGTGGCGTCCTGTGCTCCGAGGATGAGGCGGCGCGTCTCGCGCAGGGCTTCGCCGTCCAGACGTCCGGCCACCAGCCGCTGGATGCTGTCACGGAAGGCGACGGAGACCTCGTCGGCGAGGAGGAGCGCGCCGAGCACCGCCAGCGGCCAGCCGACGGAGGCGAGCGAGGCACCGCTGCCTAGTACGGCCGCCGCCTCGGCGGCCAGCCAACCGGTGGCGAGGGCGTTGAGGGTGGGCCACAGCATGGTCAGCGTGTGACCGGCCACGAGGGCCGCGGTCAGGGCCGCGGGGCGGGCGCCGAGCGCCATGCGCAGCAACCGTATCCGCTCGGACAGGAGTTCAGCGGTCCCGGTCATCGCGCCCGCCCGCATCAGATGTGTCTTCTCGTCCATGTTCGCAGCGCACGCTCCCTTGTGACGTCTTCGGTAAACGGAACGGTGATGCCGTCCGGCTCCTCGGCATGGCGTCCTCCGCCCTGCCCGGCCCTCCTGCGACGTGGCCCGGGCGGCGCGGGGACCGTGGCGGGCGGTGCTGCGGCGCGTCGTGCTCCGGGCGCGTGGCGGGGTCAGGGCGCCCGGTCACGGGGCATCGGCCCGTCCGGGCTCCGGCAGGGCCATCGCCGCCAGATAGGCGCCCAGGGGTTCTTCCAGACGCAGGCGAGCGGCGGCGCGCGCCGCGGCCGAGGAGCCGAGGACCGCGACGCCGAGGCGGGCGGCGGCCAGCAGGCCGGCGTCGTTGTCGCCGTCTCCGAAGGCGACCACCCGGGAGAGGTCGCGTTCGCCGAACCGTACGGCGAGCAGGGCGCTCAGGCCGACGGCCTTGCCCCGCCCGGCCGCCGTGAGCAGGGTGGCACCGAACGCGCGGAGCGCGCGCCGCTCCGTACCGGACAGCTCCGGCGGAGGCTCGCCGAACACCACCAGCCGGGTGCTGGCCCCGGTCGGCGCTCCGATTCCGACGGCGTCCCGCGGAATGCCGTAGGCCATGGCATACGCGACGGCCGCCCGCCGGGTGGACGCGAGGAGACGGCCGTCGCTCGACGCGACGACGTCCACGCAGTCACGTCGCACGCGGTCCACCGCACACGGCGGTATCGCCGCTGTCGGACGGTGGCTTTCCTCGGTTCGGTCGAACACGAGATCGCCTTCCTCCAGCAGCACTTCAGGGTGGCAGAGGGCGAGCAACGGGCCGATGTCCGTCAGCCGCCTGAACGACGGCAGCGACCGTCCGGTGACGAGCACGGGCAGGAGGCCATGTCGCCGCAGCCGGGAGACTCCGGCCACCACCGATCGCGGGACCAGGCCCTCCGCGTCGAGCAGGGTGCCGTCCAGGTCGAAGGCGGCGTACCGCGGGCCGTCGCTCCGGCGCGACGTGAAGCGTTGCCGGTCCGCGGCGGCGCCGCTCGCGGGGTCCGGGCTGTCGGTGCTGATGGCGTGCCTCCTCACTGGGTCCTTGCACGGGGCCCACGCGGGGGCTGGGGCGGCGGGAGCGGCCGAGACCGGGTCGTGGCAGTCGCCGGGGCGGGACGGGCCCGTCGCCTCCGGCTGGAGCGCGGGGCCGACGGTGGCGCGGCGACGGCCGCCGGGAACTCACACGGCCGTGTGGCGTCCGGGCCGACAGGGGCGTCGCCACGAGGTGGACCACCCGATGGCCGGAGGAACTCCGCGTCGCCGTCGTCCTGATCCGGCGGCTGAGGAGAGGTCTGCGGGAGAACGGGGGACAACCGGTCGGCATCCGTGCGCCGAATCCGCTCACGCCCACCGGCGCACTGTCGGCGCGAAATGCCCCACTCATGCGTCCGCCCTGGATTGTCCGGGTAGATGGATTCGGGCATCATACATACCCGCCGTCGACAACTTCCAGGCATTGCAACCCAGTTATCGTCACCGTATCCTCGTCCACTGGTACATGTATTGCGCGTCAGCGCACGGCGGCCGGGATCAATGAAGAACGACCGTGAGGACCTCATGAACAGAAGCGACATAGTCGACAAGGTGCGACAGCAGGTCGGCAATGCACTGGACAAGCCGGCCGAGTTTCCGAGCGCCGATCTCCTGGCGGACCACGGCCTCGATTCTCTGACCAGCATTCAGCTGACGCTAGCGCTGGAGGACGAGTTCCAACTCACTTTCGCGGACGACGAGATCAGCCTGGAGTACTTCGCGACCATCGACCGGATCGTGCACCTGCTGGACACGAAACTCAACGAGCAGATCGAGGAAAATCCCAGCTCAGAGCGGTGAAGCGGGGTACGTTCCGTATCCGAGCGAGGGCCGGGCCGGTGCCCGCCGACAGCGTGTGCCCGATCGGCTGCGCCCGGTCCCGACACGCGGCGGGAGCGTCGGGCTTGTCTCTCCGCTCCTTGCCGGCAACAACTTCGAGCCGTGTTCAGGAAAAACGTCACGCGCTTTACAGAATTCCTCTACGGGCGAAGACAGCACAGAGGCGCCAGGCAGCTCTTTTTTCGCGGGCGTGGCCACAGCCGGTCGCGAGGGCCGTCCGTCGCATGTTTCCTCAATTGCCGGGCACGCCAAACATTTCACTGCCTCCTTTTCTCTCCGCAGCGGAGGCGCGCGAGTGTGCGGACCGTACCGAAAATGCGCGAAGGCCGTGCCTCGGGGAGGGGCGGAGGAAGATTCGCGAAGAAATTCACCCTGCCGCCCACCCCGTTGGGCAGGGCGCGCGAACAGTTCGAGCAACGGAGGAATTCACGTGACAGTGCAAGACGGCCCGTCGGCGACAGGGCGGCCCGATGACGCGGTGTGGAGCTTTGTCGAACTGCTCGCCACCCATCAGGGGCTCGACACGCCGCCGGACGAACGAGCGGAGCTGATCAAACGCCCGGATTTCGACCACGGACGGCTCGTCGAGCAGGCGATGCGGCACGGCCTGCTGGCCGCGCTCGCCGCGTTCCTCAACCGCCACGGGCTGCGGCGCGACCTCCCGGCGCGTCTGCGCGCGCCGGTCATGTCCGCCCTCCGCTACAACGAGTACCACGCCCACTTCCTCACCACGGAGGCCGCTCGGTTGGCCGCGACGCTGGCGGACGCGGGCGTCACCCTGGCCTTCACCAAGGGGGTGGTGCTCCAGAACAGCCTCTATGACGTGCCCGGCATCCGGAACTTCAACGACATCGACCTGATGATCGCTCCCGCCGATCGTGAGTCGGTCCGTGCGGCGTTGCTGGACGCCGGGTTCACGGCGAGCACCGACTTCGACCCCGGGACCAAGGCACTCAGGCCCCTCGCCCGGAGCGACGAGCTGATGTACCGGCTGTCGCCGGACCACTGGCCGCACTTCCACCGCCTCACCGGCGACCTGTGCGTGCCGGACGTGGCGGTGGATGTCGCCAACAGCCTGACCTGGCACGGCAGCGAGTGGCAGGTGCCGATGGACGCGGTGATGGACGGTGTGGTGCCGACCGCCGTCACCGACGAGGTCACCGTGCCCACACTGTCGCCGGTGCACACCTTTCTCTTCCTCTGCCTGCACGTGTTCCGAGAGGGCTGGACCGTACGGACCGCACGGCGCAAGGACGTCTCGCTGGCGCAGTTCGTGGACATTCTCCGCCACTGGACGCAGCAGCCTCCGGAGATACGCGCGGCGGTCGCCACCGCCGTCGGAGCGTACGGGCTGGCCGATCCGATCGCCTGGGTGGGCGCGCACACCGACACCCTCTTCGGCAGCCGCATCGTCGAGGAGCTGGAACTCGCCGCCCATGCCGGCCCGGAGTGGCTGGCAAGCGCGGGCGGCGGACCGGGGCGGCGGCTCGTGTGGAGCGGGGACATCCGCGAGCGGCTGCGGACGCCCGCTCCGTGCGACTTCACAGCGCGGGCGGAACCGTGAGGGCCCCGTAGCGGTCCGGACACGCGTCACGTCGTTCCGCCTTTACAGCAGCGTCACCGCGCGGTCCGCCCAGGAGAGCGTGCCGTTGGCGGTCCACAGCCGGTCGTTGGAGTAGTTGAGGGCGGCGGACCGCAGGTCACGGAAGGTGCGCTCCAGCGGCAGCGGCGAGGCGGAGCCGTAGCCGGTGGCGAGCCCGGCGAGCTGCACCATCCTGTCCGCGGCACGGAACGTCAGCTCGGACGCGGCGAGCTTGAGGGTGTTCAGATGGATCTGGACGGCGGGAAGGTCGAGCCGGCCGTCCCGGGCCCGGATCCGGCCCACCTCGTCGGTGACCTTCCCCAGATACGCGCTGACCAGCTCCAGTTCCAGCCGGATCCGGGCGACGCGTTCCTGGACGAGCGGAGAGGCGGGGTCCGGGCCGCCGGGCTTCTGACCGTGCGCCGTGATCCAACGGACGAGCCGGGCGAACGCCGCGCGCGCGGCGCCCAGCCAGCAGGCACTCCACGCCAGGTGCCCGACCGGCACCATGCTGTCCGCCGCCGCCTGGCGGAACTTGCCCCGCTCCCCTATCACACAGTCCGGTGCCACCCGCCCGGTGAGCCGCACCCCCACGCTGTGCGTGCCGCGCATGCCCATGGTCCTCCAGGTGGCGGTCTGTTCGATCTTGAGGTCCTCCCTGTCGGCGTAGACGAGCGTCACCTCGTGTTCCGCGGCGTCGGGCCCGTCGCGCATGGTGATGAGGAAACCGTCCGCGTGCATGCCCCCGGTGACCACCGGCGCCTCGCGGTCGAGAGCGAGGCCGTCGGCCGCCCGCAGGGCGTCCTGGGCGGAGAGCAGATGCCCGCCCTTGCCGGCCTCGGTGGTGACCGACGCGAGGTAGACCTCACCGGCGGCGATCCGCGGCAGCAGCCGGGCCCGCAGTTCCGGTGTGGCGTGCCGGACGACGAGGTCGGTCTGCTGGCAGTGCATGGCCCAGCTCATCGCAGTCGACAGACACCCCCCGGCGAACTCCTGTGCCAGCGCCGTCAATTCGGCGAGGCCCGCACCCATCCCTCCGTACGCCTCGGGGACGAGGAGGCCGAGGTAGCCGCTGCGTCGCAGATGGGCGAAGCTCTCGGTCGGGAAGCGGCTGCGCGCGTCCACGTCGGCCGCGTGCTCGCGCAGCACGGCCACCACCTCTGCCACGTCGCTGTCGGGCACCGGTACCCCTTCTCTCCGTGTCATAGGCTCGTCTCCCCCAGCCCGAGGCGTCGGACCGATGTGACCGTCCCGGCGTCGTGGACGACCTCGACGGGCAGCGGATGACTCAGGAACCCGACCAGGCTGGCGGTCAGGCCGTACGCGCCGACGTTCGGCACGGCGAACAGGTCACCGGCGCGGGCGTCCCCGACATCGGCGGACCGGTTGAGCACGTCGAGGGGCGTGCACAGCGGGCCCACCAGCGAGACCGGCGACGGCTCGGCGGTCCGTGCGCCGTCCGGGGAGCGGCCGAGCCCGTACGGCCGGGCGTCGGGCGCCCGCAGCCGCCCCAGGCCGGACAGACCGCCGAGGGTGTGGACCCCCGCGTCCAGGACGGCGAAGGTCCGCCCGCGGGCCTCCTTCACGTCGAGCACCTCGGTGACGAGGGTTCCGGCAGCGGCCACCAGGTAGCGGCCCGACTCGAAGGCGAGCCGCGTGCCGCGTGTCTGCGCGCCGGGGAAATGGTCCGCGAGGGCGCCCCCGACGGCCGCGGCCAGCCGGGGGTGGCGGCCCGGCTCGCCCGGCACCCCCTGCGGCGCGGCGAAACCGCCGCCGAGGTTGAGCAGGCTCGGGACGAAGCCGGTGTCCCGGCAGACGGCCGCCGACGTCCGCACCGCCTGGTCGAACTCGGCCAGCAGCCCGTCCTCGTCGGCGACATTGGTGGCGAAATAGGTGTGCAGGCCGACCGGGCGGGTGTGGTCGCGCGGTGTCAGGAGCGAGCGGACCGCCTCGGTGTCGGCGACATCGACCCCGAACGGCGAGGCGCCGCCCGTCATCCGCAGCGAGCCGCCCACACTGCCCGCCGGCCCGTTGAGCCGGACCAGACAGGAACAGACGACGCCCGCGTCCCCGGCCAGGGTGTCGAGCCGGGCACGGTCGGTCACCGATTCGACGGAGAACGTGCGCACCCCGGCGGCCAGCGCGGCGCGCAGCGCGGTGGTGGACTTACCCGGCCCGGTGTACAGGAGCCGGTCCGGCGTGTGTCCGGCGGCACGGGCGGCGCGCAGTTCGCCGACCGAACTCACCTCGGCCTCGCAGCCCTCCGCGCGCAGCGCCTCGACCACCCTCGGATGCGGGTTGGCCTTGAGCGAGTAGTACGTGCGCGCGCCGGCCGGAAGGTCCTCGCGCAACGCGGTCGCCGCCCGGCGTACCGCCGCCAGGTCGTAGGCGTACAGCGGTGTGCCGTATCTGGCGGCGAGTTCGGCCAGGAACTGACGGTCAGTCATTGTCTGCCTCTCTCCAGTGCCGCTCTGTTGATTTTTCCGTTCGGTGTGAGCGGCATTCGCCGGACAGGGACGCAGGTGTCCGGGCAACCGGCCGGCCCCAGGCGCGCGGTGATGCCGCGGAGCACCGCGTCCGGCGGAGCGGTGCCCGTGATCCAGAGGCGCAGCCGCCCGTCGGGGCCCGGGGGGCAGCAGACCGCCTGCTCGACACCGGGGACGTCCAGGGCGGCGCTCTCCACCTCCTGACAGCTCATCCGCCGACCGCGGCGCTTGAACAGGTCGTCGCGCCGACCGTGGAAGTAGAGCCGCCCCTCCGCGTCGAGACGCCCGAAGTCGCCGGTGCGCAGGGCCCGTCCGGCACCGTCGGGCGCGGTGACGAAGCGGTCGCGCTGCTGTGCTGCGGCGTCCTCGCCCCAGTACCCGTCCATCACATGAGGGCCGGCGACGACGATCTCGCCGGTGGCGCCGGGCGGGACCGGCACGCCGTCAGGGCCGAGGAGGAAGAGACGCGTCCCACGCAGCGGGCGGCCGACCGTCCCGGGGTGAACGAGGTCCTCGTCCGGGGCTGCCACCGTGATCCGCTTGCATTCGCTCATGCCGTACATGCAGATCAGCGCGGCGCCCGGGAAGGCGGCGCGGACCCGGGCGGCGTCGGGCCCGACGAGGGCGGCACCGGTATTGGTCAGCAGACGCACCGCGGTCGGGCGGCGGTCGCGCGCCGCGAGCCGCGCCAGGAGCAGCGCGAGGGTCGGTACGACGGGCACCACCGTGGCGTTGCTCTCCCGGATCGCGATCAGTTCGCGC
Source organism: Streptomyces sp. NPDC012835 (assembly GCF_042900885.1). Classification (NCBI taxonomy): domain Bacteria; kingdom Bacillati; phylum Actinomycetota; class Actinomycetes; order Kitasatosporales; family Streptomycetaceae; genus Streptomyces; species Streptomyces sp. NPDC012835. Next base: position 637,630 of record NZ_JBIBBW010000001.1, read on the forward strand.
GCGGATGCCGTGTCCGGCGGGTACACCACCTCGGCTCCGGCGAGCACGGCGAGGAAGATCTGATAGAGGCCGTAGTCGAAGGAGACCGGCACCCGGCAGTAGACGATGTCGGTCGGTCCGTATCCGACGCGTTCGGCGATCGCGCGCGCGGCCCAGACCACCGTGCGGTGCGGGCAGACGATGCCCTTGGGGCGCGCGGTGGTCCCTGATGTGTAGAGCAGCAGCGCCGGATCGTCCGGGCGCGCCGCCGGGAGGTCCTCGGCCGGCGGCGTCCCGGCCCAGCGCGGGCCGGTGACCGGGACGGTGGTCAGCGCGGCGAGCGCCTGGACGCGGCGCGCGGTGGTGACGACCACGGCGGGGCGCGCGTCGTCCAGCAGATGCCGCAGCTGGTAGGCGGAGGCGTCCTCGGCGACGGGTACGAGGATGACGCCGCGGGAGGCCGCGCCGAAGAGCAGCGCCGCGAAGTCCCGGCCGCCGGGCAACGCGCACAGCAGCCGCGTCCCGCGCCCGGCCCCGAGACCGTCGAGCCACCCGGCCGCGCGCCGCGCCTGCTCGGCCAGCTCCGCGTACGACCAGGCGCCATCGCGGTCGCGTACGGCCGGGTGGCCCGGCCTGGTCCGGGCGGTGCGCGCGAGCAGTTCGTGGACACAATCCGTCGACCTGTCCGCCGACGCCGCAGCGGTCATGAAGGCCCCCGGAGCGGCACGGCCCGTCCGTCGGCGTACTGCCGCCCGGTGTGCGCCCCCAGCTCGGCGACGACCCCCTGTACGTTCGCGCGCACGGCACGCGCCCCACCGGCGGCCCAGCCGAGGTACCAGCGCAGCGTCGCGGGACTGCTCGCCGCGAGTTGCCCCACGTAGCGCGGGGTCGGTACGAAGTACAGCTCCAGGATCGGGGCGACGGCGCGCAATTCGGCGGGGCGCAGCGGATGTCCGCCCGAGGCGCGGAGCAGCAGGTCGACCCCGAGGCCGTGGTGAACGCGGAAACTGCCCCGGCCGGCTCGGGCGAGGAAGAGCAGCGCCCGAGCCAGGTCGTAGACGCGTGGCCTGATGTCGACGCCGTCCCAGTCGAGGAGGGAGATCAGCTTGCCGTGGTCGTCGAAGACGAGGTTGGACCCGGCGAGTTCGCCGTGCGTCAGGGTGGCGGGCAGTGCCTGGTAGGCGGCCAGGTCCAGTTCGGCGCGGGCGCGGGCGTAGGCGCCGCGGTAGGCGTCCGCCGTCTCTTCCCAGAGGGCCGGGCCGGCGGTCTCGGACACCAGGGCACCGAGGTCGTCGAGGGCTCCCGCTTCGGCGTCGAGCCAGAACTCCATGTCCTGGATCGGATTGGCGCCGGGCTCCGGCAGGCCGTCGAGCGGCACCGCGTGGACGGCGGCGATCGTCTCGGCCGCGGCGCGCAGGTCCGCGGCGTCGCCGTCGGTGCAGTGGCGGCCGCCCACGTACCGGCGAACCTGCCAGAGCGCACCGGCCGCCGAGGCGGTGGGGAGGCCGTCCAGGGTGCGCAGCAGCGGTTCGGCCGGTACGCCGTGTGCCGCGGCCCGGGTGACGGCCGCGTCCTGGAACGCGAGCCAGCGTTCCTGGCCGGGCCGCCCCAGCCGCTTGAGCGCGTAGCGGCCGTCCGCCGTGGTGAACCGCCATACGCCGTTGGGGCTCTCGCGTACCAGTCGCTCGACGGCCATCGGCCGGAGGCCGTACGCCGCCTCGACAACCTCGGGCACCGTGCGGCCGGGGTCCGCCTCCCAGGCGCTCACGCGCCGACCGCCGCGGTCCCGGTGGCGTCCATCGCCGCCACCAGGTCGTGGACGCGGGCGTCGCAGTGGAGCGCCGGGTTCCACCGGAGGCGGAAGACAGGCCGCTCACGGACCAGTGCGGCCAGTGCGGCCCGTACCGGTTCCGCCCGCTCGGGTGCCGGGTCCGCGGCCAGCCACCGGCTCCGGTAGTCGGGGTCAGGGGCCAGCAGGTACGGGAGCAGCGCGGTGGCCGCGTCGGCGGCGTCCAGGCGCGCGATGGCCGGCTCGTCGGCCGCCGCCCGTTCCAGGACGACGAGGGTGTCGGGATGGGTGACCGCGGTGAAGGGAGCTCCGAGCAGGTCGTTGACCTCGCTGTTGCTCAGCCAGACCTTTTCCGGGGGAGGTCCGGGATCCGGCCGCCCGGCGGGAGTGGCGCCCGCGCCCGCGCGGAAGGGGTTGATGGCCCGGACCGGGACGTGGCCGCGCAGCGCGTCGAGGATGCCGAGCGCCGCGACGGCGCCCGCGCCCAGCCGTGTGGACACCGGCAGACCGACGGCGCGCCATCCGGCCGCGGTGGGTGCCAGGAATGTGCGGTCGGTGCCCACCACGCGGCCGCCTCCGCGGCCCAGCCACACCGCCGAGGACGTCTTCCCGGCCCCGGCGTCGCCGACGAGGAACACCCCGCGTCCGTTGGGGCGTTGGGCCGCCGCTCCGTGGAACATCAGGGCGCCGTCGGCGACGGCCGCCTCGCGCACCAGCTCCCGTACGGTGCGGGTGGCGAGGAGGCCGAGGCTCTCCGCCCGGGGCGCGGCCAGCACCCAGGACCGGAAGTCCCGGGTGATCAGTGTGTGCGGGTGTGTTGTGGCGTCCTGTGAGACCAGCACCGTTTCGCCGTCGGCGCCCCGGTGTTCGGTGTACCACTCGCCGGTGAACGCCTGACGGCGGCCTGTCGGCGCGCCCGGGTTCCGTCCGGCGAGCGGGTCGGGTTCGAGGAGGACCCACAGATCGGCCACCGGGAGCGGCTCCGGCGCGGTGGCGTCCGGTGCGACGGTGTGATGCTGGCTCGCGAGGTAGCGGTGGACGTACGGGTCGGCGGTACGCACCCGCAGCCGGACGCGGTACCACTCAACGGTGAGGGGCGGAAGCGTGATGTTCCGTTCCGCCCGGCCGACCAGCGGCGCGTAGAAACTCATAGGAGAGCCCCATTCCTGGAAGTGGGGGGGGTTAGATGAGGCCGGTGTCGGCGAGTTGGCCACGGATGGCCTCGAACCGCTCGACCGTCATCCGCCGCTTGGCGACATCCGCCTCCGTCTGGTCCTTGCGGCCCAGGCCGAACCACAGCTTCCCGGTGGCGGGGTCCATCCGCCGCGACACGCTCTTCTCCGCCGGGCCTCGTACCAGCAGCGAGACGGTGTGTGCCTGCGTGGTCGTGGCGTGGACCACGTCGTGGTGGATCGTGTACGAGTCACCGGCGCGTTCGGTGGTGCGGAAGCGAGGCTCGAACGCGGGGGCGGCGGCCTCGTCGTCCGGCTCCTCGACGACGTGGTAGAGCACGTGGTCGTAGGTGCCGGTCAGCAGCCGGGTGGTGAACGACCAGCGGTGGTCGTGCGGCGCGGCGACCTCCATGTTCGACCAGACGTGCAGCCGGATCCGGAAGTTGCGGTCCGGGGCGTCGTGCAGCACGAGCTTGTCGAAGAGTCGGTTGTGCTCGCACATGTCCCACAGGCGCGGGTCGGTGCGCACCCCGTCGACGAGCTGCCGCAGGGCGTCGGTGTCCGCCGACAGCGCGGCGAGGAAAGCGGCGTTGTTCTGGTGGGCCTTGTCCAGATCGGACCATTCGACCTGGTAACTGGCGAGTTCGGACAGCATGTCGTGTTCCTCTCGTCGAGGCGGCTTCAGAACCGGAAGGCGATCAGTCGGGCGTGCAGAGGAGGACCTGGGTGGTGGAGTCTGCCGTGAGCCGGTTTCCGGCGAAGTCCCCGTACGTCCGCGCCACGCGCAGCCCGGCGCGGGCCAGCAGAGGGCGCAGATGCCCGACGGTGTACATCCGGCTCGTTCGGTGCGCGTACTCGGTCCTGCCGTCCGCGGTGAACGTGTAGACCATGTCATCGGTAAGGCACCGGGTGGCGGGGTCGTACGTGCGGCGGCCTCGCACCGCGACATCGCCGCCGCTCGCCGGGTCGGGATAGCGGAAGCGGTCCTTGAGGACGCCGTCGGCGCGTGCGGTCTCGTGCGCCGGTGTCGCGACGTCGAGCGCGAAGACGCCCCGCGGCCGCAGGTGTGCCGCGACGGCGGTGAAGCAGCTCACCGCGTCCTCGTCGGAGAGCAGATGGCAGACGCTGCTGCACGCGAGCATCACCAGGGAGAAGCTCCGTCCCAGGTCGAAAGAGCGCATGTCGCCCACCTGGAACGTCGGCGGGCCGGACGGTCCGCGTTTGCCGAGCGCCTGCTCGATCATGCTGGGCGCCACGTCCAGGCCGACCACGTCGAGACCGAGGCGGGCGAGGGGGAGACTCAGCCTGCCCGTGCCGACGGCGAGTTCGAGGACGGGACCGCCGTTGGCGCGGGCGAGGTCGCACCAGAAGTCGATGTCGTGGGTGTACGTGGCGTAACGCCGGTCGTAGTGCGGGCCTTCGTAATAGATGTTGCTCACATGCCGCAGTGCGCTGTCGTCGGCCCGGCCACCGCTCACTGCGCTGTCACCACTTGGTCGAGCATGCCCGCCAGCTCCGTGCGGAAACCCAGCCCGGTCAGGCTCTGGCGGAGTGCGAAGGCGGGCACCCCAGCCGCGATACGCCGCACCCGGTCGGCCAGTCGCTCCGTCGGCGGCGGGGCGAACCGCGCGCGGAGTTCGTCGTCCTTGACCGGTGGCGTCAGCAGGTTGGCGAGAAGCCGCTCGGTCGTCTCCTTCACGTCCAGCCGGCGCGGCACGAACGCGTCGTCGCCGGTGAACGAGGGGAAGATCATGGCCCTCAGCGGCGCGCTCGGGACGATGCGGCAGCCGAGCATGCGGCCGATCTCGCCGGGCATCAGGAGCTGCGCGTCCGTGCGATGACGGTTCGACGGGTGGACGGCGTCGGCGGGGAGCGTCAGTCCGAGCGGGGCGAGGGTGTCGAGGCGGACGGAGACAGACCGCGGCCAGCCGTGTCCGACGGCGCCGTCGGGCCCTTCGTGGAGGGAGAGATCGTCGTTGCTGACGAAATCCGCGCCGGCCGCGGCGGCGGCCAGAACGGTCGAGGTCTTCCCGCTGCCCTTGCCACCGGCGATCGCGAGTCCGTGCCCACGCCACGCGACCATCCCGGCGTGCAGGAAGAGCGCCGACGCGTCATATCGAGCCACATCCAGGCGGAGCAGGGTTCGAATGTTGCGGACCACGTGGACCGGCGCATAGGCGGAGGAGGCGTCCGCGGTGAGGCGAACCACGCACCTTTCGGCATCGATTTTCCGCCAGATAAGAGTGTCGTCATAGTCACCATAATGCGCACCCAATGTCCGGGTTGTATCCGTTTTCATGGAAAGCACTACCCGCCACAGTCCGTCCGAGGAATTCGACGGCTCCACAGCGACGAAGCCGGACAGGTACTCCTCGACGGTCGGCCAGATGTCGGTCGGCACCTCGACCTCGACCGCTCGCGCGGCCACACCGGTGCATCGAACGCTGACGGTACCTTCCGAACTCACCGGGAAATCCCTTCATTGGGGAGTCGGCGGTGCGCCGACGCCGCGAGACTCTAGACCATGCGCCGTCTCGCTGGATAGCCTCGACGGGCCTCCCGGCTTGAAGGTCTTGTCCAATCACAGGAGCAATGCAACACTCTTCATTGCTCACCTGGATGGCCATCACAGGTAACGGCCGTCTCCGGAATAAACATTGACGGCGAGGAGCTGATGAAATACACGCATCTCGGACACACCGGACTCGCCGTCAGCCGACTCGGCCTCGGTACCATGAATTTCGGATCGCATGTCGCCGAGCCCGATAGCCACACCATGATGGACCACGCTCTCGGTCTTGGAATCAATTTTTTCGACACGGCCGATATCTACGGACGCAAAGCCGTTCCCGGCGGGACAGAGGCGCTCATAGGACGGTGGCTCGCCCGCCGCGGCAGATGCCGTGACAAGGTGGTACTGGCTACCAAGGTATATGGCCGTACTGCCGGAGGACCGAACGACCGGGGCCTTTCGGCGCGCCATATCATTCAAGCGTGCAATGCTTCCCTGAAGAGGCTCGGAACCGACTGGATCGATGTCTACCAGATGCATCACGTCGACCGCTCCACCCCGTGGGAGGAAATCTGGGAAGCCATGGGGACGCTCGTCGCCCAGGGCAAAGTGCGCTACACCGGGTCCTGTAATTTCGCCGGCTGGCATCTTGTGTCCGCACAGGCAGCGGCGAAGGCACGACACCTTTTCGGATTGGTCTCCGAGCAGTGCCACTACAACCTCCTCGTCCGGGATGCCGAACTCGAAGTCGTCCCCGCCGCTTCGGCACTCGGACTCGGAATTCTGCCGTGGTCACCACTCCACGGCGGCCTCCTGTCCGGTGTGCTGCGGAGGCGGGCCGCGCACGCCACGGTCCGCTCCACGAGCGACCGCGTCGCCGGCGATCTCGCGCGCGGGAAGCGCGCGATCGCCGGATACGAGGACCTCTGCGCGGAGCTGGGGCAGGACCCCTCGGTGGTGGCGCTGGCCTGGCTGCTCGGGCGGCCGGGAGTGACCGCCCCCCTCATCGGGCCCAGAACCGCCGAGCAGTTGGAACTGTCGGTACGGGCGTTGTCGGTGACGCTCGACAAGGAGGTTCTCGACCGGCTCGACGCGCTCTTCCCTCCGGCCGGATGCGGCAGTCCGGCACCCGAGGCGTGGCTGGGCCGGCCGCAGCGTGGGGGGCCCGTCCGGGGCCCGTCCGTGCCCGCGAACTCCATATGAGCGAACTGACGCAGGCCCGTTCGATCCGGGGATGTGCCGACGCCGAATATCTCATTCCGCCCTGCGCCGTTCACACCGTCGGCTCCATCTGTTCCGCGTCCCGTCCGATCCGGCTCCACGCGTTTCGCCGGTGAAATAAAGAGCAAGAAGATCGCGGGGTCACGACATCCATGCATACCGTCCCCCGGAGATCGGTACCTATATTCCGTACTGGCGGCGCAGAACGCCCATCAGTCAGAAAAAGGAGGCCCGCCATGCGAGGGTTGGAAGGGAAGGTCGCCGTTGTCACGGGCGGCGCCCAGGGCATCGGCCGGGCAGTGGTCAATCGGCTGGTGAAGGAAGACGTCACCGTCACGATTGCCGATATGCATCCGGAGTTCGGTCCTGCGGCTGCGGCCGAGGTGACCGCCGAGGGCGGCCGCGCATGGCACGCTTCGGTGGACGTGTCCGTCGAAGAACAGGTTGCCGCCGCGGTCGAGGAAACGATGAAACGTTTCGGCCGGATAGATTACCTGGTCAATTGTGCTGCGGTATTCGTCATGCGTGGAGTGGAAGCCACGGTCGAGGAGTGGCGCCGCAGCAATGATGTCAACATCATGGGACAAGCGCTGTGCGTCAAACATGTCGCGCCGCACATGGCCGCGCAGGGCGGTGCGATCGTGAACATCGCCTCGATCTCCGGACATATTGCGCAGCCGGGCTACGTTCTTTACAATTCGGCGAAGGCTGCCGTGGCGAACATGACCCGCTGTATGGCTCTGGACCTCGCTGACCAGCGGATTCGGGTCAATGCCGTCAATCCGGGAACGGTGTGGAACGCCAACAACGAGCGCTTTCACCGTGAGGTACTGAAAATGTCCCGTCAACAGGCCGAGGACGACCCGGAAATCGGCGGTCGGCACATGTTGAAGAGAGTTGCGGACCCCGAGGAGATCGCGGGCCCCATCGCGTTCCTCCTGTCCGATGACGCCAGTTTCATCACCGGGGAGAACCTGATGATCGACGGCGGTTACACAGCGATGTGACCGGTCCGTCGTCCGGTACAGCTTTCCACTTCATTGTTTTCATCGGTCGGAGAGGACCCATGGGCGAAATCAGAGTTGCCCTCGCGGGTATAGGCTCCTGTGCTTCGAGTCTCGTGCAGACGGCTGACTTCGTCCGGCAGGACGGCACGGCGCTCAACGGCATCATGTACGAGCGCATCGGCGGCTACCTCGTCAGCGACATGCGCTTCGTCGCCGCCTTCGACGTCGACAGCCGGAAGGTGGGCCTCGACCTCGCGAAGGCGGCTGTCACACCGCCGGTCGCCGCGGTGCTGCACACCGATATCGAGCCGACAGGCGTCTCCGTCGAGCCCGGTCCGCTGCTCGACGGAATCGGCGGCAACCTGGTCGGTGTCGTCGAACCGCACCCGGCGAGCCGGCAGGCGACGATCGACGATGTCGCCGACCGCCTCACCTCGGTCCGCGCCGATGTGCTGGTCTGTCTCCTTCCGACCGGTGCGACCGAGGCCGTGCAGTCCTACGCCCGCGCGGCGGTGCGGGCCGGGGTCGCCTTCATCAACGCGACCCCCGAGCCGGTCGTCCACGAGCCCGCGCTCGCGGCGGCCTTCGCCGAACGCGGAGTGCCGCTCCTCGGCGACGACCTCCGCAGCCATCTGGGCGCCACCACGCTGCACACGGCGCTGATCGAACTGCTGCAGTCACGCGGTCTCCCCGTCGTGAACACCTACCAGCTCAACGTCGGCGGGAACACCGACTTCCTGAACCTCGCCGATCCCCAGCGCGCCGCCGAGAAGATGCGTACCAAGCGCAGCGCGCTGCACGCGGCCGGCATCGATGCCAGCACCGTCTCGGCCGGACCCAACGGCTTCGTGCGGTACCTGGGCGACGAGAAGGTCTGCATGATTCGTGTCGAGGCGACCTCCATCCTCAACTCCAGCCTCACACTCGACATCCGGATGCAGGTCGAGGACAGCCCGAACGCGACCGGCACACTGGTCAACGCGGTGCGCGTCGCGAAAACCGCCACCGAACACGGCCACGCCGGCTCGATCCACGACGCCTGCGCCTTCCTCTTCAAGAACCCACGTGTCGGGGCCACGGAGTCCGTCGGCACCCGCCAGTTCCGCGCGTACGTCGACAGCGTCGCCCGGGACTGATCGCGGATGTTCGATCTCCACACTCATCACGAGCGGTGCGGGCACGCGCAGGGCACGCTCCGGGACTACGTACGCTCCGCGATCGACGCCGGACTGCACACGCTGGGCTTCTCCGACCACACGCCGTTCTTCGCGGAGCCCGAGGACCATCATCGTCCGTGGGTCGCCATGGCGAAGAGCGAGTTCCCCCGGTACATCACCGAGGCCCGGCGTCTGCGCGAGGAGTACGCGGACCGCATCCGCATCCTCATCGGAGTCGAGTCCGACTTCTTCCCCGAGCACGCCGGGCTCTACCGCGAAGCGCTGGCGGGCCACGACCTGGACTACGTCATCGGGTCGGTGCACGTGATGGACGGCGTGGACCTCTTCCGGCCCGAGCGCTGGGCAGGCTCCACCGAGGACGATCTGCTGCGGGCCAAGGAGCAGTACTGCGACCTGGTGGCCCAGTCGGCCCGCAGCGGCCTCTTCGACATCCTCGGCCACATCGACGTGGTGAAGGCGGCGTGCCCGGTCATGTCGTCCATCGCGACACCGGCCACGGAGCGCATGCTGCGGACGATCGCCGACGCCGACGTGGTGATCGAGGTCAACACGTCCGGCCGCACCAAGGCGTGCGGCGGCTGGTATCCGGACCTCGCCGTCCTGGAGATGGCCGCGCATCACGGCGTCAAGGTGACCTTCGGGTCCGACGCGCACACGCCGGAGCGGATCGGCGAGGATCAGGCGGAAGTCCGCCGCACACTCCGCGACCTCGGCTACCGGCACTGGTACGTCTTCGAGCGACACCGCCGGATCGCGCTCCCCCTGTAAGAGCATCCCTTTTCTTCGCCCCGACCCTGGAGAGAATCCGGTGCCCGAAACCTATGTGTCCATCACGTCCGTACCGCAGGACAGGGGCGGTGATCCGGCCTACGAACTCGTGGAAAGAAAGGGTGTCGGCCACCCGGACACGATGTGCGACGCGATAGCCGAGCGCGCGTCGCGATACTACGCGCGGTACTGCGTCGAGCACTTCGGCCGGGTCGCCCACCACTGGTTCGACAAGGTCCTCCTCTTCGGCGGTGAGGCCACCATCGATTTCGGCGAGGGCGAGCTGACGAAGCCCTACACCGTGCTGTACGCGGGCAAGGGCGCCTACCGCTTCGGCGACCGGCCCATTCCGCTCGAAGAGATCCTCTTCCGGGCCGCCGCCGATACCCTCGCGGAGGTCACGACCGGTTTCGTCCCGGAGCGTCACCTCACCGTCCGGTGCGAGATCGTCGACCACCAGGGCTCGGGACGCGGCCACTCGCGCTACCGCCCCCGGGACCTGGACGACTTGACGGAGATCGGCGACACCAGCCTGGTGTCCAACGACTGCAACCTGCTGCACGGCTACTACCCGCTGAGCACGCTGGAAGCCATGGTCTACGGCGCCGAACAGCTCATCAACGGTCCGGACTTCAAGGCGGCCAACCCCGACACCGGATGGGACGTGAAGGTCTTCGGCAGCCGCCGCGACGACGAGTACCGCATGATCGTCAACATGCCGTTCCTGGCGCGCCACATCGATTCGATGGAGACGTATCTGCGGCGCAAGGCCGAATGCCGCGCGCAGGTCGCGCGATTCCTCGAAACGGCCTTCGGCGTCGTGCCCGATCTGCTGTTCAACCCCACGGACCGGAACAACCGGCCGTACCTGACCGCGCTCGGCTCGGTGGCGGACACCGGCGACGTCGGCGTCGTCGGGCGGGGCAACCGGCTCAACGGCCTCATCACACCCATGCGGTCGATGAGCATCGAGGCACCGGCGGGCAAGAACCCGCTCGACCACACCGGCAAGCTGTACGGCGTTCTCGCCCATCAGCTGGCCCAGGAGATCAGCGAGATCCTCGGCCTGCCGGTGGACACGCACATCTTCACGTCCAAGGAGGCACGTCTCGACCAGCCGGACGAAGTGGTGGTCGAGGTGCACGGGGAGGTGGACGAGGAGCACAGCGCGCAGGCACACGCCCTCGTGACCAAGCGGCTCGCGGCGATGGGTGATGTGACCCGCCGGCTCGTGTTCGACGGGATAACGATGTGGTGAGTGTCCTCGCCTCCGAGATAGCCGCCGTCGTCCGACGGTGCGCCGCCGAGCCGTCAGCGGAGATCGAGACCTGGGTGCGTCCGTACGCCTCGGCCCCCTCGCCTGACCGGCATCAGTTCCTGGTCATGCTCAAGCCCGAGTTGGTGCTCCCGCCGTCCGGCGACGGCGAGCGACCGCTCGCCCGTGTGCTGGGCGTGCTGGCCGACCGCGGCGTCGGCGTCGGCGCGATCCGCGTCCTGTCCAGCTCCTTCGTGGCGCGCCACGCGGTGGTCGAGTCGCACTACCCGGCGCTGAACCGCATCGCCCGCACCGGTCTCGCCGGGCTGACCCCGGCGGCGGTGACGCGGCTGGACGCGGCCTACCCCCGTTTCCGCGCCGCGGGCGGTCGAGTGGTCGGAGCCTACGAACTCCTCGGCGAGAGCCCGGAAATGACCCCGTTCGCGCTCGAGTTGCTGACGCGCAACCGACCGGTGACGAAGCTGGGCACCGGCACGTACGCGATCCGGGCACACGTCGACGGCGAGGACCTGGCCATCCTCAACCCGTTCCACCCGCAGCAGATCGCGCACTTCACCACGGCGGGCGGCGCCATCGCCCTGCTGGAGTGCTGGTCGGACCTGACACTGCCGGTGATCCGGCGCACGCTCATCGGCGCGACCGACCCGCTGGAGGCGGAGCCGGAGTCGTTGAAGGGCATCCTGCTCCGGGAAGCCGGCACGCTCGGGCTGGGCCGGATATCGACCCGCCACAACGCCGTGCACGTCTCGCCCGGCGCGGTCGAGGGTATGGCCACCATCGTGCGCTACTTCTCGGGCGGCGGCGCCGCGATCCTCCCGGAGGAGACGGCGTTCGGCCGGCGGCTGCTGGCGGCCGGCCTCTCCGCGAAGCAGGTGGCGTGGACGGCCGGGGACCCGTACATCGAGGCGGGACCGGCCGCGGGGCCGCTCTTCGAGCTGACCGAGGACCTGGACTGGGCGGACGCGGAGCGTTTCGTCACGGCGCTGGAGCTGCCGTGACGGGACGCGGACGCTTCTGGGTGGTCGGCACGCCCGGCGCCGGGAAGTCGACCCTGGCCCGGCAGCTGGCGACCGCGCTCGATCTCCGGTACGTCGAACTGGACGATCCCTTCTGGGCGGCGGGCTGGCAGCCGGAGGACCCGGACACGTTCCGCAGCACGGTCGCACGGCTGCTCGACGGGCCGGCCTGGATCGCGGACGGCCAGTACGGCGGCGCGGTCGCCGCCCACGCGAACCGGGCCCACGCGATCATCTGGATCGACCCGCCGCTTCGCGTCAGCCTGCCGCGCCTGGTCCGCCGGACGCTGAGCCGCGCGTGGCGGCGGGAGCCGTTGTGGGCGGCCGGGAACACCGAGTCCTGGCGGCACGCGCTCGGGAGCGAGTCGGTCATCTGGTACGCGCTCTCCGTGCACCGGGCGCAGCGCCGGGCGAACGAGGAACTGTTCCGGCGCCTGGCGCCCCTCGATGTCGTACTGATCCGGGTGCGGCGGCCGCACCCGGGCGCCCTGGTCGACGTGTTGCGGGCGGCGGCCGCGGGGCGGAAGGAGTCCACGAATGACTGATCTGGCCCTCTTCGGCGGAGAACCCGCCCTCCCTGAACCCGTCACGATGAGATGGCCCCTCATCAACGAGGCCGATGTGGCGCGCGTCGCGGACGCCGCGCGCCGGGGCGAGATCTCCTACGACGCCAGCGAGGGCTTGGTCGCCGAACTGGAGTCGATGTTCAGGGCCCGGCTGGGACGACCGTACGCGCTGGCCACCAGTTCGGGCACGGCGGCGCTGCACTCCGCCTTCTTCGGACTGGGCCTGGGGCGGGGCGACGAGGTGCTGGCGCCGACCTATACGTACCTGGCCACCGTCATGCCGATCGTGGCGTGCAACGCGACACCGGTGCTCGTCGACGCGGAGCCGGACACGGGCAACATCGATCTCGACGACGCGGAACGGCACGTCACGCCGCGCACGCGGGCGATGGTGGTGACCCACCTGTCGGGGCACCCGGTCGACATGGAGCGCGCCATGCGGTTCGCGCGGCGGCACGGTCTGAAGGTGGTGGAGGACTGCTCGCAGGCACACGGCGCGGCGAGCGCCGGAGCGCAGGTGGGCACCCGCGGCGACGTCGCGGCATTCAGCCTTCAGGGGCGCAAGCTGGTCGCGGCGGGCGAGGGCGGAATGCTCGTCACCTCCGACACCTGCACGTACGAACGCGCGGTCATGCTGGGCCACTTCGCCGCCCGCTCGGAGCAGGAGGTGCGCACACCGCGGCGGGTGCCCTTCGCGAAACTCGGCTACGGCCTCAACTACCGGATGCACCCGCTGGGGGCGGCGCTCGCGCTCGGTCAGATGGAACGGCTCGACCAGCATCTCGACTGGCGCGCCGCCACCTTCGCCGCCTTCGACGAGCTGTTGCGCGAGACACCCGGTCTCGACCCGGCGCCGCGACAGACGCATGTCACACGCCACGCCGGCTACAGCTATCAGCCGCTGTACGACCCGGCGGCCTGGGGCGGTCTGCCCCGCTCGGTGTTCATCGAGGCGCTGCGGGCGGAGGGTGTGCCGGCTACCGTTCCCTCGTCGCAGCCGTTGCACCGCGAGGCGTTCTTCACCCACGCGGAGACAGGCATCGAGACGTTCGCCGTCGCCCCGGACCGCCATCTGTACCGCGCCGGTGAACTGCCCCGCAGCGAGGGGTACGTGGCCTCCGCCTGGCGGCTGCCCGCCTACCCGCGGCCGCTGTCGGCGGAGAGGCTCGCCGGGTTCGCGGAGGCGTTCCGTAAGGTGGCGGCAGGCGCGGCCGAGCTTCGGCGGCACGCCGGCGTCGAGACCTGACGAGAGGGAGGCTTTCCGATGCGTGACCGGGCCGCCGTCATGGTGGGGAGCCACCTGTGGTGACATCTCTCGTGACGGAGCAGCGTCCCCGGCACTTGTCGTGTGGCGGGGCCGGTGCGGGGCCGGCCGCATCGCGCCCGAGGCCCTCACACCCGAGTACCCGACCGGCACGAACCATCCCGCGGGACCGGCTCGCTGGGCGATCCGCGGGAGCCACCGGCTCAGACCCACAACGGAAAGACAGGACAATCATGCGTGTACGGCGCTCGGCACGGGGGCTGGTGCTCAACGACCGGGACGAGGTCTTACTGCTGCGAGCGGAGGACACGACACCGGTCGACCCGGCCAATCCGCACATCCTGCACTACTGGGTGACCCCTGGTGGCGGCGTGCACGAGGGCGAGAGCGTGGAAGCGGCGCTCGTCCGGGAGGTACACGAGGAGACCGGTCTGACGGGGGTGGAGATCGGCGCGGAGCTGTGGCTGCGCGAGCTGGAGCTGGATCTGCCCAAGCAGGGGCGGGTACACAGCCATGAACGCTACTTCCTCTGCCGTAGCAAAGAGACCGTGACGACCCGTGCTTTTCTCACCGAGAACGAGCGCGGCGTCATCAAAGAGGCCCGGTGGTGGCCGCTGGAGGAGTTGTCCGCCTCCGCCGAGGTGATCCGTCCGCCCGGATTCGTCGCTCTCGTCCGGGAGGTGCTGGCCGGCGGGCCGCCTCCCGCTCCCTTGCGGATCTCCTGAAAGTCGCGCGCAGCGCACGGTTGCGACATCGTGGTGACACCTGCGGGAATGATGTCCGCCTGTGGAGAGCGCGACTCGTCGGCGGAATGAAGTTCCCGTCGCAGTGCTCAGTGCCCGCATTGTGTCAGGCGTGGCCCTCTGTCGTGTGTGATACCCGGCAAAAATATACCGACGCCTCTTTTATCCGTCGTCGACGGTGCAGGGCGCAGAGAATTTCGATAAGGTGCTGGAATGAGTTTCCGATTGGCGGCTTATGCCGTATGCGTAGAAGAGGACCGAGTCCTGCTGGCACGCCATGTGGGGCCGGATGGGGAAAGCACCTGGACGCTTCCCGGCGGCCGGGTGGAGCATGCCGAGGATCCGTTCGACGCGGTGATCCGGGAAGTCGCGGAGGAGACCGGCTGCGAGTCGGTGGTCGAGCGCCTGCTGGGAGTGGACTCGCGGGTGATTCCCGCCGAATTCGCACGGGCGGGCGTCAAACACCAGAACATCGGGATTTTCTATCAGGTCCGTATCACCGGCGGCGAGTTTCGGCCCGAACCGAACGGCGAAACGGCCGAATCCGTATGGACACCGTTCGACGCGGTGGCCGGGCTGAGCCGGTCGTCTCTGGTCGATGTCGGTATTTCCCTGGCACGGACCACCCCGGTCACGGGCCACGTACCGCCCGTGACCGTCGGAGATCTCATTCGGCACTGACCCGCCTCTTATACCGCGACCGCCCCGCCACGGCCTGTGGTGGGGCGGTCGTGTCAGGCGAGCAGGATGCCCTGAACAGGCAAGCCGGACGTGACGGTTTCCCTACGATCCGCAGGCCGGGTACGGCGCTCTCCGACGACTCACCTGCACCGGGGACGGAGAACGGGCAGCGGGCCCCGGCCGTCTCGCCGCGCAATGAACGAAACGCTAACAGGCCATATGGGCGGTCAGGTGGGCGACTTCTTCACCACGATTTCGATGATAGTCCAAGAATTCATTACGCCTGGCCTGACCGTAGTGCCGCCATGCCTCATACGCTATGGCATTATCGAAAACATTCCAGGGCACCGCCATCACGTCATGCAGTTCGGGGTGGTCGTTGTCGACGTAATAATTGTTCAGGCCGTCGAACAAGCACCTCGTATACCCTGCATCCGTGATGGTGGGTTCCCATGGCGTGAAATAAGTCGGCGTGTTCGGCTTTGTCGCTTCGATGACGATGACCCGAGGACGCCAGGCGTCGAGATTCAGCCCCTTCAGCACATCACTCTCGGAGCCCTCGGCGTCGATCTTCAGAAAACCGAATTCGTGAGGCGCGTTCACATCGGCGAGAACCGTGTCGAGGCGCCTTACTTCGACTTCTACCGAGTGCACGGACTGCCCCTGCTTCCGGTACTCCTCGGCCAGCCCCTGATCGAAAGTTGCCCAGCCCCAGTTCTGAGGGAATATTTTTAACATTTCCTTCCCGTCATGCCCTGCGGCAGCAATCTGAAGATTGGTGTCCTCGGGGCGCATTTCCGTCAACACTTCAAAAATACGCGGTTGAGGCTCTATGTTGACCCCACGCCAGCCCATGTCGTAGAAATATTTGGTCACCGAGTGATCGACCGGGTGACCTGCTCCCACATCCACGTAGAAACCGATTTCCGAGAACGCCCTGCGGAGAACGGCATCTTCATACTGTTGCGCAAAGCTCAGCATCGGAGGAAGAGAGTCGATCGTCATGAAGATGACGATACGCGTTGTGCTGCACAACGTGTCAAGACCTCATTCAGGTCCGAATTTCCGATGCCATTACCGTAATGGCGCAGCGACGGCCGACTCATCGGAAACGGACTCGTACCCGCACCCCGATGACGGAAGGGAACGAATCATCAAGGAATGTCCGGACGGGGATGAGCAGGACGTTCTCCGGCGATTCGGGATCACGGCCCGGCCATCGGCGCCTCCAACGTCTTCGGACCCTTCCCCGTCGCCCGCGTCCGCCCATCCGGCCGGCCCGTCGAATCCTTCCGGGCGTCCGCGAAGCGCCGCCTGCCGTCGGCCTCCTGAGGGAACGTCCCGTACCAGGCAGCCCGCCGACCCATGGGATCCGACCGCCACAACAGTTCGCGGAAGCTCGACGCCAGTGGCCTCCGAAGGGGCCGACGCCCGGTCACCCCACGTCGAAGGCGGCCGAGTCGTGGTGCGCGGTGCAGAGTTGCGCCACGGTGCGCAGGGGCCACGGTCCCAGCAGGTCGTCCGGGGTGGGGCCGGCGAATCCCAGCTGCGCCAAATGCTTCACCACCGCCGGCGCCATCACAGCGCTGCCTCCCTGTCGTGCGTACGAGGAGTCCATATCGATCGGGGCATCGCCCAGAGCGACCGCCAGAGCGGCGGCAAACGCGCGGTCGCCCGCCCCGAGAGCCGGACGGTCCGGGACATCACCCGCGTCCGCCGTGGTTGTGGCCGCGCCGGTCCCTGCGGGCATCGAGGCGCCGGGCTCCGGCAACTCGTCGCACCACACGAACTCATGCGGGCACATGAGGTCCGCCTCCTCGCGCAGCGCGGCCAGAACGCGTGCGCGGACCGTCGCCTGACGGGTCGGCTCCCCGACGAGTCGAGCCACCAGGACCCGCTCCCGCGAAGGGCGTTCCACCACGCCGACCAGAGCAGCCTCGACTCCCTCGACCGAACGGATGATCCGTTCCAGCTTCGCCGTATTCACCCAACTGTGATCGACGTAGGCCCAGCCTTCGCCGTACCGCGAGACCGGCAACCCGAATCGCCTGACCACCTCCGAGACGGTTGCGTTCGCCAGATCCGGTTCGTCCGCCCAGGAGATGAGAAACTGCTCCATCCCAGTCAGCAACCGCTCGATCTCGTCCTGCTCCATCACGGACCTGTGCGCGATGAGGTCCAAAACCACCTCTCCGTTCACCGCGTAACTCTTGAGACAGAGGTCGGTGTACTCATCGCGCCACAGACACTCGAGCGTCTTCATCGAACTGCTGGGTTGCGCTTCCGCGGAACGGGCCGGAGTATCCGAAATCCGCAGCCTCTCCTCGAACTTTTCACTGCAGTTGAGGATCGTGCCCAGCCGGATCGGGGCACCGCGCTCCGACTCGACTCGCGTTTTCAGATCCCGGAAGTTCAGGTAGGAGTACTGGGCGTGCCGGGCGGCCACGAAAATCCGCCTTTTGGTTTCGACCATCAGTTCGTCGATGGTGAGGTGCGAGAGGGGCTGCACGGACACCAGCGCCTCCTGAAAGAAGCAGCCGACGGATTTTCTGACCTCCCGGAAGCGATTGGAGAGGTTCATCTTGAATACAGCTCTGGGATTTCCGGATATGGCAGCGATGGCCACAGTGAATATAACGGATATTCGAGCTGGAACACTGAAATCGGAATTCCTGCGCATCTTCTGAAGGGCCGAGAAAAGTTGCGGCGACTGGAGGGAGACCTGTCGATAGTGACTCTCGATCCCCGTGCGCGGATCCGTATTCGTCGTGGGACGGAAACGGGGAAACTGGGCGGCCGGAGCGGAGGACAGCACGTCTTCGCAATGCCGCAGAGCCTTGCGCTGCACGGAATCACGCATTCCTGATCGCTGCTGATCCGCGAGGGCCAACGGCTGGATGCTCACCTGCTGTCCGTCGGTCGGTGCCGGGTCGGCCTCATTCGGGGAACTCAGGTATCGCTCCAGGTCCGCTCGGATGAGAGGCAGACTCGCCGCGTCCGCGGAGATGTGATTCAGCAGGAGGACGAGCGTGGCCACGCGTCGCCCCTCCAGCGTGAAGCCCACGCGCAAGGGAAGGTCCACGGCCTGATCCATCGGCGACACGAAGAGAGCGTGAAAGACCGCTTGAACATCTTCCGGTCTGTTGCCGTTCCGGCGTATCGGAAGAGGATCTGCAAATCGATCGAGTACCAACTGGAAAGGGGCACCGGACCGATCGGTCGGATACAGGGTACGCAGCGCCTCATGGCGCGACATCAGCCTCCGGACAGCCGCCAGCACTGCGTTCTCCGCAACCCCTGGACCTGGCATTCGGATGGTCATTTGAATCTTCGCGCTGTCGACGACGGGAAGCGGCAGGTGGTAGAGGTACCAGTACATCTCCTGCGACCACATCAGCGGCGCCCGACGCCCTTCCGCCGAAAACGAAACGTTGTGATCATTTCCCATGGACTCTTCCCGATCGGCCATCATACTCCTTCACAAATCCATGAAAGCGGCATATGCAGAAACCGGGGAATAACCCATGTGATCTGGATTCCTGCCGCGACTTTTGCCAGTGACCGGTTGCAGTGAAACGCTGCGGAGGTTGTCGGAATGCAGGACCACACAGGTCGTCGCCGCGCCATTCGGTTCCGATACGTCCCCCCCGATTGACATCTGGTCCGAGGTACCGGGCGAGATCATGCGCTGATTCATGAGCGGATGACCGAGCGGGTGGCCCCCTGTCGCCCGGCGTTCGAGCGGGCAGAATCATCGGCAGCGGAATGATCGGACAGCGGCCGGCGTGATCGAGGCGTCCGCAGCGTCCTGGACAGCCCCCTGCGGAGGGGCCTTGCTTCTCGCCTCTCGACACGCGGTGAGCGTGGCACGCCGCAGAGCTGCCTGGCGGCGTGGCCGTGGACGAAGCACCTCGTGGTCGACCGCCGAGCCGGTCACCGGAAGTCCGGGGACTCCTGGTCGTGGCTCACCGGTACACGCACCTGCCGCCGGCGCGACGCGGGCGGTTCAGCGCGGGCACCGCGCTCCTCATGGACGGAACCGACTCGCTACGGAACATCACCGGTTCCTCAGGTCGGCGATAACGCGAGAGGTGGTGCGGAACTCTCCTTCATCGAGCGGGCCCCCGAGGATGATCGTATCCACGCCGAGAGACAGGTAGCGCTCCAGGTAGTCGGCCACCTCACCGTGTCCGCCCACCAGCAGAGGCATGCTCCCCTTTCCTGAATGAAATGCGCCTGTCCAATACACTTCATCATGGACACCTCCTCGCGAGGAAAGGTGAGCGAGGCGTCGGCTCCAGTCGGACTCGGATCGCTTCTTCAGGGTGGTCTGCAATTCGGCAGCGCGATTCGATCGATACCTTGCATGGGCCACGGCCCATGCCTCGTCCCTGCTCTCTCTGGCCAGGATTCCGATGCGGATTCCGATTTTCGGTCGCGTGCCCGCACTGCCGAGGAAGGTCTCGGAGAACTGCCGCACGGGCTCGGGATGGGTGACCGAGACATCGCCTATCGCATCGGCGGCACGTTTGCCGGATGAGGATGACCCCGCAACAAAGATTCGCGGTAGCATTTCCGGATCGAGTTTCGTGTGGGTTCGCAGTTTTCTGTACCGGTAGTACTGCCCCTCGTGCGTCACGGGCTGATCTTCCGAGAGCAGTTGACGCAGAATTCGCACATACTCCGTTGCCCGGTCGTATCGCTCATCGTGACTCAAGGAGTCACCGACCTGATCGAGTTCTTCCCGGGCGGCTCCGGTTATGAGATTCACATCGATGCGTCGTTTGTGCAGTCGCACCAGGCTGTAAATCATCTTGGCCACGGTGAAGGGAGAATGGGCATAGGGTTGCAGTGCGACGATGGGCGTGAGCGTCTTGGAATTGTGCAGTACCGCACCGGCCGTCACCCAGGGATCGAAAGTCTTGTGACTGTAGAAAAACAGAAGGCCGTCCAGCCCCTGGCTCTCCGCCCTACCGGTATGCGCGCCGATGAGCCGCAAAGGATCAGGCTCATCGGATGGAGGGGAGACAGCAGTGCCGAACACTTCGAATCGGTATCGCCCCATACGCCTTCCCTTCGCTGGTGACCAACTCGTCGATGCACGGAACGGCAGGCGTACGATCCGGTCACGTTCCGTGTGGCCAAAGAGCACCGATGGCCGTGCGCAGGAGATCCCCGGATCACGGCCGGAGATTATTAGGAATCCTCTTGGGACCTGCCCTTGTCCGCCGAAATTGGATCACCGGACTCTACACGGCCGGCGTGAGGGAGGCCAGAGGGCCGGACGGCCTCGGTTATGTATCGGCGGGCGGTGGTGGGTACCGACGTGGAAATCGGCGGGGAGCCGGGCATAGGCATGTCCGGATCGCCGATGCTCAGGACCCGGGCGACGGGTGGTGCCCGGCGGAGAGACAGCGCAGACGCACGGTGGACATATCGATGCCGGACGGGTAGACAAGCACGCGGCGGGCCCTGGCGAACACGTCAGCTTTCGCTGCCCAGGCTCCCGAACGGAGGCGCCCCCGATGATGATCAGGACCGAATATGCCAAGTTGTACATGGATTCCGGGTTGAACCACAGCTCGGGATACTTCGAGGACGCCGCCATGTCTCTGGACAATGCCCAACTGTCCAAGAACGCGGAAATAGTACGGAAGTGCCGGATCCAGCCGTCGAACCGGGTTCTCGACATCGGCTGCGGTTGGGGGGCGGCCGCTCGTCTGGCAGCGGCCGAGTACCACGGCAGGGTCACCGGTCTCACACTGAGCACGGAGCAGCACGCCTACGCCGTCCGGACCCAGGAAGGCGTCCCGGAGGAGCGGCGCGTCGACTTCCGCCTGCAGTCCTGGGAGGACTTCGCCGAACCGGTCGACCGCATCATCTGCGTCAACGCCTTCGAGACCTTCAAGGACAAGGACTTCTTCCTCCCCCACTGCCGCAGGCTCCTGCCGGACGGTGGTGTCATGGTCATGCTCACCGTGACGGCGGATCGCCCGATCTTCCGTGTCGTCCCCAAGGAGAGGATCGTCGAGAACGGTGTGCGCGCCGGGTTCGACGTCGATGTCTCCGGCTCCCTGGCATCCCACTACACCAGGACCCTGGAACACTTCGTCGCGAACCTCAAACGCAACAGGACGCGAGCGGTCGCCATCGCGGGAGCGGCGGAGTACGAGAAGCAGGTGGCGCATTACACGCAGTGCGCGGGCTTCCTGCGGCGCGGGCTGAACGACATGTACGAATTCACCTTCACCGCGCGATGACACCACGGGTGGGCCTGCACCCGGCCCACCTCACGCACGCCCAGGTTTCGACACAGGAGCGGCTCAGCGCAGTCTTCCTCTCGGCTTCAGCCGGGTGGCGGGCAGTTCGGGGGCCGGGAGCGGAGGGCCGTCGTAGCCCTTCACCTCGCCGAAGCGGGTCCCGTTCGTCCAGTCCTCGCGCGCCTGGGCGATGTCTTCCTGGGACCGTCCGATCCAGTTCCAGAACATGACGATCTCCTCCTCGAAGGGCTCTCCCCCCAGAAGCATCAAGCCGGCGTCCGAGACCGCGCGGAGCGGGAGTTCGGTGCGGCCGCAGCCCAGGTAGAGCATGGAGCCGGGCAGTACGGGGACACCGTCGACCTCGGCCTCGCCCGACATGGACAGGACGGCGTACTCGAAGTCGGGTTCGAGCGGCAGTCGGGCCTCGCTGCCGCCGGTCAGGGCCACGTCGGCGCCGATGAGAGGGGTGTAGGTGGTGCCGGGCGAGACGGCTCCGTCTAGGGCGCCCAGGATGACGGTGGCGGTCAGGCCGGGCGCGGTCACGACGGGGAGGTCGGTGTGGTGCTGGAAGTGGGGCGCGATCCGGCGGTGGGCGTCCGGCAGGGCCACCCACAGCTGAGCGCCGTGCAGGAGACGGGCGTGGTCGCGGGGGCTCTCCTCGGAGTGGGAGATGGCCCGGCCTGACGTCATCAGGCCCAGCTCGCGCGGGCGTACGGTCTGGAGGCTGCCCAGGCTGTCGCGGTGCAGCACCTCCCCGTCGTGCAGCCAGCTGACGGTCTGGAGGCCCATATGGGGGTGGGGCGGTACCTGCATTCCGGGCTCGTCCGCGATGTCGTCGGGCCCGTAGTGGTCGACGAAGGCCCAGGCGCCGACCATGCGTCGGCCGAGGTTGGGCAGCAGTCTGCGGACCTCCGTGGACTCGCCCAGCCGGACCCGGCGTGGGCTCAGCAGTTCTCGTACGGGCTCGGCGACGACGAAGCCGCGACCGCCGCAGACGGTGACGGCGGCCTGGCGATCAAGATTGCTCATGGCGCACCACCTTATGGCCATGACCGGCGCTACCGGCAGGGACCGCACCCGCTGCCGGACGGGTGGTGGAGGTGGACGGCCGGGGCCGACTCGCGCCGGCCGGGGGCCGGGACCGGGCCGTCTCCCCTACGCGCCGCTCGCCGCCCGTGCCTCGTACGCCTGTACACCCGTGGGCCGCACCGTCCCGAGCCGCTTCAGGGCCGGCGCGAGCGGCCGGAGGCCGGCGGGCGGGCGCCCCGGCTCTGGCCGCTCTGCGCGCCTCGGCGCCGGTCGGCGCGGCGCCGCAGCCGCCTGCGCTCCTCCTCGTCCGTACCGCCCCACACTCCGGTGGTACGGCCGGTGCTCAGCGCCCATTCGAGGCACTGGCTCTCCACCGGGCAGCTGTGGCAGACCTGCTTGGCCCGCTCGGCCTGCTGAACGGCGGGGCCGGAATCCCCGACGGGGAAGAACAGTTCGGGGTCGGCGCCGACGCAGGCGGCGTGACGCAGCCACTGCCACGTGTCGGCGTCCTGGCCGATCTCCAGTTGTGCCGTGGTCAGCCGGGCAGTCATGGGGGATCTCCTCCTCCGCTCGGTGTCTGTGCGTGGGGTATCGGGTACCCCGTGGCCCGGAACGAAACAGATCGGGACACACCGAACCACCGGACGGGCCCGCTCGACGTACCGGACCGAGGTCCTCCCATGCCGGCCGCACCGTCGCTCCGGTTGCACCGACTCGCGGCTGACGTGCTGTTTCACCTGCCGTTTGACACACCGGTGAGAGGTGGGAGGGTGGATCCGACGGACGAAACCGTCCCCGGGCCGGGTGTCCGCGCGGCACGGTACGCGGCAGACCGGAACGTGGCGAACGAGGTGAAAGACGTGAGCGGCGACAGGAGCGAGGCGCCGGGAGACGACGTGCCGGGAGACGAGGTCTACCAGCCGGACGGCTCCGAGATCGGTGAGGACGAGGGCATCCTCGACTCCGAGGACACCCTCGTGGACCGCGGCGCCGACCCCTTCGACGAGGGCTGGTCGCCGCCGGAACGCCCGCTGGGCGTCGAGCGCACGGGGACGACGGCGGCCGAGCAGCGGGCGGGCGAGTCCCTCGACCAGCGCCTCGCCGTCGAGGTGCCCGACGTCGCGGCCCCCGTCGGGGACGGCATCGGGGACCTGCCGTACGGCGAGGGCGAGGAGTTGGACGGCGAGGTGGGCGACGAACGCTCGGGCAGGCTGGTGGCGCCGGACGAGGGGGCCCACGAGGATGCCGAGAAGGACATGATCGCCAGCGACGTCGGCATCGACGGCGCCGCCGCCTCGGCGGAGGAGGCCGCGGTGCACCTCGTACCTGACGACCCGGAAGCCGGGTCCGAGCCCGGCTGAGTCAGCACCCCGCGGCCCGTCCGGAGCGGCTCATCCGGAGGTGAGCGCCTCGCTGTCGACGTAACGGTCCGAGGAGCGCTCCGGCGGTCCGCACACCGTGCCGACCGGAGTGAGCGGCGTCGCCGGCCGTCGCGGTATGTCCTGCGGCGTCGCCACGCTCCTGGTGAACCAGACGACCTTCCCGTGGTCGGTGGCGCAGGTGCCCCAGCTGTCGCTGAGCGCGGCGACCCGGGCGAGCCCGCCGCCTCCCGCGCTGAGGAGCCGGGGCAGCCGGGGTCCCTCGTCCTCGACCGAGACCGTGAGATGGCGCCCGGTCCAGCGCAGTTCGACCGCGCACCGGGTGTCCTCGCCGACATGGCGGTGGACGTTGGCCAGCAGGGCGCCGAGCCCCGTGCTCACGGGCCCGGCCTCCAACCCCAGCCCCCAGTACCGCAGATGGGCGACGACGATGCGCCGCAGGCGCGGCGCGCGCTCCGGGGCGGCGGGCGATTCCACCACGTAGTGACGCACGAGTGGAACGGACATGGGCGGGACTCCTCTTCAGGAAGGCCAACGGACTTCACCACGTTGGGCGTCAACGACTCCCCGGGCACGAAGCGTGAGCGGCCATCACTTCCGGGTCACCCCAGCGTGCGCCTTCCGGGGCACCGCCGCAACACGAACGGACCAGAGCCGGCGCGAGGGCTCACGGCCGGTTCTCCAGCCGGAGCTGCACTTCCTCCTCCTGGTCGCCCGAAGCCGTGCCGACCACCTGTACGGCGAACGCCGAGGCCAGGCTGCCGCGCAGGCTCTCCACCGCCGTGTAGCCGCCCTGGAGCGTGAGCACGACCGGGGCCGTCAGCCGGGCGGGGCGCGGCCGTGCCCGTACGTCCGACGCGTCGAACGTGGCGGTCCAGACGGTCGGGCGGTCCCCCGGCACCTCCTGCGGCACGTCCTCGGCGGAACGGTCGCAGCCGTACGCGGTACGCAGCGCGCCGAACACCTCGCGCGCGTCCTCCTTCGCGCCGCCACTGAGCGCGACCACGACCTCGTCCACGGGCCGCTGTCCGTCGTCGGCCTGATCCGTACTGTTCACCTGGATCTCTCCTCTCGTTGTCGAGTGCCACGTCGAGCCGCCCGGACAGCGTCCGGGGCCCGGCTCGCGGGTCACCCCGCTCCGGTCGCGGTGCGACGGCGCCCGAGGGATGGCCGCCCTTCGAATTCTTCCCGATGTACGGCGCCGGGGCGCGGTGAGCGGGTCGCGCGGCCGGCCCTCGCCCTTCCCTTCCGCGGCGAAGGCTCCCAGGGCCGAACGGGTTGTCGGCGGGGCCGCCCGTGTGTCGTCGGGCCGATGTGAAACCCGTGGCGCGGTCCGCCGCAGAGACTCGCGGATGTGACGGATACCCAAGGGGCACCGGGCGACCGGAACAGCGACGGCGGAACCGGGCACGGCCCGGACGACTCGGCGGCGCCACCGATGTCGATGCCGAGGACCGACGCGGAACAGGCCGTGCTGCTGCGGCAGGTGGGGCGGGAGTGGGGGCGGGTGTCCGCCGAACCCGACGCCTGGCGCAGCGCTCTGCCGGTGGATCCCGACGTCGGCAGCTACCCCGAGCCGGCCCAGATCGTGCCGGCCCGCTTCGGCCGGTTCGTCCGGATCGCTCCGCTCGCCGGGGCGCCGGGCAGGGGCGCCGCGCGGGTTAGGGAAGCGGCCGGGCGCACGGCGGAGGCGCGGGACGCGGCGCCCGGGCCGGACGCGGGGCTGCCCGGCGGGCTCAGCACGCGCGTCCGGCGGGCCGTGCTGGGGGCGCCGTTGCGCAGTACGGCGATCGCGCGGGAGCGGATGCGCAAACTGGTGGCGCTGCCGGTCCTGTCGGCGGACGCGCTGTCGTCCGTGGCGTACGGCCCGGAGGCGCTGATCGCGGTGCTGGTCCTCGCCGGGACTGCGGGGCTGGCGTACTCGACACCCGTGGCACTGGCCATCGTCTTCCTGATGCTGGCGGTCGGGCTGTCGTACCGTCAGACGATCCGGGCGTATCCGCACGGCGGCGGCTCGTACATCGTGGCCACGGACAATCTGGGGCGGCTGCCGGGGCTGGTGGCCGCGGCCGGGCTGATGACGGACTACATCCTGACCGTCGCGGTCTCGGTCTCGTCGGGGATGGCCGCGGTCACCTCGGCGCTGCCCGGGCTGAGCGACGATGTCGTCCTGATCGGCGTGCTGATCATCGCCGTGCTGCTGGCGGGGAATCTGCGCGGGGTCCGGCAGGCGGGCGCGCTGTTCGCGGCCCCCACGTACGCCTTCATCATCGCGATCGCCGCGCTGGTGGCCGTCGGCCTCTTCCACGCGGCGGGCCGCGACTTCCATCCCGTGCCGACACCGTCGCTGCACGCGGCCGAGGGCGTGGGGCTGCTGCTGGTGATGCGGGCGTTCGCCTCCGGCTCCACCGCGATGACCGGTATCGAGGCGATCTCCAACGCCGTCCCCGCGTTCAAGCCGGTCCCCTGGCGCAACGCGCGTACGACACTGTCGTGGATGGTCGGGCTGCTGGTGACGATGTTCGCCGGCATCATCGCCATGGTCCATCTGGAGGGCGTGGTGCCGCAGTCGCGGGAGACCGTGCTGTCCCAGCTGGCCCACCGCAGCTTCGGCGACGGCGGGATGTACGTGTTCACCCAGGCGGCGACGGCGCTGGTGCTGCTGCTCGCCGCGAACACGGCGTACAACGACTTCCCCCGGGTGCTGTTCCTGCTGGCGCGGGACCGTCACGCCCCGCGGATCTTCACACGGCTGGGCGACCGGCTGGCCTTCAGCAACGGGATCATCCTGCTGTCGGTGGCGGCGACCGTGGTCTACGTCGCGTTCGAGGGCAGGACGGACGCCTTGATCCCGTTGTACGCCGTCGGGGTGTTCCTTGCCTTCACGCTCTCGCAGAGCGGGATGGTGGTGCACTGGTGGCGGGGGCGCGAGCGGCACTGGCGCAAGAGCCTGTGCTTCAACGCCACCGGCGCGCTGCTCTCCGCTGTCGTCTTCATCACGGCGGGGATCACCAAGTTCACCGAGGGGGCCTGGGTCGCGATCCTGGCCGTGTTCGGGTTCCTGCTCGTGACGACGCGGATCCGGCGCTACTACGACCGGGTGACCGCGGCGCTGCGGCTGCATCCGCAGACGATCGAGATTCCCGGCGGGGCGCTCCCGCCGCCTCCCGAGACCTGTACTCCGGCACGGTCCGCGCCTCCTGTCCGGCGGGCGGGGGACGACGGGACCGCGGCGGGGGACGGGGCGGACTCGGAGGCCGAGGACACCCCGGAGGAGATCCGCCATCTCTCCGTCGTGCCGGTGGACGCGCTGCACCAGGCGAGCATGCGGGCCCTGGCGTACGCCGCCTCGCTCCAGCAGCCCGTGCTCGCCCTGCATGTCAGCCCGAGCGACGAGGACGCGGAGCGCTTCCGCGAGGCGTGGCTGCTGTGGGGCGACCACCTTCCGCTGCGGATCGTCGTCTCCCCGTACCGCGCGATCGTGGCGCCGCTGATCAACTACATCGAGTCGCTGCACCACCAGCGTCCGGACCTGACCATCACGGTCATCATCCCGGAGATCGTCGTACGCCACTGGTGGCACCGGATTCTGCAGAGCCCGCTGGCGGGACGGCTGCGGCGGGCGCTGCGCCATCTGCCGAAAATCGTGGTGACCACGGTCCCCTTCCATATCCAGGACGGACGGCGGTCGACTCCCTGACCGTGCGTCCATTTCCTTCCCAATTAGCCGGTTTGTCGGATGAATATTAGGGTGACCCGTGGCGTGGCCCACTCAGGGCCATGGCATCTACACGAGGAGCCAAGATGCTTTCTCAGACCATCAGGCAGGAAGAGATCACCCTGGACACCACGGCATTGGGGATGGCGATGGCCGAACCCGAAGCCCCGGTCAGTGACGCTCCGGTGTACGCGCCGGAAGCGGGCGGCGTTCTGCTGCTGCTGGCCCTTCTGTCGCCGAAGGAGCCCAGGGACCGGTGACCGGCGACCGGTCGCGGACCTTGTATCAGGAGTCGGCGGCCGGCCTGGCACGACGTACTCTCGGCGCCCTCCTGGGCGCCGGGAGTACGGCCATGGTCGCCGAACATGTCGAGCGAGCGCCGGATCCCGGCGCGGCGCTCGCCGCCGTCCGGATCATCGGTGCCGACGCCTTCGCCCCGGCCGTGCTGGCCGGCGCCGCGCTGCACGCGCGGGACGCGGAGGCCGTCGCGCAGTCCTTCACCGCTCTGCCCGCCGCGAACCCGGCTCCCGCGCCGCCCGACGGGCCCGAGACGGCCTGGCTGATGGCGTGGCGCGACTGGGGCACCGTCACCCTGCTGACCGTACTCAACGGCCGCGGCGCGGACGGGGTCACAGCGGCCCGGCCGGCCGCTCCCGCCGGCATCGGCGGTTCTGACTGGGCCTCATGGTCGGTACGGATGGGACAGTTGTGCACCCTCGCGCTTCCGGGCCTGGACGGCCCGGTGCACGAAGCGGCCAGAGCCGCGCCGCTGGGGCTGGCCCGCGGGGCCACCCGTGCCGCGCTGCGCCGTGACTACTCCACCGCCGCCCGCATCGCGCGCTGGCTGGCCTGGCTGCACGCCGAGGGAGTGGAGCTGCCGCTCGATCCCGCGCCCCTGGTGGAGCACATCGCCCTGATGGCGGCCGGTGACCGGACGGCGCTGGACACCGCCATCGCCCGACGGCTGCTCACCGGCGGGCCTTCGCACGAACCATCCGATCGGACCGGGACCTGATGGCCATCTCCGTCACACAGCACGCCCACCGCATGTCCACGCGCGCGCTGGGCTGGCTCCACACGCACCGGGAGCGGGGCGCGCTGCCGCCCGGCAGTACGGCGGAACTGGCCGAGCCCGACAGCGTCTACAAGCCGCTCGGCGAGACCGGCCTGGCCGCCTCGCTGGTGCTGCGCGAGGCGGTGGCCGGCGGCAGGGAACTCCGGCTGGCCCGCGAGCTGCTGGACTTCGGCTGGCAGCAGCTGGGTCGCGGTTCCATGCTGCACGAACGGCTGCTGCGCTATCCGATGATGAGCGACCCGCTGGAGACCTACGCCCACTACGCCCGCTGCGGCTACCGCCACGAGTCCCTGGACCGGCTGCTGCGGCACACGACCTCGCTGCGCTCGACCCGCGCGGCGGAGGTCCTGCCGAACCGGCGCCTCGCGGTCGCCAACGCGGCCCGGATCAGCGGTTTCGAACAGGACGGCGGCGCGAGCGAGGACCGGGCCGGCGGCTCGGACCGGACCAGCGGCTCGGACCGGGCCGGCGGCCCGGACTGGGCCGGGCTGACGGCGGCGACCTGGCTGGGCGCGCTCCCCGAGCCGTGGCTGATCGACTGGATGACCGCGTACAACGTGACGCACACCGTTTTCCACATCACCGACTGGGGGCGGCTCCCCGGCCGGTTGCCGGCCGACATCAGCCGTTATCTCACCCGCTGGCTGCCCGCGTGGATCGACATCTGGGCCGAGATCGGCGAATGGGACCTGGTGACCGAGCTGATGATCGTCGACAACTGCCTGCCCGAGCCGCTGGGCGACCCCTCGGTCTGGGAGCTGCTCGCCGGAATCCAGCACGAGGACGGGCTGATGCCCCGGGACGGCCACCCGGTCACCGGGGACGACCAGGAGCGCTTCGACGCGCACCACCACTCCACCGTGGTCGCCGCCGTCGCCGGCACCCTCGCCGTCTCCCGTACCCTCGGGGCCCGCTCGTGACGGCGGGAACCACCGGGAGGGTGTACGAGGTGAAGGCCCCGGAGCGGCCACCGGCGCCCGACTGGGCCCGCGCCCCGGCCGCCGCGATCACGGCGGCGGCGCGCGGTGCCAGCGGGGTGGCCGTCGCACTGCGCCAGGGTGAACGGTGGTCCGTCGTGACGCGCGGCAGGACGGCACACGGCGGCGGGACCCCGGTCACGGCGGACACCGTGTTCGAGATCGGCTCGGTCACCAAGTGCCTCACCGCGCTGCTGCTCGCCGAACAGGTCGCGCGCGGCGAGCTGGCGTACGGCGATCCCCTCAGCCGGTTCCTCCCGTCCGGCGCGCTCCCGCTGACTCCCGGCGGGTCCATCACGCCCCTCCATCTGGCCACCCACACCTCGGGGCTGCCCCGGCTGCCCCCCGGCTTCCTCGCGGGCGCCGCGCCCCGGTGGTTCAGCAATCCGTACGCCGGTTTCTCCGCCGACGACCTGCTGCGCTCCCTGGCCAGGACCCGTACGCGCACACGGCCGGGTGAGCGGGTGCGCTACTCCAACTTCGGGGTCGGGTTGCTCGGTGAGCTGCTGGTCCGGGCCGCGCCCGGCCGGCCGGGACACCGGCAGGACTACGGGGAACTCCTCGCGGCCCGGGTGCTGGCGCCGCTCGGGCTGCGCCGCACCGGGTGTGCGGCGGAGGCCGGGGTGGAGGGGAGGGTGGAGGTGGCACCGGGTGGTGGGGGCGGGCCGGTCGTCTTGGTCTCGGCGGGCGGAGGCGCGGCGGGCGGAGGAGGCGCGGCGAGCGGCGGAGGCGCGGCGGAGGGCGGAGGCGCGGCGGCGGACTCGGCAATCGGCAGAGGGGGGACGGGCGGCAGAGGGGGGACGGGTGGTGGGGGCGTGGCGGCCACCGGGTACTGGCATGGTCGTACCCGGCCGCCCTGGCTGATCCCCGGGCTGGCCGGGGCGGGCGCGGCGCGATCCTGCGCACGCGACCTGCTCACCCTGCTCGACGCGCTGATCGACCCGGCGGGTGCGCCGGTGAACGGTGAGGTGCGGGCGGCCCTGGCGGATGTCACGCGTCCCCGGCTCGCCCTGGGGGACGGCGCCCGGCGGCTGGCGCTGGTCTGGAACATCCGGGTCAGGCCGGACGGCGACCTCTACCACCACTCCGGCGGCACGCGCGGGTTCAGCACGTTCGCCGGGTTCTGTCCGTCGCGACGGACTGCCGTGGTCGCCCTGGCCAACACCGGCCCGACCGCCGACGGATCCTTCATCCAGAGCGCCTACTCCGCGCTGCGCGCGCTGTCGACCCCGAGCTGATCCAAGGGTTCCCCCGATTCATATTCAAGGGACATACCGGATGTTCACCGTCCCTCGCACCGGTCATCGTTGAGGTCATGAAACGACATCAGCGGGCCGCGTCGACGACGGGCACCTCATGCGCGGGGCGCAGGCTGCTCCAGGGCGGATACACCGGACGGGCCCGCCCGCTGGCCCCTCGGCGGCCGGTGGAGTGTAGTGGGGCGTACGGCCGTGGCCGACGCGCGATCGCCGAGCGACCGTCACCGCGTGACGGACCACCGGCGACCACGGAGAGGTACTCACCCTCGGGAGCCGCGATGTCATCAGTCAACTCCGATGCGGCGCAGGACCCGGAGCCGGGGCCGGGGCCGGCGCCCGGCGCGTCCTCGCCCTCGGGCCGTCCCGGCAGGGCTCGGCAGGTGCTGCGGGCGCTGGCACGGCTGGTGGCCGCCGCCGCTCTCGCCTGGGACGCGTATCTGCACGCGCACCTCGCCGCCAGGTACGACGCGGTCTCCGGGGGCATCGGTCAGGGGGACCTCTTCCGAATCGAAGCGGGTCTGGCCGCACTCGCCGCGCTGCTGGTGCTGGTCTGGCGCCGGGTGCCGGGCGATCTGTTCGCCTGGCTCGTCTCGGCGGGCGGCTGGCGCTCCTGCTGGTCTACCGCTACGTCGACGTGGGGACCCTCGGCCCGGTCCCCAACATGTACGAGCCGCACTGGTTCACCGACAAGCGGCTGGCCGTCGTCGCGCAGGCGGTCGCCGTCCTCGCCACCATCTTTCTGCTCCTCACCCCGGTGCGCCGGGCCCGAAGACGCGGCGCCCACGCGGCGGGTCGAAGACGCGACCGCCCGCCCGACTGACCTCCCCGCGAAGCGGCTCGGGGCCGGTCCCGTCCCCGTCCCCGACCGTGACGGACCGGAGGAGTCGCGGGCCGGCGGCGCGAGCGCGGCCGCATCACGGCGGCGGCGGCGGCAGAGAGCGGCGCGCAGAGTGCGAGGCGCGCGCGACGTGCCACGCCTCGCCCACGGGGGGAGCCGTCCCCGGCGGGGGGTGCCGCCCCCGGCGGGGGGTGCCGCCCCCGGCAGGGGGTGCCGCCCCCGGCAGGGGGTGCCGCCCCCGGCAGGGGGTGCCGCCCCCGGCAGGGGGTGCCGCCCCCGGCAGGGGGTGCCATCCCCGGCGGGGGGTGCCAACCCCGGCGGGGGGTGCCGTCCAGTGGGGGTGCCTTCCGGCGGGGGGCCGTCCCCAGCTGGGGTGGCGTCCGGCGGGAGGTGGCACCGCTCTCCTACCGCTTCCGCCGTGACTCCCGCGCCGTAACTCCGCGCCGTGACTCCCGCGCCGTTCTCGCGCGGTTCCGGGCGGTCAGGCCGTGAAGTGGTGTCTGCCCGGTCCGGCGGCGAAGACCGCGCAGCCGTCCTCCGTCCGCAGGTAGGCCGTACTGCCGTGGCCGACCTGCTTGGCGTCCTCGGCGGGTATCCACACCTCGGCCGTGGTGTTGGCGGGAAGGGAGACGGTGAGCCGGAATCCCTTCGCGTCGGTCTGCCACCGAGTGGAGACCGGCCCGTGGATCGAGTCGAAGCGGCCCTCCGCCCGGGTCACGCCTCCCCCGGGGCGGGGGCGGACGGTGATCTCGCGGAAGCCGGGGCCGCTCGGCGCGATACCGGCGATGTTCGCGTACATCCACTCGCCGACGGAGCCGTAGGCGTAGTGGTTGAACGAGTTCATCCCGGCGTCCTGGAAGCCGCCGTCCGGGGTGATGGAGTCCCAGCGTTCCCACATCGTCGTGGCACCCCGGTCGATCTGGTAGCCCCAGCTGGGGAAGGTGCGCTGGAGCAGCAGCCGGTAGGCGACATCGGTGTGGCCGGTCTCGGTGAGGACGGGCAGCAGCCGGGGCGTTCCGAGGAAGCCGGTCGACAGATGCCAGTCCTTGGCCTCGATCAGCTCGACCAGACGGTCGGCGGCGGGGGTCCGGTCGGCGGCGGACAGCAGGTCCATGGACAGGGCCAGCACATAGCCGGTCTGGGTGTCCCCCTTGATCCGTCCGCCCGGCGAGACGTACGCGGCGCGGAAGGCGTCACGGACCCGGCCGAACAGCGTCCGGTACGGCGCCGGGTCCTTGCCGAGCACCTCGGCGATCCGGGCGACGAGATCGGCGCTGTGCGCGAAGTAGGCGGTGCCGATGACGTCCTTGGGCGTCTCGTCCTGGATGTTGAGCCAGTCCCCGAAGCCGTCGGCGGGCCGAAGGAAGCCGCTGCTGTGCCGCTCCAGATAGTCGAGCCACTTCAGCATCGACGCCCAGGCGTCCTCCAGTACCCGGGTGTCCCCGTACGCCCGGTACAGCGCCCAGGGGACGGTGACTCCGGCGTCGCCCCACCCGGCGGCGCCCCCGCCGACCGCGCCGACGTCGGGTGCCACATGGGGGAAGGCACCGTCGGACGTCTGGCCGTCGCGCAGGTCCCACAGCCACTTGGTGAGAAAGCGCGCCGATTCCATGGTGTAGGCGGCGGTGGGGGCGAAGACGTTGATGTCCCCGGTCCAGCCGAGCCGTTCGTCCCGGGCGGGGGTGTCGGTGGGGACGGAGAGGAAGTTGCCCCGCTGCCCCCAGACGATGTTGCTGTGCAGTTGGTTGAGCATCGGGACGTTCGTCCTGAAGTCCATGGTGAACGGAGCCGAGGTGTGGATGACCCGCCCCACGACCGCGTCGCGCGGGGGTCGTCCCGGATAGCCCGTCACCTCGACATAGCGGAAGCCGTGGAAGGTGAAGCGGGGCTCATAGGTCTCCTCGCCGCCACCCTTGAGGGTGTACGTGTCGGTGGCACGGGCGGTGCGCAGATTGGTGGTGTAGACGGTGCCGTCGGGGTTGAGCACCTCCGCGTGGCGCAGCCGTACGGTGGTGCCGGCGGCGCCGGTGACCTTGAGCCGGACCGTACCGACCATGTTCTGGCCGAGGTCGAGGACGAACACCCCGGGTTTCGGTTCGGTGATCTTCTCGACGGCGAGTTCGGTCTCCACGCGCGAGGGGCCGTCGACCGCCGCCACCAGGGCGATGTTCGCCGGCGGCACCGGCTCGGCCGCCGTCCAGCCGGTCGCGTCGTAACCGGCGCGGGTCCAGCCGGCGGTCTCCAGCCGGGCGTCGTACACCTCTCCCATCAGCAGGTCGGCGTCGGTCACCGGGGAGCCGCCCGCGCGCCAGTCGCCGTCGGAGACGATCCGCTGCGTCGTGCCGTCGGTGTACGTGATCTCCAACTGCGCGAGCATGGCGGGGCGTTCGCCGTACTGGTGGGGTCCGAACATGCCGACGCTCCCGGCGTACCAGCCGGCGGCGAGGGTGACGCCGAGGGCGTTGGCGCCGGGGACGAGCAGGGCGGTGACGTCGTACGTCTGGTACTGCACCCGTTTGCGGTAGTCGGTCCAGCCGGGGGCGAGCCGGTCCTCGCCGACGCGCCGCCCGTTGAGATGGGCCTCGTACAGGCCGAGGGCCGTGGCGTAGAGCCGGGCGCGCGCGACGGTCTTGCGCGAAAGCCGGAACTCCCGGCGCAACTGGGCCGCGGGCGCGGACAAGACCGCCACTGCGCCCCAGGGGCCCGCGCCCCAGCGCGCGAGCGTCCGGGCGGCGGACCAGGCGGTGTCGTCGTATCCGACGGACTTCCAGTCCCCGGCTGGCTCTTGACTGCTCGTCAGCCAGCTGTCGTCGGTGACGGAGGTACGGACCCCGTCGGGGGTCGTCAGCTCCAGCAGGCCGAGCAGGCCGGCCGGGCTGACGGTGGCGTTGACGGCGGAGACGGCGATCACGTTGGCGCCGGGGCGCAGCAGGGTGGTCACGTCCACGAGGGCGGGGCGGCGCCAGTTCTCGGCGGGGCCGTCGGCGTCGGTGTGCGCGACGCGGACCCCGTTGACGTAGGCGGTGTAGCCGTCGTCGGCGGTCATGACCAGGCGGGCGCGGGTGACGCCCGCCGGCACGTCGACCCGGCCGCGGAACCAGCGGGTCGCGGCCGGCGCCTCGGTCGCCGGTTCGCCCTCGGGGAACCAGATCCAGGAGGCGTCGTCCAGTGCGGGCGCACCGACAAGGGCGGCCGGGGCCGCGATCCAGCGCGCGGTCCAGTCGGTGGCATCGGTGAGTCCGGTCTCCCACCAGGAGGGCGCGCTCCATCCGGAGACCGTGCCGTCGGCGCCCCAGACGCGCACGGACCAGTGGTAGCGGGTACGGGATCTCAGCGCGGGGCCGCCGTACGGGACCAGGGTGGAGTCGGGCGACTCGACCCTGCCGCTGTCCCAGACATCGGGCTTTGCGAGTCGGCCCGGGTCGGTGGCGACCCTGATCCGGTAGGCGCGCTGCGTCTGACCGGGGTGGGCGGACACGACGGGCCAGCTCAGCCGGGGGCGTGGTGTGTCGAGGCCGAGCGGGTGACTGGCGTACTCGACCGTCGGCGCGGTGACCCGCACGGCCGAACCGGCGGCCCGGTCTTCGGCGAGGGCGCCGCTCGCCTCCTCCCGAGTCCGGGCGACGGCCGGAACGGGTCCGGCGACCACGGCCGCCCCGACGGCCGTGGCGGTGGTACCGAGCAGTCGTCTTCTGCTGATCACAATGCGGCTCCGATACGACTCGATGATGAATCGTTTCACTTCGGTGAAAGTAAGGAGGCGCATGGGGCGTGTCAAGGGTTCGGGACGCTTGGGGAGGGACCGGAAGATTTCCGAGTACGCGTCATTGACGCGGTAGTTGACGCGGGATTAACTTCCCTGATACGCGGCTGGTTGAAACCTTTCACCCACGGCGAACGGGGCGGTGCCACGCGTGCGGCGGGCGCTGCCGTCGTGGACCGCCCCGTCGCGTGGCACCGGGGCGGGACGGGGTCAGGGAGCGACCGGGAAGCCCGCGCCCGCCACCCACGCGGCGAGTTCGCGCTGCGCCGCCGCGCGCAGCTCCGCCGAGGGAGCCGCGCTGCCGTCCGCGACCAGGGCGTAGTGGAGGGTGCCGGCTCCGTCCGCCGCCGCCGGGGCGGAGAGCAGCAGGCGCCGCGCGTCGGTGGTGCCCGGTTCGAGGGCGGAGGCGATGGGGTGGTCCGCCGTCCGGCCGCTCGCGGTGTAGTCGGGCGGGCCGGTGACCGTACCGAGGTCGGAGACGACCGTGGCCGAGGAGGGGGTGAACCCGCTCGGCAGATGCAGCTGCGTCGGGGCGCGGGTGGCCCCCTCGGAGCGCCACACCAGCACGCCGTACCGCCCGTCGCCCACCAGTCGCGCCGTGCTGGGCATGGTGGCGGGGACGCGGTTCCAGGTCAGGACCGTGCCCGCGTCCCGGGACCGGTCCTCGTAACTGAAGGCGAGGGTACGGCCCGCCACGGCGCCCGGGTACAGGCGGTCGAGCAGTCTGGCGTCCTGCCGCAGCACGGCGCGGCCCGAGGAGTCGAGCGCGACGGCCGACAGATCCTCGTCGTTCCAGGCGTCGGCCGCCGTGAGGATCTTGTCGGAGTTGCCGTTCATCGCCTCGCGGTGGCGTCCGCTGTAGATGTCCCACTGCCACTGTGCGGCGGAGAGCACGGGCCCCGACCGGGCGGGTTGGGTCCACCACGTCGATCCCGGCAGACGGGTGTCGAGCGCCTGGTACATCGCCTTGTCGACGGTGGGCGCCTTGTCCGAGGTGTAGCCGCTCAGCGGGTGGCCGAACTCGCTGACGATCGCGGGGGTGTCGAGCGCTTCGGCCCGGTCGCGGACCGTGCCGAGGTCCCCGGTGTACTGGCCGTCCTTCGCCTTGCCCCACATGAAGACGCCGGAGATGGCCTTCTGGTCGTAGAAGTGGGTGTTGAAGACATAGCGCTTGCCGAGGGCGCCCGCGTCGAGCAGGCCGCCCTCCTGCCGGGCGAGGTCCAGGTTGGAGTTCCAGAACATGTTGGGTTCGGCGAAGAGGGGCTTGTCGCGCCAGCCCGCCAGGTCCATCCGGGCCCGGAACCGCTCGTAGAACGGCCACAGTGTGTCCCGTTCCCAGGTACGGCTGTTCTGTCCGGTGGCGTACTCGCCCGCGTACGGCTCGTTGTACGGGTCGAAGCCGACGATCCCGGCGAACCGGTCCTCGGTGAGCCGCCCCGCGAGATGTGCCATCGTCTTCTGCGCGGTGTCGAGGAAGGCGTCCTGGACGGGTACGGTACGGACGCCGCCGCCCGTCCCGACGGTGAGGACGCGGTTGGTCCAGAAGTCGCGGGTGGCGTTCTTGACGGCCTGGTTCTGGGTGATGTTCTGGCCCCACAGGACACAGAGGCCACAGGACTCGACGGGGTATCCGCCCGCTTCGACGGCCCAGCGGGGCGCGCCGTCACCCGTGTACCAGCTGTCCTTGTGGAACAGGTGCCGGGAGAAGAGGTCCTGGTGGAAATCGGGGAACACCCGCAGTCCGGCGTCGAGGAGCGCCGTGATCTGCTCGGTGGCGCGGTCCAGATAGCCGGTGTCGACCTTCCCCGGTTCGGGTTCGGCGTGGGCCCAGGACAGCAGGAAACGCACCGCGTTCCCGCCGGTCAGGGAGCGCAGTGCGGTCGCGGAGGCGCGGGCGTCCGCCGCGTCGGCGAAGGGCAGTCCGCCGTTCTCCTCCAGCTTGGTCTCGCCGGAGACGTTGAATCCGCGCAGGACGACCTCGCGCCCGTGGCCGTCGGTGAAGCGGATGCCGTCGGCGGAGACCTCGGTGGCCGTCCGGCCGTCGAACCACAGCGGCGCGCCCTCCGCCGCCCGCGCGGGCGGACCGGCGACAGCGCCCGCCGCCAACAGGGCGAGGGCCGCGCCGAGCAGCGCACCGCGCCGTCCCCGGCCCCGTGGCCGGGTCAGCCCCCGTACCCGTACCCGTACACGCGACTGCCGTCGCACACCGCGCCGCACCGCCGTTATCGCCATGCGCACCACACTGGGACACTTACTGACGGATAGTCAATACCACTGCCAGATAAGTGAGTTGACCGGTGGCAACGTCGGCCGGACTCGCTCCGGACGACGATCCGGAGCAGTGTGCGGGCCGGCCGACGATGCCTTGTCCCCGTGGTCACTCCTGCCGTGGCGGGAGCGGCTCGCCGCTCGCCGCTCGGGCGTAGCGGCGGGCCATCCGCGCGAAGGCGTCCTTGAGTTCGGCCGGGCCGACGACCTCGACGTCGGTGTGGAACCGGCCGACGGCGGTGGCCAGACCGGACCAGGACCAGGAGCCCAGGACGAGCCGGCAGCGGTTCGGACCGAGTTCCTCGACGACTTCACCATCGGTGTAGCGGGACACGAGCGCGGCGGGCAGATCGAGGATCACCTCACCCCGGCAGGGCCAGTCGCCGGTGCCGTCCGAGCCCCGGAACCGGCCGGCGACGAAGGCGGCCACGTCGCCTCCGGGGACCTCGCGCGGGGTGAAGCGCGGCCCGGTGGGAGTGCGCGGGGTGACGCGGTCCGCGCGGAAGATGCGCCAGTCCTCGCGGTCGAGGTCCCAGGCGACGAGGTACCAGCGTCTGCGCCAGGTGACGAGGTGGTGGGGCTGTACCCGGCGCCAGGGAAGGCCGGCGGTGTCCTCGGCAGAGGCCGGGCGCGGGAACGCGGGGGCGTAGTCGAAGCGCACCACCTCACGGGCGTGGACGGCGGCGCTGAGCGCCACCAGCACCCCGCTGTCCACTTGCGGATTCGGCTGGTTCTCCGGCCACTCGACGGCGGTGACCTGGACGGTGTCGATGCGGCTGCGCAGCCGGGCGGGCATGACCTGCCGGACGGTGTTCAGCGCGCGGGCCGCCGCTTCGTCGATGCCGGCGCCGGTGGTGATGGCGATCCGCAGGGCGACGGCGAGGGCGACGGCCTGCTCGTCGTCGAAGAGCAACGGGGGCAGCTCCGCGCCGGCGTCGAGCCGGTATCCGCCGTCGGGGCCCTTGGTGGCCGCGACGGGATAACCCAACTCGCGCAGCCTGTCGATGTCACGGCGCACCGTACGCGGGCTGACCTCCAGCCGCTCGGCCAGCAGCGCCCCGGGCCAGTCCCGGCGCGCCTGGAGCAGTGAGAGCAGCGAGAGCAGTCGCGCGGAGGCCGTCGGCATGCCCCCATCCTGCCGCGAGAAGAGGCCACCTGCTGACCGCTTCTCCTGCGAACGTTCTCCTGTACCCGCCCGCGCGCCGGACAGCGTGCCGGGGCTCGTCCCCGGCGACGGCCGTGTGCCGTACCAGGTGCCGCGCCGCGTACCCGACATCCTCGTACCGACTCGTGACGGACCACGAGAACGACCCGGAAGGATCCGATCACCCGTGACCACCCCGACCACTCCCCTCCCCGCCCTCGACGCCGAGCGGACCGATCTGCTCGCCGCGCTCGCGGCGGCGCGGTCCACTCTCACCGGCACCCTCAGCGGGCTCAGCGACGAGCAGGGCCGCGAGCGCCCCACGGTCAGCGCGCTCTGTCTGGGCGGGCTGGTCAAGCATGTCGCGTCGATCGAGGAGGGGTGGATGCGCTTCGCGCTCGACGGTCCCTCGGCGATGAGTTTCGAGCTGCCCGACGGTGTCACCTGGGCCGACCTCGACGCCGGCACCGCAGGCGAGCTTCCGCGGTGGGCCATCGACCACCGGGACGGATTCCGGATGCTGCCCGGCGAGACGCTGGCCGGCATCGTCGCGCGCTACGAGCGGGTCGCCGCGCGGAGCGAGGAGATCATCGCCTCCGTACCCGACCTGTCGGCGTCGCACCCGCTGCCGGAGGCGCCCTGGTTCCCGCCGGGCGAGGTGCGCAGCGTGCGCCGGGTGCTGGCGCACGTCATCGCGGAGACCGCCCAGCACGCCGGGCACGCGGACATCCTGCGCGAGACGCTCGACGGCCGGAAGGCGACCTGAGGCGAAGGCGTCTGAGCCGAAGGGCGTCTGAGCCGCCTGAGCAGACGGCCGCCCGAGCGCCGGTGCCTCGTCGGCCGGAGCGGGGTCCCGTTCCGGCCGGCGACACACCGGCGTGGCGTCACGGCGCGCCCCGGCGTCGCGCCCGCGCGGCTCAGCCCCGGTACGTCTCCAGCAGCCGCAGCCACACCTCGCTGATCGTCGGGTACGCGGGCACCGCGTGCCAGAGGCGGTCGATCGGGACCTCGCCGACGACCGCGACGGTGGCGGCGTGGAGCATCTCGCCGACCGCGGGGCCCGCGAAGGTGACGCCCAGAAGGGTTTCGCTGTCCAGGTCGACGATCATGCGGGCGTGGCCACGGTAGCCGTCGGCGTAGAGGGCGGCGCCCGCGACTCCGGAGAGGTCGTAGTCGACGGCGCGCACGCGGTGGCCCGCCGACTCGGCCTCGGCGAGGGTGAGGCCGACCGAGGCGATCTCCGGGTCGGTGAAGACGACCTGGGTGACGGCCCTGTGGTCGGCGGTCGCCGCGTGGGCGGTCCAGGGGGCCGAGCCGAGCGCCTTGACGCCCTCGGCCCGGGCGGCGATGGACGCGCCGGCCACCCGTGCCTGGTACTTGCCCTGGTGGGTGAGGAGGGCGCGGTGGTTCACGTCGCCGACCGCGTAGAGCCAGTCGCTGCCCTCGACCCGGCAGCTGTCGTCGACCGTGAGCCAGGAGCCGGGCTCCAGTCCGACGGTGTCGAGCCCGAGGTCGTCGGTGCGCGGTGCCCGGCCGGTGGCGAAGAGCACCTCGTCGGCCTCGACGCGCTCGCCGTCCGCGAGGACCACGGTCACGGGCCCGGTGGAGCCGTCGCGTTCGACGGCGGTGACGGAGACACCCGTACGGACAGCGGCGCCCGCCTCGGTCAGCGCCCGGGCGACGAGTTCACCGGCGAAGGGCTCCATCCGGGGGAGCAGGCCCTCGCCGCGCACCAGCAGGGTGACCTCGGCTCCGAGGGCGCGCCACGCCGTGGCCATCTCCACGCCGACCACTCCCCCGCCGACCACGACGAGCCGGCCGGGCACCCGCTGGGCGCTGGTGGCCTCGCGGCTGGTCCACGGCGCGGCGTCGGCGAGTCCCGGCAGTCCGGGCAGTACGGCCCGGCTGCCGGTGCAGACGGCGACGGCGTGCCGGGCGGTCAGCCGCAGCCGTTCGCCGTCGGGACCGGTGACAGTGACGCGCTTCGGCCCGTCCAGCCGGCCGTGCCCCCGGTGGATCGCGGCGCCGATGCCGTCCAGCCAGTCGACCTGGCCGTCGTCCTTCCAGTGCGAGGTGAACGCGTCGCGGTTGGCGAGGACGGCCGGCGTGTCGAGCGGTCCCTGGACGGACCCGCTCAGCCCCGGCACATGGCGGGCCTCGGCACGGGCGATCGCCGGGCGCAGCAGGGCCTTGCTGGGCATGCAGGCCCAGTACGAGCATTCGCCGCCGATCAGTTCGCTCTCCACCACGGCCACGCTCAGCCCGGCCGCTCTGACCCGGTCGGCCACGTTCTCGCCGACCGGCCCGGCGCCCAGCACCACGACGTCGTACTCAAGGGTTTCCGTCACTACTGTCATGGGGTCAGTCTGCTGGGCGCCTCTCCGCATGGCCACACGATCTTCGGGCAGGGGCCAGTCGTCCGAGTCAGGAATACGTCGGCGGCGACGGCCGTTGTCGCAGGCGGTTCACCCGAGAAGCGGCAGGAAGAGGTAGCGGACCATGGCAACGGTGGAACTCACCAAGGAGAACTTCGACCGGACGGTGTCGGAGAACGACTTCATCCTGATCGACTTCTGGGCCTCCTGGTGCGGGCCCTGCCGGCAGTTCGCCCCGGTCTACGAGAAGG
Organism: Streptomyces sp. NPDC012835; assembly: GCF_042900885.1. Lineage (NCBI taxonomy): Bacteria > Bacillati > Actinomycetota > Actinomycetes > Kitasatosporales > Streptomycetaceae > Streptomyces > Streptomyces sp. NPDC012835. Next base: position 679,138 of record NZ_JBIBBW010000001.1, read on the forward strand.
CGTCGGAGCGGCACGACGACCTGGTCTTCGCCAAGGTGGACACGGAGGCGCAGCAGGAGCTGGCCGCCGCCTTCGACATCCGTTCGATCCCGACGCTGATGATCGTGCGGGAGAACGTCGCGGTGTTCGCCCAGCCCGGCGCGCTGCCGGAGACCGCTCTGGAGGATGTGATCGGCCAGGCGCGGGCGCTCGACATGGACGAGGTGCGCAAGTCGGTGGCGGAGGCCGAGGCGAAGAACCAGGCGGGCGAGGGCGCCGAGGGCTCCGGCTGAGCGCGGGCCCGGATCCCGACCGGTCCACGCTGATCAGGTGACCGGCGCGGCGACGACACGGACCGACAGGCCGTAGTCGATCTCCGCGCCGTCGATCAGCAGCGCTTCGACCGTGCGGGTCTCGGGGTCGATGTCCGCCTCCATCCCGTTGCCCGCGTAGCGCGGATAGCCGGACTCCCCCGTGTCGCCCGTCGCCTCCACCACGGCGGAGCGCAGAGCGTTCGCCGAGGTGGGCGGGGTGTCGTCGGACTCGGTGAACGCGGCCACCAACAGGATCTCGAAGCGCCGCGGAACGGTAGTCATGCCTCGACGCTAGCCAGCGGCCACCGGCCCCGCATGTCGCGACCACCGCGGGGTGCGCCCCGGCGCCCCGCCTGTGACGTGCGGGATCTACCCTCTTGCGGATGACCTTCCTTTCCTCTGCCGGCGGCAGCGGCCGCGACATCGACCGTGAGAACGACTTCCCGGGCCGTCTGGGCCCGTCCGCGACCACCGAGGCGGACCCGCGCGACGTGGGCCGCGTCCGTACCTCGTATGCCCCGGAGCACGACGGCGACCCCGACCCGGGCGAGATCGTCTGGACCTGGGTGCCGTTCGAGGAGAACGACGGGCGCGGCAAGGACCGTCCGGTGCTGGTGGTGGCCCGCGAGGCGGCCGGTACGGTGCTCGCCGTGCAGCTGTCCAGCAAGCGCCACGACGCGGACCACGAGTGGGTGCCGATCGGGGTCGGGCCGTGGGACCGGGAGGGCCGCGAGTCCTGGGTGGACATCGACCGGGTGCTGCGCCTGCACGACGCGGGTATGCGGCGTGAGGCGTGCGCCCTGGACCGGGGGCGGTTCAATCTGGTCGTGAACCGGCTGCGGGAGCGCTACGGCTGGAGCTGACCGCCGGCGCCGGGGCCTCCCGTCCGTGCGGCAGGGCGGGAGGCCCCCGCCCGGACCGGGCCCCGGCCCGGTCCGGTCCGGGCCCTTCGACCACGTGAGGCGCCCCCCGTTCGGACGATCCTCCCTGTTCCCCTGGTGATCCCTCACCGTCGTGCGCCCGCAGGGCGAAACCTGAGTGAACGACCGCCCCCGGGGCAACCGGATTTCTGACAGAACAGTGACCATGGGGGCACTCTTGTGCGAAGCGGCAGGAGTGGCTTTAGGTTGGACGAAGCGCTCCACTCCCCCTACCCCGGGACGGAGCCCGGTCATGGTCTTCGACAGGAGGATCCGGCCCATGCCATTCGATGGTTTCACCGACGAGGGACCCCCTCTCGGCGAGAGAGACGCCGAGGATCTGCTGCACGGCATCTGCTTCAAAACAGGCCCGCCCCGCACCGTGGGAGTGGAACTGGAATGGCTCGTACACGATCTGCACACCCCTGAGAAGGCGGTCCCCGCCCGCCGCCTCACCGAGGCGTTCGACACGCTGCGTACCCTGCGCCTGAACTCCGCACTCACCTTCGAACCCGGCGGCCAGCTGGAACTCAGCTCGGCCCCCGCCGGATCACTGACGGAGTGCCTCACCACCACCGCCGCCGACCTGGACGCGGTACGCCCCGTGCTCCGCGCGGCGGGACTCGCGCTCGCGGGCATCGGACAGGACCCCTGGCACTCCCCGCACCGTATGCTGCGCGAGCCGCGCTACGACGCCATGGAGACCTATCTCGACCGGATCGGCCCCGCCGGGCGCGCCATGATGCGCACCACCGCCTCCATCCAGGTGTGTCTGGACGCGGGCCACGAGGAGCCGGGGCCGCTCGGTTACGCCCGACGCTGGCGGCTCGCCCATCTGCTGGGCGCGGTGCTGGTCGCCGCGTTCGCCAACTCCTCGGTGCGCGAGGGAAGTCCGACCGGCTGGCGCTCCACCCGGCAGGCGCTCTGGTCCGAGCTGGACCCGGCCCGTACGGGCGCGCCCGCCGCGCACCACGAGCCACGCGCGGGCTGGGCGGCGCACGCCCTGGACGCGCCGGTGATGTGCGTCAGGACGCCGGAGGGGCCCTGGACGGTCCCGGAGGGCCTGACCTTCCGGCAGTGGATACGGTCCGGCTCGCCGCGTCCACCGGTCCGCGCCGATCTCGACTACCACCTGACGACGCTCTTCCCACCGGTACGGCCGCGCGGCCATCTGGAGCTGCGGATGATCGACGCCCAGCCGGGCGAGGACGGCTGGATGGTGCCGCTCGCCGTCACCACCGCGCTGTTCGACGATCCGGAGGCGTCCGAGACGGTCTACCGGGCCGTCAAGCCGCTCGCCGAGACGGCGGGCGGGCTGCCCGCCCCGCACAATCCGCTGTGGGTCAACGCGGCCCGGTACGGGCTGGCCGACCCGGAGCTGCACGCCGCGGCGATCGCCTGTTTCGCGGCGGCCCGGGAGGCCCTGCCGCGGCTCGGGGCGCCCTCCGCCGTCCAGGAGGCGGTGGCCGCGTTCACCGACCGCTATGTGGTGCCGGGCCGCTGCCCCGCCGACGATCTGCGTACCCCCGTGACCGGGAAGGACCTCCGCTCATGACCGACATCGCCGGACCCGCCGGGACGGTCGACCTCTCCACCGAACTGCTGCGCAGGCGCGCCGTCACCAGCCTGACGGCCGCGCGGGACCGTACCGCCCTGCTGACCTCCTGCGTGGACGACCACGATCTGACGGCGCAGCACTCGCCGCTGATGTCCCCGCTGGTCTGGGACCTGGCGCACATCGGGAACCAGGAGGAGCAGTGGCTGCTGCGGGCCGTCGCGGGACGTGACGCGCTGCGCCCCGAGATCGACTCCGTCTACGACGCGTTCGAGCATCCGCGTGCGGCGCGGCCGACGCTGCCGCTGCTGCCGCCCGCCGAGGCGCGTGCCTACGCCTCCGACGTGCGGGGGCGGGTGCTGGACGTCATCGAGCGCTCACCGCTGCGCGGCGGGCCGCTGCTGGACGCGGGGTTCGCCTTCGGGATGATCGCCCAGCACGAGCAGCAGCACGACGAGACGATGCTCATCACCCACCAGCTGCGCCGGGGCCCCGCAGCGCTGACCGCTCCCCCGCCGCCCGCCGGGGACACCACGGGGCTGCCGGCCGAGGTGCTCGTACCGGCCGGTCCCTTCACCATGGGCACCTCGACGGAACCGTGGGCGCTGGACAACGAACGCCCGGCACACCGGCGGCTGGTGCCCGCGTTCCACATCGACACCGTTCCGGTGACCAACGGCGCCTACCAGCGGTTCATCGAGGACGGCGGCTACACCGACGAGCGCTGGTGGGCGGCCGAGGGCTGGGCGCAGATCCGGGAACACTCCATCGGCGCGCCGCTGTTCTGGCGGCGCGAGGGCGGTCAGTGGCTGCGCCGCAGCTTCGGCACGGTGGAGCCGGTCCCGGCGGACGAGCCGGTGCTGCATGTGAGCTGGTACGAGGCGGACGCCTACGCCCGCTGGGCGGGGCGGCGGCTGCCGACCGAGGAGGAGTGGGAGAAGGCCGCCCGGCACGACCCCGTCTCCGGCCGGTCGCGGCGCTACCCGTGGGGCGACGAGGACGCCACAGCGGACCGTGCCAACCTCGGCCAGCGCCATCTGCGGCCGGCCGCGGCGGGCAGCTATCCGCGGGGAGCATCGCCGCTCGGCGTACGGCAGTTGATCGGGGACGTCTGGGAGTGGACGTCCAGCGACTTCCTGCCCTATCCGGGGTTCGCGGCGTTCCCGTACCGCGAGTACTCGGAGGTCTTCTTCGGCAGCGCGCACAAGGTGCTGCGGGGCGGCTCGTTCGCGGTCGGCGAGGTGGCCTGCCGGGGTACGTTCCGCAACTGGGATCTGCCGGTGCGCCGCCAGATCTTCTCCGGGTTCCGCACCGCGCGCGGCGCCCTGGCCGGAGAGCGTGCCTGATGTGCCGTCATCTCGCGTACACGGGGCCGCCGGTGACACTCGGCGAGCTGCTCCTGGCGCCGTCGCACTCGCTGTACCGGCAGTCCTGGGCGCCCCGGAGGCAGCGCAACGGGACGGTCAACGCCGATGGTTTCGGGGTGGGTTGGTACGCCGAGGGTGATCCGGTGCCGGCCCGCTACCGGCGCGCCGGACCCATCTGGGCCGATCCGGGGCTGACCGATCTGGCGCGGGTGGTCCGCAGCGGCGCGCTGCTCGGGGCGGTGCGGGACGCGACGCTGCCGGGCGCCGACGGGGAGGCGGCCGCGGCGCCCTTCGCCGCCGGACCGTGGCTGTTCAGCCACAACGGCTCGGTGGGCGGCTGGCCGGGCTCGCTCGCGGCTCCGGCCGCGGCCCTGCCCGCCGAGGAGCTGCTCGCCCTGGCGGCCCGCAACGACTCCGCGCTGGTGTGGGCGCTGCTGCTGCACCGGCTGCGGGCCGGTGAGGAGCCGGGCGCCGGGCCGCATTCGCCCCCGTGGTCACGGCTGCCGTCGCAGGACCTGGGGCAGGCGCTGGCCGACACGGTGACCGAAGTGGCGAGGGAGGCGCCCGCCTCCCGGCTCAACCTGCTGGTCACCGACGGTGCGCGGATCGCGGCGACCGCCTGGGGCGACTCCCTGTGGTACCTCCCCGACCCCGGCCGGCGGTCCGTGGCGGTGGCCTCGGAGCCGTACGACGACGACTCCCGCTGGCGCGAGGTCCCCGATCGCACCCTGCTGGTGGCGACCCGTGACGACGTCCTGCTGACCCCTCTCAAGGAGCCCTCCGCGTGAGCCCGTTCCAGCTGACCCGCATGCTTCCCGAGGACGCCACGGACGCGGCTCTGCGCGCCGATGTGCTCCAGGGGCTGACCCGTACCCCCAAGACCCTGCCGCCCAAGTGGTTCTACGACGCGCGGGGCAGCGAGCTGTTCGACGAGATCACCACCCTGCCGGAGTACTACCCGACCCGCGCCGAGCGGGAGATCCTCATCGACCGGGCACCGGAGATCGCGGCGGCGACGGGAGCGCGCACCGTGATCGAGCTGGGTTCGGGGTCGTCGGACAAGACCCGGCATCTGCTGGACGAGCTGACGGAGCTGGCGAGTTATGTGCCGGTCGATGTGAGCGAGAGCGCGCTGACCGGCGCCGCGACCGCGCTGCTCGCCGAGCGGCCCGCGCTGCGGGTGCACGCGCTGATCGCCGACTTCACCGCGGCGCTGAGCCTGCCGGAGACGCCGGGCCCCCGGCTGGTGGCGTTCCTCGGCGGCACGATCGGCAATCTGCTGCCGCCGGAGCGCGCGCGGTTCCTGGCCTCGGTCCGGGCGCTGCTGGAGCCCGGTGACGCGCTGCTGCTCGGCACGGATCTGGTCAAGGACCCGTCCGTGCTGGTCAGGGCGTACGACGACACGGCCGGGGTGACGGCGGCCTTCAACAAGAACGTACTGACCGTCATCAACCGGGAGTTGGGTGCGGACTTCGATCCCGCCGACTTCGCCCATGTGGCGCGCTGGGACCGGGAGCAGGAGTGGATCGAGATGCGGCTGCGGGCCCGCCGGGCCCTGACCGTGAAGATCCCGGAACTGGATCTGATGGTGCCCTTCGAAGCGGACGAGGAGGTGCGTACGGAGGTGTCGGCGAAGTTCCGCCAGGACCGGGTACGGGATGAACTGGCCGGTGCCGGAATGGAGCTGAGGTACTGGTGGACGGACGGCAAGGGACGGTTCGCGCTGTCGCTGGCCACCGCCGTGTGACCGGCGTCCGGCCGGGGCCGGCGCCCCCGGTCGTGGCCGGCGCCCCCGGTCGTGGCCGGCGCCCCCGGTCGTGGCCGGCCGTCGCGCCCCGGCCGGGGCGCGGCGGCCGGCCGTGCGGGTCAGTCCCGGAGCGCCGTGGTGATGGCCTCGGAGGCCGTCTTCGCGGCCTCCTGGGGGCTCCGGCCCTGGAGGACGGCCGTCATGTACGGCTTGATCGGGTTGTCGGACTCGACGTTCGCCCACTGCGGCGAGTTCGGCGTGGCCCGCCCGCGCGCGGCGCCCGCCGCCATCGCGGCGGTGCTCTCGTCGCCCTCGATCACACCGGCCAGCGTCGTCTTGTTCGGCACATAGCCCATGGCCCTGGCCAGCTCGGTCTGCCACTTCTCGCCCGCCAGCGCCTTGACCACGTCGACGGCGGCGGAACGGTGGCTGGACTTCTCCGGCACGATCAGATCGGACCCGCCCGTGAACACGGTCCCGGGCTTGTCCTCGGTCTTGCCGGGGACGGGGAAGAAGCCGAGGACGCCCTTGAGGGCGGGGTTCTTCTCCTCGATGATCCTGGCCGCGCTGGGGGTGGAGATGATCTGCGCGACATCGCCCTTGGCGAAGACCTCCGCCTGCGGTGGGGTGGCCTCGTCGGAGTCCTTCGGACCGTTGCCCAGGGACTGGAGATCCTTGTAGAAGGCCATGCCCTTGAGAGCGGCGGGCGAGTCGACGCTCCCCTGGAACTGACCGCCCGACTCGACGGCCAGTTCGCCGCCCTCGTCCCAGATGAAGCCGGCGAGGGTGTACCAGTCCTGGCCCGCGAGGTAGATGCCCTGCTTCCCGCCCGTGTTGAGGGCGGCGGTGTCGGTCAGCCAGCGCGCCCGGGTCTTGGGCGGCTCCTCGATCCCGGCCTGTGCGAAGAGGTCCTTGTTGTAGATGACGACACGGTTGGCCGCGTACCAGGGGATGCCGAACTGCGCGCCTCTGATGCTGCCCGGCTGGGCGAGACCGGGCAGCCAGTCGTCGCCGCCCAGGTCCCGTACCGACTCCAGGGTGAGATCGCGCAGCTCGCGGCTCTCGGCGTACTGCGCGACCTGGGTGTTGCCGACCTCGATCACATCGGGGGCGTCGTCGCTGTCCAGCGCGGACAGCACCTTCTCACCGATGCCGGTCCACTCCTGGATCTTGATGTCCAGTTCGACCGACGAGTGCTCCTTCTCGTATTCGCTCACGAAACGCCGGAGGAAGTCGTCGGAGACGCTGTCCTTCATCAGCCAGACGGTGACCGTCGTGGAGCCGGACCCGGTGCCCGGCAGCGTGCCGCAGCCTCCGAGCGTGAGGGTGGACACCAGAGCCACGGAACAGACGAGACAGCGGTTCTTCACGTAGGTCAACCTTCTTGCGTGATGGCACGAGTGCGTGATGGCGCGAGGAGAGGCCCGACGTGGGGGAAGCGAAAAGAATTCGCACGGGTGTTGGGGATTTTGGTACGTACCAAAGTGCGGGTCAAGCCCCGCTGACGGGCTCGTACGGGCAGCGACACGCCCGGCGGGTGCCCGTACGGGCACGGAACCTCTCTGACCACCGCGTACCGCCGCCGCCGTCGGCGCCAGACGGCGCCCGTCTCGCGGAGCGCCGCGCCGTGGGGCACGGTGGAGGGACACCGCGGCCCCGCCGGACGCGCGGGGCCACGGACGGCGCGCGGAGACGGGCGGCGGACACGTCGGGGGCGGACACAGAGGAGAGGTCCCATGTCCCAGCACACCTACCGGGTCACCGAGATCGTCGGCACCTCCCACGAGGGCGTCGACGACGCCATCCGCAACGGCGTCGCCCGTGCGGCCAGGACCCTGCGCGGTCTGGACTGGTTCCAGGTCACCGAGGTGCGCGGCCAGATCGTGGACGGTGACATCGAGCACTACCAGGTGGGGCTGAAGGTCGGCTTCCGGCTGGACGACGAGGTGTGAGGGCGCGGGCCGGGGCGGGCCGTGCGGGGAATCCTGGGGCGGTCGCGTTGTTGAACAGTCCGTGAGCCCTCTGTCGACCGTTCCCTTCTCCGTCCTCGACCGCTCCCATGTCCGTCAGGGCGGGGACGGTCCCCGAGCGCTGCGCGACACCGTGGACCTGGCCCGGCGGATCGAGGCACTCGGCTACCACCGCTTCTGGGTCGCGGAGCACCACGGTGTGCCCGGGATCGCCGGCTCCGCGCCCACGGTGCTGGCGGCGGCCGTCGCCGCCGCGACCTCGACGATCCGGGTCGGCACCGGCGGGGTGATGCTGCCCAATCACCAACCCCTGGTGGTGGCCGAGCAGTTCGGGGTGCTGGAGTCGCTCTTCCCGGGCCGGATCGACATGGGGCTCGGGCGTTCCGTGGGGTTCACCGACGGCATCAGGGCGGCGCTCGGCCGGGACAAGCGGGACGCCGACGACTTCGCCGCGCACCTCGCGGAACTGCTCGGCTACTTCACCGGCGGCCAGGACGCGCGCCCCCGGGTGCACGCCCGCCCCGCCGAGGGGCTGCGCGTGCCCGCTTTCGTCCTCGCCACCGGGAAGGGCGCGGGCGTGGCGGCCCGGGCGGGCCTGCCGCTGGTCGTCGCGCCGGTGCGGGGCGAGGACGCGATGCTGCGGGCCATCGAGGAGTACCGCGCGGACTTCCGTCCCTCGGCGTGGGGCGAGCGGCCCCACGTCGTGGTCTCCGGCACGGTCGCGGTCGCTGCCACCACCGAGGAGGCGTACGCGCTGCTGCTCCCGGAGGCGTGGGCCACCGCGTACTCCCGCACCCGCGGCGAGTTCCCGCCGCTCGTGTCCGCCGGGACGGTGCGGGAGGCGGCCATGACGGAGCGCGAGCGCGCCCTGTTCGAGGAGGCGGTGCGCGGCCGGCTGTACGGCACCGGTGACGAGGTCGCGGCGGGCCTGGAGAAGCTGCTGGCGCGTACCGGCGCGGACGAGTTCCTGGTCACCACGGGCACGTACGACCGCGAGGCGCTGCTCGACTCGTACACCGGGCTGGCGGCCCTGCTGGGGCGCGGGCCGGTGCCCGGTGCCGGCTGACGGGCTACCGCGCCGCCTTGCGCGCCGCCCGCAGCCACTCCTTGTTCATCGCGGCGATCGACGGCAGCGGAATTCCCTTCGGGCAGGCGGTGGCGCACTCCCCCGCCAGGGTGCAGCCGCCGAAGCCCTCCTCGTCCATGGTCGCGACCATGTCCAGCACCCGGGTCTCGCGCTCCGGCGCGCCCTGCGGCAGTACGTTGAGATGGTTGACCTTGGCCGAGGTGAAGAGCATGGCCGAGCCGTTGGGACAGGCCGCCACGCAGGCGCCGCAGCCGATGCACTCGGCGTGCTCGAAGGCGAAGTCGGCGTCGGGTTTGGGCACCGGGGTGGCGTGTGCCTCGGGGGCGGCGCCGGTGGGGGCGGTGATGTAGCCGCCGGAGCCGATGATCCGGTCGAAGGCGGAGCGGTCCACCACCAGGTCCTTGACCACGGGGAAGGCGCCGGCGCGCCAGGGTTCGACGTCGATGGTGTCGCCGTCGGCGAAGTGCCGCATGTGGAGCTGGCAGGTGGTGGTGCGCTCGGGGCCGTGGGCGTCGCCGTTGATGACGACACCGCAGGCACCGCAGATGCCCTCGCGGCAGTCGTGGTCGAAGGCGACCGGCTCGTCGCCCCGGAGGATCAGTTGCTCATTGAGAGTGTCGAGCATCTCCAGGAACGACATGTCCTCGGAGATGCCGTCGATGCCGTAGGTGACCATGGCGCCGGGGGCGTCGGCGCCGGGCTGGCGCCAGACGCGCAGGGTGAGCCTCATGCGTAGCTCCGCTGGGTGGGGTGGACGTACTCGAAGACGAGGTCTTCCTTGTGCAGGACGGGCGCGGTGCCGGTGCCGGTGAACTCCCAGGCCGCCGCGTACGAGAACTCCTCGTCGCGCCGCTCGGCCTCACCGCCCCCGGTCTGCGACTCCTCCCGGAAGTGGCCTCCGCAGGACTCGGCGCGGTGCAGGGCGTCCAGGCACATCAGCTCGGCCAGTTCCAGGTAGTCGACGATGCGATTGGCCTTCTCCAGGGACTGGTTGAGCTGCTCGCCGGTGCCCGGCACCTTGATGCGGCGCCAGAACTCCTCGCGGATCTGCGGGATGCGGTCGAGGGCCTTGCGCAGACCGTCTTCCGTGCGGGCCATGCCGCAGTGTTCCCAGAGGAGTTCGCCGATCTCCTTGTGGAACGAGTCGGGTGTGCGGTCGCCGTCCACGGCGAGCAGCAGCCGCAGCCGGTCCTCGGTGTCCGCGAGGGTCTCGGTGACGACGGGATGGGACGGGTCGACGGTGTCGTGGTGCGGATGGCGGGCGAGGTAGTCGTTGATGGTGGACGGCAGGACGAAGTAGCCGTCGGCCAGGCCCTGCATGAGGGCGGAGGCGCCGAGCCGGTTGGCTCCGTGGTCGGAGAAGTTGGCCTCGCCGATGGCGAAGAGTCCGGGGACGGTGGTCTGGAGGTCGTAGTCGACCCACAGGCCGCCCATGGTGTAGTGGATCGCCGGATAGATCCGCATCGGGACCTCGTACGGGTTCTCGGCGGTGATCCGCTCGTACATCTCGAAGAGGTTGCCGTACTTCTCCTCGACCGCCGCGCGGCCGAGCCGGGCGATGGCGTCGGCGAAGTCGAGATAGACGCCCTGTCCGCCGGGGCCGACGCCGCGCCCCTGGTCGCAGACGTTCTTCGCGGCCCGGGAGGCGATGTCGCGCGGTACGAGGTTGCCGAAGGCGGGGTAGATCCGCTCCAGGTAGTAGTCGCGTTCGTCCTCGGGGATCTCGTGCGGTGGCCGCTGGTCGCCGGGGGCGGCCGGCACCCAGATCCGGCCGTCGTTGCGCAGGGACTCGCTCATCAGTGTGAGCTTGGACTGGTGCTCGCCGGAGCGCGGGATGCAGGTGGGGTGGATCTGGGTGAAGCAGGGGTTGGCGAAGTGGGCGCCGCGCCGGTGGGCCCGCCAGACGGCGGTGGCGTTGCTGTTCTTCGCGTTGGTGGAGAGGTAGAAGACATTGCCGTAGCCGCCGGAGGCGAGGACGACCGCGTCGGCGATGTACGGGGTGATCTCACCGGTGATCAGGTCGCGGGCGACGATGCCGCGCGCCCGGCCGTCGATGACGAGCAGGTCGAGCATCTCGGTGCGGGGGTGCATCTCGACGGCGCCCGCGGCGATCTGCCGGGACAGCGCCTGGTAGGCGCCGAGGAGCAGTTGCTGGCCCGTCTGGCCGCGGGCGTAGAAGGTGCGGGAGACCTGGACCCCGCCGAAGGAACGGGTGTCGAGCAGGCCGCCGTACTCGCGGGCGAAGGGCACTCCCTGGGCGACACACTGGTCGATGATCTCGACGGAGACCTCGGCGAGCCGGTGCACATTGGACTCGCGGGCACGGAAGTCGCCGCCCTTGACGGTGTCGTAGAAGAGGCGCCGCACGGAGTCGCCGTCGTTGCGGTAGTTCTTGGCGGCGTTGATGCCGCCCTGGGCGGCGATGGAGTGGGCGCGGCGCGGGGAGTCCTGGTAGCAGAACTGCACGACGTGGTAGCCCTGTTCGGCGAGGGTGGCCCCGGCGGCGCCGCCGGCGAGTCCGGTACCGACGACGATGACGGTGTGTTTGCGGCGGTTGGCGGGGTTGACGAGTTTCGCCTCGAAGCGGCGCCGGTTCCAGCGCTCGGCGACCGGGCCCGGCGGGGCCTTGGTGTCGGCGATGGGCTCGCCGGTGGCGTACTCGGCGTAGCGGTTGGGTTCGTTCATGTCAGCTCACCACTCCGGTCATGACGGCGACGGGTACGGCGACGAAGCCCGCGGTCAGCACCAGCGCCAGCAGAGTGGCCGTGGCCTTCAGCACGCGCTCGCGCGTGGCGTTGCCGGCGCCGAGGGTCTGGGCGGCGCTCCAGAAGCCGTGCCGGACGTGGAGGCCGAGGGCGAGCATCGCGAGGAGGTAGATGGCGTTGCCGTACCAGGTGGAGAAGGTGTCGAGCACGTTCTGGTACGGGTGGCCCGGCTGGAAGCCCGTGTGCACGGTGCCGGTCGTCAGGTCGAGGATGTGCCAGACGATGAACAGGGCGAGGATGACACCGCCCCAGCGCATGGTGCGGGTCGCGTAGCTCGCGCGGCGCCGCTTGTGCGCGTATCCGGTCGGGCGGGCGGCGAGGTCCCGGCGGCTCAACTGGTAGGCGCAGACCGCGTGCAGGACGACGGCGGCCACCAGGACCAGCCGGACGATCCACAGCGCCCACGCGTAGTGCAGGATCGGTTCGCCCATGGTCCGCAGCCAGTGCGCGTAACCGTTGAACTCCGTGGCGCCGAAGAAGATCTTGAGGTTGCCGAACATGTGCGCGACCAGATAGCCGAGCATGATCAGGCCGCTGACGGCCATGACCGTCTTCTTCCCGATCGTGGAGGTCCAGAGGATACGGACCAGGGACGGTCGCCGGTCCGGCCGCCGCCGGCCGCCCTGCTTTCCGTCCGCCTGTTTTCGGTCCGCCCGCTGTTTCGGGTCCGTCCGCGTTGCCAGAGCCATGTCCAGCACGCTAGGCCGCCGGGGCCGAGAGGTCCAAGACATGGTCCGGCTCATCTCCATAGGCTGCGGCTATCGAGAGCTATTCTCGGAGACATGCAGTTCCAGCAGCTCCTCTACTTCGTGGCCGTCGCCGAGACCCGGCACTTCACCCGCGCCGCCGAGCGGGTCCATGTCTCGCAGCCCTCGCTGTCCCAGCAGATCCGGGCGCTGGAGAAGGAGCTGGGCGCCGAGCTGCTGAGCCGCGCCCGGGGCAACGTCTCGCTCACCGACGCGGGCGAGGCGCTCCTGCCGCTCGCCCGGCGCATCCTCGCCGACACCGAGACGGCCCGGGTCGAGGTGCAGGAGCTGGTCCAGCTGCGCCGCGGCCGGGTCAGGCTGGGGGCGCCGCCGAGCCTGTGCACCGGACTGCTGCCCGAGGTGCTGCGGGCCTTCCACGACCTGCACCCGGGCATCGAGCTGCTGATCGAGGAGAGCGGCTCGCACGATCTGGTCAGGGAGCTGGCGCGCGGGGCGCTCGACCTGGCGCTGGTGGTGATGCCGCTGCCGGCCGCGTCCCCCGCGCTGACCACGGTCGAGCTGCTCCAGGAGGATCTGGTGGTGGTCTCCTCGGTCAGCGAGCCGGCGCCCCGGCATCCGGTCGCCGTCGCCGATCTGGAGGGCGAGCCGCTGGTGATGTTCCGGCACGGCTACGACCTGCGCGAGCTGACGGTGGCCGCCTGCCGCGCCGAGGGCTTCGAACCCACCTTCACGGTGGAGGGCGGCGAGATGGACGCCGTCCTCGGCTTCGTACGGGCCGGTCTCGGCGTCGCGGTCGTACCGAGCATGGTCGCGGCGCGCACCCCTGACCTGCGCGTCACCGCGCTGGCCCGGCCGGGGCTGCGCCGTACGATCGCCCTCGCCCACCGCAACGACGTCGCCCCGCCGCGCGCCGCCCGGGAGCTGCAGAGGGTCCTGCTGTCCACGCAGGACGCCGCCCGGACCGCCGCGACGGCGGCCCGGGCGCCTCGGGGCGGCTGAGCTCAGACGGCGTCCGCCAGCAGCAGGGTGTGCAGCCGCTCCGGCGGGCCCGGCCGGGCGTAGTACCAGCCCTGCGCGGTGTCACAGCCGAGCCGGCGCAGATGGTCGGCCTGGGCTCCGGTCTCCACCCCCTCGACCGTCACGGCCAGTTCGAGGCTGTGTGCGAGCGAGACAATCCCCTCGACGATCTTCAGATCGACCGGGTCGGCCGGATGCTGCTGCATGCCCAGGGTGAAGGAACGGTCCAGCTTGAGCACGCTGACCGGCAGCCGGCGCAGATTGGCGAGGTTGGAGTAGCCGGTGCCGAAGTCGTCCAGCGCGATGTCCACGCCCATCTCGGCGAGCTGGCGCAGCGGCTTGAGCAGATCCTCGTCCGCGCCGATCAGCGCCGACTCGGTGACCTCCAGGCACAGGCCGCCCGGCGGCAGACCGATCCGCTCCAGCACCTCGACGGTGTCGGTGACCAGACCGGGGTGGTGGAGCTGGGCGGGCGACAGGTTCACATTGACGCGCAACGGCGCGCCGAGCGCCCCCGCGGGCAGCTGCTGCTGCCAGAACCGGGCCTGGCGTACGGACTGTTCGAGCACCCAGCGGCCGAGCGGGACGATCAGTCCGGTGTGTTCGGCGAGCGGGATGAACCGGTCGGGGCCGAGGACGCCGTGCTGCGGGTGGGACCAGCGCACCAGCGCCTCGGCGCCGTGCACCGCCCCGTCGTCGAGCCGTACCAGCGGCTGGTACTCGATGAAGAACTCGCCGCGCTCCAGGGCCGCCGGGAGCGCCGTGGTCAGTCCGTGGCGGGTGATGGCGCGGGCGTCGGCCTCCGGGTCGGCCAGCTCGAAGCGGTTGCCGCCCGCCGCCTTGGCCCGGTACATGGTGATGTCCGCGCTGCGCAGCACCTCGGCGGGGCTGCGCCCCGCGGCGGGACCCTCCACGATGCCGATGCTGCCCCGGACGGTGAACTCCCGGCCTTCGAGCCGGATCGGCGAGGCGAGTACGCCGAGGATCCGGGAGGCCAGCTCCGAGACCCCGCCGCAGGTGTCGGGCCCGGTGGTCAGCGCCACGAACTCGTCGCCGCCGATCCTGGCGACCATCTCGCCGGAGGCGGTGGCGCAGCTCTGGAGCCGGTCGGCGACCTCGACCAGCAGCCGGTCGCCCGACGAGTGGCCGAGGCTGTCGTTGATGGCCTTGAAGCCGTCGAGGTCGAGGTAGCACAGGCCGAAGCGGGCGTCGTCGGCGGCGGCGAGCGTCTTCTCCAGGCGTTCGAAGAACAGGGTCCGGTTGGGCAGCCCGGTCAGGGCGTCGTGGGTGGCCTCGTAGCGCAGCCGCAGATGCAGCAGCCGCCGCTCGGTGGTGTCCTCCATCAGCGCGAGCTGATACTGCGGAGCGCCCTCCGCGTCCCGCAGGAGCGAGAGCGTGAGGTTGGTCCAGAGCACGGTGCCGTCGTTGCGGTAGAACGCCTTCTCGACCTGGAAGTGCTCACGCTCGCCGCGCACCAACTCGCCGTACATGCGCCAGACATGGGGAGCGTCCTCGGGATGGACCCACTCGTTCACGTTGCGGCTGCGAACATGATGTTCGAGTCCGCCGAACATCTGGGTGAGGGTGTCGTTGACCTCCAGCACGTTGCCGTCCAGATCGGCGATGCCGATACCGATGGCCGCGCCCTCGAACACCGCGTGGAAACGGGCCTGGGTGGCGTGCAGGGCGTCCTCGGCCTCGCTGCGCGCGGCGAGCGCGGAGCGGGCGATCGCCTCCTGTTCGGCGAGGGTGCGCTCGCGCAGGGCGTGGGCGTAGCCGGCGGCCAGGGCGTGCTGGAGCCGGGCGCAGCGGGCCCGGTTGTCCTCGGTGGTGAGTTCGTCCGTACCGCAGTACAGGACCAGATACGACTCGATCACGCCGAGGGTGCGGCCGAGTGCCTCGGGGTCGGTGCAGTGGGCCGTGATCAGGGCGTTGCCGACGCGGGCGGCCGGCGTGGTGTCGAACGGGTACGCGTGCAGCGCCTCCCGCAACGTCCGCGCCAGAGGCAGCAGCAGTGTCTCGAATTCGGGGCGCGTCAGGGACGTGGCGGTCGCCGGGAAGATCGCCCGGCTCCAGATCGTCGCGAAACGCCTGAGTCTGTCCTCCAGGCCGTCGGGGTCCTCCTCCGGACCCGCCGCCTCCGGCACCATCACGCCTTGCGTCCCACGCCGGCGAACCCGGAGAACGCGTAGGGGTCCTCCTCCTCGGCGGGGGAATCGGGGCGCCAGTGCGGCATGGACACCAGGCCGGGCTCGACCGTCTCGAAGCCGTCGAGGAACCGGTTCGTCTGTTCCCGGTTGCGCATCACCAGCGGGTTGCGGATGTCGTTGTAGACCGCGACCGCGCCGCCCGCCTCCTTCTCGGAGACCGGGACGCCGTGGTACGAGGCGTGGGTGAGCACGAGGAGGCTGCCGGGGGCGAGCGCGTCCCGCAACTCGGCTACCACACGGTACGGCTCGTCCTTGTCCTCCAGGAAGTGCAGGACGAGGACCAGCAGCAGCGCCACGGGCCGGTCGAGGTCGAGCAGGGCCGTCCCGGGGTCCTTGAGGATCGCGGCGGGGTCACGCAGATCGCCGTTGAACACGGTGGTGCGGGGGTTGCCTTCGAGGACCGCCCGGCTGTGCGCGACGGCGACCGGGTCGTGGTCGACGTAGACCACCTTGGCGTCGGGGTTCGCGCGCTGCGCGACTTCGTGGACATTGCCGAAGGTCGGAATACCGGAGCCTATGTCCAGGAACTGGGTGACCCCTTCGTCCAGGGCGAATTGCACCGCACGACGCATGAAGGCACGATTCGCCTTCATGATCGAGGGAAGGCCGGGCATGAAACCCATGGCCTTGCGGGCCGCCTCCCGGTCCACTTCGAAATTGTGCGAACCGCCCAGATAGTAGTCGTAAATGCGGGAAACGCTCGGCATCGATATATCGATGCCCTGCGGGGCCCAGGCGGGACGCTCCATCGAGATCTCCAACAAGTCGCCACGGGACACGGCCATGTACATGGCCGGTTGTTCGAGCCGAGGCTACTGATCGACCGCCAAGAGAGCGAGCCCAAACGGAAATTAGCGATCCGTTCTTGGTCACACGTCAGTGGAACATACAACCGGGCCGCCGTCGCGCACAGGGGCGTGACGGCGGCCCGGCAGGCCGGGGCGATCGGCGTGGGGACTACTCGGACGCCCCGACCAGCTTGGAATCCGGTGAGACCGCGAACCAGGTGCCTCCGACGCCCTGGCCATTGGTGTCGCCCGGCTTCTTGTCACCCGCGAAGGTGTAGATCGGCCAGCAGTCCATGGTCTGCTGCTTGATTCCGTCCGGCCGGTCGAAGGTCACGAAGCCCTTCTTGAGAATGCCCGCCGCGGTGTCGTTCTTGTCGACAGGGGCGACAACCGGCCACTTGTCGAGGCACTCACCGGTGCAGGCGGTCTTCATCGGCCAGGCCGAATCCTTGGTGAACCGGTAGACGGTCATACCCTTCGAATCCACCACGACGTCACCGAGCTTGGCGTCCTTGCGCACCGACAGCCCCTTGAGATCGGCCGGGGCGGTCCCGCCCGCCGCGGCGCCGCCCGCCGCGGCGGCCTTCTTGCCGTCGGGGGCCGAGGCGAACCACGTGCCGCCCACGCCCTCTCCGTTGGTGTCACCGGCCGCGGTGTCCTTGGCGTAGCGGTACATCGGCCAGCCGTCGACGGTGAGTTGCTTGGTGCCGTCGGTGCGGGTGATCTCGCCGAGCAGCTGGGCGTCCGTACCGGCCGCGGCCTTGGCGTTGTCGGCGGTGACCACCGGCCACGCCTTCTCGCAGTCCCCCTCGCAGTTGGACTTCGGCGGGCTGGCGGTGTCCTTGTCGAAGCGGTAGAGGGTGAATCCCTCGCCGTCGGTGAGGACCTTGCCGAGCTTCGTGTCGGTGGCGACGGCGAGCTGGCCGGCCGGCTTGGCGGCGGCGGTGTTCGCCGTACCCGCGTCCGCGCCGTAACCGGCGTCCGCGCCGTATCCGGCGTCGGCCGGCTTGGCCGCTCCCACGGACTTCCCGTTGGTGGTGGTTCCCTGGTCCTGACCGCACGCCGTCGTCAGGGCCAGTACGGCCGCCGCGGTCACCGCGAGCGAGGCGTTCCGCCAGGTGTTCATGTCAACTCCTGTTGTCAGTGAGCCAGTTGCCGCGCCGATCCGCGCTGCTTCCTGGCCCTGAGTACGCGGTGCGGGTGGCTCCGCGTTCAACGCGGCCGAAAAAAACTTACGGAGCCTCGTGAAGTGCCCGCCGAATTCCACCTATCCGGGGGAATCCGAGCACGTTCCGGCGTGCCGCGGCAGAAAGAGGAACAAGCTCCTGCGCGTGTACGGATCGCTCGTCGGACGGCTCCTCGCAGTCGCCGCGCTCATATCCCTGTCGGCCGCGCCCGCCGCCGCGGACAGCTGCGCCCACGCCTCCGGCGGGGCGGGAGGCTCCGCGTGGGCGTGGGCGGGCAGCGGACACTGCTCACCGGCCCCGACGCCTCCCCCGCCGCCCGAGCCACCGAAACCACCGCCACCGCCCACGCCACCGCCTCCTCCGCCGCCGACACCGCCCCCGCCGTCGACACCACCGCCGCCACCGCCGCCACCGACACCGCCGAGCCCGCCGCCGCGGCCCACGCCGCCCGCGCCACCGCCGCCGGTCGTGGTGCCGAAGCCGACGCCACCGCCGCCGGCCGCCCGGCCGACGCCCCGGCCGCCCCGTGCGGCCGTCCCCGTACAGGCACCGCCACCGCCCCCGGCCACGACGGCCCCGGCGCGGCCCTCGCCGACACCCTCGGCCACCCCGTCCGCCGCTGCCCCGTCCTCGGTCGCGGTGCCCGTCTACCGCAAGGCGACCCGTCACCAGCCGCGGAACCACACCTCTCCGGTCCTGATGATGCTCCTGCTCACGGCACCGGCGGTGCTCGCCGTCGCCGTGCTGCGCCCGCGTTCCCGCTGATCCACGGAGACACCATGTCGGAATGGCTCGTACTGAGCATCGCGATGGCCGCCGCCTGCGCGGTCGTCCTCACCATCGTCGTCTACAGCAGCCGTCGTGTCGGGGCCGACGACGACACCAGCGGGACCCCGGACGTCATGGACTACATGACGATGATGATCGGCGTGATCTACGCCATCGTGCTGGGGCTCGCGATCGCCGGGGTCTGGGAGGGCCGCAGCGCGGCCCAGGACTCCGTGCGCCAGGAGGCCCAGGCCCTGCACGAGATCACACAGCGCGCCCAGGTCTACCCCGCGGATGTGCGGGAGAGGATCCGGAGCGACGTGGACGCGTACGTCTCCTATGTCGTCCGCACGGAGTGGCCGCACATGTCGGAACACGAGGCGCTCAGCGCGCGGGGCACCGAGCTGTTCGACCGGATCCGGACGGACGTCACCCGGTACGTGCCGCGCACGGAACTCGAAGGCCAGGCGTATCAGCCGCTGGTCGACCAGGTGGCCGTCGCCGACGACGCCAGGGGCGCCCGCGGCGAGAACGCGGGGGCCACCATGCCGGGGGTCGTCTGGTTCGGGCTGATCATCGGGGCGGTGGTCACCGTGGGAATGATCTTCGTGCTCCAGATCCGCCGCAGCTTCCGAGAACTCCTGCTGGCGGGTCTGTTCAGTGTGCTGATCTCCTTCCTCCTCTTCCTCATCTGGGACTTCGACGCGCCCTACGGCCGGGGCATCGGCGCGACAGCCGGGCCCTTCCTCGATCTGTTCCCGCACATCGGCTCCTGAGCGGACGCGCGACGGACACGGGGGTCCGCCGACCGGGGGACCCCCGTGCCCCATTCGACTGTCAGTGGTCGCGGCTGTGATAGGGCGCTCCTAGCGTTTCCGGCATCGAGGCGCAGGTACCGGCTTGTGTGGAAAACGGTTCCGCAGCTGCTCCTCGGGGACCCGGAGGATTCACCATGCGCGCGATATGCGCCCCGTGCGCCGCTCTGCTCGCGGCGACCGCCCTCGCTCTGGCCGCGCCCACCGCGACGGCGGCGGTCGACGGGGGCACCACGCCGTTCGGTTTCACCGTCACCCCCAGCACGGTCGCGCCCGGCGGCCGGGTGACCCTGGGCGTCACCCGCTGCGCCTCGACCGCCACCGCGTCCTCCGGCGTCTTCGACACCGTCAACATCCCCGCCGGCCGCACCGCTCTCGCCACGGTCGACTGGGACGCCAAGCCGGGCGCGGCCTACCAGGTGACCTTCACCTGCAACGGAGTCACGGGCCGGACCGACCTCAAGGTCGCGGGCGCCACCCGGGCACCGACCGCCCGGCCGACCCGTACGGCGGCCGTCCCCGTCACCCCGACCGCGAGGTCCACCTCCACCGTCGTGCCCGGCGGGGTCAGAGGCGGGCTGGGCGGCAGCGTCGGCGGGGTGAGCAGCGGCGAACTCGCGGTCGGGGCGGGGCTGGTCGCGGTGGCCGCGCTCGGCACGGTCCACGCGGTGCGGCGGCGGGCGGACGGCCGGGGCCACTGACCCGCCGCGCGCCGGTCCTTCGCAGACCCCGACCGCCTCAGCACAGGGGCACGGACGCCTGTCGCCCCGAATCCTCCGCCAGGATTCGGGGCGACAGGCGTCCGCACGCGTGGCACCGAGCAGGGGGACCGGGGATACCGGCCGCCGGACGCGTACGGTCAGACGCCCGCGCCGCTCGTCCGGCGACGGCGCGCGAGCAGGAGCGAACCGCCCACCGCCGCCGAGGCGACCAGCCCGCCGCCGACCGCCATCTCCGTGGAGCCGGGGCCGACGGAACCGCCGAGACCGCCGAGGGCGCCCCGCCCCTCCAGCACCCGGAACTGGTGGGTGGCGACCCGGTCGTTGTCGCTGCACCGCACGGCCAGGTTGTAGTGGCCCGGCGTGGTGCGGTCGTGGATGCGGACCCTCGCCGAGGAGTGTCCCGACTCGTTGTCCGACAGCTCCGCCCTGGAGAAGGCGTTGGACGTGACGCTGCCCCCGTGGCCGCAGCCGGCGACGCGGATGTGGAGCGTACCGCCCTGGTGGACCTCGAACGGGTTGACGGTGACGTCCCTCGGACCATTGTTGGCTGCGGCGAGCGGAGCGGAGAGCGCCACGGCCGCGCAGGCGGCCGCGGTCACCGCGAGAGCGCGTGAAGCACGCATCGTTTGAACCTCCAGCGGAAGACGCCCCAAAGCGGTGCTCCGGGAAATTCGACGAGTACGCCCTCCATGACGAACCATCACCGCGCGCCCGGGACCGCGCATTTCGGCACTGGTCCACTCCGGTGAGGCGACACGCCGCCGGACGGGCGCCCGTACCGGACGGAGCCGCAGGTCACGGACCGTCAGAAGTTTTACGGGGGCGGGCCCTCCAATGGGTCACCGCACCGGGCGCCGCCACCCGTTCGCCCGCCAGTGATCGCCGCCCCGGCCCTGTGCCCTTACCGTGCCAGCAGGTGCGCACGAAGGGAGAACCATGGGCCAGGACCGTCACGCCCCGGAGTCGAGGAGGCGCTCGCCCTGGGGCGTTCTGGCTCTCGTGATGCTCACCGGCATCGCGCTGATGCGGAACGGGATCGACACACCGCTGGGACCACCGCAGCCCGCCGCGGCGGCGTCGGCCGACCGGCCCGATCCCGCCGCCCTCGCCACCGGCGCCGCCCCGGTCGTGAAGCCGCTGCCGTACGCCCCGATGTCACGGGTCCGCATTCCCGACCTGAAGGTCGACACGCCGGTCGTGGACGTGGGACTCGACCCGGACGGCTGGATCGCCGCCCCGCCCGCGCAGGACCCGAATCTGGCGGGCTGGTACCAGAACGGTGTCGCGCCCGGTCAGCGCGGCACCGCCGTGGTCGTCGGCCATGTGGACAACCGCACCGGGCCCGCCGTCTTCTACGGGCTGGGCTCGCTGGAGAAGGGCTCGCACATCGAGGTGGACCGGTACGACGGCCGCACCGCCGAGTTCGAGGTCTACGGGGTCGAGGTCTTCGCCAAGAACGAGTTCCCCGGCTCCCGGGTGTACGGCGACACCGGCCACGCCGAGTTGCGGGTGATCACCTGCGGCGGCGGGTACTCGCGGGCGGGCGGCTACGACGGCAATGTCGTCGTCTTCGCCCGGCTGGTCAGCACCCGCTGACCAGCCGGGCCGCCCGCCGGGCCGCCGGCTCAGCGGTGCGGTACGGCGACGCGGTAGCCGGCGTCCAGCAGCCGGGGCAGATAGCGGCGCAGCGCCACCACGCTCTGGGTGCGGTCGCCGCCCGCGTCGTGCGACAGGATGACGACGCCGGGGCCCGCGCCCTCCACCACACGGCGGACGATGGTGCTGGTCCCGGGCGTCGTCCAGTCCAGCGAGTCGACGGTCCAGGCGAGGGGCTCCATGCCCAGTTCGGCGCCGACCTCGAAGGAGTGCCGGTTCCAGGCGCCGTAGGGCGCCCGGTACCAGAGCGGCGCCTCACCGATGGTCTGTGCCACCACCTCGCTGGTGCGCTCCATCTCGGCCCGGATCGCGGAGCGGGTGAGCTTGGTCATCAGCGGGTGCGACCAGGTGTGGTTGCCGATGACATGGCCGTCGTCGGCGACCCGGCGCAGCAGGTCGCCGTTGTCGTGGGCCATCTCGCCGCACACCATGAACATCGCCCGGACGTCGTACCGGCGCAGCGTGTTCAGGATGGCCGGGGTGTAGGAGGGGTCGGGGCCGTCGTCGAAGGTGAGCACCATCGTGTCGCCCAGCTCGGGCAGTTCGAGAATGGGCTTCACCCGGACCGGCGGGGCCGCCCTGCGGAGGCCGGGCCTGGCCCCCTCCGTCATCGGCTGGAGCCGGTAGGCGGAGGGCCGCCGGGGGGCGCTCGCGGGCGCTCCGGCCGCCGGTGATCCCGCGGCCGGGGACGGGGAGGCGGCGCGGTCGGGGGTCTGGGCCTGTCCGGCGGTCAGCAGGCGGGTGGCGAGGGCCGCTCCGAGACAGGCGCTCATGCGCAGGACGGTACGCCGCCCTGTAAGCATCTGGTCCTTTTTCATGACCAATGGCTCGCACGGCGGCTGCTCCGTGCCGCTCCCCCACACCGGTCACCCGGGGGAAAGCACCCGATGGGGCGAGTTGCGGGGACGGGGCGCCCCCGGCGCACGAGTCGCCCTCGGCACGCTTCACCCCGGCACCCGAGTGACCCGGCACCCGGTCACCCCCGGCGCACGAGCGGGAAGGGCAGCGTCTCGCGGATGGTCAGCCCGGTGAGGAACATGACGAGCCGGTCGACCCCGAGGCCGAGGCCGCCGGTCGGAGGCATGGCGCACTCCAGGGCCTCCAGGAACCCCTCGTCCAGCTCCATCGCCTCCGGGTCACCGCCCGCCGCCAGCAGGGACTGCTCGGTGAGGCGGCGCCGCTGCTCCACCGGGTCGGTCAACTCCGAATACGCGGTGCCGAGTTCCACCCCGTAAGCGACGAGGTCCCAGCGTTCGGCGAGACGCGGGTCATGCCGGTGCGGCCGGGTGAGCGGGGAGACGTCGGCCGGGAAGTCCTTGTAGAAGACGGGCGGTCCGGTCCGCGCCTCGACCAGCCGCTCGTACATCGCCAGGACCACCTCGCTCCGGCCGCCGCGGTGGGTGTGCGGCACCCCGGCCCGGTCGCACAGGCGGCGCAGCTCCCGCTCCGCGCTGTCGGCGTCGACCTCCTCGCCGAGCGCCGCGGAGAGGGCCCCGTACACGGTCCTGACCGGCCATCTCCCGGAGAACGGGATGAATTGCATCTGATGCAACACTGCGCGACGTAAGAGAATGGCCGTTTTCCCTGGCCGGGGGCGCGTGCCCCCGGCTGGCTCTTGTCAGGTCGGTGCCCTTGACCAGGACCCTAGCACTCAAATTCAACAATGTTGCATCTGATACAACATCCCTGTGAGTACTCAAGCGCCCGAATCCGCCCATCTCGTGTTGGCAGGGAACGTCGTACATCTCGACCCCGCCCCAGCCTTGTTCAAGGCGATGCTTGAGGGCTGGGCACGTCAGCAGTCGGCCCGTTTCCTGAGGTCATCGACGATCGACCCGCGGATTCGCATACTTGAGCGCTTCGGGGAATTCTCCGGCCAGTACCCCTGGCAGTGGTCACCAGCTGAAGGCGAGGCGTTCATCGCACACCTGCGAAGCGGTGCCAAGCCGATCCAGATGTCCACGGCCCGGACGTACGAGGTGACGATCGGCCTGTTCCTGGAGTACCTGCTGGACACCCGCTATGGGTGGGGCCACATCTGCCTGGAACGCTTCGGGGAGGCGCCGCAGGAGGTGTTCCACGAGGGCAACTCGGTCCTGCACACCGTCGAGTACGAGGGCGATTCACGACGGCGGCCGCTGACCTACGACGAGGTCCAGGCCCTGTTCGATGCTCTGGACGCCCGCCCCAGCAAGATCCGGGCCAGTGGTCGTAAGGGAGCATTGGGCGCGCTACGGGACGCCGCCGTCATCAAGACGGTCTACGCCTTCGGCACCCGTCGCACCGAGACTTCCCGCCTGGACCTGACCGACCTTCGGCGTTGCCGGAAGGCCCCGCAGTTTCGGAACTTTGGCAGCCTGATGGTGCGGTTCGGCAAGTCCAAGAAGGGGGCGCCGCCGAGACGCCGGTCTGTCCTGACGGTCCCGGAGATGGACTGGATCGTCGAGACGATGGAGCACTGGCTGACAGAAGTGCGCCCGCAGTTCTCACCCGGACGACATCCGGCACTGTGGATGACCGAACGCGTCGGACGGCTCTCGCCCCGGTCGATCAACGAGGCGTTCGTCACCGCTCGCCAAGACGCCGGCCTCGACGAAGACCTCGATCTGCACTGCCTCCGCCACTCCTACATCACGCACCTGACTGAGTTCGGCTATCCCGCGCGGTTCGTCCAAGAACAGGTCGGTCACTCGCATGCTTCCACCACGGCGATCTACATGGGGGTCTCGAACGAGTACCGCAACACACTGTTGGAGGCTTCGATGAAGAACCGGCTGGGCGACTACTGGGACGTGACACCGTGATCAAGAAAATGGGCTACCAATGGCAGCTGCGGCAGCTGATGGCCGAGCGCCAGATGTTCCAGACCTCTGATCTGGTCCCCTTGCTCGCGGAGCGGGGCATCGTCCTCTCCCGCGAGCAGATTTATCGCCTGGTGACGCAGCCTCCGCAGCGGATGAGCATGGACACCCTCGTTGCACTCTGCGACATCCTCGACTGCACCCCGAACGATCTGATCAAGCCGGAAGTCGTCAACGCTCAGCTCCGCAAGACCGCGGACGGCGAGGCAGGGGCGAAGCCGAGTGCCCCGCGCCGTACCGTAGTTCGCCGCCCAGGGGCGAAATGAGACGCCCCGCGCAGGCCCCGCATATCCGCCGACTCGAGCTCGCCGAGGCACGGGCACGACTGATCACCCGGGTCCAGACGGTCGTTCCAGCTATGACCGCGGAACAAGTCCAGTCGGCTCTTGAACATGTCAGGGTCTGGTCCTCGCAGGCAGCGCGCGTGCTGGATGCGCATTTCACCGAGAACCCCGATGCGCTGACTGCTCCCTCCGCACACAGTCCGGCGGCCCTGGGGCGCCTGCTTCAACACCTCCAAGCCATCGGATACGGCGACAGCGTCACCCAACTCGGCTGTGCTTTCTGCGGCGCATCCAGCCGCAAACTCGACCGTCTGTCCGCCAAAGGACGCTGTTGCAGCTGGTGCTTCGACCGGAACGTGGCGGAGCCGTGCGCGCACTGCGGCCAGAGCGGCGGACGTATCGCTGCCCGCCGACCTGAAGGCTTGCTCTGCTATCGCTGCTACCGCCAAGAGGAACAGTTCATCGGCGCGTGCGCGGCATGCGGCCGGCACGGCACCCACACCAGGCGAAAGAGGGGCGGGACCGCAGTCCTGGTGTGCTCCTCCTGCGTCAGAACCTCGGACCGCGAGTGTGTCCGGTGCGGCGTCACCGGACCCGCACATGCCAACCTCAGGGGAGAGGGGCCCGTCTGCAAACGCTGCTACCGCGCCCCGGAACGCACGTGCGAAAAATGGGCCAACTCCGCTGCATATCGAAGCGTGGCGAGAACGGCGAACCGGGGCTTTGCTCCACCTGCCGCGTCATCGAAGGCGTTTGCACTGCCTGTGGCCGCTTCCGCCAGGGGAAGCATGTCCGCCAGGCGGGCGGAGCCTTCCACTGCAACAGCTGCCGTCCCCGTCGGCTACACCAATGCGGAGACTGCGGCCGGACGGACCGCAGCTTGGCGTCCTGGCCAGCTGGCCAGCTCTGCCCCACCTGCTACGGACGTCGTCGCCGCAATCCGGCCGCCTGCACCCTCTGCGGAACCACCCGAGTGCTGGTGGGATCAACCGAAGCCGGCAGCGAGGCATGCGGGCCCTGCTGGGGCATCGACGTCGACTTCGCCTGCCGACGCTGCAACTATCCCGGCGACATCTACGCCGACGGATGCTGCACGCGGTGCGTCGCCAGCGACAGGGTCCACGCTTTCCTCAGCGACGAAAACGACCAGCTGGTACCCCAACTCATTCCACTGGCCGAAGCACTCATCTCGGCCGCTTCCCCCGCTCCGTCCTCAACTGGCTGAGCCGCAGCGGCGCCCGGCTCCTGGCGAGTCTGGCCGCGGGACATGCTGAGGTCACTCACGACCTTCTAGACGACCTCCCCCAAGACCACGACACACGCGCGGTCCGGAACATTCTCATCACCACGCAGATCCTGCCCACCCGAAATGAGTTCCTGGCCCGGCTGGAAATCTGGCTCCCCCAGGTCCTCGCACCACTCCCCGCCCATCATCTGAGGATCATCCGCCCCTTCGCCGAGTGGTCCGTCGTGCGCGATGCCCGGCGCAGATCCTCGCGCGGCCGCTATCTCCAATCCGCAGCAGCCGTGGACCGGGGCAAGATCCAAACAGCCATCGAATTCATGGCCTGGCTGGACACAAACGGACTCCTCTTCACGGACCTGACCCAGCCACAGCTCGAACTATGGCTGGTCACCGTCCCGCCGACCCGCCGCAAGGCAATCGGCGCTTTCATACGCTGGACGAACGCCCGCCGACTCACGCACCGGCTTGAAGCCCCCACACGACCGCGAGCGCAACCGTCCGTGTTCCATGACGGTGACGAGCACCACGACCAACTCCTTCGGTGCCTCTCTGACCAGACGCTCCCCCTCGACGTCCGCATCGCAGGAGCATTCGTCCGCCTCTACGCCCTACCACTGACCCGAATCGTTCACCTCACGACGGACTGCTTTCAGCGCGATCAGGGCGGCGCCTACATCACGTTCGACAAGGCACCCGTCCTTCTTCCTCCGACACTGGCCCGTCTCATCGAACAGCAGATCGCCAGTCCTCTGACGCGCTCAATGCTGCAACCGGCTCCCGGCAGCGGACCCGTGTTCCTCTTCCCCGGACCTTTGGCGCATCAGCCTCGGCGCCCGCACGGACTGGCGATGCAGCTCCTTGAGCTCGGACTGCCGACTCTCGC
This sequence comes from Streptomyces sp. NPDC012835, assembly GCF_042900885.1. Classification (NCBI taxonomy): domain Bacteria; kingdom Bacillati; phylum Actinomycetota; class Actinomycetes; order Kitasatosporales; family Streptomycetaceae; genus Streptomyces; species Streptomyces sp. NPDC012835. Next base: position 705,986 of record NZ_JBIBBW010000001.1, read on the forward strand.
CGCACACAACACGGCGATGATCGCCATAGCCGCTGACCTTCCGCCGATCGTCGCCAGCGAACTCTTCGGTATCCACGTCAGCACCGCGATCGAGTGGGCCGCCCTGGCACAGGACAGCTGGTCGGACTATCTGGCAGCCCTGAAAGCCACCGAGTAGCACACGATCTCATCGATCACAGATTGACTTCAGTCGTAACAAGTCTGTCTGTGCCATGTTGCCCGCCGAGCATGGTTGTCCCATGCCGGAGGTTCTATATGGGGTACTGGGAGCGCTTGGCGGAGCGCTCATCACTGCGCTGGGGGCGTACTGGGGACCGCTACAGGTCCAACGAGCGACGTTGAGAGCACAGCGGCAGGAGGTCCGAGAGCAGGCCGCCCGCACGGAGCGTGCCCAGGGGGAGGTACATAAGGAGGAGAGAGTTGAGAGGGTGATCCTCGTTCGTTCCACCTTGCGTGACTGGAACGATTTCTTGTATAGGGCAGTTCAAGACCTTGAACTTGGCCGACAGCTGAGTGCGGAGGACTTCGATGTCACGCTCGCACGTGTCCGGGATGCTGCCCACGCGGCTGTAGACGCCATGTTGCGTGACGGGCTATGGATTGGACAATCCGCCTACGGCTATCCCGTACATGATCCTCTTTCGCAAGACGGTCAAAGGTCACCTTTGGTGTACCTGGAAGCTGCTTCCAGGCGGATCCGCCAAGAGGCGGTGAACGGGTCTTCCGCCGGACCAGACGTGGTGGACGAGCTTCGCTCAGCCCTGGAGTACATCCAGGAGGCGCGCGGGCGGTTGGCTGTCCGCATGCTCAATCAGATCGAAGTCATCACGACGAACCCTCTGCCATCACAAGGCCCAGATCAGCTATCTGGCTGAAGGCTGGACTACCTCGGCGGATCCTCGCGTCTCGAACGCCCTGGGCTCGACCACTCCGACGAGCGTCGGGCAGGGGAATAGCGCACGGTCCGAATAGGGCCCCTTCACCAGTAGATGTCGAGGACGAAGGGCGTGCCGTCGGGGCCGGTCCTGTGGGCGATCTGCGCGCCGAGGGCGGCGGTGGCCGCGCCCTGGATCAGCTCGCGGGCCAGATCGAGCATCAGGTCGTAGTCGGCGAACGCCTGGTACGCCTCGACCACGGTGAACTCGGGGTGGTGTTGGGCGGAGACGCCCTCGTTGCGGAAGGCGCGGCCCAGTTCGAAGACCTTCTCCATGCCTCCCACGCACAGCCGTTTCAGATACAGCTCGGGAGCGATCCGCAGGTGGAGGTCGAGGTCGTAGGCGTTGATGTGGGTGGTGAACGGGCGGGCGTTGGCGCCGCCGTGGATCTGCTGGAGCATCGGCGTCTCGACCTCCAGGTACCCCCGGTCCAGCAGGCCCTGGCGCAGCCCCTGCACGGCGGCGGAGCGCACCCGTACGGTCGCACGGGCGTCGGGCCTGGTCACCAGGTCGAGATGGCGTGCTCTGACGCGGGCCTCGGGGTCGGCGAGCCCGCGTCGTTTGTCGGGCAGGGGGCGCAGACACTTGGCGGTGAGCTGCCAGTCGGTGGCGAAGACGGTCGGCTCGCCGTGGTCGCTGGCGCCGGTCGGGCCGGTGGCGGTGATGTGGTCGCCGAGGTCGATGTCGCGGGTGAAGCGCCCCAGGAGGTCTCCGGCGCCGTCGCGGGTGAGGGCGATCTGGAGGTCGCCGGACCAGTCGCGCAGGACGGCGAAGACGATGCCGCCGAGATCGCGTACCGCCATCACCCGTCCGGCGACGGTGACCGGCTCGCCGGTACGGGAGCCGGCCGACGGCGCGCCGAGGGTGGCGCGGACCTCGGCCAGGGTGCCGGTGCGCGCGGCGGCCCCGACCGGATAGGGGTCGGTTCCCTCGGCGCGCAGCCGTTCGAGTGTGCGGTGGCGGATCCGCGTCTGCTCGGGCAGGTGCCGCTCCGTCCCGCCGGGCGGTTCCGGTGGCGCGGCGGCGCCGGGCAGGCCGGCCGGGAGCGTGACGGGCGCCGGGGCGGCCACTCCTCGAGGCCTGCCGCGCCCGCGCCGCCGCGCGAAGGGCCGCGGTACGGGCACGAAACCCTCGACGATCCCGGAGGCGAGCGCGACCCGCGCGAGCGAGCCGGCGTCCGCGAAGCACAGGAAGCGCGGGAACCACTGCGGCCGGTACTTCACGTTGGAGCGGTACATCGCCTCCAGCTGCCACCAGCGGGAGAAGAACAGCAGCAGTCCGCGCCACAGCCGCAGCACCGGACCCGCGCCGATCCTGGCGCCCTCCTCGAAGGCCGAGCGGAAGACGGCGAAGTTGAGTGAGATCCGGCGGACGCCGAGCCGGGGCGCCCGGCCGCACAGCTCCGCGACCATGAACTCCATGACCCCGTTGGGGGCGGCGCGGTCGCGGCGCATCAGGTCCAGTGAGATGCCGTCACCGCCCCAGGGTACGAAGGAGAGCAGCGCGATCAGCCGGCCCTCCGCGTCGATCGCCTCGACGAGCAGGCAGTCGCCGTCGGACGGGTCGCCGAGCCGGTCGAGCGCCATGGAGAAACCGCGTTCCGTCTCGGTGCCGCGCCAGGCGTCGGCCCGGTCGACGACCTCGGCCATCTCCTCCTCGGTGAGAGCCGAGTGGCGGCGGATCCGGGTGGTGGCGCCCGCTCGGCGGACCCGGTTGACGGCCTGCCGGACGACCCGCGTCTCGCGGCCGGCCAGATCGAACCGGTCGGTGCGCAGGATGGCCTCGTCACCGAGCTGGATGGCGCCGAGCCCGGCGCGGGCGTAGGCGGTGGCGCCCGCCTCCGACGCGCCCATCACCGCCGGGGCCCAGGCGTAGCGGCGGGCCAGGCCGAGCCATGTCTCGATGGCGGGCGCCCATGCCTCGCGGTCGCCGACCGGGTCGCCGCTGGCGAGACAGACGCCGGTCTCGACGCGGTAGGTGACGGCCGCCTTGCCGCTGGGCGAGAAGACGACGGCCTTGTCGCGTCGGGTGGCGAAGTAGCCGAGGGAGTCCTGCGCTCCGTACGCCCGCAGCAGCGCGCGGATCCGGGGTTCCTCGTCGCCGTGCAGGGCCGACTCCATGCGCTGGGAGCGGAAGAGTGCGCCGGCGGCGGCGAGCAGCGCGAGCGCGCCGAACAGCCCGAGGAGGAAGAACAGCGGCCTGGGCGGGCTGCCGTCGAAGCTGCCGTCGGAGGCGAGCCCGCCCAGCACCCGGTTGGCCGCCCACAGCAGCCGCTGGCCGGGGACGAGCGTGCCGGGGAAGACCTCGACCAGGCCCCGGCCGAGCAGGATTCCGCTGGCCAGTGAGAGGACCAGTACCAGCAGGGCCCGCCGGAAGGCGCCGTGGCGGGTCTCGGCGTAGAAGTGGCCGCGCGCGAGGACGAGCAGCGCCACCGCCGCGCAGCACAGCGTCAGATTGGGAATCGACGCCCACTCCTCCAGCGTCACCAGCGGTACGTCGACCAGGGCCAGCAGCCCCAGACAGACGACCACCACCCACCACGCGACGTGTTTCCTGGCGGCGACGGCCGCGGCGAGGAGCAGCAGGAAGACGGCGTAGGCGAGGTTGGCGCTGACCGGGACCAGCACCGTGTCGAGGAACAGGGTGACGGGTCCGGCCGCGCGGCGCAGCGGGGGGATGAGCGCGATCACCGCGCAGTACAGGCCGAGAGCCACGAAGAACACCGCGAACGCGCCCGGCACGCGGCTCAGAAAGCGGTCGCGGGCGGACGGGGACTCCTGCGCGCGGACACTCATGATCCGACTCTAGGGAGACCGCCGCCGGGCCGCCCGTCGGGAGCCGGTAGCCTGCCTGCCGTGACCGACCAGCAGCACACTCGATTCGAACGCGGGACCGACGGCCCGAAAGTGATCGTCGTCGGCGTGGACGGATCGGAGTCCTCGTTCCGCGCCGCCGCGTACGCGGGCGGTCTCGCGCGGCGGCAGAAGGCGCTCCTCGCCGTCGTCTACGTACAGCCCGTGATGGCGGCCGGCGCGGCGCTCGGTGTCCCGACCGTCGGGACGACCGGGGAGATCGCCGAGGAGCTGGTGCGGGAGATCCGTACGGCCATAGAGCGCGTCAGGGACGTCTGGGACGTGCGCTGGGAGTTCCACACCTTCCACGGCGACCCGTACAACGGGCTGGTCACCGCGGCCGAGGAGCTGACGGCCGACGCGGTGGTGGTGGGGGCTTCGGAGTCGGCGGGGCACCGGATCGTCGGCTCGGTGGCGGTACGGCTGGTGAAGGCCGGGCGCTGGCCGGTGACGGTCGTGCCCTAGGTGTACCGACTCGAGCGCCGACGCCGGCTCCATATCGCCCGGCCGGCGCGGCAGCTTCCCGGTCAGTCCGGCAGCTTCTCCATGTGCTTGAGGACGCGCTGGGAGAGATCGCCGAGTGTGCTGAGCTGGTGTGGGGTCAGGGCGTCGACGAACAGACGTCGGACATGTTCGACGTGCGGGGGCGCGGCCTGCTCGATCGCCTCGTAGCCGGCGGGGGTGGCGACGACGAACGCTCCGCGTCCGTCGTCGGGGCAGTCCTCCTTGGCCACGAGTCCGCGTTTCGCCATCCGCGTGATCTGGTGGGACGCCCGGCTCTTCTCCCACTCCAGAAGTTTGGCCAGCTCCAGGAAGCGCATCCGCCCGCCCCCTCGCTCGGTGAGGTTGACGAGCACGACGAAGTCGGAAGCGGACAGGCCGGACTCGGCCTGGATATAGCGGGACAGCCGTCCGATGAGCATCTCCTGCATACGGATGAAGCTGTCCCAGGCAGCCTTCTCATCCGGCTTGAGCCAGCGTGGCGTCGCGTCCATCAGCGCAGGATAACAAAATTGTTGACAGCTCACCTACTTGCACGAACCGGTCCCGCACGCCGCAGCGACACTGTCTCCGTCGCGCCCGGAAGGCTCCATGCGGCCTGTCTTGATCTCGGTGTTGTGCGCAACTCCCGGGTGCGGGGGTCGGAGACAGCCGGCACGGACACCGTCGGCGTGCCGGCGTACGGGTTCGGAGCCGGCCGCGTGGGATTCGCGTCCCCTGCGGAGAGGGGCCGTCGTCAGCTCCAGCGGGACTCAGGTACGGACGAAGACCGACCAGACCATGCGGATCGGCCGCAGCCGCGAAATGAAGCGGAGTCCGTGCCGTGCGGCGGCCGGTTCGGTGGTGAGCGCGAGGTCGTGGCGGTGCTCGGCCACGGCCTGGGCCGCCTGGCTGGTGGAGTCCGCGGTGGCCACTTCGGACAACTGGCATTCCCCCGGCAGCAGTTGCCGCAACAGCGGTCGTGGCGAAGGATGCGTCACCACGCTCGGGCGGTCGGGCAGCGGACCGGCGTCCGCGCGCCGGGCGATGCCGTACAGGGGGGTGTCCATGACGAAGGTACTGGCCAACGCGATGTCGTCGGCCATGTAGAAGTGGTGGACATCCCGATAGGCGTTGGCGACGACCACATGGCTGACGGTGCCGACCGTCAGGTCCCGCACGGCCTGTTCGTAGGTCGCCTTGAGCACGATCGGCGCCCCGCCGGGCAAGCGGGTCCGCAGCAGTCGCGCGGCCTGCTCGCTGCTCGTGCCCTCGGGGCCGAGCGTTCCGATGGCCGACGGCCCGGCCTGTGCCGGCCGGACGTCGATCCAGCCCAGCTCGACGGTCATGTGTCACTCCTCGATGTCGGCGACGACCCAGGTGCTGATGGCACGCCACAGCGCCGCGGATCGCTGATGGAAGGGGTGGTCCTGGTAGCTGCGCAGGGCGTCCTGGTCGGACAGCAGGCCGATCGCGGCGAAGTCGTAGGCGACCGGACGGTCGGCGGTGTTACGGCCCACCTGCCAGTGCAGCAGGCCGGGCACCTCTTCGCCGACGAGCGACGAGGACCGCTCGGCCGCGAGGACCGCGGGATCCTGCCAGCCGAAGCCCGGCTTGAACTTGAACAGCACAATGTGTCTGATCATGGGCATCCTTTTCGAGTCGCGTGGTCGGCACACCACCCGTGCGACGGCACGCGGCCGGGCCGGCACAGAGACGTGGACCGGATGCGCGACGGCCGGTGCCCGTTGTCGTGTGCATCGCCGGACACGATCTCCCGCGCATACGGGCGGCTGCCTGCCGTGGGGGCCGTCCGGGCGGACCGGGGGTCGGAGAGCGGCCGGCGGTCAGGTGGAACGACCGGGCGTCCGGATCTCGGCCCTCACAAAGGCGGCCAGCCGGTCGAGTCCCTCGTCGATCGCCGCGTCGTCGAGCAGGCTGAAGGACAGCCGGATCTGGTGTGAGGAAGTCATGCCGGTGTGGAAATGGTGCATAGGAGTCCAGATCACTCCGTGATCGCGCGCCGATCTGCGCAGCGAATGGTCGTCCACGGTGAACGGCACCGTCAGCACGACGAAGAACCCGCCGGCCGGGGTGTTCCACGTCACCGGGCCGGTGGCGGCGAAGCGCCCGGTCAGACCGGCCAGCACGTGCCGCAGGTTGGCGCGGTAGACCTCGATCTCACGCTTGTTCGCGGCGACCATGCTGCACCCATGGCGCAGCAGCTTGCCGCCGACGACGGCCTGGGCGACGGGTGAGGTGTTGAGAGTGACGTTGCTCTTGATCAGCGACAACCGGTCTGCGAGCGTGCCCGCCGGACGGCCGTCCCTGGTGACGGGCTGGTCGGCGACGACGAAGCCGACGCGGGCGCCGGGCAGGCCGGTCTTGGCGAAGGAACCGATGTGTACGACCTGGTGCCGTGTGTCGAGCGCTTTGAGGGTCGGTGGCCGCGTGCCGGGATCGGCTTGGAAGAGGCCGTACGGGTTGTCCTCGATGATCAGCAGATCGAGTTCGGCCGCCAGGTCGAGCAGGGCGATCCGGGTGGTCAGATCCAGGCTCACCCCGGTGGGGTTGGAGAAGTCGGGAACAAGATACAGAGCGCGCGGCCGTTGTCCCCGGGCGCGCGCCACCGCCACCTGACGCTTGAGATCCGCGAGGTCGAGACCGCCGTCTCCGTCCCCGACCGTCAGCACGGGCATGTCCAGCAAGCGCGCGGCGCCGGTCAGTCCGAAGTAGGTGGGCGCGACGGCGAGGACGACGTCCCGGGGGGAGGCGCGCAGCGCCCGCAGCGTCAAGAACATCGCCTCCTGACTGCCGACGGTCACCACCACCGCGTCGGGGTCGACGGTGACGGCTTCGTCGACCTCCAGGTAGCGGGCGACCAGGTCGTGGATGACGCCCTTCGTCCGCCCGTACTGGAAAACGGTTCGGCGGGCCTCCTTGTCCGTCAGCCCCACCACCTCGGTGAGGTGCGCGAAGAAGGTTTCCAGATATTCATGGAGTTGCTCGATCCGGAAGAACTCCTCGTAAGGCCGGCCGGCGGCGAAGGACACCGCCCGCGGGTGGTCCGCGGCAATGTCGTTCAGCAGGTTCATCGAGTGGAGGACGGGATCATCCAGCGAGGGATGCAGTTGCCCGACAGATAATTCAACCAATTTTCGATTCTCCGATTCCCGCACATTCGGCGGCTGCTCTGGTGCACCTGGGCACCGGTCGTCCAGAAGTGGTGTGGAAGCAGCGGGTGGATCAGATCCGACGGGCGGCGGGCCGGGATCGAGTGAAGAGGGTGGTGGAGACGGCGAGGGCGATCAGGGCGGTTCCGGCCAGCACATGGGGGGTGAGGGGCTCGTCAAGGAAGAGGGCGCCGGACAGGACAGCGATCACCGGCGCCACGAAGGCGTAGCTCGTGGCCAGAGCCGGGCCGGTGTGGGCGGTGAGGTGGCGGTAGGCAGCCATCGCCAGCAGCGACCCGAAGACCACGAGGTAGGCGAGGGCGAGCCCGGCGCCCCAGGTCGGCCGCGGCGGTGACGCGAACTCGCCCCGGACGACGGCCGCCACGGCCGGCGCCGCGCCGCCGGCGAGCATCTGCGCGGCCGGCCCGCGCACCCCGGCCGAGTGGTCGTCCAGATGGGAGCCGAGAACCCAGCACAGGGCGGCCGGCAGGAGGATCCCGGCGCCGGCCGGACCGCCGCGGCCGAGTCCGGCCGTCAATACGGCGACGCCCGCCAGGCCGAGGCAGACCCCTGCCCATTGAGCGCCGCGCGTCGGTCGTCCCGTCGCCGTGTGCAGCAGCACGCTCCACAACGGAACCGTGGCGATGAACAACGCCGTGGTGCCCGAGTCGACATACTCCTCGGCCAACGCGACGCCGCCCATGCCCATGGAGAAGAGCAGTACTCCGACGAGTGTGGCGCGCCGTCGCCGCGAGGCTGTCAGCCGGGGCTCGTGGCGGCGTTCGGCCACGACCCACAACACCAGCCCCGCCGTCAGAAACCGCACCGAGCTGAGCGTGCAGGGCTCCATACCGCGCAGCCCGAACGCGATCGCCAGATAAGTGGTTCCCCAGTCCAGCCAGGTGACGGCGAGCGGAACGGCGGTTCCAGCGAAGGCCGCTGACCCCGATCTCACAGCGAGGAGCGCGCTTCTGCCGACCGGCCGGCCGTACCGTCGGCGGGCCCGGTCCATGGGCTCCCGGCCGGGTCGGACACCTCGGGCAGCCGGGGGATGAGTTCGCCGGCGGGCAGGCAGCGCCTGCCCGCGACATTCACGGTCATCGACTGTCCCTCGCATGTCTTCTTCCCGGATCGGTCACCCATGGCAGCCTCCGATATCGCCGTGTCCGGCTGTTCGGTCGATGACCTTGCGGTGGATCGGTACCGGAGATCCTGACCCTCGGAAGGGCGGGCGATCCACGCCGCCCGCGTCACCGCCGCACCTGTCTCCTCGCCCCGCGCCGCCGCGGCCCAGAACCCCTCCCAGGAGGCAGGCTCGGCGGCCGGGACGACCGACCGGCGGCCATTTGTCCGGACGGCTGCCGGGGCGGCAGCCGGGTCAGACGCCGCTTCCGGCGGGCGTGGGCGTGGCCAGGAGCTGCGTCTCCCAGCCGTAGGCGACGCCGGTGGCGCCACCGTGCTGACGCAGGACTTCAGTCATGCTCGGGAAGGTCTTCTCGCGGGCCCAGTCGCGCTGCCACTCCCCCGCCACGGCCATCCAGGTGATCGGTACCACGCCCGCCTGGACCATGCGCCGCACGGCCATCTCGTGGGTCTCCGCCGACGCGCCGCCCGAGGCGTCGGTGACGGCGAAGACCTCGAAGCCCTCACCCGCCGCCTGTATGGCCGGCATCGCGACGCAGATCTCCGTCCAGAGACCGGCGATGATCAGCTTCTTGCGGCCGGTCGCCTTGACGGCGTCGACGACGCGCTCGTCCTCCCAGGTGTTGATGAACGTCCTGTTGATCGGCTTCTGGTCCGGGAACACGTCCTGCAGTCCCTTGATGATGTAGCCGCCGCGCTCCTCCAGCACGGTCGTCAGGATCGTCGGTACGTCGAACGCCTTGGCGGCCTTGGCGAGGCCGACAGCGTTGTTCACGACCATCGTGGGCTCGTGGCTGTGCAGGTTGGCGAACTGGAACGGCTGGTGGTCGATCAGGACGACGACGCTCTCCTCCGGCGTCAGCAGTGCCTGAAGTCCGGACTTGGCTTCCTTGCTCATGAGTTACCTCTCCGAGTACGTGGGACGCGCGCTCACACGGCGGCGCGTCGGCATGGCTTCACTTGTCCGCACGGGCACCCCGAGGGCGAACCCGGCCGGCTGACAGCCCGGTGGGCGAGAGCGATCCGCAAACCCGCTCGGTCTGCGCGAGAGACGGCTTGCGATACCAGGTGGCCACCGGCCCAACTGGATGACGTGTCATCTACATTAAGCATCACCACTTGACGTGTCAACCAACTGCCGGCTCGCCTCCGGACGCGGGCCCGACAGCGCAACTGACCACCTGGACACGTCACATGACGGACCATCATTTCCGATCGGGAGGGAGACAACCTCGCCGCGATCGGTGTGAGCAGGGTGCGGGGAACCGTCGACGCCGCCGTCACACCAGTCCCGGAAAGGCGTTTCACCCACGGCCATGGGTGGCGATGATTCGATGTGCCGCGTCCCTCGCCGCCGCGAAGGCAGGCGTCGGCGGCATACCCGTGGACATGGCTCCGACGAAGGTGGCGCAGGTGTAAGTCATCCCGGTCGCGCGGTCGGCCGAACCCCTCTGCGGGCAGTCTTCGCGTTCGCCGCGTTGAACTGCCCCGCCCTGTACCGCACATGGGGGCGTGTTGATTTTCCCGGACGGCGGCTCCGGGTCCGTGCGGCCTTACGTGCCCGTCCCCGGTCGCCCGCTTCCGCACCGGGTACGGGACCGGTACGGGAGCGCGGGACACCGGGCGGGTGGTGGCACAGCCGTACGGTTCCGGCCGCGCCACCGACCGCGAGGGCCCGCACGGTCGCGGCGCGGACCGTGCGGGCCCTGCGGACCGCACGGCTCCACCCACAGCCCGCACAGCACGGCCCCGACCTCGGCGCGTGAGCCTCGCGGGTATGTCCACACTCAGCTCACCGCGCGTCCGCTCAACCGCCCGCGGGGACCGCCGTGACCGTGTCGGGCCGGTCGGGGTTCTCTCCTCCGCCGTCCACACGTTCGTAGCGCAGCGCGCCCGACGGACAACGGCGCACCACTTCAGCCAGACGATCGGCCGAAGCCCTCTCCGGCTGGATCCACGGACGCTTCGTCGTGTCGAACACCTCGGGCAGGCCACGGACGCATTCGGCGGCATGGCGACAGCGCCCGGCCTCGAAGGTCACCATGATCGACTGCGTCCGGTACGCCTTCCGCCCCGGCCCGCCGCCCGGGTCCGCCTCCGTCATCGCCACGCCCGCTTCCTCAGTCACTGACTCTGCTGCGGGACTGGTACAGCAGGTCCTGGTACTCGGGATGCCGGTCGATCCAGCCCGCGAAGAAGGGGCAGGTGGCCAGCACCCGCAGATTCGCTCCTCGCGCCTCGTCAAGAGCGACCCGGGCCAACGCGGACCCCACTCCCCTGCCCTCGTAACCCGGATCGACCTCGGTGTGCACGAAAGCGATCAGCTCCGTCGTACGGATGTACTGCGCGACACCCGCCACCTCGGACTCCCCGTCGACGCGGGCTTCATAGGTCTTCGCCTCGGGCACGTCACGCACTTCGACCGTCATACGCCCTCCTCATGGGCCTTCCCACGGACAATCCGACGAATTCCGTCGACCGGGACTGCACCTTAACCACATCAGGTTGATGAATCAACTTAATCTCGGCCAGGGCCTGTTCACATCGCGGAGCGAGCCCGAGACACCGAAGAGTGCGACGCCCCGTCCCGAGTCGGCCGCGGCCGATCCCCTTCATTCCGCGACGAGAGCGGCCACGCCCGGGGAGGGTCGAGCCCCACGCGGCGCGGCACCGGGGCGCGCGGGCCCGGTGGCGGGGGCCGGACGGGACAGCCCTCAGCCCGGCGTGAGTCCGTCCGCCGCCGCGCCGCGGCTCAGGACGGTGGCGCTGATGTCGTTCAGGGCTTCCTGGTAGTCGTCGCGCTCCGGATCCTGCCGGACGGCTTCGCGCAGCCGCACCACGCGGCCGGTGTCCGTGTCCATCAGCTGCGGGACGAACTCCGCCTTGCGGACGGGCCAGCGCTGCCCGCGCGCCGCGGGCGGCCCGAAGGTGAACCGGCCGATGGTGCCCTGGTTGCCCCGTCCGTCCAGCTCGCCGTCGTCGTTGGTCATCACACCGGCGATCTGGTCGCCCATGCCGTAGATGATCCAGGTGCCGTTGACCTTCTCGTACGCCTGCGGGACATGTGCGTGGGTGCCGAGGATCAGGTCGATGTCGGGCCGGGTGCCGGTGCGGGACGCGGTGAGCGCGCGGCCGAGGTCGAGCTGGATCCCGTCGGGCTCCGTCTGCCACTCGGTGCCCCAGTGGAGGCTGACCACGACGACATCGGCGCCGGCCTTCCGGGCGGCCCGGGCATCGGCGATGATCTTCTTCTCGTCGATGAGGGCCACCGCCCAGGGCTGGCCGTCGGGGAACGGGTGGTCGTTGACACCGTACGTATAGGCCAGTTGGGCGATCCGGGCGCCGCCCGCCGTCAGCAGCGCGGGGCGCGTCGCCTCGGCGGCGGAGCGGGCCGTGCCGGTGTGCCGGACGCCCGCCCGGTCGAAGGCGTCGAGGGTGCGCCGCACCCCGGCGGAGCCGTCGTCGAGGGCGTGGTTCGAGGCGGTGGAGCAGGAGTCGTAGCCGGTGTCCTTGAGCCCCTGGGCCACCTCGGGCGGGGAGACGAAGTCCGGGTAGCCGGTGAAGGGGCCGTCCTCCTCGCCGTACACGGTCTCCATGTGGCAGATCGCCGCGTCCGCGCCGGAGATGACCGGCTCGACCGCCGCGAGCATCGGCGCGAAGTCGTGGCCCGCGCCGTCCGCGTCGGCGTGGGCCCGGCTGATCACCGACTCGTGCGGCAGGACGTCGCCCGAGGCGGCCAGGGTGAAGCCCCGGGCCCGCGCGGTGGCCGGGGCCGCCGCCGGGGAGGGGCCCCCGTGCGGTACGGGTGGCCCCGGGGGACCGGCGCAGGCCGCCGCGGCCGTGCCGAGCAGGGCCGCGGCGGCCACCGCTCCGAATCGCATGCGCTGAGTCATCGGTGGCGCTCCATGGTCCGGGGATACCGTCCCCATGAATCCATATAGTCATATAAATGGATGTCAAGTAACCAAGCCGACATCCCACCGGAATAGGACCGAACGCTCTCCGGCGACCGTTCACCGCACCGCTCGTCGCAGTGAGCGACCGCTCGTCGCAGACCTCTGCGCGCCGTCTGTCGCCCGCCGCCGCCATGGGTTCGGATACGCCCCACGACAGCGCGCCGCACAGGACGGCGGCACCGGCGAGAAGGGCGTCCACGATGACCACCACCACGGCCACGGGGACGACCGACGAGCGGGCGCTGACCGATCTCCAGCGCCGGCACGGGGCCGCCCTGCTGAACTTCCTGCTCGGCCTGACCTACGGCGACCGGCAGCGCGCCGAGGACCTGGCCCAGGAGACCCTGGTACGCGCCTGGCTCCACCCGGAGGCGTTCGACGGGCCGTACGAATCGATGCGGCCCTGGCTGTTCACCGTCGCCCGCCGGCTCGCGATCGACGCCCGCCGGGCACGGATGGCCCGTCCGCCGGAGGTCGGTGACGCGGCCCTCGCCGGCACGCCCGACCCCGACGACCGTACCGAGAGCGCCGCCGCGGCGCTGGACGTGCGGCGGGCGGTGCGCACGCTGAGCGCGGAGCACCGCGCGGTGCTCGTCCAGCTCTACTTCCGCGGCCTGAGCGTGAACGAGGCGGCGCGGGTGCTGGGCGTCCCGGCGGGGACGGTCAAGTCCCGTTCCTACTACGCCCTGCGGGCGCTGGCCCGGGCGCTGCCCGGCTACCGCAGGTCGTCCTCGTCCAGGAACGCGAGCAGCGACGGCGCGTCGGCCACCTCCAGATAGGCCGCGCCACAGGCGTCACATCCCGCCAGATGGTCCGCGACCCTCCGGTCCTCCTCGGGGCCGAGCGCTTCGAGCACATAGGCGCCGAGCAGCGACCGCACATGCGGGCCGGAATCGTCCGCTCCATCGGCGGCCCCGTCACCGTCGGCCACACCCGTCACAATCCGCTCCCGTCAGCCGCCCGATCCTGCCCTTCTGGCCACGCGGACGGCCCGCCGCCGGTTCAATGCTCCCTTAAGCAGGCTTCGGGGGAGGAAAGGAAGGCGGAAAATCGATGCGTCCGGAATGTACTGAAGGGGAAGGGGCGGGCGGTGGCGGACTGCTGGTGCCCATGGCGTGGATGTACGCGGAGTACATCGCCGACGAGTTGCTGCGCACCGGCGATCTGATGCCGCCGACGACCTTGGAGTACCGGGCCGGGCGGAACGCGCTGGCCCTGACCATCTTTCTCTGCGACGGCTCGGCCGGCGGTCCGCGCGTGGTGGCCAGGATGGAGGAGTGGCGCTCGCTCACGGCGTACGGGACATGCTGGCGCGAGTGGGTCTGCGCGCGGCTGGACCGGCTGGAGGCGGTCGACTTCGAATCGGGCTCGGGAACGCGCGACCCCGATCTGGCACTGGCGGACACCGCCTGGCGGTGGCTGGAGGAGACGGAGCTGCTCGCGCCGGACCTCGACGCCGTGGCGCCCTCCGTCGCCGACCCGTTCGCCACGGGCGAGGAGGAAGGACCGCAGGTGTGGACGCCCGCGTGGCAGCTCGGGCTGCCGCTGGGACATCTGGCGATCCACCTGTTCTGAACCGGCGTACGGAGCGGGACCGGTGGACACGTCCGCGCGTGTCCGCGGGTACGGGGTACGGGCCGCCCGCCGCGGGTCAGCTGCCGTGCACGCCCGCGCGGTACTTGGGGATGCGTACCGTGATCCTCGTCCCGGCGCCGACGCCCGTCTCGACGACCAGCCCGTACTCGTCCCCGTAGACCTGGCGCAGCCGTTCGTCCACGTTGAGCAGGCCGATCCCGGTGGACGCGCCGCCCTCGCCGCGCAGCACGCGGCGCAGCCGGTCCGGGTCCATGCCGACCCCGTCGTCCTCGATCACCACCTCGGCCTCGGCGCCCGCGTCGAGTGCGCTGATGGTGATGCGGCCGGCGGTGGCGGCCCCTTCGAGGCCGTGTCGCACGGCGTTCTCCACGAGCGGCTGGAGACAGAGGAACGGCATGGCGACGGGCAGCACCTCCGGGGCGATCTGGAGCGTCACGGAGAGCCGCTCGCCGAAGCGGGCCCGTACCAGGGCCAGATACTGGTCGATGGAGTGCAACTCGTCGGCAAGCGTGGTGAAATCACCGTGGCTGCGGAACGAGTAGCGGGTGAAGTCGGCGAATTCCAGTAGGAGTTCACGGGCGCGGTCCGGGTCGGTGCGGACGAACGAGGCAATCGCGGCGAGTGAGTTGAAGATGAAGTGCGGCGATATCTGGGCCCGCAGCGCCTTGATCTCGGCCTCGATCAGCCGGGTGCGGGAGCGGTCGAGCTCGGCCAGTTCCAGCTGTACGGAGACCCAGCGGGCGACCTCTCCGGCCGCTCTGGCCAGTACGGCGGACTCGCGTGGCGCGTAGGCGACGAGCGTGCCGAGCACCCGGTGGTCGACGGTGAGCGGGACGGCGACGCCCCAGCGCAGGGAGCAGTCGGGATCGCCGCAGCCGCCCGCGAAGGCCGTGCCGCGTCCGCTGTCGAGCACCCCCTCGACACGTTCCATCACCCGCTCGCCGTGGTGCTCGCCGGTACCGTCCCAGGCGAGGACCCGCTCCCGGTCGGTGAGGCAGAGCGCGTCGGTGCCGAGCAGGGAGCGCAGCCGGCGGGCGGCCTTGCGCGCGCTCTCCTCGGTGAGTCCGGCGCGCAGCGGGGGCGCGGCGAGGGATGCGGTGTGCAGGGTCTCGAAGGTGGCGTGTTCCACGGGGGTGCCGACATCACTGGGACGGGCGGTGCGGGTGCGGCCGGTGCGCCGGCCGAGCAGGAAGGCGCCCGTGAGGAGCAGCGCGGCGAGCACCGTCGGGGCGGCGAGGGCGGTCGGGCTCATGTCAGCCCCTCCGGCAGGTGGAAGCGGGTCATGGCGGCGTTGGTGCCCGCCGGTATCCGGGTCCTGGTGGCCAGGGACACCAGGATCATCGCGAGGAAGCCGACCGGGACGGACCAGACGGCGGGCCAGGCGAGCAGGGCGTGCGGCCAGCCGGAGCGTACGGTCCCGGTGACCGTGATCACCGTCGCGGCGAACGAGAGGCCGCCGCCGAGCAGCAGGCCGGCGATGGCGCCGGGCGGGGTGAGCCGGCGCCACCAGATGCCCAGGACCAGCAGCGGGCAGAACGAGGACGCGGAGACCGCGAAGGCCATCCCCACGGAGTCGGCCACGGGCGCGTTGCTCACCAGCAGCGAACCGCACAACGGCACGACGATGGCCAGGGGCGCCGCCAGCCTGAACTGCCGTACGCCGCGCGCGGGCAGCACGTCCTGGGTGAGGACGCCGGCGACGGCCATCGTCAGCCCGGAGGCGGTGGAGAGGAACGCGGCGAACGCCCCGCCCGCGACCAGGGCGCCGAGCAGATCCCCGCCGAGCCCGCCGATCGCCCGCTCCGGCAGCAGCAGGACGGCGGCGTCGGCGTCGGTGCCGTGCGGCAGCCCGGGTGCGTACAGCCGGCCCAGCGCCCCGTAGACGGGCGGCAGCAGATAGAACGCGCCGATCAGCGCCAGTACGGCCACGGTGGTGCGGCGGGCGGCCCGCCCGTTGGGGCTGGTGTAGAAGCGGACCACGACATGCGGCAGTCCCATCGTGCCGAGGAAGGTCGCCACGATCAGGCCGTAGGTGGCGTAGAGGGGGTGGTCGGCGCGGACGGCGGCGCCGGAGGCGAGATCGAGGGCGGGGCGCGGCCGGCCGTCGCCCCGCCAGGCCAGCAGCAGGAAGATCGCGGGCACCAGCAGGGCGGTGAGCTTGAGCCAGTACTGGAACGCCTGGACGAAGGTGATGCTGCGCATCCCGCCCGCCGCGACCGCCACCACGACGACCAGGGCGACGAGCGCCCCGCCGAACCAGTCGGGCGCTCCGGTGAGGATCTTCAACGTCAGCCCGGCACCCTGGAGTTGGGGGACGAGATAGAGCCACCCCGCGCCGACCACGAACAGGCTCACCAGTCGGCGCACCGCGCGCGATTCGAGCCGCCCCTCGGCGAAGTCCGGCAGGGTGTAGGCGCCGGACCTGCGCAGCGGGGCGGCGACGAAGACCAGCAGGACGAGATATCCGGCGGTGTAGCCGACCGGGTACCAGAGCATGTCGGGGCCGTGCAGCAGCACCAGTCCCGCGACCCCCAGGAAGGACGCGGCGGAGAGGTATTCGCCGCTGATCGCGGCGGCGTTGAGGGCGGGTCCGACCGTGCGGGAGGCGACGTAGAAGTCGGAGGTGGTACGGGATATCCGCAGCCCGAATCCGCCGACGAGCACGGTGGCGAGCACCACGACGGCGACGGCCGTCACCGTGTACCCCTGGCTCACGGCGCGGGCCGCCCCTTCACCAGCCGGGCGAAGTCACGCTCGTTGCGCTCCGCGCGCCGTACGTACCACCAGCCGCCCAGGGTGAGCAGCGGATACGCGGCGAATCCGAGGACCGCCCAGACGGCGGTCGCGTCGCGCAGCGCGGCGAAGGCGAGCGGCAGGGTGCCGGCGGTCAGCGCGAGCACCATGAACACCGTTAGTCCTGCGCGCAGTTGGCCGCGCATCAGGGAGCGGACATAGGCGTCCCCGAGGGCGGTGTGTTCCTCGATCTCGGCCTGGGCGCGGTAGCGGGGCAGCGGGCGTACCCGCCGGGGCTCGCCGGTGACGACCTCGCGCCGGGGCGCCTGCTCCCCGGTCACCGCTCGCGCCGCATCAGCAGGTCCCGCAGCGCGCGGGCGTGGCGGCGGCTGACGGCCAGCTCGGCGCCGCCGACGCGGACGCTCATCGCGCCCGCGTCCAGGCGCAGTTCGTCGATCCGGGCCAGCGCGACCAGATGGCGGCGGTGGATCCGTACGAAACCGCGCGAGCGCCAGCGTTCCTCCAGGGTGCTGAGCGGAATCCGTACGAGGTGGCTGCCGGTGTCGGTGTGCAGCCGGGCGTAGTCGCCCCGCGCCTCGGCGTGGACGATGTCGGCCACGGCGACGAACCGGATGACGCCGCCCAGCTCGACCGTGATCTGGTCGGCCGCCGGGGGCGGTTCGGGCGCCGGGGAGCGCTCGCCGACCAGTTCGGCGACGCGCCGGACGGCCTCGGCGAGACGTTCCCTGCGGACGGGTTTGAGCACATAGTCGACGGCCTTGAGGTCGAACGCCCGCACCGCGAAGCCCTCGTGGGCCGTGACGAAGACGATCAGCGGGGGCTCCGCGAAGCCGGCCAGCAGCCGCGCTACGTCGAGTCCGGTGAGCCCGGCCATGTGGATGTCGAGGAAGACCACGTCGACGGCGTCGGGCCCGCCGGGGCCCGCGTCGAGCGCGGCGCCGATCCGGCGCAGCGCCTCCGTCGCGCCGGTGGCCCCTTCGGCCGCGAGGACGCGGGGGTCGGCCCTGAGCAGATAGAGCAGCTCCTCAAGGGCCGGTTCTTCGTCGTCCACAGCCAGTACGCGCAGCATGAGGCCGGAGTTTACGACCTGGTGGGCCGCACGGGGCCGGGGTGGAGCCGCCCGATCGGCGGGCGGAGGCGCGCCGGTTTGAGTGATTCCCCCCTTCGCTGCGTACCAGACGATATGCGGACCCTGGACCTCCATCGTGATGTCGGCGCCTACGCCCTCGGGGTGCTGGACGCCTCGGACGCCTTCCGCTTCGAGGACCATCTGATGGTCTGCCCGCAGTGCACCCTGCTGCTGGCGGACTTCGGCGGAGTGAAGGCGCAACTCGACCGGTACGCCCGGCAGACCCCGGCCGAGGTGGCGCCGTACGCCGTCGCGGGCCCGGAGCTGCTGGCCGGGCTGCTCGACCGTACGGCCGCCGGGCGGCGCGGGAGCCGCGGGCGGCGTCTCGCGCTCGCGGCCGTGGCGGCGATGCTCGTGGTGAGCGGCCCCCTCGCGGTGCTCGGCGCCGCGTCGGGAGCGGACCCGGGCGCTCCCGCGACCTTACGGTGGACCGCGTCGGACCGGGCGACGGGGATCTCGGCGGTCGTGACGACGGCGGAGACGGTCTGGGGCACGGACGTCGGTTTGGAACTGGTGCGCCCCGGCGTCTCCGAGGTCTGCGCGCTGATCGCGGTGGGCCTCGACGGGACGCGGGAGACGGTGATGACCTGGGCCTCGCACGCGGAGGACGGCGAGCGGCTGGTCACCCGGGGCGGGGCCGCGCTGCGGCCCGGGGAGATCGCGCGCTTCGAGGTACGGGCCTCGGACGACCGTCTGCTGGTGACCGTCGGCGGATGACCGCCGGGGGCTCCGCCCGGCCCCGGTGCGGGCGGAGCCCTACTTCAGCAGCCGCGACATCCTGCGGTCGGCGAGCGGCCTGCCGCCCGTCTGGCAGGTGGGGCAGTACTGGAGCGAGGAGTCGCTGAAGGACACCTCGCGGATGGTGTCCCCGCAGACGGGACACGGCTCGCCGGTACGCCCGTGCACCCGCAGCCCGCTCTTCTTCTCCGCCTTGAGCCGCCCGGCCGCCACCCCGCGCGAGCGCTCGACCGCCTCGGCCAGCGTCGTGCGCATCGCCTCGTAGAGGGTGGTGATCTCGTCCTCGGAGAGATTCTCCACCGGCTTGAAGGGCGACATCCGCGCCGCGTGCAGGATCTCGTCGCTGTAGGCGTTCCCGATGCCCGCGATCAGCCGCTGGTCGCGCAGGGCGCCCTTGATCCGGCGCCGCTCCCCGGCCAGCAGACCGGCCAGCGCGGCCCGGTCGAAGGAACCGTCGAGCGGATCGGGACCGAGCCGGGCGATGCCGGGGACCTCGGCCGGGTCGCGGACGAGATGGACCGCGAGGCGCTTGGTGGTGCCCGCCTCGGTCAGATCGAAGCCGTCGCCCCCGGCGAGAACCGTGCGCAGGGCCAGCGGCCCCTTCCCCGGTCGTGGCGGCCCGGCGGGGAAGGAGTCCTTCCAGCGCAGCCAGCCGGCGCGGGCGAGATGGACCACGAGGTGCAGCCCGCCGGGCGCGGCGTCCCCCGCGACGATGTCGAGGTACTTGCCGCGGCGGCCCACGGCGGTGACCGTGGCGCCCGCCAACGCGGTCAGCGGCGGATCATAGGTCTTCAGGGCATTGACCGTCAGCGGCAGGACACGGACGATTTCCCTGCCCACCAGGTGTTCGTCGAGGAACTCGCGCAGCGCTTCGACTTCGGGTACTTCCGGCATACGTCCAGCGTGCCCCAGGCGCCGGGCGGACGCCCGGTGGGCGGGGCGGCCCCGGCCCGCCGCGTGATACGGCCCACAAGGAGCGGGCCGGAGGCGTCCGGCGCCCCCCTGGCGACGAATACTCCGCGAGAGGTACTCCGCCGCGGAGACCACCGTTGGAAGGAAGCCCCACGTGCCCGTACGCGATCGAGCCACCGTCCCGTCCGCCCTGGTCCTCGACCGGACGGCCGCACGGCCGCGCGCCGCCGTCCTGGTGCTGCACGGGGGGCGCGCGGACAGCACGGCCCCGCCGGCCCGGCTGAACCTCGCCGGCGCCCGGATGCGGCCGTTCACCCGCGCGGTGCTGCGGGCCACCGAGGGGTGCGACGTGGTGGTGGGCCGGGTCCGCTACCGGCACCGGGGCTGGAACGGCAGCCGCGCCGACGCGGCACGCGACGCGCTGCGGGCGCTGGACTCCCTGGGGGAGCTGATCCCCACGGTGCCGGTGGTGCTCGTGGGGCATTCGATGGGCGGCCGGGCCGCGCTGGCCGCCGCCGGCCACGATCTGGTGACGGGCGTCGTGGGACTGGCC
Organism: Streptomyces sp. NPDC012835; assembly: GCF_042900885.1. Lineage (NCBI taxonomy): Bacteria > Bacillati > Actinomycetota > Actinomycetes > Kitasatosporales > Streptomycetaceae > Streptomyces > Streptomyces sp. NPDC012835. The sequence goes on from NZ_JBIBBW010000001.1 coordinate 726,207, forward strand.
CCCTGGTGCCCGCCGGGGGAACCGGTGGAGCAGCTGCGGGGCCGCCGGGTGGTGCTGCTGCACAGCGACCGGGACCGGACGACGGATCCGCGCGGCAGTGTCGAACTGGCCGCTCGCGCGGGCGACGCGGGCGCCGACGCCTGCGCCGTACTGCTCTGCGGCAGCGATCACGCGATGCTGCGCCGGGCCCGTACCTGGCACTCGCTGGCGACCGGTTCGGTGACCGCGCTGCTCGGGATGAACCCGTTCCCCGAGGTGGTGGAGCGGGCGCTCGGCAGCGCGGCCGGGGGCCGGACGGAACCGGTGCCGCGGGTGTAGGCGCGGCGGCGCGCGGGTCGGGTGTCACGGCGGGACGTACGGGGGGCGCGCGGGGTGGGTCGCTCGCACGGGACGTGCGGCAGGGCTCCGGGCCGGTGTCACAGGCCGTAGACGCGCCGGGCCGTCCCCGCGAACACCGCGCCGCGCTCGTCCGCGCTCAGTCCGTCCGTCAGCGTGCGCGCCGCGCCGAGCACCGCTCCGTACGGCGCGGCCAGCAGGCACACCGGCCAGTCGGAGCCGAACATCAGCCGGCCGGGGCCGAACGCGTCGAGGGCGACGTCCGCCCAGGGACGCAGCCCGCGCGCCGTCCAGGAGTCCCACGCGGCCTCGGTGACCAGCCCCGAGAGCTTGCCGACGGTGTTCGGCTCGGCGGCCAGCGCCCGGAAGTCCCCGGCCCAGGGCTCCGGCGGTCCCGCCGCCACCGGCGGTTTGCCCAGATGGTCGAGGACGAAGGTCAGCCCCGGCAGCAGCCGGGCCGCCCGCACGCGGCGGGCAGTTGGTGCGGCCGCACCAGCAGGTCGTAGGCGAGCCCCGCGCCGGCGACGGCCCGCAGGCCGCGCAGCACCTCGGGGCGCAGCAGCCACTCGGGGTCGCGCTCGCCCTGGACCGGGTGGCGGACCCCGACGAGCCGGTGGCCGCCCGGAAGGGCGCGCAGGGCGGCGAGGGTGCCCGCGACATCCGGCGCGGTGAGGTCGGTCCAGCCGACGACACCCGCGACCGGCCCCGCGCCGTCCGCGACGGCGAGCAGTTCGGGGGTCTCGGCGGGGTCGGGGACGGTCTGGACGAGTACGGTGGCGCCCACCCCGGCCGCCCGCGTCTGCGGCTCCAGCTCGGCGAGGGTGAAGTCCCGGCGCAGCGGGGCCATTTCGGGGCCGGTGAGCCAGTCCTGGTCGCGTACGGAGAGATCCCACAGATGGTGATGGGCGTCCACGAGGAGGGGCGGCGCGGTCATCGGCCCGTCCCCCCGGCCGGCGGCGCGCCGCCCTCCCCTTCGAGCAGCCCTTCGTCGCACAGCTCGGCCCACAGGTCGTCGGGGACGGTACGGTCCGCGAGCGCGACCGCGTCCCGCACCTCCGCCGCCGAGCGGGCACCGACCAGCACACTGGCGACGGCCGGGTGGCGCAGCGGGTAGCGCAGGGCCGCGGCGCGCAGCGGAATGCCGTACCGCCGGGTGACGGCGTCGATGCGCAGGGCCCGGTCGAGCAGGGCGGGCGGGGCTGCGGTGTAGTCGTAGGTCGCGCCGGGGCGCGGGTCGGCCAGCAGCCCGGAGTTGAAGACACCGCCGACGACGACGCTCCTGCCGCGCGCGGTGGCCTCGGGGAGCAGTTCGGTGAGCGCCGACTGGTCGAGCAGCGTGAAGCGTCCGGCGCACAGGACGGCATCGGCGTCGGTGTCACGCAGGAAACGGGTGAGCATGGCGGTCTGGTTCATCCCGGCGCCGATCGCCCCGACGACGCCTTCGGCGCGCAGCCGCTCCAGGGCCGGGTACGCCTGCCGGAAGGCGGCTTCCGCGTGGTCGTCGGGGTCGTGCAGGTAGACGAGGTCGATACGGTCCAGGCCGAGGCGCTCCAGGCTCTCCTCGACGCTGCGCCGTACCCCGTCGGCGCTGAAGTCCCACACACGGCGGTGCGTGGCCGGCACGGCGAAGCCGTGGTCGAGGCCGTCACCGGGGGACGCGTCGCCGGCCGTGGCGGGGAGGGCCGGTTCGAGAAGCCGGCCGGCCTTGGTGGAGAGGGTGAACTCGGCTCGCGGCCGGTCCCGCAGCGCCTCCCCGAGTCGCCGTTCGGAGAGCCCGAGGCCGTAGTGGGGCGCGGTGTCGAAGTACCGGATGCCCGCCTCCCAGGCGGCGTCGACCGCCGCCGCGGCCCGCTCGGGGGCGACCGGGGCGTAGAGGTTGCCGATCGCGGCGCCCCCGAAGGACAGCCGTGTCACCGCGACCGCGCTGTGTCCGAGCGTGGTGCGTCCGAGCGTGGTGCGTCGCATCCGCCGCCTCCCGGGGTGTGTACCGGACCGTGACGAATATTCACGGACCGGCGGGACGCGTCAACACCGCGGCGGATACCGGCCCCCGCGGTCGCGGGCTCGTATCCGCACGCTCATCTCGTCGGGCGGTCCGGGACGACGAACTCGCACCAGACGCATTTGCCGCTGCCCCGCGATTCGACGCCCCACCCGTCGGACAACTCCTCCACCAGCACCAGCCCGCGCCCCGAGACACCCGACTCCCCCGCGTCGCGGCGGTGCGGCAGGGCGCTGGAACCGTCCTCGACCTCCACCCTGATGCGCCGCCGCGCCCTCGGCAGCACCCGTACGACCACGGTCGCCGCGCTCTCGGCGTGTGTCAGCGCGTTGGTGATCAGCTCGTCGGCGGCCAGCTCGATCCCGTCGGAGCGCTCCCCGGCGCCCCAGGCCGCCACCGCCGACCTGATCATGTGGCGGGCGGTGCTGAGCGCCTGCGGGTCGTCCTTCGGGACATGCTGCTGGAGCCGGCCGGCGGAGCGCTCGGGGCGCGCGCCGCCCCGGCGCAGCAGGAGCACGGCGACATCGTCCTCGCCGCCCCGCGCGTCGACCACCTCGCAGAGCCGGTCGGCCAGCGCCTGGAGGTCGCGTGGGCCCTCCCCCACCAGGGTGGCCAGCAGCTGCATCCCGTCGTCCAGATCGGCGCCGGGCTGCTCCACCAGGCCGTCGGTGTAGAGGAGCAGCGCCTGGCCGGGGTCCAACTCCACGGTGGCCACCGGGTGGTCGAGCACCCCGAAGGCCGCCGAGAGGCCCAGCGGCAGACCGCCGGGCACCAGAAGTCTGCGGCAGCTGCCGTCGACGTCCTGGACCAGCGGGTCGACATGGCCGGCCCGGACCAGCTGGACCAGTCCGGTGGTCAGGTCGGCCTCCGCGTAGACGCAGGTGGCGAAGCGGTCGGTGTCGAGTTCGTGCAGGAAGACCGAGGCGCGGGCCATCACGGTGGCCGGGGTGTGGCCCTCGGCGGCGTAGGCCCGCAGCACGATACGGAGCTGTCCCATCACGGCGGCGGCGTGTGTGTCATGGCCCTGTACGTCGCCGATGACCGCGCCGACACGGCCGCCCGGCAGCGGGATGATGTCGTACCAGTCGCCGCCGATGTCCCGGCCGAGCCGGGCCGAGCGGTAGCGCACGGCGATCTCGGCGCCCTCGACGGCGGGGATGCGGCGGGGCAGCATCGCCTGCTGGAGCCCCTCCGCCAGATCGTGTTCCTGCTCGAAGAGGATCGCGCGCTGGAGGCTCTGGGCGATGCTGCTGCCGAGGGCGACCAGCAGATTGCGGTCCTCCGCCGTGAAGCCGCCCTTGTCCCGGTAGAGCAGTCCCAGCGCGCCGATGGGGCGCGCCTGGGCGATCAGCGGGAGGTAGGCGGCCTTGTTGATGCCGTATCCGCTGATGTGCGGCCACAGCAGCGGATAGGAGTCGGCGAACTCCTCGGCGGACTCGATGAAGCGCGGGCTGAGCGTGGTGACGACCTCGCTCATCGGGTATCCCTCGTCGGTCCTGGTCACCCGGGTCCCCGGCACGTACGAGCCCTCGGGCCCCTCCGCCACCAGATGGATGCGCCCGGCCTCCATCAGCCCCATCACGAGACTGGTGGCGCCCAGGTGCGCCAGACCGTGGGACGCCTTCAGCACGTCGATGACGTCCTGGACGGTCCTGGCGTGGGCGAGCGCGGCGGTGGTCCCCTCCACGACGCTCGTCTGCACCCGGCGTACCGCGTTGAGTTCCAGCCGGGCGGTGGAGTCGGCCAGCTCCTGGGTGGCGTCGCGGACGACGCCGATGACCCGGAAGGGCCGGCCGGCCGCGTCGCGGCGGATGGCTCCCTGGGTGTGGGTCCAGTAGAGCGTTCCGTCCCGGCGCCGGACCCGCAGATACGCGCCGTAGGTCGCGCTGCCGTCGCGGAACGCCCGCTCGACCACCACGTCCAGCCGGTTGATCTCACCGCGCGGGATCCGGGCCGCCAGGCCCCGGACCCGGCCGTCGAATTCGTCGGGGCGCAGTCCGAGGACTTCGAGGGCCGGTGCGTCCAGATGCAGGAGGCCGCTGGCGACGTCCCAGTCGAAGGTCCCCATCCGGTTGAGGGAGAGGCTGGTGACCGGCTGGGCGGGCCAGTCGTCGGGGAGCGACAGGGGACCCGCTGCCCGTTCAACCATGGAGACACTCTGTCATCATTTGTCGGATTCTTCGAGCGCTCGGGGCGTCCCGTGGCCCGTCCCCCGGCACCGTGGGGCTCCGCTCATTCCTGGAGCGCGTCGGGACCGACCAGCACGTCGTCGGCGTCCGCGCCGGGCTGCTGTCCGTCGGGCAGCGGGCCGAACAGCACGTCGTCGGGCGGTACGGAACCGCCGTCGGCCGTCGCCTCGGCCGCCGGCCGGCTCTCCGGGGCCCGCTTCCGGCCGGCCGGGGGCCGCTCGGGTGCCGAGGCGCCGGCGGAGGGGGTGGCGGAGCCCGGGGGCTCGCCGGGGAGGAGCGCGTCCGGCGGCCGCACCGCTTCGGGATCGCTGAGGTCGGCGTCGGGCCCGTACGCCGGGAGGACGGCGGGCACGATGTCCTCGCCGCCGTCGGTGCCGGTCCGCCGTTCGACCCACGCGTGGTCGACGGGGTCGACGACGACCAGTCCGCCGAGGTCCTCCTCGGAACGGTGGATGACGATGACCCGCTCGGTGCGGTAGCCCGGCCAGCGTTCGCCCCGGTAGTCCACCGAGCCCTTGAAGGCGACCGGAGGACCGAGCGGGTTCCCCGAGACGCAGCGGACCCTCGGCAGCCCCCGGCCGTCGACCAGCACGGCGGTGCCCGACTGGAGCACGGCCTGGAAGGCGGCGGCGGTGCCGGCGCGCCGGCCGTGGTCCGTCACCCGGATATCGGCCCGCAGCACGACGGGGGTCAGCGCGCGCAGGAAGTCGGGGACGGACTCCTTGCCGATCCCGGCCGCCCGCGCGAAGGCACGGGACTTCGCGGGCTCCCCGGACAGCAGCCGGACCTGCCGCTCCACATCGCAGCCGGACGTGGAGCCGCCGTAGAGCCCGGGGGTGGAGCCCGGCAGGGCGCGCGGTACGGCCGGTGCCGCCCCGGCCCGGCCGTCCTCCTTCGCGGCGGGGGAAGCGGAGCGGGCCGGCGGGACGGCGTCGGCCGGGACGGCCGCCGACGCGGTGAACGGGTCCGGCCCCGTGGCCCGGGCCGGCTGGAGGTACAGCTCCTTGGCGCTCGAAGCGGGCCCGCCGCCACCGCCCGTTCCGCAGCCCGCCGTGACCAGCACTCCGGCGGACAGCGCGGCGAGCGCGGCGTAGCGGCGACGGATGAGTGAGCGCACCTGGGTCTCCCGTTCTCTTCCTCCGGGGATGTCGCTCCATATCTGCCGGACCCGGGAGCGCGCCGCAAGCCGGGCCGCGGCCGACACGCCCGGGGCCCGGACGCGCCCGAGCGGCGGGCCGTCGCCGGGGACGGAAGGGCGGACCGTGCGGCCCCGCGCCGAAGCGCGGCACGTCCGCGCTGGTCAGCCCGACCGCGACGCGCGGCGCACCGGTCGGCGACGGGCCGGACCGACGGGCGGCGGCCGAGCGGCGAACCGTACGTTCCCGCCGGCCAGCGCACGCTACGCCGCAGGTGGTACGCGGCTCCGCCGGGCGCCGTCCCCGGCACCGCACACGCACGCGGCCCCGCACCCCGGTGCTGCGCGGGGTACGGGGCCGGGGCGAGCCGGGGACGAGCGGCCGGCCTCGCGGGACGGGCGGAAACCGGGTGGGTCGGGTGGTCAGTCGACGCCGGGCAGGATGTGCGGCTCCGCGAGATCGTCCTCGTAGCCGGCCAGCCTGATCGGGGCGGATCTTGCCCACACTTCGAGGTTGCCGATCTTGCCGGCGGCCCCGCGCTTGCGTTCGACGGGCTCCGCCGGTCGTTCCTCGTACCGCTTCAGCTCTGGTGTCACCGCGCGCACTCCTTTGTGTCGGGTAACTCTGGGACAGGATGGGTTCCGTCGCGGTGGCGCCGTTTTTCGGACGGGAGCGGCCGTTGGTGGTGGGCCTGTCCCCGTGACACGGCCGTGAGGACGGTGTATCCGCCTGCGTTGACCGCGCACCGCACCAGAGTAACCAGATGAGCGGCAGTGCGCTCTATAGGGCTCGCTTTCGGGTGATATTCCGGCCATTCGGCCTACCACCGGTTGGCCGGGACCGGATGACGGTCTACCAGTTGGCGGGCGCGTAGTCCTTGAGGAAGCAGCCGTAGAGGTCCTCGCCGCCCTCGCCGCGCACGATCGGGTCGTACACCCGGGCCGCGCCGTCGATCAGGTCCAGCGGGGCGTGGAAGCCCTCGTCGGCCAGGCGCATCTTGTCCGGATGCGGGCGCTCGTCGGTGATCCAGCCGGTGTCGACGGCCGTCATCAGGATGCGGTCCTTCTCGAACATCTCCTGCGCGCTGGTGCGGGTCAGCATGTTCAGCGCGGCCTTGGCCATGTTGGTGTGCGGGTGGCCCGCGCCCTTGTAGCCCCGGCTGAAAACGCCCTCCATCGCGGAGACGTTCACCACGTAGGTCCGTCCGGCCCCGGCGGCGGCCATCGCCGGACGCAGCTTGCTGATGAGGATGAACGGCGCGGTCGAGTTGCACAGCTGCACTTCCAGCAGCTCGACGGCGTCGACCTCGGAGACCGTCTGGACCCAGCTGTTGGAGTCGTGCAGATCGGGCACGAGGCCGCCGGCGTCGATCGCGGTGCCCGCCTCGATCCTGGCGAGCGTGGCGGAGCCGCCGATCAGGGCGAGGCCGGTGATGTCGGAGGCGCTCAGCGCCTCGGCGCCGACGGCGGGCAGCACCGCCTGGGCGCCGCTGCCGAAGGCGCCGATGACGTGGGAGGCGGGCAGCTCACCGGCGGGCAGCGGGGCGGACTCGGCGGCGAGGAGTTCGCGGTAGGCGCCCGGCGAGCGGCGCACCGTCTGCGCGGCGTTGTTGATCAGGATGTCCAGCGGGCCCTCCGCGGCGACGGAGTCGGCGAGGGCGACGACCTGCGCGGGATCGCGCAGGTCGATTCCGACGATCTTCAGCCGGTGGATCCAGTCGGCGCTGTCCTCCATCGCCTTGAAGCGGCGGATCGCGTCGGCGGGGAAGCGGGTGGTGATGGTGGTGTGGGCGCCGTCGCGCAGCAGCCGCAGCGCGATGTACATACCGATCTTGGCCCGGCCTCCGGTGAGCAGCGCGCGGCGTCCCGTCAGGTCGGTACGGGCGTCACGGCGGGCCCGGTTCTCGGCCGCGCACGGCCGGCAGAGCTGGTGGTAGAACGCGTCGACCTCGGTGTAGCGGGACTTGCAGATGTAGCAGGAGCGGGGGCGCTGGAGGATGCCGGCGATCTCACCGGCGGTCGAGGAGGACGGCAGCAGCCCCTGGGTCTCGTCGTCGATGCGCTCGGCGGAGCCGGTGGCGGTGGCCTCGGTGACGGACTTGTCGTGGGCGGTCTTGGCCGCCCTGCGCTCCTGCCGGCGGCGCTGCTTGACGGTCCGGTAGATCCCCGCGGTGGCGCGCCGGACCGCGACGGCGTCGGGGTGGTCGACGTCCAGCTTGTCGAGTTCGTCGAGCACGGCCAGGCAGACGGCCATGCGCTCGGGGTCGATGCCGGGGCCGTACGCCGGGGTCTCGCCGTACGCCTCGGTGGCGCCGTACGCGGGGCCGTCCTCTGTCACCGTCATCGCTGTTGCCGTTCCTCGATCACTCGTGGGTCACCCGTACGCCGGAGTCCCCGTTGGGGCTTTTGTTGGCTATTGCGGCGATCCCCGCAGGTCAGGAGCATACCGACGCGCGAGGGGTCAACAAAATCCCAACATCTTATCCGGTCGGCGGGACCGGGTGCTCAGCCGGGGACGCGGACCGCGACGAACCGGGTCGTGCGGCGCAGCGGGAATCCGAGCTTCTCGTACAGCCTGACGGCGTTCGTGTTGCCGGCGGCGGCGTGCAGGAACGGGACGTCCCCGCGCGCCTTGACGCGGTCGGCGACGGCCAGGACCAGCCGGGCGGCGAGCCCCTGGCCGCGGAATTCCGGGGCGGTGCAGACGGCGCTGATCTCGCTGTGTCCCTCCGGGCGCATCCGCTCCCCCGCCATCGCGACGAGCGCGCCGTCGCGCCGGATGCCCAGGTACGTGCCCATCTCGACGGTGCGCGGCAGGAACGGTCCGGGCCGGGTGCGCTCGACCAGGTCGAGGATCTCGGGGACGTCGGCGGGGCCGAGCCGTACGGCCTCGGGGTCCGGCGCGGTGGCGGCCCCGGCGTCGACGAGCTGGACGCCCTCGGCGAGGAAGGTGATCTCCCAGCCGTCGGGGGTCGGACCCGGGTGTCCCGCGAGCGAGACGCTCCCGCCGGGGCCCGCGAGCGCCGCGGCGTCCGCCCAGTCGGCGGCGTCGGCGTCCTCGGGCAGCGCCAGCCACGGTGAGACGTCGGCCGGGTAGCGCAGCACCCGGCCGCGCCGCTCGGCGAAGTGCGCGTGCGCTCCGGTGAGCGCGGAGTGCACGGGGTGGTCCAGCGGGTGGCGCCCGGCGTCGGCGGAGGGCGCGGGCCGGAAGCCGGATGCCCGGTCCCCGGGCACCCGCCCGTCCCGCGACCGCTCGTGCGGATGCTGTACGGACTGCCGGCTACCACTCATACGTGCTGACCTCGATCGTCGGTTCTCCGGGTGACAGAGGGAAAATGCGGATCACCGGCGCTCTATTCCCGGCGCCCCGCCCCGGGTGCGGGGCGCGGACGCGCGGTGGCCCCGGTCCGTCGCGGGGAGGCGGGGACCGGGGCCGTTCGCGTCTCGGTCAGGAGGTGCCGCACTCCATCGAGGACGGGTCGGAGGCGTCGCGGATCAGTGCGTCATGCGCCGCCTTGAGCCGCTTCACATCGGGCTTCATCACCTTGCGGTCGTAGGTGAGCAGGCCGTTCAGCTCGCCCTCCACATCGGTGATCTGGGTGTAGACCGCGCCGTTGCCGCCCCGGCAGGCGAGGGTGCGCACCTTGGCCAGCTCGGCCAGATAGGCGTCGGTGTACGCGGCCTGGTCGACGCCCACATAGGTGTGCTGCACCGGCCAGGCGTGGCCCGGCACGGCGAGGCCGAGGCCGCCGTACTCGCCGGCGACCAGCGCCCGTTCGCCGTCCGGAGCCGGCAACTGCGCGCTCGGATAGCCGTGGGCGTCGGCGATGTCGCCGTTGCCGCCGTCGACCGCGCCGCAGCAGTTGACGCCGCTCATGTTGTTGATGAGCCGGGTCGGGTCCCACGCCTTGGCCTGGTCGGCGACCCTGGCCTGGTCGTACTGGCCCCAGCCCTCGTTGAAGGTGACCCACATGATCACCGACGGGCTGCTGCTGTGCTGGTCGATCATCTTCTTCATCTCGCGCTCGTACTCGGCGCGCGACTCCGCGTTCGGATTGATCGTGTTCATGGCGGGCATGTCCTGCCACACGAGGAGTCCGAGCCGGTCCGCCCAGTAGAACCACCGGTCGGGTTCGACCTTGATGTGCTTGCGCACGGAGTTGTAGCCGAGCCGCTTGTGTTCCTTGAGGTCGAAGGCGAGCGCCTCGTCGGTCGGCGCGGTGTGCAGTCCGTCCGGCCAGAAGCCCTGGTCGAGGGTGGCCATCAGGAAGGTGGGTTCGCCGTTGAGCAGGGTGCGCGGGGTGCCGTTCACCTTCTCGACGGAGATGGAGCGCATCCCGAAGTAGCTGCCGACGGTGTCCGCCCCCGCCTTCACCTCCAGCCGGTACAGATACGGGTCGTCGGGCGACCAGAGCCGGGGATCGCGCACGGGCACGCTCAGCGCCGTCCCGCTGCGGCCGGAGACCGCGGCGATCTTGCGCTTGCCGTAGTAGGCGGTGGCCGTCACCGGGGTCCCGTCGCGCAGGCCGCGCACCTCGACGGCGAGCTTCTCGCCCGGTACGTCGGGGGTGAGCTTGAGGGAGCCGATGTGGTCGGCCGCGACGGGCTCCATCCAGACGGTCTGCCAGATCCCGGAGGACGGGGTGTACCAGATGCCGCTGGGGTCGAGGCGCTGCTTGCCGATGGGCGGGTTCTCGCCGTCCTTGGCGTCGGTCGGGTCGTAGACACCGACGATCAGCTCCTGGGTACGGCCGGGCTTCAGCGCGTCGGTGACATCGACGCTGAACCGGTCGTAGCCGCCCTTGTGCTCGGTGACCTTCCTGCCGTTGACGTAGACCTCGGCCTGCCAGTCGACGGCGTCGAAGTTGAGGTTCAGCCGCTTGCCCTTGCCCACCTGCCAGTTGGCCGGGACGGTGAAGGTACGGCGGTACCACATCCGGTCCTCGTGCCGCTCGACTCCGGAGAGCTGCGACTCCACGGGGTACGGGACGAGGATCTTCTCGCGCAGCGTCCTGCCGACCGGCGGGCTCTCGCCCTTCTTCGCCGCGGCGAACTGCCACTGGCCGTTGAGGTTCTGCCAGGCGTCCCGGGTGAGCTGCGGGCGGGGGTACTCGGGGTGGGCGTTCCGCGGGCCGACGTCCTTGGCCCAGGGGGTGGTCAGCTCGTACTCCGAGTGGTTGGGCCCGCTGCTCCAGAACGCCTCGACCCGCTTGCCCTGCTGGGAGACGAGGCCGGCCGTGCCGTCGTAGCGCACATCGGCGGTGCCGCCCTTGCCGACGACGGGTTCCTTGAGCGTGACCAGCAGTCGCCGGGCGTCCTTCGGGTCCCGCTTGACGGTGCTCAGCGGCCATTCGGCGCCGCCGATGACGGCCCGCAGTCCGGCGACGGCCCTGGCGGGCGGCGCGGCGAGCTTCTGCGCGAAGTCGAGACGCAGGGTGCGGCCGTCCGGCAGGACGGTGGCGGCGAGGGCGCCGTCGTACGCGTAGCCGTCCGGCAGCCGGAACGCCGACTGCGGCACCGGCTGCTTGCTGCCGCCGGGCTCGGTCCAGCGCAGACGGAGGTTGGCGCCGCCGTAGTGCTGGAAGTACTCCACCTTGATGTCGTAGGCGCGGCCGGCGGTGAGATCGACGGGCTGGGCGGTCTGTTCCTTGTCCCAGTCGTCGACCCAGTGGTCGATGGCCAGCCGGCCGTCGACCCAGAGCCGGAATCCGTTGTCGCCGATGACCGAGAAGGTGTGCGCGCCCGTGGTGGCCGGTACGACCTTCCCGGTCCAGCGCACATTGACATCGGTCGTGCGGCCGGTGGTGGCGCTCAGCCGGGGTTCCAGGTTGCCGAAGTCGATGGTCGGGTCGAAGGCGGTGGCCTTCAGCTCGTGGAAGTCGAAGGCTCCGGGTGCCGACTGGGTGTAGTACTCGCCCTTGAGACCGTGGGCCTCGACCGGCGGGTCCGTGGCCGAAGCCGCGGGAGCGGCGGTGAGTCCGGCGACGCCCAGAACGGCGGCGAGCAAGAGGGCCAGTTTTCTTCGGATGCGCACAAGTCCTCCTTGTGATGAGAGGGTGGCGGCTCGCTGCGTCAGTCTGTACAACGTTGGAAGGAACGGCAGTTGGCATGACAGCACGCCGTTCCGCTCACTGTCCAGGGTCATGACAAGGAGCGATTCCGCGCGCCCTGGACCCACCGCACAACATCGCGCACCATGAGCACGAGGGCGGGCCCGCGGGTCCGCCCCGGAGGGGAAGTGTCGGTGTCCGTCAGCCTCAAGGACGTCGCGGAACGCGCGGGCGTCTCGATCAAGACCGTCTCGAACGTGGTCAACCACTACCCGCACGTCACCCCCGCGATGCGTTCCCGGGTCCAGCGGGCCATCGACGAGCTGGGCTACCGACCGAATCTGACGGCTCGTCACCTACGGAAGGGCCGTACCGGAATCCTGGCTCTGGCAGTTCCCGAGCTGGGCAATCCGTACTTCGCCGAGCTGGCGGGCGCGGTCATCGACGCGGCGGCCGAGCACGACTACACCGTGCTGCTCGACCACACCGGGGGCCGCCGCGAGCAGGAGGTCCTCGTCAGTCAGGGATTCCGGGCCCGGGTCATCGACGGACTGATCCTCAGCCCCATCGAGCTGGAACGCGAGGACCTGCTCGCCCGTGACCACGACGCCCCGCTGGTGCTGCTCGGGGAGCGCGCCTACGACCTGCCGTACGACCACATCGCGATCGACAACGTCGCGGCGGCCCGGACGGCGGTACGGCATCTGCTCGGCCTCGGCAGGTCGCGGATCGTCTTCCTGGGGGCGCGTACCGACCGGGTCAACGAGCCCTCGCAGCTGCGGGTGCGCGGCTGGCGGGCGGAGCTGGCGGCGGCGGGGCTGCCCGCGCCCGACTCGCTGATCGCCGCGACGGGCGGCTGGGAGCACGCGGACGGCGCGGCGGCCATGGCGGCCGTACTGGACTCGGGCGAGCGGCCCGACGCGGTCTTCGCGTACAACGACCTGATCGCGATCGGCGCGATGCGGGTGCTCGCGGAGCGCGGGCTGCGGGTGCCGGAGGATGTCGCGGTGGTGGGGTTCGACGACATCACCGAGGGCCGCTACGGCGCGGTGACCCTGACCACCATCTCGCCGGACAAGCACACCATCGCGCGCCTCGCCGTACGGTGCGTGGTGGAACGGCTGCACGGGGAGCCGGGGCCGGCCGCCCCGACCGGGGCCGGCGGACCGGGCGGCGCGCGTGAACTCCGGGCGGAATTCCGGCTGGTGGAGCGGGAGAGCACGATCGGCGGACGCTGACCGACCGGGGCCTCGCCACGCGGAAGCGGCGAGGGGCTGTTATGACGCGTGGGGTTTACAGGCTCCGTACAACGATGTAAAAACCCATCGAACGATCGCAGCAGGACCATGCCGACCAGCAGACCGTACGAGCCGGACCTCCGTGTGTTCTTCGCCCGGGTCCGCGCCGGAATGGGGTTCCGCCATGAAGTCTTCCGCCGTCCGCCGTTCCACCACCACAGCCGTGCTCGCCGCGAGCCTGGTCGCCTCCCTCGCGCTCGCCGGATGCGCCAAGTCCGAGTCGGACGAGGCCGGCGACTCCGCCGCCGCGACCGGGAGCGGCGGGGGTCAGGTCGTCGCCACTCCCGGCGCCGGCAAGGCCGCCACCTGCACCGTCGACCAGTTCGGCGGCGCGAAGTCCGATCTCGCCCATGCGACCGTGGGCTTCTCCCAGTCCGAGAAGGAGGCCAACCCCTTCCGGATCGCCGAGACCGCCTCCATCAAGGCGGAGGCGAAGCGACGGGGCGTCAAACTCCTGACGGCCAACGCCCAGTCGCAGTTCTCCAAGCAGATCAGCGATGTGCAGGACCTGATCGCCAAGGGCGCGGACCTGCTGGTGATCGCGCCGCTCAACTCCGACGGGTGGGGCCCGGTGCTGCGCGCGGCGGCGGCGAAGAAGATCCCGATCGTGACCATCGACCGGAAGATCAACGCGACCGCCTGCAAGGACTATATGAGCTTCATCGGCTCGGACTTCGTCGAGCAGGGCAGTCGCGCGGCGGACCGGATGATCGAGGCGACCGGCGGGAAGGGCAAGGTCGCCATCCTGCTCGGCGCGGCCGGGAACAACGTGACCACCGAACGGACCAAGGGGTTCAAGGACCGGATCGAGGAGAAGGCCCCCGACCTCCAGGTGGTGTTCGAGCAGACCGGCGAGTTCGCCCGGGAGAAGGGCCAGCAGGTCACCGAGCAGCTCATCCAGTCCAACCCGGACATCACCGGTATCTACGCCGAGAACGACGAGATGGGGCTCGGGGCCGTCAACGCCCTCAAGAGCGCCGGCAAGAAGCCGGGAGCGGTCAAGATCGTGACGGTCGACGGCACCCGCAACGCGGTGCGGTCCATCGTGGACGGCTGGATCTCCGGGGTCATCGAGTCCAACCCGCGCTTCGGACCGCTCGCCTTCGAGACCCTCGACACCTTCACCAAGGGCGACAAGGTCGACCAGGACATCGTCATCCAGGACAGCGCCTACACCGACGAGAACGCCAAGGCTGATCTGGACAAGGCTTTCTGACGTGCTGTCCGTCACGGGGCTGACCAAGTCCTTCCCCGGCGCCCGGGCGCTCGACGGCCTGGACCTCTCGGTCGGGCCCGGTGAGGTCCACGCGCTGATCGGCGAGAACGGGGCGGGCAAGTCCACCCTCATCAAGCTGCTCACCGGGGTGTACCGGCCGGACCGGGGCGAGATCGTCTTCCGCGGCGAGCCGGTGCGGTTCGCGACCCCGCTGGAGGCGCAGCACGCCGGGATCTCCACCATCTACCAGGAGGTCAACCTCGTCCCGCTGATGTCCGTGGCCCGCAACCTCTTCCTGGGGCGCGAGCCGCGCGGCAGGCTCGGCCTGATCGACTTCGGCCGGATGCACCGCGAGGCCGCCGAGGCGCTGGCCGGGCTCGGTCTGCGGGTGGACGTGCGGCGACCGCTGCGCTCGCTCGGGGTCGGCGCGCAGCAGATGGTGGCGCTCGCGCGGGCCGTGTCCGTCGACGCGCGGGTGGTCATCATGGACGAGCCCACCTCCTCGCTCGAACCGCGCGAGGTCCGCACCCTGTTCGGGGTGATCCGGATGCTCAAGGAGCGCGGGATCGCGGTGATCTATGTCAGTCACCGGCTCGACGAGCTGTACGAGGTCTGCGACACCGTCACCGTGCTGCGGGACGGCAAGCGGGTCCACACCGGCCCGATCGCGGAGCTCGACCGGCTGCGGCTGGTCTCCCTGATGCTGGGGCGCGAGATGGGCGAGGTGCGCGGCGAAGGGCTCACGAAATTCAGCGGTGCGCATGAGACGGGCGGTGAACCCGTACTTGAAGCAACGAATCTGACGGTACGTCATCAGCTTCGTTCGGTGTCGGTCAGCGTCCGGCCGGGCGAGGTGGTGGGCCTGGGCGGGCTGCTCGGCTCGGGCCGCAGCGAGACCGCGCGGGCCATCGCCGGGGCGCTGCCCACCGACTCCGGCCGGGTGCTGGTGGCGGGGACACCGGTACGCGGCGGCTCCACGCCCGCCGCGATCAGGGCGGGCATCAGCCTGCTGCCCGAGGACCGCAAGGCCGAGGGCATCGTGCCCGGCCTGTCCGTGCGCGAGAACATCGCGCTGGCGGCGCTCCCCGGGCTCTCCCGCTTCGGGCTGGTGGACGACGCCCGGATCGACCGGGTGGTGGACACCTTCATGAAGCGGCTGCGGATCAAGGCGTCCGGCCCGCACCAGCGGGTCGGCGAGCTGTCCGGGGGCAATCAGCAGAAGGTGCTGCTGGCCCGCTGGCTCGCCATGCGGCCGAAGGTACTGCTCCTGGACGAGCCCACCCGGGGCATCGACGTCGGCGCCAAGGCCGAGGTGCAGGGGCTGATCGACGAACTCGCCGACGAGGGGCTCGCGGTGGTGCTGATCTCGTCCGACATGGAGGAGCTGATCGAGGGCTCCGACCGGGTCGTGGTCCTCAAGGACGGTGCGGTGGTGACAGAGCTGACCGGGGCCGAGGTCACCGAGGAGCGACTGCTGCACGCGATCGCCGGGCAGCGCGCGGCCGGCGGGGAAGGGGGCCGGGATGAGTGAGCTGACGGCCGCCCGGCGCGCTCCCCTGGACCGCGCACGGGTGCTGACGTTCCTTCAGGAGTACGGCGTGTACGCGGGCGTGGCCGTGCTGCTGCTGGCCAACGCCGCGTTCACCCCGCACTTCCTGTCCGCGGAGAACTTCCGTACGCAGGCCGTGCAGGTCGCGCCGGTCCTGATCGTGGCGCTCGGGATGGCGCTGGCCATCGGCAGCGAGGGCGTCGACCTGTCCGTCGGCTCGGTGATGGCACTGTCGACCTCCCTGCTGTCCCTCTATCTCGGCTACGGGCCGTGGATCGCGCTGATCGTGGCGGTGCTCGGCGGGGCGGTCGTCGGACTCGCCAGCGGCTCGCTGATCGCCTTCATCGGCGTGCAGCCCATCGTGGCGACCCTCGCCCTGATGGTCGCGGGACGCGGGATCGCGCTGGTGCTGCTGCCGCAGCTGAAGGACGTACGGGACCCGGGGCTGGCCTCGCTCGGCTCGGGCGATCTGCTCGGTGTCCCGTATCTGGTGCTGATCGCGGGCGCGTTGGCGCTGGCGGTCGGTTTCACCGTACGGCGCACGACCTTCGGCCGGCAGCTGCTGGCGATCGGGGACAGCCGGCCGGCGGCGCGGCTGGCGGGGCTGCCGGTGCGCCGGGTGCTGATCCTCGTCTACGTCTGCTCGGGCGTGCTCGCGGCGATCGCGGGGGTCCTGGCCACCGCCAGGCTCCAGGCCAGCGACCCGACTTCGCTGGGCACCCTGATGGAGCTGTCGGCGATCACCGCCGTGGTGGTCGGTGGCACCCCCCTGACCGGGGGCCGGATCCGGATCGGCGGCACCGTGGCGGGCGCCGTCCTGATCCAGTTGCTGACCGCCACGCTCATCAAGCACGATCTGCCGCCGTCCTGGACGCAGATCGCCCAGGCCGTGGTGATCGTGCTCGCGGTGTACGCGGCACGGGAACGGGGGAAGCGGTGACCGCTGTGCGGACCACGACGACGGAGAGCGGACCCGCGCCGACGCGTGCGGAGCCGCTCGGCGCGAGCCGGGGCGAGCGGATCAGCGCGCTCGCGCAGCAGCACGGCGCGCTGGTCACGCTGGTGCTGGTGGCGCTCGCCGCCTCCATCGGCTTCGACACGTTCCTGACCGGGGACAACCTGGAGAACATGGCGGTCTCCTCGGCGTTCCTCGCCGTGGTGGCCCTCGGTATGACGTTCGTGATCATCACCGGGGGCATCGACCTCTCGGTGGGATCGCTGTTCGCCCTGGGCGGGGTGCTCGCGGCCTGGGGCTCGCGGTACGGAACAGGGGTCGCGCTGCTGCTTCCGCTCGCGGTCTGCGGGCTGATCGGCATGGTCAACGGGGTGCTGATCGCGCGGGCCCGGCTCGCCCCGTTCATCGTGACCCTCGCCGCGATGCTGCTGGCGCGCGGAATCCTGCTGTCGGTCACCGACGAGGGCTCGACGACCTATCTGGTCGACGACGCGTCGTTCTTCGCACGGCTGGGCCAGGACACCCTGTTCGGCATCGGCGTACCCGTGTGGATCACGGTGGCCCTCTTCGTGCTGGGCGCGCTCGCGCTGCGCCGCAGCCGCTTCGGGCAGTACGTGTACGCGGTCGGCGGCAACGAGGACGCGGCGGCCCTCATGGGCGCCCCGGTGGCCCGTACGAAGATCGCCGTCTACACGCTCTCCGGACTCTGCGCGGGACTGGCCGGAGCGCTCAACGCGGCCTGGCTGGTCTCCGGGGTGACCATTCTCGGCACCGGTATGGAGTTGGAGGCGATCTCCGCCGTGGTCATCGGCGGCACCCTGCTGACCGGCGGCTTCGGATTCATCAGCGGGTCTCTGGTGGGGGTGCTGCTGCTGAAGGTGATCCAGAACGTCATCAACCAGATCGGTTCGCTGGACTCCGCGTACCAGCAGGTCGTCAGCGGCGCGTTCCTCGCGGTGGTGGTGATCGCGCAGACCTGGCTGGGCCGACGGCGCCGGATGCTCTGAGCGGGAACGGGAGGAACGGGAAGGGGGACGCAGGAAGGCCCCTGCCGCCCCGGGCCCGTCGTACCGCCGTTGACCTGTGGCGATACCGTCTGCGGGTGGACATCGGCGGTCCGCCGTACTGCTCCGGTAGTACGGCGGATCGCCAACCAGAGGGTGACGACGAAACGCGCCGGCCGGGAGATCGTGGACGGCATGAGCGCTCTGGTCCCGTCCGTCCTGCTGTCCCTGGTCTCCGCGATCGCCTACGCGTCCGGGGCGATCCTCCAGGAGCGGGTCGCGACGGCCACTCCCGACCGCCCCTACGCGCCCCTGCGCCACGGGGTGTGGTGGGCCGCCGTGGCGCTGAACGGGCTGGGCGCGGTGCTCCATGTGGCGGCGCTGGCGTACGGACCGCTCAGTCTGGTGCAGCCGCTCGGCGCGCTGACCATCGTCTTCGCGCCGCCCCTGGCGGCACTGTTCGTGGGCAGGGACGCCGGGCGGACCGCGTGGCGCGGCGTGGCCACGACGACGGTGGGACTGGCGGGACTGCTCGCGCTGACCGGTTCCAGCGACGCCCACTCGCTGGACGGCGTGGAGCGGGTGATCCTGGCGGCGGCCACCCTCGCCGGGGTCGGACTGGTCTTCCTGGCCGCGCAGTTGGCGCGCCGACCCGCCGCACGGAGTCTGCTGCTGGCCGGGGGCGCCGGGGCGGCGTTCGGCATCGGCTCGGTCTTCACCAAGACCGTCGCCGTGGACTGGACCTCGTCCGGGGCGACCGTTCAGCTGTCCAGTCTGCTGATCATCGGCGCCCTGGCGGCGCTCGGACTGCTGCTCTCGCAGGCGTCCTACCGGGGCGCGGGGCTGGCCGCGCCGCTGGCGGCGGTCACCGTGGTCAACCCGGTGGTGGCGGCGGCCGTGGGGATCACGCTCTTCGACGAGGGCTTCCGCTACGGACTGCCCGGTACGGTGCTGGCGCTCGGCGCGGGCGCCCTGACGGTGGGCGGGCTGATCCTGCTCACGTCCGAGCCCCGGGCCGAGCGCGGCACGTGCTCAGAGGCGGACTCCACCGGCCCGCAGGTAGGCGAGGGGGTCGATGTCGGAACCGTAACCGGGCCCCGTGCGCATCTCGAAGTGGAGATGCGGTCCCGTGCTGTTGCCGGTGGTTCCTGAACGCGCGATGCGCTGGCCCCCGCCGACCGTCTGGCCCTCGCGCACATTGAGGGCGGAGAGGTGCGCGTACTGGCTGTACTTGCCGTCCGCGTGCCGGATGACGACCTGGTAGCCGTACGCCCCCGCCCAGCCGGCCGAGACGACCGTACCGGGGCCCACGGCCTTGACGGAGGTGCCGGTGGGCACGGGGAAGTCGACACCGGTGTGGTAGCCGCTGGCCCAAGAGCCGGCCTGGCGGTACTGGGTGCCGGTGGAGGCGGTGACCGGGGCGGTGAGCGTGCCGGTCTTCTTCGTGCCGGCCTCGGTGCGGGCCGGCGCCTTGGCCTGTTGCTTGGGCTTCTCGGCGACCTTCGGCTTCTCGGCGGCCTTGGGCTTCTCGGCGGCTTTCGGCTTCTCGGCGGTCTTGGGCTTCGCCGACTGCTTCGGCCGGGTGGCCGCGCTGCCCTTCACCGGGGTCTGGACCCGCAGGACGAGCTTCTGGCCGGGGAAGATCAGGTCGGGGTCGGAGCCGATGAGCCGGCGGTTCTCCTCGTACAGCCGCTGCCAGCCGCCCTTGACGGACTCCTCGACGGCGATCCCGGAGAGCGAGTCGCCCCGCGCGACGGTGTACCCCTCGCGCTGGGTCGGTACGGAGGTGGGCGACGCGGACTTCCGCACGGCGCCCTCGGCCTTCGCCGCGCTCGCCGTACTCGCGCTCTTGACCTCGATCGGCCCGCTGCGCGCCCCGGTCTCGGCGCTGGGACGGTTCTTGGTCGATCGGGCGCTGTCCGTGGTGACGTCCGGGGCGGCGCCGCCACGGGTCAGGCCGGCCCGGACCGAGCAGGCGGGCCAGGCTCCGGGGCCCTGCCCCTTGAGGACCTTCTCCGCGATCACGATCTGCTGGTCCTTGGTGGCGAGATCGGCGCGCGCGGCGAACCGCGCCCCGCCGTACGCCTCCCAGGTGGACTGGGTGAACTGGAGACCGCCGAAATAGCTGTTACCGGTGTTGATCTGCCAGTTGCCGGTCGACTCGCAGGCGGCCACCTTCTCCCAGGTGTCCACCGACGCGCCGTGCGCCGCGCCCGCCGCGATGAGCGGCAGCGCCATTCCCGCGCCGCCCGCCGTGACGGTCAGCGACGCGCGGTTGATGCGGCTCGGCTGGTATCGGCGGTGCCGACCGGTTGCGGCCATGGCTTGGCTCCCCCACTGGCTGTAGGACTCGTCGCGAGCGGCCAACGTAAGGGCTGAGTAAGGACCGTGACAAGACCTCACCGCCTTCGCCCGCCGCACGCGGGCCGTCCGCCGTCCCTCAGCGTCCCACCCCGGAGCCCGGCGTGTCCGCGAGAGCGGGAAATTGCCGCCATTGACACCGGGGCGCCGTCCGGCGACCCTGTGGCACCGGGAGAGCGCTCTCCCGGTGGTCGTACGTCGTACACGGAGGGGGCAGCCATGGAGGCGGAGCCGACCGGGGCCGAGACCGGCCGCCTGCTGGAGAAGCTGGATCTCCGACAGAAGGTGCGCCTGCTGACCGGCGCGAGCACCTGGCGCACGCACGCGGAACCGGCGGTCGGGCTGCGCGCCCTCACCTTCTCCGACGGGCCCGCCGGGGTGCGCGGGACGGCCTGGGACGAACGCGACACGGCGCTCGTGCTGCCCTGCCCCACGGCGCTCGCGGCGGCGTGGGACGAGGAACTGGTCAGCGAGGCGGGCGAGTTGCTCGCCGCTGAGGCGCGGCGCAAAGGAGTCGACGTGCTGCTCGCGCCCACCCTGAATCTGCACCGGTCACCGCTGGGCGGCCGCCACTTCGAGTGCTTCTCCGAGGACCCGCTGCTGACCGGGCGCACGGGCGCGGCCCTGATCCGGGGCATCCAGGCGGGCGGGGTCGCGGCGACCGCGAAGCACTTCGTCGCCAATGACGCGGAGACCGACCGGCTCACGGTGGACGTACGGGTGGACGAGCGGACGCTGCGCGAGGTCTATCTCGCCCCTTTCGAGGCGGCGGTCGAGGCCGGGGTACGGGTGGTGATGTCCGCGTACAACCGTGTCAACGGCGTCACCATGAGCGCGGGGCCGCTGCTGGAGCGGCCGTTGAAGGACGAGTGGGGCTTCGAGGGCCCGGTCGTCTCCGACTGGGGGGCGGTCCGCTCGCTGCTGGACACCGCGCGGTCGGCGCAGGATCTGGCCATGCCGGGGCCGGCCGGCCCGTGGGCCGAAGGGCTGTACGCGGCGGTGGAGTCGGGGGCCGTCCCGGTGGAGCTGATCGACGAGAAGGTACGGCGGCTGCTGCGGCTGGCCGCGTGGGCGGGCGCCCGGCCGGAGCCGTCGGACCTCGTGCGGGAAGGGGTGATCCCACCATCGCCTGACGCCATGTCACCCATGCCCGGGTCCAGCGTGGTCGGCGTCCTCCCTTCAACAGCTCAGCGGCGTCAGCGGGAGCGCCCGCTGCTGCGCCGGGCCGTCGCGGCCGGGGCGGTCCTGCTGCGCAACGAGGGTTCCCTGCTGCCGCTCGACCCGGCGCGGCCGCGCTCGGTCGCGGTGATCGGTCCGCACGCGACGGCCGTGCGGATCCAGGGCGGCGGCAGCGCCGAGGTGTTCCCCGCCGATCTGGTCACACCGCTGGAGGGCATCACGGCGGCGCTGGCCGGGACCGCCCGGGTGGTGCACGCGCCCGGTCTGCCGCCGAGCGCCCGGCCCCGGCCGCTGGACCGGGCGAACACCCGCGACCCGCGCGGCGGCCGACCGGGCGTGCTGGTGCGGCTGCTGGACGCGGCCGGGGCCGAACTCCACGCCGAGCACCGGCTGTCGGGACGGATCGTGGAGCCCGCCGAGGTGGCGGGGGCGCACACCGTGGAGATCAGGGCGCTGTTCCGGCCCGACCGGGACGGCCTCTGGACGCTGGCGGTCGGCGGATGGGGCGCGCTCTCGCTGACCGTCGCGGGCCGGACCGTGCTGGCCGGGACCTTCCCGGTGGACTCCGACGACCCGACCCGGGTCCATGTGGCCCCGCCGTACCGCCACGTCCGTACCCCGCTGACCGGGGGCCGGGAGGTGGAACTCGTCGTCAGGCGCGGGCTCGACGGCGGCACGGGCGTCGCCACCGTCCTGGCCGCCGCCCCTCCCCCGGGCGACGCGGCGGCGGCGCGCGAACGCGCGGTCGCGGCGGCGCGGGAAGCGGAGGTCGCCGTGGTGGTCGTGGGGACGACGCAGGAGAGCGAGTCCGAGGGCAGCGACCGGCGCACGCTGGCGCTGCCGGGCGGTCAGGACGCGTTGGTGCGGGCGGTCGCCGGGGCCAATCCGCGCACTGTGGTGGTGCTGAACACCGGCGGTCCCGTCACCCTCCCCTGGCGCGACGAGGTCCGGGCGATTCTGCTCGCCTGGTTCCCCGGGCAGGAGGCCGGGGCCGGTCTGGCCGACGTGCTGTTCGGCCGGGTGGAGCCGGGAGGCCGGCTGCCCACCACCTGGGCGGCCACCGAGGCGGACGCTCCCGTCCTGCGCACCCGCCCGGAGGGCGGCGTCCTTCCGTACACCGAGGGCCCGTTCATCGGGTACCGGGCCTGGCTGCGCTCGGGCGCCGTCCCCGCGTACTGGTTCGGCCACGGCCTGGGGTACACGACCTGGGCGTACGAGTCGATGGAGGCGCCGGCCGAGGTGGGCGCCGGCGAGCCGTTCGACGTGCGGGTGGTGCTGCGCAACACCGGCGTACGCCGGGGGCGCGAGGTCGTCCAGCTCTATCTGGCCGGCCCCGAACCGGACGGCGGGCCGCCGGTCCCCCGGCTCGTCGGACACGCGGCGGTGGTCGCGGACCCCGGGGAGCGGGCGGTCGCGGCGGTACGGGTGGACGGCCGGGCGGCGGCCCGCTGGTCGACGCGGGAGCGCCGCTGGGTGGCGGAGCCGGGAGAGGTGACCCTGCTCTGCGGGCGGTCGGCCGGTGAACTGCCGCTGCGCGCCGTGACATCGCTGTCCCGGTCCGTGCCGGAAGCCCCTCCGGAGAGCGCTCTCCTCTGATGCTATAAAAGGGAGCATGACGGAAGATCTGCGGTCGGCGGGCGCACCCACCCTGGAGGATGTGGCGCGGGCCGCCGGTGTCTCCCGGGCCACGGTCTCGCGGGTCGTCAACGGGGTCCGCAATGTCGACCCGGTGATCCAGGAGTCCGTCCGGCGAGCGGTGGCCGCCACCGGGTACGCGCCCAACCGCGCGGCCCGTTCGCTGGTCACCCGCAGGACGGACGCCATCGCGCTGGTGGTCTCGGGCGCGGGGGACGACCCCGGCCCGCAGGACGCGACGGGCCCGGCTTCCGGCGGAGGCGCCGCCACGGACGGCGCCGGGGGCGAGGACGGCAGCGGCTCCTTCACCGCACGGGTCTTCGCCGACCCCTTCTTCGGCCGGGTGGTGACCGGGGTCGTCAGCCATCTGCGGCCGCGCGGGCTGTACCCGGTCCTGATGTTCGCCGAGACCTCGCGCGCCCGCGCCGAGGTCCTGGCGTATCTGCGCCAGGGCAGCGCCGACGGCGCGCTGGTGGTCTCGACGCACGCCGAGGATCCGCTGCCCGCACTGATCACCGAGGCCGGGCTGCCCGCCGTGCTGTACGCGCGCCCGGCCCGGCCCACCCGGATCAGCTATGTGGACCTCGCCCACCGCGACGGGGCTCGCCTGGCCGCCGAACATCTGCTCGCGCGCGGCTGCCGGCGGGTGGCCACGATCACCGGGCCGTTGGACGTGCCCGCGGGACAGGAGCGGCTGGCGGGCTTCCGCGACACGATGGCGCGCGCCGGACAGCCGTGCGTCGCGGTCGCCGAGGGGCTGTTCACCCAGGACAGCGGCGAGGCCGCGATGGCGCGGCTGCTGGCCGAACACCCGGATCTGGACGCGGTGTTCGCGGCCAACGACCTGATGGCGGTGGGAGCCTGCCATGTGCTGCGCGAGCACGGGAGGCGGGTGCCGGGGGATGTCGCCGTGATCGGGTTCGACGACAGCAGCGCGGCCCTGTCCTGCCGCCCGCCGCTCACCACGGTGCGCCAGCCGGTGGAGGAGATGGCGGCGCAGATGGCCCGGCTGCTGCTGGAGCGGCTCGCCGGGTCCGACCGGGCGGTCACCTCGGTGGTCTTCGAACCGTCCCTGGTGGTACGCGACTCGGCCTGACCCGCCGCGCGCCGGCGCGCGCCCGCGCGCACCCGCGCCTCCCTCACGGACTCCGCGTCCACGGACCCGGCCCCCCGGATCCCCCTTCCACGGGCTCCGTTCCCCGCGCGGGCCCTCCCGCCGTCGCGGGCGCGCGCTGCCAGCGCCGGGGCGCGCTCACCCCGCCGGGCTCCGGTTCACCCGCGGGTCCGGCCGGCCGCGGTCTGCTGCCGCCGCGCGCGAGGAACCCGGCGAGCGGCAGCGTGGCCGCCCCCACCGTGACCGCGTCGGGTCCGAGACGGCCCAGTTCGATCGTGGTACGGGCCAGGGCGGGCGGCAGGGCGTACGCCCGCGTGTGGCGGCGGATCTCCGGCAGCAGCCGGGGGCCGATCAGCAGCCCGGCCCAGCCGCCGAGCAGGACGCGCTCCGGCAGGAAGAGATTGATCAGGTCGCCCAGGGCCGCGCCCAGGCACTCGGCGGTGTCCTCCAGCAGGGAGACCGCGACCGGGTCGGGCTCGGGGCCCTCCGGTCCCGGGAAGGCCGCGGCGAGCAGGGCGGCGAGCGCCGTCTCGTCGTCCGCGTCGTCCGGGAGGGGCCCGCCCGCCTCGTACCAGCGTTCGCGCATCGCCTCCGCGCCCGCGTACGCCTCCAGACAGCCGATGGAGCCGCAGCGGCAGCGCCGGCCGCCCATCCGTACGGTGGTGTGGCCCCATTCGAGGGCGCTGCCCCGGCCGTTCCCCTCCATGAGGGCGCCGCCGTGCACCACGCTCGCGCCGATCCCCGAACCGATGAGCGCGATGGCGGCGGTGCCGGCGCCCCGGCCGCCGCCGAACCACATCTCGGCCTGGCCCAGGGTCTTGGCACCGTTGTCGATGAACAGCGGTATGTCGAGCGGCACTTCGAGGGCCGCGCGGAGCAGCTTCTCGAAGGGCACGGCGTCCCAGCCGATGGTCGGCCCGTGGACCACGTCGCCGTCCGGGCCGCCGCGTTCGATGATCCCGGGGACCCCGATCCCGATACCGAGCAGGTGTTCCGGGTCGGCCTGCGCGTCCCGCAGCACATCGGCGACGCCGGTGCGCACATGCTCCACGACCCGGTCGACGTCGTAGCCGTGCTGGGCCAGCAGCCGGTCGGTGCGGGCGAGTTCGGTGAGGGTGAGGTCGAACAGCTCGACCCGCACCCGGGTCTCCCCGATGTCGATGCCGATCAGCAGCCCGCCGCCCGGGGCGACCCGCAGCAGGGTGCGGGGGCGGCCGCCGTCCGAGTCGACCACCCCGGCCTCCTCCAGCAGCCCCTCGGCGACGAGTTCGGCGACGACGTTGCTGATGGACCCGGAACTCAGCCCGGTGGCCGGTCCCAGCTCCTGGCGGCTCAGCGGACCGTCGAAATACAACCGTTGCACAACCCGTGCCCGGTTGCCCCGGCGCAGGTCACGCACCGTCCGTCTGTTGCGCTCCGCCATGGTGCTCCTTCCCTCCACGCAACATACCCCGGTCACAAGCCTTGACGCGACCTTCCCTCACCTCTTAAATCACGGCATAAATTAAGTCATGGAGGCCGTACGTCCGGGCTGTTCCTCCGGTGCACACGGCCATCCCCAAAGAGGGGCCCCGCACATGCGCAGAGTCAGAGCCGCGGCAGCAGTCACCGTCCTCGGCGCCCTCGCCGCCGTCACCGGATGCGGCGGCGGTTCGTCGTCCGGCGGCGGCGACGAGGCGCCCGGAACCCTCACCTACTGGGCGTCCAACCAGGGCCCCAGCATCGAGGCCGACAAGAAGATACTCACCCCCGAACTCAAGAAGTTCGAGAAGGAGACGGGTATCGAGGTCAAACTCGAAGTCGTCCCGTGGGCGGATCTGCTCAACCGGATCCTGGCCGCCACCACCTCGGGCCAGGGCCCCGACGTGCTGAACATCGGCAACACCTGGTCGTCCTCGCTCCAGGCCACCGGCGCGCTGCTGCCGTGGGACGAGAAGAACTTCGACGCGATCGGCGGCCGGGACAGGTTCGTCGACTCGGCGGTCGCCTCCGCCGGCGCGGCCGACCAGGCCCCCGCGGCCGTCCCCCTGTACTCGCTGGCCTACGCGCTCTACTACAACAAGAAGATGTTCGCGGACGCGGGCATCAGCGCGCCGCCGGCCACCTGGGACGAGCTGGTCGCCGACGGCAAAAAGCTGTCCCGGGACGGCAAATGGGCGCTCGGCGCCGAGGGCGCCAACCTCTCCAACAACATCCACCAGGTGTTCGTCCTCGCCAAGCAGCACGGCGTCGACTTCTTCGACGCGTCCGGCAAACCGGCGTTCACCTCGGACGGCGCGGTCGCCGCCGTGAAGCAGTACGTCGACTTCATGGCCAAGGACAAGATCGTCGCGCCGGGCAACGCGGAGTACGCCCAGAACCAGTCCCTCCAGGACTTCTCCAAGGGCAGGACCGCGATGGTGCTGTGGCAGGCGGCCGCCTCCACCTTCGCCTCGCAGGGCATGAAGCCCGAGGACTGGGGCGTCGCCCCCGTGCCGGTGCGGGACGGTGCGCCCGGCGCGGACAAGAAGACCAACTCCATGGTCGCCGGGATCAACATGGCGGTCTTCAAGAACACCAAGAACCTCGACGGCGCCAAGAAGTTCGTCAAGTTCATGACGAGCGACGCGGAGCAGACCCTGCTCAACAAGACCTACGGTTCGATTCCGCCGGTGAAGGCGGCGCAGGAGGACGAGGCGTTCGCGGCGCCCGAGCTGAAGGTCCTGCGCGACACGCTCCTGAACAGCGCAGCGCCGCTGCCGCAGGTGCCGTCCGAGTCACAGTTCGAGACGGCGGTCGGCACGGCCGTCAAGGAGTTGTGGGCCGACGCCGCCGCCGGCCGGCCGGTGACGACCGCATCGGTCCGGGAGCGCCTGGACAAGGCCCAGCAGCAGATGCAGCAGTGAGGCCACTGTCATGACCGCCACCCTCACCTCCAGCCGTACGGACCGGGCGGACGCCGCGCGGGGCCCGGGCGGCGGCCCGCGCCGGAGGCTGCCGCGCCTCCCCGACCGGGTCCGCCGCGGCGGCCTGCCCTATCTGCTGCTCCTGCCGGCCGTGCTGCTGGAACTGCTGGTCCATCTGATCCCGATGGTCATCGGGATCGTGATGAGCTTCCGTCAGCTCACCCAGTTCTACATCCGCGACTGGGGGGCCGCGCCATGGACGGGCCTGGACAACTACCGCGTCGCCGTGGACTTCGACGCCCCGATCGGCCGGGCGCTGCTCCACTCCTTCTTCGTCACCTGCGTCTTCACCCTGTGCGCGGTCGCCCTGTGCTGGCTGTTCGGCGTCACCGCGGCCATCCTGCTCCAGGAGAACTTCCGGGGCCGGGGGGTGCTGCGGGCCGTCTTCCTCGTCCCGTACGCGCTGCCGGTGTACGCGGCCGTCATCACCTGGGCCTTCATGTTCCAGCGGGACAACGGGCTGGTCAATCACGTCCTGCACGACCAACTCGGCCTGACCGACCAGCCGTCCTTCTGGCTGATCGGCGACAACAGCGTCTACGCGCTGATCGTCGTCGCCGTCTGGAAGTCCTGGCCGTTCGCCTTCCTCATCGTGATGGCGGGCCTCCAGAACATCCCGCGCGAACTGTACGAGGCCGCGGCGATCGACGGCGCCGGGATCTGGCAGCAGATCCGCCGGATCACCCTCCCGTCGCTGCGGCCGGTCAACCAGGTGCTGGTGCTCGTCCTGTTCCTGTGGACGTTCAACGACTTCAACACGCCGTACGTGCTGTTCGGCAAATCGGCACCGGAGTCGGCCGATCTGATCTCGATCCACATCTACCAGTCGTCGTTCGTCACCTGGAACTTCGGCTCGGGCTCCGCGATGTCCGTGCTCCTGCTGCTTTTCCTGCTGCTGGTCACGGCCGTCTATCTGCTGCTCACCACCCGTGGAAGGAAGGGCTCCGATGTCTAGTGGACCGCGACGGGGCGGGCCCCGCTCCCCGCTCGCACCGCCGCCGTCCTTCCGGTGGACCCGGCGGGTCGTCCTGACCCTCCTGACGGTGTTCGCGCTGCTGCCGGTGTATGTGATGATCAGCAGCTCGCTCAAGCCGCTCCAGGACGTCTCGGGCGCGTTCCGGTGGATCCCCACCGATCTCACGATCCGTCCGTACTTCGACATCTGGGACACCGTCCCGCTGGCCCGCTACTTCGTGAACTCGCTGATCGTGGCGGGATCGGCGACGGTGCTCTCGGTGGTGATCGCGGTGTTCTCCGCGTACGCGGTCAGCCGCTACCGGTTCCGGGGCAAGCGGGTCTTCACCATCACGGTGCTCTCGACGCAGATGTTCCCCGGCATCCTTTTCCTGCTCCCGCTCTTCCTGATCTTCGTGAACATCGGGAACACCACGGGCATCGCCCTGTACGGATCGCGCGGCGGCCTGATCCTCACCTATCTGACGTTCTCGCTGCCCTTCTCCATCTGGATGCTGATCGGCTACTTCGACTCCATCCCGAGGGACCTGGACGAGGCCGCCATGGTGGACGGCTGCGGCGCGTTCGGCGCGCTGTTCCGGGTGGTGGTACCGGCCGCGACCCCCGGCATCGTCGCGGTCTGCGTGTACGCGTTCATGACGGCCTGGGGCGAAGTGCTCTTCGCCTCCGTCATGACCAACGACACCACCCGCACCCTCGCCGTCGGACTCCAGGGGTACGCCACCCAGAACGACGTCTACTGGAACCAGGTCATGGCCGCCTCGCTCGTCGTCAGCGTGCCGGTGGTCGCCGGGTTCCTGCTCCTCCAGCGCTATCTCGTCGCCGGTCTGACCGCCGGCGCGGTCAAGTGACCCCACGGCGCCCGGCCGACCCCCGGGTGCCCCCTGCGGAAAGGCAGTACGTGAACGACCTCAACGCCCTCCCGGCCGACTTCACCTGGGGCGTCGCCACCGCCGCGTACCAGATCGAGGGAGCGGTGGCCGAGGACGGCCGCACCCCCTCCATCTGGGACACGTTCTCCCACACGCCCGGCGCGGTCGACAACGGCGACACCGGCGACGTGGCCTGCGACCACTATCACCGGGTCCCCGAGGACATCGCGCTGATGCGCCGGCTCGGCGTCGGCGCCTACCGCTTCTCGGTCGCCTGGCCGAGGATCGTGCCGGGCGGCGACGGGCCGGTGAACAAGGCGGGGCTCGACTTCTACGACAGGCTGGTGGACGGGCTCCTGGAGGCGGGGATCACCCCGTTCGCCACCCTCTACCACTGGGACCTGCCGCAGGTCCTCCAGGACCGGGGCGGCTGGCCGGCCCGGGAGACCGCCGAGCACTTCGCCGCGTACGCCTCCGTCGTCGCCGGGCGGCTGGGCGACCGGGTGAAGGACTGGGCGACGCTCAACGAGCCGCTCTGCTCGTCGTGGATCGGGCATCTCGAAGGCCGGATGGCTCCGGGGCTGACCGATCTGACGGCCGCCGTGCGCGCCTCGTACCACCTGCACCTGGGGCACGGCCTGGCCGTCCAGGCGATCCGGGCGGTCTGCGCCGACGCCCGGATCGGCATCGTCAACAACCTCAGCCCGATCGAGCCCGCCAGTGACAGCGAGGAGGACCGCGCGGCCGCCGTGCGGGCCGACGGCCACACCAACCGCTGGTGGCTGGACCCGATCCACGGCCGCGGCTACCCGGCGGACATGCGCGAGCTGTACGGGGTGGAGCTGCCCGAGCGCCCCGGCGACCTGGAGACCATCGCGGCGCCGCTGGACTGGCTGGGGCTGAACTACTACTTCCGCCAGATCGTCCGGGACGACCCGGCCGGGCCCGTACCGTACGCCAGGCAGGTCGAGGTGGCCGACGCCCGCACCACGCACATGGGGTGGGAGGTGCACGCGGACGGCCTGGAGCAGCTGCTCGGCCGGCTCACCACGGAGTACGGGGCGCGGCGCCTCTACGTCACGGAGAACGGCTCGGCCTTCCCCGACGCGGTGCGGGCGGACGGCACGGTCGACGACCCGGAGCGGACCCGCTACCTGGAGGAGCATCTGGCCGCGTGCGCGCGGGCCGTGGCGGGCGGCGCCCCGCTGGCCGGGTACTTCGCCTGGTCGCTGATGGACAACTTCGAGTGGGCGTACGGCTACGACAAGCGGTTCGGCCTGGTCCACGTGGACTACGCGACGCAGCGCCGGACGGTCAAGAGCAGCGGCCACCGGTACGCGGAGATCGTCCGGGCCGCCTCGGAGCGCGGCCGTCGCGCGGCGTGACACCGCCCGGCACCGGCCCGTGAACGGCCGAGGCCACCGTCCCGTCGATGCGGGGCGGTGGCCTCGGCCACTGCGGGGAGGTGGTTTCGGTGCGTGCTCCGCGACCCGGTGCGGGCCCGCAGCGCGCGTCGGATCAGTGTTCCCCGGGCGACGGCGGTGTCGGTTCCGTACCGGCCTTGGCGCAGACGGAGGCGGCGACGCGCGACGCGAAGCCGAGCATCTCCGCGATCTGTTCGCGCTCCAGCAGCGCCGGTCCGCCCGCGCGGTCGACGGGCGCGGTGCTGAGCCAGTGGAGCACCGCCGCCATGAAGGCGTCCCCGGCGCCGATGGTGTTGACCACCTCGACGGGGACCGCGGAGACGGACACCGGCTCGGCGGTGCCGGCGTACGCCGTGCTGCCCTCGGCGCCCCGGGTGACCAGCACGAGCCGGCCGTCCGCCGCCAGCCGTCGGCCGCTCTCGTCGGGATCGGCCCGCGGCCACAGCCGGGCCAGGTCCTCGTCGCTGGCCTTGACGACCTGCGCCAGCTCGCACAGCTCACGCAGTCTGCGCAGGGACAGCTCGGGGTCGATCGTCCGGTCCTCGCGGACATTCGGGTCCACCACCAGCAGCGAGTGGCGCGCTCCGGCGCGCGCGGTGGCCGCGACCGCGTCGGCGGACGGGTCCACGGCGGCGGCGACCCCGCCCGCGTACACCACGGCGAACCGCTCCACCTCGGCGGAGTGGTCCGGCAGCCGGAAGGTCGCCGTCTGCGCGAGGTGGAAGTGGTAGCTGGTGCCGTCCGGGCCCGGGTCGGCGACCGCGAGCGTCGTGGGCAGCTCCGAGCGGGCGCACAGACCGAGTTCGGCGCCCGCGGAGACCAGCCGCTGTTCGATCATCCGCGCGAAGCCGTCGCCGCCGAGCGCGCCCGCGAACCAGCTGGGCGTGCCGAGCCTGGCGAGCCCGGCCGCGACATTGGCGGGCGCCCCGCCGGGTTCGGCCCGGAAGCCGGCCGGGTCGTCCGGCGAGGGGACGAGGTCGATGAGCGCCTCCCCCATCACCAGGACGGCACCCGGTCCTGCCTCCCGCGCCGGCGTCACGGCTCGACCACGATCTTGCGGCCCTGGCCCGCCTTGAACTTGTCGATGGCCTGCGGGTACTGCTCCAGCGGCAGCCGGTCGCTGATGAAGACCTTCGGGTCGAGCACCCCGGTGGCGAACAGCGCGGCGGCGCGCTCGTAGCTGTGCAGCACCGCCATGGAGCCGGTGATGGTGATCTCCTGGTTGTAGATGCGGTACGGCTCGATGACGGCGGTCGTCGCGTAGTCGGCGACCCCGAACTGGAGGAAGGTACCGCCCTTGGACACCCGGCCCAGACCGTCCTGGATGGCGCGCGCGTTACCGGTCGCGTCGACCACCAGGTCCCAGCCGCCGGGCCGGTCGAACTCGTCGGCCGAGGCGGCCGAGCGTGAGCAGCCGAGCTTGCCCGCGGTGGTCAGCCGCTCCGGGTTGACGTCGAGCATGTCGACGGAGGCGGCGCCGGTGCGCTTGGCCAGTTCGAGCATCATGAGCCCCATGGTGCCGGAACCGTAGATCAGCACCTCGGCGCCGAGCGTCGACTTGAGCACGTCGTATCCGCGCACCGCGCAGGACAGCGGCTCGATCAGCGCCGCGTCCTTGACGTCGACGTGGTCGGGGAGCTTCACGCAGTTGGCGACGGGCGCGACGGCGTACTCGGCCGCGCCGCCCGGCTTGCTGACGCCGATCGCGTTCCAGCGGTCGCACAAGTTGCCGCGCCCGGTGCGGCAGTAGCGGCATTCGTGGCAGTAGAGCGACGGGTCGACGGCGACCTTGTCACCCACCGCCAGCTCGGTCACATCGGCACCGATCTCCACGATCTCGCCGGCGAACTCGTGACCGGGGATGATCGGCAGCGTGGGCGCGAACTCGCCCTGGAGGATGTGCAGATCGGTACCGCACAGTCCGCACGCGGCGACGGACACCACAACGTCCCGAGGGCCTGGGGTCGGGTCGGGAACCGTCGTGACGGAGACCTTGCCGACGGCTTCGACGATCGCTGCCCTCATTTACTTCACAGCTCCAAGAGAAAGGCCCTGGACAAGCTTGTCCTGGGCGGCGAACCCCGCGGCGAGCACCGGCAGGGAGACAACGACGGACGCCGCGCACAGCTGGGCCAGGAAGAGACCCTGGCTGGTCACGAAGCTCGTCAGGAACACCGGCGCGGTCTGCGCCGTCACACCGGTCAGCACCCGGGCGAAGAGCAGCTCGTTCCAGCTGAAGATGAAACAGATCAGCGACGTCGCCGCGATGCCGGGCGCGGCCACCGGCGCGACCACCCTGGCCAGGACGGTCGGCAGCCGGGCGCCGTCCACCTGGGCGGCCTCGATGATCGAGACCGGCACGTCCGCGAGGAACGACTGCATCATCCAGACGGCGATCGGCAGGTTCATCGACGTGTAGAGGATGACGAGCAGCCAGATGTTGTCCAGCATGCCGACGTTCTTCGCGAAGAGGTACACGGGCAGCAGACCCGCGACGACCGGCAGCATCTTCGTGGAGAGGAAGAAGAACATGACGTCCGTCCACTTCTCCACCCGCTTGATGGAGAGGGCGTACGCCGCCGGGAGCGCCAGCACCAGCACGAACAGGGTGGAGAACAGCGACGCCGTCAGCGAGTTGATCAGCGGCGGCCAGGGGCTGGCGCCGCCGCCGTCGCCGAAGAACACCCGGTAGCTGTCGAGGGTGAGCGGCGCGGTGAGGGACGGCGGGTTGGTCGCCGCGTCCGCCTCCGAGTGGAAGGAGGTCAGCAGCATCCACAGCGCGGGGAGGCAGAAGACGATGCCGACGATCCAGGCCAGCACACCCAGTCCGGTGGAGAGCCGCCTGGCCCGCCTGGCGGCGGGAGCGTACTTGTCGACGCGCTGACGCGCGGCCGGGGTGGCGTTCGGTACGGAGAGGGTGCTCATGCGCGGTTCGCCTCCTCACTGAAGAGGGACGAGACCACACGCAGGGCGAAGGTCGCGATCACGATCGTGCCGATCACGACGACGACTCCGGCGGCGGAGGCCAGTCCGTACTCGTGAGCCTGGTAGAAGGTCTGGTAGATGGTGTACGGCAGGTTCGCGGTGCCGAGGCCGCCGGAGGTCAGGGTGAACACCGCGTCGAAGTTCTGCACGATGTAGATCGACCCGAGCATGATGCCCAGCTCCAGGTAGCGGCGCAGATGCGGCAGCGTCAGATAACGGAAGGTCTGCCAGGCCGTCGCGCCGTCCAGCTTCGCCGCCTCGATGATCTCGGCGGGCCTGCTCTGGAGTCCGGCGAGCAGGATGAGCATCATGAACGGCGTCCACTGCCAGACGAGCGCGGTCTCGACCGCCAGCAGCGGCATGTCCGAGATCCAGTCGGGCTGGGCGGGGTTCTCGACCCCGAACAGACCGGTGAACCAGGCCCAGCCGCCGTTGAGCAGGCCGTACTCCGGGTTGTAGAGCACGTGCTTCCACATCAGCGCCGCCGAGACGGGCACCAGCAGGAAGGGCGTGATCAGCAGGGTGCGGACGAAGCCGCGACCGATGAACTTGCGGTCGAGCAGGAGCGCCAGCAGCAGCCCGAGGACGACGCTGGCGATCACCACGGTCGCGGTGAGCAGGACGGTCGTGAACACCGATTCGCGCAGGTCGGCGTCTGTGAACACGGAGCCGTAGTTGGAGACGCCGGCGAAGGAACGGTCGTCCGGGGAGAGCGAGTTCCAGTCGAACAGCGAGATGACCAGGGTCGCCACGAAGGGCAACTGGGTGACCGCGATCAGGAAGACGAGCGCGGGCAGCAGGGGGGCGCGGGTGGCCCAGGCGCGGGCGCGCCCGGCACCGCCCCGGCCGGCGCGCCGGGGCGCTTCGACGCGGGGCGCGCCGGCCGGGGACTGTGGGGGTGTGCTGACGGAGGTACTCACCGCTGCTTCTTGCCTACCTTCTCAGCCAGTGCCTGCGAGTTCTTCAGGGCTTCCTCGACCGACTTCTTGCCGGCGATGGCCGCGCTGATCTCCTGCGAGACCTTGGTGCCCAGGTCCGTGAACTCCGGGATGTCGACGAACTGGATGCCGACCGTCGGACGCGGCTGGGTGCCGGGGTCGGTCGGGTTGGCGTTGGCGATGGCGTCCTTGGTGACCTCGGCGAACGCTCCGGCTTCCTTCAGGTAGTCGGGGTTGGCGTAGGTCGAGGCGCGCTTGCCGGCCGGGACGTTGGACCAGCCGACCTTCTCGCCGACGAGCTTCTCGTACTCCTTGCCGGACGCCCAGGAGATGAATTTCCAGGCGCTGTCGGTCTTCTTGGACGCCTTCTGCATGCCCCAGGCCCAGGTGTAGAGCCAGCCGGAGCTGTCCGTCTTGTCGACGGGGGCCGGCACGTAGCCGATCTTGCCCTTGACCGGGGAGCCCTTGGCCTCCAGCGAGCCGGCGCCGGCGGTGGCGTCATACCACATGGCCGAGTGGCCCTGGGTCATGTTGTTGAGGCACTCGGCGTAGCCGGCCTGCGGGGCGCCCGCCTCACCGTGCTCGCGGACCAGGTCGACGTAGAACTTGGTGGCCTTGGTGAACTCCGGGGAGGTCAGCTGCGCCTCCCAGTCCTTGGTGAACCAGGTGCCGCCCATGGTGTTGACGACCGTGGTCAGCGGGGCGATGACCTCGCCCCAGCCCGGCAGACCGCGCAGGCAGATGCCCCGCATGCCCTTCTGGGCGCCGTCGACCTTGGCGGCGAGGGCCGCGACCTCCTTCCAGGTGGGCTTGGCCGGCATGGTGAGGTTCTTCGCCTCGAAGACGTCCTTGCGGTACATCAGGAAGGACGACTCGCCGTAGAAGGGCTGGCCGTAGAGCTTGCCGTCCTCGGCGGTCAGCGACTCCTGGAGCGGCTTGAGGATGTCGCCCTGGTCGTAGCCCTTGTCCTTCGCGGTGTACTCGTCGAGCGAGTGCAGCCAGCCGTTCTTGGCGAAGAACGGAACCTCGAAGTTGCTGATGGTGGCGATGTCGTACTGACCGGCCTGGTTGGCGAAGTCCTGGGTGATCTTGTCGCGGACGTCGTTCTCCGGGAGGACCGAGAACTTGACGTTGATCCCGGTCTCCTTGGTGAAGTGGTCAGCGGTGAGCTTCTGCAACTCGACCATCTGCGGGTTGTTCACCATGAGCACGTTGATCGTCTCGTCTCCTCCGGAGGAGGAGGCGCCACCGGCGCCGCTGCACCCCGCGAGCAGGCCCACGAGGGCCACGCTCGCACCCACTACGCGGATTCCACGTCGTCGTTGCTGGAGGGGCATGAGATTTCTCCTGATCGTTCGTTGCGGGAAGGGGTCCGGGGCGCCGCTGTTCCGCCTCCTGCCGGGGACGGCGTGGAGGAGGGCGGCTACGGAGGTATGAGGGGCGGCCGGGGCCGGCGGTGTCAGACGCGGATGACCTGGGGCCCGAGCAGCGAGTAGCGCTGGGCCTCGGCCGAGGGCAGTCCGGCGTCCGTGACGATCGACTCGAAGTCGCTCACGTCGGCGAAGCGGCAGAAGCTCACCGCGCCGAACTTGGTGTGGATTCCGGCGAAGACCCGGCGGCGGGCGCTGCGCATGGCCTGCGACTTGACCTCGCTGACGGCCGGGTCGGGGGTGGTGAGGCCGTACTCGCGGGAGATGCCGTTGGCTCCCACGTACGCCAGGTCGATGACGAATTCGGAGAGCATCCGGGTGGTCCAGTGGTCGACCGTGGCCATGGTCGATCCGCGTACCCGGCCACCGAGCAGCAGTACGGCGATCTTCTCGGCGTCGGCGAGCGCGGTCGCCACGGCCAGGGAGGCGGTGACCACGGTCAGCGGCCGGTCGCGGGGCAGGGCCTCGGCCACGAGCTGGGGGGTGAAGCCCTCGTCGACGAAGACCGTCTCCGCGTCGCCGAGGAGATCGGCGGCGGCCGCCGCGATCCGGGACTTCTGCGGTACGAGCCGGGTCGTCCGTACCGCCAGGGTCGTCTCGAACCCGGCGCTCTCCACCGGATAGGCGCCGCCGTGGGTGCGCCGGACAAGTCCGTGTCCCTCAAGGGCGTGCAGATCACGCCGGACGGTCTCCTTGGCGACCTGAAGTTTTCCGGCCAGCGCCGTTACCTCCACTGACCCGTCTCGTCGGGCGATCTCAAGAATTTCTCGTCGGCGTTCGTCGGTGTCCACGACAACACACTTCCCTGCTTTGCTGCGGCTCAGCACCCGTTCGGGCTCATGCGTCGTTTGTACAAGCAACGGACCCGCTGCGACCAGGCTCTACGCAGTATCGACTGTGACCGTTCATGCCCGTTTGACGAAGAGTAACCGCACTGGTCACCGGGGAGAAGAGGGTCGGTGTTGCGCGGATCACTGCCCGTTCCGCCCGTCGGGCGTGCCCGTTCGGTGCCCGGTTCGGTCTGCCCGTGCCCAGAAAACGCTGCCCGTATGCGGGCACGGACGGACGGAAAAGGTCCGCGCCCGGCCGGGGGCGATTCCCGGACAGGCGCGGACCGTGGACAGGTGTCAGTTGTAGACACCGAGTTGGTAGAGCGAGTACCCCCACCCGGTTCCGCGCGCGGTCGCGTGGATCCGTACATAGCGGGCGTTTCCGTTGACCTGGTGATCATCGACTCCGCCGTTGCCGTCGGTGACGGTCTTCAGCGTGGCCCAGTCCCGGCCGTTGTCGGAGGTCTGGAGCGTGTATCCCTTGGCGTACGCGGTCTCCCAGACGAGCCGTACCTGGTGGAACGCGGCCTTGGCCCCCAGGTCGACCTGGATCCACTGCGGATCGCTCCAGTCGCTCGCCCACCGGGTGTCGGGCGAGCCGTCCACGGCGTTGCCGGGACCGCACGGGCAGCCGGTGCCGCCGGTCTGCCAGCTGGAGGCGGTGGCGGCCTTGCGGAGGGCCAGATCGGTGCCGGTGACGGGTGGCGGCACCACCTTGAACGACCTGGTCTCGATGCCGGTGTTGCCCTTTCCGTCGGTGGCCTTCAGGTACACCTTCCAGACACCGAGCCGTTCGGGCGCGGTGAACCTGAAGGTGCCGCCACCCGCGGAGGTGACGGGCACATTGGTCAACTGCCCTGATCCGTCCACGTACTTGCCGCCGAGCAGCAGTTGGTGGGAGAGCGGGTCGCCGTCCGGGTCGGTGACCGAGGCGCGTACGGTGACCTCCCGG
This sequence comes from Streptomyces sp. NPDC012835, assembly GCF_042900885.1. NCBI lineage: Bacteria > Bacillati > Actinomycetota > Actinomycetes > Kitasatosporales > Streptomycetaceae > Streptomyces > Streptomyces sp. NPDC012835. Next base: position 763,581 of record NZ_JBIBBW010000001.1, read on the forward strand.
CCGGCCGGCACCGAACCGGCCGCGTCGACCGTCATGGCGGAGATCACCGGGGGTGTGTTGTCCCGGGAGGTGTCGCGCCCGTACGCCCGCTTCACCGCGTAGTAGGAGAGCCGTTTCTCGCCCGCGGGCAGCAGGTTGAACCAGACGCCGCCGAAGTCGTACTCGGTCCCGTAGTGGAAGAGGGTGGCGCCCAGGGCCACTCCCCGGTGTCCGGTGACGCACTCCCACGCCTTGGTGTAGCCGGCCGCCTTCGCGAGGTCGGTGGGCTCGTCGGGCACCCCGTTGGCGTCGTCCGGCACCTCCCACTCGCCGGCGGGGCCGCCCTCGGTGACGATGTAGGGCTTGGTGTAGCCGCCGTCCTCCCAGGTCCTGCGGATGTTGCACACGTCGCCGTAGGAGTTCACGGCGTACAGGTCGAGATCGGGCGCGTTGCGTTTGTAGTAGGGCCAGGCGCCGGTCCAGGCGTCGGTGGAGGTGACCGGGTGGTTCGGGTCGACGGCGTGGATCCTCTTCGCGATCTCGTTGACGAAGGTGGTGTACGCGTCGCGCTGGCGCTCCAGTTCGGTCCCGCCGTAGCAGTTCTGGAGGCCGAGGACGGACTCGTTGCCGACGTTCCACATCAGGACGCCCGGGTGGTCCTTGTAGGTGTTCACCCAGGCGGGGAACTCCGCGAGCATGTTGTTCTTGTACGTGGTGTCGGTGAGGTAGTCGACGCACCCGCCGCTGCCGGGGCCGCCGCCGGGCTGGAGCCAGAAGCCGGCGATGACCTTGACCCCGTTGGCGGCCGCCGCGTCGAACAGCGGCTTGCTGGAGGCGTCGGTCCCCCAGGTGCGTACGGTGTTGGCGCCCGTCGAGGCGACGTCCGGCATATAGCGGGCCGCTTCGGCCGCGGCGGGTCCCCAGGTCAGGCCCTTGACCTGGTACGGAGCGCCGTCGACGGTCAGCTGCCAGGAGCCCTGCGCTCCGGTGACCTTGACGACGCTGCCCGCCGCGTGCGCGGCGGGGGCCGGGAGGGCGACCGCGCAGGACGCGAACAGGGCGGCGAGGGCGAGCGGCGCCGCGCGCCTCTTGGTACTGGCTGGTCGGTGCATGGTGTGCGGTCTCCTCGGGGCTGGGAGAGCGCTCTCCCGCCGGGGTGCGGCGTACCCCCGGCGGGAGAGCGCGGTGGGGGGAAAGGGGTGGGTCAGGGCAGTTGGTAGTCGGCGTCGAGCGCGGCGCCGGCCTCCGGGTGCGTCTGGTCGTAGCCCCGGGCGTCGCACTGGAGCCCCTCGACGACGCAGTGCCGCACCAGCGCCTTCAGGGTGGCGTCGTCCCAGGCGTTGAAGAAGTCGTAGTGGAACGAGTGGCCGGTACCGCTGGCCAGTCGGACCTGCGACATGTCCCCGTTGACGGGCCAGGCCATCTTGAACTCGATCATCGGCAGCGCCACCGGGTGCGAGGCGGGGCACACGTCCTGGTTGGCGCCCTGCGCGGTCGGATAGGCCATGTGGCTCTGGTGGTCCGGGGTGTCCAGATACTTTCCGTCCCAGCAACTGGGCGCCTGGAAGCGGAGGTTGAGCTGGACGTCGCGGGCCGTCGGGCAAGTCGCCGGGAACTCGGTGTTGTTGTACTGCTCACCGCACTCCCAGCCCTCCACCCACCCCGGGTGGCCGCGGAACTGGGCGGCCGACTGCGTCGGGCTGCCGACGACGAAGCGCAGCCCCTTGGGGAACGGGCGCACGGTGCGGTAGTCGGTGACCCCCGACTTGTAGTAGATGGTCTGCGGGCCCACCGGCCGGACCTCGGTGTTCCCGTTGAACAGGGTCGGCATCCAGTAGGCGGACTTGTCGCCGGGTGCCTTGCACGCCGTGGAGCCCGCTCCCAGCGAGGCCGTGGTGCTGCGGGCGTCGGTCGTGCTGTTGCCCATGAAGGTGTGGTCGTGCGAGGCGCCGGGCTGTCCGGGGAAGACGATCGGGTCGTCGGGCCGGGTGTGGGTGACCGAGCAGTTCGCCTGGAACTCGTGGAAGTAGCGGTGCGGCGGGATCTCGGTGGACGGTTTCACTCCGGTGACCGGCGGATTCGCCGGAATGTATCCGTCGCCGTCGGGATCGTCACCGGACGGCAGGAGCGCGGGCTTCGCCATCGTGTGCCCGATGTGGGCCGCCGCCCCCGCCGCCGGAGCGGCGGCGGTTTCGGCCCGGGCGGCGCGCGGTATCGCGGTGAGCCCGAGGGCCACCAGAGCCAGGGCGGTGGCGACGAGCAACGTGGACAGCAGAGCGGTACTGCGGAATCTCTCGGCCATGCGGACCTCCGTGCCGCTTCAGCCGCGCGCCCCGGGGGCGCGCGGTGGGGGGACGAGTGGATCTGGACCGTGCGGGGGCCGTGCCGAACCGTGCGACCGGTGCGGGAATCCGCGCCGGAATCACCGGAGTTGCGGTGGGAGAGCGCTCTCCGAGGCGGTGTCAGTGTTACGCCGTCGCTGAGAACATGTCAATACTCTGTGAACGGTCCCGCCCCGGCTCCCGACCGGTCCCCGGAATGCGGAAGCCCCCGGGGCGCTTGACGATGAGTGAACGGCCGTGTTCAGCAGTCCGTATCCCCCTGCGGAGCGCGGTACAGCGACCAGCACGACACCCGACGGACATCCAGGAGCACACGCATGAGTGGTACTGCCCAGATCGGCGTCACCGGGCTTGCGGTGATGGGCCGCAACCTCGCCAGGAACTTCGCCCGCAACGGCTTCACCGTCGCGCTGCACAACCGCACCGCGTCGAAGACCCGTGCTCTGGTGGACGAGTTCGGTGACGAGGGCACGTTCGTCCCGGCCGAGTCGGCCGAGGAGTTCGTGGCCGCGCTGGAGCGGCCCCGCCGCCTGGTGATCATGGTCAAGGCCGGCGACCCCACGGACGCCGTCATCGAGGAGTTCGCGCCGCTGCTCGAAGAGGGCGACGTCATCATCGACGGCGGCAACGCGCACTTCGCCGACACCCGCCGCCGCGAGAAGGACCTGCGCGAGCGCGGCATCCACTTCGTCGGCGTGGGCATCTCCGGCGGCGAGGAGGGCGCGCTGCACGGCCCGAGCATCATGCCGGGCGGTTCGACCGAGTCGTACGCGTCGCTCGGCCCGCTGCTGGAGAAGATCGCCGGCAAGGCCAAGGACGGCGCCCCCTGCTCCACGCACATCGGCCCGGACGGCGCGGGTCACTTCGTGAAGATGGTGCACAACGGCATCGAGTACGCCGACATGCAGCTGATCGCCGAGGCGTACCACCTGCTGCGCTCCGTCGCCGGCTACTCCCCCGCGAAGATCGCCGAGACCTTCAGGACGTGGAACACCGGCCGTCTCGACTCGTATCTGATCGAGATCACGGCCGAGGTGCTGGCCCATACGGATGAGGCCACCGGCAAGCCGTTCGTGGACATCGTGACCGACCAGGCCGAGCAGAAGGGCACCGGGCGCTGGACCGTACAGATCGCCCTGGACCTCGGCGTCCCGGTCTCCGGCATCGCGGAGGCGGTCTTCGCCCGTTCGCTGTCCGGCCACGCCGGACTGCGGGAGGCGTCCCGGTCCCTGCCGGGCCCGACGGCGACGCCGCTCTCCGAGGCGGACGCGGCGCGCTTCGCCGACCAGGTCGAGCAGGCGCTGTACGCCTCGAAGATCGTGTCGTACACCCAGGGCTTCCACCAGATCCAGGCGGGCAGCGAGGAGTACGACTGGGACATCGACCTGGGGTCGGTCGCCGCGATCTGGCGGGCGGGATGCATCATCCGCGCCGCGTTCCTGGACCGTATCCGCGAGGCGTACGACGCGCGGCCGGACCTGCCGAGCCTGCTCTCCGACAAGCAGTTCGCCGAGGAGATCGGCGCGGCGCAGGACGACTGGCGCGCGGTGGTCGCCCAGGCCGTCCACCAGGGCGTCCCGACACCGGGCTTCGCGGCGGCGCTCTCGTACTACGACGCGCTGCGCGCCGAGCGGCTGCCCGCCGCGCTGACGCAGGGCCAGCGCGACTTCTTCGGCGCGCACACCTACCGGCGCACCGACCGGGACGGCACGTTCCACACGCTGTGGGGCGGGGACCGCTCCGAGGTGGCGAGCTGACCGCTCCGCGCGCACGGCCGTCGGGCCGTCGGACCCGCCGCGAACGGCGGGTCCGACGGCCCGACGCGTGTGTCGCCCGCCGCCCCTCCTTACACGGGTCCGGGCTGCGGCTCGGGCTCGGGGGGCGGTACGGGGGCGGGGCCGGGACCGGGCGGCGACGGGACCGGATCGGGTCCCGGAATGGGCGCGGGGCCCGGCGGCGGCACCGGTACGGGCCCGGGGGTCGGTCCCGGCGGTCCCGGCGGCGGGGTGGGCGACGGCGGTACGGGGTCGGGGTAGGGACTGGTCATGCCTGTCCTCCAGAAGTGCGGGAGTCGTGCGTTCCCAACTGTCTCCCGGAGCGCGTGCCCCCGCGCGCCGGATCCACGCGTGATCAGCCCGTACGGCTGCGGGCGGCGGTCATGACGGCCACGGCGGTGGCCAGTCCCGTGCGCGGACCGGCCAGCACCGGAACGCCGTTCGTGACGCGTTCGGCCGCGTCGGCCATCGACACCTGGGCGAGCACGATCACGTCGGCCCCCGTGACGGCGTCGGCGGTGGCGGCCACCGCGTCGAGATAGCCGTCGCGGTCGCCCGCCTCGAACAGCTCCCAGGCGCCCTCGGCCAGCACCGTGCGCAGCGCGAGGTTCCGTCCCTGCGCCTCCTCGCGAATCAGCGCGGCCGTCGGCCCCACGGTGCTCTCCACCGCGGCGACGACCACGACCCGCCCGGCCGACGCCGCGATCCGGGCCATCGGCCGGTCGATCCGCAGCACGGGTACGCCGAGCGCCGGAGCGGCCCTCTCCGCGACGGCGCCGAGGGTCGAGCAGGTGCACAGCACGGCCGTCGCCCCCTCGGCGACCGCACCCGCCAGCACGGCCCCGACCTCGTGCGCCACGGCCTCGGGACCCGCCGCCCTGGCTCCGGCGAGCAGGTCCTCGCGCACCAGATGGCGCAGGGCGAGCCCGGCATGGTCCCGCTCCGCGAGGGCGTCGAAGACCGGGACATGGACCGGGGAGGTGTGCAGCAGCGCGAGCATGGAGCCAGGCTAATGACCTGGTCCGCCCCTGATCGCGCACCAGGTCGCAGGCGTCCGGCGGCGCGCGCCCGCCGGGCGGGCCGCACCCGCGACGGGCCGGGGAAGCGCCTTGTCGCCGCGCGGCCTCCTACGGAGCCGTGCCGCCGTCCGCCGCCTCGTCGGACGCGGCCGCCAGGTACCGGGCACGCTTGCGGATGACCAGGACCGCCGCCGCCGCGCTCGCCACGAAGGCGACCGGGACCATCCAGTGCCGGTCGAAGCAGTGGCCGGTCGCGTGGTCGAGCGAGTAACGCCCGGCGCCCGCCAGGCCGATGGACGCGGCGGTCCAGCCGAGGAAGCCCGGATACTCGAAGCCGCCCGACTGCGCGAAGAACCCGCTGGGCGCGTGCACCGCCGCCGCTCCCGCCATGCCGCCCGCGGCGGCGGCTCCCGCCGCCGGGGTGGCCAGGCCCAGGGCGAGCAGCAGACCGCCGCCGGCCTCGGCGACCCCGGAGGCGATGGCGCTCTCCCTGCCCGGGTGGAAGCCCATGGCCTCCATCCCCTGCGCGGTCCCCTCGATCCCCCCGCCGCCGAACCAGCCCAGCAGCTTCTGGGCGCCGTGCGCGGCGAGCACCCCTCCGGTGCCGAGCCGCAGGGCGAGCAGTCCGAGATCGCGTCGGGTGTGACAGGTCATGGCGGGCTCCGGTGGGTCGGGGCACGTCGTGGGTGCCTCGGGGCGGGTACGGGCGTACGTTCCCCACTCTCCGGGGTGCGGGGCGCGGGAGCGTCGCGTTGTTGCGCCGTACGGGTTCCGGCGGCCCGATCAGCTCACCGGGACCACCATCGGTGTTCTACCGGGAGCAGCTCAGACCGCGCGGGTCGACGTGGTCGCTCATGGCCTCCATGCCGGCGTCGTTCGGGTGCAGATGGTCTCCGCTGTCGTACGCGGGCAGCATCCTCGCCGGGTCCGCCGGGTCGCGTACCGCCGCGTCGAAGTCCACGACGGCGTCGAAGGCGCCGCTGCCGCGGATGAAGGCGTTGACCTCCCGGCGCACCGCCTCGCCGCTCTCCTTCCACTCGCCCCAGCCCTGGTACGGCAGGACGGTGGCACCGGCCACGCAGGCGCCGGCGGCGTGGGTCCTGGCGATGATCTGCCGGTATCCGTCGATGAGTTCGGCGGCCGTGGGGGCGGGGGTGGCCTTGATGTCGTTGACGCCTTCGAGGAGGATCACCGTGCGCAGGCCGCGCTGGGACAGCACGTCGCGGTCCAGTCGCTTGAGCGCGCTGACGCCCGCGCCGTCGCTGAGGACCTTGTTGCCGGAGATCCCTTCGTTGGCGACGCCCTTGAGGGAGGTCCCGCGGTCCGCGCGCAGACGTGCGGCGAGGAAGTCGGGCCAGCGGCGGTCGGTGTCCGGGGTGGAGACGGCGCCGTCGGTGATCGAGTCGCCGAGCGCCACCACGGCGCCGGTGCCGGCCGGTGCGGCGACGACGACCGCGTCGAGGTAGTGGCGGAAGGCCGTCCGCTCGGTGTAGGCGGCGCCGGACTCCTCGGCGGCGTGGTCGCCCGAGGGGGCGATGTAGGAGGTCTGGAGCCCCATCCGGTGGCCGGTGGCGCTGCCGGCGGCGTCCTGTACGTACAGGCTGATCGCGAGATCGGCCCCGGGGCGTACGGTGCCGGGCAGCGGATCGCTGGAGGCGGAGCCGCCGGGCGGGACGGTGACCGAGGCGGCGCCCCGGAAGGTCAGCGCGCGGTTGGAGCCGGGCCTCACGGCGGCGCCGGAGGCGCGCGGTCCCGCATAGGCGTGGCCGAAGGTGACCGGCTGCTCGCCGAAGGCGTTGGAGAGCCGGACGCGCAGGTCACGGCCGCCCGCACTGGTGTGGATGACGACGCGGTGGGTGCGGCCCGGGACGGCCGCGTCCAGCCGGTCGGCGCTCGCGGCCCAGGTGACGACCTCGGTGGCGGGGGCGGTCCTGGCCGAGGAGGCGGTCGGGGCCGCGAGGAGCGCGGTGAGCGCGAGGACGAGGACGACGGCCGCGTGGCGGGCGCGCCGGGCGGAGCGGCGGGGTAACTCGGTTCTGGTCATCGCGGGTCGGTCCCTCTCCGGTGACGGTCGTGGCCGTGCCGGGGGCGGCACGGACCGGTCACTCATGGCACGGCCGCGGGGCGCTCGCGGTTCGGCCGGGCCGGGACCGGGAGAGAGCGTACGGGAGGCGCCCGACGCGCCCGGAGGGACGGTACGCGTGACGCGCCGGCACCCGGCGTCCTCGTCCGCCGCCGGGTGCCGGCGCGTCACCCGTACCGCGTCAGCTGTTCGGGGGACGGTCGCCGGGGTGCGGTTCGTCCGTGTCGAACTGCTCGTCGAGCTTCTTCTGGGCGGTGTCGACCTGGCCCTGGTACTTGTTGTCCGTCTTGCGGTCGAAGGCGTCTCCGCCCTTCTCCACGCCTTGGCGGGCCGTGTCCTCATGGCCCTTGATCAGGCTTTTCAGCTTGTCGAGCATCGACATGTGCAAGCTCCTCGCTCGGGACGTACTCCCCCGTCCACCATGACCGCTGAACCGCGATCCCGCATCCGCGTGGGCGTCCGCGTCACGGCTCACGCGGGCGGTGGCCCGGCGTCGTCCTGCCGTGTCCGGCCGGGTCGGCAGGACGTCCGGGCCGCGGGGCCGGCACGCGTGCGCGTCGAGGAGGGTCATCGCCCGAGCGGGGTTCCGCGCTCGTCCATCGCCCCAACCGGCCTTTCACACAACCCTCTTGACGGGATCACGTCGGCCTGTATGGTCTAGGCCAAGTGGTCGAGACCTTTCCGGTCGCAATGCCGAACGCACGGTGCCGGGAAGGGAATCGGCCGCCGCCCTTCGCGCCTCTTGGCCCCACACCGGAGAGGCCGGCCCGCGGTATTCGGGTCCCCCACGATCCGTATATCAAGCGGGAAGTCCTGAAGTGAAGGAGTTCTCCCCCCATGAACAGCAAGAAGAAACTGGCCGTCGTGCTCGGCGCCGTCGTCGCCCCCGTACTCGCCGTGAGTCTTCCCGCGAGTTCCGCGAGCGCCCACGGATACATCTCCTCCCCGCCCAGCCGGCAGGCGCAATGCGCGGCGGGAACCGTCAGCTGCGGCGACATCACCTACGAGCCGCAGAGCGTGGAGGGCCCGAAGGGGCTCACCAGTTGCAGCGGCGGGAACTCCCGGTTCTCGGATCTCGACGACGACTCCAAGGGCTGGACGGTGACGCCGGTCAACAGCACCACGACGTTCCAGTGGCAGCTGACCGCACGTCATTCGACCAGTACCTGGGAGTACTACGCCGGCGGGCAGAAGATCGCCGAATTCAACGACAACGGCGCGCAGCCCGGCGCGACCGTGAGCCATGACGTGAACTTCGGCGGCCTGACGGGCCAGCAGAAGGTGCTGGCCGTCTGGAACGTCGCGGACACCACGAACGCCTTCTACGCCTGCATCGACGTGAACGTCGGCGGCTGAGCCGCACCGGGTCCCTCACCTCTCACCGGGCGCGCCCCGGCCCCCACGCGGGGGCGCGCCCGCCCCCACACGCAGGGGCCGCCGCAGGTCGGGCGGCCGGACCAAGGAAGTGAATCACGTGCGCAAGCGCATCATCGGGCTGCTCACCGCGACCGCGTCGGCAGCCGCGTTCTCCCTGTTCTCCCTCGCCCCCTCCTCCTCGGCGCAGTCCGCGCAGGCCGCGGCGGCGGACGATTTCGTCGTCAGCGAGGCCCAGTTCAACCAGATGTTCCCGAACCGGAACTCGTTCTACAGCTACAGCGGTCTGACGGCCGCGCTGAGCGCCTACCCGGATTTCTCCGGGGCGGGAAGTGACGATGTGCGGAAGCGGGAAGCCGCCGCGTTCCTGGCCAATGTCAGTCATGAGACGGGCGGGCTGGTGTATGTGGTCGAGCAGAACACCGCGAACTATCCGCACTACTGCGACACGAGCCAGTCGTACGGCTGCCCGGCCGGCCAGGACAAGTACTACGGTCGCGGGCCGATTCAGCTCAGCTGGAATTTCAATTACAAGAGCGCGGGCGACGCGCTCGGGATCGATCTGCTGAACAACCCGGATCTCGTGCAGACCGATTCGGCCGTCGCGTGGAAGACCGGGCTCTGGTACTGGAACACCCAGAGCGGTCCCGGCACCATGACGCCGCACAGCGCCATGGTGAACGGCGCCGGATTCGGTGAGACGATTCGCAGCATCAACGGCAGTATCGAATGCAACGGCGGAAATCCGGCTCAGGTGCAGAGCAGGATCGATCTCTACACGAATTTCTCGTCGGTCCTGGGGGTCGACCCGGGCGGCAATCTCAGTTGCTGACGCGCACACCGTAACGCCCGCGAGGGGCGATGTCACCGGCTCACCGGCCGGTGGCACCGCCCCTCCGGCGTGCGCGGTCCGTGCGGAGCGGACGCGGGACTCCATGGCGGCCCGGTGTGCGGGGGGGTGTCCCCGCACACCGGGCCGCTCACGGGGTCAGGCCCAGCGGGCGGCCAGCCGTCCGGTGCCCGCCGGGCAGGTGTGGAGCGCGCCGAGCGGATCGGCGACGCCGTCCCCGGTGGGAGCGGCCCCGACGAGCAGCACCCGCCACGGCAGGTCGCTGCCGGTCTCGACGACGACCTCCCTGCCCGTACGCCGTACGGTGAAGACGGCGGCGTCGCCGGAGCCGTCCGGCGCGGGGACGGAGGTCACCACTTCCGCGTCGCCGTCCCCGGGCGCGTACACCCGCAGGGTCACCCCGTCCGCCCAGTCGTACTCGGGGCTCTCCGCCACGGCTCCGAACGGGATCACCGCGTCCGGCCGGGCCAGCAGCGGCAGGGTGTCGAAGCCGTGGGTCTCGCGCCGCCAGCCGGGCCCCTGGATCCGCTCGCCGGTGAGCACCTGGGTCCAGGTGCCCTCGGGCACGTAGTAGTCGACCGTGCCGTCCTCGCTGAAGACCGGCGCCACCAGCAGATCGTCGCCCAGCATGTACTGCCGGTCGAGCGGGTGGCAGGCCGGGTCGTCGGGGAACGCGAGCACCATCGCGCGCATCACCGGGGTGCCGAAGTCCCGCGCCTGGAGCGCGGCCCGGTAGAGGTAGGGCATCAGCCGGTGCTTGAGCCGGGTGAAGGACCGGGTGACGGCGACGGCCTCGTCCCCGTAGTCCCACGGCACCCGGTAGGACTTGGAGCCGTGCAGCCTGCTGTGCGAGGAGAGCAGCCCGAACTGCACCCAGCGCTTGAAGACGGCGGGGGTCGGGGTGCCCTCGAACCCGCCGATGTCATGGCTCCAGAAGCCGAAACCGGAGAGCCCGAGGGAGAGTCCGCCGCGCAGCGACTCGGCCATCGCCTCGAAGGTGGACTCGCAGTCGCCGCCCCAGTGCACGGGCAGCCGCTGGCCGCCGGCGGTCGCTGAGCGCGCGAAGACGACGGCCTCGCCTTCGCCGCGCTCCTGGCGCAGCAGCTCGAAGACGGTCTCGTTGTACAGCTGTGTGTAGTAGTTGTGCATCCGCTCCGGGTCCGACCCGTCGTGCCAGGCGACATCCACCGGCACGCGCTCGCCGAAGTCGGTCTTGAAGCAGTCGACGCCCTGGTCGAGCAGGACGCGCAGCTTCTCCGCGTACCAGGCGCGGGCGCCGGGATGGGTGAAGTCGACCAGCGCCATGCCGGGCTGCCAGCGGTCCCACTGCCACACGTCGCCGTCGGGCTTCCTGAGCAGGTAGCCCGCGGCCATCCCCTCGGCGAACAGCGGGGACTTCTGGGCGATGTACGGGTTGATCCAGACGCAGACGCGCAGTCCGCGTTCCTTGAGGCGGGCGAGCATGCCCCGCGGGTCGGGGAAGACGTCCGGGTCCCAGACGAAGTCGCTCCACTGGTACTCGCGCATCCAGAAGCAGTCGAAGTGGAACACGCTCAGCGGGATCTCGGCGTCGGCCATGCCCTGGACGAAACGGTTGACCGTCGTCTCGTCGTAGGAGGTGGTGAAGGAGGTGGACAGCCACAGTCCGAACGACCACGCGGGCGGCAGCGCGGGGCGGCCGGTGAGCGCGGTGTAGCGGCTGAGGATCTCCCGGGGGCCGGGCCCGTGGACGACGAAGAACTCCAGGCTCTGGTCCTCGACGCTGAATTGGACCCGGCCGACGGTCTCGGAGCCCACTTCGTAGGAGACCAGGCCCGGGTGGTTGACGAAGACGCCGTATCCCCGGCTGGTGAGGTGGAAGGGGACGTTCTTGTACGCCTGCTCGCTGTTGGTGCCGCCGTCGGCCTGCCAGATGTCGACGGTCTGGCCGTTCTTGACGAACGGGGTGAAGCGCTCGCCCAGCCCGTACACGCTCTCCCCCACTCCGAGCGAGAGCTGCGCGACCATGAAGTGCCGGTCGTCGGCGTCGGTGGCGAAGCCGGCGCCGCGCCGGCCGAGCGAGGTGAGGGTCCGTCCGCCGGCGTTGAAGTCCAGCTGCCAGGGGGCGGCGGTGTCGGTCCGCAGCGAGAGTTCGCCCGAGACCAGTTCGATCACGGAGCCTTCCCTGACCACTTTGGCGTGGCCGTTGTCCGCGCCGGTGGTGAGCGCGAACTCCGGCTGCCTCGGGGCCCGTCCGCCGTGGTGGGTGACGCGGACACCGATGACCCCCTCGGCCGGTGACCAGCATTCCACCGTCAGCAGCGGGCTGTTGAGCGTGTCACCCCGGTGGGTGACCCGGGCGACCGGCGCGTAGAGGGTGACCCGGTCGTCGGTGACGACGGCGTCGGCCACGGAGACCGCGTGGCGCGCGGTGACGCCGGGGCGCATCTGCCAGTACCCGTCGGTGAACTTCATCAGTGCTCCTGCTTCTGCTCGTAGCGGTGTGGCCGGTCGGTGCGGCGGGGGGCCGGGTCCGCGGCCGGGGTGCGGAGGGCCGGGCGGCCCCGCTATTTGACGGAGCCACCGGTGATCCCCGCGGCGACGTATTTCTGCGCCAGCACGAGCAGGATCGCGGCGGGGACCGCGGAGACGACGGCGGTCGCCATGACCGCTCCCCAGTCGCTGACATGGGCGCCGATGTACTCGTACATGCTCAGTGTGATGGGTTTGACGTCGTCCGTGGTGTTGAGGGTCAGTGCGAACATGAAGTCCGACCAGGCGAAGAGGAAGGTGAACAGCCCTGCGGTGATCAGGGCGTTGCGGCTCATCGGCAGCACGATACGCACGAACGCGGTGAACCGGTTCGCGCCGTCGACGAGGGCCGCCTCCACGACCTCGCGCGGGATCGACACCATGAACGCCCGCAGCAGCACGATGGAGAACGGCAGCCCGAGCGAGGCGTCGGCGAGGACCAGCCCCGGCACGGAGTTGACCAGCCCCAGATCGACGTAGGCGCTGTAGAGGGCGTTGGCGATGACGATGCCCGGCACCATCTGGGTGATCAGCGTGGCGAACACGAGGGCGCGGCCGGACCGCAGCCCGAACTGCGCCAGCGCGTACGCGGCGGGGGCGGCGAGCGCCAGACAGACCACGACCGCGCCGACCGCGACGACGAGGCTGGTGACCAGGGAGCCGCCCTGGCTGCTCAGCGCGCGCTGGAAGTTGTCCCAGCCGGCCGAGGTGGGCAGCCAGCGGGTGGCGGCGAGGCTCTCGCCCGGCTGGAGGGCGATGTTGAGCATCCAGTACAGCGGGAAGAGCAGGACGACGAGGACGGCCAGCGCGATGACGGTGTTGCCGGCGCGGCGCGTCGAGCCGGCCGCGTGCGGTGTGCGAGTGGGCACGGCGGTCACTTCCCCTGGCCGAAGTCGGAGCGGTTGGCGCGCAGATAGAGGACGGCGAAGACCGCGCTGACCAGGACGAGGACATTGCCGACCACGGCGCCCTGGCCGAAGTCCAGTTGCTGGAAGGAGAGCTGGTAGGTGAGGGTGCCCAGTGTCTGGGTGGAGTCGGCGGGGCCGCCGCCGGTGAGGGCGAGGATCAGATCGAGGATCTTCACCGTCGACATGAAGCCGAGGATCAGTACGACGGTGACGACCGGCCGCAGCAGCGGAAGGGTGAGGTCGCGGAAGGTACGCCAGGCCCCGGCGCCGTCGAGGGCGGCGGCCTCGTACAGCTCGCGCGGGATCTCCTGGAGCCCGCCGTAGAGGATCACCATGTTGAACGGGATGCCGATCCAGACGTTGACCAGGATCGCGGCGAACAGGGCGACGTTCGGGCTGCTCAGCCAGGGGATCGCGGACGACGTGAGGTGCAGGTCCATCAGCAGTGTGTTGAGGACACCGGTCTCCTGGTCGAGGAGTTTCCGCCAGACGACGGCGGAGACGACCATGGGGACCAGCCAGGGCAGCAGCAGGACGGCGCGGACGAATCCGGAGAGCCGGAAGCGGCGGGAGAAGAAGACGGCGAGCGCGAGGCCGAGGACGAACTGGCCGAGCAGGGAGCCGAGGGTGAAGATCACGGTGTGCCGGAGCGAGTCGGAGAACAGCGGGTTGCCGAGGACCCCGCGCCAGTTGTCGAGGCCGTTGAAGGGCGACTCACCGGTGAAGTAGGTCCGTGGCGTGTAGTGCTGAAAGCTCATCAGGATGTTGCGGACGAGCGGATAGCCGAAGAAGGCCAGCATGTAGAGGGCGGCGGGGGCGACGAAGCACCAGCGCAGCAGGGTGGCGCGGCGGCGGTCGCGCGCCGCGCCGGCGGGTTTCGTGTGCGCGGACGGCGTGGGTACGGCGGTGGTGACGGTGGTGGTCATGACGGTTCGCTCACCTCACTTTCCGGCCGTGGCCCGTGACTGGGCCTGCTTCAGCGCGTTTTCGGGCGTGGAGCGTCCGGTCAGTACGGACTGGAACGCGCCGGCCAGCGCGTCGGAGACGACCGGCCAGTGGGCCCCGGCGCGGCCGGTGCGCGAGCGGGCGGTGGCCACCTGGTCGGCGAAGGCGCCGAGCTTGGGATTCTGGGCCTTGTAGGCGGCTGCCGCCGCTGTGCGGGTGGGGACGTTGTAGACGGACTCGCCCCAGTCCACCTGGTTGCGCTGCTCGTTGAGGCAGTTGATGATCTTCGCCGCTGTCCGCTGCCGTCCGCTGTCCCCGGTCCTCGGCAGGGCCATCACCGTGCCGCCGATGGGCGGAACCGGGGGCCGGCCGGCCTCGGGGACCGGCACGGGGGCGACCTCCCAGGCGAGGTCCTTCCGGGCGCCGAGCACCGGCACCTGCCAAGGACCGTTGATCATCATCGCGGCGCGTCCGGCGATGAACTGGTCGTTGACATCCTGCTGGTTCCAGGTGACCACGGCGCTGGAGGCCGACTTGCTCGTGACGAGGTCCTTCCAGAGCTGGAGGGCCGGGGCGCCCTTGCCGTCGTCGAGCCGGGTCTCGTCCCCGCCGCCGGACCAGAAGAACGGCAGGAACTGATAGACGCCGTCCGCGTCGGGGGTGGCGCTGAAGGCCATGCCGAAGGTCCTGCCCCGGGTGAGCTTCTTGGCCGCTGTCTTCAACTCGTCCCAGGTGGTGGGTGGTTCGACGCCGGCCTCGCGCAGGAGATCCGCGTTGTAGATGAGCGCGAGGGAGTTGACCGACCGGGCGATGCCGTACGGGGTGCCCCGGAAGCTGCCCATGCTCACGGCGCCCTCGGACATTCCGGTGACATCGACCCCGGCGTCCTTGAGGGGAAGGAGGCCGCCGGTGTCGGCGAACTGCGGCAGTTCGGAACCGTCCAGTTCCAGGATGTCCGTCAGGGAGTGCGACGAGGCCATCCGCAGCGCCTTGGCAGCGACTTGGTCGGCGGGGACGCTGGTCTGCCTGACCCGTACGCCGAGCGGCTTCGCGCAGCGGTCGAAGAACTTCTGCTGCTCGCTGTGTTCATGGCTGTCCGTGGCCGAGTTCAGCACGGTGAAGGTCCCGGCATCGGGCACCTTGGCGCATCCGACCAGCCCGGACGCGACCACGAGCACGGTGAGGATCAGGGTCGGCGCCGGTGGGCGCCGGCGGAGGGAAGGCATGGCGAGGGGCTCTCCGTTCGGTCTACGGCTCTGTAAGGAGACGGAGGTGACGCGGGGGGCGCGGGCGGTGGCGCGGAGGTGCCCGTACCGGTGGTGGACAAGTTGGTGAACAGCGTGGTGAACAGCGGGTCGAACGCGCGTCGAATCGATTCGATTGACGATGCGGCGATGCTAGGCGCTGCCGGATACGGCGACAAGGGGTGCGGCACGGATCGCCTGAACGCCCGTGGCGGACCGACCGCCGGCGATCAGGGCGCGCGGAAGGCGGCGGGAAACCGGGCCCGGTCAGGAACGCGGGAGCACACGGCGATCCGGGTGTTCCACCCGCAGCGGCTTTCCACCCACGGAGGCTGGTGACGGGCCCCGTCGACAGGCGGGCGGCCTCGGGCAGGGGAGATGCCGCTCGTCGCCGCCCCGGGCCGGGGTGGCTGTTTCACCGGCCGAGGGTCAGTGAGTCAAGTCCGGTGTCGATGAGTCGGGCGGCGCGCTGGACGTCGGCGCTGACTGCGTGGCGCAGTTCCTCGGGGGTGCGGGCGCGGTTCAGGTGCCTGCGGAGCGCCTGGAACTGGATCGGCCACAGGGCGAGCAGGGCGGTCGCGGCGATCTGCGGTTCGGGGTCGTCCGGGCTCATGTCGGTGCGCTGGGCCAAGACCTCGGCGACGACGGCGATCTGCTGGTCGGTCGTGTCGCGCTGATAGGCCCGCAGGGACGGGGTGAATCTGATCAGCATGCCGAAGCGCAGAAACATGGCCTTGGCCTCGGCCGGGTCGTCCTGTGCGCTCAGCCACGACGTGACGGCGGCCAGCTCGCCGGAGAGAATCTTCAACGCGGCTTCGACCGGCGCCAGGTCAGGATCGGCCAGTGTGGTCCGCAGGGAGTTCAACGTGGCTTCACCCAGGTCAAGGACGAGGGATTCCTTGGTCGGGAAGTAGTTGAACACTGTTTTCTCCGACACGCCGCACGCTTCTGCGATCTCGGCGACCCGTACGGCGTCGAAGCCCCGTTCCATGAACATCTCGGTGGCCGTGTCGGACAGCTGCCGGCGCAGCATCCGCTTCTTGCGCTCCCGCAGCCCCTCGGCGGCGGGTTCCTCCTCGCGCGGGCGCAGAGCCGTCCAGTCCACCGTCCGCAAAGTCATCACGCAAGCATAGTCCCGTCGCCATATATTTGCTGTTACTGTAAATTGTCATTGGCTGTAAATTAGCGCTGGGGTGGACGCACCCATCCCCGAGGAGCCGCATGAGCGCCATCCACATAGTCCGCGACTACCCGCACCCGCCGCAGAAGGTCTGGCGTGCGGTCACCGATGCGGAGCTGATCCCGCTGTGGACGGCCACCGGCGCCGGCGCTCGGCCGGAGGGCTTCGCCGCCACCGTCGGCACCACGTTCAGGTTCATCGCGAAACCGAAGCCCGGCTGGAGCGGCGTCGTGGTCTGCGAGGTGTTGGAAGTGCGCGAGCCTTCGCTGCTGCGCTACTCGTGGCAGGACGAAGGCGGAGGCGAGGTGACCGAGGTCGCCTACCGGCTCGAACCGCACGGCGGCGGAACGCGCTTCATCTACGACCACACCGGCTTCACCGGTGCCGGAGGCTTCTTCATGGCCAGAATCCTCGGCACCGTCCGCACCAAAATGCTCACCAAGGGCCTGCCCGCCGTGCTGAACGACCTCGACGGCCGAGGCACCCTGCGCCCGGAAACCCCCTAGCCCCACGCGGCTCTACGGCAAGGCCGGCACGAGACCCGCTGAACAGCGGGCATCTCCGAACCCCACCGCGTCCCCAACCTCCGTGGACCGAACACCTAGCGTCCGGGGCCCAACGGCGCCGTGCCCGGCAGCAGGGCGGGGGCGATCAGCAGATGACCCACCGCGTCGGCGAGGAGCCGCTCACCCGGCTCCGTGCCCCGCGCCGGGTCCTCACGCAGCGCCGCAGCGGCGGAGACGGCGAGCCGGGTGACCTCGGTGGCCAGGGTCTCGACGGGCAGTTCGATCCGCGGCAGCCGCCGGCTGGACGGATCGCCCGGCAGCGTGCCGATGACCACGACGGTGAGATCCTGCGGCACCCGCAGCCCGGCCGCCGTCACGGACGCCAGGATGTGATGGTGTGCGGAGGGGTGCTGGACGACGAGCGCGGTCGGCCGCGCTCCCCCGGCGGCGCGGCCGACCCCGAGCAGGGGGTGCAGCCGGTGGGCGAGGCCGGCGGGGTCGTTGACCGAGTGGACCACCTCGACGGCGGCTCCGGTGGTACGGGCGCCCAGCCGCGCGCCCGCGATGCCCCGCAACGCGTAGCTGCGCCGCCCCCTGACCTCCGACTCGCCGGGCGCCAGATAGACCAGGTCCCGATGGCCGGCGGCGGCCAGTTCGCGTACGGCGAGGGCCGCCGCCGCCTCCCAGTCGAGGTCGGTCCACGGGAGGGCGTCCTCGTCCGCGGGGCGCCCGATCAGCGCGGCGGGGAAGACCAGTTCCCGTACGACGTCGATCCGCGCGTCCTCCATGTCGACGGCCATCAGGACCGCCGCGTCGGCGAGTCCGCTGCGTGCCACCCGGCGCAGCCCCTCGGCCTTGTCCCGGGAGGTGGTGAGCAGCAGATCGAAACCGCGGGCGTTGGCGGCGTCGCTGACCTCGATGGCGAAGCGTCCGTCGACCGAGTGCCGTTCCCCGGCGGCGCGGGGCAGGGCGAGCGCGAGTACGTGCGTGCGGCTGCTGCGCAGCGTCCTGGCGCTGGCCCGCGGGTGGTAGCCGAGGGCGTCCACCGCCTCCCGTACCCGGCGGCCGGTCTCCTCGGAGATGGGCCGGGAGCCGTTGAGGACGTACGACACGGTGCTCGGCGCGACCCCGGCCCGTTCGGCGACGTCCCTGATGGTGGCCATCCTCGACCCCTTCGATGATGCGGGCACGACGCCGCTGAGCGTACTGAGGGCGTGAGGGGCCACCCTATCGAACCGGCTCGCGGGGCCGGTCCGGCGGCGGACCGCACCACGCGCCCCCGCTACACCTGGGGTGTCTGCGAGATCCGCACCATGTTGCCCGAGGGGTCCCGGAACGCGCAGTCGCGCGGGCCCCACGGCTGATCGGTGGGCTCCTGGAGCACCTCGCCGCCGGATGCCAGCACCTTCTCGAAGGTCGCGTCGAGATCGTCGGAGCGGAAGATCACCATCGGCAGAACTCCCTTGGTGAGCAGGGCCTGAAGGGCGTCGCCGTCGGCCTGGGACCGGCCGGCGTGCGGCTCCGAGAGCACGATCTCCACGCCGGGCTGAGCCGCGCTGCCGAGGGTGACCCAGCGGAAGTCGCCCGAGGCGACGTCGTTGCGGATGTCGAGGCCGAGACCGTCACGGTAGAAGGCGAGTGTCTCGTCGAGGTCGTTGACGGTGATATGGCAGTACTGGAGTGCGATGTTCATGCGGCCCACGTTAGGCGGCGGCCTCGGGGGGCGCTTCTCGAATCCTGCTCGGTGTGCCGGAGGGCCTCACGGCCCGGGCGGGCCGGGTGCGCGCCTTCGCCACACAGGGCGGCATCGCCGTCACGGCCGGATGCTCCCGGGCGCGGTAGGCGCTGGGTGTCTCCCCCACGATCTCGGTGAACCGCGAGCTGAACGAGCCCAGCGACGTACAGCCCACCTCCACGCAGGCGTCGGTCACACTCCACCCGGCACGCAGCAGCGCCATCGCCCGCTCGATGCGACGCGTCATGAGATAGCTGTACGGCGTCTCGCCGTACGCCGCCCGGAACCGCCGCGAGAAGTGGGCCGGGGACATCAGCGCGTGTCGCGCCATCGACGGCACATCGAGCGGACGGGCATGGTCGCGGTCGATCGCGTCCCGGGCCCGACGCAGGTGCGCGAGGTTGGCGAGGTCCTGCTGATCCATGCCGCGAGGCTAACACCCACCGCTGACAAAGCATCCCTGACCTGCGGAAACGCCCGAAAACACCCGGCGGCGCCCCGGAGCGCCGAGCCCGCCGCCCGCCGCGACGCTCCCGCCGGTTCGCCCCCGAGCCGCCGGCGCGTGACGCCACGTCCGCCGGAGGCCGGGCCGTACGGCGGGGCAGTCACCGGCCGCCGCCGCCAACCGGGAAGATGAACCGACGAATCGATCGCACCAACCGATGTGGAGGAGTGCGCAGATGCCGCACGAACGAGCGGGACAGCCGGCGCGGCCGGAGGACCTCATCGATGTCGCCCGTCTGGTGACCTCGTACTACGCGCTGCACCCCGATCCCGAGGAGCCCCGGCAGCGCGTCGCGTTCGGAACCTCGGGGCACCGCGGGTCGTCGCTCGCCACCGCGTTCAACGAGGACCACATCGCCGCGACCAGCCAGGCGATCTGCGAGTACCGGACCCGGCAGGGCACGGACGGGCCCCTCTTCCTCGGCGCCGACACCCACGCGCTCTCCGAGCCCGCGCGGGTCACCGCGGTCGAGGTGTTCGCCGCCAACGGGGTGACGGTGCTCATCGACAGCGCCGACGGCTACACCCCCACCCCCGCCGTTTCGCACGCCATCGTGACCCACAACCGGGACCGTGCCTCGGCTCTCGCCGACGGGGTGGTGGTGACCCCGTCCCACAATCCGCCCGCCGACGGCGGTTTCAAGTACAACCCGCCCAGCGGCGGCCCGGCGGGCTCCGAGGCGACCAACTGGATCCAGGACCGCGCCAACGAGATCATCGCGGGCGGCATGAAGGATGTGCGCCGCATCCCGTACGCCCGCGCGCTGGCCGCTCCGGGCACCGGGCGGTACGACTTCCTCGGTACGTACGTGGCGGACCTGCCGTCCGTCCTCGACCTGGACGCGGTGCGCGCCGCCGGTGTCCGGATCGGGGCGGACCCGCTGGGCGGCGCGTCGGTCGCGTACTGGGGCCGGATCGCCGAGCAGCACCGGATCGACCTGACCGTGGTCAACCCGCTGACCGACCCCACCTGGCGGTTCATGACGCTGGACTGGGACGGCAAGATCCGGATGGACTGCTCCTCGCCGTACGCGATGGCCTCGCTGATCGACCGGGCCGGTCAGTACCAGATCGCCACCGGCAACGACGCCGACGCCGACCGGCACGGCATCGTCACGCCCGACGGCGGACTGATGAACCCGAACCACTATCTGGCGACCGCCATCGGCTATCTCTACGCCCACCGTGACCGGTGGCCAGCGGGCGCGGGCATCGGCAAGACACTGGTGTCCTCCGGGATGATCGACCGGGTCGCCGCCGATCTCGGCCGCGAGCTGGTCGAAGTCCCCGTGGGCTTCAAGTGGTTCGTGGACGGGCTGTCGGACGGATCGCTCGGTTTCGGCGGCGAGGAGTCGGCCGGGGCGTCGTTCCTGCGGCACGACGGTTCGGTGTGGACCACCGACAAGGACGGCATCATCCTGGCGCTGCTCGCCTCGGAGATCCTCGCCGTCACCGGCTCCACGCCCTCCGCGCACTACACCGCGCTCACCGACCGCTTCGGGGAACCCGCGTACGCGCGTATCGATGCCCCCGCCACCCCTGCCGAGAAGGCGGTCCTGGCCCGGCTCTCCCCCCGGCAGGTCAGCGCGGACACCCTCGCCGGGGAGCCGGTCACGGCGGTGCTCACCGAGGCGCCCGGCAACGGCGCGGCCATCGGCGGCATCAAGGTGACCACCGAGAACGCCTGGTTCGCGGCCCGCCCCTCGGGCACCGAGGACGTCTACAAGGTCTACGCGGAGTCCTTCCTCGGCACCGATCACCTCGCCCGGGTGCAGGAGGAGGCCAAGGCGGTGGTCGCGGCGGCGCTGAGCGGCTGACGCGGCAGTCCGGGAGGGCGCGGGGAAGGCAGGGGGGAGGGCGGCGGCCCGGTCAGTGGGGGTTCCCGCGCTCCTCCGGGTCCCCGCGCTCCCCCGGGTCCCCGCGCTCCTCCGGGTCCCCGCGCTCCCCCGAGCCCCTGCGCTCCTCCGGGTCCTCGCGCCCCTCCGTCCCGCCGGGCCGTCCGGACTCCGCGCGCTCCGCGCTCGCCCTGCGGCGCCTGCGCAGCCCCCACCAGGCCAGCGCCACGAGCACGAGCGCCGCGATCACCACCGCCGCGATCACCCCCACCCGCGACTCGATACGGGTGAACGCGGCCCCGGCGAAGTAGCCGAGCACCGTGCAGCTGATGCCCCAGCTGAGTCCGCCCAGGGCGTTGAAGAGGAAGAACCGGCGGTACGCCATGTCGGAGAGGCCCGCGAGGGCGGGCATCAGCGCCCGGAGGAAGGCGACGAAGCGGGCCAGGAACACCGCCACAGCGCCGCGCTCGCGGATCATCTCGCGGGCGCGGTCGGTGCGTTCCTGACGCCTGCGCAGCGTCCGGGTGGTCAGGACGCGGTCGCCGAAGTGGCGGGCCACCGCGTAGCCCATGCTGTCGCCGAGGACCGCGGCGAGCACCACCACCGCCGTCAGCCACCACAAGGACACCCTGCCCTGGCCCGCCAGCACTCCGCCGAGGATGGCGGCGGTCTCCCCGGGCAGGACGAAGCCGACGAACAGCGCGTCCTCGCAGAAGACGAGCGCGCCGACCACGGCGTAGATCAGGGGGCCGGAGAGCCCGTTCAGCCAGTTGGTGATCGTGTTCATCCGGCGCGTCCTTCCGGGTCCGTCCGGACGATACCGGGCGCGGGGGCGCCGACCTGCGTGCGGACACGGCCGGGGACAGGGAACTTCGGTCGCCGGGGGGCGGGAACCGGCGCCGCTCAGCCCCGGCCCGGGTGGATCGCGGCCTGGATCCGCTCGTACACCTGGGCGCGCAGCTCGGCGAACCGGGGCTCGGCCCGGGTGGTGAGCTGGTCCCGGTCGGCCGGCAGATCGACCGTCAGCTGTGCGCGCACGACCGTGGGCGAGGCGGACAGGATCAGGACGCGCTGCCCGAGGTAGACGGCCTCGTCGATGTCGTGGGTGATGAAGAGGATCGTCATGCCGCGCTCCCGCCAGAGCCGGCGGACGAGATCCTCCAGCTCCGCGCGAGTCTGGGCGTCCACGGCGGCGAACGGCTCGTCCATGAGCAGCACTTCGGGCTCGTACGCCAGGGCGCGGGCGATCGCCACCCGCTGCTGCATGCCGCCCGAGAGCTGCCAGGGGTAGGCGGCGCCCGCGTCCGCGAGATCGACGGCCCGCAGCGCGTCGGCCACCAGCGCGCGGCGGCGCTCCTTGCCGAGCGGCTTCTTCCGGCGCAGCGGCAGTTCGACGTTGGCGCGCACGCTCATCCAGGGGAAGAGGCTGCGGCCGTACTCCTGGAGGACGACGGCCATCGCGGGTGGCGGTCCGGTGACACGCCGGCCGTTCAGCAGGACCTCGCCGGAGGTCGGGGCGAGGAGTCCGCCGACACATTTGAGCAGCGTGGTCTTGCCGCAGCCGGACGGGCCGACCAGGCAGCACAGCTCACCGGCGGCGACGCCGAAGGTGAGATCGCGGATCGCCTCCACCCGGCGGCCGTGCCCGTCGTAGGTCTTCGCCAGGCCGCGCACGTCCAGCATGGGGCTTCCCTTCATGACGGCCGTCCGGCCGCGCGCAGACCGTGGTACCAGCGCAGGGCCCGGCGCTCGACCAGCCGCAACAGCGTGGCCAGTACGAACCCGAGCAGCCCGAGGAGCAGGATGCCGCTCCACATCTCGGGGATCGCGAACCCGCGTTGGAACTGGACGACGGCGAAGCCCAGGCCGTTGCTGGCCGCGAACATCTCGCTGATGACCATCAGGATGAGGCCGATGGAGAGCGCCTGGCGCAGGCCCGCGAAAATCCGCGGGCTCGCCGATGGCAGGGTCAGACGGCGCAGCCGGTCGATCCCGGTGACGCCGTAGCAGCGGGCCGTCTCGGACAGGACGGAGTCGACGGCGCGGACGCCTTCCACGGTGTTGAGGAGGACGGGCCAGACCGTGCCGCTCGCGATGACCACGATCTTCATCGTGTCGCCGATGCCGGCGAACAGCATGATGACCGGCACCAGCACCGGCGGCGGAACGGCCCGCAGGAACTCCAGCACGGGTTCGGCCGTCGCCCGCACCCAGCGGTATGTCCCGACGAGAATCCCGGCGGCCACCCCGGCGACGGCCCCGATCGCGTATCCGGCGGCCAGCCGGGCGAGGCTGGGCAGGACGTCGTGGGCGAGCCGGTCGGCGTTCCACACGTCGCCGAAGACGCCGAGGATGGTCCGCAGGGGCGGGAAGTAGACGCTGGTGGCGCCGGCCGAGGCGGTCAGCCACAGGAGGAGGAGCAGGGCCGGCGGTACGACGGTGAACAGCGCCCGGCGCAGGGCGTGTCTCACGGGGCGGCCTCCCCGCGTACGGACTGGTGCCAGAACAGGGTCCGGCGCTCCACCCCTCTCGCCCCGAGGTTGATCAGCACCCCGAGCAGTCCGGTGACGACCACGAGGGCGTACATCTCGGGGACGGCCTGGGAGGTCTGGGCGACGGCGATCCGGGACCCGAGCCCCGGCGCGCCGATGACCAGTTCGGCGGTGACGGCGAGGATCAGGGCCACGGCGGCGGCCAGCCGGACGCCCGTCATGACGTACGGCAGCGCGGTGGGCCACAGCAGGTGGCGGATTCTCGCCCAGGTGCCGAGGCCGTAGGAGCGGGCGGTCTCGGCGGCGACCGGATCGACGTCCTGGATGCCGTGCAGGACCTGGACGAGGACCTGCCAGAAGGCGGCGTAGACGACCAGGAGCAGGGTGGACCGCAGGTCGGTGCCGTAGAGGAGGACGGCGAGCGGAATCAGCGCGACGGAGGGGATGGGGCGCAGGAACTCGATGGTCGAGGCCGTCGCCTCGCGCAGATACGGTACGACCTCGATCAGGGTCCCGAGGGCGACGGCGCCGGTGGTGGCGACGAGGAGGCCGAGGGCCCACCCGGTGAGGGTGTCGCCGAGGGCCGACCAGAACGCGGGGTCGGCGGCCTCGGCGGCCAGGGCACGCAGGACCCGGGTGGCGGGCGGGAAGAAGTCGGCGGAGACGACGCCGGTCCGGGAGACGGTCTCCCAGCAGGCGAGGAAGCCGAGGATCCCGGCGCCGCCGAGGAGGGCGTGGGGCGGGTCGGCGGCGCCGGGGCCGGACGACGCGCCGGCGCCGGGGCCAGCCCCGCTCCCGGCGCCGGTCGTGGCCGTCATGGCAGCAGCTCGTCCAGGTCGGGAGCCGATGTGAAGAGGCCGTCCTCGGTGCCGAGCGCGGCCAGCACCTCGATCGACGCCCGGTTGGGTTCCTGGGGCCAGTGCGGCAGCGTCATCGCGCGCCGGGTCGCCTCGGGGATCCGGGTGTAGGTGGTGAGGATCTCCCGTACCTCGTCGGGGTGTGCGGTGGCGTAGGCGAGCGATTCCTTGGTGGCCGCCCGGAAGTTCTCGACCAGCTCGGGGTTGCGGCGCTCGTACGGGACGGAGGTGAAGTACAGGGCCACGGTGAGATCGGGCGCCACATCGACGAAGTTGGAGGCGATCACCCTGCCCCCTCTGCCCTTGATGGTGGAGAGTGCGGGCTCCACCGCCCAGGCGGCGTCGACCTGGCCGCTGTCGAGGGCGGCGGCCATCTGGTCGAAGGCCAGCTCGACGAAGGTGACCCGGTCCGGGTCGCCGCCCGCCTTGCGCACCGATTGCCGTACCGAGGTGTCACCGATGTTCTTCAGCGTGTTGACGGCGACCTTCCTGCCCGCGAGGTCCTTGGCCGTCTTGACCGCGCTGTCCTTGCCGACGGTGATGCCTCCGACGTCCGCGCCGTCCTCGCCGGTCGAGGCGCCGCCGTTCGCCACGGCCCTGACCGGGACCTTGTGGGACCGGGCGATCATCAGGGAGGTCACGTTGGAGAAGCCGAACTGGAACTGTCCGCTGATCACGCCGGGCACGATCGCGGCGCCGCCCTGGGCGGTCCTGAGCGTCAGGTCGATACCGCGGTCGCGGTAGAAGCCCTGTTTCTCACCGAGGTAGAGGGGAGCGACATCCACGATGGGGATGACCCCCACGGTGATCGCGACCGTGCCGTCGTCCCGCCGTCCGCCCGGGGAGTCCGACGAACCGCAGGCGGTGAGCGGGGCCAGGACCGCGAGAGCGGTGAGTCCGATGAGCAGACGACGCATGAACACCCCTTGAGAGATGACCTGTTCGGACTGTTCGCGGATCGCAGAGTCATTCTCGGGTCGAACACGACGCGCGTCCAGTCCGCGTCGGACGGCCCGCCGTCCGACTGAACGACCGCTAAGGGGCCGGGACTTCGGGGACACCGCCCGCCGGGTCGGCGCCCTTCGGACCGATGCCCTACACGTCCGTCTCCCGTACGGCGAAGGGCGCGGCGGTGGCCGGGGTGTCCCGGGAGCCGGACAGCGGCGGCGGGGAGAGGGGCCACTCGTCGGCGAGTACGGACCAGATCTCCTTGTCGTGCCGGACCCCGCGGTACGGGTAGCGCTGCCGGAGCACCCCGTCGCGGGTCATACCGAGCCGGCGGGCGGTCTCGGCGCTGCGGGTGTTGCCCACGGCGGCCCACCACTCGACCCGGCTCATCCCGCGCTCCCCGAACGCCCAGTCGATCAGCGCCCGGGAGGCCCTGGTGACCAGCCCCCGCCCCTCCCCCGCCGACTCCAGCCAGCAGCCGATCTCACAGACCCCGGAGGCGGCGTCGAAGGTGGTGAACATGACGCCGCCGACCAGTGTGCCGTCCAGCCAGATGCCGTGGATCCGCGCCGTGTCCTTGGCCTGGTTGTCCGCGTACCGCTGGAGGACCGAGGTGGCCGAGGCCAGATCGGTGGAGAAGGTCGCCCAGGGAATCCAGGGGTCGACGTGGGGCCGGGCGCGGTCGATGTGGGCGAGGAACTCCGGTGCCCGCCAGGGTTCGAGCGGGCGGAGCAGGGCGTTGTCGCCCAGGGGGAGCGCGTACACGGCGGCCTCATTTCGACGCGGGACCTGACGGAAGCAGGTACGTAACGAGTGTTCGGTATGTAAGGTAACAGCATGCCGCCCGCACGAGGAGACCGCGATGCCCGCCGCGAGGACGTCTCGGAGGCGGTGTGGCGGACGCTCGCGGACAAGGGGTTCGGCGGGCTGACCCTGCGCGCCGTCGCCGCCGAGATGGATGTCTCGACCGGGATGCTCATGCACTACTTCCCGACCAAACGGGCGCTGGTCGCCCACGCCCTGGACGTCCTGGAGAAACGCACCGCCGAGCGTCCCCGGCGCGGCAGACCCGTCGCGGGGCTGGCCGCTCTGCGTGCGGTGCTGCTGGACATCCTGCCGCTCACCGAGGACGACACGGCCCGCAACCGGGTCTGGGTCAGCTCCTGGGATCTCGCGCTCGCCGACGAACAGCTGGGTTCCGGCCAGTTGGAGCGTTACGCGCGCATGCGCACCGCGATCCGGCCGCACATCGAGGCGGCCCGCGACCGGGGCGAACTCCCGGCCGACGCCGACCCGGACCAACTCGCCGCCACAGCCGTCGCGTTCACCCACGGCCTGGTCGTCCAGGCCCTCTTCGACCCCGGACGGTTCCCCGAGTCCGTACAGGTCTCCCTGGTCGACGGGTTCCTGCGCGGTCTCGCGGCCGGCGGGCCCGGCACGCCGCCGCCGTGACTGATCCATCCGACCGCGACAGCCGTACGCGGACGACCAGTTCGGCCACGCCCGCGGCAACCGTCAATCGCCACCGAATACGCAGAGGTGCGGAAGAAGTGTCAGACCACGAAGTCCTGTGCCTCGGGGAGGCCATGGTCCTGGTGACGCCCCGGCAGGGCAGGCCCCTCGCCACCGCGCCCGACGCGTCCCTCTCGGTCGCGGGCGCCGAGTCGAACGTCGCACAGTACCTCGCCGATCTCGGACACCGGGTGGCATGGGCGAGCCGGGTGGGCAGCGATCCGCTCGGTGACAGGGTGGTCGCGGCGGTCGCCCGGCCCGGGGTGGACGTGCGCTACGTCGAGCGGGACCCCGCCGCCCCCACGGCCGTCTACTTCAAGGACCCCTCCCCCGAGGGCGGCACCCGGGTGCACTACTACCGGACCGGGTCGGCGGCCTCCGGGCTCACCCCCGCGTATCTGGACACACTCCCGATCGCCCGGGCGCGGCTGGTGCACCTGTCGGGCGTCACCGCCGCGCTGTCGGCCGGCTGCGCCCGTACCGCCACCGCCCTGCTCGACCGCGCACGCGAGGCCGGGGTACTCCGCTCGTTCGATGTCAACTACCGCCCGGCGCTCTGGAGTACCGAAGACGCCCACGCGCCGCTGCTCGCCCTGGCCCGGCAGGCCGACGTCGTGTTCGTCGGGCTCGACGAGGCGGCGGAGGTCTGGGGCACCACGACCGCCGAGGACGTACGCGACCTCATCGGTCCCTCCGTGAGCGTGGTGGTGAAGAACGCGGAGGTCGGCGCCGTGCTGTTCGAAGCGAACAGGGGCCCGGGCGCGGGCACGTTCGTTCCCGCCGAGCCGGTCGCCGTGGTCGAGCCGGTCGGAGCGGGAGACGCGTTCGCGGCGGGCTACCTGTCGGCGTGGCTGCGGGACGAACCGCCCGCCGAGAGGCTGCGTCTGGGGCACCGGGTCGCCGCCTTCGCGCTCGGCTCGGTCGAGGACCACGCCGACGCCACGTCTCTGCGCCGCCCGGCGCTCGACCCGGACGGTACGGTCCGATGAGCCAGGCGGTCGAGCGATCCATCCGGATCCCGGAGCTGCTGAGCGAGGGCCCGCAGCACCCGGCCGCGCGACGAACGGTCCCGGGCGGCACCGGCACCGTACGCACGGCCTTCGCGGTCCCCGCGGTGAAGGCGCGGACCGACCTCGTCCCGCACACGCTTCTCCCGGCCATCGGACACACCGCACCGGCCGTCTCTCGCACACTCGGGTGGACCCAATGAAACCGATCAAGCCCATGAATCCCCTGGACACCGCGTCCGGACGGCTGTTCCAGGACGCGTTCGACACACTGCCGCTCATGGCCATCCTGCGCGGCTTCGATGTCGCACGCACGGTGGAGGTGAGCCGACGGGCGTGGGACGTCGGGATCCGGCTCGTCGAGGTGCCCGTGCAGAACGAGACGGCGGTGGCCGCCCTGCGCGCCGCGGTCGAGGCCGGGCGGGAGCGCGGAGCCGTGGTGGGCGCCGGCACGGTGACCACCGTCGAGCGGGTCGAGCGGGCGGTGGAGGCGGGCGCGGGCTTCACCGTGGCTCCCGGCTTCTCCCGCGAAGTCGCCGAGGCATCACTCGCGGCGGGCCTGCCGCACCTGCCGGGCGTCGCGACCGCCTCGGACATCCAGCAGGCCGAGGCCCTCGGGCTCACCTGGCTCAAGGCGTTCCCCGCGGCCGCACTCGGTCCCGGCTGGATCACCGCGATGCACGGCCCGTTCCCCGAGGCGCGCTTCGTCGCGACCGGCGGCATGAACCTCACCAACACCAGGGAATTCCTCGCCGCCGGGGCCTCGGCGGTGTCACTCGGGTCGGCACTGGCCGACCCCGACCGGTTCGCACAACTACCCGAACTCATCGCGGCGATCAAGGAAGCGATCCGGATCGAGGACCACACCCGGACCACCGATTGATCACGACTCGACACGCGCTCTAGTGTGAGCCGTCGGACAGGTGCGAAACGGGTGCGGAACAGGGCCGGCCAGGTGCGGAACAGGCCCGACGCCCGACGGACAGCGAGCAGTGAGGAGTCGCGGTATGCCCATGAGGCGAGTGCTGGTCACCGGAGCGTCGCGGGGAATCGGCCGGGCGGTGGCCCGGGCGTTCGCCGAACGCGGTGACCGGGTGGCGGTGCACTACGCGACGCGGCGCGAGGACGCGGAGCGGACGCTGCGGGAGTTGCCCGGCGAGGGGCATGTGCTGGTCGGCGGCGATCTCGCGGACGCCGAGGTGGCCCGGGGCGTCGTCGAGGAGGCCGTGCGGGCTCTGGGCGGAGTCGATGTCCTGGTG
Organism: Streptomyces sp. NPDC012835; assembly: GCF_042900885.1. Classification (NCBI taxonomy): domain Bacteria; kingdom Bacillati; phylum Actinomycetota; class Actinomycetes; order Kitasatosporales; family Streptomycetaceae; genus Streptomyces; species Streptomyces sp. NPDC012835. The sequence goes on from NZ_JBIBBW010000001.1 coordinate 792,446, forward strand.
AACAACGCCGCGCTCGCACCGGGGGCCGACAACCGTCACGCGGTGGCCGACGTCTCCTATACGGACTGGCAGGAGATCTGGCAGCGCATGATCCAGGTCAACCTGCTGGGCTCGGTGAACGTCACCTACGGGGTCGCGCGCCACCTCATCGAGCGCGGCGAGCCCGGCAGCATCGTCAACATCGGGTCACGGGGCGCCTTCCGGGGCGAGCCCGACTTCCCCGCGTACGGGGCGGGCAAGGCCGCTCTGCACGCTTTCGGGCAGTCGATGGCCGTCGCGCTGGCGCCGCACGGCATCGCGGTGGCCTCCGTGGCGCCCGGCTTCGTCGCGACCGAGCGGCAGGCCGGCAAGCTGGCCGGCCCGGAGGGCGGGGCGCTGCGCGACCAGAGCCCCTTCGGCCGGGTCGGGACCCCCGAGGAAGTGGCCGCCGCGGTGCTCTATCTCGCCTCGCCGGAGGCCACCTGGGCGTCCGGCACGGTGCTCGACGTCAACGGCGCCTCCCACCTGCGCACCTGAACCCGCGCGGCGCGCGTACGGGCGCGGGCCCCCGCTCTCACCGGGCCGGACCGGCCGTCGGGCCGTCAGCGACCGTCTCACCGGCCCGGTCAGGACGCCGCCGTGTCGAAGCGCGGCTCCTCCCGCAGCAGTGCGCTCAGGTCGTGGCCGGGCCCGATCTCCGAAGGCCGCGCACCGCGCCGGAAGACGACACCGCCCGCCTCGATCCCGCCCAGCGTGAGCCGGTCCGCCTCCCGGCGCAGCCAGGTCCCCTCGCGCAGGCCCACCACCGGCACGTCGTTCTCCTCCAGGAACTGCTCCAGCCGCTGCGCCCGGGTCTCCCCCATGTGCGCGGTGTCCGGCCGGGCGTCCAGATAGTGCGGGTTGATCTGGAACGGCAGCAGCCCCAACGCCTCGAACGACGGCGGCTGGACGATCGGCATGTCGTTGGTGGTGCGCAGGGTGGGGCAGGCCATGTTGGTGCCCGCGCTGGACCCCATGTAGACCGCGCCGGCGGCGACCCGTTCCCTGATCGCCCGGACCAAGTCGTACCGGTACAGCGCCGTGAGCAGCCGGAAGCTGTTGCCGCCACCGACGAACACCGCCTCGGCCCCCCGTATCGGTTCGGCCGGGTCCGGTGCGGTGTGAGCGCCGGTCACCTCCACCCCCAGGGGCGCGAGGGCCTCGGCCACCTGCGCGGTGTAGCCGTCCCGGTCGGCCAGGGCGTACGGCACGAAGACCAGCCGGCGCGCCCCGTCGAGTACGGAGCCGATCTCCTCCCGGGCGTGGTCGAGGTAACCGTGTCCGGGCGCGGTGGAGTTCGAGAGCAGCAGCAGACGCATGATGGCCTTTCCTGGCGATGATTCGTGGGTGGCGAGGTGGGGACGCCAACGGTTTCACGGCGGCGGGCGTCGGCGGTGCGACCCCTCCTGAGCGGCCCTTTGGTACGGCCGCCCCCTCGGAGTGGCCCCTTGCGAACGGGCCCTCCCGAACGGTCCCTTCCGAGCGGGTCCTTCCGAGCGGGTCCTTCAGCCCTTGCCCGGTCGCCCGGCCCGCAACGGCCGCAGCGGAGTCAGCAGTTTGCCCAGGTCCGCCGCCGCGTGGAGCAGGGGGTCGACGAGTTCCGTCTTGCGGGCCCGGAACGCGTCGAGCGGAGCGGCCACGGACAGGGTGCCCACCGGCCGCCTGCCCACCATGACGGGGGCCGCGAGCGCCGCGGTTTCCGGATCGTACTCGCCTTCGGAGTACGCGTAACCGTTGCGCCGCACTTCGGCGAAGCGCTCCTCCAGCAGGGCGGGATCGGTCAGCGTGCGGTCGCTGAACCGGGCCATCGGCCGACCGTACAGCAGTGCCGCCCGGTCACCCGGCGCGAGCATACCGAAGTAGGCGCGCGAGGTGGCGCCGGCGTGCGCCGGATACAGCTCGCCCGCCAGCCCGTAGATGCGCAGGGGGCCGGTCGCCCCGTCCACCGCCGTGACGCAGCGCATGTGCACCCCGTCGGGTACGGCGAACAGAGCCCCGACCCCCACCGCCTCCGCCATGGCCCGCAGAGTGGGCCGGACGAGACTGGCCATCCCGCCGTCCCGCTCCCAGACCCGCGCCAGATGCCAGACGGCGGGACCGAGCCGGTACCGGCGGGAGCGGGCGTCGGAGACCAGGAAGCCCCGGTAGGCGAGCGCGGCCAGCAGCCGTTGCGCCACCGATTTGTCCAGGCCGAACTCCGCGGCGACCTCGGTGACCCCCCACTCGGGACGCTCGCGGTCGAAGGAGAGCAGGAGGCTCAGGACGCGGTCGGCGGTCTGGAGCGGAGGGGGCGTGTCTGTTACTGGAGTGCTGTCAGCCATGGCAGAAGCGTAAACAATCCCGCATATAGAGAAAACATTGCGCTACGCGCTCGGGGAGGCGGATTGTGAGCCACGTTGGCGTGAATCCATCGCGATGGACCCCGGACGGGACACCCCCGTAGGGCCCGACCCCGAACGGCCCGGCCGGTACGGCGAGAGCGAGTGCGGGTTCGGGTGCTGCTTCGGGTACGACCCGGGACCGCACGGCCGATCCCCTACGGGCAACCCCCGCCAGGGACCGCGCACACGGAAACCGCCGACGGCCGCGCGGCGGAACGCCCGGAGCAGTCCGGACCCGTCCGGAACCGGGCTCCGCCATGCGGCCGACCGCACCCGCCGCCCGTCAGGTCAGGCCGCCGCACCGCCCGACCCCTGTCCCGAGAGGCCCTCTCTTGCTGAAGCACGTCCTTGAGATCATCGAACTCCTCGACCGTCCGCAGACCAGCGGGGAGCTGCTCGCCGAGCGTCTGCGGGCGGTCCGGGCCACCGCCGCGGCCGACGCCGCCGAGGCTCCTGCGGACGCCGGTGCCGACGACCGGCCGGCGCCCCGGATCGAGGTGCGCACGGTCACCGGCGACCAGGGCAGTACCGACTTCGTATCCGTCACGATTCCCGGCCGGAACGGACGGCTCGGCGGCGGTGACGCCCCCACCCTCGGCATCCTCGGCCGGCTCGGTGGAGTGGGCGCCCGCCCGGAACGTATCGGCCTGGTCTCCGACGCCGACGGCGCGGTGGCCGCGCTGTCCGCTGCCGCCAAGCTGCTCGACATGCACGCCCGGGGTGACGTTCTGGACGGCGACGTGATGCTTTCCACACATGTGTGCGGATGGGCGCCGACTCGTCCGCACGACCCCGTACCCTTCATGGATTCCCCGGTGGACACCCTGATCTGCAACCAGGAGGAGATCTCGTCCGAGATGGACGCGGTCGTCTCCATCGACACCACCAAGGGCAACCGGCTGCTCAACCACCGGGGGATCGCCCTGTCCCCCACCGTCTGTCAGGGCTGGATCCTGCGGGTCAGCGAGGACCTGCTGTCCGTCCTGGAGAGCGTGACGGGAGAGCCCGCCCGGGTCCTTCCCGTGACGACGCAGGACATCACCCCGTACGGCAACGGGGTGCACCACATCAACTCCATACTCCAGCCCGCCATCGCCACCGACGCCCCGGTGGTCGGCCTCGCGATCACCGCCGGCACGGCGGTGGCCGGGTGTGCCACCGGCGCCAGCCACGAGGGCGACATCGCGGTGGCGGCCCGGTTCGCGATCGAGACGGCGAAGGAGTTCGGGCGCGGGGGCGCCCGGTTCCTCGACCCGGACGAGTTCGCGCGCCTGGTGGAGCTGTACGGGCCGATGACCCGGCTCCAGGCCGCCCCGGCCGGGGCACCCGCCTAGGGCTGTCCCGTCCGGATTCCGCCGGATCGCCATCGGGGTGCCGGTCCGCCGCCGCGCCCCGGCGGCGGACCGGCACCGGGGCCCGCCCCCATCCGCTCCCCCGAGCCGCTCGGGCAATGACGCACCGCGGTCCGGGAGACCCGCGCTCCCGCGCATCACAGCCCGCGGTGGTACACGCGGTACGCACTGTCGCAAGCCCCCTACGGCCGTCGCCCCGCACAGCCGTCGACCCGTACGGCCGCGCCGTCCCTTCTGGAGTCCCCTTGAACCCGAGAGCCTCGACCGCCCCCACCGGCTCGGCCGCCCCGTCGGACACGACGGGGGCCCCGGCCAGGCACCCGCGCGCCTTCGAACCGATCACGCTGATCATCACGATCGTGATGTCGGTCCTCGGTGCCCTGATCGGCATCGTGCTGATCACCTCCCTCGGGATATCCCCGAACACGGCGGTCATCGGTGCGCTGATAGCGATGCTGATCGGCCGGATACCGGTCGGCATACTGACGCGGATGCGCTCCCAGCACCGGCAGAACCTGGTGCAGTCGGCGATCTCCGGTGCCACGTTCGCCGCCGCCAACTCCCTGCTCACACCCATCGCGGTGCCCTTCGCCCTGGGCCGTACGGATCTGGTGTGGCCCGTGCTGGGCGGCGCCGCCATCGGGCTGGCGGTCGACAGCTGGGTGCTGTTCCGTGTGTTCGACTCCAAGCTGCTGCCCGCCACCAACTCGTGGCCAGCGGGCGTCGCCGCGGCCGAGACCATCAAGGCGGGCGACAGCGGCGGGCGCAAGGCGGCCGTGCTCGGCGCCGGCGCGCTGGTCGGCCTGGTCGGCGCGGTGCTGAAGCTGCCCACCAGCGCGGCGGGTGTCGGCTTCCTCGGCAACATCTGGGCGCTGCTGATGTTCGGGATCGGGCTGACCGTCGCCCAGTACGCCCCCGGTGTGCTGCACGTCGACCTCTCGGCCGAGCATGTGCCGCACGGCTTGATGATCGGTGCGGGGCTCGTCGCCCTCGTACAGGCGGTGCTGCTGATGAAGGGCCGCAAGAGCGGTGGCAAGGACCGTCCGGCGGGCGCCCGCACAGCGGACGGGGGCGTCCGGGCGGACGGCGACGCGGCCGCTGACGAGGCTCAGGAGCCCACGGTCGGGACCCCGCAGCTCCGCCGGGGCCTGCTGGAAGGCATGACGCTCTTCCTGTGCGGCGCCGTCGTGGTCGCGGTCGCCGGCGGTGTGGCCGGCGGAATGTCCGTGCCCGGCCTGATCGGCTGGGTGGTGCTGGCCGGCGTCGCCGCCCTCGTGCACCAGCTCATCGTGGGGCTGGCGGCGATGCACTCCGGATGGTTCCCGGCCTTCGCCGTCACCCTGATCGTTCTCATCGTCGGTCTGGTCCTGCACATCCCGACCGTGCCGCTCGCCCTCCTGGTGGGCTACACCGCCTCCACCGGCCCCGCGTTCGCCGACATCGGCTACGACTTCAAGGCGGGCTGGCTGCTGCGCCGGGGCGCCACCCCGTGGAAGGTGTTCGAGCTGGACGGCCGCCGCCAGCAGTACCTGGCCCAGCTCGTCGGCTTCGCCGTGGCTCTCGTGGTGGTCGCCATCGCCTGGAAGTCGTTCTTCGCCGACGGCCGCGTTCCGCCGGTCTCCGAGGTGTACGTCGCCACCATCAAGACCGGACTCGACCCGGGCACCATGCGCACCATGCTGCTCTGGGCCATTCCCGGCGCGCTGATCCAGTTCCTCGGCGGGTCGTCCCGGCAGATGGGCGTCCTGCTGGCCACCGGACTCCTCGTGGCCACGCCCAACGCCGGCTGGATGGTGCTCGGCGCGCTGGCCATCCGGCGCGGGTACATCGTGTGGCGCCGTCGTGGTCTGACCGATCCCGAGGCGCGCGAGGACTCCGACGAGCAGGCCGAGAACGATCTCGCGCTGGTCGGCGCGGGACTGGTCGCCGGCAGCTCGCTGAACGACGTGGGGCAGCTGACCAAGGCCCTGTAGGCAGCTCCCACCCACCGGAGCGGGCCGGCCGCTCACGGCGCTCGTCCGTACGGCGGTCGCGCGCCGTCGTCACCACGGCGCCACCGGCCGGCCCGCCGGCTCAGCACCCACCACCCACCACTCATCACTCGTCGCGAAGGAACGGTCATGGACGTCTCCGACAGCGGAAGCCGTGCGCACACCCCGGCTCTCGGCCTTGTCACCATCGGTCAGGCCCCGCGCACCGATCTGCGCCCGGACGCCGAACCACTCCTGCCGGGCGTGCGCCTGGTCGAACACGGCGCCCTCGACGACGACCGCTTCGACGGCGACGCCGAGGCCGGGACCCGTCGGCTGCTGGCTCCCGAGCCCGATGAGGCGCCCCTGGTGTCCCGGCTGCGCGACGGCGGCTCCGTGCTGCTCGGGCACGCCGCGCTGATCCCGCGGATGGAGAAGGCGGTGGCCCGCGCGGAGCGGGACGGGGCCGCCGCGACCCTCGTACTGTGCACGGGCCGTTTCCCCGCCGTCGCTTCCGCCCGGCCGCTGCTGTTCGCCGAGCCGCTGGTGCAGCGGGCCGTCGCGGCCCTGGTCGGGGACGACCCGGTGGGGATCGTCTGCCCGCACCCGGCGCAGGCCGAGGACGTGGCCGGCCGCTGGTCGGCCGTGCTGCCCGGTCCCGTACGGGCCGCCGGGGCCAACCCCTACGCGGCACGGGAGGACGCTCTCGCCGAGGTCGCCGAGGCCGCGCGTACGCTCGCCGCCGACGGCTGCTCCTGGCTCGTCCTGGACTGCATCGGCTACACGGAGGAGATGCGGCGCGCGGCGGCCCGGGCGGCGGGCCGCCCCGTACTGCTGGCGCGGGCGCTGGCGGTACGGATGGCCGCGGAGGCGGTGGCCGCTTTCGGCTGACGGTGACGCCGGCGAGGACCCGGCTCCCCGACGCCCGCCACGATCCACACCGGCGGCCACGCGGATCCGCCGCGACCGCCGCCATGGCCACCGCGACGGCCCGGACCGTCGCACTCCCACCGCTGAGGAGCGACCAGCATGCAGTACGCCCCGCCGTCCGCACCGGCCCCCTCGCCCGTGCGGTCCGCGCCGACCGCGCCGTCCGCGCAGCCCGTCGGCATCATCCGGGTCCTCACCAGCGAAGACGCGGAGGCGGTCGCGGAACACGGCCGCCTCCTCGAACGTCACTACGGCTTCCCGACCGTCTCCCGGTGCGTCCCCGGGCAGCCGTACGGCATCCACGACCGGGAATCGGAGCGCCGCGCCGAGCCGAAGATCGTGGCCCTGGCCCGCGAAATGGCCGCCGAGGGCGCCGGCGCCCTCATCATCAGCTGCGCCGCCGACCCGGCGCTCGAACAGACTCGGCGGGCCGTGGACGTACCGGTGATCGGGGCCGGTGCGGCGGCGGCCGCCGTGTCGCTCGGCCTCGGGACCCGCGTCGGGGTGCTGGGCATCACCGATGAGGCGCCGCCCGGAGTGCGCGCCATCCTCGGAGACCACTTCGCCGGCGCCGTACGCCCGCACGATGTGCGCCGTACGACCGACCTGGGCACGCCCCGAGGCGGCGTGGCGGTACTGGAGGCGGCGGCGCGGCTGGTCGAGTCGGGAGCGGACACCGTGCTGCTCGCCTGCACCGGACTGACCACGATCGGCATCCGTCCCCGCCTGGAAGACGAGCTGGGCGTCCCCGTGGTCGACGCGGTCCTCGCGGCCGGCCTGATGGCGTCGTACAACCGGACCCGCTGAACGGCCGGTGCCACGGGCACCCTCCGCGTACGCGCCGACCGGACCACCTGACATGCCCAGGCCGCTGTAGGGGGACGCGCAGTGCGCGGCGTCCGCGACCAGGATCACGCGCCCTGGGGACCAGGGGCGGGGCACAGGGGGCGGGGCGAGCAGCGCTGCCGACCGACCCTGGCCCCGGTCAGCTCCGGTGGGCTGCTGGGTCCGGGCATCCGCCTGTGGGGGTGACTTCGCGCGCACGCGGTCGCGGGAACCGGAACGACGCGCCGTCGTCTGGTACCAGCAAGGAATGCCCAGGCGATCGCACCAGCAGCCCGACCTTCCGGAGCCCGGCCTCCCGGATTCCGGCCTCCCGCGCGACGGGCGGCGGCGCCGGATCCGCGCCGTCTCGCGCCGGGCGTCGCGACGCGGCGGCGGCCCCGCAGCCCGGCGCGCCGGAACACGGCGCCCGGCGTCCGCTCCGAGAGGGGAGCCGGACGTGGCCCCCACGCTGCGGACGAGCGCCGCCTACGCCTGGCGGATCCTCCTCGTGGCAGCGGTCGTGTACGCCGCGCTCGCCGTCCTGGGACGGTTCCACGACCTGGCGGTGGCGGTCTTCCTCGGACTGGTCGGCGCGGCGATGCTGCGCCCGGTGGCGGACTTCCTGGAACGTCTGATGCCGCGGTCGCTCGCCGTCGCGGTGGCACTTCTCAGCAGCATCGTGCTGCTCCTCGGGGTGCTGTCCCTCGTCGGCGAGGTGGTGGCCGCGCAAATGACGGAACTGGAGCGGCAGTTCGGCGATGGTCTCTCCAGGATCGAGCGCCGGCTCGAAAGGCCGCCGTTCCGGCTGAACCCCACAGCGCTGACCGATCTCCGGGCCAGGGCCGGGCATTTCCTGTCCAGTCACCGGTCCGTCCTGATCAGCACGGCGCTCAGCGGGGTGGGCCGATTCATCGAGGTCCTGACCGTCTTCGCCCTGGCGGTCTTCTGCTCGGTCTTCTTCATCCACTCGGGCGAGCGGCAGTGGCGCTGGTTCTGCGGTCAACTGCCGACGGCGGCGCGCGCACGGACGGAGATCGCCGGTCGCGCGGCCTGGGGGACCTTCGTCGGGTACACCCATGGCATCGTGCTGGTGGCGGCGACCAACGCCGTGCTCGTCGGGCTGGCCCTGTTGGCTCTGGGCGTGCCGCTGGCGTTCCCACTGGCGTTGCTGGAGTTCTTCGCCACCTTCGTCCCGCTGATCGGCTCACCGATCGCGCTGGCGGTCGCGGCGGTGGTCGCCCTGGCGCTGAAGGGGCCCGTGGTGGCGGCCGTCGTGATCGCGCTCATCGTGGTGATCGGCCAGATCGAGGGCCATCTGCTCCAGCCCGTCGTGATGGGCTGGGCGGTCCGCCTGCATCCGGTCGTGGTGGCGCTCTCGGTGATCGGCGGCGCGATCGCCGCCGGGGTGCTCGGAGCCGTGGTCGCGGTGCCCCTGATCTCCGTCCTCTGGGCGGTGCGCGGGGCTCTGCGCCGCGACAGCGAACGGGGCCTCGGCGCGCCGGCGCCGAGGCCACCGGGTCACCAGTAGTGGCGCCTGCCGCCCACCGCGTGCCCGAGGGCGCCCAGCACCCAGAGGATCGCGCCGATCGCGACGAGGACGATCCCGATCGTCCACAGAACGGAGATGCTCGTCACGAATCCGACCACAAGCAGGATGATGCCGATGAGGATCACCGTGTGCTCCAATCGCGGTGGTTTTCTCTTATTCTGCGCTCACCGCGCTCCCCCCGCGACCCCGCGACGCCCGAGACGGTCCGCGGGGTCCCGCCCCACCGTCCGCGGGTCGTCGCGTGGCAGGAAGACCGGGTGGGGCCGCGCCCGTACGTACTGGTGACCCGCCTGTGGCAGTTTCGGAACATTCTCCCCGGGGGCAGCCGGGCAGGGATGGTGTTGACCATGGCTCCGCCGGGGAACAGCCGCAGGGCCATTGAGCAAGGCAAGGAGTACTCACGATGCGTACGAACCGGAAGATAGCCGCCATCCTCAGCGCCACCGTGCTGGTGGGCACCGCCGGCGTGGGAGTCGCGCAGGCCGCGCCCGCGGCGAGCGGCGGTGCCGCCCCCTCGGCGTGCCGTCCGGCCAACCACACCGCGAAGATCACCGCGGCACCCAACAGCGCGGGGCACCGTCACTACCGCGTCACACTGACCGCGCCGAGCGGGTACGACCCGTGCGAGCTGGCCGGTTCGCCGACCGATGTGCGGTTCTCGAACCACGGCTCGGACAGCGGTGTCACCGCCGGCCGCTACGGCGACCAGGACACCGTGGTGACCTTCGGCCCGGGCAGCCCGGTGCACTTCGACATCCAGGTTCCGAACGACGGCAGCGGTACGGCAGCGGACGAGGCGTCCTTCACGCTTCAGGCCCCGGGCGGGGAGATCCCCGGCACGTCCTTCGCCGAGGGCACGCTCAAGGTGACGACCGGCACCGTGATCGGTCCGGTCCAGTCCGGCGCCTGACCTGACGTCAGTTCCCATGTGGCGTTCCGCGGCGGTGTCCCCGCCGCGGAACGCCACCTGCCGTTCGCCCCTCTGCCTCGATCCCGTGGTTCCCCGCAAACGCACACCGGGGCTCACCGACCGGGCGCGACGGCCCTTCACCCGGGACACGGTGACCACCGGCGAGGCGCCGCGACAACGCGCGCGGAGCGACGAGGCGTACGGTCAGCGAGCGGCGGCGTCACGTCGGCCCACGACCGCCAGAACCGCGATGAGAACGGTGAGCGCGGCCGTCTGCCCGAGGCCGCCGCCGATCAGCTCACCGGGCGCTGCCCCACCCAGCCACGGATAGGTGTCGGCGACGCGCACCAGGAGGAGCAGCCCGCCCAGCACAGCCAGGGCCAGACTCCCGCCGGAAGAACCCGGGGCGCCCCGCCGCCCCCGCCACAGCAGCCACCCGAGCGCGCCCACGAGGAAGCAAGTGACGGGCGCCCAGGCCGCGTCGGCGACAGCGGGCAGCAGGACGATCGAGGCACCCACCACCACGCAGCAGGTCATCAGGGCGAGTCCCGGGGTGCCCACGGGCAGCCGCGCCGGGGGCGCGTCGCGGTGGTGGGCGGCGCAGAGCGTGAGGGCCGGCACCCAGGCGAGCGCCGCGCAGGCGAAGGGATACAGCGAGTCCGCCGGAGTCATGGTGCTCATCACCAGCGGTCCGACGAACGGCCAGAGGGTGGGCAGCGCGGCCGACAGAGCCGCCGCGCGGGCGAGGCGGCGGCGGTCGTGCAGAACGGCGAAGTAGGCGACCACCCACAGCAGGGGCAGGATCCACTCGAAGGCGGCGACCGTGGCGGAGAGGAGGCCGTGGTCGGTGAACGTCGAGAGGAACAGCCGCCGTCCCGTCCCGTCCCCGCCGAACGCCCACGTGAGTTCGAGGGCGCGGCCCTTCAGCGCGTCGGCGGCCTGGAGCAGGACGGCGAAGAGCGCGAAGAGGCGCACCGTGGAGCCGAGCAGGACGTACGGACCGGGCGCTCCGGCGGCGCCGAGCCGGCAGCGTAACGCCAGGGCGGCGACGCTCACCACCTCGCCCAGCGTGGGCCTGCTCTGGTCCTGGGTGTCCTGGTCCATGTCGCACAGATACGTCTCGATCATCTCCTCCTCCCGCTCGCGACGGTAATAGGCGGGGAGCAGGCGCAGGACGGCGCGGTAGCGCGCCTCCAGGAGCGTGGTCATGCGTATCCTCCCGCGATTCCGGGGCCGGCGGGCGATTCGGCCGCGGCGCCGGAGGCGCGGCGCCCCTCGGCGATCCTCCGCCTGGCGGTGCCCGCGCCGGCCGCCATCCGCTCCGCCTCCTCGGAGAGGGCCTGTACGCCCTCGTCGGTGAGCCGGTAGTAGCGCCTGAGACGGCCCTGCTGCACCTCCTCGCGGTCCAGCACGGTCAAGCCGTCGGTGGTGAGGCGGTCGAGGACGCCGTACAGAGTGCCGACACGCAACCGCACTTCTCCGTTGGACACTTCCTCGACCTCGCGCAGGATGCCGTATCCGTGCCGAGGCTGGTCGGTGAGAGCCGTGAGGACGAAGAACGCGGCCCGGGTCATGTTCCTCGATGTCATGACGGCATGATATCTCGGCTTCCGATATATATCGAGTGCGGTGCGCAGCGAAGAGTACGAGGACACGTCGGCGGGTGCGTCGACGTGCGGGCGCGGCGGACCGGGCCTCCGGCTCCGGCCGCCGCGCCCGGCGTCCCTTTCGGCAGGGGACGCCGGACTCCGCGGCGCCACGGCCCCGCCGCCGTTCGTCAGGCGGCGGTCTCGGCGGTGGCGGTCAGGACCGCTCGGCCGAGGATGTGGCCGGCCATGGTGAAGCCGAGGGCGGCCGGGGTGGCGTCGACCGGGACGCCGATGGTCTCGACGTCGAGGGCGTGCACCACGGTGAAGTAGCGGTGCGGGCCGTGCCCGGCCGGCGGGGCGGCGCCGATGAAGCGTGCCGCGCGGGCGTCGTTGGGCAGCTGGAAAGCGCCTTCGGGCAGGCCCGATCCCGCGTCGTCACCGGCCCCCTCGGGCAGTTCGGTGACGGTGGCGGGGATGTCGGCGACCGCCCAGTGCCAGAACCCGGACCCGGTGGGGGCGTCGGGGTCGTAGACGGTGACGGCGTAGCTCTTGGTGCCTTCCGGGGCGCCGCTCCAGGACAGCTGCGGGGAGATGTCCTTCCCGCCGGGGACGCCGGAGATGCCGGAGAGCTGCTCGGGCGACCAGGCGGCGCCGTCGCTGATGGTGGTGCTGACCACGGTGAAGGTGGCCGCCTCGGGGAGGCGGGCGAAGGGGTCGTTGGCGCTCATCGCGTCTTTCCTCTCATGCCGTGCTGTGGGGTGGTGGTGACGCGGTCGGCGGGGCCCGCAGTGTGGCCCGAGCGCCGCCGCCCGCTGTTCACTGGATCGACCATAACATCAGTAATCGATTATCCAAACGATCGTCTATTGTGTAACCATGACCCAGACGACCCACACCTCACCCTCGGCGGGAAAGCGGATGCTCTCCGAGCAGGTCTACGCACACCTGCGGGACGCGATCATGCGCGGGGATTACGCCCCCGGTGACGCCCTCAAACCCCAGGACCTCGCCAAAGAGCAGGGCGTGAGCCTGGCCGTCGTCCGCGAGGCACTTGTGCGGGTGGTCGGCGAGGGCCTCGCCGACCGGCTGCCCAACCGCGGCTTCGCCGTCCCGGCCTTCTCCGACCGCCGCTGGCAGGAGGTCGCCGAGGCCCGCCGGACCATCGAACCGGCCATGTTGCGCATGTCCGTCGAACGCGGCGACGTCGACTGGGAGGCCCGCGTACGCGCCGCCCACCACCGGCTGGCCCGCACCCCCGCTCATGTGCTGGAGGAAGGCGAGCACTACAGCGGCGCGTGGGCCGAAGCCCACCGGGTCTTCCACCGCACCCTGCTGGAGGGCTGCGGCAACCCCGTCCTGCTGGAGACCTTCGACCGGATGTGGACCGCGAGCGAGCTCGCCCGCCGCTGGTCGGCACAGCGCAACCCCGACCGGGACGGCACCGCGGAACACCTCCGTCTGGAGGAAGCGGCGCTGGCCCGTGACGCCGACACCGCGGCCGAGGTGCTGACCCAGCACCTCACCCGGACCGCGGCCGGACTGACCGACCGCTCCCGCCACGAACCCACGGACGAAGCCTGATGCGCCTCGCCCACCCGACCGCACGACCACACCTGATCACAGACACCGGAGCCACCGCATGACCATCTTCGAGGCCGGCGCAGGCCGCCACTGCCACAACGCCGTCAGCCCCCTGCACTCGTCCGTGTACTTCGCGCCGGAGCCCGAGGAGGAATTCGCGGCAATCGGGCTGGAGCGCGGAACCATGTCCTACCTCGCCGGCCGCGCGGCCCCGCTCGGGGCCGTCGGCGCGGGCACCGTCACAGCGACGTTCCACAACTTCCACCACGAGCATGTGCGGCGGTACATCCCCGCCGCGTGGGCGATCACCACACCGGAGGCCACTCTCACGGCCCGGCTGCGCGGCGCGGACGGCACACTGCGGCGGCTGCTCGGAAAGGAGGCCGTCACATCGAAGGAGATGGCCGAGACGGCCGAGCTGGCACTGCGCGCCACCGAGGCGTGCTGCCGCGAAGGCCGGCCGCTGTACGCCGCCAACGCCGATCTCCCCGTACCCGAGGAACCGCACCTGGCCCTGTGGCACGCCGCGACGCTGCTGCGCGAGCACCGGGGTGACGGTCACCTCGTCGCCCTGGCGACAGTCGGCCTCTCCGGCATCGAGGCGCTGGTCCTGCACAACGCCACGGGCACCGCGCCGACTTCGGCACTGTTCATGCGGACTCGCGGATGGTCCGCGCAGCAGTGGGCCGCCGCCCGGGACCGGTTGCGCGAGCGCGGCCTGCTGGACGGGGCGGGGGACCTGACGGAGCCGGGCACGGCCCTGCGCGGTGAGGCCGAGGCGCTCACCGACCGCCTCGACACCGCTCCGTACGACCACCTCGGCCCGGCCGCCACCGCGCGCCTCACCGAACTGGCCGGCGGCTTCAGCGCAATCCTCAGAGCAGCGGGGGCCTTCCCCTCGGTGCACTTCGGCAAGGGCTGAAGGCAGGAGCCCGGCGCCGGCCGCTGCCGTCCCATCCTGCTTGTCCTGTCCTGCTTGTCCTGCTTACGGTCCCGTGCGCCACGTCCCAGCTGAACAGCGGGTTCCCCGCTGTTCCGGGCGCACGGGGACCCGGTGCCGGCGGTTCGAAACGGACGTGCACAGACGCCCGGGCCCGGACCTGACCGCCGGAATGTGACGATGCCCCGGCCCGAAGTTCCTCAACCACCAAGATGGGCTGGTGCCCTGGTAGAGGTGCCGCTGATGAGCGCTCCTCGGCAGTGGGCTCGGGGTTCGGCATCCGGACGAGGCCGAGAGGATGGGTGGTCCCGGGGAGAGCCCGCCCGTGGTGGGGATGCTCATGTCCGGTCGGCGAGGACGCCACGGGTGCCACCTCCGCAACAGAGGTGGCACCCGTGGCCGCTTTCACCGGTTCGGCGCGCCGGATCGCTCTCAGCAGTTACGGACCCAGTAGACCCAGGTCCAGTCCGCGTTGGCGTCCGTCGAATGGGCGCCGGGTGAGGTCCAGCCGACGGCTCCGTTGGCATCCTTGAACTTCGCCCGGGTCCCGGAGATCTGGTTGTTGTCCCACGACCCGCGCCCGACCCACGAAATGGGGTAGTCCTGACACCGGTACATGTCGATGACACTGCCGGTGAAGTTCACCCCGCTGTACGCGCACATGTGACCGTACGAACAGACGTACGCGGCGCCCCGCTTCCCTGCCTCCGAGTCGAGGTCGCGGGCGCGCTCCTCCCCGGGGACGGCGAGGAGCATGACGGCTCCGGAATCCAGACGGATCTTGTTGACGCCGGTCTGCGTCCCGCCCGATTCCGCCAGGCGGGAAGTGACCTCGGACCGAAGCGCCTCGGCCTGCTTGGCGGTCAGGCCGAGGCTTTTCGCCTGCGCCTCGGGGATGGGGTGGCCACCGGCGGTGCCGGCGGTCTCGGCGGAGGCTCCGGCCGTGCTCACCGTGGCCGCGATCACGAGGAGGGTCACCGCCAGTGTGGTGACCCGACGCTTCAGTGCGAGGGGAGTGAATGGCTGATGGTTCATTGCGGGACAGCCTTTCTGTCGCAGGTGACTTCGGTGGTGCCCGAAGAACGAGGGCCGTTGGCCGACCGCCGCCGCTCCCGCACCTCCGCTGTACGGCAACCAGATATAGCGGCGGAAAAATGTTCACGATCGGCCCGCGGTACTGAACAAACAGACGCTGGACAACCCCCTTGACCGGACCGGCCGTTCAGCAGGAAAAGATCTCCTGCCGCCCCCCTTCGCGGAAGCCGTGGCCGCAGCACCGGGCCGTCGACCACGGCCCACGCACAGCGCCGTCAGGACCCCCGGCACGACGCCGCCGAACACCGTGCCCGTCACCGCCGTGACCGGCCTGCTCACCGAGGCGAACGCGGGTTCACTCCCGCGAAAGAGACACCGGCGAAGGTGGCGTCGAGCAGAAGCGGGCCCGACACACAATTCCGGCCACCGCCGGAAGAGAAGCCCTGTCTTTCAGACACGAAAGATGCCCGAATACGGATGCCATCAGCCCGCTTCCCGCCCGAATGGCCCCCACCTCACACGTACCCGCCATGGCGACGGAAGAGGACCGGTGGTCCTGGTCAAACTCGGCATTGCGCAGGTCACCTATCCAGAAGGCTCACCGAGGCGTCCCGGCGAATCCTGGATGGAAAATTACATGAGCCCTAAAACACCCAAGGCAGGCCAAACCATGATCATCGGGCAGGAATTCAGCGTCATCCGCACCTGCGGCCGCACGCCCGATTGCCGAGCATGAAACCCGCCAGGCTGGCCGCAAGTCGTTGACACGACTGGGAGAGGTCACAGAGACTCACATCCAGTAGGGCTGATTCCGGCAGCTAGCCGAATTCCGGAAAGAAACCCGGATGACCTGCGATGATGCCAGGCGCCCAGGAACTGCCCGCACCTCCGCGCAGCGGAATTCCGCTGCACGGCGAAGCGGGCGGGAGGTGAAGAAGTGTCATGACGCGCTCGCCAAATGTTCATCACATTGACGACTGTTTGACGCTTCCGTCAGCGAATGCCATGTGGTCCACTCGCGCGGCTGGAGAAGAAAAGCAATGAGCACAGACATCGCTTCGCCCACCGGATCGCGTGCCCTGACATCACCTGATACAGCACGCGCCGCGGTGGCGCCGTTCCCCGGAAGGAACGTTTCGGCGATGAAGCCGGGCCTGGCCCCCATGCGCGGTTACCCCATCGGTTTCATCGGCGAAAGCGGAGAACGCGGCAGAACCGACACCAGGAAACCGACCCGCGCGAGCCTCACGATGGCCGTCGCGGACGGATTCGGGATACGCCCCGGGGACGTACGGGTACGGGCGGCGGTCGAAACGCCGCACAACGCGGCGCTGCTCCACGACGACATCGCGGATTCCGGCCACCCGCGGCGGGGCAGGCCGCGCGCACGGCATTCGGCCTGAGTCCGGCGATTCACACCGGAAACACACTCCAGGGGGCCGCCCTGGAACCGGTCGTGGACGACTCCGCCCCCGGAAACCAAGGAAATCGTCCCGTCGTTCGCCCTGGTGCACGACGCTCATGAGCGCGCCGGGCCACCTCGCACGGCGCGGCCCGGCACCCGCGCATCGCCCACCCCGGGAGACCTCAAGCCCCGCGACCTCACCCACCCCGCCCCAGCCGGCCGGGCCGGCAGGGGGAGGCCGAGGGCGCCGCCGAGGCACAGCTGTCCACACCGGCCCTTCCATCGAGGAAGCCGGTGGCCGCCGAACAGCCGAGGAACTGTCCGGCACCACCTGACCACGGCGGTCAAACACCTGGCGCAGGCGGGACTTTCCCCCGCCGTGACCGCCGTGACCGCCCGACCACCGCGACCACCCATCCTGTTCGACCACATCGTCCATCGCACGGCATGACCGCACCACCCGCACGCGCGACATCTCGCTAGGAGTAGCCCCCCACAATGCTCCCTACTGACGACAGCCCCGCTCCCCCTGTCATCCGCTCCGCGTTCGAGCGCCGCGCGCAGGCCCACTACGCGACCAGGCCCCCGGACCCGACCGACCTCCCGCCGGGCGAGGAGGACGGGGTGTACCACCCCTACGCCGGGGACGGCCTCGACCAATCCGCGCGCGAAGTCCCCGAGGCCGAGCGGGAGATGGCCGTCCTCGCCCGGACGGGCCCCATGGAGAACGAGCGGTTCGAGCCGGTCCCGCGCGAGCTCGCTCCGCTCTCCTCCGACGCCCGTGTCTTCGCGAAGTTCGCGCGGGTGCCCCGCCCGGGGTGGCCAATCGGCCGTTTCTCCCGGATCGCCGCGTGGACCAGATGAAGGTGGCGGCGAGGTAGTCGGCGGAGGTCTTCTCGTAGCGGGTGACCGGACCGTGCCACGGCTTGAGCCTGTTGACGCAGCTCTCGACGGTGGTGCGCCGCTTGTAGGTGTCACGGTCGAAGGCCGGAGGTCTGCCGCCATGCCTGCCGAGACGCCCCCGGTGGCGGTCTGATCGGCCGGCTGCGGGATCACCGCCCGGATACCGCGCCGCCGCAGCTGCTCGCGGGTCGACCGGGACGAGTACGCGCTGTCGCCGCCGACCTCGTCCGGTGTGGTCCTGGGCCGACCGATCGGCCGGGGACCACGACCTCGCGCCATGCGGGTGCGCCATCGCGCGCCGCCCATGCGTGCTGACGAGCGCGGGCGGACGGCGGTGCGGTCGAGGGCGTTCTCGGTGTCGGGTTGGGCGAGCTGGGCGGCGGGGACCTTCTTCCGGGTCCCATAGGCGGCCCACTTCCGCAGCCGGTTGTGGCGCGCTCTCCACGGCCCACCTCGCGCGGCCAGGTCCATCCATGGAGTCTGCGCGCGGTACTGGAACGCGCTCGCGTCGATCACCTGCCGGTGACCACGCCACCGGCCTGCCCGCTTCGGTGTCCGGTCCGGCGACAACGGCTCGACCCTCGCCACGGGACACCACTCAACAACACGTATCAGCCAACGATCAGATCATCCGAAGCACACGGCTCAGCTGGGCGTACGGAATGGATGGGTGCCATGGGTATTGATCAGAATGCCTGCGAAGTGTCCCAGCAGGTCGGTGACTGGGTTCCCAGCTCGATCCAGGTCAGGATCCTGGAGGGCGTCGCGGCCGGCTTCTCCAGCGGACGGCTTTCGAGGGAGTTGTACCTCAGTTCGAAGACCATCGATTACCACGTCCGCGTCATGTCCGACAAGCTTCAGGCACCGAATCGTGTCGCGTTGGTTTCGAGGGCGTTCGTCCTCCAGATTCTGCGAACAGACGCGTGGCCCCCGCGCATCGCGGTCGAAAGTGTGGATTGACACCTGGAGGTTGGTGAGATCGCATTCCGCGCGACCGTGTATGACCGGCCGTCGCCGAGGAACCGCCTCGGGATGCCGACTCGCGCAGTGGGCTGTCGCGTCGGCCGAGGTGGTCGTCCGCTCCGGCCCGTCCGTCCGCGCAGGAGAGCGCGGCGGACACGTGCGCGTTTTCGATCGGGTCGTGAGCGGACTCCTCCCGGTTCGGGTAACCGGAGACCCCGCCCGACTTGGGCAGCCGGTCGAATCCGGCCTGGCGGCCCGCGAGGGTCTGGCGCACGCAGGAGTAATGCCCGGTGCACCACAGCAATCGCCCGGCGTACACCGGCACAGAAACTCCGCGGTTCGGCCGGCAAGACCTGCTCAGCGCCACTCATCCCACTCCGTTCCGTGTCAGGACATCCGCGTTGGAATGCCCGGCCCGCGTCGCCGAACAGGGCATCCACGCCGCTCCATGGAAACCGAGTCCTGCTCGGGAACTCTTATCCGCCGTTGGACGCCGGCCTGACAGCCGCACTCGAAGTACGGTCTTGGCCGCCGCCCAGCGGCCACCAATCCGCAGAGTAGTCCCAAATCCGGTCCTGCGCCGTCTTCTTTGGGGTTTTTCCTAAACCGGAGGATGCGCACGCCACATCGTTGACACGACCAGGGCTGCCCTCCAGGATGGAATCCATTGACTGCCACTCGATTTCGGTATCACTCAGGATTCCGGATCGTGAAGGCGGCTTCATGGATCGCCTGCTTGCCTCACTTCCGGGTGGCTCCTGCACATGCGAAAAGTGCTGGCACAGTTGATGAACATGGAATCCGGTCCGGCGATCCTTGCCGCACCAGGTGTCCTCGCCGAAGTCGCGGCGAGCGCAGCGTAACGTTCAAAGCAGCCATTCGCCCACGTCGTCGGCATCCCAGCTCTGGAGGAGTGACCCGTGTCGAATCTGGATGAGCTTTCAAGTTCACCTCAAGCAGTGCTGGACCCTGATGATGAGGTGAAAATAGTTGGCCAATACTACGACGGCAAAACGGCCAAACTTGTTCGCAAATACGGTCCCGGGCCCAGGATTCACTATCATGTAGGTCACTATCCTTCCGCCGAAGCGCCGCTGCGTGCTGACGATGTGACGCCGGATGACATTCGCGGCAGCATTCGGCGTCATCAGGAGGATTTGCTGCGGTACGCGGCCAAGCTCTGGGACGCCGAACAGCGGCTGTCGGGCAGGATCCTGGATGTCGGCTGCGGTCTCGGCGGGGGCTCGCTCTTCTGGGCGCAGGAGTACGGCGCCGACGTCACGGCGGTCACCAACGCGCCGGAACACGCGCCGGTGGTCGAAGGGTTCGCGCGGGAACTCGGTGTGGACGGGAGGGTCCGCGCGGTGGTCAGCGACGCGAAGCGTCTGCCCTTGGACGGCGGCCCTTATGACGCGGCAGTGGCAATCGAGAGCAGTGGATATTTCGACCGTCCGCTGTGGTTCGAGCGGCTGGCGCGCGCGCTTCGTCCGGGCGCGAGTGTGTGCATCGAGGAAGTGTTCATCACACGCCCTCATGGGGCCGATGTGTGGGCCGAATACTTCTATACGAAACCAGCCTCGGTGCTCGACTACGTCAAGGCCGCGGAGGCCGCGGGTTTCGAGTTGGTCGATGACGTCGACGCCACGGCAGAAACCGCGCCGTTCTGGGATGAGAGTGCCGCCTGGACGAAGGCGGTGCTGGACACTGACAGCAGCCTCTCACCGGTCGAGCGCAGGCAGATGAGGATATCTCTGCTGGCGAACCAGGCGCTCGGCACCGAATGGCAGGCCGGCGGCGTACGGCTGGGTTTCCTGCGCTTCGAGCTGAAGTAAGCAAGGAACGGGAAAAGAAGCCGAAAATCCGCACGCAAGCCGGGAGCCCTCGCGACACCTGATGGTTTACGCGGTGGTCGACCGTCGAGGTAAACGGCGGCCGGCCGGTAGGGCTGCGCGTAACGCCGCACCACCAGAGCCCTGGGGACGACGGGCAGGACCCGCGGTGGCGTACCGGCAGGAACATTCGCGGGTTCATCGCCGGCAGAGCTGAAACACCGCCGGCCGCCCGCCACCTTCACGACGATACGGAGTTCCTCATGACGCTCGAACAGTCTCCCGCTCACCGCGATGTCCTCAACGTGTACGACGGGTTCGGCCGGATCTACGGTTCCGCCTGGGGCCCCAATATCCACTACGGCTACTGGGAGAACGACGCCGACGACAGCTCCGTCGAAGTCGCCACGGACCGCCTGACCGACCTGATGATCTCAGGTCTCGCCGCGCAGCCCGGCCAGCGGGTCCTGGACATCGGCTGCGGCATCGGCTACCCCGCACAGCGGCTCGTCCGCACGTCCGACGTGGACGTGGTGGGCATCACCATCAGCCGGATCCAGGTGGAGGACGCCACGAAACTCGCGGCCGAGGCCGGGCTCTCCGACCGGGCCACGTTCCAGTTCGGGGACGCGATGGACATGCCCTTCCCCGACGGCTCGTTCGACGCGGCCTGGGCGTTCGAGTCGATGTGGCACATGCCAGACCGCAGCCAGGTGCTCTCCGAGGCCGCCCGCGTCCTGCGCCCCGGCGGCCGCCTCGCCATCGCCGACGTCATCCAGCGCGACCCGATCACCCCCGAGGGGCGCGAGGTCCTGGATCACGTCGTCGAGCACTACGGGGTACGCGCCCTGGGCACGGTGGATGAATACCGGACGGCGCTGGCCGACAACGGTTTCGTCGACGTGGAGATCACCGACATCACGGACAACGTCATCCGCACCCTGGGCCTCATGGCCGACGCCGTGGAGACCGTCCACGACAAGCTGGCCGACCTGGTCGGCGAGGAACAGGCCACCTCGCTCCTCGACTTCATGCGCAAGCTCGGGTCCATCCCGGAGAGCGGCTATCTCTTCCTGACCGCGGTCCGCGGCGCCTGACCGCGAGCGCTGTCCCCGATCTCATGACGTAGGGCCGAGATCGAGGTACTTTCCTGACGCTTCCTGAACAGGTGAGCTTCTTCGAGCCGGCCACCGGTCAAGTGACGGTCGGCAAGGCGCGACGAGCGAGGCCCCCGAGCCGTTGATCGAGATGTCCGACATCTCCATCACGCTGCTCGGGGGCCTCGTTGGTCTCCAGTCCTGCCGCACTCGCCCCGCCTCATGCGGGCGTGGTCAGCCCCAGGCTTGTCTTCAGTCCGACAAACCGAAACGGCCCGCCAGTTGATCTGACGAGCCGTCACAACGGCGGTTGCGCATGTCGGTTACCGACGCATCAGTGGAGACGACCGCACGCCTGTCCGCGTTTCACCGCTGCCGTACCCGCAACTCGGTCAACGCCCGAAGCGGAAACACCGGCCGGTGATGCGGCAGCGGCCCTGGTGCCAGGGTCAGACCCGGCATCCTGGTGGCGAGGGCCTGTATCGCGATCTCCAGTTCCGCGCGGGCGAATCCGGCGCCCAGGCAGAAATGGACGCCGTGTCCGAACGCGAGATGCGAGGCGGACCCACTGCCCGGACTGAACGCGGCCGGACACCCGGAGGTCTGGCCGGCCCGGCCGGCCGCCCCGTACAGCAGCAGCAGTCGGCTCCCCGCGGCCAGGTGGACGTCGCCGACCACGACGTCATGGACCGCGGTCCGGTACATGCCCGCCAGCGGACTGTCGAACCGCAGTCCCTCCTCGACAAGGTCCTGTACGGCGATCGTCCCGTCGACCACCTCGGCCCAGCCGCCGGGTGTCCGCAACTGCTGGAAGAGGACGGTGCCAAGCGCCTCGGCACAGGTCATGTGTCCCGCGAAGATCAGTGTGGGGATCATGACGGAAGCCTCGTCGGCGGTGAGCGTGCGACCGGCCTTGCCCTCGTGGAGCAGTTCACTGATCAGGTCGTCCTGCGGCGAGGTGAGCCGCTCCTGCACGAGTGACCGGGCGAACGCTCCGAAATCCATCAGGCCGTGGGCGAATGCACGCAGCCGGTCGAGATCGGGGTTGCCCCGCGCCATCATGAGTTCGATGCGTTGCTCGGACCATGTGCGGCAGCGGTCGAGGTACTCGTCCGGAATCCCGAGGCGCCGGCCGATCACCTCCAGGGAGTACGGAACCGCGAACTCGGTGATGAAGTCGAACTCCTCCGCGGCCGCGACCCGCTCGGCGAGATCGGTGGCGATCGCGCGGATCGTGGGTTCGAACGCTCTGACCCTGGCCGGTGTGAACCCGACATTGAGCACTTCCCTGATCCTGGTGTGCTCGGGAGGGTCGAGGGAGCCGACAGCCAGAGCATCGGTACCGCGCCATGTGCGCAGCATCCGACTCACGTCCTCGGGCAACTCGATCGCGGAGCGGGGATTGTGGTCGCGCGCCGTGAAGTTCCGGTCGTCCCGCAGTACGGCAATCATGTCCTCGCGCCGGGTGAGGCACCACGCGTCGAGCAGAGGGGCGTAGAACACCGGTTCTTTGTCTCCGATGCCGGCCAGAAAGGAATACGGGTCGTCGCGATGCGCGCCATATGGATCGAACGACCTGTCCTCATGCAATTGCCCCGAATCAACAGACATGGCCATTCCGCCTCTCAAGCTTTCTGTGAGCCATTCCCGGCAATGATCAGTGACGTGGTGTGATGCCGCTCGGCACGGAAGCTGTTCAGCGACCTCGGCGTGGCCGTCCCGGCCGAAAATCGGCAGTGCTTCGCCGTCGCGTCCGCGCGGTGCGTCGGGGGGGGGGAGGTCCAGCGCTTGCGCCTCGGCGACCATGTCGAGCGCGTCCGGCCCGCGCGCGCCTGCGGTCCACTGCTCTCGCGGAGGGATGCCGCACGCGGAGAGGACAGCCCTCAGGCCGGCAAGACCCGCTCACCGCCACTCGTCCCCACTCCGTTCCGCGCCACGACGTCCGCCTCGGAGCGCCTGGCCCGCGTCGCCGAACAGGGCATCCACGCCAGTCGGTGGAAACCGAGTCCCGGGAAGTCCTGTTCGCCGTTGGACGCCGGCTCGACAGCCGTACGCGAAGTACCGCCTCGGGCACCGCCCAGCGACCACCAATCCGCAGAGTAGTCCCAAATCCAGTCCCCCGCCGCCTTCTTTGGGGTTTTTCCTAAACCGGAAGATGCGCACGTCGAATCGTTGACACGCCCAGGGCCGCCCACCAGGATGGCGGTCAGAACGATCACGCAAATTCCGGCGCACCACCTTGGGTTCGCACTGCGCGTAGACACGGAAGCCGCCTACGTATTGACCTGTGGTGATGCCGGGTGATTCTGAGCTTCAGGAAAGCGTTCATCCACCAACAGTTCGCCGAGGTTTCACCGCACGACGCGGTGGGACAAAGGCTGAGAAATATATGAGCAACATATCCGGCACAGCGATTTTCAGTGTGCAATTCGCGAACCCCATGCGTGTAGCTTCTGACCAGGAACAGGGAAGGCGCGCGACCGGAGGAGAATCCCGATGAGCGCACTCGACACCTCGTCGACCAGGCCCCGCGCCTTTCTGTCGCAGCAGACGGCGCGATCCACGGTATCGCCCGTGATGCGGCGGCGGGTCTCCGCGCTGGAGCCGACCCTGGCCCGGGTCTGCTCCTACCACCTCGGCTTCATCGACGAACACGGCGACCCCGACGGTGAGGAGGGTGGCAAGCTGACTCGCGCCGCCCTCATGACGGCGGCGGCCGAGGGAGTCGGCCTGCGACCGGAGGACGTGCGGTGCCAGGCGGCGGCTCTGGAATTGCTGCACAACTCGACCCTGATCCACGACGACATCATCGACGCGGACGAACTGCGTCGCGGCCGGCCCGCCGCGTGGAAGGTGTTCGGTTCCAGCCTCGCCATCCTGGCCGGCGACGCCTTGCAGGCTCTTGCCACGCAGCTGGTCGTCGACGACCCCGGTCCCGGCCGTGCGGAGATCTCCAGCGTGTTCGCCGAAGCCCTCGGTCTCGTTCTCGCGGGCCAGGCCCGCGAGTTGACCGTCCGGCTGGGTCCGGGCACCGGTATCCCGGAATACGACCGCATCGTGGAGGAGAAGACATCGGCGCTGCTGGAGTGCGCACTGGTGACGCCCGCGCTGCGGGCGGGAAAACCGGAGCACGTCCTGACCGCTCTGCGCGGCGCGGGAAGGCATCTGGGCCTCGCTTTCCAGATCTTCAACGACGTCGAGGACATCTGGGGCGACCCGGCGGTGACCGGCAAGCCCGTCCGCGGCGACATCCTGCGGCGCAACCCGACTTTTCCGGTGCTGGCGGCCTTGTCCGCCGACAGCCCGGCCGGCGAACGACTGCGCCGCTTGTGGGAAGCCGACGGCACCACGGCGGCGCACCTGCGGGAGATGGCCGACCTCGTCGAGGAATCCGGCGGACGGCACACCGCCGAGCAGCTGTCCCGCAGCCATCTGGACTCGGCTCTGGAGCACCTCGGACGAGCCGAGCTGTCCCCGGCCGCTTCCACCGAACTGACCGCGTTGTTCGACCGCATCGTCAATCGCACGGCATGACCCGTGACTCCCGGCAGGGCCGACATCTGGATCGGAGTACATGATCATGGCTAGGGCGCACAACAACCCGGCCCCGCCCGTCATCCACGGCGAGTTCGAGTGCGGGGAGCGGGCCCACCGCGTGCCCCGGACCCGAAACCCGGTCAACCTGTCGCCGGACGGCTGTCCGTCCACCGCGTGGAGGCGGGCCGGCGGGTCCGCCCACCTCGTTCCCCGGCGGACACCGGGACGACGGGCTCCCGTACGTCATGACCGTCCTCGACACGGTGGTCCGAACCTCGATTCCGGCGGAGGCCGTCAGTGAGTACCCCAGCTCAATTGCCTTTCGAGCAGACGAATGTGCTGCACCTCGCGCCGGGGCTGCGCACGCTCCAGTCCCGGGGCGCGGTCCATCGGGTTCGTACTGCCGAGGGCGACGAGGCGTGGCTGGTCACCGGTCATGCCTGGGTGCGGAAGTTGCTCGACGACGACCGGCTCAGCCGCTCGAATCCCGATCCGCAGGCCGCGGCGAAGGACAGCGGTTCCGCGATTCTCGCCGGCCTGCTGGGCGACTTCGCCACCGACCACGCCCGGTTGCGGGCGCTGCTGGAGCCGCACTTCTCGCCCGAGCGGATGCTGGCGCTGCGGCCCTACGTCGAAGAGGTGACCGGGCGGCTCCTGGACAAAATGGCCGACCAGAGGCAACCGGTGGACCTGCGCGAGGCGTTGGCGCTGTCGCTGCCGATCCAGGTGATGTGCGAGTGGCTGGGCGTGCCCCAGGAGGACAAGGACCGGTTCGGCGGCTGGACCCAGGACGCCGCCGGCGTCGGGGACCCGGTCAGGTCCAAGCAGGGGCTGGCTGAGCTGTTCGCCTATTGCAAGCAACTCGTCGCCGACAAGAGGCGAAACCCGGGCGATGACGCGATCTCCAGGATCTGCGCGAGCGAGGGGATCAACGACAACGAGGTCATCGGACTGACGGCGTTGTTGCTGTTCGGTGGTTACGAGACCACGGTGGCCCGGATCGGCACCTGTGTGTCGCTGTTGCTGGCCAACCCCGAGCAGTGGCAGGCGCTGCTGCGCGACCCGGGTCTCATCCCCGGCGCGGTCGAGGAGACCCTGCGGATGTCGATGCCGAATCCGCACAACGGCGGCATGCCCCGTTACGCGCTGACGGACTTCGAGATCGACGGGGTCACCATCCGGGCCGGCGACTTCGTGATGCTGAACATCATCGCGGCCAACCACGACGAACCCGCCTTCGCCTGCCCCGACCGCATCGATGTCACTCGCGACACCACGGGCAGTCTCGTGTTCGGGCACGGTGCGTACCACTGTGTCGGCGCGACGCTGGCGCGGATGCAGCTACAGGTGGTGCTCACCCAGCTGGTCGCGCGATTCCCGACCCTGCGTCTGGCTGTCGGTGTGGACGAGCTGAGGCTGCGCCTCAACACGCTGATCGGCGGGTTGATCCAACTTCCGGTGACATGGTGATTGGATCCTGATGCTGCACGAGATATCTACCGGCGTAGTCACCAAAAGCCCCACGTCAGTCCGCGCGTATCTCCTGTTGATGCGGCTGGACAGGCCCACGGGATACGTGCTCTACCTGCTCCCGGGACTGTGGGCTGTCGTCCTCGCCTCCGATCGACGACCGGACCCGCTGGCGGTGGTGCTTCTCGCCATCGCCGCGGTGCTGGTACGCGGCGCCGCCTGCGCGGTCAACGACGTGATCGACAGGGAGGTCGACGCCCGAGTCGCCCGCACCGTGTCGCGTCCTGTCGCGTCGGGGACGGTCAGCGTCAGGAACGCACTCCTGTTCGCCGCCGCCCAGGCCGTGGTCGCGCTGCTGGTCCTGGCGGTGGTGAACGTGGAGACGTCCGTGGTCGCCGCGGCGTCGTACCCGCTGATCGTCGCGTACCCCTACATGAAGCGCATCTTCTTCTGGCCCTCGGCGTTCCTGGCGCTGGTGATGAGCGTCTACGCGCTGATCGGCTGGAC
Organism: Streptomyces sp. NPDC012835; assembly: GCF_042900885.1. Classification (NCBI taxonomy): domain Bacteria; kingdom Bacillati; phylum Actinomycetota; class Actinomycetes; order Kitasatosporales; family Streptomycetaceae; genus Streptomyces; species Streptomyces sp. NPDC012835. The sequence goes on from NZ_JBIBBW010000001.1 coordinate 819,237, forward strand.
AGCGGCGACCGGAAGCGCCGACTATCCGCTCGCGGTGTACGGCCTGTACGCCGGTGGGGCCTTCTGGACCATGATTCACGACGCGATCTACTCCCATCAGGACAAGGAGTACGACCGCCACATCGGTGTCAAGTCTTCCGCTCTGCTGTTCGGCGGGGCCACCAAGGCGTGGCTGGCGGTCTTCACCGTGCTCAGTGTCGGCGGTGTGCTGTGGGCCGGTTCCCAGACGTCGATGGGGTGGGCGTTCTACCTGATCGTCGCGCTCGCCGGAATCTTTCTTTCCTACCTGATCGTACGTGTGGACCTGGACGACCCGAAGTCGTGCTGGGACACCTTCGTCTCCAACACCTACTTCGGCTGGCTCATTCTCGCGGCCACGGTCGCCGGGCAGTTCACATGAAGGGTGGGCTACGCATGACGGATTCGATGTGGCAGGGCGGTGGCGTCGACCTGGACGCCTACCTGACCCGCGTGGGCTACCGGGGCGACGTGGCCGCGGACCTCGCCACACTGCGCGGCCTGCACACCGCCCACGTCGACGCGATCGCCTTCGACAACCTCGACGCGCTGCTCGGCCGCACGGCGATACCGCTCGACCTGGACAGCGTCCAGGACAAGCTCGTACGACAGGGCCGCGGCGGCTGGTGTCTGGAACAGGTCGTGCTGATGGCGGCCGTGCTCGACCGCATCGGATTCACGTTCACGGCGCTCGCCGGCCGGACGCGGATCCGCACCGGGAACAGGTTCGGGCCGGCCCTGCACATGGCCCTGTGCGTGGAGCTCGACGGCGAACGCTGGCTCCACGACGTGAGTTTCGGTGCCTACGGACCGCACGAGCCGATCCGGCTCGCGGAGAACGCGCGGCTGGACGGCGACTGGTCGTTCGATCTCGTACGGGAGCCGACCGGTGAACACGTGCTGCGGTTCCTGCGGCCGGAGGGGCCGGCCGAGCTCTACGGCTTCACCACGGACGTGCGCTATCCCTCGGACTTCGAGCTCCTCAACCACTTCTGCCTCACGCATCCGCGTTCGCCGTTCAACCACCAGATGGTCCTCCAGCGCACACAGCCCGAAGTGAGGCATCTCCTCGCCGGCCGCACTCTCACGGAGATACGTCCCGGGAGGCCGGCGGCCTTCCGGGAACTCGACAAGGACGAGCTGCTCTCCGCTCCCGAGGAGATCTTCGGGATCACCTTGGAACCGGACGACGTCCAGACGCTGCGGAAATTCCTGGACGGTCCGTGATGCGTACCGCGCTGCCGGACAACCGCTGTCCCGGAGACTCCGTGCGCGTCGACCGCTTCTGTCCGAGCCACCCCAGCTCGCCCTGCGGCCACCGGCCGATCCTCCTGCCGCACCCGGCCGGCGGCGCGGCACCTGCCCATCGGGAACACACGCACCGCGATCCGGGCCGGTGTGGCGCCGGCACACCGCGAACTCGGTGTGGAAGAGGCCGCTCCGCCCCGGAGAGGGTCTTCGGCGTCGCGCCGGAACCGGACGAGATCGAATCTCTCAGGACCGAGGCCGGCGCCCTGCGCGCCGGACGGCTCTGACCTGGACCGAGGTCACCATGAACGAGATACCCAACGAGGCGGATCCCGGCGCGTTCACCGTGGCACGACGGCTGCGGTCGCTCCCGGAGCACGACCCGCACGACGCGGTGGAGAACGCCGTCATCAGCAGGCTCGCGGGCAACTGGCACCGGCGTGCCACGGTCAAGCAGGAGGAGCCGAACCTGGACGATGTCTTCGAACTCGACCGGCCGGACTTCCCCGAAGCCCTGCTGCCCTTCCGCGAGCACCCCACCTACCTCGCGCTCGACGACGGGATGAAGGCGCGGATTCTCGCGTGGGGCTGGATCTCGTTCAACAAGAACATCATGGACATCGAGCAGCACGTGGTGAACCCGGGCTTCGCCCTGGTCGCGCGGGACGTCTTCGACACGGGCATCGACAGCGAGTCCATGACCCTCGCGGTCACCCAGGCCATGGTCGACGAGCAGTACCACACGCTGATGCACCTCAACGCGAGTGCCGTGACACGCCGCAAGCGCGGCTGGCGGATGCCGGAGACGGCGCTGCCCCTCGCGTACAAGGCGCGCAGGCAGGCGCACCGGCTCGCCACGGCCGGGACGGACGAGGAACGGGCCCTGGTGTCGCTCGCCTTCACCACGGTCGCGGAGATCTCGGTCAACGCCCAACTGGACCTCGTCGCCGAGAACCACGAGATCCAGCCCGTGAACCGCATGACGGCCGTCCTGCACAACCGCGACGAGTACTGCCACGCCTCGATCGCCGACACTCTCGCCCAGGAGGTGTGGAAGCACTTCTCCGCCGGGCAGCGCGACCACTTCCTCGCCGCGCTGGCCGACGGGATGGAGGCGTTCGCCGCCCACGACTTCACGACCTGGGCGAGGATCCTGGACCTGCTCGGTGTGGCGGGGTGCGAGGAGATGCTGCGAGACATCGGCGGCGCCTCCGGCGGCAAGCGGCTCCTCCAGGACTTCAGCGGGTTGCGGCGACTGTGCCAGGAGCTGGACGTCCTGGACTCCCTCCCCTTCGACTGGACAACGGTGTCGACCGAAGCCCCCTGACGGCCACCCACCCTAGGTGCTGACCCATGCGCGTCCTGCTCATCGACAATTACGACTCCTACACCTACAACCTGTACCAGTTGCTGGCGAAGGTGTACGGCGTCACCCCCGTCGTCGTACACAACAACGCCGAGGACTGGGACCGGTTCGACCCGCACGGCTTCGACGCCGCTGTCATCTCCCCGGGCCCCGGCCACCCGGCGCTCCCCCGCGACTTCGGCCGCTCCCGCGACGTCCTGGAGAACTCCGGGCTGCCAGTCCTGGGGGTGTGCCTGGGGCACCAGGGCGTGGGTCTGCTGGCGGGCGCGACGGTCGCACCCGCGCCGGAGCCCCGGCACGGCTACCTGTCCACGATCCGGCACAGCGGTACGGGTCTCTTCGCCGGCATCCCGCAGGACTTCACCGCCGTGCGCTACCACTCGCTGAGCGTCGCCGAACCCGTGCCCGCGGATCTGGAGGTCACCGCGCGCGCCGAGGACGGCGTGGTCATGGGCCTGGCCCACCGCGAACGGCCGTGGTGGGGCGTGCAGTTCCACCCGGAGTCGATCTGTACGGAGCACGGCGCCCGCCTCGTGGCCAACTTCCGGGACCAGGCGCTGGCCGGGCGCGACAGCGGCACGGGTCCGTACGCGGGCCGGGCCGGCGCCGGGCCCGTACCGGTCGCGGCGTCGGACGCGTCACTGCCGCGGCTGCGCGCTGAGTACGACGTCCTGGACCGGGCCGTGGACGCGGAGGCCGCGTACCTGGCGCTGTACGGGACGAGCACCCGCGCCTTCTGGCTCGACAGCTCGCACGTGGAACCCGGTCTGGCCCGCTTCTCGTTCTTCGGCGCCGCCGAGGAGCCGAGCGCGGAGATGCTGACCTACCGCGTCGAGGACGGGCACACCGTCGTGGACCACCCCGACGGCGCCTCGCGCCGGGAGGACGGCAGCGTCTTCGACGCGCTCGACCGCCGCACCGGCCGTGTGGTCGACGGCGCCGGGGAACTGCCCTTCGACTTCACCGGCGGTTACGTCGGCTACTTCGGCTACGAGCTGAAGGCCGACCTCGGCGGGCGGCGCGCCCACCGGTCGAGGACCCCGGACGCGGTGTGGCTCCAGGCGGACCGCTTCGTCGCCGTGGACCACGCCGAGAACCGCACGTACGTCGTCGCCGTCTGCGAGGGGCAGGACTCCGACGCCGCGCGGAAGTGGATCGGAACGGTCCTCCCCGTCCTGGCCGAACTCCCCGCGGCGCACGCGGACGCCTCCGCCCCGCCGTCCCCCGAACAGCACGACCCCTCGGCGTGGCTGGCCCGCCCGCGCGCGCGGTACCTGGCGGACATCCAGGAGTGCGACCGCAGGCTGCGCGAGGGCGTGAGCTACGAGATCTGCCTCACCACCAATCTGCATCTGCCCGCCCCGGCCGACGACTTCGCCTACTACCGGCGCCTGCGGCGGCTCAACCCCGCCCCCTACGCGGCGCTGCTGCGCCTCGGCGACCTCGCGGTGTTCAGCTCCTCGCCCGAGCGGTTCCTCAAGGTGGACGCCGCCCGTACGGTGGAGGCGAAGCCGATCAAGGGCACGGCGCCCCGACACCAGGACCCGGCCACCGACGAGGCGACGCGCCACGCCCTGCGCACGGACCCCAAGACGCGCGCCGAGAACCTGATGATCGTGGACCTGCTCCGCAACGACCTCGGGCAGATCTGCGAGATCGGCACCGTCACCGTCCCCTCGCTCATGGCGGTGGAGTCGTACGCCACCGTGCACCAGCTCGTCTCCACCGTCACCGGCACCCTGCGCGAGGGCAGTTCCGCCGTGGACGCGGTCCGGGCCTGCTTCCCCGGCGGGTCCATGACGGGGGCGCCGAAACTGCGCACCATGGAGATCATCGACGACCTGGAGGGCGAGGCCCGCGGCGTCTACTCCGGCGCCATCGGCTTCGTCGGCTACACGGGCACGGCGGACCTGAGCATCACCATCCGCACCGCCGTCCGCCACGACGGCGAACTGACCATCGGCGCGGGCGGCGCCATCGTCCTCGACTCCGACCCGGAGGCCGAGTACGAGGAAATGCTCCTCAAGGCCCGGACCACACTGCGCGCGCTGCCGAAGGAGACGTTCGCGCACGGGGAGACCGGCGGGCGGTGACGCGCACCGGCCGCGCGCCGGCACCGGGAGCGGTCGGTGCTCGCGCGCGGACGCTTTTGACCTGCGGCTACAACGCCCGGTCGACCCTAGGCCGTGTTTGAGGTTCGGGCCTCTGCACGGGTCCGTGGCAGCCGAGATGCCTACGGCACGCCAGGCTCTGCCGGTCCGCTGACCACGCCCTGCGAGTACAGCCTCGGGACTGGTACAGCGATTGGCACTGAGAACGATCAATCGATGGCCTTGGTCAGGCACAAGAGGTCATCCTCGTTGCCCCTGAAGGCCAGGCAGGATCCATCCCCCTCCGGACCCGGCCCCGCAGAGCGTCACCCGTCCACCCGATCGGGGGAATACGGCTGTGCTCCCGAAGCGCCCATGCCCGCCGGGCTACGTTCGTCAGGAAGACCGGCAGCAGCACCCTTCACACTCAAGGAGCACGACCATGGGCGCGTACTAAGGAGAGGGCCATGAGCCTGTTCATGCGGCTCGATAAGAACCACGACGGCAACATCGATCCGGCCGACCTGGGAATCCTCGCAAGGGGCACGGGTGACCAGCGGTCGGACCTGGCCCGGAGCACCGGGCAGTTGGTCCGGGGCTTCATCCAGGACGCCGACCGGAACAAGGACAGCAGGGCGAGCCTGGATGAACTGGCCGCCTGCGTGGACAAGTCGTTGGCCGGGACGACTCCCGAGACCCTTCCCACGTACGTCCGCGATTTCGCCTCCACGCTGTTCGTCGTCATGGACACCGACAAGTCCGGCAAGGTCGACAAGGCCGGCTTCGAGGCGTACCTGAAGGCCCAGGGGGCCAGCGTCGACGTCGCCGACCGCGAGTTCGCGATGCTCGACCGCGACCACGACGGATTCCTCACTCGCGACGACATCCAGGTGGCGGCTCACGCCTTCTTCACCGCCCCGGACGGGGCCCCGGCGTTCTGGCTCCTCGCTGCCGTTCCCGCGTAGGGCGCGAGCGCGTGACGGGGCCCTGAAGGACCTTCGCCTACCCGTGCGGCATTCGGTTCGCAGGGGTCCTCTCCCTGCCAACCGCAGGACCGCACCGGCGGCCACCACGGACGGCCTCGAACCGCACGGCGAGCTTCTCGAACCGCATCGCCACGGCCCTGTTGCGCTTGAGCCGGCCGATCGCGCACTCCACCGCGTGGCGTGCCTTGTAGTCCTCACCGTCGAACGCAGGCGGGCGCCCGCCCCGAGCGGCCCCGCCGCACGCGATTGCGGACCTGGTCGGCCGGCTCCGCGATCGTGCAGCGGATACCCCGCCTGCGCAGGTAGGCGCGGTTGGCGTCCGACGAGTACGCCTTGTCGGCCCGCACCCGCATCGGAGTCCGCCTTGGCCGACCCGGGCCCAGCCGCGGCACCCGGATCGCCTCCAGGACCGGCACGAACTGCGGACTGTCGCCGCGCTGCCCCGCTGTCACCAGCAACGACAGCGGCTTCTGGCCCTGCTCGCACGCCAGATGAATCCTCGTGCCGAATCCGCCCCGCGACCGGCCCAGCCCATGGTCGTCCGGCTCGCGCACCATTCCGCCGGGCGGCTCCTTCTGCCCGGCCCCGTCCCGGCGTGCACCGGCCGCGTGCTGGTGAGCCCGGCAGACCGTGGAGTCGACACTCACCTCCCACACGATCAGCCCCGCCGCATCCGCCCGCGCCTGCAACAACGTCAGCACCCGCGCCCACACACCTTCGCGCTGCCAGCGCCGGAACAACCCGTACACGGTCTGCCAAGGCCCGTACCCGGGCGGGAGGTCACGCCACGGAGCGCCCGTCCGCACCCGCCACCGAACCCCATCAACCAACCGCCGCCGGTTCCCCGACCTGCGACGCACACCTGCCGCAGGCAACACCGACTCCAACACCGCCCACTGCTCGTCCGAAAGATCCCCACGCCCCACACCGCGATCATCACGGTTCCGCGACAACGCCGGGACCCGAACCTAAAACACGGCCTAGGCAGTGTGCCCGGCGGATCACTCGAACCGGGGCTGTTCAGGCTGCTTAATACGCCAGCTCCCCGATCCCGCCGTCAACCCGCAGCACCGTGCCCGCGGTGTAAGCAGACTCATCCGAGGCGAGGTACACGGCCGCCTTCGCCAGCTCTGTGGCGGTTCCCAGGCGGTGGAGGGGTACGGTCTGCCGGAGTTCCTCATAGAGGGCGGCCTGGCGGTCGGGACCGAGGGGGGCGAACGCGTTGGTGACGGTCGGACCCGGGCTCAGTCCGTTGACGCGGATGCCCCGGTCCTTCAGCTCGTAGGTCAGACCGCGCGTGTAGGAGAGCAGCCCCGCCTTCGCCGCGCCGTAGACCGTCGCGTTCTCGTGTCCTATGTACGCGGAGACCGAACCGACGAGGATGACCGAGGACTGCTGCGAGAAGAGCGGCAGCAGGTCCCTGATCAGGAAGAACGGCGACTTGAGATTGGTCGCGACGAGCCTGTCGAACGCCTCCTCGGTCCATGCGTCGAGCGGTAGGTGGGTGACGTCGGCGGCGTTGCTCATCAGGATGTCGAGCTTCGGCCACTCCGCCCGCAGCCGTGCCGCGAGTGCTGCCTGGCCGGGTACGTCGCCGGCGTCGCTGGCGATGGTCAGCAGCGGGCCTTCCAGTTGGCGGGCTGCCTCGTCCAGCCTTTCCCGGGAGCGGCCGGTGATGGCGACGGTCGCGCCTTCGGCGAGGAACTGGCGGGCCGTTTCCAGGCCGATGCCGCTCGTTCCTCCGGTGATCAGTGCGTGCTTCCCTGCAAGACGATTCACTGTTCTGATCTCCTCAGATCGCGGTCCGGCCGCCATCGGCGGCCACGATCGCTCCGGTTACGTAGCTGGCGCGGTCACCGGCCAGGAAGGCGACCACCTGAGCCACTTCGGCCGGGTCCGACGTGCGCTTGAGCGCGGTGGTCAGACCCATGCCGGCCATGTCCGGGCCCATTGCCGCGACCACCTTGGAAGTGCGCATCGGCCCTGGGGCCACGGCGTTGACCCGCACGTTCGACTCGGCGAACTCCGCCGCCCAGGTGCGGGTCAGCGATTCGAGCGCCGCCTTGGTGGCGCCGTAGACGGCCATGCCCGGCATGCCGAGGCCGGCCGCGGTGGAGCTGATGTTGACGATGCTGCCGCCGCCGCCCGCGGCCATCTTCTCCGCGAACAGCGCGGTGAGCAGGAACGGTGCGCGCACGTTGACGGCGAAGGCGGCGTCGTAGCTCGCGAGGTCCTGCCCGGGGGTCGGGGCGAACGTCATCACACTCGCGTTGTTGATCAGGATGTCGACGGTTCCGGCGCCGTCGGCCAGTTGTCGCACAGCCGCGGGGTCGGACAGGTCGGCGACGACGAACCGCACGGTTCCGGCCGAGGAGCCGCCACCGGCCGCGCGTATGTCCGCCACCACCTGGGCACCGCGCTCGGCGTCACTGCCGGTGAGGATCAGATCGGCCCCGCCCGCGGCCAGCACCTCGGCCGTCGCGTGCCCCAGCCCGCCGATCGCGCCGGACCCGGTGACGAGTGCCGTCTTGCCTGCGAATTCCATTTCTTCGCCCTTCACGCCGGCCGTTGGCCGAGCGACTTCTGTGCGTTCGTTCAAGAAGTAACGCAACAGAAGCTAAGTCTTCTTGAACGCTAAGTCAAGAAGTCGTAGTCTTGGTCGCGTGGCACGAACCGGACGCCCCCGCGAGTTCGACAAGGAACAGACGCTGGCGCGCGCACTCGAACTGTTCTGGTCCCGGGGATACGGGGCGACGTCGGTCCAAGACCTGGTCGACGCGTTGGCCGTCGAGCGCGGCAGTCTCTATGGAGCGTTCGGTGACAAGCGCCGCTTCTACCTGGACGCCGTCAGGCTCTACTGGGAGGTGTACGAGCGGCACCTGACTACCGCGCTCGATACTGCCCCGCTCCTGCCGGCCCTGCGCGAGATCCTGACCCACCCGGCGCGGCTGGACGAACTGATCTCCGACGTGGGCGTGCCGCAGGGCTGCCTGGTTGGCAACACCACCGCCGAACTCGTCCCCCAGGACGTTGAGGCCACGGAGGTCGTGACCCGCTCGTACCGCCGGTTCACCGAGATCGTCACCGACGCGCTCCGGCGTGCCCAGGCCGCCGGCGAGGTCACGGCCAGCTCCCTCCCCGAGGCCCAGGCACAGCTCCTGCTCTACATCGTCCAGGGCCTGTCGCTCGTATCGAGGGCGGGTCTCGATCAGAGCGCGGCGCTGGCTGCGATCGACACGGCGGTGGACGGGCTGCGGGCGTGACCAGTCCCTATATCCAGCGGCTGCCCAGCGGTCAGTCGCGGACAGGCAGAACCCGTTGTCCTCGGGGTCGGTCAGCACGACATTGTCCGTCTGTCTGGCCTGAACGGTCGCGCCCAACGCGGTCAGCCGCCGGATCTCGGCCTCCGGGTCCGCGGTGAGCAGGTCCAAGTGCACACGGTTGCGTGGAGCAGCCCTCAGCACTCGCGTCCGACCGCGTCCCGGGTGCGGCGGCGGCCTCGTAGCCGACGGTGTTGATCCGCCCCGGGGGATCCCCGACGCCGACAGCAAGGCACACGTAGTCCCCTCCGTGTAAGTCGAGGAACGCCGCCGACGTCGTCCCGGCGGCCCCCCTGAAACCAGCTTCGACGCGTTCGCCAAAGTGGACGACGGCCCCAACCTGGACCCGCAGCGAGTCCTGGTGCCGGGGCGAGGCGATGGCGATCACGTGTACGTCTGCGCGCCAACCCGGCGAGCCACCGCACACGGCGTCTTCGCGCGGACAGTGCCCGTTGCGGCGAGAGCTGTACGCCTTGTCACCGCTGACGGAACCAGGTCGGCCAAGTGCGGGGCTACTCGCCCTGCGCGGCCGAATACTGCAACTCTCGAATACCGACACTCCACCAGTGGGCCAGGACGACGACGGAGGGGATCGTCGGGGGCGTCACCGGCACCGTGTCCGCTCCCACGAGCCTCCTGCTCGGCCGCCTCGATGCCGTGGGCAGTCTGAAGTTGGTCGCCCGCACCACGCCGCTGGCCCGCCCGGCATCCGCCGAGCTGGGTGCGCTCCTGCGTCCCGCCGGGCCGGATCATCAGCCCAGCGTGCTGTTTCAGTGCGGCGGCGACGGCCCGGTCCAGGGCGGCGGCGCCGGTGACCGCCGCCTTCACTCCGGCCAGTGCGCCACGTACCCGCCGGGCGGCGGCGTTGTCCTGCGCGCTGGCGGCGGCGAGACGGGCCCAGATCTGGGGGACGCCCAACAGTGTGTCCAGCCGGTGTGCGACCAGATCCTCGACCATGCGGTCGGGGGTGGAGGCCACCACGATGGTGCCGTACAGGCACATCAGGGTGTGCCCCATGATCCGCTGGGCGACGTGGGAGACCGGGAGGTAGGACAGGGACCGGACCGGCCTGTGACCCCACTGCGCGGTCCAGGCGCCGACGCCGTTCACCAGGGCCGCGTCGCTCAGGACGACCGCGCGGGGTGCCCCGGCGGTGCCGGAGGTGAACACCACAGCGGCCGCCTGCTCCCGGCGTGAACCGGCCCATCGGCGGGCAACCCCCGCCGATGCGCGGGCGTTGCGGTGGGACGGCAGTTCGCCTCGTCCACCTGGAACAGGGGCGTTCCGGCCCGGGAGGCCACGTCCACGAGCAAGGGGTCGTCTTGGCCGGTGACATCGATAGCCGCGGCCGGGTCGACGACCTGCCACACCGCTGTCAGCTGTTCGCCGGTGAGGTCGGGCAGGGCAGCAGGCACGCCACCGGCCAGGAGCACCGCCAGGTCGGCGACGCTGAACAGCGGGCCGGGCCCGGTGCGCAGCAGCACCACGCGGCCGGTCACCTGGCTGTGGGAGCGCAGCCGGTGGGCCACGGCCAGGGCCCGCCCGAGCACTTGGTCGAAGGACCAGCTGATGCCGTCGAGCGCGACGGTGGCGGGCTGGTCGCCGGGGTGGCTGAGGAATCGGTGGAGGAGTTGGTTGGTCATCACAGATCCTTCGCGGCGGTCGCGGACAGCTCGTAGGCGCCCGCCAGTTGGCGGCCGCGGGCAGCCACCAGGGCGCGGCGGGAGATCACCACGGCGTCGCGCCAGCAGCCCTCCAGACCATTGCGGCAGTGGACGGCCGCGGTTCCGGCAGCGTCGAACAGCTCCCGGCACACCGTCTCGGCGGCCTCGGTCATGTGACAGCAGGCCGACCCCAGCTGCCCCCGCTCACGGTCGGGTACCTCTCCGGCCAGAGCGCTGGTCCAGGCGGCCTCGGTGGCGCTGTTCAACAGCGCTGTCGCGGCGTGCAGTCTGCCGTCCGCGCGGGCGAAGGCGGCCTGGGCAGGCGGCTGTTGGGCGAGGATGCCGGTCGCGTGCCGGGTGCGGGTGGAGACGGCCAGCGCGGTGAACGCGGCCAGCGCCCGTTCGGCGGTCGCCTGGGCCACTGCGGCGATACACCCGGCCATGAGCCCGTAGAGCGGGTACCGGAATGGCGGCGCGTCGATGATCGGCGGGTCGGTCAGGACGATGCTGTGCGCGAGGGGGACCTCGGTGTCGCAGGCGACAGTGAACTGTGCGACATCCCGCGAGTTCCCCTGAGCCCCGCTGAGTCCCTGGGCCCGTGGCCAGGGAGTTCTTCCTCCTTCGTGTGCTCTGTTGGCTTGTGACGTAACTTCGGGATTCTTGAAGCGTTCTCATCTTGTCCGACCGATTCGCAGTCGGGTCGAAGGCGAGGAGGCTCGGGTTGGCGGCGCTGGCAGTCGTACGGGACCTCCGTGGACACTGGGCGCCCGCGTCGGTTGAGGAGCTGGAGCGGTTCGAGACCGATGTGCTGTCCGGGTTCGTCCTGGCACGGGCCTCAGCAGGGCTGGCGGACGGCACCATCCGCGGGGACGTCGGTCACCTGGATCAGATCAGGACCTGGTTCGGCCGGCCCTTGTGGGACATGGAGCCTGCTGACGCGGACGTGTACTTCGGGAAGGTGCTGCGGCACTCGCCCAGCGGCACCCGGCTGGGCCGGTCGCAGGCATTGAGCACGTATTTCATGTTCCTGGAGCTGCGGCACAAGGTCGAGATCCACCGGATGACCGGCCGGGTGGTCGAGTGCCCGATCGACGAGATGAACCGGCCACGCGGGGCCAAGGACGCCCAGCTGCGGATCCCGCCGACTGAGCCGGAGATCGGGACGTTGTTCACCGGCTGGGGCGGCGAGCTGGCCACCTGCCGGAAGTTCGCCCCGACCGCCCGGAACTACACCGCCTCGAAGTTGATGTCCCAGGTCGGCCTGCGAGTGAGCGAGGCGTGTGGGCTCGACCTGGACGACATCAAGTGGGACCTGGGCCGCTTCGGCAAACTCCACGTCCGCCACGGCAAGGGGGCCCGCGGCTCGGGGCCGCGCGAGCGGATGGTTCCGCTGATCAACGGTGCCGACCGGACACTGCGGTGGTTCATCGAGGACGTGTGGGGCCAGTTCGACGACGATCACACTCGCCCTGCTGCCCCACTGTTTCCCTCCGAGCGCAGGAACACCGACGGCTCCGCCCGCCGGGTCGGCGACGACGCCCTGCGCAACGGGCTCGACAGCGCGGTCCAGGCCCATCTGCCGAGCTGGACGGACAGGTTGACACCGCACGTCCTGCGGCACTTCTGCGCGTCCCAACTCTACGGAAACGGGCTGGACTTGCTTGTAATCCAGGAGGTCCTCGGACATTCCTGGATTGCTACGACCATGCGGTATATCCACGTGCAGCAGACCCGGGTCGAGGACGCCTGGGCCGCCGGGATGGAACGGGCCGCGAAGCGGCTGGAAGGACTGGCCCGATGAGGTGGAACCTGCGGCTGACCGCCGCGAACAAGGGTATCTGGAAGGCGTCCGAGCTCCAGCGGAGCCTGGCCGAGCACGGCCTGGTGATCTCGGCCGGCAAGATGTCCGGGCTGTGGTCCGGCCAGCCGGTCTCGCTCAAGCTGGAGGACCTGGACGTCATCTGCGTCGCCCTCGGCTGCGGGATCAGCGATCTGCTGATCCCCGAGCCAGAGAAAGTCCGGAGCCCCAGCGAGGAGAGCGGCCAGCAGGCTGCCGCTGCGGGTGGCCCGGCCCCGGTGGTGGTGCCGCGTCGCCGTGACGGCCGGTCTCTGCCACCGATGTGATGGCCTACGTTCTGCCAGCCGGCAAGTGCAAACCGCCAGCCAGTTGCCCGACCTGCTTCGGCTGGGGCGTGCTGCCCGGCCGGGCCTGCGGCGCCTGCGAGAGTTTCCGCCGCAACGAGGAGCCTGCCGAGTGCAGCGGCTGTCGGCGAACCGTGCGGTTGAAGAAGGGGTACTGCCGTCTGTGCTGGCATCAGGCAAGCCAGGAAGCCAAGGGCCAAGTCACCGTACTGGAGCCCTACTTGGAGAAGGTTCAGCATCATCAACTGTTCATCACCAACCTCCACCGGCCACGTCAGCCCGGCCCTCCCAGAGGTAAGCAGGGACGACGTCGGGGTCGCCCGCGCCACCCGGACCCGGCCCCCGCCTACCGGCCGCTCTCCGGCTGGCTCCAGCCGCCGCTTTTCGAGGCCCGCCGAGATTTCGCCCGGTTCAATCGCCAGGAACATGCCCGGCTCGATAACCCGTGGCTGGCCTGGGCCCGGCATACCGCACATCGTCTCGGCGAAGCCCACGGCTGGCCTCGCCGTGTCCGCCTCGACGTCGGCCGAGCCCTGGTCATCGTGCTGTCTGGCCATGTCAACGGCGAAGTCGTGCGGCACTCCGAGATCTTCCCGGCCCTGCGATCCCGCGGGCTCAGCATCGAACGCACAGTGGAAGTACTCGCCCACATCGGCGTCTTCCAAGACGACCGGACGCCGTCATTCGAACAATGGCTGGAGCGCAAGCTCGAAGGCATCGCCCCCGGAATCCGCCGCGACGTTGAGCACTGGGCCCGCCTCCTGCACGACGGTGGCCCCAGGTCCCAGCCCCGCGACGAGTCCACGGTCTGGAACTACCTGAACCGGATCCGCCCCGTCCTGCTGGAGTGGTCAACCCAGCACGACCACCTGCGCGAGGTGACCCGCGACGACGTCCTCACTCAGCTCGATGCCCTCCACGGCAGCCAGCGACGGCACACGCTCATCGTCCTGCGGTCGCTGTTCGGCCGGGCGAAGAAGAGCGGCACCATCTTCAAGAATCCGACCAGCCGCATCCGCGTCGGCCAGCACCAATACGGCATCCTCCAACCCCTGGAGCCCGAGTACATCAACAACTCGGTCGCGGCAGTCACCAAGCCAGCGGACCGCCTGGCTCTCGCCCTCGCCGCCGTGCACGCCGCGCGATCCGGTGCGATCCGGCGCCTCCAACTCGACGACCTCAACATCGGCAACCGAAAGCTCGTGATCGACGGCAGGGTCCGCCCCATGGACGAACTGACGCTGCACGTCGCCCGCGAGTGGCTGGATCACCGGCGCCGCCGCTGGCCCGACACCACCAACCCTCACCTGCTGATCAACAAGTTCACCGCCTTGGGCACCGGCCCGGTCAGCGCGGTCTCCCTGACCGCACCGCTTCGCGGCCAGGCCGCCACTCTGGAACAGCTCCGAGTCGACCGGCAGCTCGAAGAAGCCCTCTCCCATGGCCCTGACGCCCTCCACCTCGCCGAGGTCTTCGGCCTGGACGAGAAGACCGCGATCCGGTACGCGGACTCCGCGCGGGCGCTGCTGGACCATGTCGCTGAACAGCCACTTCAGTGAAGTCTGCTTGACCGGTCCACGCCTTTGTCGAGAGTGAGCACGCCGGGCGCAGTCAGCATCCGGGGCTGATCGGCGGAGACGATGTCAGGGCGAGGGCAGCGATCCGCAGCTGGGTCGCCCACGTCTGCTGGTCAAGCCCCAACGTGTACTCAATGCAGCATTCGCATTGCGGGATCAGCTCCACGAACGATTGCTCCGCCGAGGTCTCGACCTCCGTCTCCCACCAATCGTCCGTCGCCAGGTCGGCGGGCGTGATTTCTCCATCGATGAGTCTCGCCGCCATCCGGCGCAGAGCGTGGCGCCGTGCCAGGCCCCGATCCGGCAACCCGATCCCTGACTCGGAAAGTGCTTGCTCGAACGCGTCGCGAATATCGCGGGCATCCGCGTTGCGAGGCCAACCGGCGAGTTCGCACAGCGTCGGGGTGTCCAGCCCGGCCGCGAGTGCCTCAGCCGCGATCATCGGCAGGTCCTCCGACCGTATCTCATCCGCCTGATAACGGCATGCCACCTCCCCCAGAGACGTGAGGCCACTCTGCATAGGGGCTTCCGGTTCCGGTGCCGTTCCTTCTGCTCTCATGACTCCTACGGTGTCAGCACCGTTCCCAGGGAAGGCACCCAGGGGCGGCCCGCTCGGCACCACCCGTGTGTTTGCCTGAAC
This sequence comes from Streptomyces sp. NPDC012835, assembly GCF_042900885.1. Lineage (NCBI taxonomy): Bacteria > Bacillati > Actinomycetota > Actinomycetes > Kitasatosporales > Streptomycetaceae > Streptomyces > Streptomyces sp. NPDC012835. The sequence goes on from NZ_JBIBBW010000001.1 coordinate 834,288, forward strand.
CCGAAGGCCGAACCCACGAGAACCCGACAATCCATCCTCGGGTTCCCGCCAAAAGCCCTTCAGTTTCCGTGAACTCACGGGCCTCGAGGGGTGTGACCGAGATACGCGCCAAAGAAGCAACGGGATGATCTTGAAGCCCTGATCCGCTCGGATCTACGTGCGGCGGGGGTCGCGTTCGGCGACGTGCCGAGCGACCGAGTCGACGCCGGGCCGTGCGTATCGCTCCAGAGAGCGGACCGAGGCGTGGCGGGAGCGGGCCAGCAGCATCGGGGTGGAGGCGCCGTCTTCCGCGTCGTGCGTGAGGGCACTGTGCCGTAGCCGGTGCAGGGTCCAGCCGTCCAGGTCCTCGATGTCGTCGGGTGAGGCGAGGGGGTTGGCCGCAGGCCGGGTGTTCTCCTCGAAGATCTCCTCAGCGCGGCGGTAGGAGAGCCGGGCCCGGCCGGTCTCCGGGCACACGTCGAGCGTCGGTGTTCCGGCCGGCGCCTTGCGGTCGGTGAGGAACAGCGGGCCGCGGATGCGGCGGGCGATGAGGCGGGGCAGGAGCTGGGCGGTGCCGGACTGCCAGTGAATCCACTCGGTCGCCCCGCCCTTGGCGGTGATCTTCCCCCGCTTGTCCTGCGGGTACAGGTCTTCCACGTTCAGGCACAGCACCTCGTCGGCCCGTGCGGCAGACTCGTAGAGCATCTTCCACTGCGTCTTCTCCCGCAGCGCGACGTCGAGGCGCCACAGGGCAGCGATCTGATTCTCCGCGAGAGCCCTGGTGCGGTCCGGCGGTGCCGGCCGCCGCTCGATGCCGATCGTCGGGTCGCCTTCTATCCAGCCCTGGCGCTGCCACCAGCCGATCGCCTTGCGCGCGACGGACAACTCCCGGTTGACGGTGTCGGCGTCCATCTCGTCCGCCCGCGCCGCCGCCGGCTCGGCCAGCACCTCGGGCAGCGCCAGGTCGTCGATCGCGGCGACGGGGAAGACGGGCGGCTTCGCGCCCCGGCGGGCGGCTCCGGTCGGCGCCGGTTCACCGGTGAGCATCCACCCCCAGGTCGTCAGCGAGATCCGGTAGATCCGCGCGGAGGACTTCGCGAGGCCCGCGCCGGTGAGGTACCGCTCGACGGCCGCGGTGTACGACGCGGGGCGGGGCGGACAGAGGTACGACCCGAGCGCGCGGCAACCGAAGTGCGCCCTCGCTCCCGAGCTCGGTCACCGGCTCCATTGTCATGCCCGCTCCGCCCTCCCAGGGACTGCCGCAGTAAATGCGTACACCTCGCCCCGGCGGCCGGAATGGCCCGCCGCAGGTCGCGGTGATCACGGCAGGGGCTCCGCCGCAGTAAATCCGGCATTTACCGCGGCACCGCGCTGACGAGCCGTCAGGCGCACCGGAAGTCCGATGAGCGGAATCGCTGCTACCGATGATCACTGTGCCCTCGGCCCCCGCGCCCGGTTCAGCCCTCAGCGTCACCCTGCTACTTCTCCGTTCGTCGCGGTTACACGAGAACGGGGCCTACCTGGCGGCCTCCGGATCGGCGGACTGCGTGTCTCCCCTCTCCACGCGGAAGGGGTATGTCCTGGCTGCGGTGAACGCGTTATGGATCGGCATGATGAGCGAGGTGAGGCGACGGATGTTGGCGTCGCCGATCGGCGTCCACAGCGCCGCGCAGTGCTCGTCGGTCTCGACCTCGATCTGCTCGCGCGCCGCGATGCCGGCATCGGTAGCGGTGCCGTCGGCGTTGAGCCAGCCGCGAGCAACGAGGCGTGTTGTTGCCGCAGCCACCTCCTCGTCGTCCCACAGCCGGGTGGCACGCGCGATCGCTTCCGGGAAGTGACCTGTCGCGGTTTGCAGAACGTTGCAGTCACACGGCCCGAGGTCGTTGGCGGCGAGCACGGTGACATGCGCGTCGCCGCGCCACTCGCGCAGCACCGTGATCTGCTGCCATAGCGCGACGAGCGGATCGGCTGGGAGGGGGACCGAGGCGTTGGCGGCAGCCATCGTCTTCCCGGCGTAGTCGGCGCTCGCGACGACCGGGGCGATCAGCGATCGTGCCTCGGCGATCTGATCGGCGGTGAGGCTCACGTCGACGCGCTGCAACGCACGATCGACGGCTGCGAAGCGAGCGGCCTGCCACTCCTCTGGCGTCGCTGTGTCCCACACGCCTGCCATGACCTGCACCGACCGCGGGCTGAAGTTGTAGAAGGCCGCGAGTGTGACCTGCCATGGGACTGCGCCCATCGGGGCTGACCGGAACGCGAAGTACGCCGGTGCGTACTCGGTTACGCCCAGCTTGGCGGCCTCTTCCGGTGCCTCGGGGATGAAGTAGACGAACAGGTGGGTCGCGTTGATGGTGAGGCTGACCTCGCGGACGGCGTTCAGATCCATGTCAGCGCGAGCGAAGGTGCTGGCGAGACGCATCTCGGTGGTCTCCAGACAAGTGGAAGGGGCAAGATCGTTTTTGGTGCATCCGGTACGTCAGGACGGCATTGGCGCGGTGATCCGTGCGGAGATCGCGCCGAGTTCCTGCACTTCGATCCGGACCGTGTCTCCCGGTGCCAGGTAGCGGCGGCGGCCGGACAACTCCTGGATGCAGCCGGTGCCCACGGGGCCGCTGGCGAGGATGTCACCGGCTCGCAGCGAGGTGCCGCGCGACGCGTGCGCCAGCATCTCGCCGAACGACCAGTGGATCTCGTCCCAGCTGCCGCCGCCGTAATGCTCATCGTTGACGTACCCGTCCATCCGCAGGGCATAGCCTTTGCCCGAGCGGTAGGGCTCCAGTTCGTCGGGGGTGACGAGGAACGGGCCGAGGCTGGTCGAGGCGTCCTTGCTCTTGGACGGGCCGTACACGAACCCCATCTCGCTCGCGGAGATATCGCGTGCGCTCCAGTCGCAGTAGACCAGGTAGCCGGCTATGTGATTCTCCGCGGTGGCGGCGTCAAGGTTCGAGCAGTCCCCGGCGATCACTGCGGCGACCTCGACCTCGTAGTCCCACAACTGAGCGCCCGGGGCGATGGGGACCTCGTCGTGCGGTCCCTTGATCGCCGCCGGGTTGGAGAAGTAGAAGAGCGGATACTCGTACCAGACCGGGCTGACCCTGCCGTCGCCAACGGCTGCCTTACCCGCGTTGCTGATGTGACGCTCGAACGCGGCGAAGTCCCGGACCGCCGGGGGCACCGGTATCGGCGGCAGCAGGTCGGCCGTAGCCAACTCGACAATCTCAGACGGTTCTCTGGTTGCCGCGGCCTCCAGCCCGCCTTCGGCGCGCAGCAGCTTCAACAGGCCCAAGCCCACGGCGTGGATCCTGTTGTCGTGCACCACGCCGCAGCGCGTGGAGCCGTCGGCGGAGCGGTAGCTGACCCACTTCATCGGGCAAGCACCTCCCGGGTGTAGTCGTAGAGCCGCCGCGCGTCGGCGAGGGAGGATGCCTGAGGGTCCAGGGGGACGGCGCTTCCCTCGCTCACGGCGACGGGGTGGCCCGGGGCGCCGGAATCCAGGAACGGCAGGATCTCCTTGACGGCGGTCTCCACGGATCTACCGGTCGCGCGAAGACAACCGATCTGCGCGGCCTCGGCCTCGTCGTGATCGCCGGCGAAGCTCGTGGCGACGGTGCCGGGGAAGGTGTTCACGTACCGGATGGCGGGGTGACGGCCGACGAAGTCGACCGCGAGCGCAGCGTTGAGGATTCCGGCCTGGATCATCGCGGTGAGGCCGTGATACTGCGTCCGCTGCTGAAGGTCGTCCCAACGTGGGGGCCCGAAACGCCCGGCGCCGCCGAAGTTGAGCACGACCGGATCCGCGGCGCGGCCGAGTAGGCCGGCCAGGCCGTGGCTGAGCAGGAAACGGCTGCGGTAGGTCAGCGCGAAGTTGGACTCCAGGCCGTCGGCGGTCTCCCTACACCTGGAGCGCTGGAACCGGGCACCCAGGACAAGGACGTCGATCGTGTCGAGCTCGGCGGAGAGCCGGTTGATCAGCCGCCTGTTCTCGTCGATGAGCTCCAGGTCGGCCCGGATGAACCAGGCGCCGGGCTCGGCCTTGGTCTTGTCCGACCCGACGACCACGACCTGGTCCCCACGCCCGAGGTGGATACGGGCGAGGCCGCGCCCGATGCCGTCCGTGCCCCCGGTGATCACGACCGTCTTCATGCGGCCACCGTCCGCGCGAACTTGACGATCTCCTCGACGAACAGCTCAGGCTGCTCCAGGGCGGCGAAGTGGCCACCCGCGGGGATGTCGTCGTTGAAGTAGCGCAGGTCGTGATAGGCGCGCTCGGCCCAGACGCGCGGGGTACGCGTCAGTTCGTCCGGGAAGACGCTGACCCCAACGGGAAGGTCCAGCTCGGTCAGAGCGAGCGGCTGCCGGGCGTACTCCCAGTACAGACGGGCGGAGGAAGCAGCGGTGCCGGTGAACCAGTACAGGGAGATGTGGTCGAGGATCTCGTCGGGGGTGAGGGCGTCGGGCCGGGCCCAGTCGAGGAACTTCTCGTAGATCCAGGCGGCCTGCCCGGCCGGGGAGTCGGTCAAGGCGTAGCCGATGGTCTGCGGCCGGGTGCGCTGCACGACGTGGTATCCGGAATGGACGGCGAAGAAGCGGCTGCCCTGTTCGAGTGCGGCCTTCTCCTCAGGGGCCGGGGCGTCGCCGACCGGTGGTGCGGCGAGGAACTCAGGGAAGTTGACGTGGATCGCACGCAGGCCCGTCAGGCGCTGCGCCCCCATGCGGGTCGCGACGACGCCGCCCCAGTCGCCGCCCTGGGCCAGGTAGGAGTCATAACCGAGGCGCCACATGAGCACGCCGTACGCGCGGGCGATCCGGTCCGGGCCCCAGCCTGTCGAGGCGGGTTGGTCGGAGAAGCCGTAGCCGGGCATCGAGGGGACGACGAGGTGGAAGCCGTGCTCGGTGAGCGGGCCGACGGTCTTGAGGAACTCCAGGAACGAGCCCGGCCATCCGTGCAGCAGCAACAGGGGGGTGGCGTCGGGGCGGGGTGAGCGTACGTGCATGAAGTGGAGGCCGAGACCGTCGATGGTCGTGCGGAACTGGCCCAGCTCGTTGAGCCGCCGCTCCAGATCGCGCCAGTCGTATCCGGTGGCCCAGTACTCCAGCAGCCCCTCAAGGCGCTCCCGCTGCACCCCCTGGCTGCTGTCCGGCGCTGTCTCCCGGCCAGCAAGGCGTACCCGGTGGAGCCGGTCCTTCAGATCCTCCAGGGCACTGTCCGGAATGTCGATACGAAACGGTGTCACGCTGTCCGATGTCATGGTCACCACGGTGCGGCCGCGACAAGCTCGCAGTCCAATGATTGTTCCGACACATGTAATACAAGCTGCGTATAAGGCCAGCTAGAGTGGGGTGATGTCCGAACGCTTCCCCGCACCCGTGGACCTCGACCTCCGGCTGGTGCAGTGCTTCACGGTGGTCGCCGAGTACCAGCACTTCGGCCGTGCCGCCGAAGCGCTGCACACCACCCAGCCGTCGCTGAGTCGGCAGATCCGCCGCCTCGAACAGCAAGTGGGCGTCCGCCTGCTCGACCGCACCACGCGCGGCACCCGGCTCAGCGAGGCCGGCGAGGTTTTCCTGCCCCGGGCCCAGGGGGTGCTGCGCGCCGCGGTCGAGGCGATGGCCCGCACCCGGGCCGCGGCCCGGCCCAGCAGCATCACCATCGGCTACACCAAGGGGCTGGTCATCACTCCGGCCGTGCGCGCCCTGCTCGACCGCAATCCCGATGCCGAGGTCCACACCCGCCTGCTCGCCTGGAACGACTCGCGCGGCGCGCTGCTGGAGCACCGCGTCGACGCGGTGGTGACGCGCCTGCCGTTCCCCACCGACCAGCTGCGCGTCACCGTCCTCTACGACGAACCGCGCGTACTGGTCGTGCCCCGGGACCACCGTCTGGCCGGCAAGGAGTCGGTCACCCTCGGCGACATCGCCGACGAGCCGATCCCCCACGTACGCCAGTCCGACCCGTTGCTGAACGCCTACTGGCGGCTCGATCCCCGGCCCGACGGGCGGCCCGCGCCCGACGGCCCCCTGGTCGAAGCCCTTGAGGACAAACACGAACTCATCGCCGCCGGGCAGGCCGTGGCCATCGGGCCGCCCCTCGACCACGCGACCGGCCTGCATCCCAGCCTCACCACCGTCCCGTTGCATGGGGTCGAACCGAGCCAGGTCGTACTCGCCACGCGCACCGGCGACCGCAGCCGTCTGGTCACCGCTTTCCGCAAGCATGCCGAAGCTCTGCTTACCGGAACCCACCGTGCAGGACCGATCCGCACGACATGATCAGCGGCAGCTCCGCCCGCATACGCAAGCGATCATGGCCCGTGCCTGGTCTGCCGCCACAGCGTCCCGACGAGATCTGGGATCTCCTCCGGGGACGTCCTGCGCACCGCTGAACTGGACGACGCCGAGCGGGCCGCGCTCGATCAGGGCATAGACAGTACGGCGCGGTCAGGGCTGCACCTCGCGCGTCAGCACCACACCCGGTGTGCACCGCGCTCACCGCGCCCGATGCCAGCCTTTCGAAAGCACCCCGGCCATCCTGACCCGTCTTCGATCTCGAACATCGTTCCCTTTCCGGGGTGTTGGCGGTGCCGGCCTCGGCTCGGGTGTCGTGCTCGCGCATCCACGTTATGCAGACCTGCCGCCCGCGAACCGTCCGGCGTTGCGCCGGACCGGGCGGTGGCCGGACCTCTGAGAGGGCGGTATGAGAGTGCATAGGTGATTTGGCGTCACCTGAATGTGTGGCAGTGCGGTATCCCGGCCGGTCGGCGGCGATGGGCGTGCTGGGCTGGCTGCTGTGAGCGAGCGCAGGTCCTACGAGACCGACCTGTCCGATGAGCAGTGGGCGCTGGTCGAGCCGGTGATCACCGCTTGGAAGGCCGCGCATCCCTCGGTCAGCGGCCATCAGGGCCGGTACGCGATGCGGGAGATCGTCAACGCGTTGTTCTACCAGGGCCGCACCGGCTGCCAGTGGGCCTTGCTGCCGCACGACTTCCCTCCGCCCGGCGCGGTGAAGTACTACTTCTACACCTGGCGCGACGACGGCACCGACCAGACCATCCACGACCTGCTGCGCCGGCAGGTGCGGGAGAAGGCGCGGCGGAAGGCGGACCCGAGCCTGGTGGTGCTCGACACCCAGAGCGTGCACGCGGAGACCGGGGTGCCCGCGCAGACGACGGGGCGTGATGCGGCAAAGAAAGTACCGGGCCGCAAGCGCGGCCCGGCCGTTGACGTGTTGGGGCTGGTGATCGCGGTGGTCGTGACGGCCGCGTCGGCGCACGAGAACGCCGTCGGCATCACGCTGCTGGACAAGGTCGCCGCCGACACCGACACCGTCAAGAAGGCCATGGTCGACCAGGGCTTCAAGAACACCGTCGTCGCGCACGGGGAGAAGGTGGGCATCGAGGTGGAGATCGTGGAGCGCAATCCGGCGCAGACCGGGTTCGTTCCCCAGGCCAAGCGGCGGATCGTGGAGCGCGCCTACGGGATCTTGATGCTGCACCGCAGGCTGGTGCGCGACTACGAACACAGGCCCCGCACCTCCGAGTCGCGGGTGTATTGGGCGATGACCGCGGTGATACTGCGCCGGCTGACCGGGGCTGCCGCGCCGGCCTGGCGCACCGCATGACCGGCGGGGAGCTGACGCTCGGGGCGGTGCTGGCCAGGCTGGAGGAGCGCGAGCGGGAGCTCGCCGCGCAGGCCGAGGCGGCCAGGGAGCGGATCGCGGAACTCTCCGCGCAGCTGGAGGAGCTTCACCGGACCGCCGAGGAGATCCGGATCACCCGCAAAACGCTGCTGGAGCTGCCCGAGCCGGTCCCGCCCGCTCCGCCACCGCCGAAGCTGCCGGACCATCCGGCCTATCAGCAGATCATGACGGTGTTCACCGCGGCCGACGGCCCGCTGCGGGCCCGGCAGATGTGCGAGGCGATGGACCTGCAGATCGCACCCAACACCATCAACAACGCCTGCCTGAAGCTCAAGCGGCTTGTCGAGCGCGGGATCCTGGCCGAGACCGAGCAGGGCTTGTTCACCCAGCCGCGGCCGTAAGCCACCCTGTGTCACCACGACCTGCCCGCTCACCCCATCAACCCTCATCCCGCCTTCTCAGGACATGGCTGACTGAGGAGCGCGACGCCAGAGCATGACGGGCCAGGATCCGCTAGATGCGGGCGGTGCCGGCCGGAGTGACATCGCAGGACAGCACCTGCAGCTCACCAGCCAGTGCGTACAGCGGCGTGCGCCTGCGGGTCGGTGAGGGACCGGATTGACGTCGGCTGAGCATGATGCCGTCGAGGGCGACAGAATCAACATCACGTCCATAAAACTCGACGTTGTGTAGAATCTCTGGGTGAGGGGGCAGTCCAGCTCCTCGCGAGACCTTTCTGGAGGAGCAGTGCAGCAGCAGAAGTGGCTCATCACCGGCGTCAGCACGGGCCTTGGACGCGCCTTCGCCCAAGCCGCCCTGACCGCCGGGCACACCGTCGTCGGCACGGTCCGCTCCGAGGAGGACCTGCGGGCCTTCCAAGAGCTCAAACCCGGGTACGCTCACGGTCGCATCCTGGATGTGACCGACGACGCCGCCGTCTCGAGAGTGATCACGGAGGTGGAGCAGAGCGTCGGCCCCCTGGATGTCGTCGTCGCCAACGCGGGCTACGGCCTGGAGGGCACCTTCGAGGAGACGCCGCTGGCCGAGGTGCGGCGGCAGTTCGAGGTCAACGTATTCGGGGCAGTGGCCACGCTGCAGGCGGCCCTCCCCCACATGCGCCGGCGCCGCCGCGGACACCTGATGGCCGTCACCTCCATGGGCGGGCTGATGGCCGTGCCCGGCATGTCCGCCTACTGCGGCAGCAAGTTCGCGCTGGAAGGCATCCTTGAGGCGCTGGGCAAGGAGGTCGCGCAGTTCGGGATCCACGTGACGGCGATCGAGCCCGGGTCCTTCCGCACCGACTGGGCCGGACGGTCCATGACACGCACCGCGCGGTCCCTCGACGACTACGACGAGCTGTTCACCCCCATCCGTGAAGCGCGGCAGAAAGCCAGCGGGAACCAGCTGGGAAATCCGGCCAAGGCCGGGGACGCCGTCGTGCACATCGCGTCGGTCGACCAGCCGCCGGCCCACCTCGTCCTGGGCTCGGACGCGCTGCGACTGGTCACCGCCGCGCGCACGGCCGTGGACGAGGACATCCGCGCATGGGAGACGCTCTCTCGTACCACCGACTTCACCGAGGGCGCTCAGCTCTGATGCCCGGCCACCACCCCGCGCGGAGCCGACGCGCCACCGAACGCAAGGGTGACGTCCGGGAGCGGGCCATCCTCGACACCTGCGAAGCTCTGCTGGCGCAACAGGGCTATGACGCCATGACCGTTGGCGACATCGCGCAGGGCGCCGGCATCACACGTGGCGCCCTGTACTTCTACTTCGGCTCCAAGCAAGAAGTGGTCACGGCGCTCGTGGCCCGCACCGTTGAGCACCTGTGGGAGCGGTCCCGGGCCACCGCACAGACCGACGAGCCACGCCAGGCCATCGCAGCAGCCATGCGGCGCACGGTCGAGCTGTGGAACGAGCACGGTCTGGTCATGCGCACGGCGATCGACCTGTCGTTGACCGTGTGGGAGATCGGCGAGCTGTGGAGCCACACAGCTGACTTGTTCATCACGGCCATCGCCGCCGTCCTGGAACGAGCCGGCGTTGAGGCCGGCACCGAACCAGAGCAAGCGTCGGCGATGGCACGCGCCCTGTGCTGGATGATCGAGCGGACGTTCTACCACGCCTCGCAAAAGTCCCGCGAGGAGTTGCAAAGGGCATCTTCGACCTGCGAACACATCTGGCTGATCAGCGCCGGCCTCATCACCTGATGCATCTGGTGTGGACGGTGAGGCGCGAAACCGAACCCCGTGTCCGAGGCCCACCGTCCAGGCACTCCGCCAGCGAAAATCCCGCGAGACGCAAATCACCTATGCACTCACATATCACCCTCTCAGACCACACCCGCGCCCGGCGGGCTGACCGACAAGGGCACCAAGGGCAAGCGGGCCCGCAAGGTGCCCATCGTCGAGGAGATCCGCCCCCTCGTCGCCCAGCGCATCCTGTCCGCCGGCCCCAATCCGGACGCCCGCCTGTTCACGGGACCGCGAGGCGGACGTATCTCCACCGCCGTTCTGCGCGACGCCACACACTGGGACGACGTGGTCACCAAGCGCGGCTACGCGCATCTGCGCCGCCACAACCTCCGGCACACCGCACTCACCTGGTTCGCCGACGCCGGGGTCCAGGTCCACGTCCTCCGCAGGATCGCGGGCCACGGTTCGCTGACCACCACCCAGCGCTACCTTCACCCGGACGTCCACCAGATCACGGCCGCCGGAATGGCGCTCTCGGCCCACTTCAACGTGCTGCGCGCCGCGCTCACTGCCGAGCCCGATCGTCATGACCCGCTGACCCGCAGACCCGGTCAAGGACGCCGGACCTCCAGCTGGTCCCCAACTGGTCCCCAAAAATGATCAAGGGCCGGTTTCGGATTGCTCCGAAACCGGCCCTGACCTGCGACTGTCTCCAGTCGGGACGACAGGATTTGAACCTGCGACCCCTTGACCCCCAGTCAAGTGCGCTACCAAGCTGCGCCACGTCCCGGTGCCCGGTCCGCCGGGGGTTTCCCGCCCGGCCCGACCACGCAGGAGTACATTACCTCACTCCTGGCAGCGGACAGGACACCCCCCGGCGGGGAGACAATCGAGGGATGGCGGAGAGCGAGCGGGATCGGGACAGTGCGGGGCGGGCTCGTAGCGCGCGGCCCCGGGACGGGCTGGGGCGGCCGTTGCCCTACGGGGCCGAGGGGGTTGAGCGGCAGCCCGAGGGGGTCGTGCGTACGGCGGCGGAGACGTTGCGGGAGGCGCAGCGGCTGCTGGACGAGGGGAAGCCGTTCCACGCGCACGAGGTGTTCGAGGACGCCTGGAAGTCGGGCCCCGAGGAGGAGCGGGCTCTGTGGCGGGGGATGGCGCAGCTCGCGGTGGGGCTCACGCACGCCGCCCGCGGCAACCGGACGGGCGGCGTGCGGCTGCTGCGGCGGGGCGCGGTGGGGATCGGGGCGTACCCGGATCCCCACGGCATCGATGTGGCGGGGCTGGCAGCGTGGGCCCGGGCGCTGGCGCGGCGGGTGGAAGCCGCGGGGGCGGGGACCGACGGGGCCGTGGACGCCGCCGGGGAGTCGCCCCGGCTGACCCGGTGATCCCGCCGGCCCGCCCCTCGTGGTCGTGGCTCGGTGGCTTCCGCGATTCCGGTCCTTCGGCTCGCCTCACTCGGCGAGCAGGATGACCTCCAGCGTGCGCGGGCCGTGTACGCCCTCCACCCGGTCGAGTTCGATGTCGCTGGTGGCGGACGGGCCGGAGATCCAGGTGAGCGCGCGGGTCGGGTCGAGTCGGGGCATGGCCCTCGGTACGGAACTGACGACCTGGTCCGGGACGCGTACGACGCAGATGTGGTGGTCGGGGATCAGTGTGATTCGGCGTCTTCCCTGGTCAGGGGCCGCGTCGAGGATCAGGGTGCCGGTCTCGGCGATGGCCAGGGCACAGCCGGTGACGACGCTGTCGACCGTGTCGAGCGCTCCGGCGGTGACAGCCGGGTCGTCGGCGACCCGGGTGAGGTCGGCCGGTGCGCCGGTCAGCCAGCCCGGCGGCAGCAGCGGGGGGACCAGAAGCGTGCGGGCGCCCCGTTCGGTCAGCAGCCGTCCGATGAGCGCGGGCAGCCCCTCGGTGTCGGTGCGGTGGACGAGGGCGCGGTAGTCCGCGAGGTTCTCCGCGAGCAGGTCGACGGCGCGGCTGTCGGGGGTGTGCGTGTCGAGATAGTCGCGTACCGGCTCCGGAGCGTCCGGGGCGTCCGCGACGGCGGCACGGATCCGGGCGAGGATCCGCTCGCGCGAGCCCGAGCCCGAGCCCGAGCCGGAACCGGAGCCCGAGCCGGGGAACGGGCCCGGCACCGCACCTCGCCCCGCGCCCGCCTCACCGCTGTCACCGTCGCCGCCCGCGCCGCCGGGGCCTGTTCCCGTACCCGTGACTCCGCTCATGTCGCACTGTCCTTACGGTCGTTCCCGTCGTTCCCACGGTTCTTCTTCCACCAGACGCGGAACGGTTCAGGTGGCAGTTTCGGCAGGTCGCGCGTGTCGGTCCAGGCCCCGGCGCCCGGCAGTCTCGACGGGTGCAGCCCGCGGGTCCGCGACGCGGCCCGCTCCCCCGCCGCCATGACACGCGGATGGTCGAAGACCCAGCCCGCCGCCTTCATCGCCGCCTTCTCCAGCCGGTGCCCCTTGCCGCCCCCGTCCGCGACCCGCTCGCGCAGATGGACCAGCACCTCGGGGATGTCGATGGCGACGGGGCACACCTCGTAGCACGCTCCGCACAGCGAGGAGGCGTACGGCAGCGAGGCGTCGATCTCGCTCTCGGTACCCCGGAGTTGGGGGCTGAGGATGGCCCCGATCGGGCCCGGGTAGACCGAGCCGTAGGCGTGGCCGCCGGCCCGCTCGTACACCGGGCAGACGTTCAGGCAGGCCGAGCAGCGGATGCAGCGCAGCGCCTGGCGGCCGACCTCGTCGGCCAGTGTGCCGGTGCGTCCGTTGTCCAGCAGGACCAGGTGGAAGGTGCTGGGGCCGTCGGTGTCATGGGTACCGGTCCACATGCTGGTGTACGGGTTCATGCGCTCGGCCGTGGAGGAGCGTGGCAGCGTCTGGAGGAAGACCTCCAGGTCACGCCAGCTCGGCACCACCTTTTCCACACCGACCACCGAGATCAGTGTCTCGGGCAGTGTCAGGCACATCCGTCCGTTGCCCTCCGATTCGAAGACCACGAGGGTCCCGGTCTCGGCGACCATGAAGTTGGCTCCGGACACACCGACCTTGGCGCGCAGGAACTTCTCGCGCAGATGCAGCCGCGCGGCCTCGGCGAGTTCGCCGGGGGTGTCGGAGAGACCGTCGGGGGCCGCCCGCCCCCAGGCTCCCATCCGGTCGCGGAAGATGTCGCGGATCTCGCCCCGGTTGCGGTGGATCGCGGGGACCAGGATGTGGGAGGGGCGGTCCTCGCCGAGCTGCACGATGAGTTCGGCGAGGTCGGTCTCGTACGCGGAGATGCCCTCGGCCTCCAGCGCCTCGTTGAGGCCGATCTCCTGGGTCGCCATGGACTTGACCTTGACGACCTCGCTCTCGCCGGTGGCCTTCACCAGCTCCGTCACGATGCGGTTGGCCTCGTCGGCGTCGGCCGCCCAGTGGACCACACCGCCGGCCGCCGTCACCGATTCCTCCAGCTGGAGCAGATAGCGGTCCAGATGGCGCAGTGTGTGGTCCTTGATCTGCTTTCCGGCCTCGCGCAGCAGATCCCAGTCGGCCAGCTCGGCGACCGCCTTCGCCCGCTTGTCGCGGATGGTGTGGGTGGCGTGCCGCAGGTTGGCGCGCAGCGTCTCGTTGCCCACGGCCTCCTTCGCCGCCACCGGGAACGCCGGCATCCCCAGATACGTACCGCTCATGACCAGGGCTCCTCTTCGGTCGACGCCAGGATCTCCGCGAGATGCACGGCGCGCGGGGCGGCGTTCTCCCGGCTCAGGATGCCGCCGATGTGCATGAGGCAGGAGTTGTCGGCACCGCACAGCACTTCCGCGCCGGTGGCGACGGCGTTGTGGACTTTGTCCTGGCCCATGGCCGCTGAAACATCGGAGTTCTTGATGGCGAAGGTGCCGCCGAAGCCGCAGCACTCGTCCGCGCCGGGCAGCTCGCGCAGTTCCAGCCCGCGGACCGACTCCAGCAGCTTTCTGGGCCGGTCCCCCAGTCCGAGCATCCGCAGTCCGTGGCAGGAGGGGTGGTAGGTGACGGTGTGCGGGAAGTACGCCCCGACGTCGGTCACGCCCACCACGTCCACCAGGAACTCGGTGAGCTCGTAGGTGCGCGCGGCGAGGGAGGCCGCGGCCTCGTCGCCGATGCCGGGGTAGTGCTTGCGGACCATGGCGGCGCAGGACCCGGAGGGGGTGACCACATAGTCGTAACCGGCGAAGACGCGGGCCATCCGACGGACGAGCGGCTCGGTCTCCCGCCGGTAGCCGGTGTTGTACTGGGGCTGGCCGCAGCAGGTCTGCCCCTCGGGGAAGTCGACCTCGACGCCGAGGCGTTCGAGGAGCCGTACGGTCGCGATGCCGGTGGCCGGATACACGGCGTCATTGACGCAGGTGAGGAACAGGGCGGCGCGCATGGGCGGAGCATATGTCGGGCTCGGGGGCGTGCGGAAGTCTCTCAGGTGGTGTGATGGTGCGTCAGACATCCGATGGATCAGACCTTTCTCCGAACGGTGATACGGCACGGCGGCACAGCGCGGTCTTCAGGGCCGCCCCACGAAGTCCCAGGAGCCTTGCCCCGCGCGGTAGAGCACGAAGCCGGGTTCGGTGCGCAGATACTCCGCCCCGGCCGGCGCCCTCACCTGTTCGCGCCGGTCCGCCGGTACGTGGATCTCGGCCGTCGCCCCGACCGGCACGCCCACCGTGAGCCGCAGGTCGCGGCCGATCCGGGACCACGCCACCGACGCCGTCCCGCGCACCGTACGGATCGAGGTACGGGCCCAGCTGACCCCGGTGCGGCCGTCGGGGCGCACGGTGAAGGTGCGGTAACCGGCGTCCCCGGGGCGCAGGCCCGCGACGTTCTCGTACAGCCACTGCGCGACCGTGCCCTGGAAGTAGTGGTCGCGGGAGCGTGAGTCGAGCGGCCACATCTCCCACATGGTGTCGGCGCCGTGGTCGAACCAGTGGCCCCAGCTCGGGTATGTGCGCTGGGTGGCGATGGCGTGCGCGACCTCGGGGCGGCCGTGTGCGCACAGCACGCGGAGCAGCACACTGGTGCCCAGGGCGCCGGTGTTGAGATGGTTGCCGCGCGCGGTGATGTCGGCGACGAGGCTGTCGAGCACCGAGGCCCGGGCGCCGCTCGGGACCAGCCCGAAGGCCAGCGGCAGGGCGTTGGAGGTCTGCCGGTAGCCGGGGTCCTCGGCCGTGCTGTAGTGGCCGTCGGCATGGAGGAAGGTGGCGTTGAGCGCCTCCTTGAGTCCGGCCGCCGCCCGCCGGTAGCGCCCGGCGGTGGTGTCGTGGCCCAGCAGCTCGCCCAGCTCGGCCGTCTGGGTGAGCGCGCGGTGCAGATACGCGGTGGCCGTCAGCCGGGTGTCCTCGGGCGGGTTGCCGCCGTAGCCGGGCGGCAGGTAGTCGCCGAGGGCGGTGACCGCCAGTCCGTCGCGCAGTCGCTCCAACTCCCAGTCGAGGTAGCGGGTCAGGGTCGGCCAGTGGTCGCGGGCCACCCGGTCGTCGCCGTAGATCCGGTACATCTCCCGTACCAGGAAGGGGTACACGGTCGTCCACTCGGGGGAAGGGCCCAGGTCCCCGTAGCCCCATCCGCCGCTCGGCACGATCACCGGCAGCTGTCCGTCGGCGTTCTGACTGTCCGCCAGGTCTCCGAGCCACTTGGCGAGGAAGCGGTGCACCCCGAAGGCGTACTCCATGACGGGCGCGCCGAGCTGCGCGTCGCCCGTCCAGCCGTTCTTCTCGTACATGGGAGTGTCGGTGGGAATGCCGTGCAGGTTGTTGAGGAGTGTGCGGCGCATCGCCCGGTCGAGCCGCTCGTAGAACGGCTCGGAACACTCGAAACCGCTGACCTCCGCCACCTCGGTGTGGACGACACGGCCCAGCACATCGGACGGGCGGGGGCGGGCGGGCAGGCCGCTGACCTGCACGTAGCGGAAGCCCTTGTAGGAGAAGGAGGGCTCCCACACCTCGGTGCGCCCGCCGCCCGCGCAGATGTACTCGTCGCGCTGGAACCGGCCCGGCACATGCCCGGTCTCGGCGAGCACACTGCCGTCGTCGTCCAGTCGCTCGCCGTGGACCAGCGAGACGACGGTGCCGGCGCGGGCCCGTACGCTCAGCCGGGTCCAGCCCGCCGTCGTGCGGCCCATGTCGACCACGTACACACCGTCGCGCAGTTCGGTGATCGCGGTGGGCGTGAGGGTCTCGATGATCTCGATGGGGTCGTGCGGCTGGGCCCGCAGGGCCCCCCGGGGCGCGCTCTGCGGGTTCGGCCGGCGCCAGGCGCTGTCGTCGAAGCCGGGCTCCGTCCATCCGGCGGGTGCCAGCCGGGCGTCGTATGTCTCCCCCGCGTAGAGGGAGTTGGTGAGGGTGGGCCCTTCGGTGATGCGCCAGTCGGTGTCGGAGACGACGGTGGTTCGGGAGCCGTCGGGGTGCTCGGCCTCCAGCCGGCACAGCAGCCGGGGTTCGCCGTGCCAGGGTGGTCGGTGCCAGTTCCAGACGTTGGGGGTGGTCATGCCGTAGAAGCCTCGGCCGAGGGTCACACCGATCGCGTTGGCGCCGCGCCGGAGCAGCGAGGTGACGTCGTGCACGGCGTACATCACCGTCTCGTCGTAGTCGGTGAAGGCCGGGTCGAGGACCTGGCTGCCGATCCGCTCGCCGTTCAACTCGGCCACGTAGTAGGCGAGTCCGCTGATGTAGAGCCGGGCGCGGGTGACCGGTCCGGATACGGTGAAGGCGCGGCGCAGCAGCGGCGCGGGGGCCTCGGGCGCGGCGACGGAGACGCCGCTGCCCCAGGGGCCCTGGCCGTACGGGGCGAGGACGGCCGCCCCGGGCCAGCCGCTGTCGTCGAAGTCCGGGCGCTGCCAGCCCTCGGGGTCGGCGTCGGTGGCCCGCCAGTCCGCTCCGGTGACCAGCCGCACAGTGGCCCCTGCGGCGGTTTCGACCACCAGTGTGACCAGCAGTCCCGCCGGGTTGACCGCGACGTCGCCGCGGTTGGTGGCGAGTGCGGCGAGGACGATCCGGGCGCCCGCCGACCGTACGGCCTCGGTGACATCGGCGGTCCTGCCGGTCCGCCAGCCGTCGGTCCGCTCGGGTGCGTGCAACACCTCGCGGCCGTCGAGCCAGAGGGTGAAGTCGTCGTCGGCGGTGGCCGTCACGGTGGCGCGGGTGATTTCGGCGCCGGGCGGAAGTTCGAGGGCGCCGCGCAACCGGCGTGCTCCGACAGGGGCGTTGGAGGTGGTGGCGTCCCGGGTCCAGATCCAGGAGGCACCGTCGAGACCGGGCGGATCGGCGGCCGGGTCGGCGCCTATCCACCGGGCCTCCCAGCGTTCGCCGCCGAGCGCGGTCTCCCACCAGCCGGCCGTGCTCCACGGCGAGGGGCGCCCGTCGGCGTCCCAGACCCGGACCTGCCAGTGGCAGCGGGTTCGGGGCGCGAGCGCGGGCCCCCCGTACGGGACGGCGACGCTGCGGTCGGAGTCGACCCGGCCGGTGTCCCACAGGAGCCCGCGGCCGGCGGCGAGGTCGCGCGGGTCGGCGGCGGCCCTGATCCGGTAGGCGCTCTGCCGTGCGCTTCGCCGGCCGCCGTCGCCACGGCCGCGACCGCCGGCGGCGCCGACCGGCTCCAGTTCCCAGGAGAGCAGGGGGCGGGCCACATCGGTGCCGAGGAGCCGCTCGGTGTACTCGACCGTCGCGGCCACGATCCGCAGCGCCCCGGAACCTCCGCCTCGGCCCGCCGGGCCCGCCGGCGCGCCGGACGCGTCGGCCGGGGAGGTGGCCGCCGCCCCCAGCGCTCCGGCTCCGGCCCCCGCCACGGAGGTGTACAGGAGACCCCGGCGTGTCCAGCCCATGCCCATAGTGGCTCCCTTGGATCGAGACGCTGATTGAAACGTTTCATGACCTGGCAGGCATCGTAGGGCGCGGCGAGTCCGCAGGACAAGGGGTGCGGGTGGGGCCGCCGGTGGACGCGTTTCGCCAGAGGGATTCCGCGGCGCGGCCCTCTCCCCCGGCCGCCTGCCGGCCGCTCTCGTCAACGTCGATGATTTTTAACTTCATCGTCGAATTTTGCGCAGATTCATAGACTTCTTGTGAGGGTGCTCCTAGCCTTTTTGCGTCCGCGAGTCCCCACGAGCCGCAAGGACGATGTCGGTGACACTTCCCCCCGCACGACCAAGACCCCCCGGCCCTCTCGGAGTTCTCCGGGGCCGACTGCTGCGGCGCGGCCTGGCCGCGTCCGTGTCCCTCGCACTCACGGTGGCCGGGACGGCCGCGGCCGTGGTGCTGTCCACCGCACCCGCGGCGCAGGCGGCCGCGGTGCCCGCGCCCTCGCCGCTCGACGTACAGGGCCGGGGCGCGACCGTACCGTTCAAGGAACAGGAGGCGGAGTACGCCGCCACCAACGGCACGCTGATCGGCCCGAACCGGCTGTACGGATCGCTGCCCTCGGAAGCCTCCGGGCGGCAGGCCGTGACGCTCGACGCGGTCGGTGAGTACGTGGAGTTCACCCTCACCGCCCCGGCGAACGCGATGTCGTTCCGCTACTCGCTGCCGGACAACGCGGCGGGGACCGGCCGGGACGCGAGCCTGGACCTGCGCGTCGGCGGGACATCGCTCAAGAGCGTGCCGGTGACCTCCAAGTACAGCTGGTTCTACGGGGGTTATCCCTTCAACAACAACCCCGGTGACACCAATCCGCACCATTTCTACGACGAGACCCGCACCCTGTTCGGCTCCACCCTGCCGAGCGGTACGAAGGTCAGGCTCCAGGTCACCTCGACGGCCGACTCGCCCACGTTCACCATCGATCTGGCCGACTTCGAGCAGGTCGCCGCGGTGATCGGCAAGCCCGCGGGCGCGCTGGACGTGGTGAGCGACTTCGGCGCCGACCCGACGGGAGCGGCCGACTCGACGGCCAAGATCCAGGCGGCGGTCGACGCGGGGCGCACCCAGGGCAAGGAGGTCTACCTGCCGCAGGGCACCTTCCAGGTACGCGACCACATCGTGGTCGACAAGGTCACCCTGCGCGGCGCCGGACCCTGGTACAGCGTGCTGACCGGACGCGACCCGGTCGACCGCAAGAAGGCCGTCGGTGTGTACGGCAAGTACGCCTCAGCGGGCGGCAGCAGCAAGGTGACGCTCAAGGACTTCGCCATCCTGGGCGACATCCGGGAACGCGTGGACGAGGACCAGGTCAACGCCATCGGCGGTGCGATGTCCGACTCGGTGGTCGACAACGTCTGGATGCAGCACACCAAGTGCGGCGCCTGGATGGACGGTCCGATGGACAACTTCACCATCAAGAACAGCCGCATCCTGGACCAGACGGCCGACGGGGTGAACTTCCACTACGGCGTCACGAACTCCACGGTCACCAACACCTTCGTACGCAACACCGGTGACGACGGTCTGGCCATGTGGGCGGAGAACATCCCGAACGTGAAGAACAAGTTCACGTTCAACACGGTGATCCTGCCGATCCTGGCGAACAACATCGTCACGTACGGCGGCAAGGACATCACCATCTCCGACAACGTCATGTCGGACACCATCACCAACGGCGGCGGCCTGCATGTCGCCAACCGCTATCCCGGCGTCAACTCCGGTCAGGGCACGGCGGTTTCCGGCACGATCACCGCCGCGCGCAACACACTGATCCGGGCCGGGAACAATGACTTCAACTGGCGCTTCGGCGTCGGCGCGATGTGGTTCAGCGGGCTCAACGAACCGGTCAACGCCACCATCGACATCACCGACAGCGAGATCCTGGACAGCTCCTATGCCGCGATCCATCTGATCGAGGGCGCGACGAACGGGCTGCGCTTCAACAACATCAAGATCGACGGCGCCGGTACGTACGCACTTCAGATCCAGGCCCCCGGCACGGCGTCGTTCACCAATGTCACCGCGACCCACATCGCCCAGTCCAACCCGATCCACAACTGCGTGGGCAGCGGCTTCCAGATCACCCGGGGCACCGGCAACTCCGGCTGGTACGCCGATCCGCCCGCCTGCACGGGCACCTGGCCCGACCCGGTGTGGACCAACGGCGGTGTGCCGGGCGGTCCCACCACTCCGCCCACCGACCCGCCGACCACACCTCCGACCACACCCCCGACCGACCCGCCCACCACTCCCCCGGCCAACGGGAATCTCGCCCAGGGCCGCCCGGTCACCGACTCCGGCCACGCCGATGTGTACGGCGCCGCCAACGCGGTGGACGGTGACGCCAACACCTACTGGGAGAGCACCAACAACGCGTTCCCGCAGTCCATCACCGTGGACCTCGGCGCGGCGCGGGCGGTCAAGCGCCTGGTGCTGAAGCTGCCGCCGTCGGCGGCGTGGTCCACCCGTACCCAGACCCTGAGTGTGTCGGGCAGCACGAACAACACGTCGTACGCGACACTCAAGGGCTCTGCGGGCTATTCGTTCGATCCGGCCGGCGGCAACAAGGCGACCGTCTCCCTGGACGGGACCTCGACCCGCTATCTGCGGCTGACCTTCACGGCCAACACCGGTTGGCCCGCGGGACAGCTCTCCGAACTGGAGGCGTACGCCGACTGACGGCGGCGCCGGGGCGGATCGGCCCGGCCCACCGGCACCCGCCTCATGACCGGAGCGAACGGCTCCCGGTCATGGGGCGGGCTCAGCGTGCGAGGACCGCCAGGATCAGCTTGCCGCCGTCGGCGGCGGGCCGGACGGTCACCCGCTCGGCCAGGCGCTGGACCATCTGCCAGCCGAACCCGCCGGTCCTGCCGGTGAGGTCGGGAGTACGGTCCTCCGGCGCGACCGGGCTCGGGTCGCGCACCTCGATGTGCAGGCTGCGGCGGTCCGCGCGCAGCCGCAGAGAGGTGACCTCACCCGCGTGCCGCAGGGCGTTGGTCACCAGCTCGGAGACCACCAGCAGCACATTCTGCCGGGTGTGGTCGGAGGGTTCCGGGCTCAGCCCGTCGAGGAATCCGCAGGACGCCTCCCGGGCCTCGGCCGCCAGAACCGGGCGGCAGGCCCACTCCGTCCCGCCTCGGGCGGTGTCGGACTCGTGGTCGCTCCTGAGCGAGTGGTGGTGCATAGGTCTCACCCCGTCGGTTGGACGTCGCGCTGTCTCGATCTCTTCAGCGTCGTTTACCCCCGCGATCGACGCTGAAGAGTCCTGAGTGACATCCGTCGGCCGGTGGTCCCGGCCGCTCACCCCCACGCCCGGCGCCGCTCGCCCGCCCGTCACTCGCCACCGTCGGGAGCGAGCGCCTCCGACGGCTCGGCGGCCGCGAGCGCGTCCTCGACCGTCTCGTACATGGGAAGCGCCTGTTCGAGTCCGATGACCGCGAACAGGCGCTGCACGAAGGCCGAGGGCTGGGCGACGCGCAGTCTCGGCCCGAGGGCGCCGCGGGCCTGGAGGAGGACGTTGACGGTGGTGGAGTCCGCGAACGCGACGCGGGACATATCCACGGCGACCGGGCCGGTGACACTCTCCCCCGCCTCGGCCAGCGCGATGCCGAGGGGGGCGACGTTCTCGACGTCGAGGTCACCGCTGACGGCGACGACCATCGCCTCGCCGACCTGTCTCTTGACCAGACCTATGGCCTGACCTGCGCTGTGAGGAGATTGCACGGGGATCCTTCGAGGCTGAGGTGGAGAACAGCGGCACCACGATAGAAGTGACAGTTGCCATTTGACAACATTCTCCTGTGCGCAACAATCTGTTCACGGCTTCCGCACAACTGCTCTGCGCGGAGAGTAACGTGTCGCTGCGAGGAAGTGGGCCGAATGAAGCTATGCGCTGTCCGCCACATCGCCCCGCTCGGCGTCGGTGCGTGCGCCGGCGCCGGCGCACGCGACGCCCTCCGGGCCGAGCCGGGCGAGAGCCGCCGCGCGGAAGGCGCTGAGGCCCGCGGCCAGGGTCAGGACGTCGGCGGGGGCCATCCCCTCCAGCACGAGTCCGACCTCGCGGGCGCGGAAGGCACGCTGCTCGTTGAGCACCGTGTGGCCGCGCCGGCTCAGCCGCAGCTCGACCTCGCGGCGGCTGGTCGCGCTGGGCGAGCGGGACACGAGGCCCATGGCCTCCATCCGGTCGCAGAGCCGGCTCACCGAGGACGGCCGCGAACCGAGCGCGTCACCCAGCGTTCTGAGATTGACGCCCTCGTGCTCCTCGATGACCAGAAGGGCCCGTAGCTGGGATGGTGGGACAGGCCCCGAGGGCGCGGCCTCCTGGCCCCTCCCCCAGAGCAACTCAAGCAGCTCCGAGGCAGCGCTGGCGGCCTCGGCGACCTGATCATGTTGACGCGGCTCACCGGTGAAGCGGGACATCGATTCACCCTTTCATCCGGCGTGGGCCTTTGTCAGCCCGGACCGACCGCCCCTTGAAGAAGAAGGCTCGAACGACTCGTGACTCTACTCGCGGACGTGGAAAGAGCGGTCCGCTCAGCGGCTCCGCATGCCCTGCTGGACTCGGTGCGCGACGCGATCACCACCGCCTACGGCACGGCCACCGTACAGCTCTACCTCGCCGACTACGGGCTCACGGTGCTCCAGCCCGTGGACCCGGCGGACCGTCCCGCCGGGACGCTGTCGCTGCACAACACCCCCGAGGGCCGGGCCTTCGGCAGCCAGGAGCCGCGTGAGCGGCAGGTACGGCACCGGGACGCGGTGGACCACCATCTCCCGGTCACCGTCAGGGGCGAGCGGCTCGGCATCCTGACGGTGGGACTGCCCCGCGACCGGTCCACACCGGCGACCGTCGAGGAGCTGACGCGGGTGGCGGAGCTGCTCGGACACGAGATCCTGGTGGCCGAGCGGGACACCGACCTGTACCAGCGGGCCCGGCGGGCGACCCGGCTCACGCTGGCGGCGGAGATGCAGTGGCAGCTGCTGCCCGCCCGCGCCTGCACCGCGCGGGAGTACGCCATCGGCGCGCAGCTGGAGCCCGCCTACGCCATCCACGGCGACAACTTCGACTGGGCGTCGGACGCCGACGAGCTGACGCTCGCGGTGACCAACGGCATGGGCGAGGGCATCCAGGCGTCCCTGCTCACCAACCTCGCCGTGAACGCCCTGCGCAACGCCCGCCGCGCCGGGATCGGCCTCGCCGACCAGGCGTCGCTGGCGGACCAGGCGCTGTACGCGCAGCACGGGGGCGCGTCCTACGTCTCCACACTGCTGCTGCGGTTCGAACTCGGCACGGGCCGGGTGGAGGCCGTGGACGCCGGTTCGCCGCAGCTGTGGCGCATGCGGGGCAGGACCGTGGAGCGCATCGAACTCGAAGCACAGCTGCCCCTCGGCATGTTCGAGGAGTCGGACTATGTGGCGCAGATCTTCCAGGTGCTCCCCGGTGACCGGCTGCTCTTCGTCAGCGACGGGGTCTACGAGGCGGTCTCGCCGCAGGGAGAGGTGTACGGGCACCGGGCCCTGGCGCGGGCGATCGGCGCCACAGGGCTGCTGCCCGCCGCGATGGTGCCGCGCGCTGTGCTGCGGGAGCTGGCGGACTACCGGGACACCGAGTCGACGGACGACGACGCTCTGGTGCTCTGTTTGGACTGGTTCGGCAGGGCCGGTGACACGCGCTCCGGCGCGGGCGCGGGTACCCGAGCGGGCGCCGGTGAGGACAGCGGTCAGCGGGACGGCGCGGGCGCGGGTACGGGCGGCTGACGCCGTGTCCCCGGCCCCCGGAAGGGCGGTCCGGCTCAGGTGGTGATCCGGCGGCGCTCCAGGTCGAAGACGGCCTGGACGCGCTTGCCGACCGGCACCCGCTCGGCGAGCAGCCCGTCGGCGATGGCGTGGACGATCTCCATGCCGTGCCCGCCCAGCCGCGCGGGGTCCTGCTCGTAGCGGCGCGGCAGGACCGAGCTGCTGTCGTACACGGTCACGACCACCTGCCGGTCCGTGCCCTCCAGCTCCAGCAGGTACGGGCCGTGGCTGTGGCGCTCGGCGTTGGTCACCAGCTCGCTGACGACCAGCAGCAGATCGCCGCTCGTGCGCTCGCCCAGCGTGGCGAGCCACTCGGCCTCCAGCTGCTGGAGGAACTGGACGGCGAGCAGCCTGGCGTCGGCGATACAGCCGGGCTCCCCGCTGAACTGGCCGGCCCGGCGCAGCGGCTGCACGGAGTCGGCGAGTGCCGCGAACCCCGTACCGCTGATGATCTGTTCGTTCATAGTTCCTGCCCCCTGCCCGCGCACCGGCGAGGGCGACCGGGGGACCCCCTTCTCCGATGCCCTTATGCCCTCACACGCCGCCGGTATGCCAGCCGGTTTCGTGAAAGGTGTCACGTCGGTCGTCGGCCCCCTCACATGTGCCGGGGAAGACGGACCACGCTGACGAAGAACTCGTCGATCTGACGGACGGCCGCGATGAACTGATCGAGGTCGACCGGTTTCGTGACGTACGCGTTCGCGTGCAGTTTGTAGCTGCGCAGGATGTCCTCCTCGGCGGAGGAGGTGGTCAGCACCACCACGGGGATGAGTGACAGCTCCGGGTCGGTCTTGATCTGCTCCAGCACCTGACGCCCGTCGTACTTGGGCAGGTTCAGGTCGAGCAGGACGAGGTCCGGCCGGGGCGCGCCCTGGTGGGCGCCGCGCCGGTAGAGGAAGTCCAGCGCCTCCTCGCCGTCGCGCACCACGTGAAGGGTGTTGCGGATCTTGTTGTCCTCGAACGCCTCGCGGGTCATCAGCTCGTCCCCCGCGTCGTCCTCGACCAGCAGGACCTCGATGGGTTCTACGCGGTTGTTCACTGGGCGCCTCCGTGCGGGGCGGTCGTCGGTACGTCGTGCGCCTGGCCCGGCCGGGAATCCGCCCCGGCGTCCGGCCCCGCGGACTCCGGGGAGTCCGCGGCTTCCTCGGACGCCCGCGGCTCCCCGGATTCCGCCGGTTCGACCTCGGGCACGGCCGGGACCGTGAAGTGGATCCGGGTGCCGCCCTCGGGCACCGGCTCCAGCCAGATTCTGCCACCGTGGAACTCCACGATCTTGCGGCAGAGCGCGAGACCGATGCCGGTTCCCTCGTACTCGTCCCTGGCGTGCAGCCGCTGGAAGATGACGAAGACCTTCTCCGCGAACTCGGGCGCGACCCCGATGCCGTTGTCGGTGACGGTCAGATGCCACTCGTCCCCCTCGCGCAGGCATCCGACGGTGATCCGGGACGGCACGTCGGGCCGGCGGAACTTGACCGCGTTGCCGAGGAGGTTCTGCCAGAGCATGGTGAGGGTGGTCGGGTCGCCGGTCACCTCCGGGAGGGGGTTCTCCCGTACGACGGTGACGTCCGACTCCTCGATGACCAGGGCGATGTTCCCGAGAGCCCGGTCGAGGATCTGGTCGAGTGCGACGGCCTGCCAGGCGTCGTGCACCCGTCCCACCCGGGAGAAGGTGAGCAGGTCGTTGATGAGGACCTGCATCCGTTTGGCGCCGTCGACCGCGAAGTCGATGTACTGCTTGCCGCGGGTGTCCAGCTGATCGCCGTACCGTTTCTCCAGCAGCTGGCAGAAGGAGGCGACCTTGCGCAGCGGCTCCTGGAGGTCGTGCGAGGCCACGTAGGCGAACTGTTCCAGCTCGGAGTTGGAACGGCGCAGCTCCTCGGTCTGTTCGGCGAGGAGGGCTTCCCGGGAGCGGCTCGCGGCGAGTTCGTCGGCGAGGCGTCGGCGCATGTCCTCGACGGCGGCGCCGACGGCGCGCAGGTCGGAGGGGCCGCCGACCTCGATGCGCCGGTCGAAGGCTCCGTCCCGTACGCCGTCGGACGCGGCGCGCAGCGTGCCGAGCGGCCGGCCGACCATGCGGTGCAGGACGAGGGCGAGGACCAGCACCGCGACGACGAAGACCACGAGGATCGCGATGAACACGGCGTCCCGCAGCTCGCGGGCCTCGTTCAGCTCCGTGCGCGCGTGGTCCCTGGCCTCGTCGAGGTGGCCCTGCTGGACGGCGAACAGCTGACGCAGCTGGTCGAAGCCGAGCTTGCTGCGGGTGAGCCGGTCGGCGGAGGCCGCGGCGGCGCCCTCGGCCCGTACGGAGGCGATCAGCGGCTCCGCCTGCTCGCCCCGCCACTGCTCGGCGGCGCGGGTGATGCGGTCGAGGTCACCGGCGAAGCGCGGGTCGCCGCCGATGATGGCGCTCATCCGGTCGGTGTAGTGCCGCTCGTCGGTGATGCCCTTCTTGTACGGCGCGAGGAACGACTGCTCGTCGCTGAGGGCGAACCCGCGAACCCCGGTCTCCTGGTCGAGCAGGGCGCGCTGGAGCTGGAAGGCGTTGGATCTGGCGGGCTGGATGCGGTCGACGAGTTCGGTGGTGCGGTCGTTGGTGCGGGCCAGCAGGACGCCGGCGACGACGGTGCAGCCGCACACCACCAGCACCAGCGCTCCGAGGATCAACTGCACCCAGCCCTGCACCGAGAGGCCGGAGAAAGGGCTGGGAGAGGCGGGGCTGCGGGGGGCGTTCTTCTCCGTGGGGACGGTGTTCTCCGTGGTGCTCGTGGTGTCCGGGCCGGACGGGACGGCGGTCATGGTGTGTCGCTCCAGCCGAGGTGGAGTACGGCGACGTCGTCGGCGAGCCCGCCGTACGGCGCCGCCCCCTCGGCGGCGCCGGCGACCAGCGCGTCGACGAAGGCGCTCGCCGGGAGCGTGCTGTGCCCGGCGGCGAGCCCGAGCAGGCCGGTCTCGCCGAGCCGGGTGTCGGGTCCCGTGCGGCCCTCGAAGAGGCCGTCGGTGAACAGGACCACATGGCCGCCGGGCGGCAGCGGCAGCACGGTCTCGCTCCACCGCCCCGCGCCGGGCAGCAGCCCGAGGGCCATGCCCGCCTGCGGCTCCTCCCACCGGACGGTGGCGTGGTGGCGTACGAGCAGTCCCGGGTGCCCGGCGCGTACGACGTGCACCTCCCGGCCGCCGGGCGGGAAGACGAGCGAGGTGACGGTGGCGAACACATGCGGGTCGGAGCGTTCCGCGACGAGGATCTCCTCCAGCAGCCGGATCCGCTCCAGCGGCCGGGTCCCGCACAGCACCGCCGTACGCCAGGCGACCCGCAGACAGACGCCGAGCGCCGCCTCGGCGGCGCCGTGGCCCGACACGTCGCCTATCACCGCGTGCACCGTGCCGTCGGCGGTCTGTACGACATCGTAGAAGTCGCCGCTGAGCAGGCCATGGGCGCGCCCCGGCTCGTAGCGGGCGACGGCCTCGAAGTCGTCGCCGCGCAGCAGGGGCACGGGCAGCAGGCCGCGCTCCAGCCGGGCGTTCTCCTGTGCCATCAGCTCGTTGGCGCGCAGGGCGGCCGTGGCCTGTTCGACCTGTTTGCGCTGGAGGGCGTAGCGGACGGCCCGGCTCAGCGCCTCGGGGTCGATGCGTCCCTTGACGAGATAGTCCTGGGCGCCGGTCGCCACGGCCGACAGTCCGGCCTCGCCCTCGGCCAGCCCGGTGAGGACCACGATGGCCGCGTCGGG
The DNA here is from genome assembly GCF_042900885.1 of Streptomyces sp. NPDC012835. Lineage (NCBI taxonomy): Bacteria > Bacillati > Actinomycetota > Actinomycetes > Kitasatosporales > Streptomycetaceae > Streptomyces > Streptomyces sp. NPDC012835. Next base: position 861,471 of record NZ_JBIBBW010000001.1, read on the forward strand.
GGCGGTGCGCAGGATACGGGTGACGGCGTCGACCCCGTGGACGTCCGGCAGATGGAGGTCGAGCAGCACACAGACCGGGCCCGCGTGGTCGGCGAGGAACCGCTGCCCCTCGGCGAGCGTCTGGCACCAGGTGAGCGAGGAGTCCAGGTCGCTGTCGGCGAGCATCTCCTCCACCAGCAGCGCGTCGCCCGCGTCGTCCTCGACGAGCAGCATGACCGCGTCGAGCGCCCACCGCGCGTCGCGGACGACCGCGACGGCGTCGGGCGAGGGACCCGGCGCGGGCAGGGCTCCGCGCGACGCGGGTACGACGCCGGGCGCGGTGCCCGCACCGCCGTGCACCGCCGGTCCGGGCACCGCGGTACGGCGGCCTCGTACCGGACGCGCCGAGAGGCCCATGGACAACTCGACCACACTCCCACCCCCTCAGCCGACGGCCCCGGTCGGCCGACGTCGTTCCGGCGGGAAGCATATGCGACGGCCCCGCCACCGGTCCGGTCGCGGTGGGGGAACGCCCGGCCGCCCGGGCCCGGCGCGGGGAGCGGTGGATCACCGTATTCCGGCACTCCGGCTCGCCCGCGCGGGAAACATGCGATGCTCTGCCCCACCACAGCCGGTACGGGGGGTGCGGGAATGACTACGGTTGACGACGGGGCGGACCAGGCCGCATCAGAGGCTTCCGCTCTGCTGGAGGCGCGGCCCGCGGGCACGGCGGAGGCGCGCGCGCTGGTGCGTTCCTTTCTGCGCCGGCACGCGCCGGGGGTGCCGGAACAGACCACGGTCGATGTGCTGCTGATCGTGTCGGAGCTGGTCACCAACGCCATACGGCACGCGGGCGGGGTGACGGGGTTCCGGGTCTCCGCCGGTGCCGGTGTGGTGGAGGTCGCCGTACGGGACGCGAGCCCCGCGCTGCCCGCGACCGTGCCGCACCACGAGGAGTGGCTGCCCGGCGGTTACGGCTGGCCGCTGGTGCACCGGCTGGCCGAGGTCACGGTCGACGTGCTCGGGGACGGCGGCAAGCTGATCAGGGCGCTGGTGCGGCACTGAGCGGCCCGCCCGGCCGGGGCCGGGCGGGGCCCGACGTGTTCACCAGCGCGGGATGGTGGCCCGGTAGGTCGGGTGGACCGTGCGCATGTAGCCAGTGTCGTCGCGGTTGCGCAGACCGCTGGACAGGTACTGCTCGTGCAGGGCCCCCAGGGCGTCGCGGTCGAGGGTGACACCGAGTCCCGGGCCGGTGGGCACCGCCACCGAGCCGTCCTTGAACTCCAGCACACCGGGCTCGATGACGTCCTCGGTCTTCCACGGCCAGTGCGTGTCGCAGGCGTAGGTGAGGTTGGGGGTGGCCGCCGCGAGATGCGTCATGGCCGCGAGGCTGATGCCCAGGTGCGAGTTGGAGTGCATGGACAGTCCCATGCCGAAGGTGTCGCAGATGCCGGACAGGAGCTTGGAGCGGCGCAGGCCGCCCCAGTAGTGGTGGTCGGAGAGGATGACCTGTACGGCGTCCACCGCCACCGAGGGGTGGAGTTCGTCGAAGGCGACGACGCACATGTTGGTGGCCAGCGGCATCGACACCTCGCGGGCGACGGCGGCCATGCCCTCGATGCCGGGGGTCGGGTCCTCCAGATACTCCAGCACACCGTCGAGCGCCCGGCCGACCTCGATGGACGTGGGCACCGTCCAGGCGGCGTTCGGGTCGAGACGCAGCGGGTGGTCGGGGAACTCGGCGCGCAGCGCCCGTACCGCCTCGACCTCCTCCTCGGGCGGCAGGACGCCCCCCTTGAGCTTGATGGCGGTGAATCCGTACGCGTCGACCATGCGCCGGGCCTGGGCCACCACGCCGTCGGGGTCCAGCGCCGCGCCCCACTCGTCCGGTTCGGCGCCGGGGTGGGCGGCCCACTTGTAGAAGAGGTAGGCGCTGAAGGGCACGGCGGCGCGTACGGCGCCGCCGAGGAGGTCGGAGACGGGCCGGCCGCACGCCTGTCCCTGGATGTCGAGCAGTGCGACCTCGAACGGGGAGTGCACCCGGTCGACGGTGCTGCTCGTGGTGACCATTCCGGTCAGCCCGGAGCCGCCGACCTCGCCGACGCGGGCGATGACATCGCCGGCGCGCCGGTGGAGTTCCTCGGTGGCGTAGACGTCGAGTCCGACGATCCGGTCGGCCACGGCCTGGAGGCGCTCCAGATGGCGGGCGTCGGCGTAGGTCTCGCCGAGTCCGGTGAGCCCGCCGTCCGTGTGCACTTCGACGATGGCGCGCAGAGCGTACGGCTCGTGGACGCCGACCGAGTTGAGCAGCGGCGGGTCACGGAAGGCGACGGGGGTGATGGTGACGGCGGAGATGCGGAGTTGTCCGGTGCTCACGGTCAGGCGCTCCTTACCAGTTCGAGTCCCCGCTCCAGGAGGGCGGAGAGTTCGGCGACGTCCTCCGGGGCGGGGTCGCTCAGCGGGGCTCGGACCGTTCCCACGTCCAGGCCGCGCAGCCGTACACCTGCCTTGACCAGTGAGACGGCGTATCCGGGGACCTTGTCCCGCAGGGCGACCAGGGGGTGGAAGAAGCCGGCCAGGAGGGCGTCGGCCCGCTTCTCGTCGCCGGTGGTCACCGCCCGGTGGAAGGCCAGGGAGATCTCGGGGGCGAAGCAGAAGGCGGCGGACGAGTAGAGGGGGACGCCGATGGCCCGGTAGGCCGGGACGGTGGCCTCGGCGGTGGGCAGTCCGTTGAAGAACTGGAACGGCTTGCCGCTCCCGCGCAGCGCCTCCCGTACGGCGAAGACGGTTCTGGCCAGGGTCTCGATGTCCCCGACGCCGTCCTTGAAGCCGACGACCCCGTCGATCGCGGCGGCCTCGGCGGCGGCGGCCGGGGTGAACCGGGCGTTGGCGCGGTTATAGACGATCAGGGGCAGCTCCGCCGCCTCCGCGACCTGCCGTACGTACCGCACCAGGCCGGCCTGATCCCCGCTGACCAGGTAGGGCGGCAGCAGGAGCAGCCCGTCGGCGCCGTTCTCCCGTGCCGCCCGGGCCAGGGCCAGGGCCGTGGGCAGCGGGCCGCCGACACCGGCGTAGACGGGCACCTCGCCCGCCGTGGCCTCGACCGCGTGGCGGACGACCTCGGTGTGCTCGTCCGGTGACAGGGCGTGGAATTCGCCGGTGCCGCAGGCGGGGAAGACCGCTCCCGCGCCGGCCGTCACACCGGCCTTCACATGGGCCCGGAGAACGTCGGGATCGAGGCCGCCGTCGGGTGCGAACGGTGTGACCGGAAAGAACAGCACTCCGTCAAGCATAAGACTCCGTTCACGTATATAACCGCGAGCTATGTGTATGGAAACGTCAGTCAACTTAGGACGCGCTGCGGGAACCGTCAAGCGATCCTCCCGTCACCCCCCGCTTCTGACCTGCTTCGCACCGTTGACAGGCGACCGTGCGGGCCTGCCGAGATTCCGCGCCACAAGCCATTGACCCGATGGACACCCATCCGTAACGTGACCACACGTGTGACAGAGATTCACATACATATACGACTGAGCTGTACACCGCCCCGCTCGGGGCACACCGAGACCCCTCGCCTTCGCGAGCGGAGTCCGGCCCACGCGGTCAACGGCGTGGGCCCCAGACATATCTGGCTTGCCGTCACGGCAATAGAAGTGGGAGACAACGATGGTCCCGCAGCCTCTTGCGAAGACTTCCAAGAGCGAGCCCGACGCCGAAAGCCGCGCGGTCGGCAAATTCCTGCGCCGCATGCTGCCCATTCTGGTGCTGATGCTCCTGGTCAACCAGATGGACCGGACGAACGTGGGATTCGTCCAGGAGGAGCTGAGGGCCGATGTCGGAGTCAGCGCCACCGCCTACGGCCTCGGCGCGGGCCTGTTCTTCATCGGGTACGCGCTCTTCGAGGTGCCCAGCAACATGCTCATGGAGCGCTTCGGCGCGCGGGTCTGGCTGACCCGCATCATGATCACCTGGGGTCTGGTGATCCTGGCGATGTGTCTCATTCACAACGTGACGACGTTCTACGTGCTGCGCTTCGTCCTCGGCGTCGCCGAGGCGGGCTTCTTCCCCGGAGTGCTCCTCTACTTCACCCAGTGGCTGCCCGACTCCAGCAGGGGCCGGGCGAGCGCGATCTTCCTGGGCGGCTCCGCCACCGCGTACATCGTGACCGGCCCCATCACGGGGGCGCTGCTGGAGCTGCACGGTCTGGGCGGGTTCGCCGGCTGGCGCTGGATGTTCGCGCTGGAGGGGACCTTCTCCATCCTGGTCGGGATCATCGCCGGGTTCTTCCTCGTCTCGCGCATCGGCGAGGCCCGCTGGCTCACCGACGAGGAGAAGGAGGCGCTGAGCACGGCGGTCGCACGCGACCGGGAGTCCCGCAGCCGGGCCCCCAAGGTGTCGCGTCTCAAGCTGCTGATCCACCCGCAGGTCGCCCTGCTGACCGGCGTCTTCTTCGCGATGGCCCTCACCGGCTACGCGATCACCTTCTGGCTGCCCAGCCTGGTCGCCGAGATCGGCGGGCTGTCGCCCTTCCAGATCGGGCTGCTGTCCGCCATCCCGTGGATCTGCGCGGTGATCGCGATGTACTCGATGAGCCACTTCACCGACCGCGCCCCGGACCGCCGGCCGTATCTCGCGTTGAGTCTCATCCTCTCGGCGGTGGGCGCCTTCCTCGCCACTCTGGGCTCCCCCTGGTTCGGGCTGGTCGCCATCACCCTGGCCGCGGTCGGCGGCAAGTGCGCGGCGACCCTGTTCTGGCCGATGGCGCAGTCCGGGCTCGATCTGAAGATCGCCGCGGCCGGGCTGGCGGTGGTCAACTCCCTGGGGAACCTGGGTGGTTTCGTCTCCCCCACGCTCTTCGGCTACCTCAAGGACACCACCGGCACGACGCACGGCGGTCTGTACGCGCTCGCGGCGGCGTCCGTACTGGCGGCCCTGGGCGTCGCCTTCATGCGCCGGCCCGGCGGCCCGAAGCCGGACGCGGACGAACCCGCTCCGCTCCAGGGCCAGGTGGCCACCGGCGAGGCCCGATAGGGGCGATGCGCGCTCCCGTACCGCCGATTCGGTACGGGAGCGTCCGGCCGGTCAGTCCAGCGGCTTGTCGAGGATCGCCTTCGCGTGGCTGAAGGTGTCGATGGAGTACTCGCCGTGGTAGCGGCCCATGCCGCTCGCGCCGACACCGCCGAAGGGCAGTTCGGGCACGGCGAGGTGCTGGACGGGGAGGCCGAAGGTGAGGGCGCCGGAGGAGGTCTCGTGGGTGAGGCGTTCCTTGGTGCGGTCGGACTCCGTGAAGGCGTACAGCGCGAGCGGCTTGTCGCGGTCGTTGATGAAGGTGATCGCGGCGTCCAGATCCGGTACGGACAGGATCGGCAGGATCGGGCCGAAGATCTCCTCGCTCATCACCGGGGCGTCCGGCGGTACGTCGGCGAGGACCGTGGGGTCGATGTGGCGGGCGGTACGGTCGTGGCCGCCGCCGGTCACGACGCGGCCGGCGCCGAGGAGGCCGGTCAGCCGGTCGAAGTTGCGCTCGTTGACGATCCTGCCGTAGCCGGGGTCGGCGGCCGGGTCGTCCCCGTACAGCTCCCGGACCGCGGCGGTGAGGTACGGCTCCAGCCGGGCCGCCGTGTCACCTACGGCGAGGACGTAGTCGGGGGCCACGCAGGTCTGGCCGGCGTTGGCGAACTTGGCGCGTGCGAGGCGCCGCGCGGTGACCTCAAGGTCCGCGTCCGGTTCCACCACCACCGGGCTCTTGCCGCCCAGCTCCAGGGTGACCGGGGTGAGGTGCCGGGCGGCCGCGGTCATGACGATGCGGCCCACATTGCCGCTGCCGGTGTAGAAGATGTGGTCGAAGCGCTGCTCCAGCAGGGCCGTGGTCTCCGGGACCGCGCCCTCGATGACGGCGACCGCGTCCGTGTCGAGGTACTTCGGCAGCAGCGCGGTCAGCGCGGCGGAGGTCGCCGGGGCCAGCTCGCTCGGCTTGACGACCGCCGCGTTGCCCGACGCGAGTGCGCCGACCAGGGGCGCGAGGGCCAGCTGTACGGGGTAGTTCCACGGCGCGATGATCAGCACCACGCCGAGCGGATCCCGGACGACCCGGGCCTGCGCCGGGAGGAAGGCGTCGGGGACGGCGGCGGCCCTGGGGCGCAGCCATTCCTCCAGGTGGGTGACCGTGTGGTCGAGTTCGTTGACGGTGAAGCCGATCTCGGCGCGGTACGCCTCGACGGGGTTCTTGCCCAGATCCGCGAGCAGCGCCGCCTGGAGGGTCTCGGCCTGCTCGGTGAGGAGCGCGCGCAGCGCCGCCAGCTGGCCGAGCCGCCAGGACAGCTCCTTGGTCCGGCCGGTCCCGAAGGTCGCGCGGAGGCGCGCGACGGCGTCGGCGGGCGCCTCGGCGGGGGTGAGCGGGGCGGAGGTCATGGGGGTGCTCCTCGGTCGGGCCGTGTCGTGACGCCGGTGTCGTGCGTGCCGGTGTCGTCGGTGGCGGTGGCGGTGGCGGTGGCGAGCGTGCTGGGCTGGGCTGGGCTGGGCTGGGCTGAAATGCGCCCTCTCCCTCACCGTATTACCCGCCGGAAGGGACGTCGCGGGCACCCTGCGGTCGGCTTCCCGTATCGGTGCGCGAGATCACGTTGACCTGGCCCGACTTTCCTCGGGAAGGTTGCTGCATGATCCATCCATCCTCGCCGTCGCCGACCACCGCCTCCACTCCTGACGGGAACATGCCGTGCGTGGAGTTCTGACCGGTTTCGGGGTCATCGCGGTGGTGATCGGGGTCGGTTACCTGATCGGGCGGCGCCGGTATCTGGGGGACAACGGCCGTGAGGTGCTCACCAAGCTCGCGTTCCATGTGGCCACACCCGCCCTGCTGTTCACCACGCTCGCCCGGGCCGATCTGTCGGTGATCCTCTCCAGCAGGCTGCTGATCACCGCGATCAGCACCGTCATCGCCGCGGGCGCGTTCGTCGCAATCGCCCTGGTCCGCCGGTGGGACGTGGGACGCACCACGATCGGCGCGCTGTGCTCCAGCTACGTCAACGCGGGCAATCTCGGCATCCCGATCGCGGTGTACGTGCTGGGCGACGCCTCGCTGGTGGCGCCCGTACTGCTGTTCCAGCAGTTGGTGGCCACGCCCATCGCGCTGACGGTGCTCGATCTGTCGGGGGACGTGGAGAAACGTTCGGTCTGGCAGCGGGTGACCACGCCGTTGCGCAACCCGGTGGGCGCCAGCTCACTGCTGGGCGTGGCGGTCGCGGCGGCCGGGTGGGAGGTGCCGGGGCCGGTGCTCGACCCGCTGGTCCTGATCGGCAACATGTCGGTGCCCGCCGTGCTGCTGGCCTTCGGGATCTCGCTGTGCGGCAGCGCGCTGCCGGGCCGGGGCCCCGACAGGTTCGCCGTGCTGCTCTCCGCCGGGCTGAAGGCCGTGGGCATGCCGGTGGTGGCGTGGGCGCTGGGGGCCGGGGTCTTCGGGCTGCACGGTGCCGCCCTGCTGGACGTGGTGGTGACCTCCGCGCTGCCGGCGGCGCAGAACCTCTATACGTACGCCTCGCGCTACCGGGTCGGCGAGCGGCTGGCGCGCGAATCGATTCTGCTGTCCACGGTGGCGTCCGTGCCGGTGCTGGTGGCGGTGGCGGCGCTGCTCGGGTGACGACCGGGGCGTCGGCCGGCTCCTCAAGGGCTCCGGTCGGCCGCCGCCGTCAGTGCCGAGCGGGCGATGGTGTCGGCCTGGCGGAACATCTCCGCGTCGGCCCGTGCCCGCGCTCCGATCGGAGTGTTCCAGTGGACACCCTCGATCGGGATGCCGACCGCGAAGAGACGCGGCTGCGGCCGTCCGTCGGCGGCGCGCACCCGCAGGTCGTCAGCGCCCACGTCGAGGGCGCCCGTCGGCTCCGTACCCCCCTCCGTACCCGCCGTGTGCGGCCGGGCCAGACCGGCGGCGACCAGCCCGCCGAGCAGCGGGTCGGCGGTGCCCGCCAGGTCCTGGCCGGGCAGCCAGGCGTCCAGCAGCGCGCGGGCCGTGGCCGGAGGGCCGCCGGTGGTCGGCGAGGTGACGGTGAAGCGGCCGGTCCCGGTGTCCACGGTGACGGCGGGCCGCGCCCCGACGAACTCGACGACGCCCGCCTCGTTCAGGGCGATCAGCTCGGCGATCCTGGAGGCGGGCGGACCGCTGGACAGATGCGCCCCGAAGGAGCGGAACCACTCCAGCTCACGGTACGAGGCGCCGCTCAGCACACCGGAGGCAACCAGCCGCCGCACCTGCCCCTTCACCGCCGTGACCGCGCCCGCGGCGGCCTTGAGCGGGCTGCGGTCCGGTGTGCGGGCCGCCGTCATGTCGGCGCGCAGCCACTCCCGCAGCCATCCGCCGAACGCCGCGCGGTCGGCGAACGTCCGCCCGGACAGCGGCCGGTCGACGGACGCCAGGTCGAAGGGGCCGGCGGCGGCGTCGCCCACCCCGTCCCACGCGGCGGCGGCCTCGCGTTCGATCAGCGGCCGCACCTCGGTCGCGAAGTCGACGGTGCCCGGCTCGCGCGCCGTCAGACGCGCCAGGGCCGCCCGGTCGAAGTGGACCGGCGTGTGTCCCGCGGGCATCCGGCCGGGCACCTGATTGCGGGCCAGATACGGCACACCGCGCCCCGATCCGGCGAGGACCAGCGGCTCGCGGCCGGACGGCAGATAGCGCAGCCGGCCGTCGGGCCCCGCGGGTGCGAAGCGGCCGCCGCGTCCGGCGGTGAGCAGCGCCAGCTGGTCGAAGAAGTTGAGCGCCAGCCCCCGGACGAGGACCGGCTCACCGGGCGGCAGCAGATCGAGCCGGGTCTCGCGGGGGTGGCCGGGCGGCAGGTAGAGCAGCCCGTGCCGGTCGGCGGCGGTGGCGAGCGCCCGGCCCTCGGGCGACGGCAGCTGGTCGGTGTGGCCGGTGGCGAGGACCACCGCGTCGGCGAGCAGCGCGGTGCCGTCGGCGAGGCGCAGCCGGAACCGGTCCCCCGTCGTCCCGTCCAGCCCGACGGCGCGCGTGGGGTGGGGGACGACGCGGGTGGCGGGGGCCGCGCCCCGGACGATCCGCTCATGGGCCCAGGCCAGATAGCGGCCCATCAGCGCCCGGTGGGGGTGCTGCCAGGGTTCGAGGCCGGGCGCGTGCTCGCGCGCCCACTCCATGAGCGTGGGTCCGGTGGTGACGGGGCCGTCCATCGTCACGGTGTCGTCGGGGAACGCGGTCGCGTGCCCGGCGACCGTGTTCATCAGCAGGTGCTCGGGCTGCGCGGGGTCCCAGACCCGCCCGGCGCCCGGCGTGTGTTCCTCCACGACATGCAGCTCGGCCGGTACGCCGGCCCAGGGCCCGTGCGGCCCGAGGTTGGCTATCAGACGCTCCACCACGGCGGTGCCGCGCGGCCCCGCCCCGACGACCGCGACGCTGATCGGACGGCGCACGCTCACACTCCCGAGTCCCAGATCTCCGCCAGGGCCCGCCGCAGGTTGCCGCCGAGGACCTTGGTGATGTCCTCGGCACTGTATCCGCGGCCGGTCAGCAGTTCGGTGATGCGGGGCAGGTCGGCGGGGGTGCCCATGCCCTCGGGGTGGATGCGGTCGAGGTCGAGGTCCTCGCCCACGATGGGGATCTCCGGGTAGAGCCGGCGCACCCGGGCCATGCCCTCGCGGGAGTACTTGCGCTCGTCACCGACGTCGGTTCCGACGATGACGTGGTCGATGCCGACGAGTTCCACGAGGTAGTCGATGTTGTCGGCGAAGACCTCGGCGCCCGGCCGCCGTGTCAGCCCGTCCGGGGTGAGGAACCCGGACTTGGCCGCGAGGCCGAAGACACCGCCGCGCGCGGCCAGTTCCTTCACCACGCGGTCGCTCTTGTTGCGGGGGCTGTCCACGAAGCGCGTCAGGCCCGCGTGGGTGACGAGGACGGGCCGGTCGGAGACCTCGATGGTCTCCAGCGTGGAGCGCTCACCGGTGTGCGACAGGTCGAGGGCGATGCCGAGCCGGTTGCTCTCCATGACCAGGGCGCGCCCGAAGCGGCTCAGCCCGCCGTTGGCGCTCTCGCCGCTGCCGTCGCCCGCGTAGTTGCGGTTCTGGTACGTCAGCCCCATGAAGCGCAGCCCCAGCTGGTACAGGGTCTCCAGCCGCCACAGGTCCTCCCCCACCGGCTTGCTGTCCTCGAAGCCGGCGAACCAGGCGACCCGGCCCTCGGCCTTGGCCTGGTCGACGTCGTCGAGTCCGTACGCCTGGAAGACCCGGCCGTCGGTCTCCGCCAGCCGCCGCTGCCAGCCGACGATCGCCGCGGCGGCCTCGTCGTAGCCCTGGGAGATGGAGACCGCGTGATTGATCGCGGTGACGCCGGAGGCGGCGAGCTTGCCGAGGTAGGTCTCGTCCGCCCAGGCCAGCGGGGTGCAGTCGAGCGCGTTGAAGACGACGCTGTCACGGTGGAGCGCGGCGGGGTCGAGGGGCTGCGCCGGGGTGTCGGACACGGGGGAACTCCTTGGGGGGTGCGGGGCGGGTGGCGTGGGTCGGGTGTCTTCGCGGCGGCTCGGCCTCCGGTCAGCCGGATCTGAGCGTGCGGCGCAGTCCGAGGCCGCGCTCCACGAGCACGACGACGACCACGGAGAGAAGCACCAGCAGGACGGAGAGGGAGGCCACGGAGGGATCGCTGCGGTACTCGACGTACTGGAGCACGGCGACCGGCAGCGGCACGGTGTTCTGGCCGGAGACGAAGAGCGAGATCACCGTCTCGTCGAAGGACAGCAGAAAGGCGATGACACCCCCGGAGAACAGCCCCGGCCGGATGGCGGGCAGGGTGATCCGCCAGAAGGTCCGCAGTCCGTTCGCACCGAGGGTGCGGGCCGCCTCCTCGGCTCTCGGGTCCGCCGAGACCAGCGCGGCGGAGACCGTCCGTACGACATAGGGCACGCTCACCCCGAGGTGCGCCAGGATCAGCCCCCCGTAGGTGTCGGTGAGCGGGATCGGCGCCAGGATCAGCAGCAGCGCCAGCCCGAGCACGATGTGCGGTACGAGCAGGGGCGAGAGGAAGACCGCCTCGATCGCGGCCCGGCCCCGGAAGCGCAGCCGGGTCAGCGCCAGCGCCGCCGGTACCCCGGTCACCATCGCCAGCAGCGCGGTCACCGCGGCCGTGATCCCGCTGACCTTGAAGCCTTCCCGGAAGGCTTCGTTGGCGAAGACCTGCCGGTAGGAGTCCAGGCTGAAGCCCTCCGGCGGGAAGCGCAGATAGGTGGAGTGGTCGAAGGACTCCACGAGGACGACGAGGATCGGCGCGAGCAGGAAGAGATAGAGGACGGTGAGGACGACGGCCCACACCGCCCTGGTCAGCCGGCGCGTGGTCATGAACGGGCCTCCTGTCCGCCGGTGAAACGGGCTTCGAGGGCTCGCTGCGCCCAGAGGTAGACGGCGATGACGACCCCGAACACCGCGAGCAGCAGCATCGAGAGGACCGCCGCCACCGGCCAGTCGAGGCTGGTGATCGCCTCGTCGTAGATCTCGGTCGCCAGCACGAAGACCCGGCCGCCGCCGATCAGCCGGGGGGTGACGTAGCCGCTCAGGCTGAGGACGAACACCAGCAGCCCGGCGGTGAGCACGCCCGGCAGGGTGAGCGGCAGGACGATCCGGCGGAAGACCGTGCGGCGGGGCGCGCCCAGCGACGCGGCGGCGTGCTCCAGGGCGGGGTCGAGCCGGCCGAAGCCGCTGATCATCGCGAGGACGGCGAACGGCATGTAGATCTCGGTCGAGGCGATGACCACCCCGGTGAGGTTGTTGGCCAGGTGCAGCGGGGCGTCGATCAGTCCGAGAGCGTCCAGCGTCTTGTTGACGACTCCCTGACGGCCGAGGATCGCCATCCAGCCGAAGGTGCGCGCGACCGACGAGATCAGCAGCGGCGCGATGGCGAGCGCCATGAGCAGGCTGCGCCAGCGGCTGGTGGTGCGGGCCAGGAACAGGGCCACCGGGTAGGAGACGACCAGGGTGAAGAAGGTGACCAGGACGCCGAGTTCGACGGTCTGCCGGATCACGTTCCAGTAGTGGGAGCTGCCCAGGACCTCGCCGAAGGTGGCGAGGGAGAGGGTCTGCCGGATCAGGCCGCCCTCTCCCGACTCGTTGAGCGACATGCGCACCACCCAGACCAGCGGCAGCGCGTAGGTCAGCAGCAGGGCCAGCAGGCCGGGCAGCAGCAGGACCAGGGCCGCGCGCGCCGGTCCCCGCCCGCGGCGGGCAGGGGGCTCGGGAGCCGGCGGAGCCGAGGGAGCCGTGGTGACGGTGTCCGCTGTCACGCCGGCCCCTTCTCCGCGGGCCCCGCACCGGGCTCGGTGCCGGGGCCGGGCTCCGTGTCGCGGCCGGCTTCGGGGCCGGTGGACACCAGGCGGGGCGCCTTCGGGTCCCAGGACAGCTCGACCTCGGCGCCGGGGCCGTACGACTCGTGGGCGCCGGTGGGCCGTTCGACGTCCAGGACGGGACCGTCGTCGCCCACGCGCACCCGGTAGGCGACCGTCTCGCCCGCGTATCCCGCCGACAGGACCGTGCCGCGTACGGCGCCGCTGCCGGGGGCCGCGCCGGTGAGGGCTATCCGGTGCGGCCGGAGCATGACGGTGGCCGTGGCGCCCGCCGCGACCCGGTCGCCGGTCGCGTGGACCGTACCGAGGCCCGGCAGAGCGACCGAGGCCGTGTCGTCCCCTGAACCGGTGACCGTGCCGTCGAGCAGATTGGCCCGGCCCACGAACCGCGCGACGAACGGGCGTTCCGGGCGCTCGTAGACGGCCTCGGGAGTGCCCACCTGCTCGATCCGGCCCTGGTTCATGACGGCGACGCTGTCGGCCATGGACAGGGCTTCCTGCTGGTCATGGGTGACGAAGACGGTGGTGACGCCCGTCTCGCGCTGGATGCGCACGATCTCGTCGCGCATCGCCGAGCGCAGCTGCGCGTCCAGGTTCGACAGCGGTTCGTCGAGCAGGAGCACGGCCGGCTCCACGACCAGCGCGCGGGCCAGCGCCACGCGCTGCTGCTGGCCGCCGGAGAGCTGGGCGATCCGGCGGCCGGCGAGATGGCCGAGCCGTACCAGTTCGAGCGCCTCGGCCACCCGCCGCTTCACCTCCGCCTTGGGGGTCTTGCGCATCTCAAGGCCGAAGGCGACGTTGCGGGCCACGTCCAGGTGCGGGAAGAGCGCGTAGGACTGGAAGACGACGCCCATGTCGCGGCGGTGCACCGGCGCTTCGGTGATGTCCCGGCCGTCGACCAGGATCCGCCCGGAGGTGGGTGGCACCAGTCCCGCGATCATGCGCAGGGTGGTGGACTTGCCGCAGCCCGAGGGGCCGAGTACGGCGAGCATCCGGCCGCGTTCCACGGTCAGGTCGACGCCGCGCACGGCGGCGCCGTCCTTGCCGGGGTAGGTCTTGGCCAGGGACTCCAGTACGAGGTGTCCGTCGTTCACCGGGGTGTCAACCACCGATGACCTCCTGCTTGATGCGGTCGACCCAGGCGGTGTAGCGGGTGGTCAGCCAGGCCCAGTCGACGGGGATCTGGTTCTTCTGCTGCTCGTCGGACGCCTGCGTGCGCTCCTCGGTCTCGGCCGCCAGTTGGACGTCCTTGTTGACGGGCGCGTAGAAGGCTTCGTCGTCGAACGCCTTCTGGGCCTCGGCGCCGATGGCGTAGTCGATGAACTTCTGCGCGGCGGCGGTGTGCGCGGAGTTGTTGACGAGGTTGATGGTGTTGACCTGGGTGACGGTGCCCTCCTTGGGCAGCACCGGCTGGACGACGCCCTGCGAGGAGTCCTTGTAGTACTGGCCCCGGGCGTTCCAGCCGACGGCCACGTCCGCGTCGCCCGACTGGACGGCGGTGTAGACGTCGGGCGAGGGCTGCCAGGTCTGGACGGCCGGGGCCAGGCTCCTCAGCTTGTCGATCGCCGGGTCGATGTCCTTCTTGTAGTCGGCGCCGAGGATCTTCTCCAGGGCGATGATCAGCGCGACGCCCCGGGTGTCGGCGATCGGCATCGCCAGCTTGCCCTTGTACTGGGCGTCCCACAGGTCGTTCCAGCTGGTGGGCGCCTTCTTGACGTTCTTGGAGTTGTAGAGGATCGAGAGGCTGTCGAAGGTGACGGCCGGGCCGTAGCCGTCCTCGCTCTTCGCGGCGGGGACGAGACGGGCGAGGTTGGGGACCTTGGCGGCGTCGAGCGGCGCGAACAGCTTCTCCTTGTTGGCCGTCGGTGCCACGGAGCTGTCCATGAGGGCGACATCGGCCGCCGGGCGCTTGCTGCCGGCGCGCAGCTTGGCCATCACCTCGGCGGAGTTCTGGATGGGAACGTACTTGACGGTGATGTCCGGGTTGGCCTTCTCGAAGGGCTTGATCACCGTCTTGGTGAAGGAGTCCTGGAAGGTCCCGTAGAACCCCATGAAGGTGACGGTCTGTCTGCCGCCCGCGTCACCCGAGGCCCCGGAGGGCGAGGTGGCGGAGGAGGAGCAGGCCGTCGCGAGCAGAGCGGTACCGGTCAGTACGGCGGCGGCGGTGAGGGCGGGGCGAAGGGCGGGCATGGCGGTCTCCGGTCGGGCGGGATCGGGAGGGGCGGGGGCGCGGATCCGGGGACGTTCCACGAGGGCCGAGGATGTCCGGGGAGTGCTGCGGGGAGCTACGGGCACGGGGCGACGCCGGGTCGGCTCCTCGGGGGACGGCTACGCGTCGCCCACCCGTGCGGTCCGGCCCGGCGTCCCGCTACAGGACTCCCGCGCGTCGGTGCGCGGGATGCCCGCGTCGAGCTTCCTGGCGGGGTGCACGTCACCGAGGACGAGCATCAGGCGGTTCGCCCAGCCGAACAGGGCGACGGCGTGGACGAGATCGGTCAGCGCGGCCTCGTCGAGACCGGCCGTGCGGAGGGCGGCCACATCCCCGGTGGTGGCGGCGGGCGGCGTGAGCGTCTGGGCCTGTGCGAAGCGGGCGAGGGCCAGGCCCCGGGCGTCCCCGGTGAGCGCCGCCGCGCCCTGGTCGAGCACGCGCAGCGCGGTCGCCTCGTCGCGGGACAGCTGCGCGTACTTCCTGCCGTGCACGGAGGCGCAGTAGACGCAGCCGTTGGCACGGGAGACCAGCAGGGTCGCCAGTTCGCGCTCTGCGCGCGGCAGGCCGCCGCGTCCGTACATGACGGTGTTGTAGACGTGGGTGCGGTGGTCGAGCGCGGCCGGGTCGTGCAGCAGCGTCCGGTAGTACGGCGAGGCGGCCGACAGGGTGGTGTGCGCGTCGAGTACGGCGCGTTGCTCGTCGGTGAGCGCGTCGGCGTCGACCTCGGGGATGTGCGGTCGCCAGGTCAGCTGGTCCAGTGTGAATTCCGGCGCCTGTCGCACGGGCGCAGGGGACGGCGCCGTGGTGGTCTCCGGCGCCGTGGTGGTGTCCGACTGCGCGACGCCCTTTGACGTTCCGTCGGGGCCGGCGGCGGCCGGTGCCCCGGTCAGCAGCGCGAGTCCGGAGACGACGCGTGCCTCGTACGCGACGAAGGCGCAGATCTGGGCGAGCGCCACGACGGCCGGGGTGTCCAGTCCGTGGGCGGCGAGATCCCGCAGAGCGGTCGGGCCGGTGCCCGCCGGGTCGAGCGTGACGCTGTCGGTGAAGTCCTCGACGGCGGCGAGGAGGGCGGCGGCCTCGGACCCCGTGGGGCCCTCCGTACCGGAACCCTCCGTGCCGGAGCGGTCCGGTACGGCGCCGGGTGCCAGAGCCCGGTAGCGCGCGGCGAGGCCGGGCTGCCCGGTCCGTTCGGCCGCGCGGGCCGCTGCCGTGATCCGGAGTGCGGGGCTGAGCGCTCCGGGGCGGTCCGGGGCGAGCAGGACACGACGGGCGGCGTCGGTGTGCTCGGCCAGACCGGGACGGTACGGAGCGGCGTGCTCGGTGCCCTGGCTCATTCTCGGTCCTCCTCACCCGTGACGGTCCCGCCCGGTGTCCGGCCGTCGGGACGAGGGCCGGTGGGGCAGGAGGTGAAAGTAGCTCCGCCCGGTGCGCCCGTGCAAAGCCCCCGCCCCTGCGGAACCGGGCTGTTCGCGCGTGGCTGCGGCCCGCCCGGGGGGACCGGTGCGGTGCCACCTGATGCAACAGGCCAGGGGGCTCACATGGGAGACTTCCCTGGATAGTGGATTTTCGGCCTCACCTGATGCATCAGGCACCTGGCGCCCGTTCCGGAAGATCAGGAGCGGAGTGTCCCGGGCGGGCCGGATCCGAGGAGAAACTTCTCACTTGCTGAGACGATGTCCGAAAGGTGAGACATCAGATGGCGGTCGCGGCCTATCGGGCGGTTGCGGAGGATCTGCGGCGCCGTATCGAGACGGGCGAGTTCGCACCGGGAGACCCTCTGCCGTCCCGCGCCGCGCTCGCGCGGGACTACGGCGTCGGCTCGAACGTCGCGGCGGCGGCGGTACGCGCCCTGACCGCCGACGGACTCGTCAAGGGGCGGGCCGGGCGCGGCGTGTTCGTGCGGGAGCGGCCGTCGTCCGGGACGATGGCGAGGTCATGGACGCATGAGCGCCTTCAGGGCAGGCTCGCGGTCAGAGCGGCCGGCGCGGGAACGGGCCCCCCGGCCCGCTCCACCCCGGACGGCGCCACCCCGGCCCGCTCCATCCCGAGCAGCGCCACCCCGGACAGCGTCGGCCGGGACGGCACGGTCCCCGGCGCCACGGACCTCGGCGCCACGGACCTCGGCGCCACGGAAGACGACGGCCGTTCGGTACGTGGGACCCCGCGTTCCACCACCGGCGAGGCACCGCCGGACATCGCCCTGCGCCTCGCGGTTCCCGCCGCGGAACCCGTGATCCGCAGCGAATACATGATCACCAGGGACGGCCGGCCGGCGATGCTCTGCGTCAGCTGGGAACCGCTCACCGTGACCGGTGGCACCCCCGTGTCGCTGCCCGGCGCGGGCCCCATGGCGGGCAGCAGCGTGGTGGCCCGGATGTCGTACATCGGCTTCCGGATCACGCGCTCGACCGAGACCGTCACCGCCCGCACCGCCACCCGGGAGGAGGCGGACGCGCTGGATCTGACCCCGGGCGCGCCCGTCGCCGCCATCGAGCGGACCTACTACGCGGGCGACCGGCCGCTGGAGACCGCGGATCTCGTGGTGCCCGGCGAGCGGTTCCGGCTCGCGTACGAGATCCCCGCCGAGCCCACCGGCGACTGAGCGCCGCCGCCGGCGGAGGACGGTAGTCGGGTGCCGTGGGCCGGGCGACCGGGCCGCTATGTCACGGACGTACGATCTGCTCTCCGAAATACACGAGACATTCTCCGGAACACGAGAGAAGCGAGCCCGGCGTGAGCGACCTGCCCCCAGCACGGACGTCCGGCGCGGCGCCGGACCCCACCGGCCCCGGCCCCGACGCGCCACCGGACTTCCTCGACCTGTGCGCGGGGCCCGGCGACGACCGGCTGCTGCTCGGGATCAGATATTTCGGTGAACCGTTCCTGCTGATGGCCGCGCTCTCGCACGGCGCGGGCTCCAGCGCGCTCGGCCTCGACCGGGGAAAGGCCGGAAAGGTCAAGGTCGCCGAGTTCCGCCGGGTCGGCGGCCGGGTGCTGCTGGTGCTGCGCAACAAGCACCATCTGGCCACCGGCGACCCGGCGGCGGTCCGGGCGGGCGAGGAGTCCTTCGCCATCTCGGTCGTCTGGAGCGGCCCGGTGCTGCACGAGCGCGACGGCGCCGCGGTGGTCGACGCGACCGGCCTCGTCCTCACCGACTTCCACGGGGTCGCCGAGGACCTGCGGACACACCAGCAGGGCGCGTACGAGGTCGATCCGCAGACCAGCCTCCCGCTCGCGGACGAGGCGACGACCGGCCCCGGCGGGACCCGGCTGCCCGCGCTGCTCACCCTGAAGGCACTGCCGGGCACCGCACCGGGAGCGGCGCTGCGCGGCGTGGCGCCCGCGCCGCACGCCCTCACCGTCGTCCAGCAGCTGCACCTGGCGCCGCTGCCCGCCCCCGCGATGGCCGCCCGCCGCTACCACCCGGCCTCCGGCGGCTACGGCATCGGCCACGACGACCACGGCGCGGGTACGCGGTCGGGTGTCCCGGTGCGGTTCCAGCCCCGCTTCCGGCTCGAACCGGTCGACGCGGACGCGCCCGCCGACGCGCCCGTGGCCGTGCGACGTCCGATCGTCTTCCAGGTGGACCCGGCCGTCCCCCAGCCCGTGCGCGACGCCGTTGTCGAGGGCGGGAACTGGTGGCGGGACGCCTTCGAGCGGGCGGGGTTCCACGATGCCTACCGTGTCGAGGTGGCTCCGGCCGGTCTCGACGACCACGACCTCGGCGTCAACTCCGTCCGCTGGGTGCACCGGGACGGCCGCGGCTGGTCGCACGGCCAGGGGCTGACCGATCCGCGCACCGGCGAGATCATCTGCGGCCGGGTCCGGCTCGGCTCGCAGCGCGTCGAGCAGATCACCGCGCTGGCCGAGGCGTTGCACGCGCCGTACGGCCGGCCGGACGAGAGCGAACGGCTGGCCGCGGTCGAGGCGCTGGTGCTGGGCCGGATGCGGCAGCTCGCGGCCCATGAGATCGGCCATGCCCTCGGCTTCATGCACAACTTCGCCAGCACCCACCATCCGAGCCCCTCGGTGATGGACTATCCGCATCCTCGGGTCACGGTCGGCCGGGACGGCCGCCTCGACTCCGCGCACGCGTACCCCGAAGGGCTCGGCCCCTGGGACCACTTCCTGGTCGCCCACGCCTACGGGCGCTTCCCCGGCGAGGACGAGGAGACCGCGCTGGCCCGGCTGCGGCACACCGCCGCCGAGGGCGGGCTCCGCTACGTCACGGACGAGGACGCGCGGGGCCCCGAGGCGGCGCACGCGGACGCCGTCGTCTGGGTCGCGCCGGTCCCCGACGCCTTCGCCGCCCTCGACGAGGCGCTGGCCGTACGGCGGGTCGCGCTCGACGGCTTCTCCCGCGCGGTGCTGCCGCCCGGCCGGCAGAGCGGCGAACTGGAGGAGCGCGCGGTGCTGCTCCAGCTCTACCACCGCTCCCAACTCTCGGCCGTCGCACGGCTGGTGGGCGGGGTGCGGTACGGCTACGGGCTCGCGGGCGAGGAGAGCGCGGGCACCGTGCCGGTCGAGGCGGACACCCAGCTGCGGGCGCTGGACCGGCTGGCGGAGCTGCTGCGTGCCGAGCACCTCGCGCTGCCCGCGAACGTCCTGGAGGTCCTCACCCCGCCCGCCATCCGGTACGGACGGACCGCCGAGTACTTCGACACGCGCGCCGGCCGGGTCTTCGACCCGTTCGCGGCGGTGGAGGCGACGGTCGCGCTGGTGACGGATGAGCTGCTGGACCCGGCCCGGCTCAACCGGCTGGGCTGGCAGCACGCCGTGGATCCCGCCGTACCCGCGCCCGCCGCCGTGGTGGACACCCTGCTGCGCGCGGCGTGGCGCCCGAGCGGCCCGCCGACCGGGGGCGTCGCCGCTCCGGCCGGCGCTGCGGCCGTCCAGGAGGCCGCGGGCTGGGCGGTGCTCCGCGCCGTACTCGCGGTGCTGGGCAGCGACGCCCCGCACGCGACCGTACGGGCCGGGATCGGCGGACGGCTGCGGCTGCTCGCCGAGGAGCTGCGGGGCGGCGGCGACGCGGAACGCGGGGCCGCCGGCACGATCACCGCGTTCCTCGACGGGCAGGGCTCAGGGGCGCGGCTCGGTCCCGGACCGCGCATTCCGCCCGGCGCCCCCATCTGACGTTCCTGGCAAGGGAGTTGCGCGGCCGGGGCGTCGGCCACCCCCCGTACGGGATCGCCCTGGGGTGCGCTGAACGCCCGGCGGCGGACGGCCGTACCACACGGCAGGCTGCTGGGCCCCGGGGGCGACGGGGCCCACCGAGGAGGTCCCTCACGGATGTTCCGCCCTCACACCGCCGCGTCAGCGGCCTTCGCCGGCACCGTTCCACTCCTGCTCGTGGGTGTGACAGCGCTGTCGGCGCTCGGCGCGATGCCCGCGTACGCGTCCCGCACGAGGGGACGTTCAGCCTCTGTCCCACTCGCCGGGGATACGCTCCGGGTGCGGCTCCGACCCGGGACTCTCTGGCTCCCGAACCGTTCGCCACGGCCGAGGACCCGTTAGAGGGCGGCGCGGAGGCCGTGCCCCCCCGAGCAGCCGGCGGCCATCGTGCCCCGGCCCGTCTCCACGCTTTTGCCCCGGCAACAGGCGCCGGTCGCTTCCCCCACCGATCCCTCCCCCACGGCTCCTCCGGCCGTCCCCTCCGCGACGGAACACACCGGACGAGCGGCGCCCGGGGAGCCGGACGCCACCGATCCGCCCGCCGCCGACGCCGCTTCGGCCGCGCGGCCGGCGGACACCGTGCCCGCCGGTTCGCGGGCCGAGTTCGTGCCGACGGCGGCCGCAGGCGCGGCGGTCCTCTCGGGGGTCGGTGTGTTCCCGCTGCACAGGCGGCGTGCCGAGGGCCGCGACGCGCGGTCGCGGGCAGCGGGTCGGGCCGGGGAGGGAGGGGCTCAGCCCTCCGGGCGCAGCAGGCCGCGCTCGTACGCCTTGGCGAGACGCTGGGGTACGAGGTACGAGGCGCCGTCGACGGTGACGGGAACGAGTTGCGGGGTGACCGCCTTCCACTGGGCGCGGCGGTGACGGGTGTTGCTGCGGGACATCTTCCGCTTGGGTACGGCCATGGCGAACCTCCGGTGTGCGTGTGACTGCCCGCACGCTATATGGAAATGGCTTCCATTACCAAAATGGCCGGGGATCGCTCAGCGCCGAGCCCGGCGAGCCCGCCGGGGGCGGTCCCGCCGAGGGCGACACATAGGCGCGCAGGCCGCGCCCACCCGGCAGGTCCGGGAGGCGCCGAAGACGCCAGTCGCGGGCGAACGCCGGTGGCTTCCCCGCCTCCGACACCACGACGGCCACCGGGCGTTCGCGGGCGAGGGCGGCGAGGCGCGCCGGGGTGAGCGACGCGTCGTGGCCGCCGGTCTGCCGGGACGCGCAGTGGGCGCGGAAGGCGATCCGTACGGCTTCCTCACCGCTGACCACGCAGGGCGGCCGTACCCCTTGGCGGCCCAGCTCGGCCGCCACCCGGCCGAAGGCGGTCCGGTGGGCTCGGCCGCTCGCCGCGACGCCGGCGAGAATCCCGTACTGGACGACCAGATGCGCGGCCAGCAGTACGGCGAGCCCGGCCGAGGCCACCGTCCGGGGCCGGACGGCCTCGGCGAGCCGCAGCAGACAGAGCGCGGCGGGGAGGGCGAGCAGCGCGTACGCGGGCAGCAGGAAGCGCGGCGCCGCGTAGCCGACCAGCAGCAGATACGGCAGCGCGAGCGACAGCCCGGCCAGCGCAGGCACCAGGACCACAGCCGTTCGGCGGCCACGGACGGCCGTCAGAACACCGCCGGCGACGAGCGGCGGGAGGGCGAACCACCACACCGCCGTACCCGGCCGCCGCCACGCCATGTCGCACGGCCGGCACAGCACACGGCCCTGAAGCGCGCGCAGGTGGTCGTGGAAGGCGGGGTTCCAGCCCAGCTCGCCCTGGATCTCGTCGGCCCGGCGCAGCCGCGCGGTGAGCCCGCCGTAGCTCAGATACGCCTCCACGACCCAGGGCGCGCAGCCGACGGCCACCCCCAGGGCGAGCGACAGCGGCAGAGCCGGACGCCGCCACGCGCCGACGCACAGCGCCGCGACGCCGAGCGGCAGCGCGAGCCAGCAGGCGTCGGTGGGCCGCATCAGCGCGACGAACGCCGCCCCCGCACCGAGCCCGGCGAGGGCGGCGCGGTCGGCGCGGTCGCGCGCGGCACGCAGGAAACAGCCCACCGTGAAGAGGGAACCGAGCGCGACCCAGAGATTGGGCATGACCTGCGGCCCGTAGAGCACGGTGATCCACAGCCCGGCGAACAGCGCGCCGGCCAGGGTCAGTACGCGCGCCGGGAGCAGCGTGCGCCACACCCGCAGCGCGAGGAACAGTCCGGCGCCCGACAGCAGCGCGAGATAGATCCGGAGCGCCTCGACGGAGGGGGTCAGGGCGGTCAGCGGCGCGACGAGATAGGTGATGCCCCGGGCGCGCGGCGCGCTGAAGAACGCGGCTTCCACGCCCGGGCTGACCTGACTGACATACACCGTCTCGTCCCAGCCGAGCCCGGCCCCTGCCACCAGCAGCGCCAGCTGTACGAGCGTGTAGACCGCCGCGACGACCGCAGGACCGAGGAGGCTTCCGCCGGACCGCGGGGCCCCGCCCGGCCGTAGCCGCGTCCGTCGCGCACCGGGAGCCGCCGCCGAAATCTGAGCCATGACACTCACGCTGTATCCGCCCCGGCCCTCCGGCCACCGGGGCGCGGCAGCCGGGCCAATCGGAGCGGGGCGGCGCCGAACCGGCAGGCCGGGGCGAGCACGGAGAGAGGCCCGGAGCGTGGCCCTGACGTCGGTCGGGGTTCCCGCGTGGTCGGCACCCGGAGACGGGAAAGGCTGAGCGGCAGGGCGTGACCGATCAGCCCGCCGGCCGGTTTGACGGGGTATGACTCTCTTCCCCAGGCGTTACGCGGCAGCCGCCGCCGTACTGATGGCCGTACTCACCGTTCCGGCCGCTTCCTCCGCGACCGCCGGAACCCCCGTGCAGGCCCCCGCTCCCCGGGCCGCCGACATCATCGATCCCCCGCTGTCCGTCGAGGCGTTCCCCGGCCAGGTCAAGGAAGCGTGCGGGATCTGGAAGGAGTTGGACTGGCCTGCCGCCAACCGCCCGACGGACTACCCCGTGGCGAACACCCGCTTCGTGATCCGCGGCAGCAACACCTACCGCAACCGCTCCGGCGACCTCCCCGTCGACGGCAGCTACCGCGAGTACGACGTCAACCCCCGCTCACCCGGACAGCATCGCGACGCCGAGCGCCTGGTCCGTGACCCCGGCACTCACACCGTCTGGTACACCGGCGACCACTACGAGAACTTCCAGGAAATCGCCTCCGGCTGCTCCTGACCCCTGCCCCCCGTCCCGGACGGACCGGAACACTCGGCCGGGGCGCTCGGCCGGGGCGCTCGGCCGGGGCGCTCGGCGCGAACCGAACGCAGCCCGCACCGGGCGTCATTCCGCGTACGGCACCGCACCCGACGGGTGCGGTGCCCTCCGTCGCCGCCCCGGGTGCTGTGCGGGGCTTCAGGACATCCTGAGCGAGGAGACGTGGCGGAAGTGGCTCACCGACGCAGACCGGCGGACCCTGTCCCCGCTGTACTGCACCCATGTGAACCCTTACGGCCGGTTCGAGCCGGACATGAACAGCCGCCCGGATCTGGACCTGTCCGTCCGGGCGGCGGTGCCCGGTCCGCGCGGCCCGCACGATGAGGCAGCCGCAGCCCCGGGGCTCGGCGTATCACTTCCTCGGCGGGGGTGTGGAGGGCGCGGTTCCTCGGAGCGGGACGGAATCCTTGGCGTGAGCGGGACGGAGTCCTTGGCGTGTCGGTCGACGGCGCCGGGAGGGTCGAGCTGGCGCAGCGCGAGGAGGCCGCCGATGCCGGGGATGACGGCAACGGCCTTGGCGGTGGTCGTGGCCGACGACAGGCGCCAGGTCGCGATCACGACGAACAGGTAGGCGCAGCCATGGGTGGGGCCCATCAAGGAGGAGATGGGCTTCAGGTGGGCGGTGGCGAGGTTGGCCAGCAAGACGATCAACGAGATGAGTTCGACGTGCGCCGCGATGCGCAGGGGGCGAAGGTGCACGGTCATGCTCCCGTGGTGGAGCCGGGGCGGACGATCATCAGCACGGTGACGGTTGCCCACAGCAGGTTGAAGACGCCGGTGAGCATGGCGAGTCGGGCGGCGGGGCCGGGGCCGAGGGCCTGCGCTGCGGTGAGGGCGCTGTCCTGGGCGGGAAGGATCAGCAGGCCCAGGATGGCGGCCGCCGCGGCGGTCAGGACGATCGAGGTGATCAGCCATCCGCTGCCGAGGACGCCGAGGCTGCTGGCCGTGGCGAACCCGAAGACGGGAGCCGCGATGCCGACGCCGGCGTAGACGCGGCAGATGCGGTGCAAGGTTCGCAGGGCCGCGAGCGCCTCACGGTCGTCCGGGGCGCTGTGGACGCGACGCAGCGCTTTGGGGAACATGCTCGCGGCGACCGTGACCGGTCCTATGGCCAGTACCGCCGCCAGGACGTGCAGGGAGAGGAGAAATTTCGTCATGCCCGGTGTTCCGCGCCCGCCGGGACAGCACGGCGTCGGCCGGTGACCTTCGAGGCCGGCAGACGTCCGGCCCTGGACGTGCCGGTCAGGGTGTCGCCGTCGACCGTGACCGCGAAGGCCAGGTTCAGGCGCAGGGGCTTGGTGATGGTCTGCTTCCAGGTGAGCCGGTCGCCATCGAGGGTGATGTCGCTGAGCGGGACGTTCTCTCCCGCCCCGTGGGCTGCCCCGGTCAGGACACCGGCCTGCCGGGCGAGTTCGATCACGGCTTCGATCCTGCCGATCGGGGTGGAGACGGACAGGTCCCAGACGCCTTCTACGGGCATGATGCTGTTCTTTCTCACGAGTGCGGTGCGGGGGCGAGCGAGTGCGGTGCGGTGACGAGGTGCGGGGCGCAAGGTGTGGTCAGAGGCCGGCGGGCACGGGGCCTTCGTGGCGCCAGACGGTGCCACGGCGCTCATGGGCGAACAGTTCTTCGACAGCGTGGGCGACCCGGGGGCCCACCTCGCGCTCCAGCAGATACAGGCCCAGGTCGAGGCCGGAGGTGACGCCGGCCCCGGTGACGAGGTCCCCGTCGTCGACGACGCGGGCGCTCACCGCGTGGACGCCGGTGGCATCGAGCATGTCCAGGCCCAAGTGGTGGGTGGTGGCGTAACGGCCCTCCAGCAGGCCGGCCATGGCCAGGACGAGCGAGCCGCCGCACACCGCGCCGAGTATCACCTCGGGGTTGTCCCTCGCCGCCTTCAGCAGTGTGGGCAGCTCGGTCGTCAGGGCACGGCCCAGCAGCACGGGGATGAATTCGTCCCGCTGCCATTCCCCGGCCCGCGCGTCGTGGTCGGGGACCTCGCCGGGCTCTCCCACGCGGCCCGAGGCGCCGGGGACCAGGATCAGGCCCGCGCGTGCCGGGTCCAGGGTGGCAGTGGCGCGCAGTACCAAGCCCCCGGTGCCGCTGACCACGTCTCGCGGTCCTTCCGCGGAGACCAGCTCCACACTCACCACGCCGCCGGAGGCGGTGCCGCCGGCGTACAGCACTTCGTAGGGGGCGATGACATCGAGCGGATCGAAGCCGTCGAACAGGATGATCTGGGCATGCATGGGAGAAGCCCCTTCGCGGGCGGTCGGCATCCGGCCCGTGCCGGAGTCGCTCCCGACGCTAACCGGCCGCCGGCCCGCCCCCCAGTGGCATTAGTGACACCTTCCAACGGAATACCGCCAGGGCTGTCGGCAAGGCTCTGAGCTGCGTAAACCACAGAAATCGCGGCACTGGGGCCGGGGCATGGGCGCTGGCGGGCAGGTACCTTCTGGCCATGCACACGATTGCCGTACTCGCCCTGGACCAGGTGATCCCCTTCGATCTGTCCACCCCGATCGAGGTCTTCTCCCGCACCCGCCGCACGGACGGACGCCCCGGCTACCGGATCCGCGTCTGCGCCGAACGGCCGGAGATCGATGCCGGTGTCTTCGCCGTGCGCGCGCCCTGGGGACTGGAAGGGCTCAAGGCCGCGGACACGATCATCGTTCCCGGTACCGCCGCCCCCACGGCCCCGCTCGCTCCCGCCGTCCGCGACGCGCTGCGCGCAGCCGCCGCGAACGGCACGCGCATCGCCTCCATCTGCTCGGGCACCTTCCCCCTGGCCGCCACCGGGCTCCTGGACGGCCTGCGCGCCACCACCCACTGGGCCGCGGCCGATCTCCTCGCCGCCGCCCACCCGGACATCGAGGTGGATCCGGACGTGCTGTACGTCGACAACGGCCAGTTCCTCACCTCCGCCGGCGCGGCCGCGGGCCTGGACCTGTGCCTGCACATGATCCGACGAGACCACGGCTCAGCCGTCGCTGCCGACGCCGCCCGGCTGTCCGTCATGCCCCTGGAACGCGAGGGCGGACAAGCACAGTTCATCGTCCACAAGCACGCGCCCGCCCCCCGGGGATCGATACTCGAACCGCTGCTGGCCTGGTTGCAGGACAACCTGGGCTCCGCTCTCACCCTCGCCGATATCGCCGCCCACGCCGGAACGAGTACCCGGACCCTGATACGGCGCTTCCGCGAACAGACCGGCACCACCCCGCTCCAGTGGCTCCACCGCGCACGCGTCCGCCAAGCCCAGCATCTCCTGGAGACCACACATCATTCCGTCGAACGCATCGGCGCCCAGGTCGGATTCGGCTCGCCCACCGCTTTCCGCGACCGATTCAAGAAGACGACCGGCGTCAGCCCGCACACCTATCGCCGCACCTTCAGCTGAGCCGGCCCCTCGCGCCGCTCTCCCACACGGTCCTCCGCCCGAGCAAGATCAATCCGGTCGGACGCCGACGACGGGACCCCGCCTCGCTCACCTGACCGAGCGCCACTCGGATCACAGAGAGCGGAAAGGGCTGACGGATCCGGCGGGCGCGAGGGGCGGCGAGACCCCTCGCACCCATGACCGCCCGCGCGCCGCCCGCGTCGGCCCGTGGACGCGCGATCCCGCCCGGCGGTCGGCAAGATGTACGTATGTCTCACGCGTTCACCACCAGAATCCTGCGTCTCACCACCGGCACCGACGAGACGGTGACCGACCTGACCCGCTCCTGCGCGGAATTCCTCCGGGAGGCGGCGGCGGGCCGGGACGGCCTCCTGAACATCTTCGTGCCGCACGCCACCGCGGGGGTGGCGGTCATCGAGACGGGCGCGGGCAGTGACGACGACCTGCTCGCGGCCCTGCGGACCCTGCTCCCCGCCGACGACCGCTGGCACCACCGCCACGGCGCCCCCGGCCACGGCAGGGACCATGTCCTCCCCGCGCTCGTACCGCCGCACGCGACACTGCCGGTGGTCGCGGGCCGACTGGAACTCGGCACCTGGCAGTCCGTCTGCCTGGTGGACACGAACAGGGACAATCCCGACCGTCAGGTCCGGCTGAGCTTCCTCGGCTGAGCCCCGGCGGCCCGTCCCCTCCCCCCGGCGGCGAGGTCACGCCCTCCCCGGCGGCCCCGCGGGGAAGGAGTGGCCGCCCTGCATGACGTGACCGACGCGTCCGGTGGCGTTGATGTCCTGGAACGGGTCACCTCTCAGCGCGACGAGGTCGGCGGTGGCTCCGGGCGCGATGCGGCCCAGGTCGGGCCGGCCGAGCAGTTCGGCGGCGACGCCGGTCGCCGCGCGCAGAGCGCGCAGCGGGGAGAGGCCGTTGCTCACCAGGGTGGGGAACTCCCGCCAGTTCTCGGCGTACGGGAACATCCCGGCGTCGGTGCCGAAGGCGATCTTCACATCGGTCCGGGCGGGGCGTCGCAGCCCTTCGCGCAGATCCTGCGCGTACCGGCGGTAGGCGTGGCGCATCTTGGGCGGCTGGTCCTGCCAGAGAGCCTCGTCGTCCAGCCTCTCCAGGAAATACGTCTGCGCGTACTGGGTCGGTACGAGATAGGTGCCGTACTCGGCCATGAGCGCGTATGCCGACGGTGTGGCCAGACAGGCGTGCTCGATGCTGCGCACCCCGGCCCGGATGGCGCGCGTGATGGATTCGTCGTCGAAGGCGTGGGCGGCGCACGGGAGATGGACGTCCCGGGCCGTCGAGGCCAGGGCGTCCATCTCCGCCTGCGAGTAGGCGGTGTCGTCGGGGCTGTCCGCAGGTGAGGAGAAGCCGCCGCTGGCGACGAACTTGATCCAGTCCGCTCCCGCGCGCGCCTGCTGGCGGACGGCGCGGCGCAGTTCGTCGGGGCCGTCGGCGAGGGTGCCGACCTCGATCCCGTACCGTTCCGCGAGTTCCGGCGACTTGTCGGCGTGGCCCCCGCGCGGGGAGAGGATGTTGGGCGCGACCTGCATGCGGGGGCCGGTGACGATTCCCTCGCGGACCGCGCGCCGCAGTGCGGTGTTGAGCGCCTGGTGGGCGCCTCCGAGATCACGGACGGTGGTGAATCCGCCCGCCAGCAGGGTCCGGAGCGCGGGCAGCGCCTGGAGGGTCTGGTAGGCGGCCGACTCGGTGTCGAGCCGTTCGTCCAATGTGTGCACATGGCAGTCGATGAAGCCGGGCAGCAGTGTGCAGCCGGGCAGCTCGACGGTGTCGGTGTCGGACGACTCCGGCGGCGTACCGGTCAGCTCGGCCACGCGCCCGTCGCGCACCAGCACGCAGAGGCCGTCGACCGGACGGTCGGCGACCCCGTCCCACAGCCGGTCCGGTCTCACCCACACGTCGCGGTGCGGCGTTTCGCGCATGTTGTCCTCTCCCCGGGGAGCGGCGGGGTCCGGTGTGTTCACCTGGTGGCGGACCGGGTGGGAACGCGCCAGGTGTGCACCGGGGCACCCGACGCGGCCAGCCGTGTGTAGGCGTGTGTCAGCAGACGCAGCGCGGTACGGCGGTCGGCGTACTCCTCCATGGCCGTCAGCGCGCGCTGTTGCCACACCGCGCCGGTCTGCCCGGCGCTGACACGTCCGGCGACCACGCCCAGCAGTCGTTCGGCCTCCTCGGCGTCGACTCCCGCGGAGACCAGCCCCTCGGCGGCGAGCGGCAGCAGACGGGGCAGCAGCTCCTCGGCGCTGCTCCACGTGAGAGCGCCCTGGTCCGCCGAGGGCCAGCAGATCCTGGCCCGCAGACCCGAGCGGGCCGCCCGGTAGAAGTTCCCCCGGGCCGTCTCGAACGGCATGGTGGTACGGGGATCGTCCGGCTGCCGCGACAGGTGAAGGGTCAGGCCCAGGAGGAACGCGGAGTTGGCGGCCATGTCGAGGGAGGTGGGGCCACTGGGCAGCGCCCGGAACTCGATACGGACATGTCCGCCCGGGTCGTACACCGGACGGTTCCAGGTCCACACCATCCCCTGGTGCAGGCGCAGTTCGTCCAGCCAAGGCGCGGCGCCCGACGTGGTGAGGACCACCGGCTCCCGCGAGGACAGTACGGGGACCAGTACGTCGTGTTCGCGGACGGCGTCCGCGAACAGGCGCACGACGCCGCCGTCCAGCCAGCGTTGACCGAAGGAGGCTCGCGGACAGGGCCCGGCTCCCGGGGTTCGTGGCGGACGCTCGGCTCCCGGCGGCCCTCCCCCGTCGCCGAAGCCCTGTTCGTACATCGGGATGCGCGTCTCGTGCCAGAGCCGGCGCCCCAGCAGGAGGGGCGAGTTGCCCGCCGCCGCGAGCACCGGTCCCGTCGCGAGCTGCGCCGCGTTGTAGGTGCGGGTGAACTCCCCTGGTCTCACCACCAGATGGAGCTGCCAGGAGCAGGTCGCGCCCTGCACCGCGATGGAGTCGGCCAGCAGTGTGACGGGCTCCTCGCCCTCGAAGGCGAGGAGGTAGGGCGTGCTGCGGCACCGGGACAGCGCCCGGTCTATGTGGTGGAACCGGCCTTGTGGGGTCAGTGCCGCCCGGCACAGATCGGCGGCGGTGAGGGTGGGCAGCGTGCCGATCGGCACCGGGAGCGCTCCGTAGGAGCGGGCGGCCGCGCCGACCGTCTCCATCAGGGTGTCGGCCTCGGACCGCATCGCGGTGAAGGGCCTCCCCCGCAGTCCGGCCGGGGTCAGATTGGCTTCGAGGTTGAATTGATCGACTTCCAGCGTGATCCGGTGGTCCGAGACATCTGTCCGGACGCGGTCGTTCAATGCCGCCGGGCGGCCGTCGGCGTCCATGAGGAACATTTCCAGTTCCGCCCCCACGCTGATCTCCGACTGTCCGAAGCCGGGGGCGGCCAGCGTCGCCCTCAGCGCCCCGACGGAATCGCCCAGACGTCCGCGGAAAATGGAGAAGTCGGCCTCTGTGAAGGTTTCCTGGTCGATTTCCAACCCCATACTCTGCTCCGTGACACGAGGGCTCCCTGGCATGAGGAGTCGTCCGGGCTTTTCGAGACGTTCGCGCTGCCTCTCCGAGTCTGGTGGGTCCGGTCCCCGAGTCTAGTTGATTCCGCCGGTACATGACCGTTGGACCAGCCCATCCGTGGCCGACTGGCACACGGGCACCGACGGGACGACAATAGCGTGGAGCCGTGCCACTCGCCGGGGAGCGGCCGGGAATTCGACAGGCATCCGACTCCCTTTCCTCTATGTCATGGGACTGATTTTCCCTCTATGCCATGGGACTAATTCCGATGGAGAACCGGACGGAGAGCGCGGTGAATGAAGTCGCGGAAGAATCCACGAGGAAATCCGCCGAAGACCCCGCCGCCGCACCGCCCTGGCGCTGGCCGGAGGAGAAGTGGCGGAAGTTGGCCACGCGCGTGGGGGCGGGCCGGGGCGCGGGGCTTTCCCGCTGGCCCGGCGGAGTTTCCGTGGCCGTGGCCCTCAGCTTCGACGTCGACAACGAAACGGCGCCCTTCTGCCTCGACGAGACATCTCCCGGCCGCGTCTCCCAGGCCCACTACGGTTCACGCGTCGGTCTGCCGAGAATCACGTCGCTCCTCAGGGAACACGACGCCCGCGCCTCCTTCTTCGTGCCCGCCGTCGCGATGCGGCTGGCACCGGACGCCGTCGAGAGGGTCCGCGAGGAAGGGCACGAGGTGGGTCTGCACGGATGGATCCACGAGCGGTGCGGCGATCTCTCGGAGGCCGAGGAGTACGCGCTGGCCGAACGCAGCGCCGACGTCCTGCGCCGGCACACGGGCCTCATGCCCCGGGGGATGCGTACGCCGTGGTGGGATTTCACCGAGCACACCCTTCCCGTCGCTCGGCATCTGGGGCTGCTGTACGACTCCTCGATGATGGCCGACGACGAGCCGTACGAGCTGCTGGACCGCGGCGAGCGGACCGGAATGGTCGAGGTCCCCGTCGCCTGGATCCGGGACGACGCCCCGTACTTTCCCGACGATCCGGCCGCACGCCAGATATTGGCGCCCCGTCAGGTCCTACAGATCTGGAAGGACGAATTCGACGGCGCGGTCGCCGAGGGCGGCCTTTTCCAGCTCACCTTGCACCCTCATGTGATCGGCCACCGTTCCCGCATGCTCGTTCTGCGGGAACTGCTGACGCACATCAGCAGCCGACCGGGTGTCTGGTTCGCCACTCACGAAGAGGTGGCGCGGCATATCGGAAGCCGGATCGGGATCGCATCCGATTCCGCGCGGGAATCGTCCGCCTGACCCGTGATCCGGCTTCTCACCCTCGCGAAGGAGAATGCCCCATGAACGTCACCTCTGTGGCGAGCGAGTTCTCTAGCGGCCCCGCCTCCCTCGACAGGCAGGGCGACATCGTCTCCGTCTACCGGGAGTCCTTCGACAAGGATCCGGTGTTCCAATGGCTGTTCCCGGACGCTGAGACACGTCCGGCTCTGCTCGAAAAGTTCTTCACCGTCATGGTCGGTCACACATTCGCCCACGGGGGCGGCGTTCTGCAGACGAAGGATTACGGGGCGGTCAGCATGTATTTCCCGCCCGACGCGGTGGAGCAGCCGAAGGACGTACGCGATCGGCTGCTCGACTCGATGCGCGACGAACTCGGAGACGACTCCAACCGGACCGTCCATCTCCTGAAGATGCTGAGCGCCTCGCACCCCTGCGATCTTCCCCCGCACTACTACGGCACCTTCGTCGCGGCCCGTCCGGAGCACCAGGGCGGCGGCCTCGGCACCCGCCTCAAGAAATGTCTGTTCGCCCTGGCGGACGCGGACGGGGCCGGTGCCTACGCGGAGGCGTCGTCACCACGCAATCTGGCTCTCTACGAACGGCTGGGCCAGCGCCGCCGGGGGCCCCTGCTGACCCTTCCCGACGGCCCCCCGATTTTTCCCATCTGGCGGCCCCCGTCGGCATCGGCCCCGCCGACACACCCCGACACGGTCCACGGTGGGAGCTGAGATGACCGGAAGCGCCGGACAGCGCCGTATCGCGGACGGCCGGGTCATACCGGAGGACTTGGACCTCCTCGAATCCGTGGCCCGTTACGCGCGTTTCTTCCTGGAGACGCCACGTCCGGTACGGCCACGCGACCCGGAGCGACTGGGTCAGCTGCTGGACGGAGAACTCCCGGCGAAGGGGCACGGGGAGCGCACGACGTTGCGCCGGCTCGTCGAGGCCGGCGAGGCGGGGCTGCTCCCGTCGGGGGACTCCCGCAGCTTCGGCTATGTGGTCGGGGGCGCGCTGCCGATCGGTATCGCCTCCGACTGGCTGGTCAGCCTCTGGGACCAGTGTGCGGCCGTCTACGAGACCAGCCCGCTGGCCGCGGTGGCCGAACAGGTCTGTGAACGCTGGCTCGTTGAGCTGTTCGGGCTGCCGACGGGCACGGTCATGGGGCTGACCTCGGGCTGCACGACGGCCAACCTGGCGTGCCTGTCCGCCGCCCGCGAGCAGCAACTGCGCGCGGCGGGCTGGGAGGTCAACGAGCGGGGAATGCGAGAGGCGCCGCCCCTGACCGTCCTCACGGGGGAGCACACCCACGTCTCCGGTCTGCGCTGTCTGCGGCTGCTGGGGCTCGGCGGCCAGGTCCAGCAGGTCGACGCCGGTGGCGACGGCCGTATGGACCCGCGCCACCTGGCCGAGCTAGCGGCCAAGGCCCCCGGGGGCCTCATCGTGTGCGGGCAGGTCGGGTCCACGGACTGCGGCTCGGTCGACCCGCTGGTCGAGGTCTCCTCCATCACCCACGCACACGGCGGCTGGCTCCACCTGGACGCCGCCTACGGCATGTGGGCAGCGGCGTCCCCCGCCCTGCGGCCCCGGCTCAACGGCCTTGAACTGGCCGACTCCTGGTCCTGCGACGGCCACAAATGGCTCAACACGCCCTACGACTGCGGGATCGCGCTCTGCGCCCACCCGGAACCCTTCGTCGACGCGGTGCGTTTCAGCGCCGACTATCTGCAGACCAGCGAACGCACCGGCCGCGACCCGATGGACCACCGCGTGGAGATATCCCAGCGGGCCCGGGCCCTGACCCTGTGGGCGATCCTGCACCACGAGGGCCGCGACGGGATCGCGCGTATCGTCGAACGCAACTGCTCCGCGGCCCGCGAACTGGGTCAGCTCCTGGAGGGGGAGCCGGGCATCGACCTGCTGGCTCCCATCACACTCAACCAGGTGCTCCTGCACATCGGGGAGGAGGACCGTACGCGGCGGGTGGTGGACGTGCTCAACAGCGCCGGCTCGTGCTGGGTGACCCCGACGACGTGGAACGGCCGCTCCGCGATCCGGATCTCCGTCTCCAACTGGCAGAGCGGCCGGGAGAGCGCCGAAGCCACCGCGGCCGCGTTCCTCCAGGCGTACCGGGAGCCCACCGCACCCGGCCCGGAACCTTCCGCCCGGCCCTGAGCGGCCGTCCGTGGCCAGCGGCCGGCGGACGGTGGGCCGCTCGCGCGACGAGCCGCCGTCCGCACCGGTGGGGAGGCGGAGACCGGCGGTGGGCCCGGACCGGTCACGCTGCCCCTCCTGGCCCAGTACCGCTCGCGGCTCCTGCCCGCAGGCCGTAGGACGGAGACTGCGGGCGACGCGCGGAGGAGTGGGCCTGGATGCAGATCGTTGTCGACCTCAATCGCTGCCAGGGTTACGCACAGTGTGCGTTCCTCGCTCCCGCGATGTTCGAGCTGCGTGGCGAGGAGGCCCTGATGTCCACACCCGCCGTCCCCGACGATCAGCGTGAGGCCGTACGCCGGGCGGCGGCGGCATGCCCGGTGCAGGCCATCCTCGTCGGCGAGCGGGCGGGCCCCGGTGAGCAGTGACCCGAGGAGCGACCTGCGCAGCGGCCGCGTCGTCATCGTCGGAGCGTCCCTGGCCGGTCTGCGTGCCGCCGAGACGCTGCGCGACGAGGGCTTCGTCGGATCACTGACGCTGGTCGGTGAGGAGACACAGCCCCCGTACGACCGGCCACCGCTCTCCAAGCAGGTGCTGCTCGGGCGGACCGGCGCGGCGGACGTCGGGCTGCCGGGCCGCCGTGAGATCCACGCCGACTGGAGGCTCGGGGTACGGGCCGAGCGGGTCGACCGGGTCGGGCGCCGGGTGGTCCTCGCCGGCGGTGAGCGGCTGCCGTTCGACCGGTTGCTGATCGCCACCGGGACCCGCGCCCGCCCCTGGCCGAACGCAGCGGAGGCCCGGCTCGACGGCGTACTGACCCTGCGTACGAGCGAGGACGCAGCGGCGCTCACGGCCCGGCTCGACGCCGGGCCGCGCAGGGTCCTGGTGATCGGCGCCGGGTTCACGGGCTCGGAGATCGCCTCCGCCTGCCGGGAGCGCGGTCTGGAGGTGACGGTCGCCGAGCGCGGTCCTTCGCCGCTCGTCGGCGCGCTGGGCGGCACACTCGGTGCCTTCGCCGCCGGGCTGCAACGCGCGCACGGGGTCGATCTGCGCTGCGGTGTGACGGTCACCGCGCTGACGGGCCGTCACGGACAGCTGACGGGGGCCGAGTTCTCCGACGGCGGCCGGATCGAGGCCGATGTCGCCGTGGTCGCCCTGGGCGCCGTACGCAACACCGAGTGGCTCGCCGGTTCCGGGCTGGCCGCGGGCCCGCGGGGCGTCGCGTGCGACGCGGGATGCCGCGCGTTCGACATGTACGGGATCGTCACCGACGATGTGTTCGTCGCCGGTGACGTGGCCCGCTTTCCGCATCCGCTCTTCGAGTACCAGATGCTCGCCCTCGAACACTGGGGCAACGCGGTCGCCCAGGCCGAGGTGGCGGCCCACAACATGGTGAGTACGGGTCCGGACAGGCGCCCGCATCTGGCGGTGCCCGCCTTCTGGTCCAGTCAGTTCGGCCTCAACATCAAGTCCGTCGGCGTGCCGACCTTCTCCGACCGGCTGGTCATCGCCCAGGGGTCGGTGCGGGAGGGACGGCTCGTCGCGGTCTACGGCTACCGGGGCCGGATCACCGCGGCGGTCAGTGTGAACCGGGCCAAGTGGCTGGAGCACTACCGCCACCTCATCGAGACGGCGGCCCCCTTCCCTCCCGGGCGTGGCGCGGCCGACCGTCCCGAATCGGCCGAGCCCGTACCCTCCGACGTCCCGGACCCCCGGCTGCTCACGCACGGCCCGACCGTGGCACTCACCGGCCATCTGCCGGACCGGCGCCTGACCATGGTCCGGCGCCCCTCGCCTCCCACCGTCGCCGGCCGTCCTTGAGGAGCCCCGCGCATGCCCCCGGACACTCTCCACGAGCGCATCACGGACTACGCGAACCGCGCCGACCCCTACCCGCTCTACGCCGAACTCCGTGAGAACGGGGTG
This sequence comes from Streptomyces sp. NPDC012835, assembly GCF_042900885.1. Taxonomy (NCBI): domain Bacteria; kingdom Bacillati; phylum Actinomycetota; class Actinomycetes; order Kitasatosporales; family Streptomycetaceae; genus Streptomyces; species Streptomyces sp. NPDC012835. Next base: position 896,630 of record NZ_JBIBBW010000001.1, read on the forward strand.
ACGCGACAGGCCGACGGCAGCTACCTGGTCGGCGCGTACCACGACATCGCCGCGCTGCTCCACGACCCGCGGATCAGCTCGGACAGCCGCAACCGCACCGACCCGAACACCGTCCCGCCGCTCAGGAGGGGCGGCCGGCCGGCGGCCTTCATCGGCTTCGACGACCCCGAGCACGACCGGCTCCGCCGTATCGCGATGCGGCCCTTCGGGCCGCCCCACTCCCCCCGCCGGATCGACGGGCTGCGGGCCGAGATCGGCCGGATCTCCGACGAACTGATCGACGGTCTGCGGGACAGGGGCCGCTTCGACGTGGTGGAGGACTTCGCCCATCCCCTCCCCGTCACCGTGATCTGCCGGCTGTTGGGTGTGCCGCACGAGGATGTGCCGCGGATCCGTGCCTGGACGAACGAGATCATCGCCAGTCTCGATCTGAGCCCCGGCAAGGCCCGGGAGAGCCGCGAGGACGCGGGCTTGGAGGCCCGGCAGGCGATCGGGGCGTACCTCGGCGACCTCGCCGACAAGCGCCGTGACGACCCGTCGGACGACATGCTCTCCGCCCTCGTGCACGACTCCGGACCCGACGGGCATCTCACCCGGCGTGAGTTGATGGCGACCGCGACCCTTCTCCTCATCGCCGGTCACGAGACGACGGTGAACCTCATCACCAACGGACTGCTCACCCTCCTGCGCCGCCCGGACGCCTTGCGGCGACTGCGCGAGAATCCAGGGCTGATGCCCGGGGCCGTCGAGGAGCTCCTGCGCTACGAGCCGCCCGTGCACCTGCTCCCGCAGCGCACACCGCTCACCGATGTCGAGGTCTCGGGCGTCACCGTGCCCAGAGGCAGCCCACTGGTCCTCGTCCTCGCCTCCGGCAATCGCGATCCGCTGCGGTTCGACGCCCCGGATCGTTTCGACCCGACCCGTGAGGACAACCAGCACTTCGGCTTCGGCGGTGGCGTCCACAGCTGCTTCGGGGCGCCGCTCGCCCGCCTGGAGACCCAACTCGCCCTGCGCGCGCTCCTCCCGCGGCTGGAGGGCTTCCGGCTGTCCGAGGACCCGCCGCCGTACCGCCACAGCCCGATCCTGCGCGGCCCCCGGCACCTTCGGGTCGAGCGCGCGTCAGGCACGTAGCGGGGGGGACGGTGAGGGCGGCGCCGGGCCAGGCTCACCCGGCCGGGTGAGGGCAGGACGGCGGTCCCGCCGGGTGCGGGGTGGACGGCGGGGCATCCGGACGAGGGCTGGACGGCGACCCCGGCGAGCGCACCGTCTCCTGATACCACCGCCCCCAGCTGTCCAACTGGTCGGTGATGGCGTCCAGGCTGCGCCCGATGTCGGTCAGTGCGTACTCTACCCGTGGCGGCACCTCGCGGTACACGGTCCTGGTCACCAGACCGTCTGCCTCCAGCTCCCGCAGCTGACGGGTCAGCATGCGCTGCGTGATGGCGGGCAACGCGCGTCCGAGTTCGCCGAAGCGATGGGTCCCGGAGACCAGTTGCTTGAGGATGGCCAATTTCCAGCGGCCCCCGAGAACCTCCATGGCGAACTCGATCGCGCAGTAATCCGGAGCCTCTTCGACGCTGGAACGCACAGCTGACCTCCATCGGTATACCGAATGACACTGAGGGACAGAAAAGACCGTACTTGTAGCCCGCGCCGGTCCCTGCCGAAACTGGGCCCATGGTGAACGGGGACACGTCCGCGCCGGCGAGGTCGGCAGCGGAATCGGAACGGCCGGCGGCCTCGCCGCGGCAGCGGTGGCTGGTCCTGGCCACGGTGTCGGGCGGCCTGCTGCTGTGCGGAATCGATCTCACCGTGCTGCACGTCGCCGTACCGAGCATGAGCCTCGATCTGCGGCCCAGCACCGCGCAGTCGCTGTGGATCGTCGACGTGTACTCCTTGGCCCTCGCCGCCCTGCTGGTGACCTGCGGGACCCTGGGTGACCGCATCGGCCGGCGCCGGATGGTGCTCGGCGGTCTCTTCGCCTTCGGCCTCGCCTCGGCCGCTTGTGCCTTCTCGACGTCGCCGGCTCAACTCATCGCCGGGCGCGCGGCGCTCGGCGTCGCGGCGGCCATGATCATGGCCTCGACCGTGGCGATCATCCGGGTCGTGTTCACGGACGACCACGAACGGGCCCGCGCGATCGGGGTGTGGACCTCCGCACACAGCGTGGGAGCGACGATCGGACCACTGCTGGGCGGGCTGGTCGCCGAGCGGTGGGGGTGGAACGCCGTCTTCCTGGTCAACGTCCCCGTCATCGTCGTCCTCCTCGTCGTCGGTGCCCACGTCGTCCCGGAGTCGAGAAACCCCGTCCCGCGCCGCTGGGACCTGGTCGGCGTGGTGCTGTCCGTGACCGGCCTGGCGGGGGTGGTGTACGCGCTCAAGCAGGCCGGCGAGCACGCGGGCGTGCACACCGGGATCCTCGTCGCCGGCCTCGGCGGGGCCGTACTCATGTACGCCTTCGTACGCCGCCAACTGCGCATCCCCGAACCGCTGCTGGACTTCTCGCTGTTCGGCGAGCGTCGTTTCACCACCGCCACCCTCTGCGTCCTCTGCTGCTTCGGCAGCTATGTCGCCCTGCTGTTCTTCCTGACCCAGTGGCTCCAACTGGTCGGCGGCTACACCCCGTTGCGCGCGGGACTCGCGCTGACGCCGCTGGCCGCCGCCAACGCGGTGGGCGCGGTCACCGCGCCCCGGCTGGCGAACCGCTGGGGCACCCGCTGGGCGCTCACCGCAGCGCTGTCCCTCTTCGCCGTCGCCTACGCGGCCATCGCCGCTTTCGGCGACACGGCCCACTACGGCCCGCTCCTGCCGTCCCTGCTCGTCGCGGGATACGGGGCCGGCATCGTCATGACCCTGGGCGCCGACTCCATCATGAGCGCGGCGCGACCGGAGCGTTCCGGGGAGGCGGCGGCCATCCAGGAGACGTCCTTCGAACTCGGCGCGGGCCTCGGCATCGCCGTCCTCGGTACCGTCCTGACCATGGTCTACCGCACCGGCCTGCCGTCGGTGCCCGGCCTCGGACCGGACGAACGGGCCGCGGTGGGCGAGTCGTTCTCCGCGGCCGAGGACGTGACGACCCACCTGCCCGCCCCGACCGCGGAAGCCGTGCTGAGCGCGGCCCGCCGGGCGTACGACCACGGCTTCACCACGGTCGCCGTGATCGCGGCGGCCGGCCTGGCCGCCACCGCGGCCACGGCGGCGGCCCTGCTGCGCCCACGCGGGGCGAGGTGATCCGGCGCATGCCGGACGGGCCAGGTCGGGGCCACACCCGGCGGGTCCGCGCGGCGCGGTCGCGCCTGCGGAGATCCGCTCAGCGCACGCCCGGCTCGGCGTCGCACCCGACTGCCGAACGAGATCGTGCCCGCCCCCGCTTCAGCACGCTAACCGTCGACCGTGCCGGGAACGAGGCCGTCGGCGACCAGACCCGCCAGTACCGCCTGGCCCAGGGCGTGCACGGCGGACTGGGGGCGAACCATCACGGTGAACTCCTTCACCCGGCCCGCGCCGTCGAACTGAAGCAGATCGATGCCGTGGATCTGCTTGCCGCCCACAGTGGCCCGGAACGCCAGGATCGCCGATGGAGCCTCGCCGCCGTCGGTGCTGGTCTCGGCCGCGCCCTCGAAGTGTCCGATGTAGCGGAAGTCCTCGAAGGTGCGCAGCAGGACACCGAAGAGTCCGAGCACCATGGGTTTGCCCTCGAAGGGGGTGAACTTCACGGGGCTGAAGAAGCGGATGTCCTCGGTGAACAGGTCGCCCAGTGCGTCCAGTTCACCCTTCTCCACCGCGGCGCGGAAGCGTTCGGCAGTCTCCATGGTCCCTCCCGGTAACCGGTACTCAAGAAAGTGATTAGTCAATTTCTTGAGTATCATGCGGGGACGGGCGACGGAAGGGAAGGGGCTGCCGCGATGGCCTTGCGACATGCCGTGCTGGCGGCGCTGCTGGACGGCGAGTACAGCGGATACCAGCTGGCGAAGGCGTTCGACATCGGCGTCGCGAACTTCTGGCACGCCCTGCCCCAGCAGCTGTACGCCGAGCTGGCGAAGCTGGAGAAGGAAGGGCTGGTCGCGGGGCGGCAGGTGGTCCAGGAGACCCGGCCCAACAAACGTCTGTTCCGGGTCACCGACGCCGGTCGCGCGGAGCTGGAGCAGTTCGCCGCCGCCGTACCGAAGCCCTCGTTCATCCGTGACGACCTGCTCGTCAAGGTCCAGGCGGCCGACCGTGTCGGCACGGCGCCGGTGATCGAACAGCTCGAAGAACGAGCGTCAGCGGCCGAGGCCAAGATCGAGCTTCTCGGCAAGCTGCTGCGGCAGCTTCGCGGCGATGCGGACGAGGACGATTTCCTGCGCCGGGGCGACCGGATCGGGCCGTACCTGACCTGCCTGCGGGGACTGGCTTTTGAGCGGGAGCACCGGGACTGGTGCCTGCGGATCGCGGCCGTCCTCAAGGAAAGGCAGACCACTCGTGCAGAACGGTGAATAGGTGCGCCGCACCGCCCCGGGCAGCAGCCGCACCGCAGGGCGCGGCGATCATCGGGAGGCACGAGCCCGGGCGCGGGCGAGCACGATGGCGTCGTCGGCGAGAGTGCGCCGCTCGACCACGCCGCTCGGACGCCCCCGCACCCGGCGGATGAGCCGATGAGCCGATGAGCCGATCCGCCAAGCCGCCGAGCCGCCGGGACGCCCGGACGAACCGCCCTACTTGGATTCGACCCGTCCGAGCGGTTCGGGGCGGGCAGCCAGCGCGTCGCACGCCTCCTGCCAAGCGGAATCCCCGGGGTGGAACTGGGTGCGGAGGTAGGCCCAGGTGAGCCACTGCACCGCCGACAGTCGCTCCGGGTCCTCGTCCGTGGTCTCGGCGACGTCGTACCCGGAGACCCCGCCGAGCCCGTGCTCCGCGCCGAACAGGGTGAGCAGGGACTTGGGGCCGGTCGAGAGTACGTACGGATCGGCGTGCCACTCCGGGCCCCGAACCGTCAGGTGGGCGGAGGCGTCCTTGTCGCCCGCGACCACGAGCGTGGGCGTCGCCATCCCGGAGAAGTCGATGGCCGAGAAGAAGGGGTAGTTCGAGGCGGCGAACTCGGAGAGGGCGTCGCCGCCCCTGCCGGGCGCGGCAAGCAGTACACCCGCCGTGATCCGGGGCTCGGTCAGGTTCACTTCCGTCCCGTCGAGCGGATCGGTGAGCCGGGCGCCCAACAGCATGCTCGCGGTGTGCCCGCCCATCGAGTGCCCGGCCACGGCGATCCGGCTCCGGTCCACCCGCCCGACGAGCTGCGGAACGGCCGCCTCGACCGCGTCGAGCCGGTCGATGACGCGCCGCATGTCCTCCGCTCGTGATCGCCAGTACATCGGCGCCTCGGGGTCACCGGAATCCAGGCTCAGCGTCCGCGAGCTGAGATGGGTGGGCTGGATCACCACAAAGCCGCGCGCCGCCCAGAAGTTGGCGAGCGGGGCGTAGCCGTTCAGCGAGGAGAGGTGGCGGGAGTGGCCCTGTCCGTGCGAGAGCAGGATGACCGGCAGATCGGTCCCGGTCATGGGCGCGGACACCCGCACCTCAAGGTCCACGGCCCGTCCGGGAGTCGACAGCACCACGGGACTGACCGAGAGGACGGGAACGGGTGAGCCGACCAGGCCGGCCGCGCGAGTCGATGCGCTCATGATGCGCGTTTCCTTTCCATGGACTCCGCCGCTCAGGCCCGGCACAGAAGCGGGCGAGGCGGCTCAGGAGTGTGCCGTTTCGACAGAACACGAAACGGAGCGTTGTTCCGATTACTATACGGAGCACGGTTCCGTTTCGTCAAAAGCCGTCGAAGCCAGGAAGGAGTGAGCGGGAGGAATCCAGGGTTGAGCCCGCAGGACGACGCCGCTGGACCCCATGGCCCCCACGCGCCCCCAGGAACACGAAAAGGCGGTACCGGATTTCTCCGATACCGCCTACGACCTGCGAAAACGCTGGTCGGGACGACAGGATTTGAACCTGCGACCCCTTGACCCCCAGTCAAGTGCGCTACCAAGCTGCGCCACGTCCCGATGCCCGTCTGACCTGCGGTTTCGCTGGCCTGAACGCGCATGAGAACAATACCGCACTCCTGGTAGTGATCACGAACCGCTTTCCGGGCGGGGGTGCACGGCGGGGTCGCGCGGCGGCCAAGCGCGACGGCGGGAGGGGTGGTCAGGAGGGGCGGTGCGAGAGACACGGAAGGCGCGGCCCCCGTGCCCGTACGGCCCGCACGGGGGATCCTGGAGTCCTGTCCTGTCCGCCCCACGAGGGGAGCCAGTCATGACCGCCAGCGGTGACCTGCTGATCGACGCCTTCGGCCGGATCCGCGAGATCGTCCACGAGGCCGTGGACGGCCTCTCCCCCGACGAACTGGCCGTACGGCTGGACGACGGCGCGAACTCCATCGCCTGGCTCGTCTGGCATCTCACCCGGGTCCAGGACGACCATGTCGCGGACGCGGCGGGCACGGAGGAGGTCTGGCTCGCGAAGCACTGGTCGGAGCGGTTCGCGCTGCCCTTCCCGGCCTCCGCAACGGGCTACGGCCACCGGGCGGACGATGTGGCCGCGCTCGGCGGCAGCGGCATCGGGGCCGAGCTGCTCGCCGGGTACCACGACGCCGTGCACGAGCGGACCGTCGCGTACCTCGGCACACTCGACGACGCGGATCTCGGCAGGATCGTCGACGACGCGTGGACCCCGCCGGTGACCCTCGGCGCACGGCTGGTCAGCGTCGTCTCGGACGACCTTCAGCACGCAGGACAGGCCGCGTTCGTCAGGGGGTGGCTGGAGCGCCCCTGACCGGCCGCCGGCGCCGCCTCCGGCCGCACCGCGAGCAACCGGGCTGCCGGCAGCCGTCCTGTCCGGGCGGTCGATCAGAGATGACCGGACTCCCTGCGGTGGATCTCCGACATCAGCTGCGCGGCGGACGATTTGATGGTCTCCAGCCCGGTCCGCCCCCAGCGCCGCGGCTCCGTGTCCGCCACGCAGACGGTGCCCAGCGCCATGCCCGTCCGGTCGAGCAGCGGCGCGCCGAGGTACGAGCGGATGCCGACCTCGTCCACCAGGGCGTTCCCGGCGAACCGCGGGTAGTCCCTCACGTCCTCCAGGACCAGGGCCTTGCGCCGTACGACCACATAGGGGCAGTAGCCGTGGTCCCTGGCCATGAACCGCTCGCCCCGGCCGCCGGGCGGCGCGTGCAGTCCCGCGAAGAACTGCCGGTGTTCGTCGATGAAGTTGACCATCGCGTGCGGGGCGCCGGTCATCCGGGCCAGTTCACCGGCGAAGGCGTCGAGGGCCGGCTCCGGGCGCTCCCCCAGTCCGAGGCCGCGCAGTCGCAGCGCCCGCTCCGGCGCCTCCCGGTCGACCGGGGTGAGCAGCAGACGGCCGATCGGGTCGTACGTCATGGGCGGGCTCCGTCGGTCGGGGATATCAGGGTCATTCGGCGTTCTCCGGTACGGGCGGGAGCGACGAGGACGAGGTGATCAAATGTTGAACGAGCGTGACCAGGGTTTGGATACCGGAGCTGGCGATACGGGCGTCGCAGAGCACGATCGGCACCTCCGGCTTGAGGTCCATGGCGGCCCGCACCTCATCCGGTTCGTAGCGGTACGAACCGTCGAACTCATTGACGGCGACGACGAATCCGATGCCGCGCTGCTCGAAGAAGTCCACGGCGGAGAAGGAGTAGGCGAGCCGCCGGGTGTCGGCCAGCACGATCGCGCCGAGCGCGCCCCGTGACAGCTCGTCCCACATGAACCAGAAGCGCTCCTGGCCGGGTGTGCCGAAGAGATAGAGCACGTGGCGTTCGTCGAGTGTCAGCCGGCCGAAGTCCATGGCGACCGTCGTGGAGGACTTGGCCTCGACGCCCGTCAGATCGTCGGTGGCCGCGCTGACCTGGGTCAGCAGTTCCTCGGTGCTCAACGGGGCGATCTCGCTGACCGCTCCGACGAACGTCGTCTTGCCGACCCCGAACCCGCCCGCGACCAGGACCTTCAGCGCGGTCGGGAACGGCTCGGCCGCCGGGAACCGGCCGGCGCCGGAGGCGAATCCGGCGAGCGGGTCAGAGCTGTCGTCGTAGGCCATCGAGCACTGCCTCCAGCAGGAAACGGTCGGTGGGATTGTCGAAGCTGTCCGGTGGACGTGCGGCGATCGCCCCGCAGTCCACCAGATCGGAGAGCAGGACCTTGGTGACCGTCGCGGGGAGCCGCAGATGCGCCGCGATCTCCGCCACCGAGGTCGGCCCCTGGCAGAGGCCCACGGCCTGGGCGTGTTCGGGGCCGAGGGGAGCCTCGGGCACCGACCCCGTGGACATCACCAGCGTCAGCAGGTCCAGCGCCGTCGTCGGCCGGGTGCGGCCCCCGCTGACGGCGTACGGACGGATCAGCCGGCCGGCCGCGTCGTCGAGCCACGGTCCTTCCGTCGGGAGCGGCACGGTCAGCGGGCCTCGGCGCCCGGTGCGGTACCGGCGCCCTGTCGCAGGGGGGTGACCAGATACGGCCGTACGCTCTTGACCAGCATCGCCATCTCGTAGCCGAGCACCGCCGCGTCCGCCTCACGTCCCGCGAGCACGGCGAGACAGGTGCCGGAGCCCGCTGTCGAGACGAAGAGCAGGGTGGAGTCCAGCTCCACGACGACCTGGCGCACCTCGCCGCCGTCGCCGAACCGGGCCCCGGCGCTGCGGCCCAGGGAGTAGAGGCCGGAGGCCAGGGCCGCCATGTGGTCGGCGCTGTCGGCGTCCATCCCGTGCACGGACCTGACCAGGCCGTCGGAGGAGAGCAGCACGGCGCTGCGCGTATAGGGGACTCGCTGGACCAGACCGCTCAACAGCCAGTCCAGGTCCGAGACATGGCCGATGGGTACATCGCTCGCCATGGTTCATCTACTCCTTCGAAGTGGGGGTGGTGTCGTGGCGCTGCGGTTCCGGCAGAGGGTCCGCGGGGCGGTCGTCGAGCGGATCGGCGTGGGGGACGGGCACGGCGTCGGTGTCAGGGCGGGATTCGGCGAGGCCGATGCCGCGCTGGAAGGCGGCCATCAGACCGGGGTCGTGGAGTACCGGATCGCCGGTCCGGGGCGGGGCGGGGGCGTCCCGGAGCTGCGGTACGAGATGTTCCTGGCCCCGTCGCCTGGGCAGCTGAGGGCGGCTCGCGGCGCTGTGGATCGTGCCGTCCGCCTCCACGGCTGCGTCCGCACCGCCCGGAGCGGGGGCGGCGGAAGGCCGGGGCGGGGGCACGGCGGCGGACTCGGGGCGCCGGTCGGCGTGGCGGGGGCCGGGGCGCCGGTCGTGTGCTCCGCGTACGGGCAGCGGGGTGGGGGCGCCCGGCTGCCCGGTGCCGTTCTCGGACGACTGGGCGTGGGGCGGCCTCTCGTACATCTGGGGCCGCTGCGGCTGCTGGAGCTGCTGCTGCCGCTGCTGTCCGTACGGCTGGGCCTGCTGCCGGGGCCGGGACGGCTGGGGCCGAGCCTCCGGCTGGGGCTGCTGTACGGGTGGGACCGCCGGAGCGGCCGAGCCGTGAGCGGACCCGGGTCCGGAACCGTGGCCGGGGCCATGTCCGGAGCCATGACCACGGCCGCGTCCCGGCTCGTCGGTCCGGTCCGAGCCGAGCAGTGTCTGCGGCAGGACCAGTACGGCCTGGACGCCACCGTAGATATTGGCCTGGAGGCGTACCGCGATCCCGTGTCTGCGCGCCAGCGCCGAGACCACGAAGAGTCCGATCCGCCCGTCCTGGAGCAGGTGCGCCACATTCACCTGATCGGGGTCGGTGAGCAGCGCGTTCATCCGCTGCTGCTCGTCGGCGGGCATCCCCAGCCCCCGGTCCTCCACCTCGATGGCGAGACCCGCCGTCACATGCTGCGCCCGCAGCAGGACCTGGGTGTGCGGTGAGGAGAACAGCGTGGCGTTCTCGACCAGTTCGGCCAGCAGGTGGATGACGTCGGCGACCGCGTGGCCGCGCAGGGTGCCGTCGATGGGCGGCACCAGTTTGATCCGGGGATACTGCTCGACCTCGGCGATGGCGGAGCGCAGCACCTCCGTCATGGCGACCGGCCGGCTCCACTGCCGGCGGGAGACCGCCCCGCCGAGCACGGCGAGGTTCTCCGCGTGCCTGCGGATACGCGTGGCCAGATGGTCGACGTGGAAGAGACCCTTCAGCAGCTCGGGGTCCTCGACCTCGTTCTCCAACTCGTCGAGCAGCTGGATCTCCCGGTGGACCAGCGACTGGAGCCTGCGCGCCAGATTGACGAAGACCTCCACCTTCTGTTCGTTCTTGACGCTTGCGGAGATCTGGGACGCGTGCACCACCGCCCCGAGGGCGGCTTCCTGGGAGCGGCGCAACTCCTTTGCCAGCAGGTCGAATTCGTCGCCGAGGACGATCGCGGCCGCATCGGGCCCGCCCGGCACGCCGTCGCCCGACGCACCGGTCGATCGGCGTGTGCCGACCCGCTCGCCCCGTTCGAGCCGCTCGACCACCGCGCGCAGTTCGGCCTGCCCCCGCACGCTGACGAGGCGCAGTTCGTCGCAGCGCCCGAGGACGGACCTGGCGGTACGTTCCGCGCCGAGCGCGGCCGCGGCGACGGCGGCGAAGGCGAGCAGCGCGGTCCCGAAGAGGGCCGCCCAGGTCTGCGCTGTCGGTTCCGCCCCGGTGGAGCGCAGGACGAGCGCCACGGCCGCCGCGCCGCTCAGTGCCGCGACGGTCGCGGGCAGGACCGCCGTGCGCACGAGTTGGGGACGTATGCGGGTGTCGGGCGGCGTCGGCGCCTCCGCCCTGGCCGGGGAGAGCGGCGAGCGGGGGCCGGGGCGGCCGTGCCGCCCGCCCTCGCGGCGCTCGGGCCGCGCGGGTGCGCGAAGTTGAGACATCAGTGTCCTCGGTACGTGAGCCCCAGGAAGCGGCGTCGTGCTGGTGTTCCGGAAAGCGGCGCAGCGGCAGGACCGGCGCGTGCCGCTTCAGCCCTCCGTTGATCACCGAGCACACACGGTAGTCGTCAAGCGCTCCCTCGGGGTGGGCAGTTGACGAAGTTCCCCACAGAGCGTCCCACTCCGGTATGAGGCATCGCACACCAGCACGAAATACGGCATTCGAACTCGGACGTCGAACATCGTCTGCGACAGGTGGCGCGCGGACGGCGGACGCGTGGCCCCGCTCGCGTGTCCGACCTCGGCGGGCGGGGCCGGGTACGCCGGTGGGGCCGGGTACGCCGGTGGGGCCGGGTACGCCGGTGGGGCCGGGCGATCGCCCGGCCCCACTGGTCCGTCGTACGAGCGGCGCCACGCGCCCTCCCCTGCGGCTACGCGGAGGACGCCGCCTCCTCGGCCCTGCCCGTCGAGGCCGTCTCCTGCGATCCGGTGCCGAGCTCCTCGCCCGCGATCACCTCGGCGATCACGGGCGCGGGACGCGCCGGCCAGCCACCGGCCGGCGGCACCGCAACGGAGCGCCACCACGGGGCGTCGGGAACACCGTCCCCCGTGGGCTCGAACGGCTGCCCGGGGACCGGCAGCGCCAGAGCCGCGCCCGCCTCGGCGGCGGCGGCCACCGTGCCCTCGCCGGGCTCGGCCCACGGGTGCGGGGCGAGGTTGAAGGTGCCCCAGTGGATGGGGAGCATGACACCGGAGGGACGGCCGCCCTGGAGGTCGAGGTGGGCGCGCATCCCCTCGGCCGGGGTCATGTGGATGTCGGGCCAGTGCTCGCTGTACGCCCCGATCTGAATCATGGTGGCGTCGAACGGACCGTGCTCCGCCCCGATGTCCCGGAAGCCGGGGAAGTAGCCGGTGTCGCCGCTGTGGTAGATCCGGTGCTCGGGCCCGGTCACCGCCCAGGACGCCCAGAGGGTGTGCTGCTGGTTGCGCAGACCGCGCCCGCAGAAGTGGCGTGCGGGGGTGGCGGTCAGCGTGACCCCTCCGACCTCGGTGGACTCGTTCCAGTCGAGTTCCCGCAGCCGGGAGGGGGCCACCCCCCAGCTCTCCAGATGGGCCCCCACGCCCAGCGGCACGGCGAAGACCGTGTCGGTGGAGACCAGCGCCTTGATCGTGGGCAGATCGAGATGGTCGTAGTGGTCGTGCGAGATCACCACCACGTCGACAGGACCGAGCGCGGCGAGCGGTGCCGGTACGGGGTGCAGCCGCTTCGGCCCCGCGAAGGCGAACGGCGAGCAGCGGTCGCCCCAGACCGGGTCGAAGAGCACCCGCCGGCCGTCGATCTCGGCCAGGACCGTGGAATGCCCCATCCAGGTGAGCCGCAGGCCCGAGGCGGGCGGCCGGGCGAGATCCGCGAGAGTCGTCGGGTGCACGGGGATGGCGCCCGACGGGGCGCGGCGCGTCCGCGCGTCCTTCTGGAAGTAGATCTTCGCCAGTTCCAGGCCCGAGGCGCCGGACGGCCTGGTCCTGGAGCCCACCGGGTTCTGGAACACGCCGTCCGCGAAGTTGGGCGAGCGGTGGATGCGCTCCAGCCTCTCCCCGGCGGAGTCGGCCCCGAAGGCGGTGGGTCGCAGCGAGCGCAGCCGTGAACGCAGCGGAAGGGGGGAACCAGCGCCTGTCACAGCACCTCCTGAAGGTTCGTTTCGTCCATTATGACCGCGTATGCACAACAGCGCGGGTCGAGTCGATCACATTCGATCAAGACACGACCCGGCGTCTCATACGCCGGTCCAACGTTGTCAGTGCCCCGAGGATTCCCGGGTACGCCCGGAATCCGGCCCTCTCCGGACCGGCTTTCCGCTGCGGACGGTACGCCCGGTACGCCCGGGCACGAGCGGGGCCGCCGGGCCGCTCGATAGGGTGACGGCGACAGCGGGGGCGGGCAGGGGCGGGGCCGGAGGCACGGCGGTACGCCACAGGGCAGGGACGCCGGAGCACGGCGGTACGCACAGGGACGCCGGCCGCAGCGGGCCGGCGGACATCAGGGCACCGGAGAGGGAGATTGTGGCTCAGCAGGGAACCGATCGGACCGAGCAGCCCCATCACGACGTGCTGGTCGTCGGAGGCAGCGGAGTGGACACCGTCGTCCGGGTCGACTCGCTGCCCGTACCGCTCGCCGACTCGGTCTCGGTGGGGCCGATCCGCGAATGGCCGGGGCACACCGGCGGCAATGTGGCGCTCGGCTGCCGGGCCCTGGGCCTGGACGTGAAGTTCCTCGACTACATAGGCGACGACTGGACGGGCGGCCAGGTCCGTGAGCGGCTGGCCGCCGGCGGCGTGGACTTCGAGGCCCTGATCTCCCCGGCGGGCACCCGCCGTGCCGTCAACCTCGTGGACAGGACGGGCCGCAGGATGTCCTTCCACGACGCCCGGGACCCGGACGATCTGCGGATGCCGCGCGATTTCTATCTGCCGCATCTGCGCCGTACGCGTCATGTGCATCTCTCCCTCACCAACTTCACCCGTTTCCTCTTCGACGACATCGAGACGCTGGGCGTGCCGGTCTCGACCGATCTGCACGACTGGGACGGTCTGTCGGACTACCACCGGGACTTCGCCTTCCGCTCCGATCTGGTGTTCCTCAGCGCGGCGGGCGCGAAGGAGCGCATCGCCTCCGTGATGCGGGAGATCCTCCGCGAGGGCCGGGCCGAGGCCGTGATCGCGATGGCCGGAGCGGGCGGCTCGTATGTGATGACCCGGGAGGGCGGCCGTACCCCCCGTCCGGTCGCCGCGACCCCGCCGCCGGGACCGGTGGTGGACTCCAACGGCGCGGGCGACGCGTACGTCTGCGGGTTCCTGCACGGCAGGCTGGCCGGCCGCGGACTGGAGGAGTGCGCCCGGCTGGGCGCGCTGGCGGGCGCCCACGCCTGTACGGCGGAGGGCGGCGACGCGCTGATCGGACTCGAAGCGCTGCTGGCCGACAGCGTCTGAGCCGGGCACGGGCGCCGCCCCGCGACCCCCGTTGTCAGTGGCGCTTGGTAGAACTGCTCCCGATCGACCGATCCTCACACCGGCGTCTGGAGCACGGCCATGACTATCTCGGACCATCTGCGGGAGTTCCACGGGCTGCCCGTGTTCGACTTCCCGGAAGCGGGCACGGACGCGGTCTCGGGTTCGGACGCGAAGCTTCCGGAGGCCGCCTCCGTGGCCTGGCGCATAGCCACCGAGACGTACCGCGAGGAAGAGCGGTGGGAGGAGGCGTTCGCCCGCTTCACCGCCACCGTCGACACCACCGAGGTCGGTGCGCTGATCGTCGGTCACTGGCCCGACGCGTACGAGTCGGGCCCCGACGCGGTGATCGCGGCGATCCTCGCCGCCCGCGACCGGCTGCCGGCGCTGCGCGCCCTGTTCGTCGGTGACATCACCGCCGAGGAGTGCGAGATCTCCTGGATCACCCAGGGGCTGGTGACCCCGCTGCTCGACGCCTTCCCCGAGCTGATGGAGTTCGGCGTCAGGGGCGGTCAGCAGCTGGCCTTCCCCGCCGTCCGGCACGCGCGGCTGCGCTCGCTCACCGTCGAGACGGGCGGCCTGGACGCCGAGGTGGTGCGGGGCATCGGCGCGAGCGACCTGCCCGCGCTGGAGCATCTGGACCTCTGGCTCGGCTCGGACGAATACGGCGCGAACACGAGCGTGTCCGACCTCGCGCCCATCCTGGCCGGCTCCCGGCTCCCCCGGCTGCGCCATCTGGCGCTGCGCAACAGCGTCATCCAGGACGAGATCGCGACCGCGCTGTCCGGCGCCCCCGTCGTGGCCCGTCTGGAGAGTCTCGATCTCTCGATGGGCACCCTGGGCGACGAGGGCGCGGAAGCCCTCCTCGGCGGCCAGTCGCTCACGCACTTGAGGAGACTCGATCTGCGTCACAACTACGTCGGTGAGGAGACGCGCGAGCGTCTCCGGTCCGTCCTCGGCGCGGCCGGAGTGGAGGTCGACCTGTCCGAGATCGAGGGCGCGGAGGAGTGGGATGACGACGATGGCGAGGAGCACCGCTACGTCGCGGTGGCCGAGTAACCGATGCGTCCCCTCCCCGGCGGCCAGGGCCTGGAGCCGCGACTGACCGTGGTCGGGATCCCCGGCCACCGCCGCACGACCCTGTTCCAGGACGCCGTCGGCGAAGCCGGCCTGCCCGCCGCCCGGGTGGTGTCCTGGCGCGATGTGCTGCGCGGCCGGGCGGAGTTCGCGGCGGGCGAGACCGTACGGATCGACTCGCCGGGCGAGGACCCCGAGGTGGACCGGCTGCTGCGCGGCGTCGACGACCCCACCAGGGTCGAGGGCACGGGCCGCTGGTACGAGCGGTTCACCGCCGCAGCGCGGGAGCTGGGCGAGCGGGTAAGGGGCGCAGGGGCCGATCTGCTGGACGCCCCGGAGGAGTTGGCGGTGCTCTTCGACAAGCGGCTGTGCCACGGCGTGCTCGAAGCGGCGGGCGTGGCGGTTCCCGCGTCGCCCACCTCGGGCGCCGGCGCCCCGGCCGTCCGTGGCTGGGACGATGTCAGGGCCCTGATGGCCGGGGCGGGGCTGCGCCGGGCGTTCGTCAAGATCGCTCACGGCTCCTCGGCCTCCGGGGTCCTCGCCGTGGACATCGCGGGGCCCGGCCGGGTGCGGGCCGTCACGTCCGTGGAGCGGGACCCGGCGGGGCGGCTGTACAACTCCCTGCGGGTACGGAGCTATACGAGCGAGCGCACCGTGGCGGCCGTCGTCGACACCCTGGCCCCCGACGGCCTGCACATCGAGCGGTGGCTGGCCAAGGGCACGGCGGGCGGCAGACCGGCGGACCTCCGGGTGGTGGTCGTCGCGGGCCGGGCGACGCACGCCGTCGTGCGGAGCAGCCGCTCCCCCATGACCAACCTCCATCTCGGCGGCGTACGGGGCGATCTCGACCGGGTCCGCGCCGAGACCGAGGCGTCCGGCGGCAGTTGGTCCGCCGCCCTCGCCCTGTGCGAGCAGGCGGCGGAGTGCTTCCCTGGCACCCACTGCGTGGGGGTGGACCTGCTGCCGTCGCCGGGCTGGCGGCGGTTCGCCGTCTGCGAGGTCAACGCCTTCGGCGATCTGCTGCCCCGCCTGACCGGACTGCCGGGAAGCGGCGCCGAGGGACTGGACACCTACGCGGCTCAGCTCGCGGCGCTGCCCGGGCGCGCCGCCCGTGGCACGGGGGAGGGCGTGACGCGTGCCGGGATCTGATCTGATGCGGGACGTCGCCGGTCCGGCCGGCCCGATCGACATGAACGAGGTCGTCGGGCGGGACGATCTGCTGCTCATCACCCTCGACACCCTGCGGTTCGACGTCGCGGAGGAACTCGCCGCGGCGGGCCGGATACCCCATCTCGCCCGTCATCTGCCGGGAGGCCGCTGGGAGAGGCGGCACGCGCCCGGCAGCTTCACCTACGCCTCGCACCAGGCGATCTTCGCCGGGTTCCTGCCCACCCCCGCGGCCCCCGGGCCCCATCCCCGGCTGTTCGCGGCGCGCTTCGGCGGCAGCGAGTCCACGGCCGGGGGGACTTTCGTCTTCGACAGCCCCGACCTGGTGGCGGGGCTCGCCTCGGCGGGCTACCGCACCGTGTGCGTCGGCGGGGTCGGCTTCTTCAACAAGCGGGGAGCGCTCGGCTCCGTACTGCCCGGACTGTTCCAGGAGAGCCACTGGGAGCCGGAGTTCGGCGTCGCCTCGCCGACCTCCTTCGAGGCCCAGATCGACCGCGCGGAGCAGGTGATCGCCGGTCTTGAGCCCGAGCGGCGGCTGTTCCTCTTCGTCAATGTGGCCGCGCTGCACCAGCCCAACTGGTTCCATCTGCCCGGCGCCACCCGCGAGGCCGGCGACTCCCGGGCCACGCACGCCGCCGCGCTGGAGTACGTCGACCGGCACATCGGCCGTCTCTTCGCCGCCGCGAGCCGCCGCCGCCGCTGTTTCACCATCGTCTGCTCGGACCATGGCACCGCCTACGGGGACGACGGCTGGACCGGCCACCGGCTGGGTCACGCGTCCGTGTGGACCGTGCCGTACGCCCACTTCTTCCTGGAGCCCGGTTCCGCCCCATGAGCACACCCACCGCACCACGCCCGTACGAGAGCTACGTCTACGCCTATCCGCACAAGACGGCCTACCGCCCGCTGACCGACCGGCCCGCGCTGCGCGAGCTGTGGGCCGGGGAGCGCAAGGACGCACTCTCCCTCTATCTGCACATACCGTTCTGCGAGGTCCGCTGCGGCTTCTGCAACCTCTTCACCCGGATCGGCGCCCCCGACGAGCTGACGACGCGCTACCTCGACGCCCTCGACCGTCAGGCGACCGCCGCACGCGACGCGATCGAAGGCCCCGGCGGGTCCGGTCCCGTGCGGTTCGCCGCCGCGGCCTTCGGCGGCGGCACGCCGACCTTCCTCGACGCCGGTGAGCTGGAGCGGCTCTGCGACATCGCGGAGAAACGCATGGGCGCGGATCTGCGCTCCGTCCCGCTCTCCGTCGAGACCTCCCCCGCCACGGCCACCGCCGACCGGCTGGCCGTCCTCGCCGACCGGGGCGCGACCCGGCTGAGCATCGGCGTGCAGAGCTTCGTCGAGGCGGAGGCGAAGGCCGCCGTACGGCCGCAGCGCCGTGCCGAGGTCGAGGCGGCGCTCGGCCGGATACGCGACACGGGCATCCCCCTGCTGAACATCGATCTGATCTACGGCATCGACGGCCAGACGGGGGCCAGTTGGCGCCACTCCCTGGACGCCGCTCTGGCCTGGCGGCCTGAGGAGCTGTACCTCTACCCCCTCTACGTACGGCCGCTCACCGGCCTCGGCAGACTCGGCGCGGGCGGGGAGGCGGCCTGGGACGCCCAGCGGCTGCGGCTCTACCGGGAGGGCCGCGACCACCTGCTCGCCCACGGGTACGAGCAGGTGTCCATGCGGATGTTCCGCCGCCCCGGCTCCCCCGCGCAGGGCCCGGACGACCACGCGTGCCAGACCGACGGCATGGTCGGGCTGGGCTGCGGGGCCCGCTCCTACACCTCCGCGCTCCACTACTCGTTCGACTACGCCGTCGACATGCGCGAGATCCGGGCCATCATCGACACGTACACCGCGACGGAGGACTTCACCCGCGCCGAGGTGGGGTACCGCGTCGACGGCGGCGAGGCCCGCCGCCGTCATCTGCTCCAGTCGCTGCTCCAGGCACGGGGCATGGCGGTGGCGGAGTACCGGGAGCGGTTCGGTGCCGCGCCCGTCGAGGACTTCCCGGCCGAGCTGGACCGGTTCGCCGCGCTCGGCTGGCTGGACGAGAGCGCGGGCCCCGGGTTGCTGCGGCTCTCACCCGAGGGGCTCGCCCACTCGGACGCGCTGGGCCCGGCCCTCTTCTCCCCCGCCGTGCGGGCCGCGATGGCCGCGTACCTGCCGAAGTGACCGGCGCCGACCGGCCCGAGCCGAAGTGAGATCCCTGTGGACCTGACGATCCTCTACCGCGGACCGCTCGCCTCCTGCGACTACGACTGTCCCTACTGCCCGTTCGCCAAGCGGCGCGACAGCCCCGCTCAGCTGCGCGCCGACCGGTCGGCCCTGGAGCGGTTCGCCGCGTGGGCCGCACGGCCCGCGGAGGACCGGCTCTCGGTGCTGTTCACCCCCTGGGGCGAGGGCCTGGTCCGGTCCTGGTACCGGCGGACGCTCACCGAGCTGTCACACCTCCCGCATCTGCGCCGGGTGGCGATCCAGACCAATCTGAGCTGCCGCACCGACTGGCTGGCGGACGCCGACCCCCGGAAGCTCGCGCTGTGGTGCACCTACCACCCGGGGCAGACGCCGTACGACCGCTTCCTCGCCAAGACCCATGAACTGTCGGCCCTGGGCATCCGGTTCAGCGTGGGGGTCGTCGGTCTCGCCGGCCATCTGGAGCAGGCCCGCCGGCTGCGCGCCGAGCTGCCCGCGCACGTCTACCTGTGGATCAACGCGGCCGAGGGGCACACGTACACGGACGAGGAGGCCGCCCGCTGGACGGACCTCGATCCGCTCTTCCCGTACAGCCGCCATCCGCACCGCTCGGCCGGGCTGCCCTGCCGGACGGGCGCGTCGGTGATCTCGGTGGACGGCGCGGGCACGGTGCGGCGCTGCCATTTCGTCCGGGCCGAACTGGGCAATCTGTACGACGGCTCCTACCGGCGGGCGTCGGCGCCGAGGGCCTGCCCGCTGGCGGTGTGCGACTGCCACATCGGCTATGTGCACCTGGAGATGCTGCCGCTGTACGACGTCTTCGCCGGCGGCGTGCTGGAGCGTGTCCCGGCAGCCGTCCCGCCGGCCGGCGGCCGCACGCCGTTGCCGCTCCTTCCGGCGCCGCCCGTCGCGGCGACCGTCGACCCGGCCTGACGCCGATCGGCAGGCCGGGGTGAAGGGCGCTCCGCCGTCGGTGCGGTCGACGCCGGAGCGTCGGACGAGACCGCGCCACGAGGCGTCCGCCGCCCGGCCCGTCGCGCCCGAGCGCCCTTCGCCTCAGTGGTGCAGCGGCAGCAGGTCGGGGCGCTTCGCCGCCACGTGGTCGCCGGAGGACTCGCCGCGCAGCCTGCGCCCGATCCAGGGGACCAGATACTCGCGTGCCCAGTGGATGTCGTCGCGCCGCACCTCCAGGGTGCCGCGCGGCGGCAGCGGGGGCCACACCTGGTCCGGGTCGGCGGGTACGTCGACATCGAGCACCTGGGCGGCGCGCAGCGCGACCCGGGTGTGCCCGTCGGGTGACAGATGCAGCCGGTCGCCGTCCCAGGCCCGCCTGTCCTGGACGGACTTGAGGGACCAGAGGTCGAGCACGGGGCAGCCGTAACGGTCGGCGATGGCCCGGGTGTGCAGGTTGAACGTGGCGATCTTGCCGCGCAGATGCCGCAGTACGGGTACGCCCCGGGTGTCGAATCCGGTGGCCAGCATGACGGTGCCGACGGCTTCGGTGAGGTCGGCGACGGCCCGCTCGAAGCGCTCGGCCACATCGTCGGGGTCGGTGCCGGGGCGGATGATGTCGTTGCCGCCCGCGATGAAGGTCACCAGGTCCGGGGCGAGCTCCCTGGCCCGGGGTATCTGCTCCTCGACGACCTGGTCGAGGAGCCGGCCGCGTACGGCGAGGTTGGCGTAGCGGAAGTCCCCGTGCGCGGTGTCCGCCGTCGTACCGGAGAGGGGGAGTTGGTCGGCGAGGAGGACCGCGAGCCGGTCCGCCCAGCCGACGAACAGACCGTCGGGTCCCGGGTCGCCCACACCTTCCGTGAAACTGTCGCCGATCGCCGCGTACGACCCGAACGTGCCATTTCTTCTTGATCTCGAATCGTCTGCCACAGCGGTACATCCTTCACCCGGAGATGTGACCTACGCGACCGTAAGGAGGGGTTGACCAGGGGTGAGAAACCCCATCGGTCAAGTTTCCCCCAACTGGGAATAGCCGGAAACGGCCGTCGCCCGGCACGAGGTGCCGGGCGACGGCCGGGACGGGCCGGTGGCGGATCGCCGTCAGGGACGGGTCAGACGGTGACGCCCTGCGAGCGGAGGTACGCCAGCGGGTCGATGTCCGAACCGTAGTCGGGTCCGGTGCGGACCTCGAAGTGGAGATGCGGTCCCGTGACGTTGCCGGTCGCGCCGGAGAGGCCGATCTGCTGGCCGGCGGAGAGGCTCTGGCCGGCGGAGACGGACACGGCGGACAGGTGGGCGTACTGGGAGTACTTGCCGTCGCTGTGCCGGATGACGACCTGGTTGCCGTACGAGCCGCCCCATCCGGCCGACACGACGGTGCCCGCGCCGATCGCCTTGACCGTGGAGCCGGAGGAGGCGATGAAGTCCACGCCCGTGTGGTAGCCGCTGGACCAGCTGCCGCCCGCCGCGCGGTAGGAGGTGCCGACCGCCGCGTCGACGGGCTTGGTGAACCCGGCGCCGGTGGTCTGTGCGGCCGTGTTGGAGGCGGAGGTGCCGGTGGAGGTGCCGGACCCGGAAGCCGAGGACTTGGGCGCGGTGGTGCCGGAACCGGACGACTTCGCCGGCGTTTCGGTCCTGGCACCCGACGAGTCGGTCTCGGTACCCGACGAGGTGGACGGCGCCGAGGCCGCCCGCGTCCCGATGCTGAGCTTCAGACCGGGGTGGATCAGCTCGGGGTCGCCGCCTATGGCCTGCCGGTTGTCCTCGTACAGCTGCTGCCAGCCGCCCCGCACCCGCTGCTCCGCGGCGATCTTGGAAAGATAGTCGCCGGAGACCACGGAGTAGACCTTGGTCGTCTTCGTCGTCGCGGTCGCCTTCGCGGCGGCCTGCGTCGCGGTCGTCGCCGTCACGGCGGACCGCTGCGCGGACAGCGGCAGGCTCGACGCCGTGTGCGCCGTGGCGGGCGCCGCCTGGGGCGCGGCGGCGGGGGCGCCCTGCTGGGCCGCGTGCGCGCCGGTGGCGCCGATGAGCGGCAGCGCGATGGCGGCGCCACCCGTACCCGCGACGATGATTCCGCGCGAGAACGGCTTGGCCTTGGGCCGGCGGTGCTTACCCTTGGCGGGCATGGTGCGTTCCTCTCCGGCGCCTACGAGGTGAGCTGTCGGGTTCGGGCTGGAGATGCCCGGCCGCGCGTGGTGCGCGACTTCACCCCTAGCCGCTCCGGCTCGTCCGGATCGGCGTACTACCTGGGTCCCCCGCTCCTGCCACACGTGGATGGGTGGATGTGTGTTCCGGTCGGCGGCAGGATTCGGCGTTCCGTCCGGATTGAGGGTGAACGTAAGCGAGTCGGACGGCCGGAACAAGCGGCTGTTTTCCGCCGCGTCCTGTCACACGAATATCGCCGGGCACCACCCGTCACCCTGTGTGGATTAAGGATCTTCCGTTCCCCTACGAGATGGCCCTCCCTCTTCCCGGCGTCACCACGCAACGTCACGGATATGATCCTGCTCACCCGCCGCACCCCATCTCCCCTGCTAACAGGGCAGGTTGGGCGCAACGGAACATTACGGACAGATTCTCGTGGCAAGACCTTCGGCCTCGCTGGGTGATCCGGTCGGTACGCATCCGGTTCCCGCCTCGCCGCATCCGTTGGCGCGACATCCCGTGAGCCGCACGGAGTCGGAGGCCGCCCGCGGGGAGCGGGACGAGCGGATCCACGCTCCGCGGCGCGAGCGCGCCGAGGAGGCGAGGACGGAGCCGGCCACCGCCGCGCAGGTCCGGTACCGACCGGGCTCGCGCAGAAGGTCGGCAGGGAGCGGTTCGACGCGGAGTTCGCCAGGGCGATCAAGGCAGCGATATCGCCCCGCACCCAACGGGCGGGTGAAGACAATAGAGTCGGCCGGCGCGCCGAGCAGAGCCGTACAAGGGTCCGCACGTCGGCCTGACCTCGCCGAACGAGCCCTGCCAACTCCGTGGCCGAAAGTGCATAGACCGTGTTCAGAGCTACGGAGACCAGAACCCCGACAGAAATCCGATCACGCTCCTGGCCTGCCCGAACTCCCCCTTGTGCGAAATCTGTCGGTCAACGTCGTTCGTATATAGGCGAGTTTTCTGTGGTGCGAGAGGAGACCGGCGGCACAGAATGAGGAAATAGCGATCTTTCTGAGACGCCGGCTCCGTCGTGATGGACGGGGATTGTCACTCTGGAATGTGGCGCGAGATCGCTTGTGGAAGTGCGTCTTATCCGCGGCATTCGGAGGTTTTGCTGTGCGCATATCGCTGAGGAGCAAGAAATTCCCCACCCTGGCCGCATTGTCGGATGACGTGGTCTACCTGATCAAGTCGGAGTTGGCCAGGCTTGCCGAGCGGCCCGGAGGTGGTGTGGTGGCGCTGACCGGCGCCAGTACAGCTGCCACCGCCTATCGATTACTCGCGAAGGAGGATATCGACTGGCGCGCGGCCCACCTGGTGCAGACCGACGAGCGGGTGTCCGGCGAGCGGTCGGCCACCTCGGCCGCCTTTGTGGAAGACACCCTGGTGCGACCCGCGGCCGTGCCCGAGGAACACTGGCACCCCATCCGCGCGGTCCCGGGCGACGATCTGGCGGCACGTGCCGGTGAGTACGCGGGTCGACTGGCCTCCCTCACCGGGGGCGCCGGGATCGATGTCGCCCTGCTGGGCATGGGCACGGACGGGCACGTCGCCTCACTGTTCGCGGATGACGCGCCGGTGACCTCGGATGAACCCGTCTCGGTGACGAAGCCCTACGACGGTACGGTCCGGCTGACCCTGGGAGTCGACGTGCTGGCCGCCGCACGCCTGCGGATCGTGCTGGCCGCCGGAGAGTCCAAGGCGACGGCGGTCGCACGGCTCGTCAACGGACACGTCCCGCCGGACGACGCCGCCACGCGCATTCTCGGCGGGGACGGGCTGCTGCTCGTCGACGAGGCGGCCTGGGCCGAGGTCGGTCGGTGATGGAGCCCGTCCTCACGTTCGACATCGGCGGCACCTGGTGGCGCGTCGGACTGCTGACCGAAGAGGGAGAGGTACGGCTGCTGAGCCGTGTGCCCGCGGTCAGCCGGCACGGCAACCCCGATCGGCCGACCGCCGACCTTCAGACGGAACTCGTCGACTTCCTGGTCCGCAGTGCGCGGGAAGCACTGCGGGAGCACGCGTTGGACCGCGTCGGGGTGTCGATGGGCGCCGCGCTGAACGGGCACACCGGGCGCATCTGGGCCAGCGCACCGCTCTGGGGGGCCGAGATCGCCCCGTTCGACCTCCTGACACCGCTGAGAGCCGAACTCCCCGCGCTCACCTGGAAGGTGATCAACGATGTCTCGGCCCTGGCGGTCGCCTTGCGTGCGCAGGCGCCGCCGGACCGTACCAAGGCCGCCGCGGTGACCGTCAGTACCGGTATCGCCTACCGGACCATCGACCTGCGGACCGGTCACATCCCGCTCGACCCCGTGTACGGCCTACAGGGCGAGATCGGTCACCTGCCGGTCGAGTTCGCGATGGACGGCCGGCCGGTGGTGGCCCGCTGCGACTGCGGCGTGCCCGGACACCTCGCCGCCTACTCCTCCGGCCGGGGCATCGAGGCCCTGCTCACCACGCTTGACCAAGCGGCGTGGCTGCGCTCCCCGGCCCGGTCCGGTGACCGTCCGATCGTCGTGCTGGCGCGGGCCGTACACGACGGCGACCCCCGCGCCGTCCGGCTGCTGGACGCCTTCACCCTGCCCCTCGCCCGCATCCTGTTGACCCAGACGACGCTCGACCCCGAGGTGGACCTCACCGTGCTCAGCGGCGGCGTGGTCGAGCTGCTGGGCGACGAGTACCGGGCCAGCGTGCTGCGCAACCTCGGCGCCGGAGGCGTCTACGGCGTGACCGACCGGGACCCCGGCTATTTCGAGCGGCGCATGGTGCTCGGCAGCCGGGACGGGCTGGACGCCCTGCGCGGGGCCGGGCTGCACGCGGGGTCGTCTCCACCGCTCGCTCTCTCCGGGACACGCCCTCAAAGCCGGACAGGGGATCGCCGATGAGGCCATGGACCGTGGAAGCCACCCGGCACGAGAGCTACGAGATCCGGCCGTCCGAGAACGTCCTCGCGCCGGGTAACCCGGACCTGCGTGACGCGGCCCGGCTGCGGACGGGGGCGCACCGGCTGGTGGTGGTCGACGTGCGGATCGACGAGCTCCGCGGGGCCGCCATCCGCGACTACTTCCACCACTGGGGGGTGCGCCCCGAGTTCCTGGTGCTGGATACCGACGAGCGGCACAAGAACGCGGACACACTCTTCACGGTCATCGACGCGGCCGACCGGGCGGGGCTGAACCGCCGCGCCGACCCGATCGTGGCCATCGGCGGCGGCGTGCTGACCGACATCGTCGGCCTGGCCGCCAGCCTCTTCCGGCGCGGCATACCGTTCGTCCGGGTACCCACCACACTGGTCGGAATGGTCGACGCGGCCGTCGGCGTCAAGACGGCCATCAACTACCAGTCGCACAAGAACCGCCTCGGCTCCTACTTCCCGGCCTCGGTCACGTTGCTGGATCAGGGATTTCTGCGGACTCTGCCCACGCGGCACATCGTCAACGGCCTGGCCGAGATCATCAAAATGGCGATCATCCGGGACCGGACCCTCTTCGAGCTGATGTTCTCCCACGCCGACCGCATCGTCCGGCTGATGCCGCAACCGGGCGTCGGACAGCGGGTGATACAGCGCGCGGTCGACGGGATGCTCGCGGAACTGTCGCCCAATCTCTGGGAGCACGAACTGCGGCGGCTGGTGGACTTCGGCCACACGTTCAGCCCCGCGATAGAGCTGTCCACGGAACCACCCCTGCTGCACGGTGAGGCAGTGGCGATCGACATGGCACTGTGCTGCCTGCTGGCGCGGGAACGCGGACTGCTCTCCAGGACCGACGCACTGCGCGCGCTGAACCTGATGCACGGCATCGGCCTCCCCCTCAGCCATCCCGGCGTCACCACCGACCTGCTGCTGCGCGGATTCGCCGACGCCGTCCGGCACCGTGACGGTCACCAGCACCTTCCCCTGCCCGTGGGGCTGGGCGAGTCCGTCTTCGTCGAGGACGTGACACCGGCCGAGATCCGCCGTGCCTACCGGCGCAGTCTGACCATCAGCGACCTGGGGGAGCCCGCGTGGCGAGCAGCAATCTGACCATGGTCCGGGGCAGTTCGGCATGCGCGCTGGAGCAGCGGGAGATCTCCGCCTCCGCGCCGGGAGAACGGATCTGCCGGATTCTGCGCGCCGGCGTCTGCGGTACCGACCTGCAGATCATGCGACGCGTGCGTTCCGACGCCGCCGCGGTCCTCGGCCACGAAGGGCTGGCCGCGGTGTCCACCGGAAGCGGGACCCGCCCGGTGATCTTCAACCCCGTGGATCCGTCGGTCCAGGACCGCGTGCTCGGGCACAGTTACGACGGCATCTTCCGGCAGCTGTTCCTGCACGATCAGGACGGGCCCGGGCTGGTGGACGCCGACGCCGGGCTCGTCGCCGACCTCGCACCGCTGGTGGAACCGCTCGGCGCCGTGCTGTACGGCTGGGAGCTGCTGAGCCGTGTCACGCGCACGGACACCGTCGCCGTGTGGGGCTCCGGCACCACCGCCGTACTGGCCGCCTTGGTCGGCGAGTTGCGTGGCTGCCAGATGCATCTCGTGCACCCCCGCGAGGAGCGGCTGCGCTACCTCTCCGAACGCGATCTCCTCGGCAGCACGATCCTGCGTCACCGTCCCGAGGGGCTGCCGGAGGTGTCGGCCGCTTTCCTGTGCCTCCCGCGGGAGGCGGCGCCGGGTGCGCTCACCGAGGCGCTGGACGTGCTCGCCCCCGACGGCGTGATCGACCTGTTCGGTGGCTTCGGACCGGGGGACCGGCACACAGGGCTGCCGGGCGTGGACCTGGGCGCCGTCCGCCGGGCGAACGTGTGCGGTCACCCGGTCGACGGAGCCGTCACGTGGACCCGCACCCTGGCGGGACGGAAGGTCGGCCTCACGGGCCACCGGGGTACCACCCGTCGGCACCTGGAAGCCGCTCAACGCCTCCTGCGCAGGTCTCCGGCCACCTTCACGCCACTGATCACCCACGTGCTCTCGCTGGCCGCGGCCGCGGAGGTCATTCCCGCGGTGGCGTCGGGAGCCGCCGTGCCGGTCGGAGCGAGGGAGCGCGTCAAGATGGTGATCGACCCGCTCCTGCCGGGCCGGGCCCACCGCCCGGTCGACCCGGTCACGAAGATCAGCGACCTGGATTTGACGTGAGGACCGGTTCGTCAGCCCGGCCGCGCGGACCACCGCCGGACCGGCTCGTCAGCCCGGACCGGCGCCCCGGTTCGGCGCGAGACGTCGAGAGCGCGAGACGTCGAGAGCCTGCCCCCTCCCCCGACGGCACCCCGCCCGCCGCACGGCGTCTCGGAGTGTCCCCCGTTCCACGACCTGCGGAGCTCACCGTGATCGTCACCAAGTACGACTACCGTGATCAGTTCGACGACCTGGACGGACTCACCGACCGGATACGGGCCCTGCTGCTGAAGGGCGACTACGTACTCGGACCCGCCGTCGCCCGGTTCGAGGAACGATTCGCCGCCTACAACTCGGTCGCCCACGCGATCGGAGTGAACAGCGGCACGGACGCCATCGTCCTGGCGCTCCGCGCGCTGGACATCGGCCCGGGTGACGAGGTCGTCACCGTGGCCAACACCTTCCACGCCTCCGTCCTCGCCGTGACCGCCGTAGGTGCGCGTCCCGTGCTGGTGGACTGCGAGCCCGACACCTATCTGATGGACCTCTCCCAGCTGGAATCGGCCGTGACGAGCCGCACCCGCGCGGTGCTCGTCGTCCACATGTTCGGGCAGGCGGTGGACATGGGACGCGTCGAAGCCGTGTCCCGACGGCACGGTCTGGCCGTGGTGGAGGACTGCGCCCAGGCGGTCGGCGCACGGTGGAACGGCCGACGGGTGGGCGGGTTCGGCCACGTCGGATGCTTCAGCTTCCACCCGAGCAAGAACCTCGCGGCCGCCGGCGACGGCGGCGCGATCGTCACCGACGACGCCGCGATCGACCGCCGTGTCCGAGTGCTGCGGGGCCTTGGGCAGCGCGCCCAGAACGAGCACGTCGAACGCGGCTGCAACTCGAAGCTGGACTCCGTACAGGCACTGGTGCTGGACGCGAAGCTCGACCTGCTGGACGACTGGAACGCCCGCCGGGCGTCCGTCGCCGACCGGTACGCGAAGGCGTTCGACGGCACCGCCGTGACCGCGACACCACCGGCCGGCGACCGCCATGTCTTCCACCTCTACCAGGTCTCCGTGCGGGACCGCGACCGCGTACTGGCGGACGTCACCGAGCGCGGCGTGCAGGCCGTCGTGCGCTACCCGGTCCCGATCCACCGTCAACCGGCCTTCGCCGATCTGGACCTGGGCACGTCCTACCCCCACGCCCAGGCACAGGCCGACCACACCATGTGCCTCCCGGTCCGGCCCAACCTCACCGACGAGGAGATCACGTACGTAGCGCAGACGCTGGTCGAGGCGACGACGTCTCCTCGTCCGTAGACCGCCGACTGATCCTCGGCAGGAATGGAGCAGACATGACCACGATCGCACCCGCGCTGCTCGGCGCGGACCCGTTGGCCCTGGCCGACGCCATCAGCGATGTCGAGCGTGCCCCGGTGGAACTCCTGCACCTGGACGTGATGGACGGCAATTTCGTCCGCGACATCAGTTTCGGGCTCAACACCGTCCGGGCGGTCCGGAAGCGCACGGCCCTCCCCCTCGACGTCCACCTCCAGGTGCAGGGTCCCGAACGCCTCCTCGACGACCTGGCCGACATCGGGGTGGAGACCGTGTCGGTTCACGTGGAGAGCACCCAGCACCTCTCGATCTGCTTGGAGCAGCTGGCCGCGGCCGGTGTCGGCCGAGGGGTTGTCGTCAATCCGGCCACACCGCTCAGCGCGGTGGAAGAAGTGCTGGACCGGGTCTCCCAGGTCATGGTGATGACATGCAATCCCGGCACCAGCACCTTCCTCCCGGCGACCCTGGACAAGATCAAGCGGCTGCGTGCCCTGCTGGACGGGCGGGGACTCCCGTCGGTGAAAATCGTCGCCGACGGCGGGATCAAGGAAGCGAGGATCAAGGAACTGGCCGAGGCGGGTGCCGACGTGCTGGTCGCGGCCTCCGCCGTGTTCAAATCCACCCATGGTGACGCGGCGGCGGCCTTCGCCGCCCTGCACGCCGCGATCTGACAGGACGGCACCGCATGCTGCTCACGACAGAGGCGATCTTGTTCGACCTGGACGGCGTACTGGTGGACAGTTCGCGGTGCGTCGCCCGTGCCTGGTTCCGGTGGGCAGAACGCAACG
Source organism: Streptomyces sp. NPDC012835 (assembly GCF_042900885.1). Lineage (NCBI taxonomy): Bacteria > Bacillati > Actinomycetota > Actinomycetes > Kitasatosporales > Streptomycetaceae > Streptomyces > Streptomyces sp. NPDC012835. The sequence continues at coordinate 925,243 of NZ_JBIBBW010000001.1, forward strand.
GCCTCGACGCCGAGCGGACCTTCGCCCTCGGTCACGGCCGCACCACCCTCGACCACATCAGGGCGGCCGCCCCCCACCTGGCCACCGAGGAGGCCGCGGCGGAGATCGACGCGCTGGAGGAGCGCCATATCGCCGAGGTGAGGGCAGAGCCCGGAGCGGTGGCGGCGACAGAGGAGCTGACCCGGGCCGAGGTCGCCTGGGGGGTGGTGACCGCCTGCACCCTGCCGGTCGCCACAGCCCGGCTCTCGCTCGCCGGCATCATCCCACCGAGCGTCATGGTCACGGCCGACGAGCTGCGGCGGGGAAAGCCGGCCCCCGACGGCTACCTGCTCGGCTGCTCAAGGGTCGGTGTCGACCCGGCCCGGGCCCTGGTGTTCGAGGACGCGCCGGCTGGTATCGAGGCCGCCCGGGCCGCGGGCACACAGGTCGTGGCCCTGTGCACCACCCATCGTGCCGAGCAGCTCCTGGAGGCCGACGCTGCGGTGCGGGACCTGTCACAGGTGCGGTTCCAGCAGACCCCGGGCCGCAACGGAGTCACCGTCGGGATCACGTCCTTCGATCCCAAGATCGCATGAACAGGACCTGACCCGAGCGACCACCCCTGGTGACGCCCACGCACATTGCCTGGGCTCCGGCCAGGACCGGAGCCCAGGTCCCACTCCGGAACCGGAGCGAGGATCGGAAGACCACCACCGCTGCCCGATGTTCACTGAAAGCTCCGCGCCACCCGACCGCCGCTGTACGGGAACAGGGGCGTTACCCCTGATCAGCATCGAACGGATGTCGTAAGGTCGGGAGTCGACTTCGCCGGCGAGCCGCGCCGGCGGCAGACACGGAGGAGCACGCCGTGACGCAGCAGCTTCCGCAAGTCCCGTCGACAGAGCCCCAGCTGTCCGGTGTGCGCAACTTCCGCGACGTGGGCGGTCTGCCGACCACGGACGGCAGGCGGGTGCGCGGCGGTGTCCTCTTCCGCAGCGGCCACCTCGCCCACGCCACCGCCACCGACGCGGCGTTCCTCGCGGGCCTCGGGCTGCACACGGTGTTCGACTTCCGCAACGCGGCCGATCTGAAGCTGGACGGCGAGGATGTCGAGCTGCCCGGGGTGCGCCACGTGAACATCCCGCTCTCCGACCCGGCCGACGGGGCGGAGTTCTGGCGGATGGTCCGGGACGGCGACCTCGACCAGCTGCGCTCGCTGCTCGCCGAGGGGAAGGCGGCGGCCCGGATGACCGCGTCGTACCGGACGATCATCACGGAGCGCACCGACGAGCACAGCCGGGTGCTGCACGCGCTCGCCGAGGAGGCCGTCCCCGCGCTGATGCACTGCGCGGCGGGCAAGGACCGCGCCGGACTGTCCGTCGCGGTGACCCTGCTGGCCGTGGGGGTGGAGCCCGACGCGATCGAGGCCGACTACCTGCTGTCGAACGATCCCGCGCGCCGCTACCGGGTCCGGCGCGGCGCCGACTCCCCGGCCGGGGCCGGGCCGGAGGTGATGGAGCTGCTCGGCCCGCTCTTCGACGCGCGCGCCGAGTACCTCGCCGCCGCGTTCGAGAGCATCCGGAAGACCTGGGGAAGCACCGAGCGCTATCTGACCGAGGGGCTCAGGCTCGCCCCGGAGACGCGCGAGCGGCTGCGCGGCCGGCTCCTCGACGACGGCCGCGGCGACGGCTGACAGCGCCCCGGCCCGCTACCCCTTGGCTCCCACGGTGAAGAGCAGGTAGAGGAAGAAGGCCAGGACATGGCCCGCCACCAGATAGGCGAAGAGCCGGATGACCAGCCCCATGGGGAACGTCTTCTCCTCGTCCATCACCCGGTCCGGCGCACGAGGGGGCGCGCCGGCCGCCGGGCTTTCCGGTCCGAGGGGTTCCGCGGGTTCCGCCGACGGTGCGGTCTTCTCTGTCTCCGACATGGTGAAGGACCTCTCTCGGCAGGTCAGCGGCGGTGGGTTCCTCCGCCGAGGCACAGATCGGCGGAGGGGCTTTGCAGCAGGGTGTGGACGAAGAGCAGCTCGGTCCCCTCGGGGCCGGCCGCGGCGATCCGGTGCGGGGTGAGCGAGTCGAAGTGGGCGCTGTCCCCGGGGCCGAGCACATGCGTGGTGTCCCCGAGACTCAGCCTCAGCTGCCCTTGGAGGACATAGAGCCACTCCTCCCCCGGGTGTACGCGGACGAGGTCGCCCTGCGCCCCGTACGGCACCCGGAGCCGGAGCGGCTGCATCGCCCTGCCGGGCGCGCCGGCCTGGTGGTACGTCCAGCCGTCGGCCGCCACGGGTTCCATCCGGTCGCCCCGGACGATGGGGTCGTGCTCCGGCGGCAGCTCCCCGAGGAGTTCGGAGACCGTCGTACCGTAGATGCGGGCCAGCCCGAGCAGCATGGGCAGCGAAGGCTGCCTGTGCCCCGTCTCCAGACGGGACAGATGGGCCGGCGAGAGCCCCGCCCGCCGGGCCGCGGCCTCCAGCGTGAGCCGCCGGCCCCGGCGCAGCTCACGCAGGCGGGGTGCGACGTCGGGCAGCTGGTCGGGGGGTCCGTCGGACGCCCCTCCGGCGGGAGGTGGGCTCATACCTCCATTGCGCCAGCTACTTTCCTCTGGGGCAAATTCCTTGCCCCAGAGGCAAAAATTTATATACCCACCGCTATCTGTTGGCGACCGCCTGCTTCACCAGGGTCTTCCCGAAGTCCCACATGAGCCCGCCGCCGCCGTGGGCGTCCTCCATCACCGCCGTGAAGGCGGCCACGAAGCGGTCGACCTCCCGCTCCCCGATGATCAGTGGCGGGATCAGTTTGATCACCTCCAGATGGTCGCCGGAGACCTGGGTGAGGATCCGGTGCTTCTGGAGCAGCGGTACGACCACCATCTGCGCGAAGAGTCCCTTGCGGGCGGCCTGGAGCATGGTCCACCGGCCGCGCAGCTTGATCGAGTCGGGACGCCCGAACTCGATGCCGATCATCAGGCCCCGGCCGCGCACCTCGTGCAGCAGCTCGTAGCGGTCGACGAGCGCGGCCAGCCGGGTCCTGAGCAGCTCCCCGGTGGCCCGAGCGTTCGCGACGGTCCGCTCGTCCTCCATCACGGCGAGGACGGCCAGACCCGCCGCCATGGCCTGGGCGTTCGAGCCGAAGCTCGCGGAGTGGACCAGCACCCGGTCCATCGAGGAGTAGACCTTCTTGAAGATCCAGTCCTTGCCGAGGGTCGCGCCGACCGGCACATAGCCGCCGGAGAGCGCCTTCGCCACGCAGACGAGGTCCGGCTCGACGCCTTCCTCGTGCTGGTACGCGTAGAAGTCGCCGGTCCTGCCGAGGCCGGTCTGCACCTCGTCCACGATGAGCAGCGCTTTGTGGCGGTGCAGGAGTTCCTGGGCCGCGCGCAGAAAGCCCGGCGGTGTTTCGCGCACGCCCTTGCCCTGGATCGGCTCGACCACGAATCCGGCGACGTCCCCCCGCTTCAACTCCCTTTCCAGGGCGTCGAGATCGCCGAGGGGGATCGCCGTATCGGGCAGCAGTGGCGCGAATCCGTCGCGGAAGCCGTCCTCCCCGTTGACCGAGAGCGAGCCGGTGGTCAGCCCGTGGAAGGCGTGCGCGCAGTAGAGAATCCTCGGCCTGCCGGTGGCGTACCGGGCGAACTTGAGGGCCGTCTCGACGGCTTCCGTGCCGCTGTTGCCGAAGAACACCCGGTCGAGATGGGGGCTGTGGGCGAGGAGTCTCTCGGCGAGGAGTCCGGGCAGCGGCTGGCAGTCGAAGCGGGTGAGGTCGGCGAGCGAGGCGTCGAGGACGTCGTGCAGGGCCTTGCGTACGACGGGATGGTGCCGGCCGAGACCCATCACGCCGAAACCGGCCAGCATGTCCAGGTAGTCGTTGCCGTCCTCGTCCCAGAAGTAGGCGCCCTCGGCCCGCTCGTAGACCCGGTCGAAGCCGATCGTCCGCAGCATGCGCGGGAGTTGATGGTTGAGGTGCCTGGTGTGCAGCTCGTAGCGTTCGGCGCCCCGTTCCGCGAGGAGCCTTCCCAGGTCGAAGCCCTTGGGTTCGGTCGTCATTCCTTGTCTCCTTGGGGCCGAGGGCGATGCCGGTCCGTCCCGCGATCTCCACCGGGGCGAGTCCGGCGGCGCCGGTGGGCGGCCCCGGCCGCGCCCCCGGCGACCGCCACCGGCGCCGGCCGGCCGCGGCGCCGGAAACGGCGCGTCGCGGCCGGCCGGGCCGGTGGCACCCGGAGGCCCGGCACGGCCGGTGCCCCCGGGAGGCATGACGTCAGCGTGTCCCGACGACCGTCTCACGAGCCGCCCGCAGGGACTCCTTCAGCGAGCCCATGGTGGCCAGGACCGCCGTCGGCTCGTAGCCGCAGTGCGCCATGCAGTTGGCGCAGCGCGGGTCCTTGCCGCGGCCGTACTTGCTCCAGTCGGTCTCCTCGACGAGCTGCCGGTACGTCGGCACATACCCGTCGCTCATCAGATAGCAGGGCCGCTGCCAGCCGAAGAGGGAGTAGTTGGGGATGGCCCACGCCGTGCACGGGAAGTCGGCCTTGCCTTCGAGGAAGTCCAGGAACAGCGGCGAGTGGTTCAGCCGCCAGCGCCCCCTGTTGCCGCCGGAGAACGCCTTCCTGAACAGCTCCCTGGTCTGCTCGACACCCAGGAAGTGCTCCTGGTCGGGGGCCTTCTCGTAGGCGTAGGCGGGCGAGATCATCATCTCGTCCACCTTCAGTTCGTCATTGAGGTAGTTGAGCACCTCGATGATCGTCTGCGGTGTGTCGGTGTTGAAGAAAGTGGAGTTGGTGGTGACCCGGAAGCCGCGGCGCTTGGCCTCCTTGATGGCCGCCACCGCCTCGTCGAACACCCCCTCCTTGGCCACGGACTCGTCGTGCCGCTCACGCAGCCCGTCGATGTGCACGGCGAAGGCGAAGTACGGCGAGGGGGTGAACTTCTCCAGTTTCTTGCGCATGAGCATGGCGTTGGTGCAGAGGAAGACGTACTTCCTCTTGGCCACCAGCTGACGGACGATCTCGTCGATCTGCGGATGCATCAGCGGCTCGCCACCGGCGATGGAGACCATCGGCGCGCCGGACTCCAGCACCGCGCCGACGGCCTGGGCGACGGGCATGCGCTGTTTCAGGACCCCGGCGGGGTGCTGGATCTTTCCGCAGCCCTCGCAGGCCAGATTGCAGGCGAAGAGGGGTTCCAGCTCGACAATGAGCGGAAACTTCTCACGCTTGCGCAGCTTCTGTTCGAAGAGATACGTCCCGACCCTGATGGTCTGACGGAGCGGCATGGCCATCTAGCTCACCTCCTGGGGAGCAGCAAAGAACGGTGCCATTCATGAAAAGCGGGAAGGACGGCACGAAGAACGCGAAAGGCTGATATTCCACCGCGCACTGTGCCAATACGGATGAGCTCATGCTCTGGAGCGTCCACGATCACCCGGACGGCCGCAACCGGGCGGGGGCCGGACGCGAGCGCGGCGTGGAGCGTCGCGGCCGACTCCATGTCCACCGCGAGTGCCCCGGTGGAGCGCAGCGCGGCCCGCTGCCGGCCCCGTACCAGGTGGTCGGAGCCGGTCAGCGGGCCGGTGTGGACGGTGCGCCCGGGGACGGCCCTGGCCAGAGCGTCGACGAGCAGCCCCGTCCCCGTGCAGGTGATGGTGGACCGCGGGCCCCTGGTCTCCTCGGCGACGATCAGATCGCCCGGCCTCATCCCGGGGGCGAGCCCGGCACAGAATCCGGACGCGATGACGGCCGCGTCCCGGTGCGCGGGCTCCCCGAGCACGCGCGCCACGGCGTGCTCGGCGTTCCCGGGCCCCATGCCCGTACGCACCACGGTCACCGGTCCGGCCGCCTCGCCCCGGCCACCGCGCAGGGCGAGGCGTTCGATCGACAGGGCGCAGGCGATCAGGAGCGAGGTGGGCGGAGCGGGACGGGGCGACGGCCCCGAGGACCGCGCCATCAGCTCCCCTTGCGCGTACCGGCGAGGGCGGTGAGGGCCTTGGGCTCTCCGTGGACGTACCGGCCGAGGGCCGTAAGGGGGAAGACCTGCCGGTAGAGGTGGTAGTTGATCGAGAAGTCCCAGGGGAACCCGGTCCCGGTGAAGTACGGCTCGTCCCAGGACCCGTCCTCCCGCTGGGTCCCGGCGAGCCAGGCGACGCCCCGCTCGACGGCCCTGCTCTCCCGCTCCCCGGCCGCGAGGAGCGCGAGCAGCGCCCAGGCGGTCTGGGAGGCGGTCGTGGCGCCGTGGCCGATCCACTGCTCGTCGCGGTACGAGCGCAGGTCCTCGCCCCAGCCGCCGTCCTCGTTCTGGACGGATTCGAGCCAGGACACGGCACGCCGGATCGCGGGGTGGGAGGAGGGCAGCCCCGCCGCGGTCAGCGCGGGGACCACCGAGCCCGTGCCGTATACGTAGTTGACGCCCCAGCGCCCGAACCAGCCGCCGAAGGTCTCCTGTTCGGCGAGGAGCCACTCGACTCCGCGCCGGGTGCCGGGGTGGTGGGCCTTGCCCTCGTAGGCGAGCATCTCCACGACATGGGCGGTGACATCGGCGGACGGCGGGTCGATGACCTCGCCGAAGTCGCAGAACGGCAGCCGGTTGGGGAACGGGCTGGTGTTGTCGGCGTCGAAGGCGCCCCACGCCCCGTTCCTGGACTGCATGCCCAGATTCCAGCCGACGCCGCGCTCGATCGCCGCGTGCAGTCGCGCGGTGTCGGGGTGCGCGACCCGGCGCAGCGCGAGGATGACCTCGGCGGTGTCGTCGATGTCGGGGTAGTTGTCGTTGTGGAACTCGAACGCCCAGCCGCCCGGCGTGAGCCCGGGTCTGCGCACCGCCCAGTCGCCGGGGCGCACGATCTGTTCGCCGAGCATCCAGTCGGCCGCCTTGACCAGCGCCGGGTGGTCGGGGCTGAGTCCCGCGTCGGCGAGGGCGATGGTGGCGAGGCAGGTGTCCCAGACCGGGGACTGGCATGCCTCGATCATCCGGGCGCCGTCCTCGCGGCGCACGGCGAACCGGTCGAGGGATTCGAGTCCCGCGCGCATGACGGGGTGGTCGAGGTCGTATCCGAGCAGGTGCAGGGCGATCACCGAGTACACGGCGGGCGGCTGGATCCCGCCCCAGCAGCCGTCGTTCTCCTGGCGCTCGATGATCCAGCGCGCGGCGGCGTTCATGGCGCTCGCGCGCAGTCTTCGGAGCGCGAAGCGGTGGTAGACGTGCAGGGCCTTGTCGAGCCGCTGGAAGACGCCGTCCCAGCTGGTCACCGGGGCCGGCCGGGCGCGCCGGGCGGCGGGGGCCGGGGCGGCGGCCAGTTCGTCGAGGGCGAAGGGCGCGGGCCGTACCGGGCGCTTGGCCGAGACGATGGTCAGCGGCACGATGGTCTGCCGGGCCCAGCAGCCGAAGTCGTAGATGTTGAGCGGGAACCACTTGGGCAGGAAGAGCAGTTCCGGGGGGAGTTCGGGGAGGTCGTCCCATCTCCACCAGCCGAAGAGGGCCAGCCAGATCCGGGTGAAGACCCGGCTCCCGGCGGTTCCGCCGTGTTCCCGTACCCACTGGGCGGCGCGTGCCATGTGCGGGTCGTCGGGCCCGTCCCCCGCCAGCCGCAGGGCGACATAGGCCTCGACGGTGGCGGAGAGGTCGCTGGGGCCGCCGTGGAAGGTGGCCCAGGTGCCGTCGGCGCGCTGCTCGCCCCGGATGAAGAGAGCCGCGTCCCGGGCGGTGCGGGTGTCCAGGATTCCGAGGAACTGACGCAGCAGCAGGTCCTCGGCGTCCATCGTCACATTGGTGGCGAGGTCGCCCTTCCACCATCCCTGGGCGTCCTGCCGGCCGAGCAGATGCTCGACGGATCGTGCGGCGGCCCGCTCGGCGGCGACCCTGATCGGGTCACCGCCCGGCGCGGACACGGTGGTGTCGGTGGTTCCGTTGCCCGAAGGTGCGCGGGGTCCCACGGCCCCGGTGCTTCCGTCGGTCGTCGCTGTCATGGCTTCCCCTTCGTGCAGTGGTGTGCTTCTGCTGTGCTGGGGTCTCCGTCGTCCGGCGCTGTCAAGGGCGGCGGACGGCGACTGCTCGGGATATGGGGGTCATCACCAGGTGAGGAGGCATAAGGGAATCGTGATCATCTCTTCCGTACGACGACGAAGTCGGCGAGCGCGACGAGCTGCGCCCTGACCTTTTCCGGCATGTCCACACCATCAAGAGCCTCGATGGCGGTCGCGTGCTGCCTGCGGGCCTCCTGAGAGGTCCACTCGCGGCCACCAGCTTCCTCGATCAACGCCGCGCGGGTGGCGAACTCTTCCTCGGAAAAGGTCTCGAAATCATTGCTTTTCGCGTCGGCGGCCAGCAGTTCGCCGAGCCGTTCGGACGCGGGGCCGCCCGCGGCGAGCGCGGCGACGACGGGAAGCGACTTCTTGCGCTGGCGCAGATCGCTCCACGTCTGCTTTCCGGTGGCCTCGGGATCGCCCCAGATCCCGAGCAGATCGTCCACGGCCTGGAAGGCCAGGCCGAGGTGGTAGCCGTACGCCTCCAGCGTGTCGGCCGTACGGTCGTCGGCCCCGCCGAGGACCGCGCCGATGGAGACGGCGCAGGCCAGCAGGGCGCCGGTCTTGTTGCCCTCCATCTCCAGGCACTCCTCGACGGTGACCCGCTCGCGGTGCTCGTAGGAGATGTCCTGGGCCTGACCGTCGATCAGCTTGCGGGTGGCGGTGGTCAGCCGGCGGGTCGCGCGGCCCGCCTCGGGGGTGCCGATCTCCAGCAGCACCTCGTTGGCGAGCGCGAAGAGCGCGTCACCGACCAGGATCGCCTGGGCGGGACCGTGCACCTTCCATACGGTCTCGCGGTGCCGGCGCTGCTCGTCACCGTCCATCAGATCGTCGTGCAGCAGCGAGAAGTTGTGGACGAGTTCCACGGCCACGGCGGCGGGAACGCCCGTCTCGGCGGTGGCTCCGGCCGCTTCGGCGGAGAGCAGCGACAGCGCGGGGCGCACCGCCTTGCCGCCGTCGCCCTCGGCGGGCCGGCCCTCGGCGTCGATCCAGCCGAAGTGGTAGGCCGCGACGGTGTCCATGGGGGTGGCGAGCCGGCCGACGACGGCGCGCAGCACCGGCGTGGACAGGCTCCTCCCACGCTCCAGCAGCGCGTGGACATCCTCGGTGTCGACAGCGGGATTGGCCGGGGGCACAGTCGGCACGGTCTCTCCTCTTGTTCCAGTACTCGTTGGTGCGGTACTCGGGCTCATGCCGCCTCCCGCAAAGGGTGTTCGTGGCGGCGGCCGAGTTCGCGGAGGGCCGCCCCGGCGGCGCTGAAGCCGCTGCGTACCGCGCCCTCCATGGTCGCGGGCCAGCCGGTGGCGGTCCACGCGCCGGCCAGGAAGAGGCCGGGGGCGCGGGTGCGGGCGGCCGGCCGCAGCCTGCCCACGCCGGGGGTGGGTGCGAACGTCGCGGTGCGCTCGCGGGTGACGAAGAAGTCCCGTACCTCCGCCCCCCGGGCGGCGGGCAGCAGACGTTCGAGTTCGGGCAGGTAGCGCGTGCGCAGCTCCGACACGGGCGCGTCGATGTCGTCGTCGGCCACCGACTGGGAGAGCGCCAGGTACTGGCCCTCCTTCAGCCCCGAGGCGTCGGTGCGGTCGAAGACCCACTGGACGGGCGTGCCGAGCGCGGCGAAGAAGGGGCGCCGGAGCACCGGGCGGTCGTAGACGACATGGACGTTGAGGATCGGCGCGGTGCCGATCTCCAGCAGCCTGCCGGGGTGTTCGAGCGCGCCCTCGGGCAGCAGGTCGTGCGTCTCGCGCTGCGGTACGGCGAGGACGACGGCGTCCGCTTCGAGCCGCTCGCCGGCGAGGTCGACGTGCCAGCCGCCGCCGGGAGCCCGGGAGACCGCGCCGACCCGGGTGCGCAGCTCGGTCCTTACCCCGGCCGAGTCCAGCGCCTTGCGTGCCAGGGTGTCATGCAGGTCGCCGAGCGGGACCCGTGCCCAGCCGATGTCGGCCGCGCCGGGCTCGGAGAGCAGTCCGGTCTTGAAGACCATCGCGGCGAGTCCGAGGGAGGCGTGCGGCGCGGTGGCGTTGAGGGTCGCCACGCCGACCAGGTCCCACAGCGCCTCGATGGTCCGCGCGGACTGGCCGTGCCGGCTCAGCCAGGTGGCGAAGTCGGTGTCGTCCAGGGCGGGATCGGTGAGGTCGAGCCGTTTGAGGGCGAGCGCGGCGCGGCCGACGGAAGCCCGTTCGGCGAGCGAGAGGTGCGGGTACGCGGCGAGCCCCGCGGCCAGGTGCAGCGGTACGGGCAGCCCGCTCCGGCGGATCCGTCCCAGCCGGGGCCCGCGGGCGGAGCCGATGTCGAGCACCGGGACGTCCAGCCGGTCCTGGAGCGGCGCGAGCGCGGCGCCGTCCACCCGGTCCAGGAACCACCGGTAGGCGGTGCAGCAGCGCAGATAGACGTGCTGGCCGTTGTCGACGACGAGGTCGCCGCGGCGGAAGGAGAAGGCCAGACCGCCGAGCCTCGGCCGTCCCTCGACGAGTGTCACCCGCACCCCCGCGTCGGCGAGCTGGAGGGCGGCGGTGATCCCGGCGAGCCCGGCCCCGACCACGACCGCGTGGTGGGCCCCGGTGCCGTCCTCGGTCGCCCTCATACGTTCCCTCCCACAGCTGACGTAGTCCGGGACGCGTCATGCGCATCCGAGGTTGAGCGACACCGGTACGCACGCGCGTTCGATGAGAGTGCGGGGGCGGGGCAGCGGGCGGAACGGGGAGCGACGCGCACGGAGTGCCGCATCAGCCGCGCCTCCTGACGGCCTGCCGGGAGATGGTCCTGGCGTCGAGACCGGAGAGGCCGCGCACCGCGACATACGCCTTCTCGTGGCCCGGCAGCGAGACCCGGCCGCGCAGGACGGCCAGCGGGTCGCGCTCGATCCGGTCGAGCAGCCTGCGGTAGATCCCCGCCATGGCGGCCGTGCAGGCACCGCTGCGCCGGTCGAGCAGGGGCAGCAGCCGCAGCCCCTCGGCGAACAGGGCGCGCGCCCGGCGCACCTCGAAGTGCACGAGCCCGGCGAAGTCGGCTCCGGCGGCCGGGGTGGCGCTGTGGAAGCCCTCGGAGCAGCCGAACTTGGCGAGGTCGTCGGCGGGCAGATACGTACGCCCGTTGCCCGCGTCCTCCCGTACGTCCCGGAGGATGTTGGTCAGCTGGAGGGCGAGTCCCAGCGTGTCGGCGTACTCGGCGGCGCGCTCGGCCCCCGGCGCGCCGGGCACGGTGCCGAACACGCCGAGCGAGACCCGGCCGATGGCGCCCGCGACGCAGCGGCAGTAGACCTTGAGGTCGTCCCAGGTCTCGTAGGTGTCGCCGCGCACGTCCATCAGCACGCCGTCGATCAGCTCGTCGAGCCCGCCGAGCGGGATCGGGAAGCGGTGCGCCGCGTCGGCGAGCGCCACGGCGACCGGGTCCGTGTCGTACTCGTCGACCTCGCCCGCACGGACCCGCTCCAGCAGGGCGCGGGTGTCGTCGAGCCGCGCCTGCTTGACGGCGGGCGCGAGCGTGCCGTCCCCGATGTCGTCCACCCGGCGGGCGAGCGCGTACATCGCGGACAATGCCTGCCGCTTGTCGGTCGGCAGCAGTCTGATCCCGTAGGCGAAATTACGGGCCTGCTGCCCGGTGACGGCCTCGCAGTAGCTGTAGGCCGCCAGTACCGGTGCGGACATGGGCGTCTGTCCCTCCATGTTCCGGCTCATCCCTCTCTGTGCGCGCTGCGCAGGACAGCTCCCACTTCGCGCAGCAGACGCGGCTTGGTGGGTTTGGGCGGCCCGGGAAGCACATCGTGCCCGGCGGCCGCGATCGAGACGAGGGCGGCGCGCCCTCCGGCGACGAATCCGGCGAGCAGCAGTGCCAGCCTGCCGCGGACGCTGCCCACCAGGGGCGTGCCCTCGTCCAGCAGCGACCGGGCGCGTTCGGCCTCGAAGGCGATGAGGGAGCGCACCGAGGCGCCCGCGCTCGGCGCGGCCAGATCCGCTTCCGTGACATGGAAGCGCTTCATGTCCTCGGCGGGCAGATAGATCCGGTCACGGCCCAGGTCCTCGGTCACGTCCTGGAGGTGCTCGACGATCTGGAGCGCCGTGCACACGGCGTCCGAGCGGCGGACGCGCTCGGGGCTCGCGGTGCCGGTGATCCCGAGGACGAGCCGGCCGACCGGGTTGGCGGACAGCTCGCAGTAGGCGAGCAGGTCGTCGTAGGTCTCGTAGCGCCGGACCAGCTGGTCCTGGCGGTTGGCCTCGATCAGGCCGAGGAACGGCTCGGGGGTGAGCGAGCAGCGCCGTACGGTCGGGATCAGGCCGCGCAGCAGCGGGTGCGCGGGGGCCGGGCCCGTCGGGTCGAAGACGCGCCGCAGGTCGGCCTCGAAGGCGTCCAGCATCGCGGTCCGGTCGTCGGCGGCCGCCGGGTCCACACCGAGGTGGCGGGCGTCAGCGCCGCCGGGGGCCAGATCGCCGTCGCCGATGTCGTCCACCAGCCGGGCGTAGCCGTACACGGCCATCAGGTCGTCCCGCCAGGCGCGCGGCAGGAAGAACGGGGCCACGGGGAAGTTCTCCTCCGTGGCCTTGTCCAGGGTGGCACGCGCGGAGCCGCCGGGGTCCACCCGTGGGTCGCCGGTCACCGCGCGCTGCCCGGTACGGGGACGGCGGAATCCTCGCGGAGCTGGAGATCTTCCGTCATTGCCGTCACATCTCCCGTTCTACACTGCCGACTCAATACATCCCATTTCGGACACGCCGCCGGTCGCGGCGAGTGCGGAAGGCCGCGCGGCGGGCAGGGTGCTCAGTGGGTATGGCCCCACTTGCCGCGAATCGGCCCAGCACAGCTTACGTTGTACAACTAGGAGGAACACCTCGGGGTGTTGAGCCCCTCGGGGCAGCGCCGCCGCGCGCCTCAACGTTCCCCGGGCGCAATGGACTTGACCGGCTTTTGACACAAGGCCCCCGCCGGAGGCGATCCGGCGGGGGCCGTACGGCCGCGGCGGGGCCGTGCCGGGAACTACTTGCCGGTCTCCTTCTCGTACGCCTTGAGCACCTCGTCGGTCGGGCCGTCCATCAGCAGCTCGCCCTTCTCCAGCCACAGCACCCGGTCGCAGGTGTCCCTGATCGATTTGTTGCTGTGGCTGACCAGGAAGACGGTGCCCGCCTCCTTGCGCAGCTCCCTGATCCGCCGCTCCGAGCGGATCTGGAACCGGCGGTCGCCGGTGGCCAGCGCCTCGTCGATCATCAGGACGTCGTGGTCCTTGGCGGCGGCGATGGAGAACCGGAGCCGCGCGGCCATGCCCGAGGAGTAGGTGCGCATCGGCAGGGTGATGAAGTCGCCCTTCTCGTTGATGCCGGAGAAGTCGACGATCGACTGGTAGCGGTCCCGGATCTCTTCGCGGGTCATGCCCATGGCGAGGCCGCCGAGAATGACGTTGCGCTCGCCGGTCAGGTCGTTCATCAGGGCGGCGTTGACCCCGAGGAGGGACGGCTGGCCGTCCGTGTAGACCTTGCCGCTCTCGGCGGGGAGCAGGCCGGCGATGGCACGCAGCAGCGTCGACTTGCCGGAACCGTTGGTGCCGATCAGGCCGATCGCCTCGCCGCGGTACGCGGTGAAGGTGACGCCCCGGACGGCGTGGACCTTGCGGACCCCGCGCGACTCCCCCTTGTCGCGCCGGAGTATGCGGCTCAGAGCCGCGGTGGCGCTGCCTCGCGCGCTGCCGCCGGTGTTGACGCGGTACACGATGTGCACGTCGTCGGCGATGACGGTGGGGACCCGTCCCTGGTTCTTCTCCTCAGCCACGGCCGTACCGCTCCTCAGCCTTCCAGAAGTACACGAAGCCGGCGACGCCCAGCAGCACCGACCATGCCAGCGCCACCATCCAGACGTGCGCGGGCAGATTGGACGAGCCGTAACCGTCGATCAGCGCGTAGCGGACGAGATCCATGTAGATCGCCGCCGGGTTGTACTGAAGGACGTCGGCGATCCAGGCGGGCTTCTTCTCCAGCATGACCGGGATGGAGAACATCACACCCGACGAGTACATCCAGGTCCGCAGGATGAACGGCATCAGCTGGGCCAGGTCGGGGGTCTTGCTGCCCAGCCTGGCCATGATCAGCGCGAGGCCGGTGTTGAAGACGAACTGGAGGGCCAGCGCGGGCACCACCAGCAGCCAGCTCAGCCGGGGGTAGCTGCCGAAGCCGACGGCCACGACGACCAGGACGATCATCGAGTACATCAGCTGCTGGAGCTGCTGGAGCGAGAAGGAGACCGGCAGGGAGGCCCGGGGGAAGTGCAGCGCCCGCACCAGACCGAGATTGCCGGAGATCGCCCGGACCCCGGCCATCACCGAGTTCTGGGTGAAGGTGAAGACGAAGACGCCGGTGACCAGGAAGGGGATGAAGACGTCCTGGCTGAAGCCCTTCCTGGTCCCGAGGATCAGACCGAAGATCAAGTAGTAGACAAGGGCGTTCAGCAGCGGGGTCGCCACCTGCCACAGCTGGCCCAGCTTCGCCTGGCTGTACTGGGCCGTGAGCTTCGCCTGGGAGAAGGCGAGGATGAAGTGGCGCCGGCCCCACAGCTGCCGGACGTAGTCCCGCAGTCCTGGCCGGGCACCGCTCACCGCCAGCCCGTACTTGGCGGCGAGATCGGCCGAGGACAGACCGTCGTCGGGCGAAGGGGGGGCGCTCACAGCGATCGCACCCTCTTGGGTTGTGTCACTCACAAGTTGAAACTTTCGTGTTCAAGATGCGCAGCCGGTCGGGCGCGGGCGGGGGGCCCGCGCCCCGGGAGGAGTACGCCCGATGCTCTCAGAGCCGAGCTTGTCAGATGACGGGCGGTCGGCCCAACCGGGTCAGCCGCCACACCGTACGCCACTTCATGGGACGGCGCGGGCCGCACGGTGTGGCCCAGCCTTCCCGGAACCCGGCGAACCATGCCTTGAGGGCCGGCGCGGAGGGGCGTCTGACCAGAGTGAGCAGCAGCCATGTGCCGAGATAGCCGGGAACGAGGGGCGCGGGCAGATTGCGCCGGGCCAGCCACACCCGGTTGCGGGCGACCATGCGGTGGTAGACCGCGTGCCGCGACGGCGGCATGGTCGGGTGCAGCAGGACCATGTCGGCGCGGTAGTCGATCATCCAGCCGGCGTCCACGGCCCGCCAGGCGAGGTCGGTCTCCTCGTGGGCGTAGAAGAAGTCGCCGGGCAGCGCCCCGACCTCCGCGAGGACCTTCGTCCGTACGGCGTTGGCCCCGCCGAGGAAGGTCGTCACGCGCGACGAGCGCAGCGGGTCCGAGGCGCGCAGCCGGGGGACGTGGCGGCGCTGGGTGATTCCGGTCTGCGGGTCGGCGATCCGGAAGCTGATGATGCCCAGGGCGGGGTCGGCGGCGAACGCCTCCCGGATCAGCTCGGCCGTGTCGGTGCGGGCCAGCAGCCCGTCGTCGTCGAGGAAGAGCAGGGCGTCCACATCGGAGCCGGCGGCGCCGAACGCCTCGATGCCGACGTTGCGGCCGCCGGGGATGCCGAGGTTCTCCGGCAGCTCGACGGTCCGTACCCCGGCGGGAACGGCGCCCACGGGCGCGCCGTTGCCGACCACGACGGTCTCGATGGGGTCGCCGTCCTGCCGGGCGACCGAGTCGAGCAGGGCGCGCAGGTCCTCGGGGCGGTCACCCATCGTGATGATGACCGCGCCGAGGGTCGGACCCGGTCGCTGGTCGCTCACCTCAGCCTGCTGGAAGCCAGGATGGAGACCAGGTGCAGGAGCGTCTGGAGGATCGCGATCCCGGCGAGGACGGCGATGCCGAGGCGGCTGAAGTACAGGTCTCCCCTGACCGAGTCCAGGATCGCCAGGAGCAGGATCAGCAGGGACGCCTCGATACCGAGGATGAGCCGGTGGAACTTGAGCGCCCCGGCGGCCCTGCGGGCCAGCGCCATACCGGACGAGCGCGGCTCGGAGGCCGACTCCTTGACCGGGGCGAGCCCTTGCTGATGACGGGCGACGCCGACCAGGTCGGTCTCGGCCTTGACCAGGATGGCGCCGAGGGCGGCGAGCGTACCGAGGAAGGCCCACAGCCAGTCGGTCCGGCCGGTGCCCCACAGGTCGGCGCCCCGCAGCCCGAAGCCGACCAGAACGGCGGCGTCGCACAGATAGGCGGCGACCCGGTCCAGGTACACCCCGGTCATCGAGTACTGCTTCTTCCAGCGGGCGATCTCCCCGTCGACGCAGTCCAGCAGCAGATAGAGCTGGACCGCCAGCACGGCGAGCAGCGGGCCCGTGATGCCCGGCACCAGGAGGGCGGGGGCGGCGAGGGCACCGGCGACGGTCATCACATACGTCAGCTGGTTGGGCGTGACCCGTGTGTTCACCAGGTACCGGTCGACGCGCAGCGAGATTTCCCGCATGTACATACGTCCGGCCCAGTGCTCACCACTGCGCCGGTCCTTCACTCCTGCCGGGTGGACGACCGGGCGGAGTTCAGCTACTGAGGGTCGAGGCATAGTCGGCGTACGCGTCCCTGATCTGGTCGGTGGACAGGTCGAGGTGCTCAAGGATGGTGAAGCGGCCCGGACGGGTCTGCGGCGCGTAGGCGACGGCCCGTACGAACTCGTCGGCGGTGAAGCCGATCTCCTCGGGCAGCACGGGCAGCCCGTGGCGCCGCAGCACTTCGGTGAACAGCAGTGACTCCTCTTCGGCGCCGCGCAGCCGCATGGCGAAGGCGGCGCCGAGGCCGACCTGTTCGCCGTGGGGCGCCGAGCGCTTCGGGTAGAGGAGGTCGAAGGCGTGGTTGATCTCGTGGCAGGCGCCCGAGGCGGGGCGGCTGTCGCCCGCGACGGACATCGAGATGCCCGTCATGACGAGCCCCTCGGCCAGCGTGGTGAGGAAGGCGTCGTCGCCCACGCCGCCGGGGTGGCGCAGGACGGCTTCTCCCGCCTGGCGGGCCATCGCGGCGGCGAGTCCGTCGACGGACTCGCCGGTGATCCGGCGGGACAGCTCCCAGTCGGCGACGCAGGAGATGTTGGAGATGGCGTCGCCGATGCCGGAACGGACATAGCGGACGGGGGCGTCCCGGATCACGTCGAGGTCGATGATCACGGCGATCGGAGTGGGGACCCCGTACGAGCCGCGGCCGTTGTCGTTGTCGAGCGTCGCGACGGGCGAGCAGAGGCCGTCGTGCGCCAGGTTGGTCGCGACGGCCACCATGGGCAGCCCGACCCGGGCCGCCGCGTACTTGGTCACGTCGATGATCTTGCCGCCGCCGAGGCCGACCACGGCGTCATACCGCTTGCCCTTGATGTCGTCCGCCAGCTTGACCGCGCAGTCGATCGTGCCGTCGAGGACCGGGTACCAGTCGGCGCCCGGCAGGGCCGGCGCGAGGCGCTCGCGCAACGACTGCCCCGAACCGTTGCTGATCGCCACGGCGACCCGGCCGGAGCTGGAGATGCGCTGGTCGGCGAGGAGCCCGGCGAGGTCGTCCAGGGCGCCGCAGCTGATGTCCACGACGACCGGCGAGGGGATGAGCCGGGTCAGTACTGGCACGCGATCTCACGGCCCTTCGCGAGGTCGGCGTGGTTGTCGATCTCGACCCAGGGGATGTCGCCGATCGGCGTCACGTCGATGGTCAGGCCCCGGTGGACCAGCTCCTGGTAGCCGTCCTCGTAGTAGAGGTCGGGGTCCTTCTCGAAGGTGGTCCGCAGCGCGTCGGCCAGGTCGGCGGCGGCCTCGGGCTCGATCAGGGTGACGCCGATGTACTCGCCGGTGGCGGTGGCCGGGTCCATCAGCTTGGTGATCCGGGTGACGGCCCCCGCACCGTCCGTAATGACCTTCATCTCCTCGTCGGCGAGGTGCTTCACCGTGTCGAGGGCGAGGATGATCCGGCGGCCCCCGCCGCGCGCGGCGAGCAGGTCCTTCTCGACGGAGACGGGGTGCACGGTGTCGCCGTTGGCGAGGATGACCCCGCGGGCGAGGACGTCACGGGCGCACCAGAGGGAGTAGGCGTTGTTCCACTCCTCGGCCTTGTCGTTGTCGATCAGGGTGAGCTTGAGGCCGTACGTCTCCTCCAGGGCGGCCTTGCGCTCGTACACGGCTTCCTTGCGGTAGCCGACGACGATGGCGGCCTCGGTCAGCCCGACCGCGGCGAAGTTGCCGAGGGTCAGGTCGAGGACGGTGGTGGTGCCCTCCCCCGCCGGGTCGACCGGCACGAGGGCCTTGGGCAGCGTGTCGGTGTAGGGGCGCAGACGCCGTCCTGCACCGGCGGCGAGTACGAGGCCGATCATGCGGTTTCTCCTTCGTCGTGTACGGCGGGGGCTCCGGAGGACACCCAGAACCGGATGGACTCCGCGAGCGCGATGAGCGCCACGGCGACGGCGAGCACCGTCAGGGCCGGCGGGAGGTCGCGTTCGGGCGCGAAGAAGGCGGCGAGGACGACCAGGAACGTACGGCCCTCGTGTCCGCCGAGCAGCCGGACGAGCCAGTGGGGCGGGGCTCCGGCGCCGCCGCGGATCCGGTACACCGTGTCGTAGTGATGGTAGGCGACCGCCGCCACCAGCCCGAACGCCGCGGGCAGGGCGCCGGGCACGTCGGCGCGGAAGCCGAAGATCAGGACGGTGCTGTACTCGGTCGCCCGGAAGACCGGCGGTATCAGCCAGTCGAGAGCGCCGCCCATCCGGCGGGCGACGACGAATCCCGAGGTCAGGACGTACACCAGGGCGCCGAGAACGAGCACCGGGCTGTCGAGGTGCGCGAAGGCCGCGGCGCAGACGACCACGGCGCCGCCGAACAGCGCGACCAGGAACGGCAGCGGGCCGCGCAGCGCACGGGCCGGGTGGCGCAGCACCCGCGCGACGATCTCGGCGAGCGGTCCGGAGTCGGCCAGGTCAGCGAGGGCCCCGGCGGCGCGGTCGGTACGGACGGCCTTGCGGGTCACCGAGCGCAGCACCCGGCCGGCGGTGGTGTAGCAGGCGGCGAAGGCGCAGCCGGCGAGCAGGGCGTAGAACACGATCCGGGGCGTGGTGAGGGCCGTGAGCACGGCGATCATCGCCCAGCGCTCACCGATCGGCAGCACGATCATGCGGCGTATCCAGACCGTCCAGCCGACGCTGTCGAGCCTGCTGGAGAGGGCGGAGGTGGGCGTGCCCACCACGGCCTTGCCGTCGGCCGCCGCGGTGGTGCTGTCGGCGTTGGCCTCGTTGAACGAGAAGTCGACGAAGTGCCGGCAGCTCTGGAGGACCATCGCGGCGAGCGCCAGGGCCCATACGTCGTCGCCGCCGCGTGCCGCGCCGATCGCGAGGCCCGCGTAGTACGCGTACTCCTTCGCGCGGTCGAAGGTGGCGTCCAGCCAGGCGCCCATCGTGGAGTACTGGAGCGAGTAGCGGGCGAGCTGCCCGTCAGTGCAGTCCAGGACGAAGGAGAGGATCAGCAGGGCGCCGGCCGCGACATAGCCGCCCCGGCTGCCGGTGGCCGCGCAGGCCGCCGCGATCAGGGCGGTGACCAGTGAGGCGGTGGTGACCTGGTTGGGGGTCAGCCCGCGCCGGGCGCACCAGCGGGCCAGGTACCGGGAGTACGGGCTGATGCAGAAGGTGGTGAAGAAGCCGTCGCGCGCCTTGACCGCGGAGCGCAGCCGCACCGCCTCGTCGTCCACGGCGGCGACCGCGGCGGCGGCCTGTTCCCTGGCGCCCGCGTCCGCCGGTACGACGGCGACGAGCGAGCCCAGCTCCGGCCGGGCGACCGCGGTGCCGCCGGCGTCGAGCGCCCGCGCGACCCGGTCGGTGAGGTCCTGTCCGGCCGGGTACGGGGTCCCGGTGAACTCCGGTGCGGGGCCGGACGGTTCGGTGCCCGGCCGGGCGGGCGCCGCGGCGGCGGCCGGGCGCGGTGCGGCCGCGACGGTCGGCGCCGGGGTCCCCTCGGCCGCCGGCCCGGTCAGGGCGCGCAGCAGCGCGGGGCGCGCCTCGGGCTGGGCGGTGAGAGCGCCGGGGACGGCGGCGGCCGGGAATCGCGGGTCGGTCAGCGCGAGGCGCAGCGCGTGGAGATGACCGACGAAGCGCGGGTCGACCAGGGCGACCCGCTCGGCGGCGGGGGCGGAGGCGATCAGCTCCCGGGCCTCGGTGGCGCCCGGCGCGGTACGTACGTCGAAACCCAGCGCCCGCAGATCGTCTTCGAGCGACGATCCGGGTACCGGAGAACCGGCGAGGATGGCGGTCGGCAGACGAACTCACTCCTTGGCACTGACAGGGCTGGGGGCGCGGCGGCACCGCCCGGGATCCGGGCGGGGGCGGCATGTCGGCAGAGGCTATCGGATGAACGGAAGGGGGAGTTCACCGGCTGTTTACGCCGTGGTCGCCATGGTCCGGGCGGGGAACCGCCCGGCCGGAGATCATCATTGTCGATCGGTGCGCGTCCGACAAACCGCGTCCGGTGGGCGGGCCCGCCGTCCCGGGCGGTGGCCGGGAGCGGCCGTCTAATGTGGCCCCATGACGTGGCTGATCACAGGCGGAGCGGGTTATATCGGGGCACATGTGGCGCGGTCGATGGCCGCGTCGGGGGAGCGGGTGGTCGTCCTCGACGATCTGTCCACCGGTTTCGCCGAGCGGCTGCCGCCGGAGATCCCGCTGGTGCGGGGCTCGCTGCTGGACCGGGGGCTCGTCGACCGTACGCTCGCGGACCACGGGGTCACCGGGGTGGTGCATCTGGCGGGCAAGAAGCGGGTCGGTGAGTCCGTGGAGCGGCCGCTGCTCTACTACCGGGAGAATCTGCACGGGCTCACGGTGCTGCTGGAGGCCGTGGTGGCGGCGGATGTCCGGCACTTCCTCTTCTCCTCGTCGGCGGCCGTGTACGGGGTGCCCGATGTGGAGTTGATCACTGAGCGGACCCCGGCGGTGCCGATCAGTCCGTACGGCGAGACCAAGCTGGCGGGCGAGTGGCTGGTGCGGGCGACCGGGCGGACCCATGCCATCGCCACCGGCTGCCTGCGGTACTTCAACGTGGCGGGGGCGGCCCAACCGGAGCTGTCCGACACGGGGGTGTTCAACATCATCCCGATGTTCTTCGACCGGATCAGCCGGGGCGAGGCTCCGATGATCTTCGGGGCGGACTATCCGACGCCCGACGGCACCTGTGTCCGCGACTACATCCATGTCGCGGATCTGGCCGAGGCGCATCTCGCCGCCGCGCGCCGGCTGGCCGACAGCGACGCCGCCGGGGAGCCGGCGGACCTCACGGTCAACATCGGCAGGGGCGAGGGGGTCTCGGTGCGCGAACTGGCCGATCTGGTGGCGGAGGTCACCGGCGACCGCACCCCGCCGGTGGTCGAGGCGCGGCGGCCGGGGGACGCCGCCCGGGCGGTCGCCTCGGTCGGGCTGATCGCCGAGGAGCTGGGCTGGACGGCCCGTCGCGGGATGCGCGAGATGGTCGAGTCGGCGTGGGCGGGCTGGCGGCTGCACCATCCGGCGGCCTCCGTCGGCTGATCCGCCCACCCCGGACGGGTGACCTTGGCGACGCTCTGACCTGCGATCATTTCCGCAGGTCAGAGCAGTTGACAACGGTGTTCAGTCCCGTGTTGCCCGATACCCCCCTCCGGTGTTCACTAGCGTGGGTCGGCAGATCGCCCAGACGGTCGGGAGGCGTCCTCATGGGGGCAGGGCACAACCACGGACACACGCACGGAGCGCCACCGGCGGGGACCGCGACCGCCGCCTACCGGGGCCGGTTGCTGATCGCGCTGTCGATCACGCTGTCCGTGATGGTGGTGGAGGTGGTCGGCGGCCTCCTCGCCGACTCGCTCGCCCTGCTCGCCGACGCCGCGCACATGGCGACGGACGCGGTGGGGCTCGGCATGGCGCTGCTGGCCATCCACTTCGCGGGCCGCCCGGCCACGGCGAAGCGCACGTTCGGCTACGCGCGGGCCGAGATCCTCGCCGCGCTGGCGAACTGCCTGCTGCTGCTCGGCGTCGGCGGCTTCCTGCTCTACGAGGCGGTCGACCGCTTCATCACACCGCCGGAGACCAGGGGCGGGCTGACGATCGTCTTCGCCCTGATCGGGATGGCCGCCAACCTCGTCTCCCTGTCCCTGCTGACGCGCGGGCAGAAGGACAGTCTCAATGTGCGCGGCGCCTATCTGGAGGTCCTCGCCGACACCCTCGGCTCACTCGCGGTGCTGGTCTCGGCCGGGATCATCCTGGCCACGGGATGGCAGACCGCCGACCCGATCGCGGGCCTGCTGATCGGCCTCATGATCGTCCCGCGTACGCTCAAGCTGCTCCGGGAGACACTCGACGTGCTGCTGGAGGCGGCTCCCAAGGACGTGGACATGGGCGAGGTGCGGGCGCATATGCTGGCGCTGCCCGGGGTGGCGGACGTGCACGACCTGCACGTCTGGACGATCACCTCGGGGATGCCGGTGCTCTCCGCGCACGTGGTGGTGGACCAGGAGTCCCTGGACGCGGCGGGGCACGAAAAGATGCTGCACGACCTGCAAGGATGCCTCGGCCACCACTTCGACGTCGAGCACTGCACCTTCCAGCTGGAGCCGGGTGGGCACGCGGAGCACGAGGCGAGGCTCTGCCACTGACGCTCCCGGCCGAACGGACATGCCCACACCCCCGGAGCGCGGACGCGGGGCTTTTGTACGGCAGACTTGGCGGTCGAGGCCCGAAGCGAAGGACGGTTATGCCGACCACACCAGTCACTACGGCGAACAGCTCGTCGAACGGCGCACAAGAAACGATCATGCTGGAGCTGGTCGACGAGAACGGCAACACCATCGGCACCGCCGAGAAGCTCAGCGCCCACCAGCCGCCCGGCCGGCTGCACCGGGCGTTCTCCGTCTTCCTCTTCGACGAGCAGGGCCGGTTGCTGATCCAGCGCCGCGCGCTGGGCAAGTACCACTCCCCCGGCGTCTGGTCGAACACCTGCTGCGGGCACCCCTACCCGGGCGAGGCGCCGTTCGCCGCTGCGGCCCGCCGCACCCACGAGGAGCTGGGCATCTCGCCCTCGCTGCTCGCCGAGGCGGGCACGGTGCGCTACAACCACCCCGACCCGGAGTCCGGGCTGGTGGAGCAGGAGTACAACCACCTCTTCGTCGGGCTGGCGCAGTCCGCGCCGGACCCCGACCCGGAGGAGGTCGCCGAGACCGTGTTCGTCACCCCGGCGGAGCTGGCCGAGCGGCACAGCGCGGCGCCGTTCTCCGCGTGGTTCATGACCGTGCTGGACGCGGCTCGTCCGGCGGTCAGAGAGCTCACAGGCCCTGCCGGGGGCTGGTGACGCTCTCGCGCGGACGCTCCACGGCGACCGGGCAGAGGAAGGGCAGCACCGCCCAGACGATCTTCCCGCCGCCGGCGGTGTGCTCGACGCCGCAGCCGCCGCCGGCCTCGCGGGTGGTCTCCCGTACGAGCAGCAGCCCGCGCCCGCCGGTCCGCGCGTGGTCGGTCTCCAGCGCGGTGGGCCGGTAGGGATGGTTGTCCTCGACGGAGATCCGGATCCACTCCGCGCCGACGGCGATCTCGACGGCCACCTCGGGCGAGAGCAGCGCCGCGTGACGCACGGCGTTGGTGACCAGCTCGGAGACGATGAGCAGCACCCCTTGGACCACGACGTCCCTGACCGGTACGCGTTTACGCGCGAGCAGGTCCCGTACGGCGTGCCGGACCCGGGGTACGGAGGCGTCGGTGGCGGGGGCGGCGAAGCGCCAGACTCCTTCGTACGGCAGTGGCCGGGCCTGAAGACTCGCGCGGCTCTCCATGCTGAGGTACCCACCTTCGGTCGGAACGGTGT
This sequence comes from Streptomyces sp. NPDC012835, assembly GCF_042900885.1. Lineage (NCBI taxonomy): Bacteria > Bacillati > Actinomycetota > Actinomycetes > Kitasatosporales > Streptomycetaceae > Streptomyces > Streptomyces sp. NPDC012835. The sequence goes on from NZ_JBIBBW010000001.1 coordinate 948,948, forward strand.
TTTCCCGTGGGGGCCCGCCCCGACGGACTCCCACGGTCACCGAGTGTGCGGACCGAAATAGTTCGTTCCGGACTACTGAACAGAAGTCAGCGGCAATTGGCCGGATAGGACCGCTTCTGACGGAAAGCGGCGCGAAACAGATCGATCTCTTCCGTCGATTGACCGGTCGTGCTGAGGGGGCATGTGCCCCGGGGATAGCATCCGGCGCATGGAGCCCCGACTGCTGCACTCCGTCACCGACGGTACGGCGCGTGTGACCGTGCACCACCCCGCGAAGCGCAACGCCATGACGGCACCCATGTGGCGGGAGCTGCCGCCGCTGCTGGACCGGCTGGCGGCCGATCCCGCCGTACGGGTGCTGGTGCTGACCGGCGAGGGCGGCACGTTCTGCGCGGGCGCGGACATCTCCTCGCTGCGGGAGCCGGCCGGGCCAGGCGACGATCCGCGGAGCCTCGCGGTGCGGGCCGAAGAGGCGCTGGCCGCCTTCCCCCGGCCGACGATCGCCGCCGTGCGGGGCCACTGCGTGGGCGCCGGCTGCCAGTTGGCCGCCGCGTGTGATCTGCGCTTCGCCGAGGAGGGCGCCCTCTTCGGTGTCACCCCGGCGCGGCTGGGGATCGTGTACCCGGAGTCGTCCACCCGGCGGCTGGTCTCGCTGGTGGGCCCGGCGACCGCCAAGTACCTGCTGTTCTCCGCCGAGTTGATCGACACGGAACGGGCACTGCGCACGGGACTCGTGGACGAGGTGCTGCCGTCCGGCCAACTGGACAAGCGGGTGGCCGAGTTCACCCGGCTGCTCGTCTCGCGCTCGGCGCTGACCCAGGGGGCGGCCAAGGAGTTCGCCTCGGGGCGTGCGGGCACCGGCGCCTACTGGGCGGACCAGGCGCGCGGCAGCGGCGACACGGCGGAGGGCGTCGCCGCCTTCCTGGAGCGCCGGGAGCCGCGCTTCACCTGGACGCCCCAGGGGGCACCGGCACGGGACACCGCGTAGGGCGTGCTCCGGGCCTTCTGCCGGACCTTCTCCTCCTGCGCCTTCTGTGCCGGACCTTCTGTGCCGGACCTTCTCCTCCTGCGCCTTCTGTGCCGGGCCCGCCGGATCGCGGCCCCGAGCGTCCTCACCGCGCCCCTGGGCCTCGTACCAACCGGTCAGTAACATGACTGCCATGACTTCTCTGTCCGATCGCGCCGTGCGGCACTGTCATGCCGCTCTCAATCCGCTCCACTCGGCTCTGTACTTCGCCCCCGACCTCGCGGACGAGTTCGCGCGCCTCGACGTGGACGCGCGGGGCGCCTATTTCGCGGCCCGCGCCGCCCCGCTCGGCCCCGTCGGCGCGGGGGTGGTGACCGCGGCCTTCTACAACTTCAACCACGAACAGGTCGGCCGGTACGTCCCCCGCCTCTGGGACACCGCCTCCCCCGCGCGGGCGCTCGAAGCGCGCCTGCGCGCCGCCGACTCGATGCTGCGGCGGCTGCTGGGCGAGGAGGCCGTCGCGTCGAAGGAGCTGGCCGAGGCGGCCGAGCTGGCGCTGGTGGCGGCCGGGGCCGGCGCCCGCCCGGCGCGCCCGCTGTACGCGGCCAACGCCGACCTGCCGGTGCCCCGGGAGCCGCATCTCGCGCTGTGGCACGCCGCGACACTGCTGCGTGAACACCGGGGCGACACCCATCTCGCGGTGCTGGTGACCGCGGGCCTCGACCCGGTGGAGGCGCTGGCCAGCCACACCGCGAGCGGCCGGGGCATGGCGTACGGGTGGGTCAGCTCCAGCCGCGGCTGGAGCCAGGAGGAGTGGACCGCCGCCCAGGAGCGGCTGCGGGCACGCGGACTGCTGGACGAAGCGGAGGGGCTGACCCCGGCGGGCGTGGAGCTGCGCAAGGCCCTGGAGCACGAGACCGACCGGCTGGACCGGGCCCCGTACGAGGGGCTGGGCGCGGCGGGCGTGGCCCGGCTCACCGAGCTGGCGGGCGCGTTCACTGCGACGGCGGTGGCGGCCGGCGCGTTCCCCGCGGAAATCTTCGGCACGCGCTGAGCCCGGTCCCCCGCAGCGGGCCGCGCCCGCCGATGTCACTACCGCCTGTCACAATGCTCACGGCGGACCAATGAACAGCGGAGCGTGAGCGTGACGACATCCATTGAAGACCGGATCGCCGGGGAACTCGGTGTGCGGGAGCGGCAGGTGAGGGCCGCGGTCGAGCTGCTGGACGGCGGCTCGACCGTGCCGTTCATCGCGCGCTACCGCAAGGAAGCGACCGAGATGCTCGACGACGCCCAGCTGCGCACCCTGGAGGAGCGGCTGCGCTATCTGCGGGAGCTGGAGCAGCGGCGCACCGCGATCCTGGAATCCGTACGGGAACAGGGCAAGCTCGACGACGCCCTGGAGGCGCGGATCCGGGCCGCCGACACCAAGGCGCGCCTGGAGGACATCTACCTGCCGTTCAAGCCCAAGCGGCGGACCAAGGCGCAGATCGCCCGTGAGGCCGGTCTGGAGCCGCTCGCCGAGGGGCTGCTGAGCGACCCGTCGGTGGAACCGCGGGCGGCGGCGGCCCCGTTCGTGGACGCGGACCGGGGGGTGGCGGACGCGGCGGCCGCGCTGGAGGGCGCCCGCGCCATCCTCACCGAGCGGTTCTCCGAGGACGCGGACCTCATCGGGGAGCTGCGCGAGCGAATGTGGGCCCGGGGGCGGCTCGCCGCGAAGGTACGCGCGGGCAAGGAGGAGGCGGGCGCCAAGTTCGCCGACTACTTCGACTTCGCCGAGTCCTTCTCCCGGTTGCCCTCGCACCGGGTCCTCGCCATGTTCCGCGGCGAGAAGGAGGATGTCCTCGACCTGGTCATGGAGCCGGAGGAGCCCTCGCAGGCACCACAACCCCCCGGCCCGAGCGCTTACGAGGCGATGGTCGCGCGCCGCTTCGGCGTCGCCGACCGGGGCCGGCCGGGCGACACCTGGCTCGTGGACACCGTCCGGTGGGCGTGGCGGACCAGGATCCTGGTGCATCTCGGTATCGACCTGCGGCTGCGGCTGCGGACCGCAGCCGAGGACGAGGCGGTGCGGGTCTTCGCCTCGAACCTGCGGGACCTGCTGCTGGCCGCGCCCGCCGGGACACGGGCCACGCTCGGCCTGGACCCCGGCTTCCGTACGGGTGTGAAGGTCGCCGTGGTCGACGCCACCGGCAAGGTCGTCGCCACCGACACGATCCACCCGCACGTCCCGGCGAACAGGTGGGACGAGTCGCTGGCCAGGCTGGCCCGGCTCGCGAAGGACCACGCCGTCGAGCTGATCGCCATCGGCAACGGCACGGCGTCCCGGGAGACCGACAAGCTCGCCGGTGAGCTGTGCGCCCAGCACCCCGAGCTGAAGCTGACGAAGGTGATGGTCTCCGAGGCGGGCGCCTCGGTGTACTCGGCCTCCGCGTTCGCCTCGCAGGAGCTGCCCGAGCTGGACGTGTCGATCCGGGGCGCCGTCTCCATCGCCCGCCGGCTCCAGGACCCGCTGGCCGAGCTGGTCAAGATCGATCCCAAGTCCATCGGCGTCGGCCAGTACCAGCACGACCTGTCCGAGGTGAAGCTCTCCCGCTCCCTGGACACCGTGGTGGAGGACTGTGTGAACGGCGTCGGCGTCGACGTCAACACCGCTTCCGCGCCGCTGCTCTCGCGCGTCTCAGGCATCGGCGCCGGGCTCGCGGAGAACATCGTCGCGCACCGCGACGCCAACGGCCCCTTCCGGTCGCGGCGCGCGCTCAAGGACGTGGCCAGGCTCGGTCCCAAGGCGTACGAGCAGTGCGCGGGCTTCCTCCGGATCCGTGAGGGCGACGATCCGCTGGACGCCTCGTCCGTGCACCCGGAGGCGTATCCGGTCGTCCGGTCGATGGTGAAGACCACCGGCGGCGGGGTCGCGTCCCTGATCGGGAACGCCTCGGTGCTGCGCTCCCTGAAGCCCGGCGACTTCGTCAACGACTCCTTCGGTCTGCCGACCGTCACGGACATCCTGCGCGAGCTGGAGAAGCCGGGGCGGGACCCGCGCCCGGCCTTCAGGACGGCCACGTTCAAGGACGGCGTCGAGAAGATCGGTGATCTGGCCTCCGGGATGGTGCTGGAGGGGGTCGTGACGAATGTCGCCGCCTTCGGCGCGTTCGTGGACATCGGGGTGCACCAGGACGGGCTGGTCCATGTCTCCGCGATGTCCAGGAACTTCGTCAAGGACCCGCGCGAGGTGGTGAAGCCGGGCGACGTGGTCCGGGTGAAGGTCATGGACGTCGACATCCCGCGCAAGCGGATCTCGCTGACCCTGCGGCTGGACGACGAGGCGTCCGCGGCGAAGCCCGAGCGGGAGCGTTCGGGCGGCGGCCGGCCGCCGCAGCCGCGTCAGGGCGGTGGCGGGCGCGGCGCCGGTCGAGGTGGCGGCGGTGGCGGGGGCGGTGGCCGCCAGGGTGCCCCGGCCCCGGCGAACAGCGCCATGGCGGACGCGCTGCGCCGGGCGGGGCTGACGGACCCGGGACGGGGCGGCAAGCGCTGACGGGGCGCGGGGCGGAGGACGTCACGAGGGCCTCCGCCCCGCGCGGGCCTTGAGAGGTCCCGCGCCCCGCGACCGTGTACTCCCCGCGACCGCGCCTACGCCCCGCTCGCCGCGCCTACTCCTCGGTCACCGCGCCGTCCGCCACCACCAGACGTCGCGTGGTGCGGACCGCGTGGAGCATACGGCGGTCGTGGGTGACCAGCAGCAGCGTGCCGTCGTACGAGTCGAGCGCCGACTCCAGCTGTTCGATGGCGGGCAGGTCGAGATGGTTCGTCGGCTCGTCCAGGACCAGGAGATTGACGCCCCGCCCCTGGAGCAGCGCCAGCGCCGCGCGGGTCCGTTCGCCCGGGGAGAGGGTCGTCGCGGGGCGGGTCAGATGGTCCGACTTCAGGCCGAACTTGGCGAGCAGCGTGCGGATCTCGGCGGGTTCGGTGTCGGGGACGGCGGGGCGGAAGGCGTCGAGCAGGCTCTGCGGCCCGTGAAAGAGCGCGCGTGCCTGGTCGACCTCGCCGACGACCACACCGGAGCCCAGCGTCGCGTGCCCGGCGTCCAGCGGGAGACGGCCGAGCAGCGCGGCCAGCAGGGTGGACTTCCCGGCGCCGTTGGAGCCGGTGATGGCGACCCGGTCGGTCCGGTCGATCTGGAGCGTGACGGGGCCGAAGCGGAAGTCGCCGCGGGTCACTTCGGCGCCGTTCAGGGTCGCGACAACGGCGCCGGAGCGGTCGGCGGAGGCGATCTCCATCCGCAGCTCCCACTCCTTGCGCGGTTCAGCGACGACATCGAGGCGTTCGATCAGCCGCTGCGTCTGCCGTGCCTTCGCCGCCTGCTTCTCGGTGGACTCCGTGCGGAGGTTCCGGCCGATCTTGTCGTTGTCGGTGGCCTTGCGCCGGGCGTTCTTGACGCCCTTCTCCATCCAGGAGCGCTGGGTGTGCGCCCGTGACTCCAGCGCGGACTTCTTGTCCGCGTACTCCTCGAACTCTTCCCGTGCGTGGCGCCGCGCGGTCTCGCGCTCCTCCAGATACGCCTCGTAACCGCCCCCGTAGAGGGTGATCTTCTGCTGGACCAGGTCGAGTTCGAGGACCTTGGTCACCGTGCGCACCAGGAACTCGCGGTCGTGGCTGACGACGACCGTCCCGGCCCGCAGACCGGTCACGAACTTCTCCAGGCGCTCCAGACCGTCGAGGTCGAGATCGTTGGTGGGCTCGTCCAGCAGGAAGACGTCGTAACGGGAGAGGAGCAGCGAGGCGAGGCCGGCGCGGGCCGCCTGGCCGCCGGAGAGTGTGGTCATGGGCTGGTCGAGACCGACGGTCAGACCGAGCGAGGCGGCGATCTCCTCGGCCCGTTCGTCCAGGTCGGCGCCGCCGAGGGCGAGCCAGCGCTCCAGACCCGCCGCGTAGGCGTCGTCCGCGCCGGGCGCGCCGTCCACGAGCGCCTGGGTGGCCTCGTCCAGTGCGCTCTGCGCGGCGGTCACGCCGGTACGGCGGCCGAGGAAGTCCCGTACGGTCTCCCCCGCGCGGCGCTCGGGCTCCTGGGGCAGGTGGCCGACGGCGGCGGTGGGCGGCGAGAGCCGCAGCTGCCCGTCCTCGGGTGTGTCGAGCCCGGCCAGCAGCCGGAGCAGGGTGGACTTTCCGGCGCCGTTGGCGCCCACGAGTCCGATCACATCGCCGGGCGCGACGACCAGGTCGAGCCCGGCGAAGAGTGAACGGTCGCCGTGTCCTGCGGCGAGATCCTTGGCTACGAGCGTGGCAGTCATCAGACCGTCGATCCTAACGGCCGCTGCCGGGGCTCAGAGTCGGTGGACCTTGCGGAGCGTCCGGGCGTAGAGGCCGTCGCCGTCGAGGACGGACGGACCGCCGAGGTCGGCGGCGGTGGGGCCGTCGGGGGTCTTGCGGCTGGAGAGGAACCTGCGCCGTCCGTCGTGGTCGGTGCCCAGATAGATGCCCACATGGTCGATCTCACCGGCGTCGGACTCGTCGGCGTCGAAGAACAGCAGGTCACCGACGCGGAGCCCCGGTGCGGCCGGGGGCGCGGCGGCCGACTGGGCCACGGTGACGCCGGGGGCGTGCAGGGACTGGTGGTGCGAGCGGCGGGGCAGGGCGGTACGGGTCGGGTCGTCGCCCTTGGCCAGCGGGACGCCCGCGTGGTGTCCGTACACCATCCGGACGTAGCCGGAGCAGTCCAGCTTGTCGCGCCAGATGTCCGAGTCGGCCGGGCTGCTGCCGCCCACCGGGAACGTCCACGGCAGCCCCATGCACTCGTGGAAGTCGGCGCCCTCGGCGGGGACGCCGGCGGTCGACAGCGGCCCGTAGCCCACTTCGCCGAGCACCCGCGCTCCGCCGAGCGCGGCGGACCGTACCTCGGGCGCTCCCTGCACGAACATGAAGGCGTACGCGAGGACATCGGGCGCGGTGGATCCCGCCCAGCCGCGCACGGTCCGCTCGATGTCGTCGGTCCAGGTGCCGTCGAAGGGTTCCGGCAGGACGCGTATCCAGTCCCGGTGGGTGACGGAGGGCGGGGCCGTCCAGCCGGCCCGGCGGACCTGGAAGCGGGTGACGCGCAGGCGTACGGGCAGGCCGGTGGCCCTGGTGGAGGCGAGCGCCCGGACGCCCACCCGCCCCTGGGGGAACGCCGCGTCGCTCGTGGCGACCGTCCAGGTGGTGGGTTCGGTCCTGGCGGTCTGCCAGGCGCGGGCCTTGATGCCGTCACCGGTGCGGCACACCCGGATCGCCCAGGGGCTGTCGCCGGAGGGGCTCGGCAGGGCCACGGCGGGGGCCAGCAGGGTGACGGTGTCGGCCTGTTCGCGTTCGACCCGCAGCTCGGCGGTGCCGGAGGTGGAGAGGACGAGGCGGGCCCGGTAGTGGTTCCTGGTGTCCTGGTAGCCGAAGGACAGCGCGAAGGAGAGGGCCGCACCGGTCGGGGCGCGGTCGAAGGAGCCGTCGGCGCGGACGTCGACGTCGCCGATCGCGTCGTCCCTGAGCGTGGCGTGCCGGCTGAGGTTCGCACTGCTCAGCACGGTGACCCCGGCGCCGCCCTGCACCGCGTAGTCAGTGGCGGCGCCGTTCACGTGGGACCAGGAGCCGCCGCCGGGCGCGGCGCCCCAGTCGGTGGGTCTCTGCCGGGCGAAGAGGTCCGTGAACGGCTTCTTGTTCTCCACGAACGTGCGCTCCGGGCCGGTCAGCCGTACCGTGCGCGCCCCGGTGGTGAGCACGGCGACCTCGGCGTCACCGTCGCGTACGGACAACCCGGCGGGCGGGCCCGGCAGCGGTACGGCGGTCAGGGGGCCCAGGCTCAGCGACGCGAAGGCGGAGGCGTCGCGCGCGGCGACGGTGATCCCGGTGGCGGAACCGGCGGGCGCGGCGGCCACCGCCTCACTGGGTGCCGCGGCGGTGGGGGCGTTCACGGGCGCCTGGGCGTAAGCCCGCTGACGGGAGGTCAGGAGAGGGAGCGCGGCGGCGGCCCCGAACGCGGCGACGACTCCGCGCCGGGAGGGGCCGCTCGAGCGGGAGGGAACGGAAGGGAGTGACATGGCGCCATGATCACACTCCGCCCGCGCCCCATCACGGGCGCGCGGCGCGACGGGCCCGGCCCCGGATGCCCGGAGCGTGCTGAGCTGCCGTCCTGGACGATCCGCAGAAGCCGCACGGCTGGCGATCCGTGGTGATCAGGCGACCCCGGATTCCGTATTCGTACGCGTCCTGGACCTCGCCGCCGCACCTCTCGGTGGCGCACGGAGCGGACACGGTCAGGATGTGATTGGTGTGGCTCGGCGCGGGCGGCAGATCGCAGAAGAGGCAGGGAAAGAGCGTCTTGCCGTCCTCGTTCTCCACATAGGAGATGGCCTCGGCGGCCTTGCAGTGGGGACAGATGAGCGCCATGTCGTCCTCTCTCGGGTGAGGGGCCGAAGTCTCGCGCTCTCAGCGCGTTTCGTGTGTGGTTCCGCCCTCTTTCCACTCAGTTGGGTGGAAGTTCCCCCCTGCCGGCCGACAGGCCGGGCGTGACGGGCCGGGGACGGCGACATGGCGCCATGATCACTTCCGGGTATCGGCCGCGGAATGGGCCTGGCCTCCGGTTTCCGCTACGGTCCGGGCATGAGCGGCGGTAAGAGCGATGTGATCGTGGTCGGCGGCGGAGTCATCGGACTGACAACGGCGTTGGTTCTCGCGGAGGGCGGCCATCGTGTCGCGTTGTGGACCCGTGATCCGGTCGGGCGGACCACTTCGGCGGTGGCGGGGGCGCTTTTCTGGCCGTACCACATCGAACCCGCCCACCGGGTGGGCGGCTGGCTGGAGGAGTCGCTGCGCCACTACGAGCAGTTGGCGCGGTATCCGGACAGGACCGGAGTGCGGATGGTCGCCGGGCTGATGGCGGACACTCCGCTGGACGGTCTGGGCGCCTGGGCCACCAAGGTGCGCGGCCTGCGCGAGGCGCGGGCCGACGAGTTGCCCGAGGGATTCGGCCAAGCGCTGCGGGCCACCGTGCCGTTGATCGACATGCCCGTGCACCTGCGGTATCTCAAGGCGCGGTTGCGCGCGACGGGCGGCACGGTCGAGCGGCGCACGGTCACGGACCTCGCCGAACCGGCGGCCCTGGCGCCCGTGGTGATGGACTGCTCCGGGCTCGGCGCCCGCGAGCTGGCGTCGGACGCGTCGGTGCGGCCGGTTCGCGGGCAGGTGGTGATCGTGGAGAACCCGGGGATCGAGGAGTGGTTCGTGGGAACGCCGCCGGGTTCCGCCCAGACCACCTATGTGATGCCGCAGCCGTACGGGGTGCTGCTCGGCGGCACCACGACCGAGCACTCCTGGAACCTGGGCCCCGACACGGCCGAGGCGGACGCGATCGTCGCGCGCTGTGTCAGGGTCCGTCCCGAGCTGGCGGGGGCGCGGGTGCTGGAGCACCGGGTGGGACTGCGGCCGGCGCGGCCCGAGGTACGGCTGGAGGCGGCGCCGCTGCCGGGCGGCGGCCGGCTGGTGCACAACTACGGTCACGGCGGGGCGGGTGTCACCGTGGCCTGGGGATGTGCGCGGGAGGCCGCCGCGCTGGCGACGGGTCAGCTCCCGCCCGGGGCCCGCTGAGCCCTCCCGGTCCCGCGCCGGGGGGTCGCGACCGCCCTGTTCCGCCGGTCCGGGCCTGCCGGACGTCCCCGGGACCTGTCTTCGAACTCCCGTCCGCCCCTCGGGCGACGACGGGAGTTCGAAGACACGCCCTAGCAGATCACCGGCTTCCCCTCCGTCAGGTGGTACTCCGCCCGCCCGTCGAGCAGCAGCGCCGCCAAGGCGCGCTGCGACTGGCGCAGCGGCACGTACGCGCCCTTGCCGGAGGGCAGGGACAGGACGCCGTGCAGGGCGAGTTCGTCCTTGACGTCCGCGTACTGGGCGGCGTCGAGCCGGTAGCCGCACGGCGGGTTCTGGATGATCCGGTCGGGGGCGGCGGGATCGTTGTCCGCGCCGCCGAGGTAGATCGGTCCGCGGTCCTTGAGACCGGCCAGCCGGGCGGTCGCCGTCGCGGCGGCGATCCGGGTCCCGCGCTCGCCGGCGAAGGTGAACAGACCCTTGAGCGCGTCGAGTTGGCTGGTCACGCGGCGCCTGTTGTTGACCGCCTCGTCGGCCTTCTCCTCCTCGGTCAGCGGATCGACGCGGCTCTCGATGAGCAGCCCGAGCGCGTGCTTGACGCCCGAGGCGTTGCGCAGGATGCGTTCCTGGCCGTCGCCCGCGGTCTGCCGGATCGGGTCGCCGGTGACCGGGTCGGTCCATATCCCGTAGGTGCCGGTGGAGTGTCCGCCGGTCCCCGCGGCCGGGCGTACGTAGCGCTCGGAGAGGGTGCGCGACTCGTCGTGGACACGGGTGTCGGTGTTGAGGTTGCGCGGCCAGAGGTCGAAGAGGTCCTTGTCGTAGTAGCGCGGGGTGGCGCCGTACTCGTGCAGGTCGTAGATGACGTCGGGGCGCCGGTCGCGGATGACGGCGGCCATGGCGCGGGCCTCGGCCGTCCTCAGCTCGATGTGGTCGCGGTTGATGTCGACGCCGTCGAAGTTGCCGCGGGTGTCGGCGGCGCGGCCGTCCGGGTTGGCGGTGGGCAGGACGAGGACGTTCGTACGGGCCAGGAACCGCTTCGTGGCGCCGTCCTCGGCGTAGGCGAGGTCGCGGACGGTGCTCAGGCACGCCTCGCGGCCGGAGGGCTCGTTGCCGTGCTGGCTGCACACGAGCAGCACGGTGACGGGCGCGTGCCGGGCGCCGAGATCCACGAGCCGGAGCGGGCGGCCCCGCTCGGTGGTGCCGATGGTGGTGAGCGAGGCGGCGCCGTCCCGGGCCACCGCCGAGAGGAGTTCCTGTTCCTGCGGCTGACTGGTCCACCGCGTACCGCCGTTGGCCTCGAAGCCGGTGCGCGGCGGTGCGGGGGCGGCGGCTGCCCGGGCGGGCGCCGTGACGATCGGCGCGATGAGCGCGGCGGCGGTGACCGCCAGGGCGAGGGTGCGGACGCGTGGTGCCGGGCGGAAGGTCATCAGCTGCGGTCTCCCGGAATCGGAGGGGTCGGACGGGGCTCGGTCACGCCGCTCGGACGGGACTCGCCGGACACGCCGGGCCGGGGTACGGGGCCGGTGGTGGCGCGCTGGAACGCGGCGGCGCCGCCGACCAGGGGCAGCTTCGCCGCCGTACGGGCCAGATCGAGGGTGAGGGTGGGGGTCGTGGACGGCGGGTCGATGAGACCGCTGTCGGTGCCGCCGATGATCAGGGCGAGCCGGTGGCCGGCCGGGACGACGTGGTCGCTCGCGGCGAGGTCGATGGTGAGGGTGTACGGGGTGCCGGGGGTGAGCGGACGGCCCTTGTCCGGGTCGGCGTACGTACCGAGGTCGGCCCAGCCCCGGCTGAAGACGGTGTGGGCCACGTCGGTGGTGCGGGCGGCGGTCTCCCGGTAGCAGGAGCTGTCGGCGGTGGTGCTCGGCCCCCAGCAGGTGCGTTCGGTCAGGGTGGTGATGCCTTCGCCGGACGCCCCGTAGTCACGGATCGTGTCGGGTCCGAGGTCGACCAGGACGGCGGTCAGATGGGCGCTGGTGGTGGAGGGGGTGGCGGTGACGGTCACCTTCCCGGAGCCGGACAGCCGCAGGTCGCGGCTGAGCGGCCGGGTGATGAATCCGTTCTTCGCGGGGGTGGACCGGTCGATGGCGGCGGCCCAGTCCTCCTCGCTCTGGCGCCGGTCGTCCGTGAACGTCCCGGTGGTGCCGGGCGCCGCCGGGGTGCGGCCGAGGGTGCCGACGCCGGGGACCGTTCCGGTGCCGGGGCGCAGAGTGGTGGCGGCGGTGGCGCGCGGCGGCCAGACGCGGTCGGTGGACCACTGGTCGGGGGCGCGCTCGATGTCGGCCATGGGTTCGCGCTCGACGCCGTTGTCGTAACCGAGCAGGTAGTGGTCGAACCAGCGGTGCAGGGTGTCGACCCAGGTGGCGCGCCGGAAGTCGAACGGGTCGACGTGGCCGGTCTGGGAGAGCCAGATCTTGCGCTCCACCCCCGCGTCGGCGAGCGCGTCCCACCACTGCCCGAGGTGTTTCGTACGGACGTTGAGGTCCTGCATGCCGTGGACGGCGAAGACGCTGGCCCTGACCTTGTGCGCGTCGGGTACGTAGTCGCGCTCGTCCCACAGCGCCGTCCGGTCGCCGGTGCGCGGCGCGCCCTCGACCAGATCGCGCTGGACGGCCTGGCAGCGGGTGCGGGCCTCGGGGCTCTCCACGTAGTCGGAGAGCCATTCGGGGCCGGAGCTGTAGAGGGGCGCGCCCTGGGCGAAGTAGTAGTCGTACCAGGAGCTGATCGACCCGATCGGCACGATGGTCCTGAGCCCCTCGACGCCGGTGGCGGCGACGCCGTTGGCGATCGTGCCGTCGTAGCTCTTGCCGATCATTCCGGTGGCGCCGGTGGTCCAGTCGGCCCGAGCCCGCTCGCCGCCGGTACGGCTCGCGTAGCCGCGGGCCCGGCCGCCCAGCCAGTCGACGACGGCCTTGGCGGACTGGATGTCGGAGCGTCCGCCGACGTCCACGCACCCGTCGGAGCGGTTGGTCCCGGCCAGGTCGACGGCGACGAAGGCATAGCCGCGCGGGACGAAGTAGTTGTCGTAGTGGAGCGGGAAGCCGAGGGGGTCGCCGTCGGCGTCGTAGGTCTTCTTCTGGCTCTCGTTGCCCCGGCCGCAGCAGGAGTAGTAGGGGCTCGCGTCCATGATGACCGGGATCTTCCGGCCCTGGCGGGCGGGTTCCCGCGGGCGGACGATGTCGACGGCGACGCGGTCGGTCCTGCCGTCGCCGTCGCCGTCCAGGCCGGTGTCCACCCAGACGGACTCGCGGACGGCGTCCTCGTAGGAGTAGACGGGCCGGCTCACCTTCGCCGACGCCTTCGCCGGCACCGTCGCCGACGCCGTCGTCAGCGCCTGGCCCGTGGTCGGTGCCTGGCCCGGCGGTGGCCCCGGGGGCGCGGCCTGTGCTCCCGCGGGGGCGAGCAGCACCCCGCACAGGGTGGCGGACGCCACTGTGACCAGCGCTCTGTACGACCTGCGGGCTGCCCGCGCACGGATCTCCATGGGGCGGAAGCTACCCCGGTCAACTCCCGTTCAAAAGAGGGCAGTCACCGGCCCACCGGGGCCTGGAACGGGCGAAAGTCAGACAAGGGAAGCATGGAAACCGGGCAGGAGGCGGACGGAGGACGGGCAGGGTCAGGGCGCCGGGGACGAGGGGCCCCGGAGCGGCGGTCCCCGCACCGCCGGCCCGCGCGACCTCCTGAGAGCGCTCCCAGACGGGCGGGACGAGCGGTTACGCTGTAGCCGTCCGGCTTTGTCCCGCCGTATCCGCGCCCTACCGGTCCAGCCGGATCCGGTGGGCGGCGAATGCGGCACCACCGCTCGAACCACCCGAACCACCCGAACCGCGTCAACCGCCTCAACCGCCCACGAGGAGCGCACGTCTTGTCCGAGCCGTCCCCCGGGTCCCGTCCCACGCTGGAAGCCGTCGCCACGCGCGCCGGGGTCTCCCGGGCCACGGCCTCCCGGGTCGTCCGAGGCGGCGCGGGGGTGCGCGAGCCGCTGGCCGACAAGGTGCGCAGGGCGGTGGAGGAGCTGGGATACGTACCGAACCACGCGGCCCGCTCCCTGGTGACGCGGCGCACCGGCGCCGTGGCGGTGATCATCGCCGAGCCGGAGATCCGGATCTTCTCCGACCCGTTCTTCTCCCAGCAGATCCGTGGCATCAGCAAGGAACTGACGGCGCACGACACGCAGTTGGTGCTGCTGCTGCTCGAAGGGCCCGGCGACTACGACCGGATCGCCCGCTATCTGGCGGGGGGCCATGTCGACGGCGCGCTCGCCTTCTCCCTGCACACCGACGATCCGATTCCGGCCATCATCCAGCGGGCCGGGATGCCGACGGTCTACGGTGGCCGGCCGAGCGGCCCGACGGCGGACCGGGAGACGGTGTCGTACGTCGACGCCGACAACCGGGGCGGCGCGCGCGAGGCGGTGCGGTATCTGAGCGGTCTGGGCCGGCGGCGGATCGCGCACATCGCCGGTCCGCTGGACCAGACCTCGGCCATCGACCGGCTCGACGGCTACCGCGATGTGCTGCCCGACGGGGACCCGGCGCTGATCGCGGAGGGCGCGTTCACCGCCGAGAGCGGCGCGCTCGCCATGGCGGAGCTGCTGGAGCGGTGCCCGGATCTGGACGCGGTCTTCGCGGGCAACGACCTGATGGCCTCGGGCGCCCTGCGCGTCCTCAAGGAGCACGGCCGCACGGTGCCGGACGAGGTGGCGCTGGTCGGCTTCGACGACGTGGACTCGGTGGTCACGACCACCGACCCGCCGCTCACCACCGTCCAGCAGGACATCGAGGGGCAGGGCCGGCTGATGGCGCGGCTGCTGCTGCGCGGTCTGGACCGGGAGCGCGCGGGGGACGGCCCCCCGTCCTCGGTGATCACCCCGACGACGCTGGTACGGCGGGCCTCGGCCTGAACCGGAGGGCTCGGGCGGGGGCCCGCCGTACGGCGGTGCGCTCCCGTGGTCAGCGGGTCGCGGTCGACCTGGCGGGTACGTCGAGTGTCGTACCGTCCGAGAAGGTGACGGTCCGCGCCACCGGCTCGAAGTTGTGCGCCGTGTAGGTGCGCGTGCCGCCCTTCTCGAAGACGGCCGAGGTCGGGATGGAGCCGGTCACGGTCGCGTCGGGGGCACCGAGCGCGTCCAGGGTGGTGAGCCAGTGGTACGTGTGGGCCTTGGACTCACCCTCCTCGGGGGTGTAGTCGGCGTGTCCCGCGTCCCACTTGGCCTTCGCGGCCGCCGGGTCGGCGAACGACTCGAACTCCCAGAGGATGTCGCGCCATTCGACCGCCGGGCCGCCGTTCTCCCGCTCCATCTCGGCGATGTTGCGCTTGACGGCGTCCTTCTCCCGGCCCAGGTGCAGTGAACCCCCGGTCACGGGAAGGACGTTGATGCCGTGGATCTCCTCGGGGTTGGCGGTCCACCAGGTGGAGTACGCGCCGCCGCTGCCCCACACCATGCCGACGGTCCCGTGGTCGAACCCGGCCGGGAAGACCTCCTGGTCGGCGTCGAACCAGTACTGCGCGATCGCCTCCGACTCGGTGGCGAGCAGGAAACTGCCCAGGTCGCGCAGGTTGTCGTCGCCCGTCGCCGATCCCCACAGCACCAGCGCGGCGCTCAGGTTGACGGACTCGGACGAGGACTCCTGGTTGTTGCCCGCGGCGAAGCCCTGGTGGCCCGAGGCCCAGCTGTGGCCCGCGTAGAGGTCGAAGCCGCGCAGGAAGGGGAACTCCGCGTCGTCGCGGCTGGGGTTGGCCGTGTCGCGCACCAGCGTCCTGACCATGGTGCCCCACGCGGAGTCGGCCGCCCACGCCTGGTCGTACTGGGCGACGATCGCCGCCGCGTACACGTAGTAGCCGTAGTGGAAGTGATGGTCGTTCAGCTCGGCGTCGCTGCCGTACGAGGCCGGGTAGCCGATCAGGGTCTTCCAGTCCTTGTCGTACGAGAACTCGGACGCGCCGCCCGCCGTGAACCACTCCTCCAGCCGGTCCTTGATCAGCCCGAGGAGCTTGTCGCGCGTGGCGCCCTCGCCGATCTGGTCGGCCACCGGCACCAGTTGGGCCAGTCTGCCGAG
Organism: Streptomyces sp. NPDC012835; assembly: GCF_042900885.1. Taxonomy (NCBI): domain Bacteria; kingdom Bacillati; phylum Actinomycetota; class Actinomycetes; order Kitasatosporales; family Streptomycetaceae; genus Streptomyces; species Streptomyces sp. NPDC012835. Next base: position 964,578 of record NZ_JBIBBW010000001.1, read on the forward strand.
CGCCTTGCCGGTCCAGTACGTGTCGGTCGCGCCGGAGAACGGATCGGCGGCGCCCGCCACCTCGTCCAGATATCCCTTGAGCCGCGCCCGGTCGACCCCGCTGGACTCCGGCAGCGCGGGCAGCACTCCGGAGGACGCCTGCTCGGTGGTGAAGGACGCGCCCTCGCGCACCTTCATCGTGGAGCGCGGCGAGACGTAGGTGTAGGGGGTGAGCGCGTCGGTGGTGTGCAGCCACTGGTGCCGGTAGAGGGCCTGGAGCGTACCGGTCTCGGTGCCCTCCTGCGGCTCGGTGGTCAGACGGTAGGTCGCCCTGACCGTACCGTCCTCGGTGCTCCAGCTCGCCTCGGATCCGGTGACGAAGCTGAACGCGTACTTCCGGTATGTCGCGAGGGCGTCGGTGGACGGCAGCACGGCGAGCGAGAAGTAGTCGTGGGCGCCGAGTCCGGCCGTCACGGTGGACCCGGAGAGCGACCAGTCGCTGCCGGTGGGCGCGAACAGCGCGTAGTGGTGGCCGGCGACCGTGATGCCGAGGACGTTGCCGTCGTCGGCGAAGACCTCGGGCGCGGCGGCGGTGGTGATCCGGGCGTCCCCGCCCGAGCCCTTGGCGTAGACGAAGGGCAGCCCGTGGCCGATGGTGGTCCGCAGGGTGCGGGTACCGTCCGCCCAGTAGGGGGTGACGGTCCAGTCCGACCAGTCGTCGGCCTTGGTGTCGGGCGAGTTGAGCCCGGTCAGGCCCACGGTGAGATCCGCCTTGTGGGCGTACTCGTACTGACGGCCGTCGCCGACGATCGACGGAGTGGTCGGATAGCCGACCTCCAGACCGCCGGCCGTCGCCTGGTAGGTGAGCGGGTGGCCGTACATCGGGGTCGAGTACGGGTTGTCCCCGTACCGCTGGAAGGCCAGCGACGACCACCAGTCGTTGGTGGGCACCGGCTTGTCCCGGGCCGCCTCGGTCACCTTGGGGGTGACCGGAGTTCCGGTGTTGTTGGTGGGACCCGATGTGCCGGCGGGCCGGGTGTCCGAGTAACTGCCCGCGCCTGCGGGGATCTCGGCCGCCGCCGCGGGGGCGGCGGCGGGGCCCAGGCCGGCGGCGGCGAGGGCGGCGACCAGCACCAGCGCGGACGTGGGTCTGGCTCGGGAGACGGACATGGACGACACCTCAAGGGCATGGGGGGAAAGGGTGTCCGAGAGCGCTCTCAGATGCAAAGAAACGTAAAACTCCTGAAACAGAAGTGTCAATACGCCCGACACAAACGGGAGTTCCCGCCGAGACCCGGCCGTTACGCGTTCGAGTCTTGACGGGACGGGGCAGGCCGGGGCACGCTCCACCCCAGGTTTTGAGAGCGCTCTCAATAGGCTCTCGTCTGCACTTCGAAGCCAAAGGAGGCTTCTCATGCCCATCGCCCGAGCCGCCGGCAGGACCGCGGTCCGCCTGGGTGCGGTCGTGCTCTCCGGGGCGCTGCTCGCCGCGTGTGGATCAGGTTCCTCGGGAGGAACCTCCGACAGCGCGGGCGGCAAGGTCACTGTGACCGTCGACCTCTTCGGATCGTTCGGTTACAAGGAGGCCGGGCTCTACGCCGAGTACCAGAAGCTCCACCCGGAGATCACGATCAAGCAGAGCGACACCGAGGACGAGGCCGACTACTGGAAGTCGCTCCAGACCCGGCTGGCGGGCGGTGGCGGACTGGCCGACGTGCAGGGCGTCGAGGTGGGCCGGATCGCCTCGGTCACCCAGCAGCAGGCCGACAAGTTCGAAGACCTGAAGCAGTACGGCGCCGACGGGCTGAAGGGCCAGTTCGCCGAGGCCAAGTGGTCGGCGGCGACGACCCAGGACGGGCAGGTGCTGGGGCTCGGCACGGATGTCGGCCCGGAGGCCATGTGCTACCGGACGGATCTGTTCAAGGCGGCCGGCCTGCCGACCGACCGGGACGAGCTGGCGAAGAAGTGGTCCACCTGGGACGGCTACCTCGCGCTCGGCAAGGAGTACAAGAAGAAGGCGGCGGCCAAGAGCGCCTGGCTCGACAGCGTCGGCAGCCTCTACGCGATCATGATCGGCCAGGAGAAGGAGCGTTACTACGACGCCTCCGGGAAGCTGATCTACGAGAACAACCCCGCCGTCAAGACGGCGTGGGACGCCTCGGTCGCGGCGGCGGACGCCGGGCTGAGCGCCAAGCTCGACCAGTGGTCGCCGCAGTGGAACCAGGCGTTCGCGGCGGGCTCGTTCGCCACCATGCCGTGCCCGGCCTGGATGCTCAGCTACATCAAGGGCCAGGCGGGCAAGGGCGGTTCCGGCAAGTGGGACATCGCCAAGCTGCCCGGCGGGGCCGGCAACTGGGGCGGCTCGTACCTCTCCGTACCGCGCGCCGCGCAGCACAAGAAGGAGGCGTACGAGCTGATCAAGTGGCTCACCGCCCCCGAGCAGCAGGCGAAGCTCTTCCAGGACCAGGGCATCTTCCCGTCCTCCACGGGGGCCATCGAGAAGGTCGCGGACGCCAAGGACCCGTACTTCTCCGACGCGCCGACGGGCCGGATCTTCGGCGACGCGGCCAAGGAGGCGCCGGTGCAGGTCCTGGGTGTGCACGACCAGAACGTCGCCCAGCAGATCACCAACGCGCTGAGCGAGGTGGAGCGCAAGGGCATCTCGTCCGACAAGGCGTGGTCGAACGCGAAGAAGGGCGTCGACAACGTCATCGGCTGAGCGGCTCGGAGGGGGCCGGTCCCGTCCGGGACCGGCCCCCGGCCACTCGCCCCCGTCCCGACTCCTCTCCTCCACCTCCTCCCCCGCTCCCGAAGGCCGTTCCATGACTCTCACCGGCACCCCGCAGACGGGCGCCGCGAAGGCCGCGCCCGCGCCACCGCCCGGACGCCCCGCGGACCGGGCGTCCGCCGCGCGCCGCGCCTGGCGCGCCTTCTCGCCGTACGCCTATCTCGCCCCGTTCTTCACCCTGTTCGCGGCCTTCGGGCTCTTTCCGCTGCTCTACACCGCGTATGTGTCGCTCTACCGGGTGGAGCTCCAGACCCCCGGCGACCTGGAGTGGCGCGGCTTCGGCAACTACGCCTCGGTCTTCGGCGACGAGTTCTTCTGGACCGCGTTGCGCAACACCTTCACCATCGGGGTGCTGTCGACCGTGCCGCAGCTGGTGATGGCGCTGGGGCTGGCGCATCTGCTCAACTACAAGCTGCGCGGCCGGACTTTCGTCCGTACGGCGATGCTGCTGCCGTACGCCACCTCCGTGGCCGCCGCCACCCTGGTCTTCGCCCAGCTGTTCGGCCGTGACTTCGGGCTGATCAACTACGTGCTGGGGCTGGTGGGCATCAGCCCGGTGGACTGGCAGACCGGCACGGTCGCCTCGCAGGTCGCCGTCTCCTCCATCGTCGTCTGGCGCTGGACGGGGTACAACGCGCTGATCTATCTGGCCGGGATGCAGTCCATCCCGAGCGAGCTGTACGAGGCCGCCGAGGTCGACGGCGCCTCGCGCTGGCGGCAGTTCATCCATGTCACGCTGCCGGGGCTGCGGCCGACGATCGTCTTCACCGTCGTCGTGTCCACCATCGGCGCCACCCAGCTGTTCGGCGAACCGCTGCTGTTCGAGGGTTCCATCTCGGGTGGCATCTCGCACCAGTACCAGACGCTCGGCCTCTACATGTACGAGCAGGGCTGGGGCTTCTTCCACCTGGGCCGGGCCGCCGCGATCGCCTGGGTGATGTTCGTTCTGATCGTGCTGCTGGTCGGGGCCAACGCCCTGGTCGCGCGGCGCCGTTCCCGCAAGGAGGCCGGCCGATGACCGCGCTCGCCGCACCGCCGACCCCGCCCACCGAGCCGGCCGGGGCCGCGGACAGGACCGAGCCGGCCGGGCGCCGCAGCCGGGCCGGACGCACCCTGCACGGCGGCAAGCTCTCGTATCTGATCCTGACCGTCGCGCTGCTGTTCTCCGCCTTCCCCTTCTACTGGACGATCGTGGCGGCCAGCCGCTCCAACGCCGATCTGGCGAAGGTACCGCCGAGCCTGCTGCCCGGACCGAATCTGATCGACAACTTCGAGGCGGTGCTCGAACAGGCCGACATCGGGAAGGCGTTGCTCAACTCGCTGATCGTGTCGGGCTCGATCACGGTGGGTACGGTGCTGTGCTGCACGCTGGCCGGCTTCGCCTTCGCCAAGCTGCGTTTCCGGGGCCGGGGCGCGCTGCTCGCCATCACGATCGGCACCATGATGATCCCGCCGCAGCTCGGCGTCATCCCGCTGTTCATGCTGATCGCGGAACTCCAGTGGGTGAATCAGCTCCAGGCCGTCATCCTGCCCGGACTGGTCTCCGCCTTCGGGGTGTTCTTCATGCGGCAGTACCTGGTGCAGTCGCTGCCGGACGAACTGATCGAGGCGGCGCGGGTGGACGGGGCGTCCACCGCGCGGATCTTCTGGTCGATCGTGGTGCCGATCGCCCGGCCGGGGATGGCCGTGCTGGGCATGCTCACCTTCATGGCCGCGTGGAACGACTTCTTCTGGCCGATCATCGCGCTCTCCTCGCAGAACCCGACCGTCCAGGTGGCGCTGCGCCAGCTCGGCGGCGGCTATGTGCACGACCAGTCCGTGATCATGGCGGGCACGCTGCTCGGCACCCTGCCCGTGCTGCTGGTCTTCGGACTGCTCGGGCGGCAGATCGTCGGCGGCATCATGCAGGGAGCCGTCAAGGGCTGAGACCCGTACCGGCCGCGCGCTGCCGGAGGCCGGGGCCCGTACCCGGCCGCCCCGCCGGTCTCCCGCCGCCGCCCGCACCGCTCGCCGCTCCCCCATACGTTCCCCCCACTCGTTCCGCCTCTTCTCACGGGAGTTCCTGCCACATGACCGCTGTCGACGCCCGTTCCCCGATCGCCACGGAACTGCGCTTCCCGCGCGGTTTCCGCTGGGGGACCGCCACCGCCGCCTACCAGATCGAGGGCGCAGCCGCCGAGGACGGCCGTACCCCGTCCATCTGGGACACCTTCAGCCGTGTCCCCGGCCGGGTGCGCAACGGCGACACCGGCGACATCGCCGCCGACCACTACCACCGGCTGGACGAGGACATCGCGCTGCTCAAGGAGCTGGGCGTCACGGACTACCGTTTCTCGGTGGCCTGGCCGCGGGTCCAGCCGACGGGGCGCGGGCCGGCCGTGCAGCGGGGGCTGGACTTCTACCGGCGGCTGGTGGACGGGCTGCTCGCGGCGGACATCAAGCCGGTCGCCACGCTCTACCACTGGGATCTGCCGCAGGAGCTGGAGGACGCGGGCGGCTGGCCGCAGCGCGAGACCGCGCAGCGCTTCGCCGAGTACGCGCGGATCACGGCCGAGGCGCTGGGCGACCGGGTCACCACCTGGACCACGCTCAACGAGCCCTGGTGCGCGGCGTTCCTCGGATACGCGTCGGGGGTGCACGCCCCCGGACGCACCGACCCGGCCGCCGCGCTGCGCGCCGCCCACCACTTCAATCTCGCGCACGGTCTGGCCACCCGGGCGCTGCGTGAGGCGCTGCCGTCGAAGGCCGAGATCTCGCTGACCCTCAATCTGCACTCCCTGCGCCCGCTGACGGACTCGGCGGCGGACCTGGACGCGGTGCGCCGGATCGACGCGGTGGGGAACCGGATCTTCCTCGATCCGGTGTTCCACGGGCGGCTGCCGGAGGACCTGGTCGAGGACACCGCCTCGGTGACGGACTGGTCGTTCGTCCGGGACGGCGACCTGGAGACGGCGTCGGCGCCCATCGACTCGCTGGGGATCAACTACTACTCCCCCACGGTCGTCGCCGCGGCCTCGCCCGGTGCCCCGTCCGAGGCGCCGGAGGAGGCGTCGCCGTGGCCGGGGGCCGAGGGGCGCGTGCGCTTCGTACCGGCGCCGGGGCCGCGCACCGCGATGGACTGGCCGGTCGACGCGGACGGCCTGTACGAGCTGCTGACGCGGCTGCGCGACGAGCTGCCGGGCACCCCGCTGATGGTCACGGAGAACGGGGCCGCCTACGACGACTACGCCGACCCGTCCGGCGCGGTCCACGACCCGGAGCGGGTGGAGTACCTGCGCGGGCACCTGACCGCCGTGCACCGGGCGATCAGCGACGGCGCGCCCGTGCGCGGCTACTTCCTGTGGTCGCTGCTGGACAACTTCGAGTGGGCGTACGGCTACAGCAAGCGGTTCGGCATCGTGCACGTCGACTTCGCGACCCAGCGCCGCACGGTCAAGGACAGCGCGCGCTGGTACGCGGACGTCGTCGGCCGGGGCGGTCTCGGCTGAGCCTTCCGGGCGAGGCGTCTCCCGGCGGTCCTGACGCCCCGGCACCGGAGCGGCCGGCGGGCGGTCAGTCCCGGTCCGGGCCGTCGGGGCCGCCGGGGTCGTCGGGGCCGGGGGCGCGGGGATGGCGCAGCCGCAGCCAGACGTCCCTGGCCCGGCGCCCGGCCTCCGTACGGCTGCGGGCGACCAGCCGGCGCGCCTGTTCCTCGTTCTCCACCATCGGCCCGGACCCGCTCAGCGGCTTGCCGGCCGTCTCGTGCAGGAAGAGGGTCGCGACGAAACCGATGACGCCCGCGACCATCAGGTAGTAGGCGGGCACCAAGTCGTCGCCGGTCAGCTCCACCAGGCCGGACGCGAACAGCGGTGTCGTACCGCCGAAGAGCGAGACGGAGATGTTGAAGGAGATCGACAGGGCCCCGTAGCGCAGCCGGGTGGGGAAGAGGGCGGGCAGGGTGGAGGCGGAGGTACCGGCGAAGGAGACCAGGAGCAGTCCGAGGATCAGGCAGCCGAGGGCCGAGAGCACGATCCCGCCGGTACGGATCAGCAGGAACGCGGGGAGCGCCAGCACGAACAGCGCGATGCTGCCCGCCATGAAGACGGGGCGCCGGCCCCACCGGTCGGAGGTGCGGCCCACGGTGGTGATGGTGAGGACGACCACGATCATCGTGCCGAGCACCAGCAGTTGGGCGGTGAGGGCGTCCTGGCCGATGGTCTCGGTCATATAGGTGGGCAGGTAGGAGGTCACCATGTAGTTGGTGACGTTGTAGAGCAGGACCAGTCCCATACAGATCAGTACGGCGTGCCAGTGCCGGGTGAAGATCTCCTTGAGCCGCCCCTTGCCGGACTGCCGGGCCTCCTCCACCGGGTCCTGATCGGCGCCGCTCTGCCGGGCGCGCTCCTCGGCCTGTTCGGTCTCCTTCTGGAAGGCGGGGGTCTCCTCCAGCCGCAGCCGCATGTAGAGGCCGATCAGTCCCAGCGGTCCCGCCACGAGGAACGGCAGGCGCCAGCCCCAGTGCACCATGCCGTCCTCCCCGAGGAGCGCCGTGAGCAGGGTGACGATGCCGGAGCCGAGCGAGTAGCCGACGAAGGTGCCGAAGTCGAGCCAGCTGCCGAGGAATCCGCGCCGCTTGTCCGGTGCGTACTCGGCGATGTACGTGGTGGCGCCCGCGTACTCGCCGCCGGTGGAGAAGCCCTGGACGAGGCGGCAGACCAGCAGCAGGAGCGGCGCGGTGAAGCCGATGGCGTCGTATCCGGGCAGGAAGCCCACCGCGAACGTACTGATCGCCATCATGATCATGGTGGCGGCGAGGACGCGTTTGCGGCCGATGCGGTCGCCGAGGGGCCCGAAGACCAGCCCGCCGAGGGGCCGGACGAGGAAGGCAGCGGCGAAGGTGGCGAAGGTGGAGACCACTTGGGCCCCGGGTGAGCTGGAGGGGAAGAAGACCTTGCCGAGGGTGCCCGCCAGATAGGCGTACACCCCGAAGTCGAACCACTCCATGGTGTTGCCCAGGGCGGCGGCGGAGACCGCCCGGCGCACCTCGGGCTTGTCGGTGACCGTCACGTCGTCGGCGCTGAGGGGTTCCTTGCGCCGGCGCAGCAGGATGCGGAGCAGCCGGTCGTTGGCGGTCGTGCCGCCGCGCTCGGGCTTCCCACTCCGTCGGGGTTTCGGTGACTTCGGTCGTGCAGCACTCATGTGACACCGTCCACGGGCGGGCAGGACCCGGCACATTATTCCCCTTGGGTGAGCCGTCCGGCGGATGCGGAGCAATCGGATGCCGCGTGTCGTACCGGACGCGCGGTGGACGGAGCGGCGCGGCGCCCCCGTAAGCCTCCGGAAGAGGGGCGCGCGCGATGCCTTGACAGTGTCCCGCCACGGTCCCAGGATCCTGGCTACGCAATTAACTATCCAGTGCGTTCATTAGCTGCCTCCGCCGGTGCGTTGCTCGGCCGCCCGTGCCCGGCGAGTGCCCTCGCGCACCGAGCGCACCGCGCCGCCTGCCCCGTCCGCCCCCTCCGAGGAGCCCGCGTGTCCGCACACCCGCCCGACGCCTCGCGATCCGTACCGCCCCCGCGGGGCAAGCCCCGCAAGGCGGCCGTCGCCGCCTGGATCGGCAGCGCCCTGGAGTACTACGACTTCTTCATCTACGGCAGCGCCGCGGCCCTGATCTTCCCCAGGGTCTTCTTCGACCCGGCCCATCCCGCGACCGCGACGCTGATCTCCCTGGGCACGTTCGGGGTGGCGTACGCGACCCGGCCGCTGGGCGCGCTGGTCCTCGGGCACCTGGGCGACCGGCTCGGCCGGCGCCGGGTCATGGTCCTCACCCTCGTCCTGATGGGCGTCTCCACGTTCCTCATCGGCTGTCTGCCCACCTACGACCAGATCGGGGCGGCCGCGCCCGTCCTGCTGGTCCTGATGCGCATGCTCCAGGGGGTCTCGGCAGCGGGCGAGCAGGCCGGGGCCGGCTCGATGACGCTGGAGCACGCGCCCGAGGACCGGCGCGGCTACTACTCCAGCTTCACCCTGAACGGAACGCAGGCGGGGCAGATCCTCGCCACCCTGGTCTTCATCCCGGTTGCCACGCTCCCCGACGACCTGCTACACACGTGGGGATGGCGGATACCGTTCCTGCTCAGCGCCCTCGTCGCGGTCGCCGGGTATGTCATCCGGCGCAATCTTGAGGAAACCCCCTTCTTCCGGCGGGAGTCGGCGGAAGGGACACCGGCCGGGCTGCCGCTGGTCCATCTGCTGCGCGACCACTGGGCGGATGTCCTGCGCGTCGTCGCCGCGGCCACCGTCGCGACCGTCTCCACGATCTTCACCGTCTGGGCCCTGTCGTACGCGACGAGCGACGCCGTCGGCCTGGGCAGGACGCCCATGCTGTGGGTCGGGGTGAGCGCCAACGCGGTGGCTCTGGTGGCCATTCCGCTGTGGGCGAGGCTCTCGGACCGGATCGGCCGCAAGCCGGTCTTCCTGATCGGCTCGCTCGGCTCCGGGGTGATGATCTTCGCCTATCTGGGGGCGATCTCGACCGGCTCCTATCCGCTGGTGTTCCTCGCGGGCCTCGCCTTCTTCGGTGTGGTCTACAGTGCGGCCAACGGCATCTGGCCCGCCCTGTACGGGGAGATGTTCTCCACCCGGGTCCGGCTCTCCGGCATGGCGATCGGTACCCAGATCGGCTTCGCCGTCGGCGGATTCGCCGTGAGTTTCGCGGCGCGGATCGCGGGGCCCGACGGGGACGGCTGGGTCCGGGTGGCGATCTTCACCGCCGCCTTCTGCGCGCTCAGTTCGCTCGCGGTGGCGACCGGCCGGGAGACCCACCGGACACCCACCGCTGAGCTCGGCGCCAAGGGCGAGCCGGCGGGCGGGGGCGACGGGAACGGCGGCGACCCCGGCCGGGACCGGCAGCCCGCGTTCCGTGCCCGCCTGATCAGGTCCGGGGCCGGCCCGCCCCGGCCTCTCCCCCGGACCCCGTCCCCCACACCGGAAAGCCCCCGATGACCGATCCCTCGCCCCCTCCGGCTCCGCTCCCCGCGACCGCTCCCCGGCCGGCCCGGCCGACGGCGGTGGTCCGATGACCGGCGCCTCGTATCTCACCGGGCTGATCGGCGCGGGCATCGGCCCCTCGCTCAGCCCCGCGCTCCACGAGCGCGAGGCGGACCGGCACGGGCTGCGGCTGCTCTACCGCGTGCTCGACATCGACCGGCTGGGGGTGGGGCCCGAGGCGGTCGGTGATCTGGTGCGGGCCGCGGGCGTGCTCGGGTTCGACGGGCTGAACATCACGCACCCCTGCAAGCAGCTGGTGACCGAGCATCTGGACGAGCTGTCCCCGGGGGCCGAAGCGCTCGGCGCGGTCAACACCGTCGTCTTCCGGGAGGGGCGGACCATCGGGCACAACACCGATGTCAGCGGCTTCGCTCAGTCCTTCGCCCGCGGGCTGCCGGGGGTCCCCACCGGCCGGGTGGTCCAGCTCGGCGCGGGCGGAGCCGGCGCCGCCGTCGCGCACGCGCTGCTCACCCTCGGCGCGGACCGGCTCGCGCTCACCGACACCGACCACGCCCGCGCCGCGGCCCTCGCCGGCGCGCTCACCGCGCACTTCGGCCCGGGGCGGGCCGTCGCCTTCGCGGGCCGGGACCTGGCGGGGCAGCTCGCCCGCGCCGACGGCCTCGTGCACGCGACACCCACCGGCATGGCGGGCCATCCGGGGCTGCCGCTGCCGGGCGGGCTGCTGCGGCCGGAGCTGTGGGTCGCCGAGGTGGTCTACCGGCCGCTCGACACCGAACTCGTGCGGCTGGCCCGCGATCTGGGCTGCGCCACCCTGGACGGCGGCGCCATGGCGGTCTTCCAGGCCGCCGACGCGTTCCGGCTGTTCACCGGCCGGGAGCCGCACCCCGAGCGGATGCTCGAAGACCTCGCCGATCTCGTCGGCGCCCCCACTCCGTGAGGAAGACCGTCATGCGCACGTCCATCGCCACGGTGTCGCTGAGCGGCTCCCTCTCCGAGAAACTCGGCGCGGCCGCCGCGGCCGGGTTCGACGGGGTCGAGATCTTCGAGAACGACCTGATCGCGAGCCCCCTGAGCCCCGAGGAGATCCGGACACGCGCCGCCGACCTCGGGCTGACCATCGAGCTGTACCAGCCGTTCCGGGACGCGGAGGCCGTGCCCGAGGAGCTCCTCGCCCGCAATCTGCGCCGCGCGCAGCGGAAGTTCGCGCTGATGGAGCGGCTCGGCGCCGGTCTGCTGCTGGTCTGCTCCAGCGTCTCGCCCGACGCGATCGACGACGACGCGCTCGCCGCCGAGCACCTCCACCGGCTCGCCGCGCTGGCCTCGGAGCACGGGATCAGACTCGCCTACGAGGCGCTCGCCTGGGGACGGCACATCCATACGTACGACCACGCCTGGCGCGTCGTCGAGGCGGCCGGGCACCCCGCGCTCGGGGTCTGTCTGGACAGCTTCCACATCCTGTCGCGCGGCTCCGATCCCCGGGGCATCGAGGAGATCCCCGGGGAGAAGATCTTCTTCCTCCAGCTGGCGGACGCTCCCCGGCTCTCCATGGACGTGCTCCAGTGGAGCCGGCACTACCGCTGCTTTCCCGGCCAGGGCGACTTCGACCTCGCGGGCCTGGTGGGACACACCGTACGGGCCGGCTACGCCGGGCCGCTGTCGCTGGAGGTCTTCAACGACGTCTTCCGGCAGGGGGACGCGGGGCGTACGGCCGTCGACGCGCTGCGTTCGCTGATCGCCCTGGAGGAGTCGGCGGGGCTGGCCGCGCCGCCCGCGCCCGTCGTGCCGACGGGGTTCGCGTTCGCGGAGCTGGTCACCGCCGACACCGAGCCGCTGCGCGCCCTGCTGCGCGCGCTCGGTTTCGCCAGGACGGGACGGCACGCCACCCAGCCGGTGGACCTGTGGGAGCAGGGAGAGGCGCGCATCCTGCTCAGCTCCGCGGGGGCCGGCCGGCGGGACGGGGCGCACCTCGCCGCGCTCGGTCTGCGGACCCCGGCCCAGGACGCGGCCGTACGGCGGGCCGAGGCGCTGCTGGCGCCGGTCGTGCCGCGTCGGCGGGCCGGGCGGGACGCGCCGCCGGACGCGGTGGCGGCGCCCGACGGCACCGAGCTGTTCTTCTGCGGTACGGCGGCGGACGGGGCGGAAGGCTGGCGGGACGACTTCCCGGGCGGCGGAGCGGCGGACAGCGGGGAACCCACCGGTCTCACCCGGATCGACCATGTCGCACTGCCCCAGCCCTGGCATCAGTTCGACGAGGCGGCCCTCTTCCACCGCAGCGTGCTGGGCCTCGAAGCGGACGAGAGCCTGGAGCCGGCGGACCCGTTCGGGCTGGTGCGCAGCCGCGCCGTGGCCAACGGGGACGGCTCCCTGCGGATCGTCCTGAACGTCGCCCCCGGGCCCGGCGACCGGGCGGCGCTCCCGCAGCACATCGCGCTCGCCACCGACGACATCGTGGCCACCGCGCGCCGGCTGCGCGAGCGCGGCGCCGGGCCGCTGCGCATTCCGGACAACTACTACGACGATCTGGCGGCCCGTTACGTGTGGCCGCCGGGGAGACTCGCCGCGCTGCGCGAGTACGGCATCCTCTACGACCGCGACGGGGACGGCGAGTTCCACCACTGCTACACCGCCACGGTGGGCCGGGTCTTCTTCGAGATCGTGCAGCGCACCGGCGGCTACCGGGGCTACGGGGCCCGGAACGCGCCCGTGCGGCTCGCCGTGCAGGACGCCGCCGACCGGGGGTGGCCGCTCCGGCTTCCGGGCGGGGACGGTACGGAGCCCTCTCGTTAGACTCGGGGCCCGTCACGCACCGCGCCGCGAGGAGCCCCATGGGAGCCGCCGTCCCCCCGCCGACACCGCCTGTCACGCGCACCCGGGACGCGGCACGGACCAGGGAGGAGATCCTCGACGTCGCGACGCGGGAGTTCGCCCGGCTGGGATACGCGGGCGCCCGGGTGGACGAGATGGCGGCGCGGACCCGGACCACCAAGCGGATGATCTACTACTACTTCGGCAGCAAGGAGCGGCTGTTCACCGCGGTGCTGGAGCGGGCGTACGGAGTGATCAGGGCCGCCGAGCAGGAGATCGACGTCGCGCATCTGGACCCGGTGTCCGCGATCCGGCGGCTGGCCGAGGTCACCTTCGACCACCACGAGGCGCATCCGGACTTCATCCGGCTCGTCTCGATCGAGAACATCCACGAGGCCGAGCACATCGCGGCCTCGCCGACCCTCGGCTCGCTCAACTCCCCGGCGATCGGGGTCATCGGCCGGATTCTGGACGAGGGGAGGGAGCGGGGCGTCTTCACCGCCGGGGTGGACGCCGTCGATCTGCACGCGGCGATCAGTTCCTTCTGCTTCTTCCGGGTGGCCAACAGGCACACCTTCAGCAGCCTGTTCGGACGGGACCTGACGGCGCCCGACCGCCGGGAGCACTACCGCGCGCTGCTGGGCGACATGGTGATCGCCTATCTCACGGCCGACGCCTGACCCGGATGGTGGGCCGGGAGGCCCACCACCGGCCGGCCCATCGCCGTCCCCTGTCCCCCGTCGTCGGCCGTCAGCCGTCAGCCGTCGCCGAACGTCTCGCCCCGCTCCGCCTTCGCCAGCAGCAGCGCCGGGGGCTCGAAACGCTCGCCGTACAGCTCCGCCAGCTCGCGGGCGCGCGCCACGAAGCCGGGCAGGGCGCCCTCGTACCCGTTGATGTACTGGAGCACGCCACCGGTCCAGGCGGGGAAGCCGATGCCCATCAGGGAGCCGATATTGGCGTCGGCGACCGAGGTCAGCACGTTCTCCTCCAGACAGCGGACGGCGTCCAGGGCCTCGGAGAAGAGCAGCCGCTCCCGCATGTCGCGGAAGGGGACGTCGGTGGCCTCCGTACAGAAGTGCTCGCGCAGCCCCGGCCACAGCCGGGTGCGCGCGCCGCTCTCGTCGTACTCGTAGAAGCCCGCGCCGCCGCTGCGTCCCGGACGGCCGAACTCCTCGACCATCCGGTCCACGACCCAGTCGGCCGGGTGTCCGGTCCAGACTCCGCCGGCCTCCTCCGTCGCCCGCCTGGCCTCCGCGCGGATGGCGCGCGGGAGCGTGAGGGTCAGCTCGTCCATGAGGGCCAGGACCTTGGCCGGGTAGCCGGCCTGCGCGGCGGCCTGTTCGACCGAGGCGGGCTCGATGCCCTCGCCGATCATCGCGACGCCCTCGTCGAGGAACCGCCCGATCACCCGCGAGGTGAAGAAGCCCCGCGCGTCACGGACGACGATGGGGGTCTTGCGGAGGGCGCGCACCAGGTCGAAGGCGCGCGCCAGTGCCTCGTCGCCGGTCCGCCCGCCCCTGACGATCTCGACCAGCGGCATCCGGTCGGCCGGCGAGAAGAAGTGCAGCCCGATGAAGTCGGCCGGCCGGTGGACGCCTTCGGCCAGTTCGGTGATGGGCAGGGTGGAGGTGTTGGAGCAGAGCAGCGCGTCGGGCTCCACGAAGTCCTCTACCTCCTGGAACACCTTCCGCTTGAGCGCGCCGTCCTCGAAGACCGCCTCGATGACGACGTCGCATCCGGCGAGGTCGGCCGGGTCGGCGGTGGGCGTGATCCGGGCCAGCAGCGCGTCGCGGTCGGCCTCGGTCGTACGGCCCCGGGCGAGCGCCTCGGCGAGGCGGCCGCGCGCGTACTCCTTGCCCCGGTCGGCGGCCTCAGGGGACACGTCCTTGAGGACGACGTCGAAGCCGGCACGGGCGCACGAGTAGGCGATGCCGGCGCCCATCATCCCGGCGCCCAGCACCGCCACCTTGCGCACCTCGCGCCGCGCGATGTCCCGGGGGCGGCTCGCGCCGGAGTTGACGGCCTGGAGGTCGAAGAAGAACGCCCGCATCATGTTCTTGGCGGTCTGTCCGGTCACCAGCCCGGTGAAGTAGCGGGCCTCGACGGTCTGCGCGGTCTCGAAGTCGACCTGCGCGCCCTCGACGGCCGCCGCGAGGATCGCGCGCGGCGCGGGGAACGGGGCGCCGCCCAGCTGCTTGGTCAAGTTAGCCGGGTACGAGGGGAGTTGCGCGGCGAGCGGCCCGCCGGCGGGGGTGCCGCCCGGCATCCGGTAGCCCTTGACGTCCCAGGGCTGCGCCGATGCGGGGTGGGCGTCGATGAAGGCGCGGGCCCGCGCGAGCATGTCGTCGGCGGTGGCGGCGACTTCGTGCACCAGGCCGTTCTCCAGGGCGCGGGCCGGGGCGTACTGGGTGCCCTGGAGCAGCACCTTGAGCAACGCGTCGGCCAGGCCCAGGAGCCGTACGGTCCGGGTGACCCCGCCGCCGGCGGGCAGCAGTCCGAGCGTGACCTCGGGCAGCCCGATCCGGGAGCCGGGGGCGTCGAGGGCGATGCGGTGGTGGCAGGCGAGGGCGATCTCGTAACCACCGCCCAGGGCGGCCCCGTTGATGGCGGCGACCAGCGGCTTGCCGAGGGTTTCGAGGCGGCGCAGGGCGTGCTTGACGGCCATGCCGCCCTCGAAGATCAGCGGGGCGTCCTGCGGCCCGTACGTGATCATGTCCTTGAGGTCGCCGCCCGCGAAGAAGGTCTTCTTGGCGGAGGTGATGACGATGCCCCGGATGGAGTCCCGCTCGGCCTCGGCGCGGTCGGCGACCGCCGCGAGGGAGTCCCGGAACGCCTGGTTCATGGTGTTGGCGGACTGGTCGGGGTCGTCGAGGACGAGGGTGACGACTCCGGTGCCGTCCTGTTCCCAGCGGATGGCGGGGGATTCCGGGGAGGCGGGGGAAGCGGGGGCGGTGGGCTCGCTCATGCTGCTGCTCCGTATCGGGGATCGGGAGGCGGGGCCGGTCGGGGGCGACGGTCAGAGGCGTTCGACGACGGTGGCGACGCCCATGCCGCCGCCGACGCAGAGCGTGACGAGCCCGTACCGCTTGTCCCGGCGCTCCAGTTCGTCCACGAGGGTGCCCAGGAGCATGGCGCCGGTGGCTCCGAGCGGGTGGCCGAGCGCGATGGCGCCGCCGTTGACGTTGACCTTGTCCAGGGTGAGGTCCATGTCGTCCACGAAGCGCAGCACGACAGCGGCGAAGGCTTCGTTCATCTCCACGAGGTCGATGTCCTCGATGGTCAGTCCGGCCTTGGCGAGCGCCTTGCGGCTGGCGGGCGCCGGCCCGGTGAGCATGATGGTCGGCTCGGACCCGGAGACGGCGGCGGAGACGATCCGGGCGCGCGGCGTCAGCCCGTACCGTTCGCCGGTCTCGCGGGAGCCGATGGCGACGAGGGCCGCGCCGTCCACGATGCCGGAGGAGTTGCCCGCGTGGTGGACATGGTCGATGGCCTCGACCCAGTGGTACTTCCGCAGGGCGACGGCGTCGAAGCCGCCGGCCTCGCCGATCCGCGCGAAGGACGGCTTCAGCGCGGCGAGCGAGTCGGCGGTGGTGCCGGGGCGCGGATGCTCGTCGTGGTCGAGGACGGTGAGTCCGTTGCCGTCGAGGACCGGGACGAGCGAGCGGGCGAAGCGGCCGTCCTTCGACGCGGCGGCGGCCCGCTCCTGGGAGAGCGCGGCGTACTCGTCGACGTCGCGCCTGCTGTAGCCGCCGAGGGTGGCGATCAGGTCGGCGCCGATGCCCTGCGGCGCGAAGCCGGTGGCGAAGCTGGTCATCGGGTCCATCGCCCAGGCGCCGCCGTCGGAGCCCATCGGCACCCGCGACATCGACTCGACCCCGCCCGCGAGGACGAGGTCCTCCCAGCCGGAACGGACCTTGGCGGCGGCCAGGTTGACGGCTTCGAGGCCGGAGGCACAGAAGCGGTTCTCCTGTACGCCGGCGACGGAGTCGGGCAGTCCGGCGGCGACGGCCGCGATCCTGGCGATGTCCGAGCCCTGGTCGCCGAGCGGGCTGACCACGCCGAGGACGATGTCGTCGATGGCCGCCGGGTCGAGCCCGGGGAAGCGGGCGCGCATTTCGTGGATCAGACCGACGACGAGGTCGATGGGCTTGGTGCCGTGCAGGGCTCCGTCCGCCTTGCCCCGGCCGCGCGGGGTGCGGATCGCGTCGTACACGTACGCTTCGTTGCTCACGGCGACTGCCTTTCGGTTCGGTCGGTTCGGGTGTGTCAGGCGGGACCGGCGTCCGGGTGGTGGCTCGGCAGCCCCCAGTCGCGGGCGACCTCGACGGCGTCGGCGCCGGGCCGCGCGGGCGCGCGGCGCACGGACGACGGGGTGGCGGAGAAGCGCGGCGCGGGGGCGGGCTGGACAAGACCCGCGTGCTCGGTGAAGGTGGCGCGGGCCGCGAGATGCGGGTGGGTCGGGGCCTCGCCGAGGGAGAGCACCGGCGCGACACAGGCGTCGGACCCGGCGAAGACCTCGGTCCACCGCGCCCGGGTCCGCGTCCTGAAGCGGGCGGCGACGGCCTCCCGCAGCTCGTCCCAGCGGTCGAAGTCGTTGCGGGAGGGCAGCTGGTCGGCGATGCCCAGCAGCTCCACGAACTGCCGGTAGAACCGCGGCTCCAGCGCGCCGACCGCCATGTACCGGCCGTCGGCGGTCTCGTACGTACCGTAGAAGGGGCTGCCGCCGTCGAGGAGATTGGCCCCGCGCCTGTCCTGCCAGCCGCCCGCCGCCATCATGGCGTGGATCATGGTGGTGAGATGGGCGGTGCCGTCCACGATCGCCGCGTCCACGACCTGTCCGGCGCCGTCCGGGGTACGGGCGTGCTGGAGCGCCGCGAGCACCCCGATGACCAGATAGAGCGCGCCGCCCGCGTAGTCGCCGAGCAGATTGGCCGGGAGCGCTGGCGGCTCGTCGTCCTTGCCGATCATGGAGAGGGCCCCGGTCACGGCGATGTAGTCGATGTCGTGTCCGGCGCGCTCCGCGAGCGGGCCGTCCTGTCCCCAGCCGGTCATCCGGCCGTACACGAGGCGCGGGTTGCGCTCCAGACACGGGCCGGGGCCGATGCCGAGGCGTTCGGCGACGCCCGGCCGGTAGCCCTCGACGAGGATGTCGGCGCGCTCGGCCAGTTCGAGGACGCGGGCGGCTCCGCCGTCGGCCTTGAGGTCGATGAGCACGGAGCGCTTGTTGCGGTTGGTGAGGTCGTACGCGGGGTCGATGCCCAGCCCCGCGCCGCCCGGCCGGTCGACCCGTACGACGTCGGCGCCGAGGTCGGCGAGCGTCATGGCGGCGAAGGGGCCGGGACCGATTCCGGCCAGCTCGACCACGCGTACACCGGTCAGCGGACCGCTTCCTGTCGCCGCCATGGGGCCCCCAGCGCTCTGTGACTCAACTGATCCGACTGATGGTGACCGTGCGGCCGCGTGACGGACGTACAGGTCGTGGCGCCGGGCCCCTGTCCCCACCCGGTTCCCACCGTCGTGGTGAGCAAGCGCTCAGCACCTACGAGCCTACGCCGTGGGCCGGTCGGCTCCCATGGCGTCGTCGCCCCGGCCCGGTGAACTCCCCGTCGCCGCGGTCGCCTCGCGCAGCGCCCGGCGGCAGAGGGCGTCGGCGCGCCGGGTGGACTCGGGCAGACGGTAGCGCGGGGTGAGGCGGAGGGTGTGGGCGCAGGCGGTGGGCAGGTCGACCCGGTGGCCGACGGAGACGAAGACGGGCTTGACGTCCGCCCGGGTGCGCAGCGCGGCGCCGACCTCCTCCCCGTCGTCGGCCAGCAGCGGCGAGGAGTCGCCGCGCCGGGTGCCGGGCTGGTCGTAGGCGAAGGTGAACGGGTTCTTCGCGACGCCGATCACCGGCAGTCCGGTCACCACCCCGAGGTGGGCGGCGAGTCCGAAGCGGCGCGGGTGGGCGAGGCCGTAGCCGTCGCAGACGACCAGCCCGGGGTCCGAGGTCAGGGACTCCAGGGCGGCCAGGACGGTGGGGAGTTCCCGGAAGGCCAGCAGGCCGGGCACGTAGGGGAAGGCGACCCGGCCGACGGCGGTGGCCTCCTCGACGACATCGAGGGTGGCCGCGTCGAGGACGACGGCCGCCGCCGCGACGATGTCGCGTTCGTCGTCGTACGCCACGTCCACGCCGGTCACCAGGCCGGTGCCGGGCGGCGGTCCCGGTTCGTCGCGCACGACCAGTCGGCGCAGTTCGTCCTGGAGGGCGCGGGCCTCGGCCTCGTCGGCGGGTGTTCCGATCTTCTTCATGGCGCCCCCAGCCTAGGTCCTGTGCCGGGCCATGCCCGTCGTGTGCCGGTCGTGTGCCGGTCGTGTGCCGAGAACCTGTGCCGGGAGCCTGGTCCGGCGGAACCGCTCGGGCGGTCCCGGCCGTTGGGTCCGGCGCCCCGGTGCCGGACTCCTTGATCGCGGAGTCCGAGGGCGCCCGGCGGCGACGGCGGGCGCTATCGCACCGTTGTACGGTGACACAACTCACTCCCTTTTCCGCGCACGTATCGAGCCGCTCCACCGTCTTTCCCTGTGGACCGTCTTTCCCGGTGGGGAAGACCGCGATCGATCTCCGGTCCGACGCCGTCGGACCGCCGTGCGACGAAGGGGAGCAGGACATGTCACCCGTCATCGAGCAGGCCGTGCAGGCCAGACTCGTTTCGTCCGCGCCCCGGATGGAGACCGTTCCCGCGACGCTGCTCTACGACCGGGACGACCCGTTCGCCGTACGGATGGCCTTCCCGCCCCCGGCGACGCTGGAAGGGACCGAGGTGACGTGGGAGTTCTCCCGCGAACTGCTGGCCACCGGGGTGACGGAGGCCGCCGGGGTCGGCGATGTGCGGGTGCGGCCCTTCGGGTACGGGCGTACGGTCCTGGAGTTCCACGCCCCCGAGGGCACCGCGATGGTCCATCTGCGCACCTCGGAGCTGCGCCGCTTCCTGGACCGGGTGCAGGGGCTCGTACCGGCGGGCCGTGAGCATCTCCATCTGAATCTGGACCAGGATCTGACCGAGCTGCTGCGCGACGCGCGCTGAGGTTTCGGCCGTACACCCCGTACACCCCATACGCCCTGTCCCTTCCGGTCCCCCGATCGCGTGTCCGAGGGCGCGTCAATCGCGTTGACACCCGCCGAGCCCGCTCCCTACCGTGGGTCATGTCCTGTTGTCGTCGATCGGAGTAGGACGTTGCGCATCTGAGGTCCTGAGACACCGTGCCGCCCGCCCGCCGTTACCGGTGGCCGCGCGGATCGTGTGTGACCTCGGCTGCCGAGCCGTCCTCCCGACCGGGATCTCTCCCGTCCGCCCAGGACTCTCCGGATCGCGGTGTCTCCATCCGTTGCCCCGAACCACCGGGTTCCCTCGCGACCTCTCGCCCGGGAACCCCCGCCGCGACCGGAGACCTGCCATGGCCCCCTCCCCCATCACTCACATCACCTGCACCGCCCTGTCCTTCGCCTGGCCCGACGGGACCGAGGTGTTCGAAGACTTCCAACTGGCCGTCGGCACGGGTAGAACCGGGCTGATCGGGCTCAACGGATGCGGGAAGTCGACGCTGTTGAGACTGATCGCCGGTGAACTCACGCCCGCCGAGGGCCGGATCGGTATCACCGGCGAGGTCGGATACCTCCCGCAGAACGTGGTGCTCGACACCGCGCTACGGGTCGACGACGCCCTCGGCATCGCCGGGACCCGTGCCGCGCTGCACGCCATCGAGGCGGGCGACGCGAGCGAGGAGCACTTCACCGCCGTCGGCGACGACTGGGACGTCGAGGAACGGGCCGTCGCCACCCTCGACCAGCTCGGGCTGGGCCGTATCGGACTCGACAGGACCATCGGCGAGGTGTCGGGCGGCGAGTGCGTCCTGCTCCGGCTGGCCGCGCTGCTGCTGGCCCGCCCGGACGTGCTCCTGCTGGACGAGCCGACCAACAACCTCGATCTGCGGGCACGACGACGGCTGTACTACGCCGTCGACTCCTGGCCGGGGGTGCTGGTCGTGGTCAGCCACGACCGCGATCTGCTGGAGCGCGTCGACCAGATCGCCGAGCTGCGGGACGGCGAGGCGCGCTGGTACGGCGGGAACTACAGCGCGTACGAGGAGGCACTCGCCCAGGAACAGGAGGCGGCCGAGCGGATGGTCCGCGTCGCGGAGTCCGACGTACAGCGCCAGAAACGCGAACTCGCTGACGCCCACATCAAGTTGGCACGGCGCAAGCGCTACGGCCAGAAGATGGCGGACAACAAGCGCGAACCGAAGATCGTCATGAACGCGCGCAAGCGGGCGGCCCAGGAGTCCGCCGGCAAGCACCGCATCATGCACACGGAGCGGCTCAGCCGGGCCAAGGAGCGCCTGGACGAGGCGGTGGAGGCGGTCCGGGACGACGACGAGGTGCGGATCGAGCTGCCGCACACCACGGTCCACCCGGGACGCGGCGTGCTGACCCTGCGTGATCTGCGGCTGCGCTACGGAGCCGAGGCGCGTGGCGAGTTCGCGATCCACGGTCCCGAACGGATCGCGCTGGTGGGACGCAACGGGGCGGGCAAGACGACGCTGCTGCGCACCATCGCCGGGCAGCTGGCACCGGTCTCCGGCGAGGCGCTGGCCCAGGTGCCGCTGCGCTTCCTGCCGCAGCGTCTCGATGTCCTCGACGACGGGCTGAGCGTGGTGGAGAACGTCGCGCGGCTGGCCCCGGAGGCGACGAACAACCTGATCAGGGCGCAACTCGCCCGCTTCCTCTTCCGGGGCGCGCGGGCCGATCAGCCGGCCGGCACGCTGTCCGGCGGGGAGCGCTTCCGCGCCTCGCTGGCCGCCCTGCTGCTGGCCGATCCGGCGCCGCGCCTGCTGATGCTGGACGAGCCGACGAACAATCTGGATCTGGCGAGCGTGCGCCGGCTCACAGCCGCGCTGGAGGCGTACCGGGGCGCGCTGATCGTGGCGAGCCACGATGTGCCGTTCCTGGAGTCGATCGGGATCACCCGCTGGCTGCTGCTCGACGGGGAGCTGCGGGACACCACTCCGGAGGAGGTGCGCGCGGCGGGCGGGACGCTCTGAGCGGCGGGCGGGACCCGCCGAGCCGTGGGCGGGACGCTCTGAGCGGTCCGTACGGGCCCCGGACACCCCGGTTCCGGCGGCCCGGCCCCCGGGTTCATGATGGGCGGTAGCGACCGCTGCTCCCCTCACCCTGGAGACTCGCCCGTGACCAGCAGGAAAGCCCTGATACGCCGCCCGAGCCCGCGCCTCGCCGAGGGGCTGGTGACCCATGTCGAGCGGTCCGCCGTCGACGCCGGGCTCGCGCTGCGCCAGTGGGAGGAGTACGTCCGGACGCTGCGCGGGCACGGCTGGGAGACCGTCGAGGTGGCGCCGGTGGACGACTGCCCGGACGGGGTGTTCGTCGAGGACGCGGTGGTGATGTTCCGCAATGTCGCCCTGATCTCGCGTCCCGGCGCCCCCTCGCGCCGCCCGGAGACGGCGGCGGTGGAGACCCGACTCGCCGCGCTGGGCTGCTCGGTGAACCGGATACGGGAGCCGGGCACGCTCGACGGCGGCGATGTGCTCAAGGTCGGCGACACGATCTACGTGGGCCGGGGCGGCCGGACGAACGCGGCGGGGGTGGCGCAGCTGCGCGCGGCCTTCGAACCGCTCGGGGCGCGGGTGGTGGCCGTACCGGTGAGCAGGGTGCTGCATCTGAAGTCGGCGGTGACGGCGCTGCCGGACTCCACGGTCATCGGATACGGGCCGCTGGTGGACACCCCGTCCGTCTTTCCGCGTTTTCTGCCCGTACCGGAGGAGTCCGGCGGTCACGTGGTGCTGCTCGGTGGTGGGAGACTGCTGATCGCGGCGAGCGCGCCCAGAACCGCCGGGCTGCTGACGGATCTCGGGTACACCCCGGTCCCGGTCGACATCAGCGAGTTCGAGAAGCTCGAAGGGTGCGTGACCTGCCTCTCGGTTCGCCTGCGTGACCTGTACGCATAACAGAGCGTAAGGACGCCTTCGGCCACCGGGCTTGGCCTTCCGCTTACCGCGCCTTAACCTACGGTGTCGTAACCTACGAACCCGTAGGTACAACTCCGTCCCCCAGGAGCACCCGTGTCGATCACCTCTCCCCATCTCGGCAGTTCGGACGCGTGGACAGACGCCCGACTGCTGTTCGCGCTGGAAGAGGTGGTGGAAAAAGAGCTCAACCGCCACCTCAAGGTCGCCAAGGACTGGATGCCGCACGAGTACGTGCCCTGGTCGGACGGCCGTAACTTCCCCGGGTTCTTCGAGGACGGCGAAGCCTGGAAGCCGGACCAGTCCAAGGTCACCGAGGTCGGCAAGATCGCGCTCGTGGTCAATTTGCTCACCGAGGACAACCTGCCCAGCTACCACCACGAGATCGCCAGCCTCTTCGGCCGCAACGGCGCCTGGGGCACCTGGGTGCACCGCTGGACCGCCGAGGAGGGCCGGCACGGCATCGTGATGCGTGACTATCTGCTCGCCTCGCGCGCCGTGGACCCGGACAAGCTGGAGCAGTTCCGGATGGCGCACATGGCGGAGGGGTACGAGTCCGACAACGCGCACTCGATGCTGCACTCCGTCGCGTACGTCGCCTTCCAGGAGCTGGCGACGCGCGTCTCGCACCGCAACACGGGGCACCAGTCGGGCGACCCGGTCTGCGACCGGATGCTGGCGCGGATCTCCACCGACGAGAACCTGCACATGGTCTTCTACCGCAATCTGCTCGCCGCGGCCTTCGAGCTCGCGCCGGATCTGACCATGCGGTCGGTGCGTGACGTCGTCGTCGACTTCCGGATGCCCGGCCACGGCATGCCCGGCTTCGAGCGCGCCGCCGCGCAGATGGCCATCGGCGAGATCTACAACATGCGGATCCACCACGACGACGTGATCCAGCCGGTGCTGCGCTACCTGAAGGTCATGGACATAAGCGGACTCGGCCCGGAGGGCCTGAAGGCGCAGGAGGAGCTGGGTCTGTACATGAACGGCCTGGACTCCGAGGCGAGCAAGTTCGACGAGAAGCTCGCCGCCCGCAAGGCGCGGATGGCCGCGCGCGCGGCGGGCTGACACCCGGCCCCGGCCGCGCGAAGGGCCGCCCCGGCGGGGACACCCCCGTACCGGACCGCTCCCCAGCGGTACGGGACCCGCCCGGCGGCCGGTTCGCGGCGAGGGCCCGCTCTCCCCTGATGACGGGGGCGCCCGGTACCGGGCGGCCCCGTCTCAGTTCGCGGTACGGCGGAGGTCCTGCCGCTCCTTCTCCGACAGCCCGCCCCAGACTCCGAAGCGCTCGTCGTGCGTGAGCGCGTACTGGAGGCAGGCGATCCGGCCCTCGCACGCGCCGCAGAGCCGCTTCGCCTCACGGGTGGAGGAGCCGGGCGCCGGGAAGAAGAACTCGGGGCCGGTCTGGGCGCACAACGCGCTCTCCTGCCAGGAGAGTTCGTCCTTCGCGCGGGCGGTGACCGTACGGCCGGCGCCCGCGCGGTCGGTCGGAGTGGTGGTGCTGGCGGTGATGTTGATCGGCATGCCGATCACCCTGCCCGAAGGGGATAAACAAGTGATTGACGAACCGTCAACGGACTGAGCCCGCACGGCTGTTCACTCCGCGCGACGCGTCCCGTCCCCGTCCCCGGCCCCCTCGCCCGGCTCACGCACCGCCGTAACTGTAGCCTCGCGGTCCGTCACCACGAAACGGTTGCCATGGCGCGGCGCGCCGCCGGACGGGCCGGTTCGAGGGCTCGGGGTCCGGGCCGGCCGGGTCGAGGGCTCCGGGTCCGGGCCGGCCGGATCGACGCCCGGACCCGGACCGGTTGACCGCCCGCCCCGGCCGGACTCAGTGACCCGCGTGCGCGGCGCCGCCGGAACCGGCGGCGTCGGCGGAGGCGGAGGAGTGGCCCGGATGGTGCGGCTCGTACCCAGGGATCGTGCCGTCCGGCTTGGCGATCAGCAGCAGGCCGGCCATGCCCATGTCCGAGTGGCTCTGGACATGGCAGTGGTACATCCAGGCGCCCGCGCCTCCGCGTTCACCCGCGATGATCTGGAAGCCGAAGGAGTCGGCCGGCCCGGTGATCTTGTTGTCGATCACCCGGCTGGGGTCGTCCGGGCCGGTCAGCAGGCCCGTTCTGTTGTCCGCCCAGCGATGCCCGTGGATATGGAACGTGTGGTAGAACTCGCCGTGCGTGATCATCACGATCTCGACGCGATCCCCCACGGTGGCTTCGAAGTTGGGGCTCTCGGCGGCGGGCTTGTTGTTGATCGTCATGTCGTTGAAGACGATGGTGAACTGCTTGTCCGGCAGGATGTCGCCCTTCCTGCGGACGACGACCGGCCCGTAGAGGCCCTTGCGGATGCCGCCCGTGCCGTGGTCGGTGCCCACGACGTGGTCGTGGTAGTGCCAGTAGCCCGCGCTGCCGGGCTGCCAGGTGCCGTCCGCACGCGGGCCGGGGGCGTGGGTACGCCAGGTGTAGGTGCGGGTGCCGCCCGGTTCGACATGGCTCTTGTTCATCCGGGTGCCGTCGTTGGCGATGTCGTAGTCCACGCCGTGGACGTGCAGGCTGACCGGAACATCCGTCGTGTTCTCGAACTCGATATGGACGGTGTCGCCCTCGTTCAGCTCGATCAGCGGACCGGGGACGGACGCCTTGCCCCGCTCGAAGCCGTACCCCATCTGGCCGTTCGGCAGGGTCTCGGCGTACATCGTGAGGCGGCGCACCTGACCGCCCGCCGGGGCCGTTCTGGGCGGGGTGTCCGCCGCGCGCGCGGCCGGGGCCGAGGCCGAGGCCACGGACAGCGAGGTGATCCCGGTCGCGGCGACCGCCCCTCCCGCCAGCAGCCGCCGGTTGAAGCTCCGTCTGTCCATGGCCATAACGAACTCCCCGATGCCGTACGGAGTTGCGGGGCACAGGAGGCCCCGGGGACGGCCACACGGTAGACCAGGGATCTTTGTTTATCCACACTCAGGACAAAGTTGGGGTGATTGCGGTCGTACCTATTGGCGAGTTGGCGAAAGAGGTCTAGCTTCAGGCGCTGTTGCTGTGAACGAACTGTTGCTGTGACCAAAGAGGGGTGGGTGAACAGATGCAGCGCGCACCACGTCACCGGTCGAGATCGTCCCGGTCCAGACGTGCCATGGCCGCGGGTCTGGTGGCCGGCACGATGGCGGCGTCTCTGCTCGGCGGCACCACCGCCACGGCCAAGGCGTACCCGGAACCGGCGTCGACAACGTTGTCCCTTCCCTCGCCGCCGGGCGGCGAGGATGTCAAGGTGCTGGTCTTCCACGCCTCCGCCACCGACGAGTCGCCGGTCGTCAACGCCGGTATCGAGGCCATCGAGTCGATCGGCCTGACCGGGCCGGCCGCCGGGCGGTTCAAGACCGAGGCCACGGCGAACGGTTCGGTCTTCACCAACGCCGACAAGCTCGGTACGTACAACGCGATCGTCTTCCTCACCGGCGGCGGCGATGTGCTCGACCCGGAGCAGGAAGCGGGCCTGGAAGCCTACGTCAAGGCGGGCGGCGGCTTCCTCGGCATCCACGAGGCGGCCCGTACGGAGCCGTACTCCGACTGGTTCACCGGGCTGATCGGCGCCCGGCCGACCGGCGCCCCGAGCAGTGTCCAGCGCGCCACCGTCGAGGTCGGCGACCGTATCCATCCGGCGACCAAGAACCTCCCGCTGGAGTGGAAGCGGCCCGACAAGTGGTTCAACTGGTCGGGCAACCCCACCGGCAAGGTGCACACCGTCGCCCGGGTCAGGGAGAACACCTACAAGCCCGGGACCGGTGCCAACGGTGCCGATCACCCGATCTCCTGGTGCCGTGACTACGACGGCGGCCGGTCCTTCTACACCGGGATGGGCGGCACCGCCGACTCCTACGCGGAGACCGACTTCCGCGACCATCTGCGCGGCGCCCTCCAGTGGACCACCCGGATCTCCGCCGCCGACTGCAAGGCGACCATCGACGCCAACTACAAGGCGGAGCGCGTCACCCAGCCGAACCAGCCGGGCGAGCAGGACCAGATCGGCGAGCCGCACGGACTGGTCACCGCGCCCGACGGACGGGTGCTGTACATCAGCCGCGGCGGCGGTGACAACAGCGACCCGGTGGTGACCGACTGGAACGACCCCGACGTCGGCAAGGGCCTCGGTCAGATCCACGTCTACGACCCGCTGACCAAGAAGGTGACGCTCGCCGGCGCGCTGACGGTCTTCGGCAACAAGGGCGGCGGCGACGAGCTGGTCAAGGTCGAGGAAGGGCTGCTCGGGATCGAGCTGGACCCCGCCTTCCAGTCCAACGGCTGGGTCTACCTGCACTACACCCCGCACTCCGGACTCGACCGCGACAAGCGGATCGCCGAACGGCGCGTCTCCCGCTTCACACTGAACCGGACGACGTACAAGCTCGATCTCGCGTCCGAGAAGGTCCTGCTGAAGTGGCCGGTACAGGTCCACAGCTGCTGCCACGCCGGCGGCGGTATGGCCTTCGACTCGAAGGGCAACCTGTACATCGCGACGGGGGACAACAACTCGTCCCAGTTCAGCGACGGTTACTCCGGCAACAACCCGCAACCCGCCTACAAGGGCGTCTCGTTCGCGGACGCGCGCCGGACCGCGGGCAACACCAACAACCTCAACGGCAAGATCCTGCGCATCCACCCGGAGCCCGACGGGACGGCCACCCTTCCCGACGGGAACCTCTTCACCGGCAAGGAGCAGGCCGAGGGCGGCGGAAAGACCCGCGGTGAGATCTATGTGATGGGGGTGCGCAACCCGTCCCGGATCTCGATCGACAAGAAGACCGACACCCTCTACGCGGGCTGGGTCGGCCCCGACGCGGGCGGCCCGTCCCCCACCTGGGGCCCCGCCAAGTACGAGTCGTTCTCCGCGATCACCAAGCCGGGCAACTACGGCTGGCCGTACTGCATGGGCAACAACCAGCCCTACCGGGACCGCAATCTTCCCGACCCGACCAAGCCGCTGGGCTGGTACGACTGCGCCGCCCCGAAGAACGAGTCCCCGAACAACAACGGCCTGGTGAACCTGCCGCCCGTCACGCCCAGCAACATCTGGTACTCGCCGCAGGGCGGCGGGCCTGACTTCCCGCGCGACGCCAACGGCATCCCCAGCTACCAGGAGAGCCAGGGCACGTACCTGCTGCCGTGGCTCAAGGGCGGTGGCCAGGCGGCCATGGACGGCCCCGTCTACCGGTACGACGAGCGGAGCACCAGCACCGAGAAGTGGCCCGCCTACTGGGACGGCAAGTGGTTCGTGGGTGACTTCTACGACGGCGACAACCCGCGCCACGCGGTGCTGACCGACCCGAAGAACATGGCCAAGGGCGGCCTGCCGACCTCCGCCGAGTCGCTGCGGAAGATCATCCCGGTCGGTCAGGGCGGTATCCGCAATCTGATGGACTGGAAGTTCGCCCCGGACGGCTCGCTCTACGTCCTCGATTACGGGCGCGGCTTCTTCACCTCCGACTCCCAGTCCGCGCTGTGGCGCGTGACGTACAAGGGCGGCGCGCCGACCCCGGCCGCCAAGGATCTGGTCAGAAAGGCGAATCAGTGAGACAGCGCTTGAGAAATCGGCCCGCACACCGGGCCCTGCGTCTGTGGACGGCGCTGGTGGGCGCGCTGGTGATGGTGCTCGGGCTGACCTCGACCGCCGCGTACGGGCGCGGCGGCGACCCCGCCGGCGCCCAGCCGGCGGGCGGGAGCGACAAGGTGGCCGCGGCCCAGGTCCTCACCTGGACCGCCGGTGACCCCATCGACCACTACCTCACCGCCCCCACCACGGCCGAGGCCGGCCCCGCGACACTCGTCTTCGAGAACAGCGAGGCCACCGGCAACACCCTCGGCATGCCGCACACCCTCACCTTCGACACCTCCGACCCCGCGTACAACAGCGATGTCCAGGTGAACATCCTGGCCAACCCCGGCGACAGCAACGGCGGCAAGTACAGCGTCGAGGTCAATCTGACCCCCGGCACCTACCGCTACCACTGCGTCATCCCGGGCCACGGCCAGATGTCCGGGACCCTCACCGTGACCGAGGCGGGCGACGGCGAGGACACCACAGCGCCGGTGACCTCGGCCGAGGTCACCGGGCAGAAGAACGCCGACGGCGCGTACGTCGGCTCCGCCACGGTGGCCGTGACCGCGACCGACGACGGCTCGGGCGTGGCGACCACCGAGTACGCGGTCGGGGCGGACGGCGCGTGGCAGCCGTACACCGCTCCGGTGGTGATCGACCAGGTCGGTGAGCACACGGTCCGCTACCGGGCGACCGACAAGGCCGGCAACGTGGCGGAGGAGAAGTCGGTGACCTTCACCGTCGTCGCCCCGTCGAACGACGACACCACGCCGCCGGAGACCTCGGCGACGGTCAGCGGCGAGCAGGACGACCAGGGCGACTACCTGTCGATGGCCACGGTCACCGTCACCGCCTCGGACACCGGCTCGGGCGTCAACACCATCGAGTACGCCCTCGGCACCGACGGCGCGTGGCAGCCGTACACCGCTCCGGTGATGGTGCACGACCTCGGCGCGCACACCGTGCGCTACCGCGCGACGGACAAGGCGGGCAACATGGCGGCGGCCAAGACCGTCACCTTCACCGTCGTGGCGCCGCCGGTGAAGGACACCACGCCGCCCGTGACGGGTGTGACGGTCACGGGTGACAAGAACTCCAACGGCGCGTTCATCAGCAGCGCCAAGGTGACCGTCACCGCGACCGACTCCGAGTCGGGCGTGGACAAGATCGAGTACTCCCTGGACAGCGGCCCTTACCTGGCCTACACCGCCCCGGTCATCGTCGACCGGGTCGGCTACCACGCGCTCTCGTACCGGGCCACGGACAAGGCCGGCAACACCGCGCAGGCCAAGCAGGTGTCGTTCACCGTCGCCCAGAGCGGTGGCGTTCCGGCGCCCAACTGCCCCGAGTTCGACGAGCGGTTGACGGTGTTCGTCGGTACGGTCGACACGGGCGTGCCCAACCGGCTCACCCGGAACCGGTGCACGATCAACGAGTTGATCGAGGACGAGAAGGAGTGGACCTCACAGGCCCTCTTCCTCAAGCACGTCGGCTCCGTGCTCGACAAGCTCCTCTTCGACAACGTCATCGACGAGCGCGAGTTCGAGAAGATCACCAAGGCCGCCACGGACTCGAAGATCGGCACCCCGGGCCAGACCGAGGGCTACCGTGATCTCTTCGACGGCACGGCGGCGTCCCTCGCCAAGTGGGAGCAGGTCGGCGGCGGCGCGTTCGGGCTCTCCGACGACGGCGCCATCACCAGCAGCACCACGGTCGACGGCATGGGCATGCTGTGGTTCCCGCAGCGCAAGTACGGCGACTTCTCGCTGAAGCTCCAGTTCCGCGACGACGCGCCGGGCAACGGCAACGCCAACGGCGGTGTCTTCGTCCGCTTCCCGTTCGTCCACGACCACCCCGAGGAGTCCCGGCCCGAGTGGGTCGCCATCAACTACGGCCACGAGATCCAGATCCTCGACAAGCCGGACGGTGACCTCTACAAGACCGGCTCGGTCTACGGCTTCGACCGCGTGGGCCTGGGCGGCGCCGGGGTGACTCCGAAGGGCACCTGGAACGACTACGAGATCCGGGTGGTCGGCCAGCACTACGAAATCCTGCGCAACGGCGTCCTGATCAACGAGTTCGACAACGTCGGCGGCCAGGACTTCTACCCGGCACGCGCCGGTGACCCGGGCACGGACGGCCGGCGCTACGCCACCGGCTACGTCGGGCTCCAGGTGCACGGCGCGACGGACGTCATCTCGTACCGCGACATCCGGATCAAGGAGCTGTAAGCACCTGATCAGCACGGTGAGTTGATCCGTACGGCCCGAACGGTGACGCCGGCTTCCGGAACCCGATCATGGTTCCGGGGGCCGGCTTTGTCGTGTGCGGGACGCGGCCGGTGGGGTACGTTCCGAGGACGGGCGACGACCAGGTGCCTGAGCGGATGACGTCGGGGCAGCCGACCGTGAGGGCCAGTTCGCCCGCGACGCCCTGGGCCATGATCCCTTCGGTGGGCAGAGCAGTGTGACGGTGCGTCCTGGAGAAGCCTGCGGCCGCTGCGCGCTGGGAGCGATCGTTGACGTCTATAGGGTCTGTTCCCACCCGGTCCGGGTGAGTTCGTACTCGACTTCACCGTGCCCGGAGCCTTCGATCGCCTCCGGCCAGTCCCCGGTGAAGTTCCGGACGAAGGACAGGCCCGACTTCTCCATGACGCGACGGGAACGGGTGTTGACGGCCATGGTGTTCGCCGTGACCCGCTCGACCCCCAGGTCCGTGAACCCCTTGTGGATCAGGGCCCGGGATCCCTCGGTGGCGTACCCGTGTCCCCACGCCGCCCGGTTCAACCGGTAGCCCAGTTCGACCACGGCGGTGCTGTGCTCTTCCAACGGGCGGAACTCGAACCAGCCCAGAAAAGTGCTGGTGGTCTTCTCCTGTGCGGCCCAGTAGCCGCGGGTCTTCCAGCACGGGTAATCGTGCAGGAACCGGGGCAGCGTCTGCGTCTCGATCGCCTGGCGGCCGGTGGGACGGCCACCGTTGATGAAACGCATGACCTCGGGGTCGTTGTCCAGGGCGAGCAGGTGGTCGGTGTCGGCCGCTGTGAACGCGCGCAGGACGAGCCGGTCGGTCTCCAGGAAGTTGGCCATGCCGCGATCTTCACCAGGGGATGGCCGGGCCCGCCACCGATTTTCCGATCTCCGGCAGGTGGTGCTCGCTCGGGCCTCGGGACGTTCGCCGGAGGCGCCGTCGCGGCCTCAGGGTGGCGGTCGGCGTCGCCAGGGTGACCGGGTCGATCCGCTCGCCGTCGGCCGTTCTCCTGGTGGTAGGGCCAGGTGGTGTGCCGCGAGTTCCCGAAATGCCCTCACCAACTGGTTGTGGTCGCCGGCGCGGGTGGCCAGGACAACGTGACTGGGTGTGACGCCTTGCAGGGGAACAGTGGTGAGTCCGGGGCGCAGGCGGTTGAGGTACTCGCCGGCGGGGACGATCGCGACGGCCTGCCCGGCGGCGATGTGTTCGATCTTGTCCTCGATGTCCTCGACGAGCGGACCGTCGGGTGCGGGACGTCCGCTGGGCCGGGGATCGACGCGCCAGAAGGCGTTCCAGCCCGGGTCGGGCATCCGGGGGATGGGTTCGTCGGCCATGTCGTCGAGAGTCACGAAGTCCCGGTCGGCCAGGGGATGGCCGAGGGGGACCAGGAGGATCCGGGACTCCTCGCGCAGGACAGTGGTCTGGAGGCCCTCGGTGCGCAGTGGCAGCCGGGTCACCACTATGTCCGCCCGGCCGTCGAGCAGTGCCTCGCGCGGTTGGTTCCACGGCAGGTGCACGGCGCGTACCTCCGTGTCCGGGTTGCGGCGACGCAGTTCGACGACGGCCGGAGTGACGATGAGGTTGGTGGTGTAGCCGACGGTGACGCGCTTGGGCTGGGCGGCGGCCCAGGCGTAGGTCATAGCCCGGGCGGCGGATTCCAGCAGGGTCCGAGCGAGCGGGAGGAAGGTCTCACCGGCCTCGGTCAGCTCGGTGCCTTGCGGGGAACGGTCGAGCAAGCAGGCGTCCATCTGCCGTTCAAGACGCCGGATCTGGCGGCTCAGTGAGGGCTGAGTGGTGTGCAGGGCTTCGGCGGCGCGACCGAAGTGACGGTGCTCGGCGACGACGGTGAAACAGCGGACCAGTCTCAGATCCAGGTCGGGGAATGTCGGTGGCACGTCGGGCATGCCTGAGCCTACCTCCGGGAGGGACGAAAGGATGCCGCTCACGCCTGTGAGCTTGAGTGATACGCGACGAGTATCGCTTGGTGCGAAACATTCATTGGCCGGTCGGCGGGCGGTGGACGCAGACTGAGGATCAGCGGCCCGGCCGGCCCCCGGTACCGCGTTGCATCCCTTTTTCGGCTCACCGTCCGATCGGAGTCGCACCATGTCCTCACCTGCCGCCCTGATCACCGGAGGTACCAGCGGCATCGGCAAGGCGACGGCCGAACTGCTGCATCAGCGGGGGTACCGGGTGATGGTCACCGGACAGAACCCGGACACCCTCGCGGCCGCGAGGAAAGAGCTACCCGAAGACGTCGTCGTACTCCGGGCGGACTCGCGCTCGGCGTCCGACACCGACCGCCTCACGTCCGAGGTCCGCACGCGCTTCGGCTCACTCGACGCTCTTTTCCTCAATGCCGGGATTAGTCGTGCCGCGCCGCTGGAGGCGGTCGACGAGGCAACCTACGACGACGTGTTCGCGATCAACACGAAAGGGCAGTTCTTCACGCTCCAGAGGACACTGCCGTTGCTCCGCGACGGCGCCTCGGTGATCTTCACTGTGGGTATCGGCGCGATCCGTGGTGTCCCCGGCGGGAGCCTCACCGCCGCCAGCAGAGGGGCCCTGCTGACGATGGTCCCCTCATTGGCCATCGAACTGGCTCCCCGGCGCATACGCGTCAACGCGGTGAGCCCGGGGGCCATCGAAACCCCGATCTGGTCGAAGTCGGGCCTCTCTTCGGAGGAACTCTCGGCGGTCGCCGAAAACATGGCCGTCCACATCCCCTTCGGACGCATGGGTTCAGCCCGCGAGGTCGCCGAAACCGTGGCATTTCTCGCCTCCGACGCCTCCGGCTATGTGACTGGCCAGAACATCGTCGTCGGCGGAGGCAGCGGAATCGCGGCCTGAACATCCCTCCACCCACCCGTTCGGCAGCACAGGAGAAAGTCACCCATGGACATCATCGACGCACAATTGCATCTGCCACGGCCCTGGTCGCGGTGGGCACACGGCGACGAGTCGTACCCGCACCTGCTGTCCGAGATCGTCCTCGCGCAGATGGACGCGGCAGGCGTGGACGCGGCCGTCCTCGTCAGCCACCCGGACGTCGCTCCCGTCGAGTGGTGCAAGGCAGCGGCTGCCCGGCACCCCGGGCGTCTCGCCACCGTGCTGACGCTCGACGAGACCTCGCCCGACATCGCCGGTCAGGTGGCCCGCGCACGAGAGGAACCAGGCGTTCTGGGACTCCGGGTCAACCTCGCTTTCCCCCCTGCTGCCGTTGAGCGCCTGCGAGCCGGGGCCTACGAGAAACTGCTGACCGCCGCCGAACAGCACCGGATGCCGGTCTGCCTCCTGGCCTCGGGTGTTCTGTCCGACGTTGCGCCAGTGGCACACGCACACCCTGAACTCCCTTTGGTGATCGACCACATGGGGCTAAACCAGCCGCCCTTCGCACCGGCCGACGAGCCACCGTGGCGTGACCTCGGCCAGCTGCTGTCCCTCGCCGAACTACCGAACGTCTTCGTCAAACTCTCGGGCGCCCCGACACTGTCCACCCGGACGTACCCGTATCCGGACGTCTGGCCCCAACTGCGCCAGATCCTCGACGCGTTCGGCGCCGACCGATGCATGTGGGCGACCGATCAGCACCGGGTCTTCGGTCGGCTGCACGGCTTCGATCCCGTACCGAGGTACCCGGGCTACCACTCCTACGCTCAAGGTCTGCACTACCTGCTCGACCGGCCCGAGCTGTCCCGGTCGGAGCGGACCGCGCTGTTCGGCGCCACCACACGCCGGATCATGGGATGGCCACCCGCCCAGTCCCCTGCTCCTGCCGCCGAATCCCATCGCCTGGCGAACTGACGTAACGCGGCGTCCGCTCGACTCGTCCGCCGCGAGCGGCACGTCCTCGCCGTGCGACCGCAGCGGCGAGATCTCCAGCGCGCCGCCCCCAGGCTGCTATGTCTTGTCTGAGAAGTCAGCTCAATTGGTGAGCCTGCGGCAGCAGACGAGGGTGCGGGCGATGCTGGTGAAGGCGGTGGCGCCTGGCCCACACCCTGGCCTTCGTCCACTCGGCGGGAAAGAACGTACCGACAGGCATGGCGGGAAACGGCTCCCGCACCGGCCGGTATCGCCCCCTGGCCTCATCCAGGACCCGGCACACGCGCTCGTGTGGAGGGCGACGACACAGGACACGTCAGGGTTGTCGGCCACCGCCAGTTCGCCGCAGTGAGGATCGGCATGAGCCCCGCGCTCACTGTCCTGCGCGGGGCGGAGCAGCTCAATGACCCGGTCGAAGACGACAGCGTGTCGCCGCCGACGGGTTGAAGACCCGTGAACCGTAGGCGGCCCCGTCAATCCGCCTACCGTCACCGGAGCTGTCACGCATCCGGGGCGCGTAGCAGCCGATCATGTCCAGGTCGGTGCGGCCCGCCAGATACCAGAGGGCTTCGGCGAAAGAGAGAACCGGATTGACCCTGCGCGCGGCCAGACAGGGCAGACGCTCACGCGGGTTGACGATCTGGAAACTGAGCCCGAGACACTCGCCGGCGGCGTTCCCCCGCGGCGCGTTCCGGTACTCGAAATTCCCCGCGATGTGATCGAGTACGTCCACGTACGCGTGCTCGAAGTCACGGTAGGCAGATGGAGTTCACACTGAGCCCCCCTTGAGAAAACAGCCGACGAGAGGATTTCCCCGGTTGTCACTCGGTACCGGATGACGGACATCAAAAGGAACAGGGAGGCAGGGGCCCGGACAGTGCCCGCCCCGATCCCCCGGGCGAACCCGGGGAGCGAGCACTTCTCCACCGGCCTCAGCCGTAGCCCTCGATGTACCACTGCGGCCGGCTCTCCGGAGGCGCGGCCACGGGCGAAGCGCCATGGTCCGGGTGTCGGCGGAGGAGTACGACGCAATCCAGCGCCCTGGACCTGTCCCCGGCCCGCTCGGCGGACGCCAACTCCTCCTTCAGCGTCAGGCATGTGGCGCACGGCTTCTCAGCCATCGTTGTTTCCCTCCGGGGGCAGTTGTCCGAAGACACGGTCGAAGAAAGCCTTGTTGTCGAGCAGTTGAAGCTCGGTGAGCACCACACGGTTCCTTGTCTGTTCCGCGGCAATGACGACGTCCACCAGGTACGCGATTTGGTCCCGGCGCTGCCGCCACAGCCGCCAACGCACCGCCCAGCGCGCCACACGCCACGAAAAGCGCCGCCCAGCCGTCACCGGCGCCCCCAGTCCGTACGACGGTTGCGCGCGGCGAGCAACGGCCGGATGCGTTCCATGGCGGTACTGTCCGACCGGTCCTCGCCGCCCTCCGTCACACCGGCGCCGGGCCGCTCCGGGCACCGGTCTCCTATGGGGCACGCGCAGGGAGGCCACGTCAGCGCTGTTCCGCGCGGGGGCTCCTCGCTCTCCGGGACATCCGACGCCATCACACCGCCCACAGGTCGAGCATCTCCGGCACGGCCGACGCCCGCCCGGCGCGATCAGCCGGCCCGGCAGCGATCACCGGGGCCGCCTCGCCGGTACGACGGGTACGTACGCGCGGACCGTCTTCCCGCCGCCGCCCTCGCGCAGGAACCAGGAGACAAACGCCCCCAGCCCCCGGGCGATGACCAGCCCCCGGCCGCTCTCCGCTTCCTCTCCCTCCCCGCCCACCGCGCCGAAGCAGCAGACCGGATCGGACACATCCACCAGCAGGGCCCCCTCATCGAGAACCGCCGCACGCACCGTCAGCAGTTCCTCCGGGACCCGCGCGTGCGCGATGGCATTGGACACCAGCTCGGACGCGATGAGGACCGCGTCCTCCACGTCGCCCCGCCAACCCATCGCGGTGACGTGCCGACGTACGTGTATCCGCGCGAGACGCACCGAGCCAGGCACCATCGTGTACTTCAGCGACCACTCACGGGCTACCGAGAATGTCTCCGCCGACTCGGTTCTGGTCACGATGGCAAGTCCCCTCCGTCATGGGCCTGGCGCGCCCCCGGACAGGAGCGTTGACTCACCGCCCGCGCGCGGACGGCATGAAAGGTGCACACCGACGCGCGGCCGATGTCGCCTGCCGGGTGGACACATACAGAGAACCGCCTCGCCGGCTGCCTGGGTATGGGGCAGCGATCCGCCGGGTGGTCAAAGTGGTCAAAGATCATCCCTGATGGGTGATGTCGTTACAGATCGCAGATCTGACGTGCTGCCAGTCGTAGGTTGGAGGCTCCGGCCGCAGGCGCGAGACCTCATCGCCATCGCGGGTCCGGTCAATATGGTCAGAGATCGTCTTGCAGCCGGGAGAGCGTCATGGCGCGCGTACGAAACGAGCGGCTTGCCAGGCTGCTCGAAGAAGTGGGGTGGTCACGGGCTCAGGCGGTGAGCGCGTACAACCGCGTCGCGGCAGAATCGGGCAGCGGCGGCCACCGCGAGAACGCCTGTATCGGCCGCTCGCACATGAGCATGTGGGTGGGCGGCACCCAGCCCTCGGGGGCCGCCCCGTTAATCTTGGCCCAGGCGTTGTCCCGTCGCCTGAAGCGTGTCGTGGCCCCCGAGGAACTCGGATTCGTATCCGCCGCCTTACAAACGCCGGGGGCCTTGGACTGGCGTGTCGATCCGCTGACCGCCCTGACCTACCTGGGGAGATCCGACTTGGATGCGGACCGACGAAAGATGCTGACCGGCGCTGTGTATTCGGCCGTGGGCCTGGCGATCCCGGACGACGAATGGTGGGTGACGATGGCCCGGCAGCCCGACAAGCAATCGTCAGGCGGCCAACGAGTCGGTCAGAGCGATGTCCGGACAGTCCAAGAGCTGACCGCCGCCTTCTCCGCAATGGACCAGCAGCGGGGCGGCGGTCACGGCCGCACCGCCCTGGTTCAGTATCTGCACTCCGACGTCCGCGACTTTCTGCACGGCAGCTTTCACAGCGATCAGGTACGCAGGGGCATGTTCTCTGCCGCCGCAGAGTTGGCCTACCTGTCCGGCTGGATGGCCTTCGACAGCGGTGAACACAGCACCGCCCAGCGGTACTTCGTCCTCGCCGTGAAACTTGCCGCGCAGGCCGACGACCCGCCGCTCAGCGGCCATGTCCTTCGAGCCATGGCACATCAGTCGCTGGACCTCGGCTTCGCGGACCGGGGACTCGAACTCGCGACAGCATCCTTGCGGGGCGCTCGGTATGCCTCGGCCACGCCCAGGGAACGGGCGTTACTCGGCGTCATCCACGCACGATGCCTGGCGGCCACCGGCAGGAGGGGGCAAGCGACGAAGGCACTCCTGCGCGCTGAGGACGACCTCGCTTCTGCGGGCGACAGTGCCCCAGAGCCCAACCGGACCTTCTTCTTCGGCGAAGCGGCGCTGGCCCACGAGACAGCCTGCACCCTCAGAGACCTCGGTGACCGTCAGGGCGCCATTCGCGAGTTCCGGCACTCCTCTCGTACACGCGGGGCGGCCTTTCGCCGCACCCACGCCGTAACGCTTGGATACCTGGGAGCGACACAGATCGTCGCCGGCGGAGTCGAGGAAGCCTGCGCCACCTGGAACGGGCTACTGGAGTCGATGGAGGACGGCATCTATTCCGGGCGGGCCCGCCAGGCGGTTGTCGACATGCGGCGGCTGCTCTCCCCCTACAGACTGCGCAACATTCCCGCTGTCGCCGTCGTGGACGCACGGGCCAACGCGTACTTGGCACAGGTACATTGACCACCTGGACCTATATCCCGCAGACCTCCCAGCCTTCCCACGGCGATATGGATCGAGAGGACGTTGACATGGTTCGGGCACTTGAGATCAAGCCGATCGGCATGGTGGTCGGAGGCCGGCCCGAAGTGGCAGACGACTACTGGGGTGGTGTCGACTCGGTGATCCGTCTCAACCCGGACTACCCGACGGAAGTGGTCCAGGGGCTGGAGGAGTTCTCGCACCTGATCGTCGTGTGGCACTTCGACCGGGCCTCGCCGGGCGATGTGGCACTGCACGCGCGCAGCCCCCGCAACAACCCGTCCTGGCCTCCTTCCGGCACGTTCGCACACCGTAACCATCGGAGGCCCAACCAGTTGGCGACGAGTTTCCCCCGCTTGCTGAAGGTTGAAGGGTTGGATCTGCACGTCACCGACCTGGACGCCGTCGACGGCACGGCCGTCTACGACTTGGCTCCGTATTTCACCGAAATGGGACCGCGTGGCACGGTCCACGAGCCTTCCTGGCCGGGCGACATGCTGTCCGACTACTGGTCCCCTCGGCATTGATCACCGTGCGGGAGGCTCCACGTGACCGTCGAGATCCGTCACTAAGCCGCCGAACAGCTTCCCGGAGTCCGGCTGGCGATCCTCGGCATCCACTCCGAGGTGCGCCACCGGGACTTCGGACTCACCGGTCTTCGCGTCCATGACCCGGCCCGTGGTACCGCGATAGGACACACGATGTGCGTGTTGCCCCTGGCCCCTCTCCGGCCCGACCGCGCCACGCGGTGACCGCCCGCCCCCGTCACTCCTCGTGCCGCGCCCGGCTCGGCTGGACGCGTTTCGGTTCGCCCGGCATCTTCGGGTAGTCCGGGGGATACGGCATGTCGCCGAGGCCGTGGTCCCGTTCGTACCGGTCGGCCAGCTCCAGCAGGCCCTCCAGACTGTGCGACCGCTCCCCCATGTCCGCGTGCACGTCGCCGAGTTCGGCGTAGCGCACGGGCATGGTCGCCAGGTCGAAGTCGGTCGGCGCCACCTCGTCCAGCTCCGACCAGCGCAGCGGCGCGGAGACCGGGGCGTGGGGGCGGGGGCGTACGGAGTAGGCGCTGGCGATGGTGCGGTCGCGGGCGGTCTGGTTGTAGTCGACGAAGATGCGCTCGCCGCGTTCTTCCTTCCACCACGCGGTGGTCACGCGGCCGGGCATCCGCCGTTCCAGTTCGTGGCCGATGGTGATGGCGCAGCGGCGTACCTCGGTGAAGGTCCAGCGGGGTTCGATCGGTACGAAGACGTGCAGCCCCCGGCCGCCGGAGGTCTTGGGCCAGCCGCGCAGGCCCTGTTCGTCGAGGAAGGCGTGGAGTTCGTGGGCGGCCCTGACCGCGTCGGCGAAGTCCGTGCCCGGCTGCGGGTCGAGGTCGATGCGCAGTTCGTCGGGGTGGTCGGTGCGACCTCTGCGGACCGGCCAGGGGTGGAAGGTGAGGCAGCCGAGGTTCGCCGCCCAGAGCACGGCGGCCACCTCGGTGGGGCAGATCTCGTCGGCCGACCGGCCGCTGGGGAAGTCGATGCGGGCGGTGGGAATCCACTCGGGCAGGTTCTTGGGGGCGCGTTTCTGGAAGAAGGACTCGCCGTCGACGCCCTCGGGGAAGCGTTCGAGGGTGGTCGGCCGGTCGCGCAGGGCGCGGACGATGCCCGGTCCGACGGCCAGGTAGTAGCGGGCGACGTCCAGCTTGGTGAAGCCGCGCGCGGGGAAGTAGACCTTCTCGGGGCTGGACAGCCGTACGGTCCTGCCGCCCGCCTCCAGCTCCACCGCCTGTCCCGATGCCATGTGCGCCACGGTAGGCCGGGCGGGCGCCGGGCGCATATCGGCCGGTCGCCCTATCGGCGGTCGTATCTCCGGGATGTCGGCCGGTCGTGTCTCGGGCGGACCCAAGTCGGGCGGGCCCATATCGGGCGGAGCGGGGCGTTCCCGAGCACAATCGGTGCATGGATCTTCCGGTCATGCCTCCCGTGAAACCCATGCTCGCCAAGTCCGTGGCCCGTATCCCGCCGGGTATGCAGTACGAGGCCAAGTGGGACGGCTTCCGGGCGATCGTGCACCGCGACGGGGACGAGGTGGTGATCGGCAGCAGGACCGGGAAGTCGCTCTCCCGCTACTTCCCCGAGCTGGTGGCGGCGCTGCTCGCGGAGCTGCCCGAGCGGTGCGTGGTGGACGGCGAGATCGTGATCGTGCACGAGGACCGACTCGACTTCGAGCTGCTCACCGAGCGTATCCATCCGGCGAAGTCCCGGGTGGATCTGCTCGCGGAGCGCACACCGGCGAGCTTCGTCGCCTTCGACCTGCTCGCGCTGGGGGACGTGTCGCTGCTTCCGGTCCCCCAGGAGCGGCGCAGGGAGGCGCTGGAGGCCGTGTTCACGGGCGTGCACGCGCCGGTTCATCTGGCGCCCGCCACCACCGACGCGGAGCTGGCGGCCGAGTGGTTCGAGCGGTACGAGGGGGCCGGGCTCGACGGGGTGGTCGCCAAGCCGCTCGATTCGCCGTACCGGCCGGACACCC
Organism: Streptomyces sp. NPDC012835; assembly: GCF_042900885.1. NCBI lineage: Bacteria > Bacillati > Actinomycetota > Actinomycetes > Kitasatosporales > Streptomycetaceae > Streptomyces > Streptomyces sp. NPDC012835. The sequence continues at coordinate 1,005,148 of NZ_JBIBBW010000001.1, forward strand.
GGTCCATGTACAAGATCAAGCACGAGCGGACCGCGGACGTGGTGGTGGCCGGCTACCGGGCCCACAAGAGCGGCCCCGTCGTCGGATCGCTGCTGCTGGGGCTCTACGACGCGGCCGGCGTCCTCCAGCATGTCGGGGTGTGCGCGGCGTTCTCGATGCGGCGCCGGGCGGAGCTGGCCGAGGAGCTGGCGCCGCTGCGGATGGAGACGGCGCGGGGCCATCCGTGGGCGGCCTGGGCGGAGGAGTCGGCGCACGAGAACGCCCGGCTGCCCGGCGGGCCGAGCCGCTGGTCGGGGACGAAGGATCTGTCGTGGCTCGCGCTGCGGCCGGAGCGGGTGTGCGAGGTGGCGTACGACCATATGGAGGGCGACCGGTTCCGGCACACGACGCAGTTCCGCCGCTGGCGCCCGGACCGTACGCCGGAGACCTGTACGTACGCGCAGCTGGAGGAACCGGTCCGCTACGACCTGGCGGAGGTGCTGGCGCCGCCGGACCACCGGTGACCCGGTGGGGGGAGCCGGTCCCACGGAGCGGTGACGCTGCGGCGCGTGAGGCGGACGGCGGGGCGCGGCGCGCTTAACGTCGCCCCATGCGTGTACTCGTCACCGGAGGCGCGGGCTTCATCGGCTCGCACATCGTCGCGGCTCTCACCGCGCTCGGCCATCAGCCCGTGGTCCTGGACGCCCTGCTCCCCTCGGCCCATCCCGTACCGCCGACACGCCCGCCCGGGGTCGAGTGGATCCACGGGGACGTACGGGACGCGGCGGCCGTGGCGGGCGCCCTGCGTGGCGTGGACGCGGTCTGTCATCAGGCGGCGATGGTGGGGCTGGGCAAGGACTTCGCCGACGCGCCCGCCTATGTGGGCTGCAACGACCTGGGCACGGCCACGCTGCTCGCGGGCATGAGCGCCGCGGGCGTACGGGATCTGGTGCTGGCCGGGTCGATGGTCGTGTACGGCGAGGGGCGTTACGACTGCCCGCTCCACGGGCGGGTCGCGCCGGGGCCCCGGGCGGCGGCCGATCTGGCGGCCGGACGTTTCGAGCCCGGCTGTCCGCGCTGCGGCGCCGAGCTGGTGCCGGGGCTGATCGGCGAGGAGGCGGCCACCGATCCGCGCAATGTGTACGCGGCGACCAAGCTGGCCCAGGAGCATCTGGCAGCGGCCTGGGCGCGGGCCACCGGCGGCCGGGCTGTCTCGCTGCGCTACCACAACGTGTACGGGCCGGGGATGCCGCGCGACACGCCGTACGCGGGCGTCGCGTCGTTCTTCCGCTCCTCGCTGGCGCGCGGGGAGGCGCCCCGGGTCTTCGAGGACGGCGGCCAGCGCCGGGACTTCGTCCATGTACGGGATGTGGCGGCGGCCAACGCGCTGGCGCTGCGCGCGGTACGGGAGCGGGAGCCGGGCGTGCTGAGCGCGTTCAACACCGGCAGCGGTGACCCGCGCACGGTGGGCGAGATGGCGGCGGCGCTGGCCGCAGCGCACGGCGGTCCCGACCCCGTGGTCACCGGCGAGTACCGGCTCGGCGACGTCCGGCACATCACGGCGTCGTCCCGGCGGCTGCGGGCCGAGCTGGGCTGGGCTCCCGCCGTCACGTTCGACGCGGGCATGACGGAATTCGCGCGGGCGGGACAGCGGGCGGTGGCCGTCGGCTCCTGAGCCGGGCGCCGTCCCCCGTCATCGCCCCTGTCCCTCTCACCCCTCTCACCCTTCTCACTCTCCTGTCGGCTTCGGAATTCGGACGGTGCTGGTCATGACCCACTCGACCCCCACGACGGTCGACCTCGTGCTTCCCTGCCTCGACGAGGCCCTCGCCCTGCCCTGGGTGCTGGAGCGCGTGCCGCCCGGCTGGCGCGCGATCGTCGTCGACAACGGCTCATCCGACGGGTCGCCGGAGATCGCCGCCGGGCTCGGCGCGACGGTGGTGCGCGAGCCGCGGCGCGGTTTCGGGGCGGCCTGCCACACCGGACTGCTCGCCGCCGAGGCCGAGTTCGTCTGCTTCTGCGACTGCGACGCGTCCCTGGATCCGGGGCTGCTGCCCGCCTTCGTCGCGGAGGTGGCGGCGGGCCGGACCGATCTCGTCCTGGGCCGGCGCAGACCGCTGACCCGGGGCGCCTGGCCGCCGCACGCGCGGGCCGGGAATCTGGCGCTGGCCCGGATGACGTACCGCAGGACCGGGGTGCGGCTGCACGACCTGGGCCCGATGCGGGCGGCGCGCCGTGCGGCGCTGCTGGATCTGGGGCTGACCGACCGGCGCAGCGGCTATCCCCTCCAGATGGTCGTACGGGCCGCCGACGCGGGCTGGCGCGTCACGGAACGGGACGTTCCGTATCTGCCGCGCGCGGGGAAGTCCAAGGTGACCGGCACCTGGCGGGGCACCTGGCAGGCGGTGCGCGACATGCGCGGGGTGCTGGCCGAGGCGCCGGTGCCCGCGGGTGCCGCGTCGGCCGGTCCGGCGCGGGCGGGCGCGGCCGTGCGGCCGTAGCACCGTGGGGCCGCGGCACCGGGAGCCGTGGAGACGGGGGCCCGTCGAAACCGTACGCCGGGCCCCGGTCCCGCCCCGGCCCCGTAGACCCGGTTGAACGCTCTCTCACCGGTCTGGCCGCCCCCGCATGCGTACCGCCGTCCGGGGTGTGACGGTGCAGAGATGACGACTGCCAGCGTGACCCGGCCTCCCTCGTCGGTCCCCGCGCCGCCGGTGCTCGACAAACGGCAGCGCAACGTCGTCTTCGCCACGATCATGCTCGGTGTGCTGCTCGCGGCGCTCGACCAGACGATCGTCGGTACGGCGCTGCCGACGATCGTGTCGGACCTGGGCGGCGCGGCGCACATGTCGTGGGTGGTCACCTCGTATCTGCTCGCGGAGACCGTCGCCACCGTCCTGGTCGGCAAGTTCGGTGATCTCTTCGGCCGCAAGCTCATCTTCCAGATCTCGGCCGTCGTCTTCATCACCGGTTCCTTCCTGTGCGGTCTGGCGACCGACATGACACTGCTGATCTCCTGGCGCGCGCTCCAGGGGATCGGGGCCGGCGGGCTGATGGTCACGGCGATGGCGCTGATCGCCGATGTCATCCCGCTGCGCGAGCGGGGCAAGTACCAGGGGGCGATCGGGGCGGTCTTCGGGGTCGCGACGGTGGTGGGACCGCTGCTCGGCGGGATTTTCACCGACAATCTGACCTGGCGCTGGTGTTTCTACATCAATGTGCCGATCGCGATCGCCGTGGTGGTCGCCGCCGCCCGGACCATCCCGTCCGTCAAGTCGGTGTCCCGTCCCGTCATCGACTATCCGGGCATCGCTCTGGTGGCCGTGGGCGCGAGCGCGCTGATCCTGGCGACGAGCTGGGGCGGCAATCAGTACGCGTGGGGCTCCCCGGTCATCCTGGGACTCTTCGCGGGCGGGATCGTCGCGCTGGCGCTGTTCTGCGTGGTGGAGACGCGTGCGGCCGAACCCATGCTGCCGATGCGGCTGTTCCGTACTCCGGTCTTCGCGGTCTGTTCGGTGCTGAGCTTCATCGTGGGCTTCGCGATGCTCGGCGCGATGACGTTCCTGCCGACGTATCTCCAGTACGTCGACGGCGATTCGGCGGTGATCTCCGGCGTCCGTACGCTGCCGATGGTCGTCGGGCTGCTGATCGCCTCGGTCTTCAGCGGCAACGTGGTCAGCAGGACGGGGTCGTACCGGCTGTTCCCCATCATCGGCTCGCTCGTGATGGCGGTGGGGCTCTATCTGCTGTCGCGGATGGGGCCGGACTCCGGGGTGTGGCGGGAGTCCGGGGCCATGTTCGTGCTGGGGCTGGGGATCGGGCTCTCCATGCAGGTGCTGACGATCGCCGTGCAGAACACCGTCGACTACGCGGACCTCGGCACGGCCACCTCCGGGGTCACCTTCTTCCGTACGCTGGGCAGCGCCTTCGGGACCGCCGTCTTCGGCACGATCTACAGCAACTCGCTCAAGCCGCGTCTGCGCACAGGTGTCGCCGAGGCCGTGCGGGCGGCGGGCGCGGGGGCCGATCCGGCGGCCGTCGCGAAGGCGGCACAGAGTCCGGAAGGGCTGCACCGGCTGCCCGCCGCGCAGTCGGGGCCGGTGATCCAGGCGTACGCGGACTCGCTGCACACGGTGTTCCTGGCGACGGTGCCGGTGGCGCTGCTGGGGTTCGTGGTGGCCCTCTTCCTCAAGCAGGTGAAGCTGCGCGACTCGGCCCGGGCGAACTCGACCGACATGGGCGAGGGGTTCGCGTCGCCGGGCTCGGGCGACTCGGCCCGGCTGCTGGAGCTGTCCGTGGGCCAGATCCTGCGCTCCACACGCCGGGAGGAGGCGCGTGGAGTGCTCAGGTCCGCCGATACGCGGCTGGACACGGCCGGGGCGTGGGCCGTGATGCAGGTCGAACTGTTCACCCGGATGGTGGGCCACGCCAGTCTGGGGCTGATCGCCGGACGCCACCGGATCCCGCCCGAGGTGCTGCTGCCGGTCTTCGACCGGATGGTGGAGGAGGGGTATCTGAGCAGGACCGGCAATCTGCTGGCGCACACGGAGGCGGGACGCCGTGAGGCCGCCGTGATCACCGGGGCCTGGGGGCGCTGGCTGGGCGAGCGGCTGGAAGCGGACCGGGGGCGGCCGAGCGACAGCGAGCTGCGCGACGCCGTGGACGCCATCGCGAAGCGGCTGCTCGCCGAGGATCTGGCGCACGATCTGCCGGGCGGCCACGGACTGCGGCCGTCGGGGGCCACCCGGGCGACAGCCCGCTGAGCGCCGGATCACCCGCCGATTGCCGGTGGCCGGTGGCCCGTGGCCGGTCTCCTGGGGCCGGTCTCCTGGGGCCGGTCACCTGGGGCCGGTCACCCGGCGAGGTCCCGGACGGGCATCACTCGGGGACCTCAGGGAAGGTGCCGTCCACATACACCCAGTGGCCCTCGCTCCGGACGAAACGGCTGCGTTCGAGGAGTACCCCCGGCTCGCCGTCCTGTCGGAAACGCGCGCGGAAGGTGACGGTCCCGGTGGTGTGGAACGCGCTGCCGTCGGTGGTCTCCAGGATCTCCAGCCCGGTCCAGCGCGTCCCCGGGTCGAGCTCCAGCCGCGCGGGCCGGGTGGCGGGGTCCCAGGTGCGCAGCAGATACGGCGCGTCGAGCAGCACGAAAGCGCTGTAGCGGGAGCGCATCAGCGCCTCGGGCGACGGCGCGGCGGCGGCGCCGCTGTGGAAGCGGTCGCAGCACTCGCCGTACGGGATCGGCTGTCCGTGCGGGGCGCTCCGCCCGCAGGGGCAGGGTGAGCCGGCGGCGACGGCGCGGTGGGCGGTGCGAACGGTACGGGAGGTACGACGGGCCATGCCGCCATTGTCCCCCGTGTTCCGCGCGTTCAGTGGCGGCCCCGGTGTCCCAGCCGCGCGGAGAGCGCGCCCGCGCCCTTGACGGCCAGTTGGGCGAGTTCCACTTCGCGCTCGTCGCTCCAGCGAATCATCGGTACGGAGATGGACAGCGCCGCGACCACCCGGCCGACCCGGTCGCGTACCGGCGCGGCCACACAGCTCACGTCCGGGTTGGACTCGCGGTGCTCGACGGCGAAGCCGCGCTCCCTGATCCCGGTCAGCTCCGCGCGCAGCGCCTCCGGGTCGGTGAGGCTGGCGGGGGTCATCGCGACGAACTCGTGGTCGGTCATGCGCAGTTCGAGATCGTCCTGGGGCAGCGAGGCGAGCAGCATCTTGCCGACCGAGGTGCAGTGGGCGGGCAGCCGGCGACCGGCGGCGGAGACCATCCGGACCGCGTGCGTGGAGTCGACCTTCGCGATGTAGATGACGTCGGTGTCCTCCAGGATGGCGACATGGACGGTCTCGTCGCAGGTCTCGGCGATCTCGCGGGCGACCGCCCGTCCCTCGGCGGCGAGGTCGAGCTGCTCCGCGTAGCGGCTGCCGAGCTGGTAGGAGCGCACCCCGAGCCGGTAGCGGCCGGGCTGTCCCGGCACCGCGGCCAGATAGGAGCGGGCCGCGAGGGTGGTGAGCAGTTCGTGCACGGTGGTGCGCGGCAGCTGGAGTTTGCGGATGACATCGGGCGCGGAGAGCGTGCCGTCGCCCTCCAGGAAGAGTTCGAGTATGTCCAGGGCCCGCGTCACCGCGGGGACCAGGCGACCCACGAGCGACCACCCACCCCTCTTGTTCGGTACTTCGGCCGTCGGCCGAGATGACGAACACAGGCTAACCGGTGCACTACCCATTGACACCCCTCGGAGAGCCTGAATACCGTCACGCCACGATTTCGAACGTGTGACGAAATTTCGAACGCACCCTAGGGGCACCGCCTTGCGCATTACGGGAATCAGCACGCATGTCGTCGGTACGCCGTGGCGTAACCTCACCTACGTCCTGGTCCATACCGACGATGGTCTCACCGGAGTCGGCGAGACGCGGATGCTCGGCAGAACCGACGCGCTCATCGGCTATCTGCGGGAGGCCGAGGCCAACCACCTCCAGGGCTCGGACCCGTTCGCCGTCGAGGATCTCGTACGCCGGATGAAGTACGGCGACTACGGACGGGCCGGCGAGATCGTGATGTCGGGCATCGCGGTCGTCGAGATGGCCTGCTGGGACATCAAGGGCAAGGCGCTGGGTGTACCGGTGTGGCAGCTGCTCGGCGGCAAGGTCACCGACCGGGTCAAGGCGTACGCCAACGGCTGGTACACCACCGAGCGGACCCCGGACGCCTATCACAAGGCGGCCCAGGCGGTGGTGGCGCGCGGCTACCGGGCCCTGAAGATCGACCCGTTCGGGACCGGCCACTTCGAGCTGGACCGGGCGGCGAGCAACGACGCGGTGGCGCTGATCGAGGCGGTACGGGACGCGATCGGGCCCGAGGCAGAGCTGATGCTGGAGATGCACGGGCGGTTCAGTCCATCGACCGCCATCCGGCTGGCCCGTGAGATGGCCCCCTACGAGCCGGCCTGGCTGGAGGAGCCGGTGCCGCCGGAGAACCTCAAGGCGCTGGCCAAGGTGGCCGGGAAGGTGGACCTTCCGGTGGCCACCGGTGAACGCATCCACGACCGGATCGAGTTCCGCGAGCTGTTCGAGTCCCAGGCCGCCGACATCATCCAGCCGGACGTCGGGCACATCGGCGGCATCCTGGAGACCAGGAAGCTCGCCGCCACCGCCGAGACCCACTACACCCTGATCGCGCCGCACAATGTCGGCGGTTCGGTGCTGACCGCCGCGAGTCTCCAAGTGGCCGCCTGCACGCCCAACTTCAAGATCCTTGAGCACTTCAACGACTTCGCGGACGCGGAGATCAAGAAGGTCGTCAGGGGCGCGCCGCAGGTCGACCCGGAGACCGGCTGCTTCGAGATCTCGCACGCGCCGGGCCTCGGTGTCGAGTTCGACGTGGAGGCCGCGGCCGAATTCCCGCAGCAGCGCGCGCGGTTCGACCTGTGGGCCGAGGGCTGGGAGAAGCGCGACCCGAAGGCAGGCCGGTGAGCGGTCGGTCGGTCGTCGTCGAGCGGCCCGGCGTTCACCGGCTGGTGACGGGCCCCGAGCCGGTGCCCGGTCCCGGCGAGGTACGGGTACGGGTCGCCGCCGCCGGGATCTGCATGAGCGACCGCGAGGTGTACGACGGTCGGCGTGACGCGGCCTATGTGCGCTACCCGGTGACGCCAGGTCACGAGTGGGCCGGGACCGTGGACGCGGTGGGCGAGGGTGTCGCCCGCGAGCTGATCGGCCGCCGCACGGTCGCGGAGGGCTTCCGCGCCTGCGGGGCGTGCGACCGGTGCCGGGAGGGCGAGACCTCGCTGTGCGCCGCCGGTTACGAGGAGACGGGCTTCACCGTGCCCGGTGCCTTCGCCGACCATGTCGTGGTCCCCGCACGGCTGTTGCATCCGCTGGCCGACGACGCCGACCTGCGCGCCGCCGCCCTGCTGGAGCCCGCCGCCGTGGTCGCCGCCGCCGTGCGCGCCGGCCGGCCCGAGCCGGGCGAGCGGATCGCCGTGGTCGGCGCGGGCACCCTGGGGCTCCTCGCCGTACAGCTGCTCGCCGCCTCCTCCCCCGGCGAGCTGACGGTGATCGACCCGAGGGCCCGAAGGACCGCGCAGGCAAGGGAGTTCGGGGCGAGCGGAGCGGGAACGCCGGAGGATACGAAGGAGTTGCACGGACGGTTCGACCTGGTGGTGGAGACGGCCGGAGCGCCCTCCACCGCCGCCTCGTCGTGCCTGCTGGCGCGGCGCGGCGGCCGGGTGGTGCTCACCGGGATGTTCACCCCCGGGGCCACCGGGATCGACCCGGTGCATCTGTCGCTGCATCAGCTGACGGTGCGCAGTGTCTTCGGCGCGCCGTCGGCCGCCTGGTCCTATGCCGTACGGGCCTTCACCGGTGGTCTGCTGGACCCGGCGCCGCTCATCACCCATGAGTTCCCGCTGGAGCGGTTCGGCGAGGCCGTCGCACTCGTCGGAGGCGGTGACCCGGGGACGGGAAAGGTGCTGCTGCGCCCCTGACCGTACGCCCGTACCGTCTCCGCGCCCCTCTCCCCGGCCCGCGACACCACCACGGCCCGCGCTCTCCCGGCCGCTCCGGCCGCCTCGGCGACGCAGCACCACCGCTCGTCCCGCGCGTTCCCGCACCACGACCACGCGCATCACCGAACCGAAGGACTCGTCCGTGACCGAAGCTTCCGCCCCCGCCCCCCGCCGCCCCGGCGCGCAGGCGCTCGCCGCGCTCGGGCTGGCCGCGCCCGACCTCGACCCCGCGGACACCTCCCCGCACACGTTCCCGGACGGCGGCACCTGGCGTACCGAAGTCCCCTCCGTGGAGGGCCCGGAGTGCCTGGCCGAGGTGCTCAAGGAGTCCGCCAGGCTCGATGTGCCCGTCCATCGCGTCAGCCAGGGCAGCGGCGTCTGGATGCTCTCCGACGCCGACATCACCGAGATGGTCGACGCCTGCGCTTCCCGTGACATCGAGCTGTGCCTGTTCACCGGGCCGCGCGGCACCTGGGACACCGGTGCCTCCGTCCGTACGGACTCCGGAGGCGCGGGGCTGCGCGCCCGGGGCCACGACGCGCTGGCGGGCTGTGTGGAGGACGCCGTGCGCGCCACCGGGCTGGGGGTGAAGTGCCTGCTCGTCGCGGACGAGGGGGTGTTGTGGACCCTGCACCGGCTGCGTGAGCGCGGTGTGCTGCCCGCCGACACCACGTTCAAGGTGTCGGCGCTGATCGGCCCGGTCAATCCCGCGTCGTACGCCGTGTTCGAGCAGTTGGGCGCCGACTCGGTCAACATCCCCTCGGACCTGACGCTGGCCCACTTCACCGAGATCCGCCGGGTCAGCCGCGCGCCCATGGACCTCTACATCGAGGCGCCCGACGACCTCGGCGGCTACGTGCGGATGTACGAGGCCGCCGAGCTGATCCGGCGCGGCGCCCCGCTCTATCTGAAGTTCGGTCTGTCGAAGTCCCCCGGCATCTATCCCTATGGGGCCCAGCTTCGCGAGACTGCCCTGAGCACTGCCCGCGAGCGGGTCCGCCGCGGCAGGCTCGTGCTCGATCTGCTCGCCCGGCACGGGGCCGACGGCGGAATGTCGCCGCTCGGTTCCCGGCTGCCGGGCCCGCTCCACCGCTTCTCCCTGACCCACGACAAGGACTGATGCACCCATGCGAAACCGTCGAGCCGCACTCGCCGTCACCGCCGTTTCCCTCGTTCTCTCCCTCGCCGCCTGCGGGCAGAACAGCGAGGGCGGCAGCAAGGAGGGCGCGAAGGACCCCAAGGACGCCACCATCGGCATCGCGATGCCCACCAAGTCGTCGGAACGCTGGATAGCCGACGGCGACAACATGGTCGCGCAGTTCAAGAAGCTGGGGTACAAGACCAACCTCCAGTACGGCGAAGACAACGTTGCCCAGCAGGTCGCCCAGATCGAGAACATGATCACCAAGGGCGTGGACGTCCTGGTCATCGCGGCCATCGACGGCAAGGCGCTCAGCGATGTGCTCCAGCAGGCCGCCGACCAGAACATCAAGGTCATCTCGTACGACCGGCTGATCCTCGGCACGAAGAACGTCGACTACTACGCGTCGTTCGACAACGAGAAGGTCGGTGTCCTCCAGGCCGATTACCTGGTCGACAAGCTCGGTCTGAAGGACGGCAGCGAGAAGGGCCCGTTCAACATCGAGCTGTTCGCCGGCTCACCGGACGACAACAACACCCGCTACTTCTTCGACGGCGCGTGGAAGACCCTCAAGCCGTACATCGACAAGAAGCAGCTCGTCGTCCGGAGCAAGCAGACCCGGCTGGACCAGGTCACCACCCTGCGCTGGGACGGCGGAACCGCGCAGAAGCGGATGGACGACCTGCTCACCAAGGCGTACGGCTCGAAGCAGGTGGACGCCGTGCTCTCGCCGTACGACGGCATCTCGATCGGCATCCTGTCGTCGCTGAAGTCCGACAGCTACGGCACCCCGTCCAAGCCGTACCCGCTGGTCACCGGGCAGGACGCGGAGGTCGCCTCGGTGAAGTCGATCATCGCGGGGCAGCAGACCATGACGGTCTACAAGGACACCAGGGCCCTCGCCGAGCAGGCCGTGCAGATGGCGGACGCGGTGCTGAAGGACAAGAAGCCCGAGGTCAACGACGAGAAGACCTATGACAACGAGGCGAAGGTCGTCCCGGCCTATCTGCTGGACCCGGTCGGCGTCGACAAGTCCAACTACCAGAAGGAGCTGGTGGACTCGGGCTACATCAAGGCGAGTGACCTGAAGTGAGCGGAGTCTGCGCACCAGCCGCCGGGGCGGCGTCCGGTACACCGGCCGCCCCGGTCCTGGAGATGCGTTCCATCGTCAAGACCTTCCCCGGGGTGAGGGCGCTCTCGGACGTCAGCCTCACGGTCGCCCGGGGTGAGGTGCACGCGGTCTGCGGCGAGAACGGCGCCGGCAAGTCCACCCTGATGAAGGTGCTCAGCGGCGTTCATCCGCACGGGAGTTACTCGGGCGAGATCCTCTTCGACGGGTCCCCGTGCGCGTTCAAGGACATCAAGGCCAGTGAGTCCCAGGGCATTGTGATCATCCATCAGGAACTGGCCCTGGTCCCCTATCTGTCGATCGCGGAGAACATCTTCCTGGGCAACGAGCACGCGAAGCGGGGCTTCATCAGCTGGAACGAGACGCTGCGGCACGCCGCCTCGCTGCTCAAGCGGGTCGGTCTGAACGAGCATCCGCAGACCAGGGTCGCCGACATCGGCGTGGGCAAGCAGCAGCTCGTGGAGATCGCGAAGGCGCTCGCCAAGAAGGTGAAGCTGCTGATCCTGGACGAGCCGACGGCGGCGCTGAACGACGGGGACAGCGCCCAGCTGCTGCGCCTGATCGGGGAGTTGAAGGCGCAGGGCATCACCTCGATCATCATCTCGCACAAGCTCAACGAGATCGCCGAGGTGGCCGACTCGGTCACCATCCTGCGGGACGGCCGGACCATCGAGACCCTCGACGTGCGGGCCGAGTCCACGACCGAGGACCGGATCATCCGGGGCATGGTGGGCCGTGACCTCGACAACCGGTTCCCCGACCGCACCCCCTACGAGGGCGAGCCCGGCGCGCATCCGGCGCTCGAAGTGCGCGACTGGACGGTGCACCACCCGATCGACCAGCAGCGCAAGGTGGTCGACGGGGTGTCGGTGCAGGTCCGCAGGGGCGAGATCGTGGGGATCGCCGGGCTGATGGGCGCGGGCCGCACCGAGCTGGCGATGAGCGTCTTCGGGCGCAGCTACGGCCGCAACATCAGCGGCACGGTGGTCAAGGACGGCCGGGAGATCCGTACCCGCACGGTGCCCGAGGCGGTCGGGCACGGCATCGCCTATGTGACGGAGGACCGCAAGCACTACGGGCTCAACCTCATCGACACGATCGGCCGCAACATCAGCCTGGGCGCGCTGTCCAAGGTGGCCAGGCGCGGCATCGTCGACGAGCACGAGGAGAGCCGGGTCGCCGAGTCGTACCGCAGGAGCATGAACATCAAGGCGCCGACGGTCTTCGAGCAGGTCGGCCGGCTCTCGGGCGGCAACCAGCAGAAGGTCGTCCTCAGCAAGTGGATCTTCGCGGGCCCCGATGTGCTGATCCTCGACGAGCCGACACGCGGTATCGACGTGGGCGCGAAGTACGAGATCTACACGGTCGTCGACAAGCTCGCAGCCGAGGGCAAGGCCGTCATCTTCATCTCCTCCGAACTCCCCGAGCTGCTGGGCATGTGCGACCGCATCTACACGATGGCGGCCGGCCGGCTCACCGGTGAGATCCCGCGCGCGGAAGCGACCCAGGAAGTCCTGATGCGCCACATGACCAAGAACACGAGGTAGTCGACATGGGTCCGGTCACCACCGCCACGCCGAGGGGCGACACACCGAAGGGCTCCCCGCCGAAGCCGCCCGCCGGGCGTTCGGCCACCAGGGAGCTGCTGCTGGAGGCCGCGCGCCGCAACATGCGGCAGTACGGCATGCTCATCGCGCTCGGCCTGATCGTCGTCCTGTTCCAGATATGGACCGACGGTGTGCTCCTCAAGCCGAACAACGTCACCAATCTGGTGCTCCAGAACAGCTACATCCTGGTGCTGGCCATCGGCATGATGATCGTCATCATCGCGGGCCACATCGACCTCTCGGTCGGCTCGCTGGCCGCGTTCGTCTCCGCGGCCAGCGCGGTGATGATGGTCAAACACGACATGCCCTGGGTCGTCGCGCTGATCCTCGGGCTGCTGATCGGGGCGGTCGCCGGGGCCTGGCAGGGCTTCTGGATCGCGTACATCGGCATCCCCTCGTTCATCGTCACCCTCGCCGGGATGCTCCTCTTCCGCGGCGCCACGCAGATCTTCCTGGGGTCGCGTTCGCTCAGCCCGTTCCCCGAGGGCTTCCAGAAGATCTCGACCGGCTATCTGCCCGAGGTCGGCCCCGACACCAACTATCACAATCTGACCGTGCTGCTGGGGCTCGCCCTGCTGGCCTTCGCGCTCTTCCAGGAGTTCCGGGACCGGCGCCGCCAGCAGACGTACGAACTGGAGGTGCTGCCCCTCAATCTGTTCGTCCTCAAGTGCGTGGCGCTCGCCGCCGCCGTGCTCGCCTTCACGATGACCCTGGCCAGCTACCGGGGCGTCCCGGTGGTCCTGCTGCTGCTCGCCGCGCTGCTCATCGGCTTCGGCTATGTGATGCGCAACGCCGTGATCGGCCGCCATGTGTACGCGCTGGGCGGCAATCAGGCGGCGGCGAAGCTGTCGGGGGTCAAGGACAAGCGTGTCACCTTCCTGGTCTTCGTCAACATGGGGGTGCTCGCGGCGCTGGCCGGCGTGGTCTACGCGGCCCGGCTCAACGCGGGTGTGCCGCAGGCGGGCATCAACTTCGAACTGGAGGCCATCGCCGCCGCGTTCATCGGCGGCGCGTCGATGAGCGGGGGCGTCGGCACGGTGTTCGGCGCGATCATCGGCGGCCTGGTGCTCGGCGTGCTGAACAACGGCATGTCACTGGTGGGCGTCGGCACCGACTACCAGCAGGTCATCAAGGGGCTGGTGCTGCTGGCCGCCGTCGGCTTCGACGTCTGGAACAAGCGGCGGGTGGGCGCCTGACGCGCTGACCGGGCCCGGCCCCGCGGGGGATGAAAAAACGCGGCGCCGCAGCGCACCTGAAAGTGCTGCGACGCCGCGCCCCCGTGATTCGGTTAGAGCTTGCGTGCCACGCCCACGTATCCGGGGACGGGGCCACCACAGGGGACCGGGACGGGCTCCCCGGGCCCGGGTCGCCAGTCGGCGGCCAACGAGACGCCGGGCTCCGCGAGTTCGAGCCCCCGGAAGAACGCGGCGAACTCCTCGCGGGAGCGTGTGGCGAGAGCCGGACCCCGGTCCCGGTACATCTGTGGAGCCCGGTCCGCACTGTCCCGGTCGTAGTCCCCCGTGGCGTGGGAGAGGACCAGATAGCTGCCGGACGGCAGCGGGGCCAGCAGCCGGCGCACCAGCTCGTACGCGCCGTCCTCGTCGGAGACGAAGTGCAGCAGCGCGATGAGCGAGACCGCGACCGGCCGCTCCAGGTCCAGGGTCCTGGCCGCCGCCTCGAAGATCGCCTCGGGCTCGCGCACATCGGCCAGGACGTACTCCGCCGCGCCCTGCGGCGTGGAGCGCAGCAGGGCCTCGGCGTGGCGCGGCACGACCGGGTCGTTGTCCGTGTAGACGACTCGGGACTCGGGGGCGGCTTCCTGCGCCGTCCGGTGCAGGGTGGGCTCGGTGGGAATCCCCGTACCGATGTCGAGGAACTGGCGCACCCCGGCGGTGGTGACGAGCCACCGGACGGCGCGGAGCAGGAAGGCCCGGTTGACCCGGGCCGTCTCGGCAGCCCGGGTGTCCAGGGCCACCAGACGCCGCGCCATCTCCTCGTCCGCCGGGTAGTTGTCCCGGCCGTCCGGTAACCGGTCGTGGACCCGGGCGGGATGCGGCGTCGTGGTGTCGATCGAGTCGGGCACCGTCATGTGCGCTCCCTGGGTCTCGGATCGGTGGGCGTTCGGTGGACGATCGGCGGGCGGACGGCTGAGCCGGGCGGGATCAGGTGAGCAGGAAGTCCGCCTGGCCCGACTTGGCTCCCTGGATGAACGCGGCGATCTCACTGGTGGTGTAGATCAGCGCGGGCCCGTCGGGGTCGGTGGACTGACGCATGGCGACCCTGCCGTCGGCCAGCTTCATGGCCTCGACGCAGTTGCCTCCGTTGCCGCCGCTCCACGGCTTGCGCCAGCCTTCGGCGCCGAGTTCGGCGGCGGGCATGCCGTTGTATATGGGGTCCATTCACAGCTCCTTGCGGACATCCTTGAGGATCTCCTTCGTGCGTTGTGCAGTCGCGGCCTGAGCCGCCATCCGGTCCATGACCTCCAGGTGGGTGGCCACTTCGGGACGGGCGTCGAGATATACGGCGCCGGTGAGGTACTCGCTGTAGACCATGTCCGGCAGTTCCGGTACGGCGAAACGGAAGATCACGAACGGCCCGTAGGTGCCGGGATGATGCCCGCTGGCGAACTCCGCGATCTGGATCGTCACATGCGGCAGGGCGGCGGCTTCGAGCAGCCGGTCGATCTGTCCGCGCATGACGTCCGGACTGTCACCGACGGGACGGCGCAGCACGGTCTCGTCCATGATCACCCAGAATCTGGGCGCGTTCTCCCGGGTCAGCAGGGACTGGCGTTCCATCCGGAGCGCCACATGGCGTTCGATGTCGTCCGGGCGGGCCTGTCCCACGGCCCCGGCGACCATGACGGATCTGGCGTAGTCCTCGGTCTGGAGCAAGCCGGGGACGAAGTGCGGTTCGTACGCCCGCAGCAGCGCCGCGGCGCCCTCCAGGCTGACGTACATGCTGAACCAGTCCGGCAGGATGTCGTGGAACCGCTGCCACCAGCCGGGCTTGTTCGCCTCCTCGGTGAGCTCGACGAAGGCGTCGGCCTCGTCGTCGGGGATGCCGTACGCCTTGAGCAGGAGCTGCACATAGGGGACCTTGAGCGCGACCTCGGCCGTCTCCATGCGGCGGATCGTGGCCGGAGCCACCCGCAGGAGCCTGGCGGCCTCCTCGCGTTTCAGGCCGCGCCGCTCCCGCAGGTCTTGCAGACGTCTGCCGAGCACGACCTGACCCACGGTCGGGGCGGACCGCGGTTCACTCACTTCTACCTCCCCACGCACAGTTGACAGCAGTCTGCCATGCCTTTAGGACGAAGAACACGGCACTCTGAATTTTTCAGAGTGCCACTTGCCAAGTGTCCTCGGCGGGTGGAGAGTGGATCGGTGAACCAGTACACGCGGTTGTCGCGCTCTGCCATGGGAGAGGCCCGCGCTCATCCGCTGCTCCCCCACCGTTAGGAATCGGTCGTGGCACCTGGTAACGCGCTCACCCCCCAGCTCATCGCCCTGTGCCCCGGCAGCGCCGTCCGTCGTTACGGGTTCCAGTTGCCGGCCCACGCGGAGTCGGTCAAGCGTGCGAGACAACTCACCCGCGACCGGCTCGCCCATTGGGATCTGGACGAGTCCACCCTCGACACGGCGGTCCTCGTGGTGTCCGAACTCGTGACGAACGCGATCGTGCACGCGGCCGGCCACCGGGTCTTCTGCGAGCTGCGCGAAGGCGGGGGACATCTCCGGATCGCCGTGGAGGACCAGGGGTACGGACCGACGGGACCGCAGCTGCACCACGCCGGCGCGGACGAGAGCGAGGGCGAGGGGGGCCGCGGTCTCTTTCTCGTCGACTCCCTGTGCAGCGGCTGGGGCGCCCACGACACCTCGGGGTACGGCCCCGGCCGCGTCGTCTGGGCCGAGTTGCCGCACAGCGGGCGCGCGGGTGCGGGCGACGCCCACCCGGGGGCGCCGGCGACCGGTGTGGCCCACGGGACGACCGGTGTGTCACGGGGATCGGGCGGCGTTCCGCGCGGATCGGGGACGCCGTGCTGAGGAGCGCCCTGCACCGCCTCGCCCGGGGCCGGCGTGACCACTCCGCCGGACGGGTCGAGCTGCCGCTGCCGCCCACGCTGCCGGCGGCGCTGGGGTGCGACGCGGTCGGCGTCCCGGCGGAGCACGGTTTCCGGCTGATGGCACGGCTGCCGAGGACCGGCTGTGTCTTCGCCGACGCGGACTGGTGGTGGTGGATCGTACCGGCGGGCTCGGACCTCGATCTGACCTGGCCGTCACCGGCCCGCTATGTCACGGGTACGGCCGTCCCCGCGGAGCACCCCCGGCTGATCCACTGGCCCGAGGCGCACACTCCGTACACCCCGCCCATCCCCTTCTACCTCATGGTCTGCCAGCTCTCCGGCACGGCTCCCGCCTGGACGCGCAACGGTGCCTCCCAGGCGCTGACGGCCGCCGGCGAGTAGGGGCGGGCGCCGAGCGCCGCCGGCCCGCGTGGCCGATCGCTTAGGCTCGTGCGCGAGATGAACAGCAACCACACCTCCCTCGGCCCGAAGGCCGACAAGGAGACCGTGCGCCGGCACAATCTGAGCCTCGTGCTGCGGGCGGTACGGGACGAGGGCGAGACGACCAGGGCCGGGGTCGCGGGACGGGTGGGGCTGACCAGGGCGGCCGTGTCGTCGCTGGTCGAACAGCTGCTGGACAGCGGGTTCCTCTCCGAGTCGGGGAAGACGTTCAGCGGACACGCGGGCCGACCGGGCACGGTGCTGAAGGTGACGCGCTCCGGGCCCGCCGGAATCGGCGTGGAGGTCAACATCGACTATGTGTCGGTGTGCGTGGTCGACCTCGCGGGCACCGACCGGGTCCGGCTGACCGAGCATCTCGACAACCGCGGTACCCGTCCCGCCGAGGTCCTGGCGCGTGCCGCGCGGATCGCCGCGCGGACCCTGGAGTCCGCTGCCGAGCAGGAGTTGCACCCGGTGGGTGTCCAACTGGCCCTGCCGGGGCTGGTGTCGGGCGGTGCGGTCCGCCAAGCGCCCAATCTGGGCTGGAACCGGGTCCCCGCCGAGGAGCTGTTCGCCGGGGCGCTCGCCGGGCTGCGCCCGGACGGGCCCGCGCTGCCGGTGAGTTCGGAGAACGAGGCGAATCTCGCGGCGCTGGCCGAGCTGTGGTTCGGCGGCCTGGGCCCGGTCCGCACCTTCCTCTATCTGACCGGCGAGATCGGGGTCGGCGGGGCGCTGGTGCTCGACGGCGAGCTGCTGCGCGGGGCACACGGCTTCGCCGGGGAGATCGGGCATGTGGTCGCGGACGCGGCGGGCCCGCTCTGCCGGTGCGGCTCGCGGGGCTGCCTGGAGCAGTACGCGGGCCAGTCGGCGCTGCTGCGGGCCGCCGGCATCGGCGAGGACTCCGGCGCGCCCGGCCTGGCCGAGCTGACGCGCCGGGTGGCGGCCGGAGACCCGCTCGGGGTGGCCGCCGTCGAGCGGGCCGGGACGATGCTCGGCCGGGTGCTGTCGGGCGCGGTGAATCTCCTCGACCCGGACGCGGTGGTGCTGGGCGGAATCTACCGGGAGCTGATGCCCCGTCTGTCCCCGGCGGCCGACCGGGAGTTGACCGCCCGGGTCGTCTCGGGACTGTGGCCGCCCGGCAGCGGACGGCTGCGCGCCTCCTCCTCGGCCGGTGACGCCGCGCGCGGCGCGGCGGCCCTGGTCGTACGGTCGGTGCTGGCCGATCCGGTGGCGTACGCGGGGCACGGGGCGGACGGGGCGCGGCGGGGGACGGACTGAGGCCGGTCGGTCGGCGACGGGGCGCCGCCGGGCTCCCCCGTACCCCGCGCCCGTCCTGCCCCTGCCCCTGCCCCTGCCCCTGCCCCTGCCCCTGCCCCTGAGCGTCCGCAGCCCCGACCCCGCCCCGCGCCGCGCGCGTCATCGGACTTTCGGGGTCAGCGCGCGCCCAGCAGGTGGTCCATCGCGAGCTGGTCCAGGTGCTCGAAGGCCATGCCCCTGGCGCCCGCCGCCTCGGGGTCGAACTCCTCGTACGCGGTGCGGTCGGCCAGCAGTCCGGCCACCCCGTCGGCGGCGGTCGGCTCGGCCAGCTGGTCGAGACGCGAGGCGCGCAGCGCCTCCTGGACCAGCGGGTCGGCGCGGAAGGAGGCGGCACGCTCCTTGAGGATCAGGTAGTTGCGCATGCACCCGGCGGCGGAGGCCCACACCCCGTCGTAGTCCTCGGTGCGCGGCGGCTTGAAGTCGAAGTGCCGGGTGCCCTGCCAGTCCGCGCTCTCCAACAGGTCGACCAGCCAGAAGGCGGCGCGCAGATCACCGGCGCCGAAGCGCAGGTCCTGGTCGTACTTGATGCCGTTCTGGCCGTTGAGGTCGATGTGGTAGAGCTTGCCCGACCAGAGCGCCTGGGCGACGGAGTGCGGGAAGTTCAGCCCGGCCATCTGCTCGTGGCCGACCTCCGGATTCACGCCGTACAGCTCGGGGCGCTCCAGGCGCTCGATGAACGCGAGGGCGTGACCGACCGTCGGCAGCAGGATGTCGCCGCGCGGCTCGTTGGGCTTGGGCTCGATGGCGAACCGCAGGTCGTAGCCCTGTTCCGTGACGTACTCGCCGAAGAGGTCGAACGCCTCCTTCATCCGGTCGAGGGCGAGCCGTACGTCCTTGGCGCCGCCCGACTCCGCGCCCTCACGGCCGCCCCAGGCGACGAAGGTCTTCGCGCCGAGTTCGGCGGCGAGGTCGATGTTGCGCAGGACCTTGCGCAGCGCGAAGCGGCGGATGTCGCGGTCGTTGGCGGTGAGACCGCCGTCCTTGAAGACGGGGTGGGTGAAGAGGTTGGTGGTGACCATGGACGCGACGACCCCGGTGGCGTCCAGTGCCTGCCGGAAGCGCTTGATGTGCGACTCGCGCTCGGTCTCGGACGAGCCGAACGGGATGAGGTCGTCGTCGTGGAAGGTCACGCCGTACGCGCCCAGCTCCCCGAGCCGCTGTACGGACTCGACGGGGTCCAGGGCCGGGCGCGTGGCGTCGCCGAACGGGTCCCGGCCCTGCCAGCCCACGGTCCACAGGCCGAAGCTGAACTTGTCCGCGGGGGTGGGTGTGAAGCGTTCCGTCATCCTCTGGCCGCCTTCGATGGCTAGCCCCGGTTCGCGCCGGAGCTATTTGTTTCCTGACATGACTAATAAAGCACGGAGTCCGGACGGGCAAAAGACCGAACGGCGATCCGGAATCGTCCTTACCCTGATTCGGCGGTGTCCGGACCGGCGCAACCGCCCGGACGGGGCCGGTGACGTGACCCGCCGGAGGTTGATCGTCCTCGCTGTTCCCGTGCGTCGCGCCATCGCGTAATTTGTTCTCCCAGATCCAAAACCGGAGGTAGAGCCGCATGTCGCAGAGCCAGGTCGTCATCGGCGTGGACAGTTCCACCCAGTCCACGAAGGCCGCCTTCACCGACGCCGCCACCGGCCGGCTGCTCGCCGTGGGCCGCGCGCCGCACCGCGTGACCGGGGAGGGCGGCGCACGCGAGACGGACCCCGAGGTGTGGTGGAACGCGCTGCGCGACGCGGTCGGCGCCGGGCTCAAGGAGTCCGGTGTGGAGCCCTCGGCCGTCATCGGCATAGCCGTCGCCGGACAGCAGCACGGCCTGGTCGTGCTGGACGGCGCCGGCCGCCCGCTGCGCCCGGCGCTGCTCTGGAACGACACCCGCTCGGCCCCCCAGGCCGCCGCCCTGACCGAGACCCTCGGCGGCCCGGACGCCTGGACGGCGCGTACGGGCTCGGTGCCGGTGGCGTCGATGACGGCCTCCAAGTGGCAGTGGCTGCGCGAGAACGACCCGGCCGTCGCCGACGCCACGGCCGCCATCAGGCTCCCGCACGACTTCCTGACCGAACGGCTCGCGGGCACCCCCGCCACCGACCCGGGCGACGCCTCCGGCACCTGCTGGTACTCGACCGCCACCGGGGAGTACGACGCCGAACTGCTGGCGCTCCTCGGGCTCGACACCGATCTGCTGCCGCCCGTCGCCACCACCGGCGCCGCCCGGATCGGCTCGCTCACGCCGGGCGCCGCCGCCGAGCTGGGCCTGCCGGCCGGGATCGCGGTCGCGGCGGGTACCGGTGACAACATGAGCGCCGCCGTCGGCCTGGGCTTCGGCGGCGCCGGGCTGCTGGACCACCCGGTGCTCAGCCTGGGCACCTCGGGCACGGTCTTCGCCGCCACCCGCACCCGCCCGCGGTCCGCCGCGCTCGCCGGGTTCGCCGCCGCCGACGGTACGTATCTGCCGCTGGCCTGCACCCTCAACTGCACGCTCGCCGTGGACAAGGTGGCGGCGCTGCTCCGGCTCGACCGGGAGGACGCGACGCCGGGCGGCGAGGCCGTACTCCTGCCGTACCTGGACGGCGAGCGCACCCCCGACCTGCCGGCCGCTTCGGGTCTGCTGACCGGCATCCGGCACGACACCACGCCGCAGCAACTGCTGGGCGCCGCCTACGAGGGCGCGGCCGTGACCGTACTGCGCGCCCTGGACGAGGTCATGCGCGCCTGCGGTCTCGACCCCGCCGCCCCCGAGGCCGCCGACCGTCCGCTGCGGCTGGTCGGTGGCGGCGCGCAGGGCCGGATGTGGGTCGAGACGGTACGGCGGCTCTCCGGCCGCCCGCTGATCGTGCCCGCCAGCGGCGAACTGGTCGCCCTCGGCGCGGCGGCCCTGGCGGCGGGCGCGGCCACCGGCGAGGACCCGGTGGCCGTCGCGACCTCCTGGGAGACGGGCGCGGGTCCGCTGCTGCCGCCGGTCGAGCGGGACACCGGGACATGGGAGCGGGTCGGCTCGGTCCTGGACCGGGCGGCGCCGAGCCTGCTGAGCTGAGCCGGGCCCGCCGCGCACGGCGGGACGCCTGCCGGAGCCCCGCCGGGCGGCGGGAACAGGAGGGGCGGGAGCGGACGGGCCGGGAGCAGGCGCGCCGGGCACGGCGGGACGGGCGGGACGCGCCTCCGGCCGCGCCCCGTCAGCCCGTTCTGAGTCCGCCCGCCGCCAGCGACAGCGCGTCGAGCAGCGGGCGGATCAGCGGGTGGTCCTCGGCGCCCCTGCGGACCGCGGCGAAGACCCGGCGGGTGGCGGCCGGGCCCGCCACCGGCCGTACGGCCGTCCCCTTCAGCTCCATCCCGCGCAGCGCCGAACGCGGGACCAGCGCCACCCCGGCGCCCGCGCCCGCGAGGGCGACGACCGCGCGGAAGTCGTCCGAGGAGTGCGTCAGCCTCGGCTGGAAGCCGGCCAGTTCGCAGGCCAGCTGGATCACGTCGTGGCAGGGGTTGCCCGGGTACGGGCCGATCCAGTCGCTGTCGGCCAGCTCGGCGAGCGCCACCCGCTCCGCGAGGCCGAGCGGATGCGCCGCGGGCAGGACCACGTCGAACGGCTCCGCGTAGAGCGGCACGCGGGAGAGCCGGGGGTCGTCCTCGCGCGGCGCGCCCCGGTACTCGACCGCGAGGGCCAGGTCCGCCTGGCCGCCGAGCACCAGCGGCAGGCTCTCGTCGCCCTCGGCGTCCCGTACCCGTACCCGGATGCCGGGGTGCCCTCCGGCGAGTCCCTCGATGGCCGGGGCCAGTACCTCGGCGATGCCGGTGGCGAACGCGGCGACCGTGACCTCGCCCGCCGAGCCGCCCGCGTAGGCCGCGAGTTCGGCCTCGGCGCGCTCCAGTTGGGCGAGGACCTCATGGGTGTGGCCGAGCAGGATGTCCCCGGCCGCCGTCAGCCGCACGCCCCGGCCGCTGCGGGTCAGCAGTGCGTGGCCGGTCTCCTGCTCCAGGGCGGCGAGCTGCTGGGAGACGGCCGAGGGGGTGAGATAGAGCGCGGCCGCCGCGGCGGTCACCGTACGGTGGTCCGCCACGGCCCGCAGGACACGCAGCCGCCGGGGATCGATCACGCGGGCCATCCTGCCAGGCCGGGGAGGTATCGACCGTATCGGCCCGGTTGGCCCCCGTCTCCGCCCCGGCCGGCCCCCGTCGTCAGCCCGCCGTCGGCAGGCTCTCCCGTTCCAGCGCCGTACGCGCGTCGACGAAGGCCGCGACGGCCCGGCGCACGTCGGCCGTCGAATGCGCGGCGGACAGCTGCACCCTGATCCGCGCGCGGTCCATCGGCACGACCGGGTACGAGAATCCGATCACGTACACCCCGCGCTCCAGCAGCAGCTCCGCCATCCGGCCCGCCAGCGCCGCGTCACCGATCATGACCGGGGCGATGGGGTGGTCGCCGGGCAGGATCTCGAAGCCCGCCTCCGTCATCTCCCCGCGGAACAGCGCGGTGTTGGCGTTCAGCCGGTCCCGCAGCTCCCCCGCGCCCTCCAGCAGATCGAGGACCTTGATCGACGCGGCGGCGATGACCGGCGCGAGCGAGTTGGAGAAGAGGTAGGGGCGGGAGCGCTGCCGCAGCAGGGCGACGATCTCGGCGCGGGCCGCGACATAGCCGCCGGAGGCGCCGCCGAGCGCCTTGCCGAGGGTGCCGGTGACGATGTCGACCCGGTCCATGACGCCGTGCAGCTCGGGGGTGCCGCGACCGCCCGGGCCGACGAAGCCGACCGCGTGCGAGTCGTCGACCATCACCAGCGCGTCGTACCGGTCGGCGAGGTCGCAGATCGCGTCGAGCGGTGCGACATAGCCGTCCATGGAGAACACGCCGTCCGTGACGATCAGCCGCCGTCCGGCGTCGGCCGACTCCTTGAGCCGCAACTCCAGTTCGGCCAGGTCGCGGTTGGCGTAGCGCAGCCGGCGGGCCTTGGAGAGCCGGATGCCGTCGATGATGCTGGCGTGGTTGAGCGCGTCGGAGATGACGGCGTCCTCGGGGCCGAGGAGGGTCTCGAAGACTCCGCCGTTGGCGTCGAAGCAGGAGGAGTAGAGGATCGTGTCCTCCTGGCCGAGGAAGGCCGACAGCCGCTGCTCCAGCTCCTTGTGGATCTCCTGGGTGCCGCAGATGAACCGTACGGAGGCCATGCCGTAGCCCCACCGGTCGAGGGCGTCCTTGGCGGCGGTGACGACCTCGGGGTGGTCGGCCAGACCGAGGTAGTTGTTGGCGCAGAAGTTGAGGACGGCGCCCTCGTCGCTCCCGCCCTCGCCCGGTCCGGCGGCGGCGGTGACGGCGACGGAGGCGCTCTGCGGGGTGGAGATCACGCGCTCGGGCTTGAAGAGACCGGCGGCGCGGATCTCGTCGAGCGTGGCGGACAGTTCGTCCCGGACGGACCCGTACATGGGGGCTCCTTCTTTCTTGGTGGTCAGACTGTCCAGTCGAGGATGATCTTGCCGCTGCGGGCGGTCGCCGCCTCGTCGAACGCCTTGTCGAAGTCCTGGTAGCCGTAGCTGCCGGTGATGACCGGCGTGAGGTCGAGGCCGCCTTCGAGCAGCACCGTCATCGCGTACCAGGTCTCGAACATCTCGCGCCCGTAGATCCCCTTGACCGTGATCATGGAGGTGACGATCTTCGACCAGTCGACGGCGAATTCCTCGGCGGGCAGCCCGAGCATGGCGATCCGGCCGCCGTGCGTCATGTTGGCGACCATGTCGCGCATGGCCTCGGGGCGGCCGGACATCTCCAGGCCGATGTCGAAGCCCTCCTTGAGGCCGAGCACCCGCTGGGCCTCGGAGATGTCGGTGCCGGAGACGTCGAGGGCGAGGGTGGCGCCGGCCTTGCGGGCCAGCTCCAGGCGGTACGGGCTGACGTCGGTGATCACGACGTTGCGCGCGCCGGCGTGCCGGGCGACGGCCGCGGCCATGATGCCGATCGGGCCCGCGCCGGTGATCAGCACGTCCTCGCCGACGAGCGGGAAGGAGAGGGCGGTGTGGACGGCGTTGCCGAACGGGTCGAAGATCGCGGCGACATCGAGGGCCACCTGCGCCCGGTGCACCCAGACGTTGCTGGCGGGCAGGGCCACGTACTCGGCGAAGGCGCCGTCACGGCCGACGCCGAGGCCGACGGTGCTGCGGCACAGATGGCGGCGCCCGGCCAGACAGTTGCGACAGGTGCCGCAGACGAGATGCCCCTCGCCGCTGACGAGATCACCGACGGCGACATCCCGCACGGCGGCGCCGACCGAGACGACCTCGCCGGCGAACTCGTGGCCGAGGACGCGCGGGGTGGTGACCGCCTTGCGGGCCCAGCCGTCCCAGGAGCGGATGTGCAGATCGGTGCCGCAGATGCCGGTGCGGAGCACCTTGATCAGGACGTCGCCGGGGCCGGTGCGCGGCTCCGGCACGTCCATGAGCCACAGCCCGGGTTCGGCCCGATGTTTGACAAGTGCCTTCATGGACGGCGGCTCCCGCGGTGGTGGTGCTGAACGGCGACGGTCGTCCGCGCGGTGGGCACCGCTCGTGCGTGATCACCGCTCCGTGGTCGTGCACCAATGTGCCGAGCCCGGGGGTGTTCGGTCCATCGAGGATTTCTTAACCGGGGCAACAGCTCAGCTTCACACGCGCCGTGTTCGGGTGCCTCGGCCCGCACGCTTCGGGGTACGCGCGGGCCGGATCTACCGGTACGTGCACGGGTCGCGCCGGTGGACGCGGCGCAGCCGCAGGCGCCGGCCGCGTTCCTGGAGCGCCCGTACCCGGGAGCCCGCGCGGCGGGCGGGCCGCTCCGCGACGAGTTGCCCCAGCGCGGGGAGCACGCCGGGGACCGCGCCCGGCTCCGTGCCGGTCTCCGGCACCGGGGCGGGCCGCTCCGCGACGAGTTGCCCCAGCGCGGGGAGCACGCCGGGGACCGCGCCCGGCTCCGTGCCGGTCTCCGGCACCGGGGCGGGCCGCCCGCCCGTGCGCCGGGGGAGGCGCGGCAGCCGGGAACGCTGCCCGACGAGGCCGGCGGGGGCGGCCCGCACAGGTCCGGGGGCCGGGCTCCGGGGCTGAGCCCTGAGCCGCGCGGAGGCCGGCGCGGGGGTCCGTGCCCATGTCGCCGGAACCACCGTCGCCACCGGCTCGTACGGCTCGACCGACGTCCGGGGCACGGGTACCGGTACGGGTACGGGCAGAACGGCGGCCCGCGTCAGCAGCACCACACCGCGCGCCGCGAGCACCGCGCCCACCAGCGCCGCCACGATCCCCGCGGCGCCGCCCCGGAGGCGCTCGCCGAGGAGCGCCAGGCCGATGACGGAGGCGGCGACCGGGTTGGCGAGGGTGAGGACCGCGAGCGGCGCCCCCAGGCCGCCGCGGTACGCCGTCTGGGAGAGCAGCAGACCGCCCGAGGCGAAGGCCGCGACCACCAGCGCCACCGCCGCGACCTGCCACCACGGCAGCGCGCCCGCGCCACGGGCCGTCGCGGCGACCGTGACGGTCTGGGTGAGGGCGGATGCGACGCCCGAGGTGATCCCGGAGGCCGCCGCGTGCCGCAGTCCGGGACGGGCTCCTGGCCTGGTCAGGACCGCGACCAGGGCCAGCGCCAGTCCCGCGACGGCGAGCGCCTGCGCCAGTGTGAGCGTCGCGCCCGGGACCGTACCGGCGGCGGTCAGCAGGATGACGCCGAGCCCCACCAGCGTGTACGCGGTGCCGCGCCACTCGCCCCTGCCGACCCGGCGCCCGGCCCGGTGCGCGCCCAGGGGCACGGCGGCGACCAGCGTCAGCGCGCCGAGCGGCTGGACGACCGTGAGCGGCCCGTACGTCAGCGCCACGACGTGCAGCAGCGCGCCCCCCGCGTTCAGTCCGACCGCTCCCCACCAGGCGCCGCGCCCGAGCAGGGTGAGCGAAGGGGTACCGGGCACGGTGCGGGCGGCGAGGCGTTCCTGCGCCACGGCGGCCGAGGCGTACGCGAAGGCCGAGACCAGCGAGAGGACCACGGCGACCGCTGTCGCGCCGTTCACCGCGCCGCTCCCGGGCCGGGTGCGGCGCCGGCCGGCGCGGTGCGTGTCCGCCGCGCCCCTACGTGTCCGGCGGGCCCCGTGCGGGCGTTGATGTTCACCACCCGACCCCTTCGCATGGTCGCCACGGCGCGCGGGGCGGGGTGGCGTTACGGCGACGCGCCCTGGACCGCGTCCTTATCGATACGCAAGTGTACCGATACGATTGAGTATCGGTACACTTGCGTATCGGTACACTGGCGTATCGATGCCATGAGGGGCAGGGAGACGATGACGCTGCAACGCCGCTCCAAGATCACGCCGGAACGCGAGCAGGAGTTCTACCGGGCAGCTCTCGATCTCCTCCGGGAGGGCGGCTACGACGCGCTCACCATGGAAGGCGTCGCGGCACGCTCCCGCTGCGGCAAGTCCACGCTCTACCGGCAGTGGGGCACCAAGCCGCAGCTGGTCGCCGCCGCGCTGCGGGGCACGAGGTGTTTCCGGCTGGCGGATGTCGACACCGGAACGCTGGAGGGCGATCTGCGTGCCGTGGCCCGGTCGGCGGCGGCGTTCTCGGGGCGCGACGTCCCGCTGATGCGGGCGCTCAGCCAGGCCGCCTTCCAGCATCCGGAGTTGCAGAAAGCGCTGCGCGAGGCTGTCATCGACCCGGAGATCGCGGCGATCAACACGATGGTCGGGCGGGCGGTGGAGCGGGGCGAGATCGCGGCGGACAACCCCGCTGCGGAGTTCGTCGCGGTCCAGCTGACCGGCATTCTGCGCGCCCGTCCGACGCTGGAGGGCCGCCACGCCGACGAGGCGTATCTCAACCGCTTCCTCGACGCCTCGATCCTCCCCTCCCTGGGGCTGAGCCGTACGGCCGCCCCTCTCTAGACGGGCGGCCCGTCGTCCGAGCGGATGACGACGGACCGCCCGCGCCGCACCGTGGGGACGGGCGCGGCGCGCCGACAGGCCGGTGGCCCTCCCATGAGGGGCCCACCGGCCTGTCGCACATCGCGGCCCGGAACCGGCCGGCGCCGCTCGCACGGTCCGGGCGGCCCCGGCGTTCCTCCACGGAGCCGACTGTTCCGACCGATCCGGTCCCTCGCGGCGATCTGGCCGCGCGGTCACGCGCGGATCTCACATAACGTACGCACAGAGGCTCTCCGCGTATCCATCAATTGACGTAGTCGTACTGAACCAGCCCCCTGCCGCGCCCCGGGTGCGCGGTATACGAGCCGTGACGAAAACGCGGCCCGGTCGGGCGGAGGCGATGCGCGGACCACGGCAGGTGAGGGGGCGCGGCGGAGGCGGCGGAGCAATGAGGGAGCGCGTGTTGGGGATGTGCCCCGACGGAACGGAGGTGACCGGAGTTGGCCGAGCTAGCTCACAATCAGTCAATTCAAGCCAGCAGATGTCAAGTTGCCTCGTTATTGACGATTCGACCTGGCCATATACGCTCCCCGAACGGCACCGTTCCCTGTCCCCCGCACCTTTCCCCCCGCACCGTATTCCCGCCGCACCAGGAGGCCGATCATGTCCTGCGTCTCGGAACAGCGCTTGGTCCAGCAGCTCCCGGCTGTGCCGTTCTACTGCCCTGTCCCGCCCGCGCGGCACCGATCCGTCGAGGAACTCAATGAGCAGACCGTACGGTGGATGCTCCAACAGCGGCTCGACACGGACGAACAGCAGCTCAAACGGCTCGCCGTGTGCGACTTCGGCGGGCTGACCGCCTCGAC
The DNA here is from genome assembly GCF_042900885.1 of Streptomyces sp. NPDC012835. NCBI lineage: Bacteria > Bacillati > Actinomycetota > Actinomycetes > Kitasatosporales > Streptomycetaceae > Streptomyces > Streptomyces sp. NPDC012835. Next base: position 1,033,032 of record NZ_JBIBBW010000001.1, read on the forward strand.
CATGCCTTACGGGCGGCTCGAACCGCTCACCCTGATGGCGAAGTTCCACGCCGTGCTCTTCTCGCTGGACGACGGGGTGTGCGACGAGTCCGAGGCCACCGCGGACCTGCTCGCCCAGGAGACCTCGCGGATCATGCGCGCCGTGGAGTCGCCGGAAGCGGGCTCGCGCGACGACTCGCCGCACACGGCGGCGCTGCGCCGGCTCCGGGTGGAGCTGGAGCGGCACGCCTCGCCGCGCCAGGTGCGCCGGATGACGGACGCCATGCGCGTCTACACCTCGGGGCTGGTGTGGGAGGCGTCCTGGCGCCGGCGGTCCGAACTTCCCTCGCTGGACGACTACGTCACCCTGTGGATGCGGGCCATCGGCATGGCGCCGTCCACCGCGATGATCGAGATCGTCGGTGGTTTCACGGTCGCCGACGAGGATCTCCAGGACCCCCGGGTCCGGGCCCTCACCGAGATCACCTGGACCCTCGTCAGCTGGGACAACGACCTCTACTCCCGCAACAAGGAGCTGGAGCGGGCCGACGACAACCTGAACCTGATCGATGTGGTCTGTCAGGAACAGGAGTGCGAGCCCCAAGGCGCGCTCGTCCGGGTCGTGACCATGCGGGACCGCGTCATGGTGCTCTTCGACCGGCTGTCCGCGCAGGTCCTCGACGGCGCGAGCGAGGAACTGCGCCGGTACGTGAGCGGACTCGGCCAGTTCATCAGGGGCCATCTGGACTGGGCGTCGTCCTGCCCCCGTTACGCCGTGCCGTCCGGGCCGAAGGCCACCCCCGGCGGCTGGTGGAAGCCGCAGCCGGCCGACGACAGCCTGGAGCCGCTCCCGATTCCCGCCATCGCCTGGTGGTGGGATCAGCTGGAGCCGGCACGCTGACCCGCCCCGCACGGCGGGCCGCCGGGGTCCGGTCCTGGCCAGCGCCGGACCGGGCCCCGGGCCGCGCCGCCGCGCCGTCAGTCCCCGTTCCACCAGCGGGACAGCGCCTGCCACGCGCGCTGCGGCCCGCTGTCCGTGCGCTGCTCCGGGATCGAGGTGGCGGTGCCCGGGGCGTCGGGGGCGTCGGCCGTGGCGGTGGCGGCCGGGGCCGCTTCGGTGGCGGTTCCCCCGGCGCTCGGCGTCGATGACGGCGCGGACCGGGGGCGGGGCGACTCCACCTGCCACTGCGGCCGGTTCACGGCGGCCGTGGGGCTCGGGTGGCCGGTGATGTCCTGCGGGGGCCGCGGCGCGAACGTCGCCGGTAGTTCCATCAGTTGATGGGACATCAGCTGGCCCGAGTAGCGCAGCTCGCGCTCGTCCACGGCGAGCTGGAGATCCGGCAGCCGCATCAGCAGCGCGTCGATGCCGGTGTCGGCGATGGCACGGCCGATGTCCTGCCCCGGGCACTCGTGGGGCCCCCCGCTGAAGGCGAGGTGGGCGCGGTTGCCCTGCATATGGGCGTCGAGATCGGGTCGTACCACCGGGTCCACATTGGCCGCTGCGATTCCCACGATCAGCGCGTCGCCCGCCTTGATGCGCTGGCCGCCCAGCTCGGTGTCACCGACCGCCCAGCGGCCGAGGATCGTGGTGAAGGGCGGCTCGTCCCAGAGGGTCTGCTCCACCGCCTCCGGCAGGGTCATGTGGCCGCCGCTCAACTGGGCCCGGAACCGCGGATCGGTGAGCACCATGCGCAGCGCGTTGGCGATGAGGTTGACGGTGGTCTCGTACGCCGCGATGAGCACCAGCCGCAGATGCTGACTGACCTCGTCGTCGGTCAGCCCGGCCTTGTGCTCCACCAGCCAGGTCGCGAAGTCCTCCTCGGGCACGGCCCTGCGGCGTTTCACCAGCCGGATCAGGGCCGCCATCACATAGGCGTTGGACTCGTTGGCGGTCGCGGTGCCCTTGATCATGTCGCGGGCGGCCTGCACCAGCCGTTCGTTGTACTCCTCCGGCATTCCGATGATCTGCGCCATCACCATCATCGGCAGGTGCTCGGCGAACCGGCCGACCAGATCCGTCCTGCCGTCCTGGCAGAAGTCGTTCACCAGACGGTTGCTGTAGCGGTTGATGTAACGCCGCACGCCCCGGTGGTCGATGCGCGCGATCGAGTCGGTGACCGCGCCCCGCAGCCGCTCGTGGTCGGCGCCGTCGGCGAACACACAGATCGGCTGCCAGGTGAAGATGGGGGCCAGGGGGTGGTCGGGGGGCACGGTTCCGTCGTGCAGCGCGCGCCAGCGCCGGGAGTCGCGCGAGAACTGCGAGGGCGTGCGCGTCATGTGCAGGTTCTCGCTGTGCCCCAGCACCAGCCAGGCGGGCACATCGCCCTGGAGCAGTACGGGTGCCACGGAACCGTGCTCGGCGCGCAGCTTCTCGTACAGCCCCACCGGGTCGTTCTCCGCCTCGGGACCGTACAGCCGCCGCAGCCCGCCCGGGGCCGGGGAGCCGGGTCCGCCGGTCGGGGCGGTCGGGGCGGTCGCGCCCGGGGCCGTACCGTTCAGGCCGCTCAGGGCGCTCATGTCGTGGGGGCTCAGGCCGTGGGCCGGGCAGCCCGGCGGCGGGGCCGCGTGGTCGTCCGGTCCGGGCCGGTGGGAGAAGGGGGTGTTCACGGTCGCTCCAGGGATGGGGCCGGAAAGGAAGAGAGAAGGAGGGGACGGGGCAGGGGCACGGGCCTGCGGACAGGGAGGGGGCGCGGGTACGGGTACGGGCGCCCCCGCGCCACCGCACGCGCGCCGTCAGCGCGACTGCGCGGCCAGCGAGTGCAGATAGCCCATCAGGGTGAGCAGCACATCCCGGCTCGACGCCCGCTGCCGCGCGTCGCAGTCGACCATCGGAACCGCGTCCGGCAGGTCGAGGGCCTTGCGCAGCGCTTCGACGGGGTGGTGCGGGGCGTCCGGGAAGGTGTTGACGGCGACGACGAACGGTACGCCGCGCTCCTCCAGCCGGCCGATCACGTCGAAGCTGACTTGGAGGCGGCGGGTGTCGACCAGTACCACGGCTCCCAGCGCGCCCTCGAACAGGCCGTTCCACAGGAACCAGAAACGTTCCTGACCGGGGGTGCCGAAGAGGTAGAGCACCAGCTGTTCGGTGATGCTGATGCGGCCGAAGTCCATGGCGACGGTGGTGGCGGTCTTGGACTCGACACCGGAGTTGTCGTCCACCCCCACCCCGGCCTGGGTCATGGTCTCCTCGGTGGTGAGCGGACGGATCTCACTGACCGAGCCCACCATGGTCGTCTTGCCGACCCCGAATCCGCCCACGATCACGATCTTCACGGCGGAGGTGGCCGTGGTGGGCAGAATGTCCTCGCTTCTGGGACCGGTGATCGTGTCAGAGCTTCTGAAGTCCATGCATCACCGCTTCGAGGAGGGACCTGTCGGGAAGTGCGGCGCGCACGATGGGCGCGCGTGACTCGACCAGTTCGGTCACGAGGAGTTCGGTCAGCAGCGCGGTCACCACGCTGAAGGGAAGGCTGAGATAGGCCGACAGCTCGGCCACGGACAGCGGCGCCCCGCAGAGCCGCAGGATGGTGGCCTGCTCCGGCGGGACCATGGGGGACGGGGCCACCCGCGCCACGATCATGGTGACCAGATCGAGGGAGGCGCGCTCGGCGCCGTCGGGGCCGCCGGTGATCACGTACAGCCGCTCGGGGTCCGAGACGTCGGCGTCCGGCCGCCGGCGTTCCCGCTGGGGAGGGTTGATCATCCGGTCGGCCCGTCGTGACGGGGCGGGCTCGTCAGATGGGCTCCGATCCGCACGACCATGTCCCGCATGCGGGCACCCACCAGCCCGGCGTCCACCGTGTCGTCGGCGAGGACCGCGAGGTAGGCGCCCGCACCGGCTTCCATCAGATAGAAGAAGCCTCCCCCGATCTCGATCACGACGAGCCGCATGCGGCCGTCGCTGCGGGGGATCTCGACGGCCACGGCGGCGGCCAGGCTCTGGAGCCCGGCGCAGGCCGCCGCGAGCCGGTCGGCCGCGTCCGGGTCCCCGCCGTGCCGGGCGATCCGCAGGCCGTCCGCCGAGAGCACCACGATCTGATGGATCTGCGGCACCCCGTCGGCCAGTTCCTTGAGCATCCAGTCCATGTTCGCCCGCTGCTGGATCACTTCAGATCTCCCTTGCCCCACACATCGTCGGATTCGCCGCGGTCACCTGGCAGGTCCGGCGGCTGTGCTGTCCCGGCCGACGGCTCCTGGGGGGTGCCGTTGACCGCCTTCGTGAACGCTTCGAGCCAGATACCGGGGCCCGGCTTCCGCTCCGCCGTGCCCTCCTGACCCGCGCCGTCGCCGTGGGCACCGCCGCCGGCGCCGTGGCTGCCGCCGCTGTCGGGCCGCCGGGCCGGGCCGCCGCCGAAGGCGTCCGCCGGGGCGGACCCGCCGGCGCCGCCGGGGGCGGCGGTACGGTCGGCCGCGCGGGCGTTGTTCACCAGGCCCAGATTGTGCGACCCGAGCGGGGCGCGGCCGCGGCTGCGCCGCTGCGGCAGCCCGTTTTCCGTCCACTCGGTCACCACGGGAATGTCGTCCTCCATGGCCGGGGCCACGAACGGGGCCGTCGGCCGGGGGCCTGTGACCGGCCGCGGCGGGCGGTTGGCGGGCCGGAGCACGTCCGTGGTGGGCAGGTCGTTGGTGCTGCCCTTGGGACCCGCCGCGGCGCCGATGCCATGGGCGACACCGGGCGCGGGCCCGGTGGTCATCACATCGCGCGGCACGATGAGTACGGCGCGCACCCCGCCGTACGCCGACTGCCGCAGCGAGACCTGGAGGTTGTACATCCGGCAGAGCCGGCCGACCACGGCCATGCCGAGCCTGGGGGTCTCGCCGAGGTCGTTGAGGTCCATGCCCGCCTGAGCCTGGGCCAGCATGCGCTCGGCCCTGGCCCGCGCCTCCTCGCTGAGGCTGACGCCGCCGTCCTCGATCTCGATGGCGATGCCGGTCTGCACCTCGACCGCGGTGACATGCACGCGGGTCTGCGGCGGCGAGTAGCGGGTGGCGTTGTCGAGGAGTTCGGCGCAGGCGTGGATGAGCGGTTCGACGGCGGTGCCGATGATGGCGACCTTGGCGATCGAGTGCAGATCGACGCGCTGGTACTCCAGAATCCGGGACATCGCGCCCCGCAGCACGCTGAACAGCGGTACGGGCTTGGGCCATTGGCGGCCGGGACGGGCCTTGCCGAGTACGGCGACGCTGTCCGCGAGCCGGCCGATCAGCGCCGTGCCGTGGTCGATGCGCAACAGGTCGTCGAAGACCTCGGGATTGCGGCCGTGGGCCTCCTCCATCTCCCGGAGTTCGCTGGCCTGTTGGTACACGATCGACTGCACGCGCCGGGCGATGTTCACGAAGGAGCGCTGCGCGGACTCGCGCATGGCGTCCTCGTCGTCGACGATCTGGAGCACCGACTTGAGCAACGAGCGCTGCGCGTCGGGCAGTTCGCGATACCGCGCGTCGCCGTCCACGACGGCGCGCATCACCTCCATGGGCGATTCGCCCTGCCGGAGCCGGTGGATCGCGGCCGGCATCAGCTCCTTGCCGAGCCGGACGGTCTCCTCGTCGTGCTCGGCGAGCCGGTGTTCCAGCGCCGCGACCCGGTCGGCGTGCTGCTCCCGCAGGGCGATGACGGCCGCCCGGCGACGCGACAACTCGCGTGCGCACCAGGCGAACAGACCGATCGCGACCACGCCGTACAGCGCGAGTGGTATGCGCGCGGCTTCCGGCACGAGCGCCACCGACGCCGCCGTGGCGCCCGCCGTCAGGACGACGGGGAGCACGAGCGCGCGCACGGCGGCGGGCGCTTGATCATTCGGGGGTGCTTCAACACGAACCATGTAAGCCCTCTGGCGATCGATTCAGGTCGGGTAATTCGAACAATCAAGGAACCTGGGAACAAGTGCCTTATTACGTATCAACTCGGCGCACTCTGCCAGAGCTTAGCCCGCCCCACACGCCACTTCGGCATATTCGCGCAACCTCCTGCACGGGCCACACCATCGGGCATACACTCGCGCGTTTGCACGCAGTGCTGCCGCCGCGGCACCGCGCGTGACGACTTCCGTACGAGCGGCGAACATCCGGCCGGGAAACGCGACAAGGGTCTCCCCCGGCGGTAACCGCCTCCGGAGGGACGGGAGATGCGGTCAGGCGGGTGCGTCCGCCGCGAGGGGAGGGAGGAGTTCCTTGACGATCGCGGGCGATTCGCACGGCCGGGCGGGGGTCAGCGGATACGGGGTCGGCGCTTTCGGCGCGGCTCCCGGCCGCACCGGACCACTGCCCGGCGTCCTTGCCCCGGCACCCTTGCCCCGGCACCCGGCCCCGGCGCTCCTGACCCGGCGCCTCGCGCCACGGCGGGCACCACCGGCACCGGACGGCGCGAGCGCGTCACGGCCCGGCGGCTCAGGAGCACGCGCCGGGAAGGGCGGAACGCGTGGCAGCGGGCCCGGTACGGGCCGTCGACATCGGAAGGTACTGGGCGGTATCAGGCGAATCACGCCGTACACACCGATACTGACTCCATGACCCGACACGGAGAGCTGGGCACGGCCCTGCACCGCTGGCGTGACCGGATCGCACCGGCCGAGGCCGGGCTGCCCGCCGACGAGTCCGGCCGCGCCGCGGGACTGCGGCTGCCGGAGCTGGCCCAGCTCACCGGGCTGTCCGTGGATTATCTGGGCCGGCTGGAGGAGGGACGGGCCACCTCCCCGTCGGTCCAGGTGCTCACCTCGCTGGCGCGGGCCCTGCGGCTCTCCGACGACGAACGCAGACATCTCTTCCTCCTGGCCGGGCAGTCCCCCCCGGCCGTGGGGCGGGTGCCGGATCTCGTCCCGCCGAGCGTGCGCCGACTGCTCGGCCGGCTCCCCGTGACCCCGGTCGGCGTCCACGACGCCTCCTGGAACCTGATCACCTGGAATCCGCTGTGGGCCGCGCTCGTCGGTGATCCGGCGGAGATCGCCCCCCGGGCCCGCAACGCGGCCTGGCACCACTTCACCGGCCAGCCCAGCCGGATCTCGTACACCCCGGAGCAGGAGGCGCGCTTCGAGGCCGCCCTCGTCGCCGACCTGCGGGCCGCGACGGTCCACTACCCCACCGATGTACGGCTGCGCTTCCTGATCGGCGAGCTGCGGCGGGTGAGCCAGCGGTTCGGAGGGCTGTGGAACTCCCGGATCGCCGGGTCGCACGACAGCGGCGTGCGAACCTTCCACCACCCGGACGTCGGCCCCCTGACGCTCGACTGCGACACCTTCACCGTGCCGGGCTGCGATCTGCGTGTGGTCGCCCACTCGGCCGTCCCCGGCACCGAGGCGGCCAAGACGCTGAAGCTGCTGGACGTGCTCGGTGCCGAGGGCACCGCCATGACGGGCGGGTCCTCCCCTGCCGCCGAGCCGGCCCCGGCCGCCGACCGCTGACTGCCGCTGACTGCCGCTGACTGCCGCTGACGGACAACCGCCGACCGGGTACGTGCGTACCGGCCGCGCCGGAGAACCGGGTGCGCCGGAGAACCGGCCGCGCCGGAGAACCGGGTGCGCCGGAAATCACCCGAACGGGTGTGGACCGCCGCCGGAACCGGTCGGACGGCGATACATCCGGTCGGCTCACGCGAGGGGCGCGGGGGACGGTCTCTTCCTACCGTGGCCGAATGATCATCAGATCCGTGACGCGCTCCGCGCTCTCCGGCACGGTGGCCTTCGCCACCGGCCTGCTGGTCCTGCTGCCCATGGCCGCCCCGGCCGCCGCGGACGCCGGAACCGATCCGGTCGTACGGGCACCGGGGCTGCCCGGCGCCCCGGTGATCGCGGTCGCGGGGGCCTCGCCGCCCGCCTCACCCGCCCCCGGCGCCCCGCCGGCCCCCGCCGCCCCCGTCGACAGCTCCCTGCTCCACCGGCCGGGGACCCAGATCCGGCCCGCGCGGGGCGCGCCGGCGCTGCCCGACGATGTGTCCGCGCTGTCCTGGCTGGTCGCGGACGCCCGCACGGGCGAGGTGCTCGCCGCCCACAACGCGCACCTCGAACTCCCGCCCGCGAGCACCCTGAAGACGCTCTTCGCCGTCACGGCCCTGCCCCGTCTGCCCCGGCACGCCCGGCACACCGTCAGCGAATCGGAGCTGGACGACATCGGACCGGGCAGCAGTCTGGTGGGCGTCGTACCGGGTCAGTCGTACGAGGTGGCCGACCTGTGGCGAGGGGTCTTCCTCAGCTCGGGCAACGACGCGGTGCGCGCGCTCGCCGCGATGAACGGCGGCTGGGACGCGACGGTGGCCCAGATGCGCGAGAAGGCCAAGCTGCTGGGCGCGCTGGACACCCATGTCGTCTCCCCCGACGGCTACGACGCGCCGGGTCAGGTGACCTCCGCCTACGATCTGGCGGTCTTCGCGCGTACGGGGCTGGCCTCGCCGGACTTCGTCCGGTACAGCTCGACCGTCGACGCGCAGTTCCCCGGTGACGGCGGCGGCACGTTCGGCATCATCAACACCAACCGGCTGCTGAGCGGCGAAGACGGGGTCGCACCCTATCCGGGGCTGATCGGCGTCAAGAACGGCTACACGTCCGACGCGGGCAACACGCTGGTCGCGGCGGCCCGGCAGGGCGGCCGGACCCTGCTGGTGACGGTGATGAACCCGCAGGCGGGCGGCGGTTACGCGGTCTACGAGGAGGCGCGGTCACTGCTGGACTGGGGCTTCGCGGCCCGGCACCGGGTCTCCCCCGTGGGATCGCTCCAGCCACCCACGCCGCCGCTGCCCCCGCTGCCCCCCGTGTCGCCGGGGGAGATCGCGCCCGCGGGTGCGGAGAAGGGGCCCGTCGCGCGGGCGCTGCGCACGGCGCCCGCGGGGTCGGCGGCGCCGGCCGCGAACGTCGCGCAGGCGGAGGCGGCGAGCGGCGGGGAGGACAGGGAGTCCTCGCCCGTGCTTCCGGCCGTGCTCATCGGCGGCGCCTGCCTCGCCGCCGCCGGGCTCTTTCTCGTACGGCGGTCGGGGCGGGCCGGCTCTACCAGTGGCCCGGCCGACTGAGCGACGGCGGGATGCTGGTGGCCGCGTCCCCCTTGGCCGCGTTCAGCTGGGGCTGGAGGAGGAAGAAGGCACCCGTCAGATCGGCGCCGCGCAGATCCGCGTCCCGGAGGTCGGCGCCGATCAGATCGGCCTGGCGCAGGTCGGCGCCGCGCAGATCCGCCGCGATCAGATACGCCCCGCGCAGATCGGCGCCGCGCAGGTCCGCGCCCCTGAGCCGCGCGCCGAAGAGGTCGGCGCCCCGGTGGTTCTTCCGCTTGCCCTTGCCGCGCACCTGGGCACGCACCAGCTCGCTCGCGCGCAGCAGCAGGGGGTTGACGGTCGCGCGGTGCGCCGCCATATCCAGCTCCAGCAGCGCCTCGGGGCCGGTCAGGGTCAGGCGTTCGGTCTCGTCGAGGGCGTGGCGGATCTCCCGGTGCAGGGACCGGGCCGGTTCCAGGGCGAGCGCCTCTCCGAGATAGCCGAGCAGCTCGTGGAGTTGCCGCATCACGGGCAGCGCGGCGAACATCTGCCCGGCGCTCTCCGGGGCCCGGCGCCAGTCCCGGCCGCCGAAGGTGATCTGGGAGACCTTCTGACCGGCGCCGAGGCAGTCGTACACCGTGCAGCCCTGGAAGCCCTGTCCGCGCAGCTCGCGGTGGATGCCGCAGCGGAAGTCGGCGCGCAGATTGCGGCAGGGCTCACCGGCCTTCTTGTCGACGGGGAAGTCCGCCGAGACCGAGAAGGTGAGTGCGACACAGCACAGTCCGAAGCAGTTGTCGCAGTCGGCCCGCAAGGCCGGGGCGGGGACGGTGCCTGGGGCGGTAGGGGCTGGCTGCTCGGGCAAGGGTCCGGTCTCCTGGGACAGCGTGGACGGGCGGGTGGCCAGGCGGCGAGCGTACCTTTCGGCGTGCGGCCGTCCCCGGGCGGCCCGTGGCCGACCGCTCCCCCGCCGGCACCGGTACTGGCGATGGCGGTGGCACTGGCGCTGGCGGTGGCGCTGGCACTGGGCACCGGCGCCGGCACGCGAACGCCGGTCAGCGCTGGGCGTGCCGGGACTCCATCGCGCGGCGGGCCCGGTCGGCCAGGCCGTCCGCGCCACAGCTCTCCGCCAGTTCGAGTCCCCAGCCCAGCTCGGCGGGGAAGCCGGCCGCGATGCCGTACTCGACGCGTGCGACGGCCAGTTCGTACCGGCAGGGCGAGGCTTCGAGGTGGGCGACGGCCTGGGCCAGCAGCTCGACCTTGGCCGGGCCCTCCTTCAGAGCGGCGGCGCCGCACAGGGCGACACCGATGGCGGTGTGCGTACCGAAGCGTTCGGCCCGGTCGCGGGCGTACGAGACAAGCTGGGCGGCGCGCCTCGGTTCGTCCTCCGCGACGGCCCGCGCCAGGTCGAGGGACCACGGTGCCATGACGACGCTGTGCCGGCCCCGCGAGATCAACGCCTCTCCGGTGGCCGTGAGTTCGGCGACCGCCTCATCCCGGCGGCCGAGGGCGAGCAGCAGCCGTCCGCGTACTGAGGGCGCGTCAGGAATGACGATCGAGGACGAGTACGGCGTGGCGAACGCGTAGCGTTCGGCCGCAGCGGCGGCCTCGTCGACATGTCCGCGCGCGAGCAGGGTGTCGATGAGCATGCAGGCCGCGTCCCAGTGCATGGGCAGGCCGTTGCCGACGCGGTCGGCCAGCCGCAGGCTCTCGCGCAGATACATCTCGGCTTCCGCGAGCCGGCCGCGCCTGCGCTGGGTGTATCCGACGAGGGCGTGGGCGAAGGCCAGATGCCCGCCGCTCCAGCCGGAGATCTCGAAGGCGCGCAGCGCCTCGGTGAACAGCGACTCGGCGCGGTCGAGCCGGTCGGCGAAAGCGTAGGAGAGACCGAGCAGGGCCGGCGGTTCGAAGCCCCACGCGGTGTCGGTCCAGCCGACGCCGGCCGGCAGTCCGCCGTCCACCAGGGCCCGTTCGGCGATCTGGACGATCTCCTCGGCGCTCTCGCCCCGCGCCGTGCCGTCGAAGGCGCGCAGCATCAGGAGCACGCGCTCGGTGTTGCCGCGTCCGGCGAGTCCGCTCGCCATCCTGGCCAGCCTGCGCGAGCGGTCGGGTCCGTCGTCCTCGATGGCCTGGACACCCTCCCAGAGGAAGTGTGCGGCCTGGAGCCGCATCCTGGCGGGACCCTCGGGGGTTCTGGCCGCCTCGGCCGCCACCACGTGGGCGGCGTCGCCGGTCTGGTTGTTGTGGGTGAGCGCCTGGGAGAGCCGGAAGACCACGTCCACCCGCAGCGGATCGTCCAGCTGCTGGGTGTCGAGCGCCGCCCGCAGATGGCCGACCGTGGTGGCCGGTGAGGTGAGCAGCGTCGCGCACCCCAGCTCGTACAGCAGTACGGTACGCACGGAGGCCAACGGCGGTTCCAGCAAGGCGCGTTCGAGACAGCGGCGGGCGGCGTCCGGCGCACCCACCGCGAGGTGCTCGGCGGCGGCCTCCCGCAGCTGCTCGACCAGTTCGGGGTCGCCGTCCGGATGTACTTCGAGGAGGTGCGGCGCCGCCGCGGCGGCTCCCCGGCCACTGCGGGAGACCGCCCACGCGGCCAGGCCGTGCATCGCGGCGCGCACCGCGGGCGGGGTCGCGCGGTAGACGGATCCGGCGATCAGCGGGTGGACGAACTCCAGCGGGTCGGTGCCCACGAGGATGCGCGCGGTGCGCAGCCGTTCGGCGCACTCGGCCGCCTCTTCGTGGTCCATGCCCGCCAGGGTGACCGCGAGATCCAGTGAGATGTCGGTGCCGAGGACCGCGGCGGCCCAGGCGAACCGGGTGGTGGCCGTGCCGAGTTCCTCCAGCCGGGCGATCAGACCGGTGCCGCGCGCCGAAGCGCCCAGGGCGCGCAGTTCGCCCGCGCTCTCCTCGACCGGCCGCAGCCCGCTGTCGCTCACCTTGGCGAGCAGTTCCACCGCCTCGTAGGCGTTGCCGCCCGTGACCGCCCACACCTCGCGGCAGAACACGTCGTCCGCGTACTCGCCGAGCGCGCTCCGGGTGAGGGCCGCGGTGGCCTCGCCGGTCAACTCGCGCAGCGTGACGATCAGTCGGGCGTGGGTGCCGAGGATACGCAGATACCGCTCGGTCTCGTCGACGGCCTCTTCCGTGCGGTAGGCCACGACCACCAGGACGGGCAGTCCGCGGCCGGGGCGCCGGGCGAAGGAGGCGAGCCAGGACAGTGTCTCCAGGTCGGCCCACTGCGCGTCGTCCACGATCAGGAGCAGCGGGCCGTGTGTGGTGGCGAGCCGTTCGACCAGGGCGTCGAGACCGTCCCTGACCCCCTGGGGATCGGCGTGCTGCTCGCCGGGAGGTGTTATGCCGAGGGCCGGTCCGACGATGTCGTAGCGGTCCCCGAGCAGTTCCCTGACGTTCACCGTCCCGGCCGCCGGGAGCTCCGGGGCCGCGCGGTCGCCGGGTGCCGCGCCGGCGTCGCTCACGCCGTCCGCGTCACCGAGGTCGCCGGGGCCGGCCGACCGGTCCGGCGGCAGCGGGGGCTGACGCGGAGTCAGGATGGGCCGGAGCAGCTGCTGTACGAGAGCGAACGGGCCGGGCGTGACGGTCTCGCCGCCCCGCGCGGTCCACACCGCGCACCGTCCTTCGGCGAGCCGCCGCACCTCGGTGAGCAGCGCCGTCTTGCCGAGGCCGGCCGCGCCCCGGTAGACGAGGAGGCCGCCGGTGGGCGAGGTGCCGCACAGTGCGTCCACGGCGTTGGCCGCCGCGGCGAGTTCGGGCTCACGCTCCAGCAGTGGGAGGGCGACCGTGTGCTGTGGCCGGTGCACCGGCATCCCGTCCCTTCTCGTGCTTCTCGGATCTTCTCGAACAGTGCGCAGGTCAAGTGTCGAGGGTAGCCCCGCTGAACCCCTGGCGGCCTGGATTCCGCACGATTTTCGCCGTTCGACTGTGCGTCGGCCGTTTGAGGAGTAATGGGGCCGGCGCGGACCGTGCGGCGAGTTCGGCCGTGGCCAGTACCACCCTGAACTGGTGCTCCACCTGGTCGCTGACGGGTATCCAGCGGACGCGGCAGTCGGCCTCGAAGGCTTCGCACCCCTCGGTGAGGAAACGTTGCAGCTCGACGCGTACCTCGGGGGCGGGCCCCTGTGCGACCCGGTGTCCCGAAGCGCCTTCGCCGCCGTCGTCGAGTATCTGGTGCAGCAGCCCCGCCGAGCGCAGCATGAGCCGGCGCGCGGCGATCCGCAGCGCCGTGACGCGCGCGCGGTTCATCGGCGGCAGCGTGCCGGACGCGCCGAGGGCCACGTCGGGTGACCATTCCTGCGCCAGGTCCGCCGAAGCGGCCAGATATTCACCGACCGGGGTCAGCAGCGGGGCCGCGCTGTCCGGGAGCCCGGGGCGCACGCGCTCCAGCAGGCCGGACAGATACCGCGTGTCCCGCGCGAGCGTACGGCTGACGGTCTCCAGGGCGGCGTACGGGTCGGGGTGGCCGGAGGCGTCGGCGACCACGTCGGCCGCCCACATCGGGGACTCGATGACCGCGGTCACGGTCCCGTACCGGCGCGGATGCGACCAGGTGGAGTCGACCGTGACGGCGGGCAGCGCGGCGAACCGGTCCGTCTCCTGGGGGCACGGCATGTCGAAGACGCCCGGTCCTGGACTCGGCCAGAAGAAGGCGTCGTACGGTCCGCGCTCCACCGGAATGCCGAGGTCGCGGGCGGATTCGGTGAGTCTGCCGGAAAGGCCGGGCAGGCCGCTGGTCAGCCGCACGAAGGCGCCTCCCACGTCCACACCGTGCAGCGAACACTGGAGATACGGGCGCAGCTCGTCCTGGAGACCGAGCAGCGCGGTCGTCTCCGGAAGCGCGACCGCGCCGGGTTCGGTGGGCAGCCACTCGGGCTGTTCGGAGAAACCGGGGCGGTAGAAGTTGCTGAAGTGGTGGGAGAGGGTCATCGGCCCCTTGATCCACCGCTCGTTGCGGCGGGCGCCGTCGGGGTCGGCGCACAGGACGAAGTGCCAGGTCGTGTCGGCGGGCCCGCACCAGCGGCCCGGCGCGGGCGGCCGGGGAATCCCGCACAGATAGCGGGCCAGCCGCAGCGCCGTGACACCGCCGACCGGTTCATTGGCGTGCGGCCCGGCCACCACGAGTATGTCGCGGCTGCCCCGGCCGACGGAGAGCAGCCGGATCGGCTCACCGGAACGGGAGGATCCGATCCGGCGCAGGACGACCTGGTCGGGACGGGCAGCGACCAACGCCTCGGCCCGCAGGGTCAGTTCGTCGATGTCGAGATAGCGGCCCGGCATGGTGACCGGCTCAGGGACCGGTCGCGGGGCCGTCGGTCTTCGCTGTTCCACCCATGACCGGCTCCTTCGGCGTAGCGGCGCAGGGCTCCCCCGACCGAGCGTGGCGACTGATGCTCCATCACCAGGTGCGCACACGTCAACACCCCGCGCGAGGAGCGGTGCGGGACCGGTCGCGCACGACCGGTCCCGCTCGCCGGTCTCCTCGGTTCGGTACCGGGCGTCGGAGCGGGGACGGTCGACGGGGGAGCCCGGTCGGAATTCGAGCCCCCGCGTGCGCGCATCGTTGACGCGAATGCGCCAACACCCCTACGGTCGCGTCCCGTTCGCAATGACGTGCGTCATCCGAAATACCGAACAACGAGGTGAGGTATGGGACGACCTGGACGATCCGCGCCGGACGGACGGCCGGCACCGGACGGCAGACCGGGGCCGAGGCCGGAGCCCGCCCCGTACCCGAGCCCGCCCCTGGCCCCGCCCCTGTCCCCGCCCCTGTCCCCGCCCCTGTCCCGCAGACGCGCCCTCGCCGGGCTGGGCACAGCGGTGGCCGCCACCGGCGGGCTCGGCGGGCTCGGCGCGGTGATGACGGGGTGCGCGGCACCCTCCGGCGCGGTGGCGGGAAAGACCCGGCTGCGCTACTGGCACCTCTTCGGCGGCGGGGACGGTGTGACCATGGCGGGGATGGTCCGCGCCTTCACCGCCGCGCACCCGGACATCGGCCTGGAGGCGACCCAACTCCAGTGGGGCAGCCCGTACTACACGAAGCTCGGAATGGCGGGGGCCGGCGGGCGGGCACCCGAGGTGGCGGTGTCGCACCTGGCGCGGCTCGCGGGGTTCGCGCCGGGCCGGCTGCTCGATCCGTTCGACCTGGACCTGCTGGCCGGGCACGGTGTCGTCGCCGACCGGTTTCCCCCGGACATCTGGCGGCGCGGGCGTTTCCACGGCCGGCAGTACGCGATCCCGCTGGACACCCACCCGATGGTGCTCTACTACAACACCGAGGTCTGCGGGCGGGCCGGACTGCTCGGCGAGGACGGAACGCTGCGGCCGATGGTCGGGACGGAGCAGTTCACCGCCGCACTGCGGGCCGCGAAAAAAGCCACCGGCGTTCCCGCCCTGACCGCCGAGACGCTCGGGCCCGACGCGGCGACGCCCTGGCGGCTGTTCGCCACGCTGTACGCGCAGACGGGCGGCGCCGTGCTCTCCGCCGACGGGAAACGGCTGGCCCTGGACGACGCCAAGGCACTGCGGGCCCTCGACTACATGGCACTGCTCACCGACGAGGGTCTGATGGCACGCCGTACCGACTACCCGGGGGCCATCGGCCTGTTCAACGACGGGAGGACCGCCTTCCACCTCAACGGCGAGTGGGAGGTGACCACGTTCACCGTCTCCGGGCTGCCGTTCTCCATGACCAGGGTGCCCGCCCTGCTCGGCAGCGCCGCCGCCCAGGCCGACTGCCACTCCTTCGTCCTGCCGCACCGGCAGGACCGCTCGGGACCGGCGAACGAGGCCGCGCACACCTTCGTCGCCTGGATGGTCCGGCATTCGGTGGACTGGGCCGAGGGCGGCCATGTGCCGGCCTATCTGCCCACGCTCGACGACCCGGCGTATCTGCGGCTCACACCGCAATCCGCGTACCGCTCCGTCATCGACGATGTGGCGCTCGACCAGCCGGCCTGGTTCGCGGGGTCGGCGTCCGTCATGTGGATCGAGTTGGGAGCGGTCTTCTCCGGGGTGCTCACCGGCTCCCGTACGCCCCGCGAGGCCCTGCGCGAGGCCAAGGCACGGCTCCGCGCGCTGCTGGACACCCCGGATCCGCTGGGAGGTTCCCTATGACCACGCGCGCCGCCGGGACCGCCGGCCGCGAGGGGGCGACCGGACCCGCCGGAACCGCCGGAACCATCCGCATCCGCCGGCGGTGGACCGAGCACGGGCTGCTGTTCATCGCCCCCTTCCTGCTCACCTACACCCTCTTCCTGCTGTGGCCGCTGGTCTCCGGTGCCGGGATGAGCCTGCGCAGCGACAACATCACCGGCTCCGGCGGCGAGTTCGTCGGTTTCGACAACTACGCGGAGGCGCTCGGCGACCCCGATGTCTGGTCATCGATGGGCCACACCGTGTGGTTCACCGTCCTGTCCACCCTCCCGCTGGTGCTGGGCGGGCTGGTCTTCGCGCTGCTCGCCCACCATCTGCGCTTCGTCCAGTGGCTGTGGCGCCTCGCGTGGTTCGCCCCGTTCCTGCTGCCGTCCGGGGTGGTGGGGCTGCTCTTCCTCTGGGTGATCTTCCCGTCGGACTTCGGCTTCGCCGATCAGCTGCTGGCCTCGTTCGGACTGCGTCCCGGCATCGGCTGGCTCACCGACGAGCGGTACGCGATGCTGTCGGTCGTCGCGGCCACCGTGTGGTGGACGGTGGGCTTCAACTTCCTGCTGTATCTGGCGGCGTTGCAGTCCATCCCCCGGTACGTGTACGAGGCGGCGGAGCTGGACGGCGCGGGTGCCCGGCAGCGGCTGTGGCACATCACCCTGCCCATGCTGCGCCGGACGACCGGGGTGGTGCTGATCCTCCAGGTGCTGGCCTCCCTGAAGATCTTCGATCAGGTGTACATCATGACGGGCGGCGGACCCGACGAATCCACCCGGCCGATACTCCAGTACGTCTACCAGAAGGGTTTCACGGGCTACCGCATCGGCTACGCGTCCGCCGTCTCGTATCTCTTCTTCGCCCTGATCGTGATCGTGTCCCTGGTGCAGCTGCGGCTGTCCCGCCGAGGTGGGGAGGAGTCCTCGTGAGCACGGTCGCGGACGACGAGGGCCGGCGGCCCCGCTGGACACCCGGCAGGGCCGTCCTGCTGGCGGGATCGCTGCTGCTGGCCGCGGTGTGGGTGCTGCCGCTGGCCTGGGCGGTGGCCGTCTCGCTCAAACCGGAGGCGGAGGCGACCAGGACACCGCTGCGCTGGATCGGCTCCACCGTGACACTCCGGTCGTACCGGCAGGTGTGGGAGGCCGGCGATCTGGTGCGCTGGCTGTTCAACACCGCGTTCGTCTCGGTGGTCACGACACTGCTGACGGTGGTGTTCTGCGCGATGGCGGCTTACGGCTTCGCGCGCACCGACTTCCGGGGCCGCAAGGCGCTGTACGGAGTGGTTCTCGCCGGGATCATGGTGCCGCCGCAGGTGCTGATGGCACCGCTGTTCGCGGAGATGGTCCGGCTGGGGCTGGTGGACACCTACTGGGGTGTGATCCTGCCGCAGGTGGCCGTCCCCGCGATGGTCTTCATCCTGGTGAGATTCCTCGACGGGGTGCCGCGCGAGCTGGAGGAGGCCGCGTTCGTGGACGGCGCCGGGCGCTGGCGGGTCTTCTGGACCATCGTGATGCCGCTGTCGCGGCCGGTGCTCGCCGCGGTCGCGATCTTCACCTTCATCTCGACCTGGAACAACTTCCTCTGGCCGTTCCTGGTCACCACCGATCCGAACGGGATGACGCTGCCCGTGGGTCTGGTCAACGTCCAGTCCTCGTACGGGCTGCGGTACGCGCAGATGATGGCGTCCGTGGTGATCGCGGGGCTGCCGCTGCTGGTGGTCTTCGTCCTCTTCCAGCGCCAGATCGTCCGGGGCGTGGCGAGGACGGGGTTGGCCGGGCAGTGACCGCCGGCACCGGCTTACATCTCACGCGCCGTCAGGACAGTTTTTGTGCGCGGGAGTTGTTCCGCTCCCCTGCCTCCGGCCCGCGCGGTGTGGCAAACTCCCCGGGCATGGAGCCGGCACACGGGGGTGGGGTGTGAGCGAGCCCCGGTCCGCCCCGACGATCGGGCAGCTCGTTCTCGGCAGACGGCTGCGGGCCCTGCGCGAGGAGGCCGGGCTCAGCCGGGAGCAGGCGGGCGGGCTGCTGCGTGTCGCCGTCGCCACCGTCCGGCGGATGGAGACGGCGGAGGTCGCGCTCAAGATCCCGTACGTACGGCTCCTCCTGCCCGCCTACGGGCTGACCGCGCCGGAGACCGAGGTCTTCCTGCGGCTGGCCGAGGAGGCGAACGAACCGGGCTGGTGGCAGCGGTACCACGACATACTGCCCGACTGGTTCAGCGGTTACGTCAGCCTCGAAGAGGCCGCCAGGACCATGCGCGCCTATGAGCCCCACTTCGTGCCGGGGCTGCTCCAGACCGAGGCGTACGCGCATGCCGTGCTGACCACCGGATCGGTGGGCCGTACGGTCGACCGCGGCCGGGTCGACCGCCATGTCGCGCTGCGGCTGGAGCGTCAGGCGCTGCTCGACCGCCGCGACGGGCCGGCCTTCTGGGCCGTCCTGGACGAGACGGTGCTGCGCAGGGCGGTCGGTTCGAGGGCCGTGATGCGGGCGCAGCTCGACCGGTTGCTGGAGGTGATCGAGCTGCCGAGGGTGACCCTCCAGATCGCCTCGTTCGCCACGGGGCCGCACGCAGGCACGTACAGCCCGTTCGTCCTGTTCCGCTTCGGGATCCCGGAGGTGCGCGACATGGTCTACATCGAGTACCTGACCGGCGCGCTCTATCTCGACGAGGACCGCGAGGTCACCGCGCACATGCGGGCGATGGACATGATGGTGACCCACGCGGAGCCGGCCACCCGGACGAAAGACCTGCTCACCGGGTTCCGCGCGGAACTCGACCGGTGACGGCGCGAGGGCGGGCGTGAGCGGGGTGCGGTGCCTGCCGGGGGGCCGGTCGCGGCACCGCACCGCCCGCGCGTCCCCCGGCGACGGGTGGGGGACGCGCGGGCGGGACTACGGGTGCCGGTTCACGCGCCCGCGAAGCCGTGCTCGGCGAGGAGCGCGTCGATCGCGGCGAGTTCGGTGTCGCCGAGGGCGCTCGCCTCCAGCACCACCAGGTTCTGGTCGAGCTGTTCGACACTGCTGGCGCCGATCAGGACGGAGGTGACGCGCGCGTCCCGCAGCACCCAGGTCAGCGCGAGCTGGGCGAGCGTCTGGCCGCGCTCCCCGGCGAGCTTGTCGAGCGCGTGCAGCAGGGCGACCTTGGACTCGCTGAGCGCGTCCCGCTTCAGGAAGTGACCGACGGCCATCCGGGAGTCCGCGGGCACCCCGTTGAGGTAACGCCCGGTCAGCTGCCCCTGAGCGAGGGGCGAGTACGCGATGACCCCGGCGCCCACCGTGTCGGAGGCGGCGATCAGCCCGCTGTCCTCGATCTCGCGGCCGAGGATGTTGTACGCGTGCTGGTTGATCAGCAGCGGGGTGCCGAGGTCCTTGAGGATCCCGGCGGCCTGGCGCATCTGCTCGGTCGGGTAGTTGGAGAGCCCGACGTAGAGCGCCTTGCCCTGCCGGACGGCCGAGGCGAGCGCCCCCATGGTCTCTTCGAGCGGGGTGTCGGGGTCGTAGCGGTGGGAGTAGAAGAGGTCGACGTGGTCGACGCGCATCCGGGCCAGCGACTGGTCCAGGCTGGCCAGCACGTGCTTGCGCGAGCCGAACTCGCCGTACGGGCCCGGCCACATGTCGTAGCCCGCCTTGGACGAGAGGAACAGCTCGTCACGGTAGGGCCGGAAGTCCTGGGTGTAGAGCGTGCCGAAATTGGCCTCGGCGCTGCCGTAGGGCGGACCGTAGTTGTTGGCGAGGTCGAAGTGTGTGACGCCCCGGTCGAACGCGCGGCGCAGCACGGCGCGCTGCTTCTCCAGCGGGGTGGTGTCACCGAAGTTGTGCCACAGCCCCAGGGAGACCTGGGGCAGCTTGACCCCGCTGTGACCGCTGCGCGCGAACCGCATGTCGGCGTAGCGGTCGGCGGCGGCGAGGTAGGGCGGTGGTTTCAACGAACTCTCCTGGAACATGGCCGAGACCTGGGAAGGACCGGGGCGGCTCCGCGCGGGCCGCGTCCGGTCCCGGTGAACGCTACACACGGAAAACGTCGTTGGGAACGGCGAACAAGTTCCGAATATTTCCGACAGATACCAACAGCTGTCAGGAGCCCGCAGGGTCGGGCCCGCGGGCTCTCAGGCTCCGGCCCGGCGGTGGGCCGCCACGCGTTCGCGCGTCGCACACCGGCGTGAGCAGTAGCGGCGCGGTGGGCCGCCGCTCTGGACGAGGTGGACGTCGGAGCAGCTCGGTGAGGCGCAGAGGCCGCCGGGCGGGCGCTGCCGGTCCCACAGGAGCACCGTCAGCGCCAGGCAGGACGAGGCGAGGAACCACTCGCCCCAGGGCGCTTCGTCGTCGCTGTCGAGATGGGGATGCCAGGGTGCGGTGCCGTGGTGGGACGTGAGGCGCAGGGCGCCGGCGTGGCGCGGCAGCAGGCTGTTGAGCGCGCGGGCGGCGCCTTCGGCGTCGGGGGCGGCGAAGACCTCCCGCAACAGCAGTGCGGCGGACCGGAGTTGTGCGATGTCCTCCTCGGAGAGCGGCAGCGGGACGCTCTCGCCGTGGGCGCGCAGCACCTGTGCGACGGCGTCGGGGCGGGGGCCGGGCCGGTCGCCGGACAGGACATTGACGAGGGCGACGGTCCGCCGGGCCATGGCCTGGACGGAGTGGCGGGTGGACCAGTCGTCGTTCGGGGTCGGCACTCGGCCAATGTAACGCATGTGGCGAAGGTTTGCGTTACTCGCGTAACGTACCGCGCATGGGCGGGCGTGACGGGACCGGGTTGTACCTCGCGGGGGCCGCGGTCGCCCGTACGGGGGACGAGATGTCGGGGCCCGCGCTGCTGCTGGCGGGGCTGGCGGTCACCGGTTCGGCGGCCACCGCCTCGTCGCTCCTCGCGGCCCTGACGGTGTCGGCGGCGGTCGGCGGGCCGGTCCTGGGCGTCCTGCTGGACAGGGTGGCCGCGCCGGGCCGGCTGCTGGCCGGGGCGCTCGCCGGGTACGCGTCGGTGCTCGTCGTCGTGGTGGCGGGCCTCGGGCGGGTGCCGGTGGTGGTTCCGGTGCTGCTCGCCGTGGCGGCGGGGCTGCTGGGCCCCGCCCTGTCCGGCGGCTGGACGGCGCAGCTGCCCCGGCTGGTGGGACGCGCCGCACTGCCGCGTGCCACGGCGTTCGACGCGATGACGTTCAACGTCGCCAGTCTGGTGGGCCCGGCGCTGGCCGGGGTGGCCGCCGGGGTGTTCGGGGCCCGGGCGGGCGTGGTGGTCGCCGCCGCGCTGATCTGCCTCGCAGTGCCCTCGGCGCTGGCGCTGCCCCCGGCGCCCGCCAGGCCGGGGAGCGGCGAACGCGCGGGGGCGCCCGGCCGACCCGCTGAATCCCTGGGCTCCGCGCTGACCGCCGGGTTCGGGGCGATCGTGCGCAACCGGCCGCTGGCCCGTACGACGGCCACCTCGGTGCTCTCCAGCGTGGGCGCCGGGGTGCTGGTCGCCTGCTGCCCGCCGCTCGCCGCGCGGGACTTCGGGGCGGCCGACCGGGGCGCGCTGCTGCTCTCCGTCGTCGCCGCCGCCGCGCTCGCGGCCAACGCCGTTCTGGCCCGCCTGCCCCGGCAGCCGCGCCCCGACACCGTGGTGTGGTGCGCGGCGCCGGCCCTGGCGTCGGCCCTGCTGCTCGCGGCGGCCGGCCGGCCTCTGCTGCTGGCCGTCGCGGTGGTGATCGCCGGTGTCGCCGAAGGGCCCCAGCTCACCGCGGTGTTCGCGGTGCGTCACCGGGAGGCTCCCGAGCGGCTGCGCGGCCGGGTCTTCACCATCGGGGCGAGTCTGAAGATGACCGGATTCGCCCTCGGCGCGGCCCTCGCCGGCCCCCTGGCCGAACGGTCGCTGCCGGGCGCCCTGCTGACCGGAGCCGCGGCCCAGATGCTCGCCGTACTGGCCTTCGCCTCGCTCCGGGGCGGACCGGGGCGGGCCGCGTCGGTGTGAGGGGGCGCCCCGGAACGTCCGCTCACGCGTTGAGGTAGGCGAGAACCGCGAGGACCCGGCGGTTGCTGTCGCTGTCCTGCGGCAGCAGCAGTTTGGAGAAGATGCTGGAGATGTGTTTGGCGGCGGCGCCCTCGCTGATGTGGAGCCGTCCGGCGATGGCGGTGTTGGAGCACCCCTCCGCCATGAGTTCCAGCACGCCCCGCTCGCGTGCGGTCAGGGTGCCCAGTGGCTCGTCGCGGGAGTGACTGACCATCAGCTGGGCCACGACCGCCGGGTCCATGGCCGTACCGCCTGCCGCGACCCTGCGGATGGCGCCGACGAACTCGTCGCTGTCGAACACACTGTCCTTGAGGAGATAGCCGATTCCGCCCGTGCCGTCCGCCAGCAGTTCACGCGCGTACATCTGCTCGACGTGCTGGGAGAGCACGAGGATCGGCAGCCCCGGCAGCTCGCGGCGGGCCCGCAGGGCGGCCTTCAGCCCCTCGGTGGTGAAGGTGGGCGGCAGCCGGACGTCCACGATGGCGATGTCGGGCCGGTGGGCGACGAGCGCGGCCGACAGGTCCTCGCCGTTGTCGACGGCGGCCACCACCTCGAACCCGTATGCCTCCAGCAGTTGGATGAGACCCTGCCTCAGAAGGAAGAGGTCTTCGGCGAGGACAACACGCACGGTATCTCCATGTTCATGACGGACGGGCCGCCGGGGGGACTGCTGATGTGCAGGGTTCCGTCGAATGTGGCCAGCCTCCGGCGGATGCCGTCGAGACCGCTGCCCCGCCCCGCGACGGCGCCGCCCCGCCCGTCGTCGGTGACCCGGGCGTGCAGCGCGCCGTCCTCGTACCAGGTCCGCATCGTGACGTGTTCGGCGCCCGCGTGTTTCAACGCGTTGGTCAGCAGTTCCGACACGGAGAAGTAGACGGCGGACTCGACGGGCTGCGGCAGTTCGCCGGGGAGGTCGACGGCGGTCTCCACCGGCAGCGGGCTCGCGAGTCCCAGGGCGCGCAGCGCGTCGGCGAGGCCCCGTTCGGCGAGGACCGGCGGATGGATCCCCCTTACCAGGTCCCGCAGTTCACGCAGGGCCAGTACGGAGGAGGTGCGCGCGTCCCGGAGCAGTCGGCGCGCCTCCTCCGGGTTGGCGTCGAGGTGCCGGTCGACGGCGCCGAGGGTCATCCCGAGGCCGACCAGTCGGGCCTGGGCCCCGTCGTGCAGATCCCGTTCGATCCGGCGCAGTTCGGCGGCCTGGGTGTCCAGCGCGCCGGACCGGGTCTCGGCCAGATGCCTGACCCGGGAGGCGAGGACGGCCCGCTCGGTCGGTCCCAGCAGGAAGCGGGTGAAGTGGGCGTGGGCGACGAGGGGCCAGCGGCCGGCCCACATCCACAGGGCGAGGACCCCGAGGGCGAGCACCCCGGCCGCCAGGGCGCTGGGCCAGTCGTCCACCGGGACCAGGCAGTACCAGCGTCCCTCGCCACCGGCCCGGAGCACCGGCCGCCACACTCCGCCGGCCAGCGCCAGCCCCTCCAGCGCGTAGTAGAGCGCCGCCGCGGGAACGAAGCCGATCAGCCCGACCACACTGTTGAGCAGCAGCCACAGCAGATCGCGCCAGCTCGCCGGGTCGGTGAGGATCCACTTGCAGCGGCGCATCCATCCGACGATGTCCTTCTCGAACTCGGGCTCCGGCCGGTACGGATCGCCGACCGGCACCCCGTAGCGTCCGGCGACGCGCCGGTTGGCGTCGCACAGCCGGCGGACCGCTCCGGTGACCACCGGCAGCGCCGCGGCGCCGATACCGATGACGAACAGGCCCACGAAATAAGTGGTCACCAGGAAGAGACAGACCGAGGCGAGCGCGCCGGCCGCGACGGCGATGCCCATCAGGGTGTCGGCTCCGGCCGTGCGCGCGCGGACACGCACCACCGCCAGTGGCCCGGCCCACCGCCGCTCGCTCATGCTCCCCCATGCGTCGTGGGTACAGGCACGCCTCCGGTCAGCATAGTTGCTCTTCCCGGAGGCGGCACGGCACTGAGGACAGCCGGTGGAGACGGTGGCGGTCACGCGGCCTTCGTCAGCGTCTCGATCGGCGGGGTGCGCATCCCGCGCCAGGAGGGCACCAGGGTCGCGCCGAAGATCAGCAGGAGCGAGCCCCCGACGATCCCCAGATAGATCCCGATGGAGCCGAGCGGCATCGGGGAGCCGGTCTTGACCAGGCTGTACGGGACGATGGTCGTGGCGGCGGCGAGGGTGCCGAGCACCGTGGCGATGACGGCGACGAGTGCGCCCTCGACGCTCAGCATGCCGATCACCTGGGCCCGGGTGGCGCCGGTCAGCCGCTGGAGCCCGAACTCGCCCTGCCGCTTGCGGGTCACCGCGACCAGGGTGTTGACGACGGTGATCGCCGCGTATCCGACGATCATGGCGACGATGGTGTAGTTCGCCGAGACGAGAATCTGCTGGATCTGGTTGTTCTCGCTGGTCAGTGTGGACCGGTCGGCGACCCGGGTGCCCGGCCACGAGGCGGCCAGTGTGCCGAGTTCGGGGCCGAGCCGGTCGGCGCCGCCCGCCTCGGCCCGGATCAGGATCTGGCGCGGCATGCCGTCGGTGGTGTGCGGGGCGAGCGTGCGGGAGGGCAGCAGCAGATACTCCTGCTGCGGGTTGTCGGCGTAGAGGGCGACGACCTTCGGGGTGGCCCCGGCCCCGTCACCGAAGTGGACGGGCAGGGTGTCGCCGACGCCGACGCCGTACTCGGTGGCCTTCTTCTGCGACAGGGCGACGGTGTCGCCCTCCAGGTCCCCGAGCGAGCCGGCGACGGTGTCGAGGGCGAGGACCTTCGCCGCGTCGGCGCCGGACACTCCGTACAGCTCGGTCTCGGAGCCGCCGTTCTTGTCCACGAAGCCGTTGGAGGTGACGAGTTCGGAGGCGCCGGCCACTCCGGGCACCGCCCGGGCCCGGTCCGCGGCGCCGGCCGCGAAGCCGCCGGTGGACGAGTTGAGCACGTAGTCGGCCAGGACGTTCTGCGCGTAGCTGCTCGCCGAGACCTCGTCCTCCGTCGACTGCATGTAGAGGGTGCCGGTGGCGATGGCGACGAGCAGCACGATCGGCGCGACCGCGCCCGCCATCCGCACATTGCTGGTGGTGGCGTTGCGGACCGCCAGGTAGCCGGACATCCCCGACACCAGGCGCACCGGCCAGCGGATCGCGGTGACGATCGCCTTGGTGATGCCGGGGGCGAGCAGCGCGAGGCCGATGGAGAAGAGGACGCAGGCCGGTCCCGCGGTGCTCGCGAGCGTCGGGCCGTCGTCCATGACCGTGGCCGTGACGAAGGCCAGGGCGACCCCGTTGACGAGGAAGAACAGCGCGAGGATCAGCCGGGCGGGGGTGAGCCAGCGGGTCTGTACGGCGCTCTCGGCGAGCGCGGCGACCGGGTCGGTGCGGGCCGCGTGCCGGCCGGCGAACAGGGTGGCGCCCAGCGCCGCGACGATCGCCACCAGCGCGCCGGCCGCGATGGGGACGCGGCCCTCGTGGAAGGTGATCTCCGCCGACACCACACCGCTGCTGGTGAGCACGGAGAACAGCGCCTCGCCGAGGAGGAAGCCGGGCACGATGGCCAGCGCCGTCGCGAGCAGTGACAGTACGGCGGTCTCTCCGACGATCATCCGGCGGATCTGGGCGGGCGTGGTGCCGATCGCCCGCAGCAGTGCCATCTCGCGCTGCCGCTGCTGGAGGGAGAGCGCCAGCGTCGAGGCGACACCGAACATGACGACCAGCACGGCGAAGCTGCCGAAGATCGCGCCGAGGATGGTGACCGTCTTCTGGCTGGCGAGGGTGCCGGGCAGCTCCGCGAGGCCGCGGCGTTCGCCGGTGAGGACCGTCGCCCCGTCGCCGACGGCCGACTTCACCTTGTCGGTGAGGGCGGCGAGGTCGGTACCGGGGGCCGGCAGTACGCCGATGGAGTCGATTTTGCCGCTCTCGGTGGCCAGCCGCGCGGTCTGCGGGCCGGAGAAGAACAGCGAGGAGCGCTCGACGGTGTCGTCGCGGGGCGCGGCGACGCCCGTCACCACGAAGGTCCGGGTGGCGCCCGACACGACGACGTCGATGTCGGAGCCCGCCTTCGCGCCGGAGGCGGCGGCCAGCCCGGCGTCGAGGACGACCTCGCCGTCGGCGGCGGGTGCCTGGCCGCTCGTCAGCCGGTACGGGGCCAGCTCGGCGCTGTCCCAGCCGTGTCCGTACGACGCGTCGGACCCGCCGGCGACCCGGCGGTCCTCGGTCAGTACGGAGGCGGGGAAGGAGACATCGCCGATGGCCTTCTCCACACCGGGGACCGCGGCGACCTTCTCGACCAGGCCGGCGTCGATCCGGTTGCGCTCGGTCAGGGCCGTGGAGTCGTGGTCCTGCTGACCGGTCACCACGATCGGGGCGGCGGCCAGCCGCTGGGGCGGCGCCGCCATCCGGACGCCGGTCTCGATCAGTCCGCCGCAGGCCATGACGATCGCGGCGCCCAGGAACATCGAGACGAAGGTGGCGACGAAGCTGGTCTTACGGAACTTCAGTGTGCGAAACGCGAGCATCCACATCAGCGGCGGCCTTCCGCTACGGCGGGAGCCGACTGGAACGCGTCGTCGTCCCAGGCGCCCAGCCGGGTCATGCGCGCGGCGACGGCCTCGGCGGTGGGCCGGTACAGCTCCCCGACGAACTGGCCGTCGGCGAGGAACACCACGCGGTCGGCGTACGAGGCGGCCACCGGGTCATGGGTGACCATGACGAGGGTCTGGCCGATGGAGGTCACGGACTCCCGCAGCAGGCCGAGCACCGCCGCGGCGGTGCGGGTGTCCAGCGCGCCGGTCGGTTCGTCGGCGAAGACCACGGCGGGCCGGGTGACCAGCGCGCGGGCGATCGCCAC
The DNA here is from genome assembly GCF_042900885.1 of Streptomyces sp. NPDC012835. Classification (NCBI taxonomy): domain Bacteria; kingdom Bacillati; phylum Actinomycetota; class Actinomycetes; order Kitasatosporales; family Streptomycetaceae; genus Streptomyces; species Streptomyces sp. NPDC012835. Next base: position 1,059,941 of record NZ_JBIBBW010000001.1, read on the forward strand.
CCGCTGCTGCTGGCCGCCGGAGAGCTGGCCGGGCAGATGACCGAGGCGCTCCGAGAGCCCCACCCGGTCCACCACCATCCGGATCTGGCTCTTGTCCGGCCGCTTTCCGGCCAGTTGGAGCGGCAGGAGGATGTTCTGCATCACCGTCAGCGCCGGCAGCAGGTTGAAGGACTGGAAGATGAAGCCGATCCGGTCGCGGCGCAGCTTGGTCAGCCGCACCTCGTCCAGCTCCGCGAGGTCCGTGCCACCGACCAGGACCGAACCGGAGGTGGGCTGGACGAGTCCGGCGGCGCAGTGCAGGAACGTGCTCTTGCCGGAGCCGGACGGTCCCATCACCGCAGTGAAGGTGCCGGTGCCGAAGCTCATGGTCAGTTCCTTGAGCGCGGCAACCTCGCTGTCGCCCTTGCCGTAGATCTTCCTGACGGCCTGGAGCCGTACCGCCACCTCTTGTCGACTGCTGTCCCGTGTGTGCACTGTGGCCTCTCAACAACGTATGTCACGCACCTCGCGTGAGCCGATTCCTCACACTAGGAGCGGCGCGGGCCCGCCACATTGGGCCTAGTAGGTGTATGCGGGGTAGAAGTTTCTCCACCCCCCAGAAAGCTCCGTCCCCGTGGTGGCGACAACACCACCGTACGAATGGCTGCCAGCGGTGTTCCACGTTCCGTCACCGGTCGGTAGCGTCGGGTATGACACAGGGCCGAACGGCGGGCCGGACCGCACAGGGACAACCGGTCCGCATGCCCTCACACCCCCCCGAAGGGAATCATGAGTCATGTGCGCGGTGCAGTACGTCGCCAGAGGCCGGCAGGTTGGGCAGCGGTGGAGGCGCGCGTGCGGATAGAGGCCGAGCGTGAGCTGTCCGCGGTCGTGCTGCCCAACGGCCACATCGAGCTGTACTCGCCACGTACCGGGATCAGGCACGAGTGCGGACCGATCGGGACGACGATGTGGGTCGTACTGCAACAGCACGACTGGCGGCCCGAGTCGGCGGCGCGGGCGCTCGCCGCGCAATGGGGCACCGAGGCCGACGAGTTGCGCGCCGACATCGACGCGTGGGTGCGCCACTTCAGCGCCGCAGGACTGGTGACCGTCACCCCCTGCTGACCGGTGTGCCCCGGGACGGGCGCGTCCCGGGGCACACCACACCGCCGGGAACGGACCGGTGGAGGCCGGGGCCCGAGGCCCCGGCCTCCACCGGCCTTCAGCTCCGGCCGGTCACTCCGCCCGCCGCAGGCGCGCCAGCCAGCCGTCGACCGACTCGGCGGTCGTGAGGGCCGACTCCTCCAGCAGTGTGAAGTGGTTTCCCGGCACCTCGCGCAGTGTGTGTTCGCCGTCCCACGAGGCGCGCCAGTTCTCCGTCCCCGTACCGGCGGCGAACGACTCGGTGGGTCTGACGAAGAGGACCGGGGCGGACAGCGCGCCCGGCAGGCAGTCCTGGATCAGATCGCTGTAGCGGCTCATGGCGGCGAGCCGGGCGGCGCTGAACCGGCCGAAGGACGACTCCCGGTCCAGCATCCCCTGGAGCATCTGGCGCCACAGTTCGCTGTCGCCCTCGTCGCCCGGCAGATAGGTGTCCAGCAGGACGACGGCCTCGGCGGGGGTGCCCGCCTTCTCCAGTGTCTCGGCGGTCGCGTGCGCGAACTGGCCGCCGGAGGAGTAGCCGAGCAGGACGAAGGGCTCTCCCCCGGCGGCGGCGAGCACCCCCTCGGTGAACACCTCGACCGCGGCGCCGGCGGTCAGGGGCAGCGTCCCGTCCGTACCGAAGCCGGGTACGGGCGGTACGACGACCTCGCGGCGGCCCCGGAAGTGCGAGGCGAACCGGGCGTACTGCTGGGCTCCGCCCAGTGCCATCGGCGACGGGAGGCAGATCAGCCGGGGCCCCTCGTCGCCCCGGGCGAGGCGTACCGGCTCGTCCGGCGGCCCGAGTTCGGCCGCCGACGAGAAGCCGGGCAGGATGTCGGCCACCGCGCTCAGCAGTGTGAGGCCCTGCGCCATCCGGCCCGCTGCGGCCGCCCGGCGCAGCAGACCGCTGATGGACTCGTCCTCGGGTCCCGTGTCAGCGGCGGGCCCGGTCTCCCCGACGGTGAGCTTCTCGTGCAGGTGTTCCGCCAGCGCGGTGGGCGTGGTGTGGTCGAAGACCACACCGGCGGACAGCGGCAGCCCGGTGGTGGAGGCGAGGGCGGTGCGCAGTTCGGCCGCCGACACCGAGTCCAGGCCGGCTTCCAGGAAGCCGACGTCCGGCTCGACCAGCTCGGGTCCCGGATGGCCGAGTACGGCGGCGGTCCGTGCCCGTACCAGCCCGGTCAGCAGCTCCACCTGCTCGTGCCGGGACGCGGCGGCCAGCCGGTCGCGCAGCGGCTCGACGGCGAGGGGCGGCTCCTGCCCGGCGGCCGGGGACGGCAGTCCCACGGTCAGGGCGACGTCCGCCGCGAGCCAGTACCGTTCGCGCTGGAAGGCGTAGCCGGGGACGGGCGCCGGCCGCGTTCCCGGGAACAGCGCGGGCCAGTCCGGGGCGAGACCGTCCACGTACAGCCGTGCGATCCCGGAGAGCAGCGCGGTGGTCTCGGGACCGCGCCGGCGTCCGAGGGGGATGAACTCGGCGGCCGTCCGGTCGACGCACTCCTCGGCCATCCCGGTCAGTACGGCGTCGGGGCCCACCTCCACGAAGCGGTTCACCCCGGCCTCGGCCAGCGCCGCGACGCCCGCAGCGAACCGTACGGGCTCGCGCACGTGCCGTACCCAGTAGCCGGGGTCGCGCAGCAGGTCACCGTCCGCCCGGCCGCCGGTCAGATTGGAGACGAGGGGGATGCGCGGCTCGTGGAAGTCCAGGCCGCGGGCGACCTCGTGGAACTCCGCGAGCATGTCCTCCATGAGCGGCGAGTGGAACGCGTGCGAGACCTTCAGCCGCTTCGTCCGCGCGTAGCCCGCCGCGATCCGCAGGACCTCCTCCTCGTCGCCGGAGAGCACCACGGCCCGGGGTCCGTTCACCGCGGCCAGCCCGACCCGCTCGGTCAGCAGCGGCCGGACCTCCTCCTCGGCCGCCCGGACCGCGACCATGGCGCCGCCGGCCGGCAGGGCCTGCATCAGCCGCCCCCTGGCCGCGACGAGGCGGCAGGCGTCCTCCAGGGTGAGCACCCCGGCGACATGGGCGGCGGCCAGCTCGCCGATGGAGTGCCCGGCGACGAAGTCCGGCCGTACGCCCCAGGACTCCAGCAGCCGGAACAGGGCCACCTCGAAGGCGAACAAGCCGGTCTGCGCGTAGAGAGTACGGTCGGCGAGGTCAGCGTCCGTGCCGAAGAGGACATCGGCCAGGCCGATGTCGAGCCGCGCCGCCGCTTCGTCGAAGGTGTCCGCGAACACGGGGTGGTGCGCGCGCAGTTCGGCGCCCATCCCGAGCCGTTGCGCACCCTGTCCGGTGAACAGGAAGGCCGTGCGGGCGCCGGGGCGCGCCCGGCCCGTGACCACGCCGGGCGGGCTCTCCCCGGCGGCCAACGCTGCGAGTGCGTCGATGAGTTGCTCACGGCCGGCGCCGATGACCGCGGCCCGGTGACCGAAGGCGGCCTTTCCGGTGCCGAGTGAGACGGCGAGGTCGGCGGGGGCCGGCCCGGGGCGCTCCTCGACGAAGGCACGCAGCCGGTCGGCCTGGGCGGGCAGCGCCGCGCGGGTCTTCGCGGACAGCGGCCACATGACGAGGGGCGGGACCGCGTCGGCGGGCGGCTGTCCCTGGTCCGGTCCGTCCCGCTCCGGAGCCGGGTCGGTGCGCGGGGGCTCCTCGATGATGGTGTGGGCGTTGGTGCCGCTGATGCCGAAGGAGGAGATCCCGGCCCGGCGGGGGCGCCCGGCCGCCGGCCACTCCCGCTCCTCGGTGAGCAGCCTGACCTCACCGGCCGACCAGTCGACCTGGTCGGACGGCTCGTCCGCGTACAGCGTCCTCGGCAGCACCCCGTGCCGCATCGCCATGATCATCTTGATCACACCGGCCACCCCGGCGGCGGCCTGCGTGTGACCGATATTGGACTTGATCGAGCCGAGCCAGAGCGGGCTGCCCTCGGGCCGGTCCTGACCGTAGGTCGCCAGCAGCGCCTGCGCCTCGATCGGGTCACCGAGGGTGGTCCCCGTGCCGTGCGCCTCCACCACGTCCACGTCACCGGCCGAGAGTCGCGCACCGGCCAGCGCCTGGCGGATGACGCGTTGCTGGGAGGGGCCGTTGGGGGCGGTGAGGCCGTTGGAGGCGCCGTCCTGGTTCACGGCGGAGCCGCGTACCACCGCCAGTACCTCGTGCCCGTTGCGCCGGGCGTCCGAGAGGCGTTCCACCACCAGGACCCCGACGCCCTCGGCGAATCCGGTGCCGTCCGCCCCGGCCGAGAACGACTTGCACCGTCCGTCCGGGGAGAGCGCCCCCTGCCGGCTGAACTCCACGAAGGTGCCCGGCGAGGCCATGACCGTGACCCCGCCGGCCAGCGCGAGGGTGCATTCGCCGTTCCGCAGGGACTGGGCCGCCAGGTGCAGCGCCACCAACGACGACGAGCACGCCGTGTCGATCGACAACGTCGGACCCTCAAGACCCAACGTGTACGCCACCCGCCCCGACACAATGCTGCCACTGCCGAAACTGCCGAAGTAGTCGTGGTACATCACCCCGGCGAACACACCGGTCCGACTCCCCTTCAACGACCCCGGATCAATCCCCGCACTCTCCAGCGCCTCCCACGCACCCTCCAGCAGCAGCCGCTGCTGAGGATCCATCAACAACGCCTCACGCGGGCCGATGCCGAAGAAACCGGCGTCGAACTCCCCCGCGTCGTGCAGGAATCCGCCCTCGTCGGTGTAGCTCCTCCCCTCGGTCCCCGGTTCGGGGTCGTAGAGGCAGGGGTCCCATCCCCGGTCGTCGGGGAAGGGGGTGATGCCGTCCCCGCCCCCGGCGACCAGCTCCCACAGCTCGTCGGGCGTCCCCACACCGCCGGGGTAGCGGCAGGCCATCCCCACGATGGCGATCGGCTCCCGGATCACCGCGGTCAGGGCGCGGTTGCGCTCCCGCAGCCGGTCGGTCTCCTTGAGCGAAGCGCGGAGGGCTTCGACCATCCTGGCGTCCGGGTTCCCGGGTTGAGCCACGTTCCCACTCCTTGTCACAGGCATTGTCGCGGGGTCAGAGGATGTCGTCGTCGTCCGCACCGTCGTCCAGGGCGAGACTGATCAGGCTCTCGGCGTCCATCGCGTCGATCGACGCCCGGTCCTCCGGGCCGGCGCCGGTGTCGGTGGGCGGCTTCATCCCGGCCAGCTCCAGCAGGCTGTCCATCAGCCCGGAGTCGCGCAGCTTGGCGAGCGGGATGGCCGTCAGGACCCGGCGGATGTCCTCCTCCCCCGAGCCGCCTTCGGCGGGTGAGGCGGGCGCCAGTGCGGTGGCGAGGTGACCGGCGAGCGCCTCCGGGCTGGGATAGTCGAAGATGAGCGTGGCCGGCAGCCGCAGCCCCGTGACCTCGTTGAGCCGGTTGCGGAACTCCACCGCCGTCAGCGAGTCGAACCCCAGCTCGTTGAAGGCGAGTCCCGGCTCCGGCGCGCCGGTACCGAGGACCCCGGCCGCCTGCTCCCCGACGAGGGCGAGCAGCCGTCCGGTGCGCTCCTCGGGGGCCAGGGCCGCCAGGTCGCGCCGCAGCGCGGCCGACTCCGTGGACTCCGCCCGTACGACCCGCCGCGCGGGTGTCCTGACCAGGCCGCGCAGCAGCGGTGGCACGCGGCCCGTCCCGGCCATCGCGGCCAGGTCGAGCCTGGCCGGCAGCAGTACGGTCTCCGCGCGGCCCACGGCCGTGTCGAACAGGGCGAGTCCGGCCTCCTCGTCGAGCGCGAGCACCCCGGACCGGGCCAGCCGCCTGGCGTCGGTGCCGCTGAGCCGGTCGGCCATGCCGCCGCCGGCCCACGCGCCCCAGGCCAGTGACAGGCCCGGCAGACCGCTCGCCGCGCGATGCGCGGCCAGCGCGTCGAGGTAGGCGTTGGCCGCGGCGTATCCGCCCTGCCCGGGGCTGCCCAGCAGACCGGACGCCGAGGAGAACAGCACGAACGCCGACAGCGGCCGTTCCCGGGTCAGTTCGTGCAGGTTCCACGCCGCGTCCACCTTGGGCCGCAGCACGGCGTCCATCCGCTCGGGGGTGAGCGAGGCGATCGTCGCGTCGTCCAGTACCCCGGCGGTGTGGACGACGGCGGAGACGGGATGCTCGGCGAGCACCCGCTCCAGCGCGTCCCGGTCGGCCGCGTCGCAGGCGAGGAGGGTGACCTCGGCGCCGAGTGCGGTGAGTTCCTCGACGAGTCCGGCGGCGCCGGGCGCCTCGGGGCCGCGCCTGCTGAGGAGCAGCAGCTCGCCGACGCGGTGCTCGGTGACCAGATGGCGTGCCACCAGCCGGCCCAGCGCGCCGGTCCCGCCGGTGATCAGTACGGGCCCGCCCGTCCAGTCGACGGGCTGCCCGGTGGCGGACAGCGCGGCCCGGTGGAGCCTCGGTGTGCTCAGCGCGCCGGAGCGCAGCGCGGTCTGCGGTTCACCGGACGCGACCACGACCGGCAGCAGCCGGTACGACTCCGCGCCGGCGTCGGCGGGATCGAGATCGACCAGGACGACGCGGTCCGGATGTTCGGACTGCGCGGAGCGGACGAGTCCCCACGCCGTGGCGCCGGCCAGGTCCGTGACGTCCTCGCCGGGCAGCGCGACGGCGCCGCTCGTCGCGACGACGAGTGTGGACCGCGCGAACCGCTCGTCGGCCAGCCAGGCCCGCAGTCGCTCCAGCAGCTCCCCGGCCCCGGCGCGGACCGCGTGCGGCCCGCTCCCGCCGGTGTACGGGAGGACCACCGTGTCGACCGGTCCGGCCGCCGCGTCGGCGGCCTCGTCGAGCCCGGCGGCGGTGTGCACCACCGCGACCTCGCCGGCCAGCGCGGCGGCCGCCTCCGCGGCGTCCGTGCCGAGTACCACCCAGTGTCCGGCGGACGGCACGGCGTCGGCCGGGGAGCCGACCCATTCGACCGCGAACAGCGAGTCGTGCCGGCCCGCGGCGGCCGAGGCCAGCCGGTCGGCGGCGATCTCGCGCAGCACCAGTGAGTCGACTCCCAGCACCGGGACTCCGGCGCCGTCGGTGGCCTCGATCCGTACGGAGCCGGACCCGCCGGGGGCGATCCGTACCCTGAGCGCGCTCGCGCCGGCCGCGTACAGCTCGACACCGCTCCAGGCGAACGGCAGTGTCATCCGCTCGGCGGCGCCCTCGCGCAGTCCGATCGCGTGGAGCGCGGCGTCGAACAGCGCGGGGTGGATGCCCATGGGGGTGGTGGAGTCCGGGGAGCCCACCGCTTCCTCACCGGGTTCGACGGCGATCTCAGCGTACACCTCGTCGCCCACGCGCCAGGCGGCGCGCAGCCCCTGGAAGCGCGGCCCGTAGTCGGCTCCCAGCTCGGCCAGTCGTTCGTACGTGCCGGTCAGGTCGAGCGGCAGCGCGCCGGCCGGCGGCCAGGACGGGTGCGCGAACGGCGCCTGTTCGCGGCCCGCGCGCAGCAGACCGGTGGCGTGGCAGGTCCAGGGCGTGTCGTCGCCCGTCCAGGAGTGGACCTGGAACGTACGGGCGCCGGAGGCGTCGGGGGCGCCGACGGTGCTCTGGACGCGTACCGCCGCGTCCTCGGGCAGCAGGAGCGGCTCCGCGATGGTCAGCTCCTCGACGGCGCCGCAGCCCACGGACGCGCCTGCGGCCAGGGCCATCTCCACGAACGCGGTACCGGGGAGCAGCACGGCCCCGCCCACGGCGTGGTCGGCCAGCCACGGATGGTCGCGCAGCGCGAGGCGGCCGGTGTACAGCACCCCGTCGGTACCGGCCAGTTCGACCGCCGTGCCCAGCAACGGGTGGTCGGTGGGGCCCCGTTGTCCGGTGGTGGTGCTCTCCATCCAGTAGCGGCTGCGCCGGAAGGCGTAGGTGGGCAGCTCGGTGCCGGGTCCGGCCGGGAGCAACTCGGGCCAGTCCACGGCGACTCCGTGTGCGTGGAGGGTGCCGAGCGCGGTGAGTACGGCCGCGGTCTCGTCCTTGTCCTTGCGCAGCAGCGGGACCAGCGCCGCGTCCTCGGTGAGGCACTCGGCGGCCATCGCGGTGAGCACTCCGCCGGGGCCGATCTCGGCGAACCGCCGGGCGCCCGCCTCTTCGAGGGCGCGCACCGCGTCGGCGAACCGCACGGCGTCGCGGGCGTGGCGCACCCAGTACTCGGGCGAGCCGATCTCCTCGGCGGTGATCCGGTCCCCGGTCAGGGCCGATACGAGGGGGATGCGCGGGGGCCGGTGGGTGAGGCCGGCGGCGATCTCCCGGAACTCGTCGAGCACGGGGTCCATCAGCGGTGAGTGGAAGGCGTGCGAGACGTCGAGTTCCTTGGTGCGCGCGAAGTGTCCCGCGATCCTCCGGACTGCCGCCGCCTCGCCCGAGAGCACGACGGACTCGGGTCCGTTGACCGCGGCGATGGAGACCTGATCGGTGAGCAGTGGTGTGACCTCGTCCTCGCGGGCGTTGACCGCGACCATCGCGCCGCCCTCGGGCAGCGCCTGCATCAGCCGGCCGCGCGCGGCGACGAGCGTCGCGGCGTCCGCGAGGGACCACACTCCGGCCGCGTGGGCGGCGGCGAACTCGCCGACGGAGTGCCCGGCCAGCAGATCGGGCCGTACGCCCCACGATTCCAGCAGCCGGAACAGCGCGACCTCGACGGCGAACAGCGCCGGCTGGGTGTACTCGGTCCTGGCGAGCAGTTCACCGTCGGCCAGCACCTCGCGCAGCGGGCGCTCCAGCAGCGGGTCGAGATGGCCGCACACCTCGTCGAGGGCGCGGTCGAAGGCGGGGAAGTCCCTGGCCAGTTCGAGCCCCATGGAGGCGCGTTGCGATCCCTGTCCGGAGAACAGGAAGGCGAGTTTGGCGTCGGTGGCCGTGGCGGTGGTGACGGAGGGCGAGGAGAGGCCGTCGGCCAGCGACCGCAGTCCGGCGAGGAGTTCCTCGTGGTGGCGTCCGGTCACCGAGGCCCGGTGGGTGAGCGCGGTGCGCGCCGTGGCGAGGGCGCCCGCGATCTCGTGCGGGGCGGGTTCCCGGTCGCGGTCCGTGCGGGTGAGGTGGGTGTGCAGCCGGTCGGCCTGGGCGCGCAGCGCCTCCTCGGTGTGCCCGGAGAGCAGCCAGGGGGCGCCCGCCACCGGGGCGGGGTCCGGTCCTTCGCCGGTTTCGGCGGCGGGCGCGACGGCGGTCTCGGCCGCCTCGATCACCACGTGCGCGTTGGTGCCGCTGATCCCGAACGACGAGATCCCCGCCCGGCGCGGATGGTCGCGCTCGGGCCACTCGCGGGACTCGGTGAGCAGCCGTACGTGGCTGTCGGTCCAGTCGACGTGCCGGGAGGGCTCGTCCACGTGCAGCGTCCTGGGGAGCACTCCGTTCCGGATGGCCTGCACCATCTTGATCACACCGGCCACGCCGGCGGCCGCCTGCGTATGGCCGATGTTGGACTTGACCGAGCCGAGCCACAGCGGGCTGTCCTCGGTGTGTTCCCTGCCGTACGTGGCGATGAGCGCCTGTGCCTCGATGGGGTCGCCGAGGGTGGTGCCCGTGCCGTGCGCCTCGACCACGTCGACCTCGGCGCCGGAGACTCCGGCCGCCGCGAGGGCGCGGCGGATGACGCGTTGCTGGGCGGGGCCGTTGGGCGCGCTCAGTCCGTTGGAGGCACCGTCCTGGTTGACGGCGGTGCCGCGCAGCAGGGCGAGCACCTGGTGTCCGTTGCGGCGGGCGTCGGAGAGCCGCTCCAGCAGCAGGATGCCCACGCCCTCGCCGAATCCCGTGCCGTTGGCGGAGTCGGCGAAGGGACGGCACCGGCCGTCGCGGGACAGCCCGCGCCTGCGGCTGAACTCGACGAAGGTGCCGGGTGTCGCCATCACCGTCACACCGCCGGCGAGGGCGAGTGTGCAGTCGCCCTGCCGCAGTGACTGCGCCGCGAGGTGCAGCGCGACCAGGGACGACGAGCAGGCGGTGTCGACCGAGATGGTGGGGCCTTCCAGGCCGAGTGTGTAGGCGACGCGCCCGGAGACCACACTGCCGGAGCCGAAGCTCTCGAAGTAGTCGTGGTACATGACGCCCGCGAACACACCGGTGGCGCTGCCCCGCAGCCGGGCGGGGTCGATGGCGGCGCGTTCCAGCGCCTCCCAGGCCGTCTCCAGCAGCAGCCGCTGCTGCGGGTCGGTGATGAGCGCCTCTTCGGCGTCCATGGCGAAGAACGCCGGGTCGAAGTCCCCCGCGTCGTAGAGGAAGGCGCCCTCCTTGGCGTAGCTGGTGCCCGGGCGGTCGAGGGTCGGGTCGTAGAGCGTGTCCAGGTCCCAGCCGCGGTCGGCGGGGAACTCCCCCACGGCGTCGGTCCCTTCGGCGACCAGCCGCCACAGCGCCTCCGGCGAGTCGACCCCGCCGGGGAAGCGGCAGCTCATGGAGATGATCGCGATGGGATCGTCGTCGGCGGCCGGGGCGGGGGCCGGGGCCGCCGGGTCCTGGCCGGCGACCGGCCCTCCGGCCAGCTCGCCGAGGAGGTAGCGGGCCAGTTCGACCGGGGTGGGGTGGTCGAAGACGAGGGTGGCGGGGAGCCGCAGGTCGGTGGCGGTGGTGAGCCCGTTGCGCAGCTCCACGGCGGCCAGCGAGTCGAAGCCCAGTTCGCGGAAGGCGGTGGCACGGCCGACCGTCTCCAGGGAGCGGTGGCCGAGGATCGTGGCGACGTGGCCGCGCACGAGATCGACCAGTACGGGTTCGCGTTCGGTCTCCGGCAGGGCGGCCAGGCGGCGGCGCAGCGAGTCCGCGCCCCCGGCGGGAGCGGCGGCCGCGCTCTGCCGCCGTACCGGCACCAGGCCGCGGAACAGCGGGGCGAGGCCCTCGCCCTGGGCGCGCAGCCCGGCGGGTTCGAGCTTCATCGGCAGCACCGCCGGGTCGGGCGAGCGCAGGGCCGCGTCGAAGAGGGCGAGGCCCTCGGCGGTCTCCAGCGCCGCCACCCCGCCCCGGGAGATCCGGGACCGGTCGGTGTCGTCGAGGGTGCCGGTCATTCCGCTGGCGTGCGCCCACAGCCCCCAGGCCATGGAGACGGCGGTCAGGCCGAGCGCCCGGCGGTGTGCGGCCAGCGCGTCGAGATAGGCGTTGGCGGCGGCGTAGTTGGCCTGGCCGGGCGAGCCGAGGGTGCCGGAGGCGGAGGAGAAGAGGACGAACGCCCGCAGGTCGAGCCCGGCGGTCAGCTCGTGCAGGTTCGCCGCCGCGTCCACCTTGGGGCGCAGCACCGTGTCGAGCCGTTCGGGGGTGAGCGAGGAGAGCACCCCGTCGGCGAGGACCCCGGCCGCGTGGACGACGGCGGTCAGGGGCCGCTCGGCCGGGATGGCGGCCAGCACGGCGGCGAGGGCGGTACGGTCCGCGACGTCGCAGGCGGCCGACTCCACGGAGGCGCCGAGCGCGGTCAGTTCGGCGACGAACTCCGGGTCGGCGCCGCGCCGGCTGACCAGCAGCAGATGGGTGGCGCCCCACTCGGTCACCAGGTGGCGGGCGACGAGGGAGCCGAGCGCGCCGCTCGCTCCGGTCACCAGGACGGTGCCGGGGCCGCCGTCCGGCTGGCCGAGGTCCGACGGGCCCTGTTCCCGCGGTGCCTCGGTCCTGGCGAGCCTGGGTACGTGGACGGCGCCGTCCCGGAGCGCGACGCGCGGTTCCCCGGCGGCGACGGCCGTGGCGAGGAGGGCGTCCGTGAGCGGGGTGCCGTCCGTCTCGACGAGCACGAAGCGGTCCGGGTTCTCCGTCTGCGCCGAGCGGACCAGTCCGCCGACGGCGGCGCCGGCCAGATCGGCGCCCGCGACCACCACCAGGGTGGTGTCGGCGTACCGGTCGTCGGCCAGCCGCTCGCGCAGCGCGTCGAGTACGGCGTCGATGGCGGCGCGGACCTCGGCGGCGCTCATCCCCGCCGGGGCGTGCAGCACCTCCGGGCCGGGGGTGGTGCCGGGGGCGGAGGTGGCCGGTGCCGGTGTCCAGTCGACGCGGTAGAGGGACCCGGCGCGGGCCGACCTGGCGGCGGCGGCGAGCTGTTCGGCCGGGATGGGCCGCAGGGCGAGGGAGCCGATCGTCGCCACGGGGGCTCCGGTGGCGTCGGCGACCGTCAGCGACACCGTGGCCCCGGAGCCGCCGGCCGCCGGCCCGGTGGTCCCGGAGCCGGTGGGCCGCAGCCGTACCCGCAGGTCGGTGGCGCCGGTGGCGTGCAGCTGTACCTCGGACCAGGCGAACGGCAGCAGGGCGTCGTCGCCCGCCGCCGCGGTCAGGCCGACCGCGTGCAGCGCGGCGTCGGAGAGCGCCGGGTGCAGCCCGTATCCGTCGACCTGCTGGGCGGGTCCCACCTCGGCGTACACCTCGTCGCCGAGCAGCCAGGCGGCTCGCAGGCCCTGGAAGGCGGGCCCGTAGCGCAGTCCGGCCTCGGCGAGCCGGTCGTACAGCCCGTCGAGGTCGACCGGCTGGGCACCGGCGGGCGGCCAGACCGCCGGCTCCGGCTCCGGCGGGGTGCCTCCCGGGGCGAGCAGCCCGTCGGCGTGCCGGGTCCAGGGCTGGTCGTCGGCCGCGCTCTCGGGGCGTGAGTAGATCGTGACCGGGCGGACGGACTCCTCGGCCGCGCCGACCACGACCTGCAACTGGGTCGCGCCGTGCTCGGGCAGCACCAGGGGTGCGTGCAGGGTCAGTTCGGCGACCCGGCCGCAGCCGACCTGGTCCCCGGCGCGCACCGCCAGTTCGAGGTATCCGGTGCCGGGGAAGATCGTCTCCCCGCCGACCACATGGTCCGCGAGCCAGGGGTGGGTGCCCGCGGCCAGCCGGCCGGTGAGCACCACGCCGTCGGTGTCGGCGCGCTCCATCGCGGCGCTGAGCAGCGGGTGGTCGGTCTGGGTGAGACCGGCCGAGGTGACGTCCCCGCCGTCGGCCGCGCTGTCCAGCCAGTACCGCTCGTGCTGGAAGGCGTAGGTGGGCAGTTCGACCCGGTGGGGCCGGGGGCCGTCGAGCAGGACGCTCCAGTCGACCGGTACCCCGTGGGTGTACGCCTCCCCGAGCGCGCCGACGAAGCGGGGCTGCCCGCCGTCGTCCCGGCGCAGGGTTCCCACGGCGCTCACCGCGTCGTCGGTCTCCTGGATGCCGACGGTGAGCACCGGGTGCGGGCTGGACTCGATGAACACACCGTGGCCCGCGGCGACGGCCGCCCTGGTGGCCTGTTCGAACAGGACGGTACGGCGCAGGTTGGTGTACCAGTACTCGGCGCCCAGCTCGGTCGTGTCGATGAGCGCGCCGGTGACCGTGGAGTAGAACGGCACCTCGGAGGGGCGCGGCGCGACCTCGGCCAGGGTGGTGAGCAGCCGCTCGCGGATCGTCTCGACCTGGGCGGAGTGCGAGGCGTAGTCCACCGGCAGCCGTTTGACCCTGACGCCCTCCTCCTTGAGCTGGTCGCGCAGCAGGTCCAGCGCGTCGGGGAAGCCGGAGACCACGGTGGATCCCGCGCCGTTGAAGGCCGCGACGGAGAGCTGTCCCTCCCAGTCGGCGGCGAGCCGCTCGGCGAGCGGCCCGGCGGGCAGGGCGACGGACATCATGCCGCCTCCGCCGGACAGGTCGTCGGCGATGGCCTTGCTGCGCAGGGTGACGATACGGGCGCCGTCCTCCAGGGTGAGGGCCCCGGCGACGACGGCCGCGGCGATCTCGCCCTGGGAGTGGCCGATCACGGCCGCGGGCCGGACTCCGTACGCGGACCAGGTGCGGGCCAGCGACACCATGACCGCCCACAGCACCGGCTGGACGATGTCCACCCGGTCCAGCGGTCCGCTCAGTTCGGTGAGCAGGTCCCAGTCGACGTACGGCGCGCAGGCGGCGGCGCACTCGTCCATGCTCCGTGCGAACTCGGGTGAGGAGGTGAGGAGTTCGGTGGCCATGCCGGTCCACTGCGAGCCCTGTCCGGGGAACACGAAGACCGGTCGCGCGGTCCCGGCGGCGACGCCTTCCGCGACGCCGGGCGCTGAGGCGCCGGCGGCGAGGGCGGCGAGCGAGTCGCGCAGTTCGGTACGGTCCGCGCCCTGGAGGGAGGCCCGGTGGGCGAAGTGCGCCCGCGCGGTGGCGAGCGAGGCGCCGATGTCCGAGGGGGTCAGCTCCGGGTGGGCGTCGACGTACGCGAGCAGCCGTCCGGCCTGGGCGGGCAGTGCCGCGCGGGTCTTCGCGGACAGCAGCCACGGTACGGGGGCGCCGGTGGGCCGCTCCGAAGTGGCCGCCCGGTGGGGCGCGTTCTCGCGCGGGGGCTCCTCGATGATGGTGTGGGCGTTGGTGCCGCTGATGCCGAAGGAGGAGATCCCGGCCCGGCGCGGACGCCCGGCCGCCGGCCACTCCCGCTCCTCGGTGAGCAGCCTGACCTCACCGGCCGACCAGTCCACCTGGTCCGAGGGCTCGTCCACATGAAGGGTCCTGGGCAGCACCCCGTGCCGCATCGCCATGATCATCTTGATCACACCGGCCACCCCGGCGGCGGCCTGCGTGTGCCCGATGTTCGACTTGATCGAGCCGAGCCAGAGCGGGCTGCCCTCGGGCCGGTCCTGACCGTAGGTCGCCAGCAGCGCCTGCGCCTCGATCGGGTCGCCCAGGGTGGTCCCCGTGCCGTGCGCCTCCACCACGTCCACGTCGGCGGTCGTCAGCCGGGCGTTCTCCAGGGCCTGTTCGATGACACGCTGCTGGGAGGGGCCGTTGGGGGCGGTGAGACCGTTGGAGGCGCCGTCCTGGTTCACGGCTGTGCCGCGTACCACCGCCAGCACCTCGTGCCCGTTGCGCCGGGCGTCCGAGAGGCGTTCCACGGCGAGGACGCCGACGCCCTCGCCCCAGACGGTGCCGCTCGCGCCGGTGGCGAAGGCGCGGCAGGTGGCGTCGGCGGCGAGCGCGCCCTGCCGGCTGAACTCGACGAAGGTGTCGGGGGTGGCCATCACGGCGACCCCGCCGACCAGGGCGAGGGTGCATTCGCCGTTCCGCAGGGACTGGGCCGCCAGGTGCAGCGCCACCAACGACGACGAGCACGCCGTGTCGATCGACAACGTCGGACCCTCAAGACCCAACGTGTACGCCACCCGCCCCGACACGATGCTGCCACTGCCGAAACTGCCGAAGTAGTCGTGGTACATCACCCCGGCGAACACACCGGTCCGGCTTCCCTTCAGCGTTCCGGGGTCGATGCCCGCGCTCTCCAGGGCCTCCCACGCACCCTCCAGCAGCAGCCGCTGCTGAGGATCCATCAACAACGCCTCACGCGGGCTGATACCGAAGAACGCCGCGTCGAACTCCCCCGCGTCGTGCAGGAATCCGCCGGAGCGCACATAGGTCGTGTCGGGGCGTTCACCGGTCGGGTCGTAGATGCGGTCGGTGTCCCAGCCCCGGTTGTCCGGGAAGTCCGAGATGGCGTCGGTGCCGTCCGCGACGAGCTGCCACAGCTCGCCCGGGGACGCGACGCCGCCGGGGTAGCGGCAGGACATGCCGACGATGGCGAGCGGCTCGTCGGCCCGTGCCGCCCTGGTGCGGGTGCGCTTGCGCGGGCCCGCCTTCCCGCCGCCGAGCTGTGTCGCGAGATACGTCGCGAGGGCGTCCGGCGAGGGGTAGTCGAAGACGAGGGTCGCGGGCAGCCGCTGTCCGGTCTCGGCGGTGAGCGCGTTGCGCAGTTCGATGGCGGCGAGCGAGTCGAACCCGAAGTCCTTGAAGGCGCGCTCCGGTTCGATGGCCTCGGGCGTGGTGTGCCCGAGCACGGCGGCCACCTGGACGCGTACCAGGTGCAGCAGGGCGTCGGCGCGCTCGGCGTCCGTCAGCTCCGCCATCCGCTCGGCGAAGGTGAACCCGGAGTCCCTGGACGAGGCTTCGCGCCGTACCGCACGGCCGCCGACGAGCGCGCGGAAGACCGGGGCGAGTGCGGCTCCCTGGCCGCGCAGCGCCGCGAGGTTCAGCCGTACGGGGACGACGGCGGGGTGGGTGGTGCGGCGGGCGAGGTCGAAGAGGGCGACGCCGTCCTCGGCGGTCAGTTCGGTCATGCCGCCGCGCGAGATCCTGGCGCGGTCCGCGTCGTCGAGGGCGCTGGTCATCCCGCCGGCCGGGACCCACGGGCCCCAGGCGAGCGAGAGGGCGGGCGCGCCGTGGGCGCGCCGGTGGGCGGCGAGCGCGTCGAGGAAGGCGTTGGCGGCGGCGTAGTTGCCCTGCCCCGGAGCGCCGACCACGCCGGCCACCGAGGAGAACAGCACGAAGGCCGCCAGGTTCTGATCGGCCGTCAGTTCGTGCAGGTTCAGCGCTCCGTCGACCTTGGGCCGCAGTACGGCGTCGAGGCGCTCGGGGGTCAGCGAGGCGACCACCCCGTCGTCGAGGACACCGGCGGCGTGGACGACGGCGGTGAGCGGGTGCGCGGCGGGGACGGCGGCCAGCACCTCGGCGAGGGCGTCGCGGTCCGCCACGTCGCAGGCGGCGACCGTGGCGTGGGCGCCGAGCCCGGTCACCTCGTCGACCAGTGCGTCGGCGGCGCCGCTCCTGCTGAGCAGCAGCAGCCTGGTCACCCCGAGCCGGGTGACCAGGTGCCTGGCCAGTACGGGTCCGAGCCCGCCGGTGGCGCCGGTCAGCAGGACGGTGCCCTCCGGGTCGAGGTCGGGGCCGAGTTCGGCGGGGGCGTCGGCGGCGATCTCGGCGCGGGTCAGCCGGGCCGCGTGCGACACACCGTCCCGTACCGCGATCTGGGGTTCGCCGAGGGCGAGGAGCGAGGGGAGGAGCGCGTCGGCGTCCGTGACGGCGGGGTCGAGGTCCACCAGGACGAACCGGTCGGGGTTCTCCGACTGCGCGGAGCGCACCAGGCCCCACACGGCGGCGCCGGCCGGGTCGGTGACGTCCTCGCCCGCGACGGCGACCGCGCCGCGTGTGACGAGGACCAGGGGGCGCGCGTCGTCCTCCTGGAGCGCGGCGAGCGCGGTGTGCGTCGCGGCCCGCACGGCCTCGGCGTCGGCGCCCGGGGTGGTGTGCAGGGTGCGGTACTCGGTGTCCTGGCCGTCCTCGGCCGGCTGGAGCGCGGCCCAGTCGAGGCGGTACAGCCCTTCGGACGAACTTCCGCGCGCGGGGCGGAGGTTGGTCAGCGGCCTGGAGGCCAGCGAGGTGACGGTGGCGACAGGGGCGCCGGCGGCGTCGGCCAGGTCGACGGCGAAGGCGTGCGGTCCCGACGGGGTGAGGCGTACGCGCAGGACGGAGGCGCCCACCGCGTGCAGGGACACCCCGGAGAACATGAACGGCAGCCGGGCCGTCTCGTCGTCGGAGCCGTCGCCGATGAGCGCCAGCGCGTGCAACGCGGCGTCGAAGGCGGCCGGGTGGAGTCCGAAGCGGCCCGCGTCGGCGGCGGGCCCCTCGGGCAGCCGTACCTCGGCGAACACCTCGTCGGCACGGCGCCAGGCGGCGTGCAGGCCCCGGAAGGCCGGGCCGTAGTGCAGGCCGGACGCGGCGTGCTGCTCGTACAGGCCGGTGGCGTCGAGCGGTTCGGCGTCGGCCGGGGGCCATTCGGTGAGCGGCTCGCCGGGGAGCGCGGGGCTGTGGGCGAGCAGTCCGGCGGCGTGCAGGGTCCACGGCTGGTCGGCGGCGGCGCCCTCGGCGCGCGAGTGGATGCTGACGCCGCGCGCGCCGGTGGTGTCGGGGGCGCCGACGGTCACCTGGACCCGTATGCCGGTGTCCTCGGGGAGGATCAGCGGGACTTCGAGGGCCAGCTCCTCCAGCCGGCCGCAGCCGACCTGGTCGCCGGCCCGGACGGCGAGTTCGACCATGGCGGTGCCGGGCAGGACGACGGAGTCGCCGACGACATGATCGGCCAGCCAGGGGTGGGTGCGCACCGCGAGGCGGCCGGTGAGGACCGCGCCCTCGGAGTCCGCCAGCATGGTGGCGGCGCCGAGCAGCGGGTGGTCGGCCGGGTCGAGCCCCGCCGAGCCGACGTCCCCGGCGGAGGGCGGCGCGTCGGCCCAGAACCGCTCGCGCTGGAAGGCGGTGGTGGGCAGGTCGATGCGGGTCGCCCCGGAGAACAGGGCGCTCCAGTCGGGCGAGCGGCCGCCGATGTGGAGATGGGCGACGGCGGTCAGCAGGGACTCCGTCTCGGGGCGCTCGCGCCGGGTGGCGCAGGCCAGCACGGCGTCCTCGGCGCGCTCCGGCCCGAGGCACTCGCGGGCCATCGCGGTGAGGACGGCGTCGGGCCCCAGCTCCAGGAAGCGGGTGACGCCCGCGGCCTCCAGGGCGCGCACCCCGTCGTGGAACCGCACCGCGTCGCGTACGTGCCGCACCCAGTACTCGGGCGAGGTCAGTTCGTCGGTGGCGAGCCGCCCGGTCACGTTCGACACCACCGGCACGGTGGCCCTGGCGTAGGTCAGCGACTCGGCGACCGTGCGGAACTCCGCGAGCATCGGCTCGATCAGCGGGGAGTGGAAGGCGTGCGAGACCGGGAGCCGCTTGGTCTTCTCGAACCGGGCGGCCAGCGCCACGACGGCGGCCTCCTCGCCCGACACGACCACGGAGCGCGGGCCGTTGACGGCGGCGACGCTCACCCGGTCGGAGAGCAGCGGGGCGACCTCGTCCTCGGTGGCCTGTACGGCGATCATCGCGCCGCCCGCCGGCAGGGCCCCCATCAGCCGGCCGCGCGCCGCGACGAGGGTCGCCGCGTCCGGCAGCGAGAGCACCCCGGCGACATGGGCGGCGGCCAGCTCGCCGATGGAGTGGCCGGCCAGGTAGTCGGGGCGCAGCCCCCAGGACTCGACCAGCCGGAACAGGGCCACCTCGACGGCGAACAGCGCGGCCTGGGTGTGCTCCGTACGGTTCAGCGGCTCGGGGTCGGCGCCGAAGACGAGGTCGCGCAGTCCGGCGCCGAAGTGGCCGCAGACCTCGTCGAAGGCGGCGGCGAAGACGGGGAACTCCGCGTACAGCTCCCGGCCCATGCCGGGGCGCTGGGAGCCCTGGCCGGTGAAGAGGAAGGCGGTCAGCCCCTTGACCGTACGGCCGCGCGCCACCCCGGCCGAGCCGTCCGCGACGGCGGTCAGCCCGCGCAGCAGCTGCTCGCGGTCCTGTCCGAGGACGACGGCGCGGTACTGGTGCGCGGTCCTGGTGGTGGCCAGGGAGTACGCGGCGTCCACGGCGTCCGCCGGGGCGAGGGCGGTCAGCAGGCGGGCGGCCTGGGCGCGCAGGGCCTCGGGGGTGCGTCCGGAGACCAGCCACGGGAGGGTGGAGGGCGCGGTGACGGGCGCGGTCGCGGTGTCGTCGCCGGCGGGTGCCGGGGGCGCCTGCTCGATGATGGTGTGCGCGTTGGTGCCGCTCGCGCCGAACGACGAGATGCCGGCCCGGCGCGGCCGGTCGGCCTCGGGCCACGGCCGCGCCTCGTGGAGCAGCGCGACCTGGCCCGCCGTCCAGTCGACCTGGTCGGAGGGCCGGTCCACGTGCAGGGTCCTGGGCAGCACGCCGTGGCGCATCGCCATGACCATCTTGATGACACCGGCCACTCCGGCGGCGGCCTGGGTGTGCCCGATGTTGGACTTCACCGACCCGAGCCACAGCGGCTGCCCCTCGGGCCGGCCCCGGCCGTAGGTCGCGAGGAGCGCCTGCGCCTCGATCGGGTCGCCGAGGGTGGTGCCCGTGCCGTGCGCCTCGACCGCGTCGACATCCGCCGCGCCCAGCCCGGCGGACGCCAGCGCCTGGCGGATGACGCGTTGCTGGGAGGGGCCGTTGGGGGCGGTGAGGCCATTGGAGGCGCCGTCCTGGTTCACGGCGGAGCCGCGTACCACCGCCAGTACCTCGTGCCCGTTGCGCCGCGCGTCCGAGAGGCGTTCCAGCAGCAGCATCCCGGCGCCCTCGCCCCAGCCGGTGCCGTCGGCGGCGTCCGCGAAGGACTTGCAGCGGCCGTCGAGCGCCAGTCCGCGCTGGCGGCTGAAGGCGACGAAGGAGCCGGGGGTGGACATGACCGTCGCCCCGCCGGCCAGGGCGAGGGTGCACTCCTTCTGCCGCAGCGCCTGTACGGCCAGGTGCAGCGCGACCAGGGCGGAGGAGCAGGCCGTGTCGATGGTGACGGAGGGGCCCTCGATACCGAGGGTGTACGAGATGCGCCCCGAGATCACCGCCGCGAGGCTGCCGGTGCCGAGAGCCGCCTCGGTGTCCTGCGGCAGCTTCGCCAGCAGATCGCGGTAGTCCTGCCCGTTGGTGCCGGCGAACACCCCGATCCGGGCGCCCGCCACCGAGTCCGGCGCGATTCCGGCGCGCTCCAGCGCCTCCCAGGACACTTCGAGCAGCAGCCGCTGCTGCGGGTCCATGGCGATGGCCTCGCGCGGCGAGATGCCGAAGAAGTCCGGCTCGAACTCCCCCGCGTCGTGCAGGAATCCGCCCCTGCGCACATAGCTCTTGCCGGCCGCGTCCGGGTCGGGGTCGTAGAGCGAGGCGACGTCCCAGCCCCGGTTGTCGGGGAAGTCGGTGATGGCGTCGGTGCCGTCGTGGACCAGCCGCCAGAACTCCTCCGGCGTGCTGACACCGCCGGGGAAGCGGCAGCTCATCCCGACGATGGCGATCGGTTCCTTCTCCTCGGTCTCCACCTCGCGCAGCCGCTGCCGAGTCTGGTGCAGATCCGCGGAGACCCTCTTGAGGTAGTCGAGCAGCTTGTCGTCGTTGGTCATCGAGTGTCGCCACTTCTGTGCGGAAGGGTTGGCCTCTGGCGGGTGCGCGCGTGGCCGGCGGACCGGGCGGTGCGGATACGGCGGCCGGCCCCTCCGTGCTCGGGGGCCGGGGTCCGTGATCGGGGCCGGGCGGTACGGTCCCGGGTCGGCCGTACCGCCCGGCCGGCCGGTCAGCCGGTCACGCCGAGCCGAGTTCGTTGTCGATGAAGGCGAAGACGTCGTCGGCGGAGGCGTCCTCGAGCCGTCCGGCGACCGACACGCCGTTGCCGGCGGCCAGCGTCTCGTTGAGTCCGTTGAGCACCGTCTGCACCCGTGAGGTGAGGCGGCTCTGCTCGATGTCCTCGGCGCTCAGCCCGGCGAGCCTGGCCTCCAGCCGCTCCAGTTCGGCGAGGACCGAGTCGGCGGACGTGTCGTCGGGCTCCCCCAGCTCCGTACCGAGGTACTTGGCGAGCGCGGCGGGGGTCGCGTAGTCGAAGATGAGCGTGGCGGGCAGGGGCACCCCGGCGGCGGTGCTGAGCCGGTTGCGCAGGTCGACGGAGGTGAGGGAGTCGAAGCCGAGGTCGCGGAAGGCGGTGGTCGGCTCGACCGAGGCCGCGCCGTCGTAGCCGAGCACCGAGGCGGCCTGGCCGCAGACCAGTTCCTCCAGCGCGCGGTCCCGCTCGCCGCCGGTCATCGCGGCGAGCCGCTGGGCGAGGTCGTCGGGGACGGTGGTGTCGCGGGCGGTCGCCAGCCCCTGCACCTCGGGCAGGTCGGCGAGGAGCGGGCTGGGCCGGGTGGAGGTGAAGGCGGGGACGAACTTCGTCCAGTCCACGTCGGCCACGGTCACGGTGGTGTCGCCGGACTCCAGCGCGCGGCGCAGCGCCGTGACCGCGCGGGCGGGGTCCATCGAGGCGATACCGAGTCCCCGGCCCGCGTCGCGTACGGCTCCGTGGTCGGCCATGCCGGCGCCGCCCCAGGGCCCCCAGGCCACCGAGGTGGCGGCGAGCCCGGAGGCGCGCCGGTATCCGGCGAGGGCGTCGAGGTAGGCGTTGGCCGCCGCGTAGTTGGCCTGTCCCGCGCCGCCGACGGTGGCGGTGAGGGAGGAGAACAGCACGAAGGCGCTGAGCCCGAGGTGCTCGGTCAGCTCGTGCAGGTTGCGGGCCGCGTCGGCCTTGGGACGCAGAACGGCGTCGAAGCGGTCGGGGGTGAGCGCGTCGAGCACGCCGTCGTCGAGCACCCCGGCCAGGTGCATGACCGCCGTCAGCGGGTGTTCGGCGGGTACGGCGGTCTCCAGCAGCGTGGCGAGGCTGTCGCGGTCGGCGACGTCGCAGGCGGCGAGGGTGACCTTCGTACCGGTCCCGGACAGCGCGCGCACCAGTTCGGCGGCGCCGGGGGCGTCCTCGCCCCGGCGGCTGACGAGGAGCAGGTGCTCGGCGCCCTCGGCCGCCAGCCAGGTGGCGATCTCGGTGCCGACCGCGCCGGTGGCGCCGGTGACCAGCACCGTGCCGGTGGGCTGCCAGGGCGCGCCGGCGCGGGTCGGCGCGTGCTCCAGGCGGCGCCCGAAGGCGCCGGACTCGCGGACGAGGATCTGGTCCTCGTCGCCGGGCGCGGTCAGCACCGTGGCGAACCTGGCCCACGCGCGGGGCCCCGGGTCGGCGGGGAGGTCGATGAGGCCGCCCCAGCGCTCGGGGTGTTCCAGCGCGGCGACCCGGCCGAGTCCCCAGACGCGGGCGCCGTCGAAGCCGTCGGGGCGGGCCGACGGCTCGTGGGCCATGGCGTCGCGGGTGACGGTCCACAGGGGGGCGGCCGTTCCGGCGTCGCCGAGCGCCTGGACGAGGGCGGAGGTCGCGGTGAGCGGGGAATCCAGCGGCAGCAGGGAGAGCACGCCGTCGAACTCCCCCTTCTCCACGAGGAGTCCGGCCAGCGCGGCCCGTTCCATGGCGCTCGCGGGTACGGCGAGGGTGTCGACCAGCAGGCCGCGTCCGGTGAGCGCGTCGAGCGCGGCGCGGGTCCAGCCGTCCGCTGCCCGGGTCTCGGGGACGACGGCGAGCCAGTGCCCCGAGGTCGGGGCCGCGCTCTCCTCCGTACCGGGCAACGTCTGCCAGGTGACGCGGTAACGCCAGCTGTCCACGGTGGAGTTGGCCTGCCGCTGGTCGTGCCAGGAGGCGAGTGCCGGTACCAGCGCGGCGACCGACGCCTCGTCGCTCACGCCGAGGGTGGCGGCGACGGCCGGGATGTCCTGGCCGCGTACCAGCTCCCAGAACGCGTCCCCCTCGTCGGACGGGCCGCCGGTGGTGGCGGGGCCGGTGAGCGAGGGGGCGTTCTCCCAGTGGCGGTCGCGCCGGAAGGGGTAGGTGGGCAGGCCGACGACGCGGGCCCCGGCGAAGATCGCCCGCCAGTCGGGGGTCAGTCCGCCGGTGTGCAGCCGGCAGACGGCGGTCAGCAGCGCCCGCGCCTCCTCCTGGTCGCGGCGCTGGGTGCCGATCACCTCGTCCACGGTGTCCTGGGCCATGCTCGTGAGCACGGAGTCGGGGCCGATCTCCAGGAAGCGGGTGGCGCCCTCGGCGGCGAGGGTGCGCACCCCGTCGTGGAACCTGACGGCTTCCCTGACGTGCCTGACCCAGTACTCGGGCGAGGTGAGTCCGTCGCCGATCAGTCCGGTCACGTTGGACACGACGGGCAGCCGCGGCGGGTGGAAGGTCAGCCCCTTGAGCACCTCGCGGAAGGGCTCCAGCATCGGGTCCATCAGATGCGAGTGGAAGGCGTGCGAGACGCGCAGCCGGGTGGTCTTCCCGATGTGCCCGGCCAGCGCGGTGACGGCCCGCTCCTCGCCGGAGACGACCACCGAGCGCGGGCCGTTGACGGCGGCGATGTCGACGCCCTCGGTGAGCAGGGGGGTGATCTCGTCCTCGCTGGCCAGCAGCGATACCATCGCGCCGCCGGCGGGCAGCGACTGCATCAGCCGGCCGCGCGCCGCGACCAGGGCGACGGCGTCGGACAGTGAGAACACCCCGGCGGCGTGGGCGGCGACGATCTCGCCGATGGAGTGGCCGCCGAGCAGGTCAGGGCGGATGCCCCAGGCGGTCAGCAGCCGGAACAGCGCGACTTCGAAGGTGAACAGGGCGGCCTGCGTGTACATCGTCCGGTGCAGCAGCTCCGAGTCCGCGTCGAGGATCACCTCGCGCAGCGGCCGCCCGCCGTGCGCGTCCGTGGCCGCGTCCGGGTGGGCGGCGAAGTGCGCGTCGAACTCGGCGCCCACCTCGTCGAGGGCCCGGGCGAACTCCGGGAAGGAGTCGTAGAGTTCACGCCCCATGCCGGCGCGCTGGGAGCCCTGCCCGGAGAACAGCACGGCGAGCCGTCCCGGCTCGGCGGCGACCACCGGCGCCGTGTGTCCCTCCGCGAGCGCCCGCACCCCGTCGAGCAGTTCCTCGCGGGTCCGGCCGGTGACGGCGGCCCGGTGGGCGAAGGCGGAGCGGGTGGTGGCCAGCGAGTAGCCGATGTCGGCGGGGTCGTGGTCGGCCGCGACGGCGAGCAGCCGGCTCGCCTGGGTCCGCACGGCGTCGGCGGTACGGGCGGAGAGCACCCACGGCACGACGGGCAGCGCCACCGGCGTGCGCTCCGCGGCGGACCCGGCCTCGACGGGCGGGGCCTCCTCGATGATGGTGTGCGCGTTGGTGCCGCTGATCCCGAAGGAGGAGATCCCGGCGCGGCGCGGCTGTCCTTCGGTGGTCCAGGGCCGGGCCTCGGTCAGCAGCTCGACATCGCCCGCCGTCCAGTCGACGGCGGTGGTCGGCCGGTCGGAGTGCAGGGACTTGGGCAGCACACCGGCGCGCATCGCCATGACCATCTTGATCACGGCGGCCACCCCGGCGGCGGCCTGCGGGTGCCCCATGTTCGACTTGATGGAGCCGAGCCACATCGGCCGCCCCTCGGGCCGGTCCTGGCCGTAGGCGGCGATGACGGCCTGTGCCTCGATGGGGTCGCCGAGGGTGGTGCCGGTGCCGTGCGCCTCGACGACGTCGACCTGGTTCGGGGAGAGCTGCGCGTCGGCGAGCGCCTGGCGGATCACCCGGATCTGGGCGGGGCCGCTGGGGGCGGTCATGCCGTTGGAGGCGCCGTCCTGGTTGATCGCGCTGCCCCGGACGACGGCGAGCACCTCGTGCCCGTTGCGTATCGCGTCGGATAGCCGCTCCACCAGCAGCATCCCGGCGCCCTCGGACCACGCCGCGCCGGAGGCGTCCTCGGAGAAGGAGCGGCAGCGGCCGTCGGCGGACAGCGCCCGCCGCTCGCTGAACTCGATGAACATCTCCGGGCTCGCCATCACGGCGGCGCCGCCCGCCAGCGCGAGGGTGCACTCGCCCTTGCGCAGCGCCTGGCAGGCCAGGTGGAGGGCGACCAGGGAGGCGGAGCACGCGGTGTCCATGGTGACCGCGGGCCCTTCGAGGCCCAGGGTGTAGGCGATCCGGCCGGAGACGATGGAGCCGGAGATGGTGCCGCCGACGTAGTCGTGGTGCATCAGCCCGACGAACACACCGGTCGGGCTGCCCTTCACCGACTGCGGGTCGATCCCGGCCCGCTCGAACGCCTCCCAGGACACTTCGAGGAGCAGCCGCTGCTGGGGGTCGGTGCCGGGCGCGTCCTTGGGGCTGATCCCGAAGAAGGCGGGGTCGCACTCGGCGGCGTCGTGCAGGAATCCGCCGTGGCGCACATAGCTCTTGCCGGTCTTCCCCGGCTCCGGGTCGTAGATCGACTCGACGTCCCAGCCCCGGTCCACCGGGAATCCCGAGACGACGTCCACGCCCTCGTCCACGATCCGCCAGAGATCCTCGGGCGAGCGGGCGCCACCGGGGTAGCGGCAGCCCATACCGATGATCGCGATCGGCTCCCGGTCCTGATCCTCCAGCTCGCGCACCCGGCGGCGGGTGCGCTCCAGTTCGGTCGTCGCCCGCTTGAGATAGTCACGCAGCTTGTCGACGCCGGCCTGCTGTTCCATCACTGGGCTCCCAGTTCGTTGTCGATCCTCGCGAAGAGTTCGTCGTCGGTGGCGGTACCGATGTCCTCGGGCGGTCCGGCGTCGCCGGTCCTGCCGTGGGTGTCGTGCCAGGTCCGCAGGAGTGCCTCCAGCCGGGCGGTGATCCGGGCGTGCGAGCCGTCCTGGTCGGGCAGCGCGGTCAGCGCGGCCTCCAGCCGGTCCACCTCGGCGACCATGGAGCGGGCCCGGTCGGCGGGGCCGGGTACGAGCCCGGCCTTGAGGTGGGCGGCCAGCGCGACGGGCGCGGGCTGGTCGAAGACCAGGGTCGCCGGGAGGGAGAGGCCGGTCGCGGCGCCGAGCAGATTGCGCAGCTCCACGGCGGCCAGCGAGTCGAATCCCATCTCCTGGAAGGCGCGCCCCGGATCCACCGACTCCGCCGAGGCGTGTCCGAGGACGGCGGCGACATGGGTACGCACCAACTCCAGCAGGGCGCGGTCCCGTTCGGGCTCCGGCAGCGGTACGAGCCGCTCGCGCCAGGACCGGGTCTCCCCGCCCCCGCCCGTCCCGGTGGCCCGGGCCGCGCGCCGGGGCGCGCCCCTGACCAGCCCGCGCAGCAGGGTCGGTACCCCGTCGGCCCGGTCCCGTACGGCCGCGAGGTCGAGGCGCACCGGGACGACCAGCGCGTCCGGCGATTCCAGTGCCGCGTCGAAGAGTTCCAGGCCGCGGGCGGCGGTCAGCGGGGGCAGCCCGATCCTGCGCATGCGTTCGAGGTCGGACGCGTCCACCTGTCCGGCCAGGCCGCCGACCTCCGACCACAGTCCCCAGGCCATGGACACGGCGGGCAGTCCCGCCGCGCGGCGGTGCGCCGCGAGCCCGTCCAGGAAGGTGTTGGCCGCGGCGTAGTTGGCCTGGCCGCCGCCGACCAGCAGCCCCGCGGTCGAGGAGAAGAGGACGAAGGCGGTGAGGTCACGGTCGAGGGTCAGCTCGTGCAGGTTCCAGGCCGCGTCGACCTTGGGCCGCAGCACGCGCTCCACCTGCTCGTCGGTGAGCGAGTCGAGCATCCCGTTGTCGACCACGCCGGCCGCGTGCACGATGCCGCGTACGTCGTGCCGGTCGAGCAGTGCGGCGAGCTGCTCGCGGTCGGCGGCGTCGCAGCGCGCGATGGTGACCCGCGCGCCCAGGTCCTCCAGTTCGGCGCGGAGTCCGGCGGCGCCGGGGGCGTCCTCGCCGCGCCTGCTGGTCAGCAGCAGGGTGCGTACGCCGTGGTCGGTGACGAGGTGACGGGCGAGCAGCCCGCCCAGTCCCCCGGTACCGCCGGTGATCAGCACGGTCGCGCCGACGTCCCAGCCGGGCGGGCCGCCGGGCTTCGCCCTGGCCAGCCTGGGGGCCCACAACCCGCCGTCCCGTACGGTGACTTCGGGCTCGCCGCAGCCGAGGGCGGCGGTCAGGTCGCGGCTGCCGTCGGTCTCCACCAGCAGGAAGCGGCCGGGGTTCTCGGATTCGGCGGCGCGGACCAGCCCGGCGAGCGGCGCGTGGCCGAGTTCGCCCGCGCGGGTCACCACCGCGAGCCGGGAGCCGTCGAAGCGCCGGTCGGCGAGCCACGCGCGCAGGGCCGCCAGTGTGCGGCCGACCGTCTCGCGGACCGCGCCCGGCACATCGGCGAGCGGGCTCACGGGTACGGGCAGGACGACGATGCCGGGCACCGGTCCGTCGAGCGAGCGGAGGTCGGGGTGGTGAGCGGCGGCCAGGCCGAGGTCGTCGGGTCCGCACACCGCCAGGTCGAGGGCGGCGGGCCCGGCGGGCGGCGGCACGGGTACGAGGTCGAGGCGGTAGAGCGACTCGCCGGGTTCACCGGCCAGTTGGTCCACCGACACCGGCCGTGCGACCAGGGCGCGTACGGAGGCGACCGGCGCGCCCGTACCGTCCGCGACGGCCAGCGCCACCGCTTCCTCGCCGTCCTTGGTGATGCGCAGCCGCAGGGTGTCCGCTCCGGCCGCGTGCAGCGCGATCCCGCTCCAGGTGAAGGGAAGGACCGCCTGGCCGTCGCCGAGTTCGAGCAGGTTCACATGGAGCGCGGCGTCGAGCAGCGCGGGGTGCACCCCGTACGCTCCGGCGCTCGCCCGCGCGCTCTCGGGCAGCGCGGCCTCCGCGTACAGCTCCTCGCCCCGGCGCCACACCGCGCGCAGCCCCTGGAAGACCTCGCCGTAGCCGTAACCGACCCGGGCCAGCCGGGGGTAGAGCTCGCCGAGTGCGACGGGTTCGGCGCCCTCGGGCGGCCACACGCCCAGATCGAAGCCGGCCGCGGGGGCGTCCTCGCCGCGCAGCACACCGCTCGCGTTGCGGCTCCACGGCGCCTCGGGCGCGTCGGCGCGCCGGGAGTACACCGTCAGTGAGCGCCGGCCCTCCTCGTCGGCGCCGACGGCCACCTGTACCACCGTCGCGCCCCGCTCCGGCAGGACCAGCGGCGCCTGGAGGGTCAGTTCCTCGACCGTCCCGCAGCCGACGCGGTCGCCGGCCTGGAGCGCCAGCTCCACGAAGGCGGTGCCGGGCAGCAGGACCGTACCGAAGACCGCGTGGTGCGCGAGCCAGGGCTGCGCGGACCGCGAGAGCCGTCCGGTCAGCACGACGCCGCCGGTGTCGGGCAGTTCGGTCACCGCGCCCAGCAGGGGGTGACCGGCGGACAGCTGGCCGAGTCCGGTCGCGTCGCCGCCGCCGCCCGTCGACTCCAGCCAGAGCCGGCCGCGCTGGAAGGGGTAGGTGGGCAGATCGACCCGGGCCGCCGGGCGGGCGGCGCGGCGGCCCGCGAAGTACGCGGCCCAGTCGACCGGCACACCGTGGGTGTGCAGCCGGCAGAGCCCGCCGAGGAGCGCGCGCTCCTCGCCGCCGTCGCGGCGCAGGGTCGCGGCGGACAGCAGTCCGTCGGGCACGCAGTCCTGGGCCATCGCCGTCAGCACCGCGTCGGGGCCCAGCTCGACCGAGGTACGCACCCCGAGGCCGGTCAGCGCGCGCATCGCGGCCTCGAACCGTACCGGCCCGCGCACATGGTCCACCCAGTGGTCGGGTGAGCCCAGTTCCCCGGCGGTGGCCAGGGCGCCGGTGAGCGTCGACACGATCGGGACGGCCGGTGTGCCGTACGTCAGCGTCTTGGCGACCTCGCCGAACTCGGCCAGCATCGGGTCCATCAGCGGTGAGTGGAAGGCGTGCGACACGGTGAGCCGGCGGGTCTTGGGGAACCGGGCCGCGACCTGCGCGACGGCTTCCTCCTCGCCCGAGATCACCACCGCCCGGGGGCCGTTGACGGCGGCGATCCCCACCCGCCCCGCCCACTCGGCCAGTTGCGGCAGTACCTCGGCCTCGGAGGCGCGTACGGACGTCATGGCGCCGCCCTCGGGCAGCCGGCTCATCAGCCCGCCGCGCGCGAGCACCAGCGTGACCGCGTCGCGGAGCGTCAGCACGCCCGACACGTGCGCGGCGGCGATCTCGCCGACCGAGTGGCCGACCAGGAAGTCGGGGCGCACGCCCAGCGACTCCAGCAGCCGGAACAGCGCCACCTCGACGGCGAAGATCGCCGCCTGGGCGTGGTCGGTGCGGTGGAGCGCCTCGGCGTCCTCCTCGATCACCCGGGCCAGCGGGCGTTCCAGCTCCGGGTCCATCAGCGCGGCGACTTCGTCGAAGGCGGCGGCGAATACCGGGAAGGCGCGGTGCAGTTCGCGCCCCATGCCGGGGCGCTGGGAGCCCTGGCCGGTGAAGAGGAAGGCCACTTTGCCCCGGGCCGCGAGCGCGCCGCCGCGGTCGTTCCCGGCTTCGCCCTCGGCGTCCGCCGCGGACCGGGTGGCGAGCGGGAGGAGCGCGGCGAGGAGTTCTTCGGTGTCGGCGCCGACGACGACCGCGCGGTGTTCCCAGTGGGTACGGGTGGTGGCCAGCGAGTGGCCCACGTCGGCCGGGTCGAGGCCGGGGCGGGCGGCGGCCCACTCCCGTATCCGCCGCGCCTGGGCGGCCAGCGCGGCCGGGGTGCGCCCCGACAGGAGCCAGGGGACCACGGTGGAGCCCTCGGCGGGCGCCGCGGGGCGGTCGGCGGGGCGGGCGGTGTCCGGGGCCGGACCCGCGGGCTCCTCGGCGGGCTCCTCGGCGGGCTCCTCGGCCGGCGCCTCTTCGAGCACCACGTGCGCGTTGGTGCCGCTGATGCCGAACGAGGAGACGGCGGAACGCCTCGGCCGTCCGGTCTCCGGCCACTCCACCTGTTCGGTGAGCAGCTCCACGGCGCCCGCGTCCCAGTCGACCTGCGCCGAGGGTTCGTCGATGTGCAGCGTCCTGGGAAGGGCGCCGTGCCGCATCGCGAGCACCATCTTCATCACCCCGGCCACTCCGGCGGCGGCCTGGGTGTGCCCGAGGTTCGACTTGATCGAACCGAGCCGCAGCGGCCGCCCCTCGGGGCGGTCCTGCCCGTACGTGGCGAGCAGGGCCTGCGCCTCGATGGGGTCGCCGAGGGAGGTGCCGGTGCCGTGCGCCTCGACGGCGTCGACGTCCGCCGCGCTCAGTCCCGCGCTCGCCAGCGCCTGGCGGATCACCCGTTGCTGGGAGGGGCCGTTGGGCGCGGTCAGCCTGCTGCTGGCGCCGTCGGAGTTGATGGCCGTCCCCCTGACCACGGCCAGCACCCGGTGGCCGAGGCGGCGCGCGTCGCTGAGCCGCTCGACCAGCAGCATGCCCGCGCCCTCGCCCCAGCCCGTACCGTCGGCGGACGCGGCGAACGCCTTGCAGCGGCCGTCCGGGGAGAGTCCGCGCTGGCGGCTGAAGTCCACGAAGGTCTCGGGGGTCGACATCACGGTGACCCCGCCGGCCAGCGCCAGGGTGCATTCGCCGGACTGGAGGGCACGCACCGCCCAGTGCAGCGCGACCAGCGAGGACGAGCAGGCCGTGTCGATGGTGACGGCCGGTCCCTCCAGACCGAAGGTGTAGGCCACCCGGCCGGAGGCGATGCTCCCGGCGCTGCCGTTGGCGAGATAGCCGTCCAGGTCGTCGGGGGCCGAACTCAGCCTGGTCGCGTAGTCGTTGTACATGACCCCGGCGAACACCCCGGTCCTGCTGCCGCGCAGCGCGGACGGCACGATGCCGGCGTCCTCGAACGCCTCGAAGGACGTCTCCAGCAGCAGCCGCTGCTGCGGGTCCATCGCCAGCGCCTCGCGGGGGCTGATTCCGAAGAAGTCATGGTCGAAGTCGGCCGCGTCGTGCAGGAATCCACCGGTGCGGGCATAGGTCCTCCCCGGCCGGCCGGGGTCGGGGTCGTAGAGGGAGTCGATGTCCCAGCCGCGGTTCGCGGGGAAGTCCGACACGGCGTCGGTGCCGGCGGCGACCAGGTCCCACAGCTCCTGGGGAGCGCTGACACCACCGGGGTACCGGCATCCCATGCCCACGATCGCCACCGGTTCGTGCGCCCGGTTCTCGGACTCGCGCAACCGCCGCCGCGTCTCACGCAGATCCGAAGCCGTTCGCCGAAGATAGTCGAGCAGTTGGTCCTCGTTGTTCACCAGCGCAGCCATCCGATCGAAATCGAAACAAGCCTTCGGAATGATGGGGTCCCTGACGTCGCGAGGGGGTACGTCTGCTTCTCCGTCCGCGTCCCCGCCAGTCGGAGGCTAAGGAGCCGGGGAGGCGGCGGCCAACCCCTACCGCCCCCAGCGGGACCCGTACGGTGTCCGATCGGGCGGCCGGGAGGCCGTCCGGAGCCCGAATGGCACGCTCCGCTCGCCCGTATCCCGGACTCCCCGATGCCTTTCGGTTGCCCATGATCCAACAAAAACTCACCAGCACTTTCGACCGGGTCGGTACCGGTGTGCGCCCCCTCAAGCGCCGGTTGACATCGTTACCGAAGCCAATTAGCATCCGATCCTGCCAGGCTCAAAACGTGATTTAGTTTTCATCGTCAATAAATACGCGCGGGGGCCATGGAAACTTCAATGGCAATGAATTGTTTGTTACTTTTTGATGAATTGCGCCCCCGACGGCCCGGCCGACCACCGGAGACCGCCGGACGGACCACCGGGGGGCGCTCCCCGTTTCCGACCGTTCGACCGCGGCCGAAAAAGGCACCCCGTGCTCCCGCGCGCCGCCGCGACTAGTGCAGATCCTGGAACACCTCCTTCCGCGACGCCCGGTGCCACGACCGGCCGTATGGCACGGCACCTGACGGACGTCACCAGTTCGCCCCCCACGACCAGCGGACGGCCATGCCTGCCGGAACTGGCGTGGGAGGTGGGCAACCTACCGGGAATGCTGACCACTGGGGACCACGATGTACCTGTTCGATCGCGACAAAGAACTGGAAATCTTGAGTGCCGCATTCGCCGACTGCATCGACGGATCAGGGCAACTCGTCATCATCACCGGAGGCCCCGGATCAGGGAAGACCGGACTCATCGATGAATTCTTGAATACTGCGGGCGTAACAGACGTAACATTACTGACGGCCACTGGCTCCGTCACCGGCAGGTCGCAGCCGATGGATGTCGTCCGGCAATTGCTGCACAACGGAGGCGGATCCGCCGCTTCCCTGGATCAGGTGAAATGCGACACACAATCCGCCCATGACGTATCCGGCGCGTTGCTGGAACTGGCGAAGGACCGCCCGATGGTCATCGCCATTGACGACGCGCATCTCATGGACAACGCGTCTTTGCAGACCGTTCTCCGTCTGTTGAGACAGATACGGTCGAAGAAGATCATGGTGGTGTGTGTCAGCTGGGAACAGTCCGGCCCGACCGGGCCGCGGGTCCACGCGGAGCTCATCCGGCTGCCGCACCGCCGGGTCCGGCTGAGGCCGCTCTCCCCGCAGGGCGTGGCGCGCCTGCTCGCCGCGCAGACGGACCAGCCGCTGCCGGCGGACGCCAGCGGTGTCTACCACCGCACGACCGCGGGCAACCCCATGCTGCTGAACGCCCTGTTGGACGACAGCGCCCGGTTCGGCACCACCATCGGGGAGCCCGTCGCCAGCGTCGCCTACCGGCAGGCCGTGCTCGACTGCCTCCACCGGGGCGACCCCCTCCAGCTGCGGGTGGCCAGGGCGATCGCCGCGCTCGGCGAACAGGCGACCGCCAAAACCACCGCGCCCCTCGCGAACGCGTCGCCCGGCTCGGTCCAGGAAGTGGTCGAGGTCCTCGACTCCACGGGGCTGCTCAGCGGCTACCGGTTCCGCCACCCGGCCGCCGCCAGCGCGGTGTTGGGCGATCTGGAGCCGGCCGAGCGCTCACGGCTGCACAGCGCGGTCGCGCGGCTGCTCTATCTGGACGGCGCGCCCGCGCCCGACGTGGCGAAGCATCTGGTGGCGGCCGATCAGGTCACCGAGCCGTGGGGCCCCGCCGTACTGCGGCTGGCCGCCGAACAGGAGCTGGCGGTGGACAACGTCGGACAGTCGACGGACTTCCTCCAACTGGCCCTGCGGGAGTGCGAGGACAAGCAGGAGTGGCAGGCGCTCTCCGCCGAACTGGCCCGCGCGGAATGGCGGGTGAATCCGGCGGCCGCCGCGCCGCACCTCGTGCCGCTGCGCCAGGCCGTCCTGGAGGAGACCCTCAATGTGCAGGACACCGCGACGGTGCTGCGACACATGCTGTGGCAGGGCGACGCCGAACTGGCCGCCGAGACGGTGACCACCCTGAGCGGGGCGCACACCGTGGCCGAGGCCCAGGTCATGGCCGAGGTCGACTTCATCAGACACTGGTTCTACGGTGTGCCGCGCGTCAGCCGGCGCGCCGACCTGACCAGGACCGCCGTTCTGGAGCGCGCCACGCCGGACAGCGCGGACAGTCTGTGGACGAAGGTGGCGCTGCTGGTCAACGGGGTCGCCACCGACGAGTCCGTGGCCAATGTGGCGGAGTCGCTCCAGAGTTACCAGTTCAGTCATCTGAAGCTGGAGCTGGTGGCGATGTCACTGCTGGCCATCGCGCACACCGACAGGACGGCGATCGCCGTCGAGACCTGTGACGCGCTGCTGGAGTGCGCGGTGGAGCGCCGCGCGACCACCTGGCAGGCTCTGCTGAGCAGCATCAGGGCCGAACTGGCCATGCTCCAGGGCGATGTGGTGACCGCCTGCACCCGTGCCACCGAGGCTCTGGATCTGCTGCATCCGCAGGGCTGGGGCGTGCTGGTCGGACTGCCGCTGTCCACGGCGGTCTTCGCGCACACACACCTCGGCAACCACGCGGCCGCCGCCGAGCTGCTCAAGCGCAAGGTGCCGGACACCATGTTCCAGACGATCTTCGGAATCCAGTATCTGCGGGCCAGGGGCCATCACCATCTCGCCACCGACCGGGCGTTCGGCGCGCTCAACGACTTCGAGGCGTGCGGCCAGTTGATGCGCGACCGGAACCCCGATCTCCAGCAGGGCGTTCCCTGGCGCATCGACATCGCCCAGGCCAATCTGCGGATCGGCAAGGTCAGGCTCGCCAAGGAGTGGGCCGAGAAGCAGATCCGGCTGCCCGGCGGACACAGTTCACGCTCGCACGCCATGGCGCTGCGGGTGCTGGCCGGCGCCAGTCAGCCCCGGCACCGCGCCTCGCTGCTGCGCAAGGCGATCGACCTGCTCCAGGCGTGCGGTGACCGGCTGGAACTGTCGCTGGCGTTCGCGGATCTGTCGGCGGCCCACTACGAGCTGGGCGACTACGCGCGGGCCCGTCTGGTGGCGCGCCAGGCCGCCCAGGAGGCGGAGGTCTGCCGGATCGCCTCGCCGGTGGGCAACCGGCTGGACAATCCCCCGCCGACCGGCCCCCCGGCCGGTGACGATGTCGCGCCGATCCTGAGCGACGCCGAGTGCCGGGTGGCGGGGCTGGCCGCGCTCGGGTACACCAACCGGGAGATCAGCAGCCGGATCCATGTGACCGTCAGCACGGTCGAGCAGCATCTGACCCGCGTCTACCGGAAGCTGAACGTCGCCAGCCGGGCGGAGCTGCCGTCGAAGGTACTGGAACACCGGATCCCCACCATGTCGGAACGAATACCCGGGAGCCGGTCGCCGGCCGTGTGAGCCCGGGCGACCCGCTCCTCTCCGCCTTCTCCCCCGCACCGGGTGCGACGGCCCGCCGGCTCCGCCGGCGGGCCGTCGCCCGTTTCCCGGTCAGTTGTACGTGCCCAGCTCGTTGTCGAGGATGCCGAACAGCTCGTCCGCCGAGGCCGATTCGAGCCCCGGTCCGCTCGCGCCCTCCGGCTCCCCGGTCCCGCCGGGTCCGCCGGTCCACTTCGCCGCCATCGCCCGCAGCCGCAGTCCGACCCGCGACCGCTGTTCCTCGGTGACGGCCGCGGCGTCCAGCAGGGCTTCCAGCCGCATCACCTCGGCCTCGGCGTCCGGGGCCGCCGTCTCCTCGGCGACGGCCAGTTCGTCGAAGAGGAGTCCGGCGATGGCTGCCGGGTTCGGGTAGTCGAAGGTCAGCGTGGTCGAGAGCCTGACTCCGGTGTCCGCGCTGATCCGGTTGCGCAGTTCCAGGGCGGACAGCGAGTCCACGCCCAGCTCGCCGAATCCCCGCTCCGGGTCGACCGCTTCGGCCCTGGTGTGGCCCAGGACCTCGGCGACATGGCCGCACACCGTCTCCACCAGCAGTTTCCTGGCGTCGGCGGGGCTGAGCGCGGCGAGCCGGCCCGCCAGCGCCTCCGGCTGCGGCCGCTCGGCCGCCGCCGGTGTCTCCCGTACCGTCCGCCGGGCCGGAGCGGGTGCGAGCCCGCGTACCAGCGCCGGTGCGTCCTCGGTGGGACGTACCCGCATCGGCAGGAGTACGGCGCGGTCCGAGGCGAGTGCCCGGTCGAAGAGCGCCAGCGCCCGGTCGGCGGGCAGCGGTTCCACACCGTCCCTGGCCAGTCGCCGCAGTTCGGCCTCGCCGAGCCCGCCGGCCATACCGGAGGCGGTGTCCCACAGCCCCCAGCCCAGCGAGTGGGCGGGCAGTCCGGCGGCGCGCCGGTGGGCGGCCAGCGCGTCGAGGAAGCCGTTGCCCGCCGCGTAGTTGCCCTGCCCGGCGGCGCCCAGGGTGGCGGCGGCCGAGGAGAACAGCACGAAGGCGGCGAGATCGAGATCCCGGGTCAGCTCGTGCAGATTCCACGCGGCGTCGGTCTTGGGCCGCATGACCGTGTCGAGCCGGTCCCGGTCGAGCGCCGAGACCAGGCCGTCGTCCAGCACCCCGGCCGCGTGGACCACCGCCGTCAGCGGGTGCTCGGTGGGCAGGGAGGCCAGCAGGTCGCCCAGCGCGTCACGGTCGGCGGCGTCGCAGACGACCGAGGTGACCGCGGCGCCGAGGCCGTCGAGCCCGGTCGTGGAGCCGCCGCGGCTGCTCAGGACCAGGTGCTTGACGCCGTACGTGTCGACGAGGTGGCGGGCGAGCAGCCGGCCGAGGCCGCCCGTACCGCCGGTGATCAGTACGGTGCCCTCCGGGTCGAGCCCCGCGAAGGAGCCGCCGCCGGTGGCCGCCCGGAGCCTCGGGACGTACGCCTGTCCGCCGCGCAGCGCGAACTCCGGCTCCCCGGTGGCGAGCGCAGCGGCGAGCGCGGACTCGGAGTCCGGGTCGTCGTCGAGGTCGGCGAGGACCAGCCGGCCGGGGTATTCGACGTTGGCGGAGCGGACGAGACCCCAGATCCCGGACTGGGTCAGCTCGGGCTCGTCGTCGACCCCGTCCACCCCGACCGCGCCCCTGGTGACGACCACCAGCCGGGCGGTGTCGTCGGACAGCCGCTCCTGGAGTGTCGCGAGCACCCGGGCCGCCACCTCGCGGGCCGCGACGGGGGTGCTCGTTGCGCCCGGCGCGGGGGCGAACAGCACCCGGTCGGCGGGTGCTCCGGCCGGGTGCGCCGGGCCGTCGGAGAGCGCCAGCGGCGTCCAGTGCAACTCGAAGAGGTCCCCGCCGGCCGGGGCGGCCGGGGTCAGCTGCTCCGCCGTCACCGGCCGGATCCGCAGCGAGGAGACCCGTGCGACGGGCGCGCCCGCCGGGTCGAAGAGCTGGAGACTCATCCGCTCGGCGCCGTGCGGGGTGAGCCGCAGCCGGAGCGCCGAGGCGCCCGCCGCGTACAGCGACACTCCTTCCCAGGCGAACGGCAGGGTCATCACGGTGGGGTCCTGGCCGTCGAGCAGATCGATCGTGTGCAGGCAGGAGTCGAGCAGCGCCGGGTGCAGACCGAACCCGGCGGCCTGCGCGCCCTCGGGCAGGGCCAGCTCCGCGTAGACCTCCTCGCCGAGCCGCCACGCGGCGCGCAGGCAGCGGAAGAGGGGGCCGTAGCCGTAGCCCTGTTCGGCGAGCCGGTCGTACGAGCCGGTCAGGTCGACGGGGGCGGCGCCGGCCGGCGGCCAGACGCCGAGCGCGTCGGGTTCCGGGGCCGCTTCCGGCGCGACGAAGCCCGTGGCGTGCCGGGTCCAGCCCGCGTCGGCGCCGTCGTCCTCGGCGCGGGCGTGCACGGTGACCTGGCGGCGGCCGGTGCCGTCCGCCGCCGCGGCCACCACCTGGAGGTGGACAGCGCCGTGCGCGGGGAGGATCAGGGGGCGCTCGATGGTCAGTTCCTCGACCAGCGCGCCGCCCACCCGGTCGGCCGCGCCGACCGCCAGCTCCACGAACGCGCTGCCCGGCAGCAGCACCACGTCGGCGACGGCGTGGTCGGCGAGCCAGGGGTGGGTGTCGAGGGAGAGCCGGCCGGTGAGGGCGACGGTGTCGCCCTCCGCGAGCGCGATCTCGGCGCCGAGCAGGGGGTGTTCGGCCGGGAGCTGACCGAGTCCCCTGACATCGAGGGCGCCTGACGGGCCGTCCTCCAGCCAGAGCCGCTCGCGCTGGAACGGGTAGGTCGGCAGGCCGATCCTGCGGGCGCCGCCGCCTCCGTACACCCGGTGCCGGTCGAGGGCGGCGCCGCGTACGTGCAGAGTGGCCAGTGCGGTGCTCAGCGCGACGGGTTCCTCGCGGTCCCGGCGCAGCAGGGGGACGAGCGCCGAGCGCTCGGGGTCGGTGAGGCAGTGGGTGCCCATGGTGGAGAGCACGGCGTCGGGTCCCAGTTCGAGGAAGGTGCGCACACCCTCGGCCTCCAGGGTGCGGATTCCGTCGCCGAAGCGGACGGCTTCGCGCACATGGCGCACCCAGTAAGCGGGCGAGGTCAGCTCCTCGGTGGTCGCGAGGGCGCCGGTCAGGTTCGAGACGATCGCCAGCGCGGGCGGTGCGAACCGCAGCCCCTCGGCGATCCGCGCGAACTCGGCGAGCATCGGTTCCATCCTCGGCGAGTGGAACGCGTGGCTGA
Organism: Streptomyces sp. NPDC012835; assembly: GCF_042900885.1. Classification (NCBI taxonomy): domain Bacteria; kingdom Bacillati; phylum Actinomycetota; class Actinomycetes; order Kitasatosporales; family Streptomycetaceae; genus Streptomyces; species Streptomyces sp. NPDC012835. The sequence goes on from NZ_JBIBBW010000001.1 coordinate 1,097,839, forward strand.
CCCGGAGCCGTTTCGTACGGCGGTCCCCGAAGGCCGCGCCGACCGCCGCCACGGCCTCCTCGTCGCCCGAGACGACCACGGCGCGCGGGCCGTTGACGGCCGCGATGCTCACGGTGTCGCCGAGGTGCGCGAGCACCTCCTCCTCCGTGGCGTCGACGGCGAGCATCGCGCCGCCCTCGGGCAGCGCCTGCATGAGCCGGCCCCTGGCCACCACCAGCCGGGCGGCGTCCTCCAGGGTGAGCACCCCGGCGGCGTGGGCGGCGGTCAGCTCGCCGATGGAGTGGCCGGCGAGCAGGTCGGGGCGCACGCCCCAGGACTCCAGCAGCCGGAACAGCGCGGTCTCCACGGCGAACAGGGCGCTCTGCGTGTACATCGTGCGGTCGAGCAGTCCGGCCTCGGCGGTGCCGGGCGCGGCGAAGATCACCTCGCGCAGCGCGGGCGCGGGAGGCGTGCCGAGCTGAGCGGCGAACTCGCGGTCGAGGTGACGGCACGCCTCGTCCAGCGCGGTGCGGAAGGCGGGGTGCGCGGTGTGGAGGGCCTGCCCCATTCCGGGGCGCTGGGCGCCCTGACCGGTGAAGAGGAAGGCGAGTTTCCCGCCGGCCTGCTTGCCCAGCACCGTGCCGGGCACGGTGGAGCCGGCCGCTCCGGTGGCCAACGCGCTGAGCGCGGCGTGGAGTTCGTCCCGGTCGCGGGCGGTGATCCCGGCGCGGTGGGCGAGGGCCGCCCGGCCGGTGGCGAGCGAGAGCGCGAGATCGGCGATCGGCTCGTCCACCAGCGGCAGCAGCCGCCCGGCCTGTGCGGCGAGTGCCTCCGGGGTGGCGGCCGACAGCAGGACGGGGAGCAGCGGCGCCGGCCCGGCGGGCCGCGCGTCCGTGGTCCCGGCGGGCTCCGGTTCGACGGCCTCGACGATGGTGTGGGCGTTGGTGCCGCTGATCCCGAAGGAGGAGATCCCGGCCCGGCGCGGACGTCCGGCCGCCGGCCACTCCCGCTCCTCGGTGAGCAGCCTCACCTCACCGGCCGACCAATCCACCTGCTCGGACGGCTCGTCCACATGGAGAGTCCTGGGCAGCACCCCGTGCCGCATCGCCAGCACCATCTTGATCACACCGGCCACCCCGGCTGCGGCCTGCGTGTGCCCGATATTGGACTTGATCGACCCGAGCCAGAGCGGGCTGCCCTCGGGCCGGTCCTGACCGTACGTCGCCAGCAGCGCCTGCGCCTCGATCGGGTCACCGAGCGTGGTCCCCGTGCCGTGCGCCTCCACCGCGTCCACATCGGTCGCCGCCAGACCGGCGCTGGCCAACGCCTGCCGTATCACGCGTTGTTGGGAGGGACCGTTGGGGGCGGTGAGCCCGTTGGAGGCGCCGTCCTGGTTCACGGCGGAGCCGCGTACCACCGCCAGCACCTCGTGCCCGTTGCGCCGCGCGTCCGAGAGGCGTTCCAGCAGCAGCATCCCGGCGCCCTCGGAGAGCGCGGTGCCGTCGGCGGCGTTCGCGAAGGACTTCGCCCGGCCGTCGGCGGCCAGATTGCGCTGCCTGCTGAAGTCCACGAAGGTGTCGACGGTGGACATCACGGAGACGCCGCCGGCCAGCGCGAGGGTGCATTCGCCCTGCCGCAGGGCCTGGGCCGCCAGATGCAGTGCCACCAGCGAGGAGGAGCAGGCGGTGTCCACACTGAGCGTGGGGCCCTCAAGCCCCAGGGTGTAGGCGACCCGGCCGGAGGCGACGCTGCCGAGGCTGCCGTTGCCGAGGTAGTCGCGCACCGCCTCGGGGGCGTTGCTGAGCCTGCTGCCGTAGTCGTGGTACATGACGCCCGTGAAGACGCCGGTGCGGCTGCCGCGCACCGAGTGCGGGTCGATGCCCGCGCGCTCCAGCGCCTCCCAGGACACTTCGAGCAGCAACCGCTGCTGCGGGTCCATCGCCAGGGCCTCGCGTGGCGAGATCCCGAAGAAGTCACCGTCGAAGTCGGCGGCGTCGTACAGGAATCCGCCCTCCCGCGTACTGCACTTGCCCGCCGTGCCCGGCTCGGGGTCGTAGATCCCCGCCACGTCCCAGCCGCGGTCCGCCGGGAACGCGGAGATCCCGTCGCCGCCGTCGGCGAGCAGCCGCCACAACTCCTCGGGGGTGCTGACACCACCGGGATAGCGGCAGCTCATCGCCACGATCGCGATGGGTTCGTCCCTGACGGGGGCGGTGGCTGCGGGCGCGGTGGCGGCCGGTTCGGCGGAGCCGACCAGCTCGGCCAGGAGATGGCCGACGAGCGCGGTCGAGTCCGGGTAGTCGAAGACGAGGGTGGCGGACAGCCGGAGCCCGACGGCGGCGCCGAGCCGGTTGCGCAGCTCCACCGCCGTCAGCGAGTCGAATCCGGCTTCCCGGAAGGCGCGGCGCGGGTCGAGGACCATGTCGGGTCCGTGGCCGAGCACGGCGGCGACATGGGTACGGACGAGTTCCATGAGGAAGGCGGTGCGTTCGGCCGGGGCCAGCGCGATCAGCCGGTCCTGGAGGGTGTCGGCCGCCGCGACCGAGGCGGCGGCCCGCCGGGCCGGTGCCCGGACCAGCCCCCGCAGGAGCGGCGGCGGCGACCCGGCCCGGCGCAGTACGGGCAGGTCGAGGCCGATCGGCAGCAGTACGGTCCCGGTGCCGGCCAGCGCCGTGTCGAACAGGGCCAGCCCGTCGGCGGTGGACAGCGGTCGTACGCCGGAGCGTGCCATCCGCGCCACGTCGGCGTCGCTGAGATGCGCGGTCATCTTGGTGCGCTGCTCCCAGAAGCCCCAGGCCAGCGAGGTGGCGGGCAGTCCGAGGGCGGCGCGGTGGTGGGCCAGTCCGTCGAGGAAGGCGTTGGCCGCCGCGTAACCGGACTGGCCGGCGCCGTCCAGGGTGCCGGCGGCCGAGGAGAACAGGACGAAGGCGGAGAGCCCGAGGTCCCGGGTCAGCTCGTGCAGATGCCAGGCGGCGTCGGCCTTGGGACGCAGCACGGTGTCGAGCCGCTCGGGGGTGAGCGCGGAGATCAGGCCGTCGTCCAGCGCTCCGGCCAGGTGGACCACCCCGGTGAGCGGGTGCCGCTCGGGTACGGAGGCGAGCAGCGCGGCGAGTTGATCGCGCTCGGCGGCGTCGCACGCGGCGACGGTGACCGTGATGTCAGGGTCGGCGGTCAGATCGGAGAGGTCGTCCGAGGCGACGCCGCCTCGGCCGGCCAGCAGCACCCGGCGCACCCCGTGGTGGGTCACCAGATGGCGGGCGACGAGGCCGCCGAGCACGCCGGTTCCGCCGGTGATCAGGACGGTGCCCTCGGGGCCGAAGGAACCGCCGCCGGTCCCGCCCGCCGCCTCGCCTTCGGGGCGCGCGGGATGGGCCCTGGCCATTCTGGGGATGTGGACGCGGCCTTCCCGCAGGGCGAGTTGGGGTTCGCCGGAGGCGGCGGCCGCGACCGCCGCCTCGATGGCGCCGTCCGGCGCGGTGTCGACGTCGACGAGCACGAACTGGTCGGGGTTCTCGCCCTGGGCGGCGCGCACCAGCCCCCAGACGGTCGCGCCCGGCAGGTCGTCGACGCCTTCGGCGCCCACGGCCACGGCGCCCCGGGTGAGCACGATCAGCCGCGCGGCGGTGAACCGGTCGTCGGTCAGCCACTGCCGTACGGTCTCCAGTACCTGGACGGCCGCCTCCCGCGCGCCCGCGACCGGGTCGTGGGCCGCGTCCCGGCCCCGCCCGGAGTCCTGGGTGCCGCCGATCGGGAGCACCACGAAGTCCGGCACGGTCTCCAGGGCGTCGAGGCCGCTCGCGTAGAGGCCGTCGGCGTCCGGGCCGACGGCCCCCAGCAGCCCCGCGTCGAGCACCGCGTAGCCGGGCGCGGTCGCGGGAGCGGCAGCGGCGGGCAGCTGGGGCCAGTCGAGCCGGAAGAGGTCCTCGGAGCGGGGTGCCGAGGAGAGCGCGGCCGGGTCGACGGCGCGGGTGGTGAGCCCCTCGACGGAGGCGACCGGGGCTCCCGTGGCGTCGGCGAGCTGGATGCGCAAGGTGTCCGTGCCGCTGATCCGTACCCGCAGCGCGGTCGCGCCGGCGGCGAACACCGACACACCGTTCCAGGCGAAGGGCAGCCGGGCTTCGGTGTCCGGCGGACCGGCCAGACCTGCGGCGTGCAGCGCGGCGTCGAAGAGAGCCGGGTGCAGGGCGAAGTCGGAGGGTTCCACGGGGAGTTCGACCTCGGCGAAGGTCTCGTCGCCACGCGTCCACGCGGTGCGCAGTCCACGGAACGCGGGGCCGTAGTGGTAGCCCTGCCCGGCCAGCCGGTCGTACACACCGTCGAGCGGCAGGGGCCGGGCGTCCGGGGGCGGCCATGCCGCGAGGTCGAATCCGGCGTCGGTGGCGTCGGGGGCCAGCAGACCGGAGGCGTTGCGCGTCCAGTCGCCCGCGCCGCCCTCCGGCCGGGAGTGCACGGCCAGCGGCCGGCGGCCGGTGCCGTCGTCGTCGCCGAGCCGCACCTGGATCTGGACGGCGCCGCGTTCGGGCAGGATCAGCGGCGCCTCCAGCGTCAGCTCCTCCACCTGTCCGCAGCCGGCCTCGTCGCCCGCCCGTACGGCCAGCTCCACGAAGGCCGTGCCGGGCAGCAGGACCGTACCGCCCACCGCGTGGTCCGCGAGCCAGGGCGCGGCGGCGGTCGAGAGCCGGCCGGTGAAGAGCATGCCGCCCTCGGCGACGGTGACCGCGGCGCCCAGCAGCGGGTGTCCGGCGGTGGTCAGTCCGGCCGCCGTCACATCGCCGACGCCGGGTGAGCGGCCGAGCCAGAAGCGTTCCCGCTGGAAGGCGTAGGTCGGCAGATCGAAGCGGCGAACCGGCGTGCCGGAGAAGGCCGTTCGCCAGTCGACGGGGACGCCCCGGGTGAACGCCTCGCCCAGCGAGGCCAGGAAGCGGGCCGCTCCCCCCTCGTCGCGGCGCAGCGAGCCGATGCCGGTCACCTCGGCGCCGACGGCGTCGGCGGTCTCCTCGATGCTGTGGACGAGGACGGGGTGCGGGCTGCACTCGACGAACACACCGTAGCCACCGTCGAGCAGCACCCGGGTGGTGTCGGCGAAGAGCACACTCTGCCGCAGGTTCGTGTACCAGTACTCGGCGTCGAGCCCGGCGGTGTCGAACAGCGCTCCGGTCACGGTGGAGTAGAACGGCACCTCGGCCGACCGGGGCGCGACCCCGGCCAGTTCGGTCAGCAGCCGGTCGCGGATCGACTCGACCTGCGCCGAGTGCGAGGCGTAGTCCACCGGCAGCCGCTTGGCCCGCACGCCCTCGGCCTTGAGCGTCTCGCACAGCTCGTCGACGGCCCCGGCGTCGCCGGACAGGACCACGGAGGTCGCCCCGTTGACGGCGGCGACCGAGACGCGGCCGTCGTACGGCGTCAGCCGTTCCCGGATCCGCTCCACCGGCAGGGCGACCGACATCATCCCGCCGCGTGCGGAGAGTTCCCCGGCGATGGCCCGGCTGCGCAGGGCGACGACCTTGGCGCCGTCGCTCAGCGACAGCGCCCCGGCGACGCACGCCGCCGCGATCTCGCCCTGGGAGTGGCCGATCACGGCGGCGGGCTCCACCCCGTACGAGCGCCACATCCGCGCCAGCGAGACCATGATCGCCCAGAGCGCCGGCTGGACCACGTCCACCCGGTCCAGCGGCCGTCCGTCGCGCAGGGTCGTCAGCAGGTCCCAGTCCACCAACGGTGCGAGGGCCTCGGCGCATTCGGTCATGGCGGCGGCGAACACCGGTTCCGCGTCGAGCAGTTCGGCGGCCATGCCGATCCACTGCGAGCCCTGTCCGGGGAAGACGAAGGCGATCCTGGACTCGGCACCCCGGTCGCCCCGTACGACGTGGGACACGGCCTGTCCCTCGGCGAGCGCGGTGAGCCCCGCGGTCAGTTCCTCGCGGTCCGCTCCGATCACCACCGCGCGGTGGTCGAGCGCCGCGCGGGTGGTGGCCAGCGCGTGGGCGAGATCGGGCAGAGGGGCGCCGGGCAGGTGGCCGAGCAGCCGCCGCGCCTGGGCGGCGAGTCCCGCCTCGCCCTTCCCGGACAGGACCAGGGGCAGCGGGCCGGTCCACGCGTCGGTGCCGCGCGCGGGCGCGGTGTCCGGCAGGGGCTCGGCGGGCTCGTGCGGGAGCGCGGCCTCGGGGACGCCCTCCAGGATCACGTGCGCGTTGGTGCCGCTGATCCCGAACGACGACACCGCCGCGCGCCGCGCGTCGCCCTCGGGCCACTCCCGCGCCTCGCTCAGCAGCTCGACGGCGCCCTCCTCCCAGTCCACCTGAGAGGTGGGCCGGTCGGCGTGGAGTGTCTTCGGCAGCCTGCCGTGCCGCATCGCCATGACCATCTTGATCACACCGGCGACGCCCGCCGCCGCCTGGGTGTGACCGATGTTCGACTTGATCGACCCCAGCCACAGCGGCCGGTCCTCCGCGTGGTCCCGGCCGTAGGTCGCCAGCAGCGCCTGCGCCTCGATGGGGTCGCCGAGCGGGGTGCCGGTGCCGTGCGCCTCCACCGCGTGCACCTGGTCCCCGGTGAGCCGGGCGTTGGCCAGCGCCTGCCGGATGACGCGCTGCTGGGAGGGGCCGTTCGGGGCGGTCAGTCCGTTCGACGCGCCGTCCTGGTTGGTGGCGCTGCCCCGGACCAGGGCGAGGACGGGATGGCCGTTGCGGGTGGCGTCGGAGAGGCGCTCCAGCAGCACCAGCCCCACGCCCTCGCCCCAGCCGGTGCCGTCGGCGCCCTCGGCGAACGACTTGCAGCGGCCGTCCAGAGACAGCCCGCGCTGCCGGGAGAAGTCCACGAAGGTGTCGGGGGTGGACATCACGGTGACCCCGCCGGCGAGCGCGAGCGAGCACTCGCCCTGCCGCAGCGCCTGGGCGGCGAGATGCAGCGCGACGAGGGAGGACGAGCAGGCGGTGTCCACGGTGACGGCGGGGCCTTCGAGCCCCAGCGTGTAGGAGACGCGGCCGGAGGCCACACTGCCCAGGTTGCCGTTGCCGAGGTATCCCTCGACGCCCTCGGGCACCTCGGTCAGCCAGCTGCCGTAGTCGTGGTACATCACCCCGGCGAAGATTCCGGTGCGGCTGCCGCGCAGGGTGTGCGGGTCGATGCCGGCCCGCTCGAACGCCTCCCACGCGGTCTCCAGCAGCAGCCGCTGCTGCGGGTCCATGGCGATGGCCTCGCGGGGCGAGACACCGAAGAAGCCGGCGTCGAACTCCGGTGCGTCGTAGAGGAATCCGCCCTCGCGCACATGGGTCCTGCCCGGCGCGTCCGGGTCCGGGTCGTACAGCCCCTCGACGTCCCAGTCACGGTTGGCCGGGAAGTCCCCGACGGCGTCGACACCCTCGTCCACCAGCCGCCAGAGCCCCTCGGGCGAGTCGACGCCACCGGGGTAGCGGCAGCTCATCGCCACGATGGCGACGGGCTCCTCGGCGGCGGCCGTGACCTCCGCGTTCCGCCGGCGCAGCCGTTCGTTCTCCAGCAACGACTCGCGCAGCGCCTCGACGATCTGCTCGACAGATGTATCCACGTCCGTGTCGCTCCCTGATTGCTTGGCGTCGCTGATTTCCTGGCGCCGCTGATTGCCGTACGTCGCTGGTTACTTGGCGTCGCTGTGGTCGAGCGCGGTGCGGACGAGAGCGGCGATGTCCATGCCCTTGATCGCCGCGCTCGTGTCCTGTGCGGCCGGATCGGCGGCGGTCGCCGCCCCGGTCTGCTCCGGCAGCGGCTCCGACAGCTTCAGCAAGGTGTCGAGCAGACCGGCCGCACGGATGCGGGCCATGGGAATGCCCGCGAGCACCTCGCGCAGCCGGAGGTCGTCGGCGTCCTCGGCCGGTCCGGCGGGCTCGGTGGGTTCCGGCGCCAGCCGCTCCAGCAGATAGGACGCCAGCGCCACCGGGGTCGCGTAGTCGAAGATCATGGTGGACGGCAGCCGCAGTCCGCTCACCGCGTTGAGTTTGTTGCGCAGCTCCACCGCAGCGAGCGAGTCGAAGCCCAACTCGGTGAAGGCGCGCCTCGGTTCGATCGCGGCGGCGCCCTCGTGGTTGAGGACGGCGGCCACCTCGCCCCGTACCGCCTGGAGCACCGCGTGCTCGTGGTCGGCGGCGGGCAGTGCGCCCAGCCGCTGGACGAGCGCGGGCACGGCGGAGGCGGCCCCGGGGTCGCGGTGTGCGCCGCGCGCCGCGCGCCGGGCCACCGGCCCGGCCAGGTCGCGCAGTACGGCGGGGACGGCGTCGCCGCGTCCCCGCAGCGCCGCGAGGTCCAGCCGTACGGGTACGAGCGTGGCCCGGTCGGCGCGCAGCGCGGCGTCGAACAGGTCGAGCCCCTCGGCCCGGTCCAGCGCGCCGATTCCGGAGCGCTCGATGCGCTGGAGGTCGGCCGCGTCGAGCTGTCCGCCCATGCCGCCCGCCTCCCGCCACAGCCCCCAGGCCAGGGAGAGGGCCGGGAGCCCCTGCTCCCTGCGGAGTTCGGCCAGGGCGTCCAGGAAGACGTTGGCCGCCGCGTAGTTGCCCTGCCCGGTGGCGTCGAGTGTGCCGGCGGACGAGGAGAACAGCACGAAGTGGGCGAGACCGCGCTCCCTGGTCAGTTCGTGCAGGTGCCACGCGGCGTCGGCCTTGGGACGCAGCACGGTGTCGAACCGCTCCGGGGTGAGCGATCCGATGAGCGCGTCGTCGAGGACGCCCGCGGTGTGCACGACGCTGTCCACCGGATGCGCGGCGAGCAGCGCGGCGAGCGACGCGCGGTCGCCGACGTCGCAGCTGACCACCTCGGCGTGCGCGCCGAGTTCGGCCAGCTCGTCCTGGACGCGCTTGGCCTCGGGGGCCTCGGGGCCCCGCCGGCTGGCCAGGACGAGGCTGCGGGCGCCGTGGCGGCGCACCAGGTGCCGGGCGACGAGCGCGCCGAGGCCGCCGGTGCCGCCGGTGATCAGGACGGTCCCCCAGTCCCGGCCGCCGCCGGACGGGGCGGTGGCGGTCGCTTCGGTGGCGGTCGCTCCGGGGGCGGTCGCTTCGGCGCCGGGTGTCTTGGGGGCGGTGACCGCGACGAGGCGCGGTACGCGGACCTCGGTGCCGCGCAGCACCACCTCCGGCTCCCCGGAGTCCAGCGCGGCGGCCAGCGCCGGCAGCGAGAGCGGGGCGTCCCCTGCGTCGGCGAGGAGGACCCGGCCCGGGTCCTCGGCCTGCGCGGCGCGCACCAGTCCCCGTACCGCCGCGTCGGCGAGGCCGGATCCGGTGAGCACGACCAGGGTCGAGGCGGCGAACCGCTCGTCGCCGAGCCACGGCCGCAGCTGCGCGAGCACGGCGGTGAGGGCCGACCGTACGGCCTCGGGCGGCTCGCCGGTTCCCGTGGGCACGGGCAGCAGCACCACCCGGGGCGGCGCGCCCGGCCCGGCCTCGGCGAGCGCGGCGAGATCGGGGTGGACGGGCAGTCCGAGGCCCAGGTCGCCGGCGCCGAGCACCGCGTAGTCGCGCGGCCCGGCGGCGGCCGCGACCGGACCGGGCAGCGGCACCTCGTGCACGGCGTAGAGCGAGTCGCCGGGTGCGCCGAGCCGCTCGGCCGTCACCGGCCGGGTGACGAATCCCCCGACGGTGGCGAGGGGCAGCCCGCCCTCGTCGGCCAGCTCGATCCGCACCCGGCCGGTGGCGTCACGGGCGAGCCTGGCGCGGGCGGCGCGGGCCCCGGTGGCGTGCAGGGCGACGTCGTGCCAGGCGAACGGCAGCAGGACCTGGCCGTCCGCCGCCTGCTCGGCGTCCTCGAACAGGGTGGTGGCGTGCAGGGCGGAGTCCAGTACGGCGGGGTGCAGCCCGTAGCGTGCGGCCTCCTGGGCCGCCGATCCGGGCAGTCCCAGCTCGGCGAAGACCTCGCCGCCGCGTCGCCAGGCGGCGCGCAGCCCCCGGTGGACGGGCCCGTACTCGTATCCGTCGGTGTACAGCCGCTCGTAGAGCCCGGTCACATCGACCGGGACGGCGCCGGGCGGCGGCCACGCGGTGAGCCGCTCGGGCCGGCCGGCGCTCCGGGCCGTCAGGGTTCCGGTGGCGTTGCGGGTCCAGCCGGTGGCGGGCGCGGCGCTCTCCGGCCGGGAGAAGATCTCCACCCCGCCGTCCGGGTCCGCGACCACCTGGAGCTGTACGGCTCCGCGTGCGGGCAGCGACAGCGGTGTCTGGAGGGTCAGTTCCTCCAGCACCGGCAGGCCGAGCGCGTCACCCGCGCGGATCGCCAGGTCGACCAGCGCCGTTCCCGGCAGCAGTACGGTGCCGAACACCGCGTGGTCGGCGAGCGCCGGGTGGGTCGCGGCGGAGAGCCGCCCGGTCAGGATGACGCCGTCGGAGGCGGCCGGCCTGATCTCCGCGCTCACCAGCGGGTGGTCGACCGGCGACTGGCCGAGTCCGCCCGCGTCGCCCTTCGCGACGGGGCCGTCGAGCCAGAAGCGGCGGTGCTGGAAGGGGTAGGTGGGCAGGTCGACCCGGCGCCCGGTACGGCCGCCGTGCAGCGGCGACCAGTCGACCTCGGCGCCGCGGGTGTGCGCCAGCGCGAGCGCGCCCAGCAGTTCGGGCACCTCGGGCCGGTCCTTGCGGGCCACCGACGCGAACACCGCCTCGGCCGCCGCCGCCCCCTCCGCGCGGCCCTCGGCGCACTCCTGGCCCATCGCGGTGAGAACGGCTCCCGGCCCCAGCTCCAGGAAGGTGGAGACACCCTGGGCGAGCAGGGTGTCGACGCTGTCAGCGAACCGCACCGTCCGGCGCACATGCCGCACCCAGTACTCGGGCGAGCGCAGCTCCGCCGCCGTGGCGGCCCGGCCGGTCAGCGTCGAGACGACGGTGATGACGGGATCGGCGGTGGTGAGACCGGCGACGACCTCGTGGAACGCGTCGAGCATGGGGTCCATGCGCGGCGAGTGGAAGGCGTGCGAGACCTTCAGCCGCTTGGACGTGGGGAAGCGGGCGGCGAGTTCGAGCACCGGCTCGCTGTCGCCCGACACCACCACGGAGCGCGGTCCGTTGACGGCCGCGATGCCGACGCCCGCGCCGAGCAGGGGACGTATCTCCTCCTCGGTGGCCTGGATCGCGACCATCGCGCCGCCCTCGGAGAGGGCCTGCATGAGCTTGCCCCGGGCGGCGACGGCGGTGGCCGCGTCCTCCAGCGACCACACACCGGCGACGTGCGCGGCGGCGAACTCACCGATGGAGTGGCCCGCCAGCGCGTCCGGGCGCAGGCCGAAGGACTCCAGCAGCCGGAACAGCGCCACTTGGGTCGCGAACAGCGCGGCCTGGGTGTACGCCGTCCGGCCCAGCGTCTGCGCGTCCTCGCCGAAGACGACCTCGGCCAGCGGGCGTTCGAGCGTCTTGTCGAGATGGCGGGCGGCCCGGTCGAAGTGTTCGGCGAAGACCGGGAACGTCTCGTACCACTGCCGTCCCGCGCCGGGGCGCTGCGATCCCTGGCCGGAGAAGAGGAAGGCGAGGCCGCCCTCGGCGACGGCGCCGGTGACCAGGCCGGGCGCGGACGCGCCCTCGGCCAGCGCGGCGAGCGCCGTGTCGTACGCGGCGCGGTCCGCGGCGATGACCACCGCGCGGTGGGTGTGCGCGGTCCGGGTGGTGGCGAGCGCGTGGCCCAGATCGGGCAGGGGCACCGGGTCCGGTACCGAGGCCGTGCTCGTCCGCAGCCGGTCGGCCTGGGCGCGCAGCGCGTCGGCGCCGCGCGCGGAGACCGGCAGCGCGACGAGGCCGGACGCCGGGGGGCCGGCCGGGGTTTCGGCGGTTGCGGTGCCGGGCTCGGGCGCCTCCTCCAGGATCACATGCGCGTTGGTGCCGCTGATCCCGAACGAGGACACGGCGGCCCGGCGCGGATCGCCGTCGGCCGGCCAGGGCCGGGACTCGGTGAGCAGATCCACCGCCCCGGCCGACCAGTCCACCTGGTCCGAAGGCGCGTCCACATGAAGGGTCTTGGGGAGGGTGCCGTGGCGCATGGCCATCACCATCTTGATCACACCGGCCACACCGGCGGCGGCCTGGGTGTGACCGATGTTCGACTTGATGGAGCCCAGCCACAGCGGGCGGTCGTCGGTGTGTTCCTGCCCGTACGTCGCGATCAGGGCCTGCGCCTCGATCGGGTCGCCCAGGGTGGTGCCCGTGCCGTGTGCCTCGACCACGTCGACCTCGGCGGCCGTCAGTCCGGCGCCCGCCAGGGCGGCGCGGATGACGCGCTGCTGGGAGGGGCCGTTGGGCGCGGTGAGCCCGTTGGAGGCGCCGTCGGAGTTGATCGCGCTGCCGCGTACCAGGGCGAGGACCTGATGGCCGTTGCGCCGGGCGTCGGAGAGCCGCTCCACCACCAGCATGCCGGCGCCCTCGCCCCAGCCGGTGCCGTCGGCTCCGGCCGCGAACGACTTGCAGCGGCCGTCGGCCGCCAGCCCGCGCTGCCGGCTGAAGTCCACGAAGGTGTCCGGGGTGGACATCACGGTCACCCCGCCGACCAGGGCGAGCGAGCACTCGCCCCGGCGCAGCGCCTGCGCCGCCAGGTGCAGGGTGACCAGCGACGACGAGCAGGCCGTGTCCACGGTGACCGCGGGGCCTTCGAGGCCGAGGGCGTAGGCCACCCGGCCCGACACCACACTGCCGAGGTTGCCGTTGCCGAAGTAGGCGGCGACATCGTCGGGTACGTCGGTGAGCCAGGTGCCGTAGTCGTGGTACATCACCCCGGCGAACACACCGGTGCTGGTGCCGCGGATGGTGGCGGGGTCGATCCCGGCCCGCTCGCACGCCTCCCAGGAGACCTCCAGCAGCAGCCGCTGCTGGGGGTCCATGGCGACGGCCTCGCGCGGGCTGATGCCGAAGAAGTCGGCGTCGAACTCCGCCGCCCCGTAGAGGAATCCGCCTTCGCGGGTGTAGGTCCTGCCCGGCTTTCCCGGCTCGGGGTCGTAGAGCGCTTCGGTGTCCCAGCCCCGGTCGGCGGGGAACCCGGACACGCCGTCGACGCCGTCGGCGACGAGTCGCCACAGCTCCTCGGGCGAGCTGACGCCGCCCGGATAGCGGCAGCTCATCCCGACGATCGCGATCGGCTCGTCCGGGGCGGCCGTGGTCACGACGGGCGCCGGGGCGGCCGGCTCGGCGCCGAAGAGTGTGTCGCGGATGTGGTCGGCGAGCGCCCGGGGCGCGGGATAGTCGAAGACGAGCGTGGCGGGCAGCGTCAGCCCGGTGGCGGAGTTGAGCCGGTTGCGCAGTTCGACCGCCGACAGCGAGTCGAAGCCGATCTCGGTGAACGCCCGGTGCGGGTCGATGGCGGCGGCGCCCTCGTGGCGCAGGACGGCCGCGACCTCGGTCCGTACGAGTTCGAGCAGGGTACGGTCCCGCTCCGCGGGCGGCAGCGCGGCCAGCGCGCTGTCGGCCCCGGCCGCGCGCCGCGCCCTGGCGGCGGTGGCGCGCCGGGTCGCCGGCCGGACCAGCGCGCCGAGCAGCGGCGGGATGCCGTCGGCCCGGTCGCGTACGGCGGCGGTGTCCACCTCGACCGGCGCCACCCGGGGCTCGCCGGTCCGCACCGCCGCGTCGAACAGGCGCAGCGAGTGCGCCGCGCTCAGTCCCGGCAGGCCGTACCCGGCGATGCGGGCGAGCGCGGCCGTGTCCAGCGCCGCCCCCATGCCGGTGTCGGTCGCCCACAGCCCCCAGGAGAGGGCGGTGGCCGGCAGCCCGAGGTCCGCGCGGTGGGTGGCGAGGCCGTCGAGGAAGGCGTTGGCCGCCGCGTAGTTGCCCTGCCCGGCGCCGTCCAGTACGGCGGCGAGCGAGGAGAAGAGCACGAAGGCGGAGAGCGGCCGGTCCCGGGTCAGCTCGTGCAGATGCCACGCGCCGTCCACCTTGGCCCGGAACACCTCGTCGATCATCTCGTCGGTGAGGGAGCCGATCACCCCGTCGCGCACACCGCCGGCGGCGTGCACCACCGAGTCGACGGGGTGCGCGTCGAGCAGCGCCGCCACCGCCTGGCGGTCGCTCACATCACATGCGGCCAGGGTCACTTCGGCGCCGAGAGCGGTCAGTTCCGCGTGCAGCTCGGGGGCCGCTCCGCTCCGGCTGGCCAGGACCAGGGAGCGTACGCCGTGTTCCCGCACCAGATGCCGGGCGACCAGCGCGCCCAGTCCGCCGGTGCCCCCGGTGATCAGGACGGTGCCCCATTCCGGGGCCGGGCGGGCGGCCGGCGGCAGGGCGGTGAGCCGGGGCGCGGACAGCTCGCCCTCCGCCAGGATCAGTTCCGGCTCCCGCGTGGCGAGCGCGGCGGTCAGCTCCGGCTCGCGGAGCGCGCCCTCGTGGGTCAGCAGCACGACGCGCCCGGGGTTCTCGGCCTGCGCGGAGCGCACCAGGCCGAGGACCGGCGCGTGGGCCGACGACCGGTTCACCACCACGACGAGCCGGGCCTCACCGAACCGGTCGTCGGCGAGCCACTGCTGAAGGGCTGACAGTACGGCCCCGGTGGCGGCCCTGGCCGCCTCCGTGACCGCCCCGCCCCGGTCGGCTCCGGGGTGGTCCGCGACCCGCAGCACCACGGCGTCCGGTGGTGTCGGCCCGGATCCGGCGAGCGCGTCGAGGTCCGGGTCCCACTGCGCGATCCGCGGCGTACCGTCCTGCGCGCGCGGGGCGCTGACGGGGCCGAGCGGCACCGGCCGTACCGCGTAGAGCACGTCGCCGTCCGGCACCGGCCGGGACACGAGGGCCCCCACGGTGGCCACCGGCTCCCCGGTGGCGTCGGCGAGTTCGAGGGCCAGCGTGTCCCGGCCGGTGCGGGAGATCCGCACCCGCACCGCGCAGGCGCCGACCGCGTGCAGCCGCACCCCGCTCCAGGCGAACGGGACGAGCACCTCGGAGCGGGGCGGCGCGCCCAGGTCGGAGGCGTGCAGCGCCGCGTCCAGCAGGGCGGGGTGCAGGCCGAACCCGGCCGCCTCCGGCGCGGCCCCGTCGTCCAGCGCGACATCGGCGCAGATGTCGTCGCCGTCCCGCCAGGCCGCGCGCAGGCCCTGGAAGGCGGGCCCGTATCCGTATCCCTGGGCGGCGAGGGCGTCGTAGACACCGGTGAGGTCGAGGGGTTCGGCGCCCGGCGGCGGCCAGGCGGCCCGCGCCGCCGGGGCGGGGTCGGTGGCGGCGGCGAGCACACCGGTGGCGTGCCGGGTCCACGGCCCGGCCTCGGCGCCCTCGGCCCTGGAGTGGATCGTCAGCGGGTGGCGGCCCGCCTCGTCCGGCTCGGCGACGGCGACCTGTACCGCGACGGCGCCGTCGGCCGGCAGCACCAGCGGTGCGCCGAGGGTGAGTTCCTCCAGCGCGCCCGCGCCCACCTGTTCCCCGGCGCGCAGGGCCAGTTCCACGAAAGCGGTGCCGGGGAACAGCACCCGGCCGGAGATCACATGGTCGGCCAGCCAGGGCTGGGCGCGCGTCGACAGCCGTCCGGTGAGCACCACGCCGTCGGCGCCGACGGCGACGACCGCGCCGAGCAGCGGATGGCCGGCGGCGAGCTGGCCGAGGTCGGCCGTGTCCGTGGTGGCCGAGCCCTGTTCCAGCCAGAACCGGCGGCGCTGGAAGGCGTACACGGGCAGCTCGACGCGGCGCGCGCCGCGTCCGGCGTGGAATCGCTCCCAGTCGACGCGGGCGCCGCGCGCGTGGGCCGTCGCGAGGGCCGAGACCGCTTCGCACTCCTCGGGCCTGTCCCTGCGCAGCAGCGGTGCGAAGGCGCTCTCGGGCCTCTCGGCACACTCCTGGCCCATCGCGCTGAGCACCCCGTCGGGGCCGATCTCCAGGAAGGTGCGGACGCCCGCGCTCTCCAGTCTGCGGACGGCGGGCAGGAAGCGGACCTGGGCGCGGATCTGCTCCACCCAGTACTCGGGGGTGCTCAGTTCGGCGCCCACCGGCTCTCCGGTGACCGTCGACACGACGGGGATCGTGGGCTCGGCGTAGTCCAGCACCTGGGCGATCCGGCGGAACTCGTCGAGCATCGGCTCCATCAGCGGCGAGTGGAAGGCGTGGCTGACCCGCAGCCGTTTGGTGCGCAGCCCGCGTCCGGCGAGAGCCTCGGCGATCCGCTCCACCTCGTCCTCGGCGCCGGACAGCACCACGGAGGCGGGGCCGTTGACCGCCGCGACGGCGACGCCGGGGGTCAGCGACGGCGTCACCTCGGCCTCGCTCGCCTCCACGGCGACCATCGCGCCGCCGGCGGGCAGCGCCTGCATGAGCCGGCCGCGCGCGGCGACGAGGATCGCCGCGTCCTCCGGTGTCAGCACTCCGGCCACCTGCGCGGCGGCCAGCTCGCCGATCGAGTGTCCGGCCAGGTAGTCGGGGCGCACGCCCCAGCTCTCCATCAGCCGGAACAGGGCGACCTCGACGGCGAACAGCGCGGGCTGGGCGTACTCGGTGGTGTGCAGCAGCTCCGCCAGGTTCGAGCCCGGCTCCGCGAACAGCACTTCGTGCAGGGGAAGTTCGAGTTGCATGTCCAGATAGCCGGCCACCTCGTCGAGCGCCTCGGCGAACACCGGGTGCCGGTCGGCCAGTTCCCGCCCCATGGCGAGGCGCTGGCTGCCCTGTCCGGTGAAGAGGAAGGCGAGTTTCCCACCCGCTCCCCCGGCGCCGGCCCCGGAGCCGGCGCCGGTCACCACGTCGGGGTGGGGCGATCCCGCGGCGATCGCGGTGAGCGCGGCCCGCAGTGCGTCGCGGTCCTCGGTGACGACCACGGCGCGGTCCTGGAGGGCGGCGCGCGTGGTGGCCAGGGAGTACGACAGATCGGTGAGCGGTGCCTCGTCGGCCAGGGGGAGCAGCGCGGACGCCTGGGCCCGCAGCGCCTGTTCACCGCGTGCCGAGAGGACGAACGGCAGTACGCCGGGGGCATCGTCCGGCGCGGTGTGGCGGTCCGGACGCTCCGGTGCCTCCGAAAGGTCCGGGTGCTCGGGGCCCTCGGTGTGCTCCACGATGAGGTGGGCGTTGGTGCCGCTGACGCCGAACGAGGACACCCCGGCCCTGCGCGGCCGGCCCCGGTCGGGCCAGGGCCTGCCCTCGGTGAGCAGCTCGACGGACCCCGCCGACCAGTCGATGTGCGGGCTCGGTGTGTCGATGTGCAGTGTTTTCGGCAGGTAGCCGTGGCGCATGGCGAGGATCATCTTGATGACACCGGCCACACCGGCGGCGCCCTGGGTGTGCCCCAGGTTCGACTTGGCCGAGCCCAGCAGCAGCGGCTCGTCCGCCGGACGCTGCCGGCCGTAGGTGGCGATCAGCGCGTTGGCCTCGATGGGGTCACCGAGGGTGGTGCCCGTACCGTGCGCGTCCACGGCGTCGACCTCGTCGGCGGTCAGCCCGGAATTCGCCAGGGCCTGGCGGACCAGGCTCTGCTGCGAGGCGCCGCTCGGCGCGGTGAGTCCGTTGCTCGCGCCGTCCTGGTTGATGGCCGACCCGCGGACCACCGCCAGTACCGGGTGGCCCAGCCGCCGTGCCCGGGAGAGCGGTTCGAGGACGAGGACGCCCGCGCCCTCGGCGAAGCCCGTACCGTCGGCGGCGGCCGCGAACGCCTTGCAGCGGCCGTCGGGGGCGAGCCCGCGCTGCCTGCTGAACGCGGTGAACACACCGGGGCCGCCCATCACCGCGACCCCGCCGGCCAGCGCGAGCGAGGACTCGCCCCGGCGCAGCGACTGGCAGGCGAGGTGGATGGCGACCAGCGAGGCGGAGCAGGCGGTGTCGACGGTGACGGCCGGGCCCTGGGCGCCCAGCACGTAGGCGACGCGTCCGGAGATGACACTGGAGGCGTTCCCGGTCATCAGGTAGGCGTCGAGGCCGTCGGGCGCGTCGTGCAGCCGGGGACCGTACTCCTGCACCTCGGCGCCGAAGAACATCCCGGCCGCCGTGCCGCGCAGCGCGGTGGGGTCGATCCCGGCGTGTTCGAGCGCCTGCCAGGCGGTCTCCAGCACGACCCGCTGCTGCGGGTCCATGGCGAGCGCCTCGCGCGGGCTGATGCCGAAGAATTCGGCGTCGAACTCGGTGGCGGTGTCGAGGAATCCGCCGCTGCGGACATAGCTCTTGCCGGGTACGTCGGGGTCCTCGTCGAACATCCCGGCCAGGTCCCAGCCCCGGTCGTCGGGGAACGCGGACAGCACCTCGCCGCCGTCGGCGAGCAGCCGCCACAACGCGTCGGGCGTGTCGATCCCGCCCGGGAAGCGGCAGCCGATGCCGACGACCGCGATGGGTTCGTCGGCCTCGCCACCGGCGGTTTCGGCGGGCACCGGGGCCACGGTCGCGGCCCCGGCGCCCAACGCCCCGGTCAGCAGCCGCTCCACGAGTGCCCCGGGGGTCGGGCAGTCGTAGGCGAGTGTCACCGGGAGTTCGAGGCCGGTGTGCTCACTCAGCCTGCGGTGCAGATCGACCGCGGCGAGCGAGTCGAAGCCCAGCTCGGCGAAGGAGAGCGTGGTGTCCAGTGTGTCGGCCGTGTCGGGGCGCGCTGTCCTGAGCGCCGCCAGCGCGCAGGTGTGCACCAGGTCGAGCACGACCCTGTGATGCTCGGACGGCGGGGTGGTGGCCAGCAGCCGTGCCAGTGCTGAATCGGGACGGGAACTGGAACCGGACTCGTTCATCCACGCATCTCCACTTTCGGCCGAAACCGTTTTTCCACACGGTAGTGACGTCCAAAGAGGGGCTACACCCTTACGTACCCCTACGGGTCACACGGTCGTTTCGCAGTCGAACTTCCGGCGGATATAGGAAAGGGACTCCAGAAGTTCGCCGGATGTAATGGCGCGCGCCCCCAGGGTGTCCACCAGACCACCCAGGGGCAATTTCCCGATATCCGCCCAGCGCAGCCGGCCTTCGCTGTCGATATAGCTTCTGCTGCGCCCGCCGTTGTCCGGGTGCAGACAGTAGGGGATGTCGAGATATCCGCGCCGGAAGGCCAGCAGCAGCGCGGTGCCGAGGTCCGGCGCCATGTTCAGTACGGCGT
Organism: Streptomyces sp. NPDC012835; assembly: GCF_042900885.1. Lineage (NCBI taxonomy): Bacteria > Bacillati > Actinomycetota > Actinomycetes > Kitasatosporales > Streptomycetaceae > Streptomyces > Streptomyces sp. NPDC012835. Next base: position 1,116,772 of record NZ_JBIBBW010000001.1, read on the forward strand.
CGACGAGCGCCGCCGCCTCCGCGTACGTCTGCGAGTCGGAGTCGGCGGGCTCGACCGGGGTGCGGGCCGCCGCCTCCGCCGCGTATTCCAGCGCCCCGACATTCTCCTCGATCGTGGGGATACGGACGGATTCGGCGACGGTCTTGACGATGAGCCGCTCGGAACCCGATCCGGCGGCGAGTTCCGCCGCCCGGCCGAGCAGCCGGTAGGCGCCCTGTGGCGATACGGGGTACACGCCCATGTAGGCGTAGACGACCACGTGCCAGTCCGCGCCCGGCAGCAGTTCGGCGCAGAGCCGGCGCAGGGCCGCCACGGCTTCGGCGTCCTGGTCCGCGTTGGTCTGCTGCGCGTAGCTGGCCGAGATGGAGCGCACTCCGTGCCGGTGGAAGAACAGCGCCTCCAGCGCGCTGATCGCCACCAGCATGCTCGGCGGGCAGAGCTGGCCCAGCATGCAGCCGCCGAAGGTCTCCAGATGCGGGTCCATCCCGGCCTCGCGCGAGCGGACGAACAGCTCGCAGGAACGCGACCAGTTGGCCATCGACTCGCTGAGCGGAATCCGCCCGTACGGCAGGCAGTACGAGACCGGCCCGCCCTCGGAGGCGTCGAGTCCCGCGGTCATCAGCGCCCGGAAGATGGCCTCGGGGGTGGCGGAGCCGTGCCGTACCTGGATGGGGAAGCCGGCGCCGTACAGGCCCTCCACGACCCCGGCCGTGGTGGCGAGGTCGTGGCTGACGATCGGGTAGCCGTTGAGCGACACCCCTTCCAGCAAGGCGAGTTCGGCGGACTCCAGATCGCCCACCCGGGTGTAGCTGTCCAGGGTGATCGTGCCGACGGTCGTGGCCCGGGCGTCCCGGGTCGCGCGCAGCCCCGCCCGCATCCTGTCCGGCTCGCTCATCCCCATCCGGGGCTGGACGACCAGCTTCCCCGCGTCGTGGGCCCGGCGCACGAAGGCGCCGAACCCGGTGCCCGTCACGCCGGGGTGCGCTGCGGGAGCGAGTCGAGCAGCTGGCGGAAGGTGTCGATGTCGCCGGCGCTGTCGTCGAACACCGCGTCGTATCCGGCCTGGAGCAGGTTGGCCCGCTCCGCCGCGTCCTGCGCTCCGGAGATGCCCAGCTTGCCGCCGATGACCGCCGGGAGGGCGCTCAGCTCGGCGCGCTCCCGGAGCCGGGTGATCATCCGCATTCCGTCCTGGTACCCGTGGCCGTTGACACTGCTCAGCACGAGCAGGGCGGGCCGGCGGGCGAGGCTCTCCGCGATCAGCAGGTCCTCGGGTACGCACGGGCCGAGATTGACCACGTCGAATCCCATTTCCTCCAGCAGCAGTTGCAGAAAGACCAGATTCCAGGTGTGCGAATCCGATGTCCCGCCGGCGACGACGACCGTCTCGCCCCTGTTGACCGCTGTGCTCATCACAGCCCCCGTCCCGGTTCGTAGTCACGAATGTGCTGAATGCGGGAGGCCGATACGACCTCCGGGCCCCTGACGACGATTTCGACGGGGGCGGGCCTGCCGAGGAACATCAGCAGGCTGGCCGTCACCCCGTAGGAACCGGCGTTGGGAATGGCGACGGTGTCTCCCGGCGCCAGCGCGGGCAGTTCGATGTCCCGCCCGAGAATGTCCCCCGGGGTGCACAACGGACCGACGAGGCTCGCGAGTTGTTCGTGCGGCGCCCCGGTCTCGTACGGTCGCACGGAGACCGGAAGGATACGGCCGAGGCCGGACATCCCGCCGAAGGAGTTGATCCCGCCGTCGAGGATCACGAAGCGCCGGCCGCGGCTCTCCTTGAGGTTGACCACACCGACCAGCAGGGTGCCGCTGTCGGCGACCAGATAGCGTCCCGACTCGCAGGCGATGCGCGGGCCGCCGTCGCGCCAGCCGGGGAAGTGGGTGTCGAGGCTCTCCGCCAGCGCGGCGCGCAGCTCGCCGTAGACGGGCCGCTCGCCGGTCACCGCGTAGGGCGCGGCGAAACCGCCGCCGATGTCCACGAACCGGAAGGTGATGCCGAGTTCGTCCTGCAACCGGGCGGCGAGGGCGATGGTGTGCCGGAACTCGGCGATGAGGCTCGGCTCGTCGGCGGAGTTGGAGAGCGGGAAGAAGTGCAGCCCGGCCACGCCCGTTCCGGCGACGGAGGTCAGCTCCTCGCGCAGCCCCGGCAGTGTCTCGCTGTCGAAGCCGAACTGCGAGGGGACACCGGTCATCCGGATGCTGGTCGACGCGCTGGCGCTGGCGCTGTTCACCCGCAGCAGACAGTCCGCGACGACTCCGAGGCCCACCGCGACCGCGCCGATGTGCCGCAGGTCGCCCAGGGACTCGACGGAGAACAGCCGCACCCCCCGGGCCAGCGCCTCCGCGATCTCCTCGTCGGTCTTGCCCGGTCCGGTGTACAGCACCTCGTCGGCGGACAGCCCGGCGTCCAGGACGGCGGTCAGTTCCCCGACGGAGCTGATCTCCGCCCGGCAGCCGCGCCGCCGGGCGGCGCCGCGCTCCTGGCCGACGCCCATCTCCCGGACGATCTCGGGGTGCGGGTTCGCCTTCACCGCGTAGAACACGTCGACCTCGTCGGGCAGCGCCGCGAACAGGTCGCGCTTCGCCGCCGCGACACGGTCGAGGTCGTACACGTACGACGGGGTGCCGAAGCGTTTGGCGAGTTCGGTGTGGCCGGTCACGACAGGGTCCTTTCGAGCATCAGGGCGAGCTGCTTGCGCTCGTGCTTTCCGTGCAGGGTCAGTGGCAGCTCGTCGATCACCCGGCAGACGCCCGGCACCTTGGCCGGCTCCAGCCGCAGGGACAGCTCGCGCAGCACGGTGTGCGGCTGCACCTCGCCCTCGACGAAGACCGCGAGGTCGCGGTCGCCGGCGGGCGGCAGTACGGCGGCGGCCCGGACACCGGGGATGTCCATCGTGGCGGCCTCGATCTCGGTGGTGCTCATCCGCACGCCCTTGCGTTTGAACACGTCGTCGCGGCGGCCCTCGTAGTACAGGAAGCCGTCCTCGTCCACATGGCCGTAGTCACCGGTGTGCAGCCGCCGCCGGCCGTCGACCGGTGAGGGGCGGAAGGTGCGTTCGGTGAGTTCCGGGGCGCGCCAGTAGCCGGGCATGACATGCGGTCCCTCGACCACGATCTCGCCCGTCTCGCCGACGGGCACCTCGGTCCCGGTCTCGTCGAGGATGAATACGGCCGTTCCCGGCAGCGGCCGGCCGACCGAGTCGGCCTTGCTGTCCTCGAACTCGGGCGGGAGCACGGAGATGCGCTTGCACTCGGTCTGGCCGAACTGGCGCACCACCTCGGCGCCGGGGAAGGCGGCCCGCAGCCCGTCGGCGGTCTGCTTGGGCAGGGCGGCGCCGGTGTTGGTGAACATCCGTACCCGCGAGACCTGTTCCGGCTCGCGCTCGGCGAGGGAGCAGATCATCGTGGCCAGGGACGGCACGATGGGGACCACGGTCGCCCCGGACTCGCGGATCCGGCGCAGCAGCACCAGGTCCGACTCGCCGTCGGCGAGCACCAGTTCGGAGCGGCCGAGGGCGGACAGCAGGATCTTGTAGAGCCCGTAGTCCCAGGAGATGGGGAACCGGCAGAACACCACGTCGTCGGGGCGGTAGCCGAGTTCGAGATTGATGGCCTCCGAGGCGAAGACCATGCGGCCGTGCGGGCAGATGACGGCCTTCGGCGCGGCGGTGCTGCCCGAGGTGTAGACGAGCACCGCGATGTCCTCGGGCCCGGTCTCCACAGCGGTGGCCGCCCGGGCGCCCGCCGTGAACAGCGCGGAGACCTCGTCCCAGACCTCGGTGAGCCCGAGGACCGTGACCGGTGCGAACGTGCCGAGTGTGGCCACCGACGCGTCGGCGGCGATGACCAGCCGGGGTTCGCAGTTGGTGAGGACGGAGCGCAGGTGGTAGTCCTTCATGCCGGTGTTGACCGGCACGAACACCGCACCGCGCCGGGAGACCCCGTAGAACAGCGCGACCAGCTCGCGGGTGCTCGGCACCTGGACGAGCACCCGGTCGCCGGGGCCGATCCCCCGTGACTCCAGCCACGCGTCGACCGCGTGGCTGTGGGCGACGAGTTCGGGGTAGGTCCACCGTCCGTCGCGGTCGCAGACCGCGACGGCGCCGGGACCGGTGTCCGCTGTCGCCTCGTCAAGCACCTGGTGCACCAGCACGTCAGGCCGGGCTTCCGATGTCGAATTACGGTTCACGGCGCCCCGTACTACCTTTCCTCAGAGCCCTCGCGCGGAGCCGGGGGACGGGCCGTCTCGGTCGACGGTCGTCGCGGCCTGGAGGGCGAGCTTCCGGCGGTCTGTCTTTCGGTTCGAGTTCAGGGGGAACTCGTCGAGATGCACGTATTTCCTCGGGACGACCGCGGCGGGCAGCACCGCGCGTGCGTCACGGGCCAGCCGGACGGCGGGGACGGGGGTGCCGGTGTAGAACACCACCAGCTCCACGGACCCGTCGGCGGGGACGGCCACGGTGACCGCGTCCTGCACCCCGTCGCCGGCCCGCACCGCGGCGTCCACCTCGGCCAGCTCCACCCGTACGCCGTGCACCTGGACCTGGGCGTCCTTGCGGCCCAGGTACTGGAGCACACCGTCGTCCGCGCGGCTGACCCGGTCGCCGGTGCGGTACCAGCGCTTGCCGTACCGGTGGAAGAACCGGCCGGTGTCGTCGGCCGGGTCGAGATAGCCGGGGGTGAGCTGGCGGCCCGCGATGCACAACTCGCCCTCGGTGGCGCTCTCCTCGCCGGCCGGACCGCCCGGGGCGTCCTCCGGCGGGTCGAGCAGCAGGACGTCGTGTCCGGCGTGCACCGAGCCGATCGGCACCATGTTGTTGAGTCCGCGCTCGCCGGTCCACCGGTGGGCGCTGATGGTGATGGTCAGCTCGGTGGGTCCGTACAGGTTCTCCAGCGCAGCGCCGGGCGCGGCCCGGTGCCAGTCCTCGGCGTCCTGGCAGCTCAGTGCCTCCCCCGCGAAGAAACTCCAGCGCAGGGAGGGCATCGATCCGGGACACAGGCCGCCCATGCGCCGGATCAGCGCGATGGCGCTCGGGGTGGAGAACCACACGGTCAGTCCGTGGGCGGCGACGAAGGCGGGCATGTCACGGAACGCCTGCGGCGGTGGCGCCACCAGGGTGGCGCCGGCGCCCCAGGCGCAGAACAGGTCGAACATCCCGCAGTCGAAGTTGAGATCGAAGTTCTGCGAGAACACGTCGTCGGGCCCGAAGTCGTAGCGCTCGTCGAGCAGACCGAAGTAGTGCGCGGTGTTGGCGTGGGTGACCGGCACGCCCTTGGGCCGGCCCGTGGAGCCCGAGGTGAACAGGATGTACGCGGTGTCCTCGGCCCGTACCGGCCTCGGTTCCGTCAGCGCGGCGGCCGGATCGAGCGGTACGGTCCTGAGCCGGCCGGTCGCGGTGTGTTCCGCTCCCTCGTGGTCCGCCCCGTCCCCGTCCGCTTGCGCCCCGGCCGGCCCGTACAGCACCGGGAGGTCCACACCGAGGTCGCGCAGTGCGATGAGCGCGGGCAGTGAGTCGTCGTCGGCGATCAACGCGCGCACACCGCTCGCCTCGATCATCCGGAGGGTGCGCCCGGCCGGGAAGGCGGGCTGCAACGGGACCATGGTGATCCCGGTGTAGAGACCGGCGAGGACCGACGCGTAGGCCGAGGCCCCCTTGCCCGCCAGCACGCCGACGGCGGGCGGCCGGGTGTCCAGCGCGGCCAGCAGCGAACCCGCCAGCAGCAGGGCGCGCTCGTGCAGCCGCCGGTAGGTCAGCGTGACCTCGCCGGACCGCACGGCGACCCGGTCGGGGGACTTGGCCAGTCCGCGCAGGAACCGTCCGGGCAGTGTGTCGTGGGTGCTGCCGTCGACGCCGCCGGCCGCGTCGTTGTCGATCTCGTCCATCGGGGCCCTCACCGTCGGTGTCCCGCTATCCGGCGGTGCGCTGGAGCATGTTCTGAAGGGTCTTCCACAGGACGCCGGGGGTCTCGAACGTCTCCATGGTCAGCGCGCCGTCCAGGAAGCGCACCTGGTAGGCGTTCTCCAGATTGCCGAGCAGCTCCACGGTGCCGAGCGAGTCGAGCCCCAGGTCACGGAGTTTGACGTCGCTCTCCAGCGGCTCCTGCGGCGGCAGGAAGGGCAGGAACCTGCGCAGCAGTTCTTCGAACTGGTCGTCCCACATGCTGACTCCAAAGGGTCGGTGTGATCACGCGGCGCCGACCCGGCGCCGCGGTGTCATCGCAAGCCGCGGATTGGCCGGGATGACCTCGAAGTTGCTCGTCGTACAGGGGACGCGGCCGAACAGGCTGTCCGGTCCCGCGACACAGACCCGCCGGATACCGGACCGCTTCAGCGCGGCCACGGCCTCCGGCCAGTTCAGGGGGCGCACGAAGCTGTCGAGCAGCATGGTGCGGATGCCGTCGGCGGTGTCGACGACGGTGCCGTCCTGGTCGGCCACGACCGGCAGGTGCGGGTCACGGAAGTCGAGGGTGGACAGGACCTCCCGCTCGGCCTTGTCCCGCAGCGCGCCGAACGCGGCCGAGTGCATGGGCGGTCGCATGGTGTAGAGCGACATGCCGCCCACCGCGCGCAGCCGGTTCTGGAGCCGGGGCACCAGCCCCTCGCGCAGCGCGAGCATGTAGAAGCCCTCGTCGAAGTAGCAGGTGATGTCGTGCCACTCGCCCTCCGCGTCGAGTTCCGCGCGGATCGCGTCGAGTTCCTTCTCGGGTGTGCGCACGAAGGACAGGCAGACGATGTCGGTGTGTTCGTGGCGGAAGTGTTCGTCCATGCAGCGGGCGAGTTCCACGGTCATCCGGATGGCCTCGGCGACCGGCAGCGCTCCGGAGTAGGCGATGGCGGCCTTCTCGCCGAAGCTGGCGCCCACGCACATCGCCGGTTCGACGGACAGGGCGCGGGTGGCCCAGTGCGCGGAGGCGAGACAGTTCACCAGGAACGCGACCTGGGCGGCCTCCGAGTAGTCGCCGTCGGCCTCCCGGAAGGCGTCGACCAGCGAGTGGCCGAGCACCTCGTCGGCGATGGCGACCAGCTTCCTGGCGTAGGGGTTGACCACCATGAACCTGCCGACGTCGGCGAAGGCGGACGGGCCCATACCGGGAAAGACGATCGCTGTTTCGTTCGCCACGGCCTTGCCTCCCTCTCTCAGCACGGACTCGCGTCCCGCTACAGACTCTTCAGGAACTCGACCATCACTTCGTCGAACCGCTCCGGCTCCTCCAGGTGCGGAAGGTGGCTGGAGTTCTCGAAGATCTCCCAGCGCACCCGGGGGATGTGGTCGAAGTACGGCTGCATGGTCACCGGGGTCGCCTCGTCGTGGCGGCCCCCGAGCAGCAGGGTCGGTGCCTCGATCGACGGCAGTCCGTCGATGACGCCCCAGTCCTTGAGGGTGCCGATCACATGGAACTCGTTCGGCCCGTTCATCGTGTAGTACACGGTCGGGTCGTTGTAGATCTCCATGAACGAGGAGAGGAAGTCGCGCGGCCACGGCTGGAGCCGGCACACATGGCGGTCGTAGAAGACCCGCATGGCCGTCAGGTATTCGTCGGTGTCGGTGGTACGGGCCGCCTCGTGCCGCAGCAGTGTCTCCTGCACGCCGGGCGGCAGCGCCGCCCGCAGCACCGCCATCTCGCTGAGCCACAGCGGGTACGACGCGGGGGCGTTGGCGATCACCAGCCCGCGCAGTCCGGCCGGCCGGGCCTTGGCGTGCTCGGCGGCCAGCAGTCCGCCCCAGGACTGTCCGAACAGGACGTAGTCGGAGCCGATGCCGAGTTCGGCGATCAGATTGTCCAGCTCGGCGCGGAAGAGTTCCACCGTCCAGAAGTCGGCTTCCCTGTCGGGCAGATGGGTCGATCCGCCGTTGCCGAGCTGGTCGTAGTGGACCACCGGCCAGCCCTTCTCGGCGAGCGAGGCCAGGCTGAGCAGATAGTCGTGGGTGCTGCCGGGGCCGCCGTGCACGGCGATGACGGCCGGCCGGCCGTTGCCGAGGTCACCGGTGACCCGGTACCACGTTCGGTACTCCCCGAAGGGGACGGTGCCCTTCGCGCTGGGGTCCGGGGACACGGTGACCACCTCACTCGACAGACCTGATCCGGAGGATGCACGGAACCGTGATCCGGGACGACGCTAACCCGGCGGCGCCACGCATCTGGACCCCTAACAGCCCCTACCCGTAGGGGGCTTGGCGATACGACCCGTCCGGGTCCGGGGAAGCCCGGGACCAGCGGCGGAGCGCGCCAGGGGGGTATAGGGGTGTGATCCGGGCGGTGTGCTGTTTAGCGTGCGAGCAGCGGTCGGAAGGCACCGTGCCCGGCACCGCCACGGGCGGCTGCCCGCCGTGTCCGCGCGTACGACGTATCGAGTTCGAGAGGGCATCATGACCCAACCAGCCGAACAGGACCACGACACGATGCGGCATCCGGCGTTCCCGATGGCGCGCGCCTGCCCGTTCAGCCCGCCGGAGGAGTACGCGAAGCTCCGGGAGACCGAGCCGGTCTCCCGCGCGAGCCTCAAGGTCAACGGCAAGCCCGCGTGGCTGATCACCAAGCACGACCACATCAAGAAGATCCTCGGCGACTCGCGGGTGACCGCGAATCTGAAGCTGCCCGGCTATCCGCTCCAGGTACCGGTCCCCGAGGAGATGCTCCAGGCGGTGCCGCTCACCTTCCTGTCGATGGATCCGCCGGACCACACGGTGCAACGCCGGATGCTGGCGCCGGAGTTCAGTGTCCGCTCGATGCGTGCGCTGCGGGAGCGGGTGCAGCAGATCGTGGACCACCAGATCGACACGATGCTCGCCGGCGGCGGCCCGGTGGACCTGGTGACCGCCCTCGCCCTGCCGGTCCCCTCGCTGGTCATCTGCGAGCTGCTCGGGGTGCCCTACGAGGACCACGAGCGCTTCGAGATCTGGGCCTGGCAGATCATGAATCACGACATCAGCGACGAGGAACGTGGCGTCGCGCACTATGAACTCGACCAGTATGTGGACCAGTTGGTCACCACCAAGGAGTCCGATCCGGGCGACGACATGATCAGCCGGCTGATCGAGCAGAACCGCGCCGAGCCGGCCGTGACCCACGCCGACATCGTCAGCATGGCCCGGCTGATGCTGGTCACGGGTCATGAGACGACCGCCAACATGATCGCGCTCGGCACCCTGGCCCTGCTGGAGAACCCGGACCAGCTCGACGCGGTCAGGAAGGACCCGTCGCTGCTCCCCAAGGCCGTCGAGGAGCTGCTGCGCTACTTCTCCATCTCCGACTCCGGCACGGCCCGCGTCGCCCTGGAGGACATCGAGATCGGCGGCGTCACCATCCGGGCCGGCGAGGGCATCCTGCCGCTCAACAACTCCGCCAACCACGACGAGTCGGTCTTCCCCGACGCGAACACCCTGGACATCCGCCGGGAGGCCCGCAGCCATCTCGCCTTCGGTTACGGAATCCACCAGTGCGTCGGCCAGAACCTGGCCCGCCTGGAGCTCGAAATCGTCTACGGCACCCTCTTCCGCCGCCTCCCCGGACTCCGCCTCGCCGCGCCCCTGGAGGAGCTGAGGTTCAAGGACGACGCGATGGTCTTCGGCGTCTACGAGCTGCCCGTCACCTGGTGAGTGCCGCACCGGCACCCCGCGCCACCGCCGCACCGGCACCCCGTTCCGATTCGAGAGGGCACCCATGACCCAGTCCGCCGAAGGCACCCGGGACGAGGTGGCGGAGCAGCATCCCGCCTTCCCGATGGTGCGCACCTGTCCGTTCGCGCCGCCGCAGGAGTACGCCAAGCTGCGGGAGACCGAGCCGGTCTCCCGCGCCACCCTCAAGGTCAACGGCAAGCCCACCTGGCTGGTCACGAAGCACGAGCACGTCAAGGAGGTGCTCGGCGACGCCCGGGTGAGTTCCAATCTCAAACTCCCCGGCTATCCGCACCAGTTCCACATTCCGGAGGAGATGCTCCAGTCCGTCCGGCTGATGCTCCTGTCCATGGACCCGCCGCACCACACCGACCAGCGCCGCATGCTGATCCCCGAGTTCACCGCGCGCCGGGTGCGCGAGATGCGGCCGCGGATCCAGGAGATCGTGGACGAGCGGATCGACGCGATGCTCGCCTCGGGCGGCCCGGTGGATCTGGTGACCGCCCTCGCCCTGCCGGTGCCCTCGCTGGTCATCTGCGAACTGATCGGGGTCCCCTACGAGGACCACAAGCAGTTCGAGGAGTGGTCGGCGCTGATGATGAACCGCGACATCAGCCAGGAGGAGTACGGGGCGGCGGTGGCCGGTCTGGACAGGTATCTGGACCAGCTGGTCACCACGAAGGAGAACGCGCCCGGTGACGATCTGATCAGCCGGTTCATCGAGAAGAACCGCGCCGAGCCGGTCGCCGATCACACCGACATCGTGACCATGGCCCGGCTGATGCTGGTCGGCGGACACGAGACGAGCGCCAACATGATCGCGCTCGGTGTGCTCGCGCTGCTGGAGCACCCCGAGCAGCTCGACGCCGTCAAGAACGACGCGGCCCTGCTGCCCAGGGCCATCGAGGAGCTGCTGCGCTTCTTCTCGATCTCCGACTCCGGTACCGCCCGCGTCGCCCTGGAGGACATCGAGGTCGGCACCACCACCATCCGGGCCGGCGAGGGCATCCTCGCCCTCAACAACGCAGCCAACCACGACGAGGCCGTCTTCCACGACCCCGATACCCTGGACATCCGCCGGGAGGCCCGTAACCACCTCGCCTTCGGTTACGGAATCCACCAGTGCATCGGCCAGAACCTGGCCCGCCTGGAGCTCGAAATCGTCTACGGCACCCTCTTCCGCCGCATCCCCGGACTCCGCCTCGCCGCGCCCCTGGACGAACTCCAGTTCAAGGACGACGCGATGGTCTACGGAGTCTACGAACTGCCCGTCACCTGGTGACCGGAGCCCGGAAGAGAGGTGTGTCCGCCATGCGTGTCAGCATCGAACCCGACAAGTGTGTGGGCTCGGGCCAGTGTGTGATGCTCGCGCCCGATGTCTTCGACCAGGGGGACGACGGCATCGTCCTGCTGCTCCAGGACGAGCCGCCCGAGGGGACGCACGAGGAGGTGCGGCAGTCGGCCATGATGTGCCCGACCCGTCTCATCCACATCGCGGAATGACACCCGGCGGCACCCGGTGCGACCACCGCGCTCCGGGTGCCGGCCGGGTCCCCTTCGGCCGCGTTTCATCCGTACGGGCCCGGTTACCCCCGAATGCCGGACGCCGGGGACTGGAACTCTCGCGGAGCGAGCAGAAGAGGGACCATGACACGAGCAAGGATCCTCATCGTCGGAGGCGGCTTCGCCGGAGTCGAGTGCGCCCGCCGCCTGGAACACCTCCTCTCGCCCGAGCAGGCGCGGATCGCCCTGGTGGCGCCCTTCAGCTACCAGCTCTACATGCCCCTGCTGCCCCAGGTCGCCTCCGGGGTGCTCACGCCGCAGTCCGTGGCGGTCTCGCTGCGGCGCGGGCTGCGCCACACGCGCGTCATCCCCGGCGGGTCCATCGGTGTGGACACGGACGCCAAGGTGTGTGTGGTCAAGAAGATCACCGACGAGATCGTCGACGAACCGTACGACTATCTCGTCCTCGCGCCCGGCAGCGTCACCAGGACCTTCGACATCCCCGGCCTGACCGAGCACGCGCTGGGCATGAAGACGCTGGCCGAGGCGGCGTATCTGCGTGATCACGTCATCGCCCAGCTCGATCTGGCGGACGCGGCGACCGACGAGGCCGAGCGCGCCTCCCGGCTGCGGTTCATCGTGGTGGGCGGGGGCTACGCGGGGACCGAGACCGCGGCCTGCCTCCAGCGCGTCACCATGGCGGCGGCCCGGCGCTACCCCCGGCTGGACACGCGGCTGATCAAGTGGCACATCGTCGATGTGGCGCCCAAGCTGATGCCGGAGCTGGGCGACAAGCTCGGCGCGGACGCCCTGCGCGTCCTGCGCGGTCGCGGCATCGAGGTGTCCCTCGGCGTCTCGGTCGCCAAGGTCGACCCCGAGCTGGTCACCCTCACCGACGGCCGCGCGCTGCCCTGCCGCACCCTCGTCTGGACGGCGGGCGTCACCGCGAGTCCGCTGGTCGCCACCCTGGGCGCCGAGACCGTACGGGGCCGGCTCACGGTCACCAGCCGGCTCACCGTGCCCGGCGCCGACGGTGTCTTCGCGCTGGGCGACGCCGCCGCCGTGCCCGACCTCACCAAGGGCGAGGACGCCGTCTGCCCGCCCACGGCGCAGCACGCGCAGCGCCAGGGCAGGACGGCCGCCGAGAACGTGGCGGCGGCCCTGCGCGGCACCGCCCTGCGCTCCTACGTCCACAAGGACATGGGTCTGGTGGTCGACCTCGGCGGCCGGGACGCCGTGTCCCGCCCCCTGGGACTGCAACTGACCGGTCTCCCGGCCCAGGCCGTGGCGCGCGGCTATCACCTGATGGCGCTGCGCACCAATGTCGCCAAGGTCCGTACGATGACCAACTGGCTGCTGAACGCGGCCGCGGGCGACGACTACGTCCGTACCGGATTCCAGAGCCGGCGCCCGGCCACCCTGCGCGACTTCGAGTACACCGACTCCTATCTGACGCATGATCAGATCCGCTCCCGCACCGGTGCACTGACGAAGGGTCACTGACCGGCGCGCGTGGTCACCGGCCGGACCCGGTGGTGGCCGGTGCGGGCGCGCGCGTGTGACGCACCAGCCGTACGGGTCCGAAGAGGCCGGTGCGGAGCTGGCCCGCCGCGACCGCGCCGGTCGGTGAGGCGTCGTCCAGGTAGCCAGCGAGAGTGCCGCGCACCACGACCTCGACGCGGTTCTCGCCGGGTCTCAGGGCGTCCGTGACATCGCTGGTCCAGGGCGACCAGACGAGCTGCGCCGTGAGGGTGCCGTTGACCGTGACATCGGCGCAGCCGCGGACCTCGCCGAGGTCGAGCAGCACCCGCCCGCCGTCCGTACCCGCCGCGGTGTGCCGGAACCACCGCTCGGGCGCGCGCACCGTCGTCCGATAGCGCACCTCGCCGCCCAGGGAGCGCAGCCCCAGCTCCTCCCAGCTCACCAACGGGGCTGTCGTCTCGGCGACTTGGGCTGTCACGGCCGTGTCGAGCAGGGCTCCGCCCCGGCGGCCGTCGGTGGCGGTGATCCGCAGATACACCGGCGTACCGGCGTCGAGGGGGCGGCCCAGGGCGACCCGGCCCCCGACCGTCGCGTACTCCTTCCCGGCCACCAGGACGGTGGTCGGCAGGGAGGTGGGGACACCCAGCGAGGTGGTGCCGAGCGGTGCGGTCAGCCGCAGCCACTCGGTCCGCCCGCCGTCCGGTGACAGGTCGGGCACGAGCGGCTCGACCACCCCGCCCGGCGCGGCGGCCGGCTCCAGCCAGTGCGCGCCCGGCAGCGGGTGGGGCCTGGCCCAGAGGCACACGAAGCGCGGGTCGCGGGGGCTGGCGAGCCGGGTGCGCAGCGGGACCCGTTCGCCGTCGCGGTAGGCCCGCCAGCCGGGGCCGCTGAGCCAGCCGAGGCCGCCACGGGGTGTGGGCCGGGAGTCCAGGACGACGGCGGTCGGCGCGGGCGGCGCGCCCTCGGCGGCGCCGGTGGCCGGGCCCGCCCGGCTGACCCGCAGCACGACGGTGTTCTCGCCGAGCCGCAGCCGGTCCCGGATGTCGTACGGGTGGAGGCGGATCTCGCGATGGCCTGGGTACGGGTTGAAGTCGCCCTGCCTGCCGACCTCGACGCCGTTGACGAACACCCCGCAGGGGCCGTCGCTGCCGACCTGGACGGTGCAGTCGGGCGGCAGCGCGTCGAGGCGGGCGTGGAAGGTCAGGTCCCTGGTCTCGCCGACGACGGCGGCGCTGTCGTCGGCCGCTTCGAGCCAGGCCGGGCGGCGGTACGACAGGGGCCCGCGCACCACCGCGAAGGAGGCCCTGACCGGCCCGTCCACCGCCGCCTCCAGCTCGATCTCCAGCTCGACGGTGCGTCCCGCCGCCCGCGCGGGCAGCAGACCGACCGACTGGTAGCCGGAGCCGCGTACGGTGACGGGCGTGCCGTCGACCGTGACCCGGCGCGCCGCGTTGGCGCCCACGGCGAGGTACAGCCCGTCGCGGTCGGGCAGTGTCAGATGGGTGCGGACGGCGACGCGGCCGCCCGCCGGAACCCGTCTCCAGTCGAGGAACTCCTCGGGTACGTATCCCTTGGGGCCGAGCGCGTCGGCATGGGCCGGGTCGTTGCGGATGCCCCGGGACAGCGACCACTGGGCGGGTCGCCAGCCGTCGACGGGCGGCTCGGCCCCGGTCCAGGGGCCGCGTACCAGCGCGAACGGCCCGTACCCCGCGACGACGGGCCGCCAGGGGGCCGCCGGGCCGGGCACGGCGGCCGCCCGGTCGCCCGCGCCGCCGCGCCGGCCCGCCCGGTCGCCGCCGCCCCTGCCGTCGCCGCCCCTGCCGTCGCCGTCGCTCAGGTGGTCCATGCGCCAGACCTCGATGGGCAGGACGCCGGTGCGGTCGGCCGCCGCCAGGTCTCCCCCGCTGTTGTCCAGCGTCGAGGTCGCCAGCGCCGTCCACGGGCCGTCGACCGGAAGACTGTCGCTCTCGTCCCCGAGCGGTTCACGCGTCGGCGCGGGCAGCGCGCCCGCGAGGACGACCAGCGTGACCGGCCCGTCCTCGAAGCCGACGTCCAGCAGCCACTGTCCGTCCGGGGTGCGGGCCACCTCCAGCTCCGTACGGTCTCCGGTCGCCGGGGCCCACCGCTGGGCACGCGGCCGGTCGAGGCCCGCCACCCGTACCCGCGCCCGGCGCGGGCCCGCCGGGCGGAACCGGTAGCCGGTGGTGCGCAGCCGCTCCCAGTACTCCTCCCAGGGGAAGCCGCCGGTCCACCAGCCGTCGGCGTCCAGCGGGACGACGGGAGCCGCCGTGCCGGACCGCTCGTCGTGCGCGATCAGGGTCAGTACGTGGCAGTCGCCGTGCCGGCGCAGCAGGAACGGCGCGTCCGCCCGTACCCGCACCGGGCCGCTCGCCACCGAGCAGGCCACCTGCTCGGCGGTTTCGGCCCGGACGAAGGCGCCCCGCGCCAGGGCGGCCGCGAACGCCCGGGCCGCGGTGTCCCCGTGGGGGGCCGAGGTCTCCCCGGACAGGTCCGAAGCGCCTCCGTACGGGCCGGGGGTGCCCTCGTGCGGATCAGCGCCCTCCGCGCACCCGGCCGCCTCTTCGCCGAGGAAGAGGTCGGGCGGCCGGCCGACGCAGATCACCCGGCCGCCGGCCGCCGCGAAGCGGACCAGCGTACGGGCCGCGCGCACGTGCAGGGCCCGTACCGACGGCAGGACGACCGTCCGGTACGTCTCGTCCCCGACGCGCAGTCCGGGACCGCCGTCGGTGTCGACGGTCCCGGCCGCGAGGGTCGTCTCGTCCAGCACGTCGTGGTCGATCCCGGCACGCTCCAGCAACCCGCGCTCCTCCGCGTACCACGAACTCCGGCCGTTGAGACGGTGGTAGACGGCCGCAGCGTCGCGGGCCGGGCCGAGCGGACCGTCCAGCCGCTGGTACGCCTGGGCGGTGGTCGTCGGGGAGAGCAGCACGGTGTCGCACACGTGGGACCCGGCCGTCAGGACCGAGCACAGCCGGGCGACGGCCCCCGAGAACACGTGGTACGAGGGCCAGTACGGCTGACGCCAGCAGGTGGAGGGCGCCGCCCACTCCCACCAGCCGCCGGCGGTGCTGTAGTAGACGGCGTGCGGGTCGTACAGATTGGCGCCCCGGCGCAGCAGGGGCGCCAGCCAGTCGTAGGTCTCCTCCAGGGTGCCGCCCCAGCCCGTGGAGTGGAACGCCTCGATCCAGGTCCGCTCGTGCCCGCGCGCGTGCGCGAGGGAGCTGTGCGGCTTCGGATCGCCCCAGTGGTCGCTGCCGGGGGCGCCGTACCCGGCGTGGGTGGCGAGATAGTCGCCGTACACCTGGACGCCGCCGCTGGGGTCGCCCTCGCGGGCGGGGGACGGCTGGTCGAAGCCGCAGATCAGGCCGTGCCGGGCGAACCAGGCGTCGAGGCGGTCGAAGAATCCGCGCCGCCCGAGGCGGGCGCGGTGCGCGTGGTAGTCGCGCCGGAACCGGGCCGCCGCGTCGTCGTCCGTACCGTCACCGGCCCCGTCCTCCCACAGCGCCCACAGCCGGGGCAGCGGGTCGTATCCGTACCACGCGGTGAAGGTCTCGGCGAAGTCCCTGCCCCAGGTGGGCATGGCGGGCAGCTCGTCCTGGAAGAAGCCGCCGATGGCACGGCCGAACCAGTGCCCCACATGACGCTCCAGCGTGCCGTGGACCTGGTCCAGCAGCGCGGCGCACGCCTCCTCGCCGAAGTAGTCGAATCCGCGGGTCCCGCTGTGCACGAGGGTGAGACGGGCCGGGGGGCCGCTCCAGCGCGCCGTGCCGCCGGTGAGCGGGACGGGGACGCGCGGGGCGCCGTCCCCCTGCCCGGTCCGCGCGTAGGCGGCCAGGGCCGTGTGTCCCTCGGGCGGGGCGAGGACGGTCTGCGCGCCCTCCGGGCACAGGGCCGTGGAGCGGTGGAGGGCGAGTCCGGCGAACTCGGGCCGGTCGGCGGTCAGCCGCCCCTGGAAGTTGGCGCCGGAGAAGCCGATCTGGTCGTACATCCACAGGCTGAAACCGAGTTCCTCGGCGTCGGCGCAGGCGGTGTCGAGCAGTGCGAGCCACCGGGGGCTCAGAAAGGGCGGGTCGTCCGCCAGCGAGCCGAACATCGGTCCGGTGGGGGCCAGACACATCACGACGGCCTGCCGGATGCCCTGGGACACCATCCGTCCCATCTGGCGGCGCAGTTCCTCCCTGGTGATCGTCGCACCGCTCCACCACCAGATCGGCAGCGGGCCGAACCGGGGTTCCGGATCGGTGAAGCGGGTCAGCAGCTCGTGCGCGTGGCGGCTCGGTCGCGGTACGGGGGCGCTGTCGGTCATGCGTGACCCTTCCGGGGCTCATGCGTGCGGCGGCGGGCGTGGAACGGCGAGCGCGGTGCTTTCCCATCCTGCGGGGCGCGGGCGGCTCGCACCAGGACCCCTGCCGACGGCGGGTCAGCACTCCCCCGGCGGACAGGTGTTCGCGGGCCACCGGCGGGTCCGCCGCCGATATGATTCCGTGCTGGGCCGACGGTTGCTGTCGGTGGTGGCTGAGCGCATCCCGAGGAGCGAGCATTCGTGTTTGACCGGCTGAAGGAACTCAAGGAAAAGGCGACCGACCTCGCGAGCGAGCACGGCGAGATGATCGGTCAGGGGCTGGAGAAGGTCGCCTCGGTGATCGACGACAAGACCGACGGGAAGTACAGCGACCATCTCGACACCGGCGTCGAGAAGGCGAAGGACTTCATCGCGGGTCTGGACGAGAAGGACGGCAGCGGCGAGGCGGACACCGTCAAGGAGTCCTGACCCCGGCGGCGGCCGGGGCGGCGTCGCGCGGTCCCGGTCCCGGCCTCCCCCGTCCGGACCGGGACCGCTCCACCGCGACGGCGCCGCCCCACCGCGATTACACTGAAGGTCGGACATGTACGGCTTCCTCGTCAAGGAGGCGACATGGGAAGGTCCGACCGTTATGAGCTGGTCTTCTCCCCCTCCGGACCACCGGAGACCGTCCCGGGCGACGAAGCGGATGTGGTCGTGGTGCGCCGCACGGACCGCAAGGGGCCCGGCGGGCACCCGTTGTACGCGGACGAGACGGGCATCGTCCTGGCGGAGATCAGCGACCTCGACGAGGTACGGATGATCGCCAGCGGCGGGCAGCAGGACCTCCCCACGTCGGTCACGGCGCGCCCCGTGTGAGCCGGCCCGGACCGGGCAGGGAGTCCGGGCGCCACCCTCCACGGCCCCCGGGCGCGGGCGGCGCGCGGTCCAGTCGAAGGAGAGATTCCATGCCACGAGGTGCGAGTCCCAAGCGGGAGCGTCAGTACGAGCACATCAAGGAGAGCGCCGAGAAGCGCGGCGAGCCGACGGGGCGGGCGAAGGAGATCGCGTCCCGCACGGTCAACAAGGAACGCGCGCGTTCCGGTGAGTCGCGGACGGCCGGCAGGACCTCGCTCCGGGACCCGAAGTCCGCGTCGCAGCGCGGGGGTCAGCGCTCGCACAGCGGTGCGCGGGGGCCGACCAGGGACCAGTTGTACGCCGAGGCCAGGAAGCGCGGTGTGGAAGGGCGTTCGTCGATGAACAAGCAGCAGCTCGCCAAGGCGCTCGGCCGCTGACCCGCCCCCGCAGACGCGCCCCGGCGGCGCGGACCGCACGCGGTCCGGGCCGCCGGGGCGCACGCGTACGGTTGCGGCGGCCGGGTGCGGTGTCACCGCCCTCCGCGCGGACGGCACGCCTGTGCGGACCGTCCGACGCGAACGGCGGCTACTCGTTGACCAGGACCGGCACCGAGATCACCGCTGCCGCGGGCGTGCCGGTGAGCTTCTTCGCCGGCACGGTGAAGCCGATGCCCTCACCACCCGCGTGGGAGCCCTCGTGGGCCGCGTCGGCGTGGGCGTGGCCGCCCTCCCCGCCCTCCTCCTGGTACTCGAACGAGCCGGTGCCCAGCAGCCGTCCGGCGTCGTCGTAGTAGGCGGCGCGCACTTCGAGCGCCAGGACATGGCTGACGTCGGTGGTGATCGTCAGACGGCCGGTGACAGCGGGTCCGCCGGTCAGCTTCAGACCGGTGATCCGCACCCGGTCGGTGAACGGCCCCGGCTCGATCCGTACCTCGCCGGACCGGGTGGGTGCGGCGACCTCGGCGGCGGGTTCCGGAGCGGAGCGCGGGGCGGGCAGCGCGACGGAGGTCGCGGTGGCGGCCGGTTCGCCGGGCTTCTCGCGCGCGCCGTCACCCGTGTCCCCGCCCGCGCCGCAACCGGCGGTGAGGGCGACGAGCAGGGCCACGGCCGGCGCGAACGCCGTCACGCGGGTCAGGTGCTTCATCGGTGGTGGCTCCAGGAGTCGCGGAGGGGCCGGGGGCCGGAGGGGCGGGGTACGGGCCCGCCCCTCCGGCCCCCGAGGGGGTGCGTGCGGAAGGTGCCGACGACCGGCGCCGGCGCTGTCGGCAGGGCCGGGGTCAGCGCCGGCCGGGGGCCGCCTTGCCGAAGAGCGAGCGGTACATCTTGCCGTACAGCTCGGTGTTGTTCTGGCTGGCGGCGAAGGTGCCGGCGCCCGGGCCGTAGGCGTAGATCGGCACGTCGGCGCCGGTGTGGTTGCCCGAGAGGTAGGTCAGCCACAGGCTGGCGTCCGCGCTGCCGTCCTTGACGCTCTTCGCGTCGTCGGGCGTACGGAAGGTGGCCGGGCCGAAGTTCTTCGCGTCGCCCGAGCCCGAGCCGTTGACCATACCGCTGGAGCGGGCCGGGTCCTTGGCGCCCGAGGCGGAACGCGAGGGGGTGCTGTTGTTCGCGGTGTTGCCGGAGTCGGTGTTGGCGGGCGGAGCGGCCGCCTCCGCGTTGACGTGGCTGCCCTTCTCGATGATGTTGAAGCCGGCGCACTCGTGGTCCGCCGTGACCACGACCAGGGTGTGGCCGTCCTTCTTCGCGAAGTCGTGCGCGGCCTTGACCGCGTCGTCGAACGCCTTGATCTCACCGAGCGTCTGCGCCGCGTCGTTGGCGTGCGAACGCTTGTCGATCTGGGCGCCCTCGACCTGGAGGAAGAAGCCCTTGGACTTGCCCTTCCCCTGGCCGCGCCGCGCGTCGGTCAGCAGGGAGATCGACTTGCTGGTCATCTCGGCGAGCGTGGGCTCCTTCTTCTCCGGGGCACCGGCCCCGAGCCCCTTCTTCGCCTGCTCGACGGTGAGGTTGCCGCGGTTGAACAGGCCGATGACCTTCTTCGCGCGGGTCTTCTCCAGGTCGGAGCCGGTGGCCACCCGCTGGCTCGCGGCCGTCTGGGTCGCCAGCTTCGGGTCGCCGAAGCTGCCGAGCACGTCGTAGCCCTGCGCCTTGAGCGCCTTCTGGTCGTCCGGCTGGAAGCGGGCGAGGCCGCCGCCGAGGATCACGTCGGCGGTGCCGTTGCGCGCGATCTGCTGGGCGATCGGCGTGATCAGCGTCTTGTCCTTGGGCTTCGTCTCGTAGGAGCCGTCGTCCTTCTTCGGCAGACACGCCGCGTCCGAGTAGACCGGTCCCTGGCAGCCGCGCAGCAGCACATGGCTGAACTGGGCGGCGGGGCTGGCGTCGGTGATCTCGGCGGTGGAGACGTTGCCGGTGGCGAAGCCGGCCGACTTGGCCTGCTCCATCATCGTGACGACCCGCTTCTCGTACGAGTCCACGCCGATCGCGGCGTTGTACGTCTTGACGCCGGACGCCCAGGCGGTGGCGGAGCTGGCGGAGTCGGTGACCAGGGCCGGCTTGTCGCTGTCCTTCTCGACGGCGTAGGTGGCGACCGCCCCGGTGTAGGGCAGGCGCTCCATCGCGAGCTTGCCCCCGGCGCCGTAGAAGCGGTCGCGGCCGGCGGTGACGTGCGTACGGCCCATGCCGTCACCGACCAGGTAGATCACGTTGCGGATCTCGGTGCCGCCGGTACCGCGCTGCGGAGCGGAATGGGCCGCGACCGCGGTACCCGCGGCCAGCGTGCCGGTCACGGCCAGGACGGTCAGAACCTTGGCGGGTCTGCGTCGCATAGGGGGCAACTCCTCGTGTCTTCCCACGCGGCCACGGGTCGGCCGTCAGCGCGCGGTTACGTCGTCGGTCAGGAGGCCGACGCTAGGAGCGGGACATGAACACGCCACCACCGCGCGGTGACACCACGTCGAACAGCCCGCCCCCGGGCGGCGTGTTCCGGCCGGGACACGCGCTGTGCCAGGATTCCGCACATGGTTTCCGTAGACCGCCATCTGGCGCCCGATGAACAGCTGGTGCACGCCACCCGCCAGCACTGGACCGAGATCGTCAGCGAGTTCCTGATCCTGGCGCTCATCTGGATCGTGGCGGCCGTCCTTCTCTGGTTCACCCCCTCGGACGCGAGCTGGGGCACCGACGCAGACTACGTGATCGTCGGCCTGGCCCTGGTCGCCTCCCTCTGGTTCTGGCTGATACCGCTGCTCAAGTGGCGCGGCACCGTCTATATCGTGACCACGAAGAGGATCTACAAGCGCAGTGGCTTCCTGACGAAAACGGGCCACAGCATCCCGCTGATCCGGGTCAACGACGTGTCGTTCCGCGCGACGCTGTGGGAACGCCTCCTGCGCGAGGGGACGTTGTCCATCCAGTCGGCGTCCGAGCAGGGAATGCTCACGCTCAGGCATGTGCCGGACCCGGAGGGGCTGAAGGACCTGATCTACGCGGCGGTCGACGCGGAGCAGGGCGGCGACCGGTACGGCGGTCCCGACGGTCAGGCGCCCGTGCCGCGCGGTTGACCGGTACGGACCGGACCACCGGACACGCGCCGCGGGGGCCGTACCGTGTCCCCGGGGCGCGGAGAGCACCGGAAAGCGGCGGAAGGGCGGACACCATGGCCGGTACAGGAGCACGACGACGGTGGTGGGCGGTGCTGGTCCTGGCGTCGGCCCTGGCGGTGGCCGCCCGCTGCGAAGCGCCGGCGGAGCCGGGACCGGACGACGCCTCGTCCTCCGCGCCCTCCTCGTCCGCCCCGTCGCCCGGCGCCTCCGCCGCCACGCCCGCCGCGGGATACGACCCGGCGGCGTTCGCCGCTCCGGTGCGGACGTACGCCGAGCGGGCCGGGATCAGCGCCCGGCTGCTGATGGCGATCCTCTACAACGAGGCGTACAAGCCGCACGATCCGGAGCTGGAGCGGGCCTGGCAGCGCCAGAAGCCCGGAGCCTCGTTCGGCATCGCCAATATGCACCGGGCCGCCTTCGACGACACCAAACGGGGGCGGGACTTCGCCGGTCGCCGGTGGGAGGAGCTGCCCGACGACCGTGACCTGGCGATCGAGGCGGCGGCCTGGCATCTGCACGACCTCGCCGCCCAACTGCCCGCCGGGACATCGGGATCGTACGGAAAGGACGAGCTGATGGCCCTCGGCTACAACGCCGGAGCGGGCAACATGCTGGCCTTCGCGCGCGGCGTGACACCGGGCGCCCAGGCCGCCTCGTACGTTCAGCGGCTGCGCGCCAACTGGGCCAAGTCCGCGGACGCCGTAAGGAAATGACCGGGGCCGGGCCCCGCACCGCCCCGCCGACGGCCTCCGTGTCCGCGGGCACTCGCGGCAGCGGCCGGTGCGCGCCGCCGGGCGGGCCCCCTCGTACCGCGCGCCGCCCGCCCGGCCCGCACCGCCACCGCTACCTTTGGTCACTCGGTCATCACCCCGCGTGACGTCAGGGAGTCTGTGTGAAGGTCGTCTGTGCCGGCGGCGGGCCCGCCGGCCTGTATCTCTCGATCCTGCTGAAGCGGCAGGACCCGTCCCATGACATCACCGTCCTCGAACGGAACCCGGCAGGGGCGACCTACGGGTGGGGGGTGACCTACTGGGGCGGCCTCCTCGACACCCTGCACGGCCACGACCCCGAGTCCGCCCGCGCGATCGGCGAGAACTCGGTCTGCTGGAGCGACGGGGTCGCGCACATCCGCGACCGCACGACCAGGCACCGGGGCGACCAGGGGTTCGGTATCGGCCGGCACCGGCTGCTGGGCATCCTGGCCGAGCGCGCCGCCTCCCTCGGCGTACGGGTGGAGTTCGAGCACGAGGTCCCCGCCGGGGGCGAGCCGCCCGCCGCCGATCTGGTCGTCGCCTGCGACGGCGTCAACAGCGCCCTGCGCGAACGCCACGCGGACCACTTCGGCACCCGCGCGGTCGCGGGCCGGAACATGTACATCTGGCTCGGCACCACCAAGGTCTTCGACGCCTTCACCTTCGCCTTCGTGGAGACGGACCACGGCTGGATCTGGTGTTACGGATACGGGTTCAGCGCGGAGCACAGCACCTGCGTGGTCGAGTGCTCCGCCGAGACCTGGACCGGCCTCGGGCTCCACGAGGCCAACGAGGCGGACGGCCTGGCCGTCCTGGAGAAACTCTTCGCCGGGCCCCTGGACGGGCACGCGCTGATCGGCCGGGCTCAGGAGGACGGCAGCGCGCGGTGGCTGAACTTCCGTACACTCACCAACCGCAGGTGGTACCGGGACAACCTGGTCCTGCTCGGGGACGCCGCGCACACCACGCACTATTCCATCGGCGCGGGCACCACCCTCGCACTGGAGGACTCCATCGCGCTGGCGGGAGCCCTGCGCGCGGAGCGGGAGCCCCGGTCCGCGCTCGCCCGCTACGAGCGGGAGCGCAGATCGGCGCTGCTGCCGGTGCAGAGCGCAGCCCGCTACAGCGCCCAGTGGTACGAGAACCTCCCCCGCTACACCGGTCTGCCTCCGGAGCGCATGTTCGCGCTGCTCGGCCAGCGGCACTCGCCGCTGCTGCCGCACCTCCCGCCGGGGCTCTACTACCGGCTGGACCGGACCGCCGAGCGGCTCGACGTCCTGCGCGGGCTCAAGCGCCGGCTGGGCCCCAGGGTCGCCAGGGTGCTGCACGCCCGTTCGCAGGCGTCCCGGGACTGAGCCCCGCGCCGCCACTCCAATGGCCCTCCGGGAGGAACCCGTCACAGGGCCAGGAGCGGCGGCCCGGCCTCAGCAACGGCACCGTCCGCACCACGCTCGGCGCAGCGTTCCGCGTGCCGTCCGCACGTCGCGGGGCATCCGCCCCCGGCACAGAATGCCGAGAAGTACAGCGCAGTCGGCCCATGGATCGCGGGAGGCAGAAACCTATGAAGGAACGCGTAGGCAAAAGAGGCGGCGGGATCATCGGTGAACTGTCCGCGGAGTTCGCCGGGACCATGGTCCTCATCCTCTTCGGCTGCGGAGTGGTGGCCCAGGTGCTGGCGGCGGGGCTCGGCGACCACGACAGCATCGCCTGGGCGTGGGGGTTCGGTGTCGCCCTCGGCGTCTATGTGGCCGCCCGGATCAGCGGCGCCCACATCAACCCGGCCGTGACGCTGTCGTTCGCGCTCTTCCGCGGCTTCCCCTGGCGCAAGGTGCTCCCTTACGTGCTGGCGCAGACGCTGGGGGCCTTCGTCGCGGCGCTGCTGGTGCGCTGGAACTACACGGAGGTGCTGGCCAAGTTCGACCCGGGCCACACCTACAAGTCGCAGATCGTCTTCAGCACGCTCCCCGGCAACGGCACCCTCCCGGTCAGCGAGTGGGGCGCGCTGCGGGACCAGATCATCGGTACGGCCATTCTGGGCCTGGTCCTCTTCGCGCTGACCGACCTGCTCAACACCCCGCCGGGCGCCAACCTCGGTCCGCTGCTCATCGGTCTGCTGGTCGTGGCGATCGGCATGGCGTGGGGCACCGACGCCGGGTACGCCATCAACCCGGCCCGTGACTTCGGCCCCCGGCTGGCCAGCTTCATCACCGGGTACCACGGCGCATGGCGAGATCAGTACGGCAATATCTATTTCTGGGTGCCCATCGTCGGCCCGCTGATCGGCGGCCCGCTCGGCGCGGCCCTGTACAAGTTCCTGATCGGCAGATATCTGCCGACGGGCGAGGGCCAGGAGGTCGGCCGGCTGCCCGCGCCCGAGAACGGGTGAGAGCGTGCCGGGCGCCCACCGGGCGTCCGGCGGGTGCCGCTCGCACCGCTCACACCACCACCGGCAGCCCCTCCAGTCCCCGGATCACGAAGTTCGGCTTGCGGACGGGTTCCCCCGCCGGGCGCAGTCCGGGGGCCAGCTCCAGCAGGGCGGTCATGGACGCGGCCAGTTCGATGCGGGCCAGCGGGGCCCCGATGCAGTAGTGGATGCCCGCGCTGAAGGAGATGTGCGGGTTGTCCCGGCGGCCCAGATCCAGGTCGTCCGGCGCGGCGAAGACGGCGGGGTCGTGGTTGGCGGAGCCGAAGAGGAGGGCGACCTCGGCGCCGCGCGGGAGGGTGGTTCCGCCGATCTCGACCGGGTCGAGCACCCACCGTTCGAACAGCTGGAGCGGGGTGTCGTAGCGCATCAGCTCCTCCACGGCGGTGGGCACCAGGGCGCGGTCCGCGCGCAGGGCGGCGAGTTGCGCGGGATGCCGGAACAGGGCGTGCCAGCCGTTGACGGTGGAGTTGACCGTGGCCTCGTGGCCCGCGTTGAGCAGCAGGGCGCAGGTGGCGACCATCTCGGCCTCGGTCAGTTTCTCGTCCTCGTCGTGGGCGGCGATGAGTTCCGAGACCAGGTCGTCGCCCGGCGCGGTGCGCCGCTCGGCGATGAGGGCGCGCAGGTAGGCGGAGAACTCGGCGGAGGCGGCGACGGCGTGGCGGGCGGTGTCCTCGGACGGGTTCAGCTCGTACATCGCGCAGATCGCCGCCGACCAGGGCCGCAGCAGCGGGCGGTCCGCCTCCGGGACGCCGAGCATCTCGGCGATGACGGCGACCGGCAGCGGTTCGGCGACGGCGGTCAGCAGGTCGCCGCCGCCCTCCGCCACGAGCCGGCCCACCAGTTCGGCCGCGAGCTTCCGTACGTACGGCTGGAGCCGTTCGACGGTACGCGGGGTGAACGCCTTGGAGACCAGGCGCCGGATACGGGTGTGGTCCGGTGGCTCCAGCTCCAGCATCCCCTGGTCGTTCAGCTCGTGGAACGGTTCGTGGCCGGGGGGCGGCGGGGTCCTGCCGAACTCCTCGTGGGTGAACCGGTGCCCGTACGAGCGGCCGAGCCGCCGGTCGCGCAGCAGGGCCGAGACGTCCGCGTGGTGCGGGACGAGCCATTGGTCGCTGGGTTCGTGGTAGTGCGCGCGGCCCCGCGCCCGCAGCTCGGCGTAGGCGGGGTAGGGGTCGGCAAGGAAGGCGGGCGACCGGGGAGCGAAGTCGGGCATGGCAGGACCGTAACCGGCGGCGCGGCCCGCGAGCCAGGGGGGTGCCGTGCGGGAGGGCGCGGCGGCACCGGCCCGGCGGTACGCGCGGGCGGCACGGCACTCCACGGGGGGGCCGGGGCCGGGCGGGCCGCGGCGCCCGGCCCGGCCTACGACGGCAGCTGGCCCTGGAGCGCGAGGGCGAGACCGCTCTCGGCGTCCTGCTCGACGCCCCGGTGGTAGGCGCTCTCGTAGGCGGGGTTGCCGGCCGCCTCACGTGCCTGGCGCTCCCACTGGTCGCGGATCGCGCTCAGCTCCGGGCTGCCCCGGTGGGGGTGCCCGATCATCCGCCAGTAGGTGTGTCCGGTGCCGGAGGTGCGGGCGGCCGCCACGCCGTCGCCCTGCGCGGCGATGGCCCCGGCGAGCAGGTCGAGGCCGAGGGCGATACCGAGGCTGTCGCGCAGCCGGTACTTGCCCGCGAGCATGGCGCGCGCGTGGCCCTCGGCGTCGCCCGGCCGGCCCCGCAGGAGCTGTATGAGGGCGAGTTGGTGGTCGGCGTAGGCGCGGGCCCAGTGCTCGCCGTAGCTCCGGCTGAGCCGTTGCAGCCCGGTGGCGTCCTCGTACGCCTCGTCGAGTCTGCCGAGCGCGGACAGCGCGAAGAGTCTTATCACCCGGCAGCGCAGATGGGAGGGGGCGTCCATGGGGTCGCCGGTCAGCTGGTTCAGGGCGCGGTCGCTGACGGTGTGGGCGGCCTGCGGGCGGCCCATCATCAGATAGGTGAAGCTGACGGAGTGGGCCGCGGAGAGCATGGACTCGGGGTCCTGGTCGTGCCAGGCGGCGAGGGTGCACTCCTCGCCCAGCAGGCGGGCGGCCTCGTGGTCGCCCTGGAGGGTACGGGTGATGCCGAGGGCCCACAGGGCACGGGTGCGGTGCGGCCCGCGCGCGCAGGAGCGGGCGAGGGCGCGTTCGAGATAGCCGCGGGCCTGGTGCAGATGGCCGCAGCAGCTCCAGAACAGCCCGGTGCGCCCGGCCATCTCCACCGCCCGCTCCGGGTCCTCTTCGAGGAGGTGGTCGAGCGCGGCGCACAGGTCGGCGTGGGAGTCGGCGATCCTGCGGTACCAGTCGACCTGTCGCGGGCCGAGCCAGCCGGCGTGGGCGTCGGCGGCGACATCGGCGAAGTGGGCGGCGTGCCGGCGGGCGAGGAGGTCTTCCTCGCCGAGTTCGCCGAGCCACAGGGCGCCGTATTCGCGCAGTGTGTCGAGCATCCGGTAGCGGTCGCCCACGCGCTGGAGCACGGACTGCGCGGCGAGGCCCTCCAGGAGCGCGGGTACGTCACGGGCGGCGAGCGGGCCGCCCGCGCAGACGGCCCCCGCGTCGGCGGGGTCCACGGTGCCGGGGAAGACGGAGAGCCTGGCCCACAGGAGGCGTTCGAGCGGGGAGCAGAGTTCGTGGCTCCAGCCGATGGCGGTGCGCAGCGCCCGGTGGCGCTGGGGCCAGACGGTGTCGTCGGTGAGCAGGTCGAGCCGGGAGGTGAGCCGGCCCGCGATCTCCTCGACGCTGTTCTCGCCGAGCCGGGCGCAGGCCAGCTCCAGCGCGAGGGGGATTCCTTCGAGTCTGCGGCAGATCTCGGCGACCGCCGCCCCGGCGCTCGGGGAGTCCAGCGGCAGGCGGGGCGCGGCGGTGGCGGCGCGGTCGCGGAAGAGGCGTACGGCCTCCGTGCCGTCCCCGCCCGAGGACAGCGGTCCGACGTCGAGGAGGTGCTCCCCCTCGGTGCCCAGCGGCTGTCTGCTGGTGGTGAGGACGGTCAGCGCGGGCGCGGCGGCGAGGAGGTCGGCGACCAGGCGGGCGCAGGAGGCCACGGTCCGTTCGCAGCAGTCGAGGACCAGCAGTGGCCGGAGGCCGGCCAGCCATTCGGCCAGCGCCTCCACGGGCCGGCGGGGGCTGTGGTCCAGCAGGCCGACCGCGTCGCAGACCGTGGCGATGAGCAGCCGGTCGTCGTGGAGGTGGGACAGATCGGCCCACCACACCCCGTCGGGGTGGTGGTCACGGGCCAGACCGGCGGCGCGCAGCGCGAGGCGGGTCTTGCCGACTCCCCCGCTGCCCGTGAGAGTGACCAACCGATGTTCTTTTAATGCCCGCGCGACAGCGCCCAGTTCGCCCTTTCGGCCGACGAAACTGGTGGTGACGACGGGAAGGTTGCCCAGCACGGGTACATCCTGGACCCGTTACGATCCGCCGCCGATACCTGTAGCGGAGATTGGTCAGAAACGGCCAGGAATAGTCTCAGACGTTCAAGGGGCTGCACGTTTCGCCGTCATACGCCGCCGCTCGATCGCGTCGCTCCCGTTCGCCGCCACGCCCGAGTTGACGATGCCCGCCAAGGGGTCGGGTTCCCGCTGTCCGGTCACCGGTCTTCGCATAAGGTGCGATCAGGGTGGTGTTCCGGTCGGTCGTCACGCACAGATCCCGGCCACTCCCCTGCCCTCTCCGGAGGCCCGACCGCCCCGCCACGTGTCGCGTGGCCGCGCTCGGCGGGAACGCGCAGCCGTCACAGGAGATCGAGGTAGGTGCCCAGGTGGAGGCAGCGGTTGAAGTCCCCTGACAGGTCGCGCGGTGCGCGTCGGGCCGCCCATGGGGCCGTCTCCGCTTCCCTGGCCTCCTACAGCGATCGCGCACTGTACGAACTGGTGGCCGCGGCCGTGCCCATCGGTTCCGGCATCGGCGGGAAGTCGGCCCTGCTGGAGGTCGGCGGGACCCCGGTCTTCGTGAAGCGCGTACCCCTCACCGACCTGGAGGGACGACCGGAGAACGTCCGGTCCACGGCGAACCTGTTCGAGCTGCCGGTCTTCTGCCAGTACGGAATCGGCGGGCCGGGCTTCGGGGCCTGGCGGGAGCTGGCCGCGCACACCATGACGACGAACTGGGTGCTCGCGGGCGAATACGGCGGCTTCCCCCTGATGTACCACTGGCGGGTGCTGCCGGACTCGACACCCCTGCCCGATGAGCTGGCCGACGTGGAACGGACCGTCGCCTACTGGGGCGGCGGGCCGCAGGTGCGCCGCCGGATCGAGGCCCTCCAGCGGTCCTCGGCGAGCCTGGCGCTGTTCCTGGAGTACATCCCGCAGAACCTGCACCAGTGGCTGGGCGAGCGGATCGAGGCCGGCGGCGAGGCCGCCGACCGGGCCTGCGTCATGGTGGAGAGGGAGCTGGAGGCCGGGACCTCGTTCATGAACACCCGGGGTCTCCTGCACTTCGACACCCACTTCAAGAACATCCTGACGGACGGCAGGCGCCTGTACTTCTCGGACTACGGCCTCGCGCTCTCCGCCCGGTTCGAGCTGTCGCGGGAGGAGGTCGGCTTCTTCGACCGGCATCGGACCTACGACCGCTGCTACTCGGTCAGCTACCTGGTGAACTGGCTGGTCACCGCCGTGTACGGGTACGGGAGAGACGACCGCGAGGCGCAGGTGCGGGCGTACGCCCGTGGCGAGCGCCCCACGGGAATCCCCGAGGCGGCCGCGGCCGTCCTCACCCGCCACGCGCCGCTCACCGCGGTGATGGCGGACTTCCTTCGCAAGCTTCAGTACGAGAGCAGGGAGACCCCCTACCCGCTGGAGGAGATCCGCCGGATCAGCCGCACGGACGGGCCGCCCCTTCACGGATGACGCCGCCGCCTCCTTCGGGGCGACCGCGGGCCGCCCGGCGATCCGGCCGCGCCCGCGGTGCGCCGCCGGCCCGGCCGGATCGCACGGCTACAGCTCGAAGTCCGTGACCGCCCAGGTGGAGAACTGCCGCCACTGGTCCACGCCCCGCTGGTGAACCGGATGGTAGAGATACGTTTCCACGGCGCTCTTGTCCGCGAAACCGCCGATGACGGCGTAGTCGTACGCTATTTCCCGGTCGGCGATGTTCCGGCCGCATTTCCACTCCAGGATCTCAGGAATCGATTCCGGGAGAACACGGACGTCCCTGTCCGCTTCGAGGAAACGCGGGTCGTCCCAACCCACCCCGTCATGGAACTTGAACAGGACCACATGGCAGATCATCAATCCTCCGTCGCGAAATCGCGGATACGAGTCACTCGGGCACGGTCCGGGGCCGACGTCAGAAGCCGCGCAGACCACCCCCGTCCACCGGGACCATGACGCCGGTGAGGTAGGAAGCGGCAGGGGACATCAGGAACGCCGCGACCTTTCCGAACTCCGCCGGAGCGCCGTACCGACGCAACGGGATGTCGGCGGAGTTGCGCGCGCGGGCGGCCGCCACGTCACCGGTGCGGGCGTCGATCTCGCGCGCCCGGTCGGTGGCGACGCGGTACGGGAGGAGACCCACGACCCTGATGCCACGTGGACCGACCTCGTCAGCCAGGGACTTGGCGAACCCGGCCAGGCCGGGGCGGAGGCCGTTGGAGATGGTGAGGCCGGGAATCGGCTCACGCACCGAACTGGAGAGGACGAGGGCGATCACCCCGCCCTCCGGGAGCTGTTCGGCCGCTTCGCGGGCGAGCCGTACCGTACCGAGGAAGACCGAGTCGAACGCCGCCCGCCACTGGGCCTCCGTGCTGGTGGCCGCGGTTCCCGGCGGGGGGCCTCCGGTGCTGATCAGGACGCCGTCGAAGCTCCCGAAGGTGTCACGTGCGACGGTGATGAGCCGGTCGGCAGTGGCGGGGTCGGCGGTGTCGGCCGCCACTCCCGCGGCGCCGCCGCCGAGCGAGGCGGCCGCTTTCTCGGCGCGGCTCCCGTCGCGGCCCGCGAGGACGACCCGCGCGCCCTCGGCCACCAGCTCCCTGGCGGCGGCGAGGCCCAGCCCTCGCGATCCCCCGGTGACGACGAATGTCCTGGCTTTCAGTTCAAGATCCATGACCGTACTCCATGAGCCTCGCGTCCAGTCGGGTCGGTGGGCGATGTCAGGGCTGCCGTCCGGCCGCCGTGTGACGGTCCGACCAGGCGCGCCACAGCTCGGCGTAACGGCCGCCGGCCGCGAGCAGTTCGTCGTGGGTCCCCTGCTCGACGACGGATCCGTCGTGCATCACGAGGACGCGGTCGGCCGCACGGGCCTGAGCCAGCCGGTGCGCCACCACGAGAGCGGTACGGCCCCGCATCGCCGCTTCCGCCGCCCTCTCCAGTACGAGAGCGCCCGTCGAGCCGGCCTCCGCGGTGGCCTCGTCCAGCACCACGAACCAAGGGTCGCTCAACACGATGCGCGCCACGGCGAGTTGCTGCGACTGGTCCGCCGTCAGCTGATGTCCCTGGTCCCCGATGACGGTGTCCAGGCCGTCGGGGAGCGCCGCGACCCACCGGTCGGCCAGCGTCACGGCCAGCGCTTCCCGGATCTCCTCGTCCGACGCCCCGGGTGCGACCAGGGTGAGCGATTCCCGCACCGTACCGGCGAAGACATGCACGTCCTGGGTCACCAGGAACACGCCTGAGCCCGTCCCGGACCGCTCCGGGTCGTAGGGGACACCGGCGGCGGTCACCGTGCCGCCGGTCGGCCGCAGCACCCCGGCGGCGATCGCGCCCAGGGTGGTCTTGCCCGCTCCGGTGGCACCGACGACGGCGACCCGCTCCCCCGCGGCGATCCGCAGGTCGATGTCGCGCAGGACCGGCTTGCCCGGCACGTACTGATGGGTGATCCCCGACAGCACGACCTCCCCTGGCCCGGTGGCCGGCCCGGGGTCAGGGGCGGGCGGCATCGTCGCGATGCCCACGAGCCGGGCCAGGGCCGATCCGATCGCCTGGAACTGGTCGAAGGTGAAGAGGAGCCCTCCGATGGGAGTGAAGAGACGCAGGAAGTAGAGCGCCGCCGCGGTGACGGCGCCGACGGTGGTGAGGTCTTCGCGCACCAGGACGAACCCGAGACCGAGCAGCACACTCAGGCCGAAGAGTTCGGCCACGTTGTTGCGGTTCAGGAAGCGGAGCGTGAGCCGGTACACGGAGACGGAGATCCCGACGGCCCGGTCGGACGTGTCCTCGATCCGCCGGAGCAGTCCGTGCCCGATCCCGAAGGCACGCGCCGTCGGGGCGGCGTTGAGGCTGGTGAGGAGCGCCTCGGCGCGCTCTCCCTGGGCGATCCTCTGCTCGCGGTACAACCGCTCGGAGCGCGGCAGGAACCATCTCAGGCCGCCCACGTACAGCGGCACCGCCGTGAGCATGGCCAGGCCGAGCCGCCAGTCCAGGACCAGCACGCCCGCGGCGGTGAACGCGACGGTGACAGCCGAGTTCAGGACGATCGGCACGACATCCTTGAACCCTTCCGACACGGTCCGTACGTCGTCGGAGAGCCGGGAGAGCAGGTCCCCGGTGCTGGCCCGCTCGATCCGGTCCGCGGGCAGGTGCAGCGCCCGGACGAACACGCGCTCCCGCAGCGCGGCCAGCGCGGGCTCGGCCACCCGAGCCAGCGCGGCGACCGACACTCCGCCGAGCAGCGCGGACGCGACCGTCGCGGCGGCGATGGCCAGCGCCGAGGAGAGGATGGTGTCCCGGCCGGCGCGGATGTCATCGACGATCGTGCCGAGCACCCAGGGTGCCACGAGCCCGAAGGCACCGGCCAGCACCGTCGCGAGGGCCGCGGTGACGGCCGTCGGCCGGTTGCCGCGGCGCCACGCCAGGGGGCCGAGGAAGGCGAAGGTCTGCCGGTAGGTGCCGATCGGCAGCAGGTCCCGGCTCACCGCAGCACCAGCTCCTGGTACGCGGGGCGGCCGAGCAGCTCGCGGTGGGTGCCCTCCTCGACGACACGGCCGCCCGCCACGAACACCACGCGCTGCGCCCGGGCGAGCAGCGCGGGGCTCGTGGTCACGATCCAGGTGGTGCGCGTGCTCACGGAGCCGTGCCGCCGGGCGCTGATGCCGCGCGCGATGTGCTGCTCGGTGACCGCGTCCACCGCGGTGGTCGGGTTGTCGAGCAGCAGGGCCGGAGGGTCGGCCGCCAGCGCCCTGGCCAGCGCGATGCGCTGGCGCTGGCCGCCGGAGTAGGTCGCTCCCGTGGGCACCACCCGCTGGTCCAGGCCCTGTTCGTCGAGGCCGACGATGTCCTGCGCCGCCGCCGCGCCGAGGATGCCCATGAGATCGGTGTCGCTGTGCCGGCTGTCGGGGTCGAGGTTGCTGCGCAACGTGCCTTCCAGGAGTTCGGTGTGATGGGGGTTCACCAGGCGGCGCGCGGTGCGCGCCCGGAGGCTCAGCTCGCCGATCGCGACGCCGTCGAGCAGGACCTCGCCGGTGATGTCCGGGCCGTGGATCTCACCGGCGAGCAGGCCCATGAGGGTCCGGGTGACGACCGGGTCGTCCACGACCAGGCAGAGCAGTTCGCCCGGCCGCGAGGTGAGGGTGAATCCGTTCAGGGGGCCGATGGTCACGTCCTGGAGGGAGACCGCGGGGGCCGGGCCGGGCGGCGGCTCCTCGGGACCGTCGGCCAGCAGGGGCGGCGTACCCAGGAAGTCGACGATCCGGGCCGCCGAGGCGTGGGCGGCGGCCACCTGCGCGCCGACCCGGCCGAGGGCCTGGAGGGGCATCGCGAGGAACTGGGTGAGTCCGACGATGGCGACCAACTCCCCGATGGTGATGCCGCCTTCCAGCGCCCGCTTGCCGGCGAGCAGGGTGACCCCCGCCAGGAGGAGTCCGCTGAGCCCGGTGGTGATGCCTTCCATGACCCCGTGGGAGCCCGCGAGCCGGATGCCGGCGGCCCTGGCGACCTGGCTCCGTGCCCGGTAGCGTGCGGCGGCCTCGTCCTCGGCGCCGATGCCCTTGATGACGCGCAGACCGCGCACCAGGTCCGCCGCCGTGCCGCTGGTCCTGGCGATCTCGGTCTGCTGGTCGCGGTTGCGGCGGGACAGCACGGGTGTGACGAACTGGATGACGGCCAGCACGAGCGGCACGCCGAGCAGTACGGCGAGCCCGATCGCGAGGTCGATGCGCAGCAGCACGGCCGCGCTCACCAGCACCGCGACGGCCGAGGCGAACGTATAGCCCACGGCCCTGGCCAGGCCCCCGACACTCGCCGTGTCGGAGGTGGCCAGGGAGAGGGTGCCGCCGGACAGGGTGCCGGTGCGCGCACCGGCCGGCCGCAGTACGTGGTGGGCGATCTCGCCCCGAAGCCGGTGGTTCTCCCGCTGGTCGACCCGGTACGCGTCGGCGGCACCGAAGCGGTACGTGAACATCAGCGAGGCGAACACCATGACCAGCACGCCGCCCCACAGGGCGAGGCTGGTGACGCTTCCCCCGGCGACCGCGTGGTCGATGACCAGGCCGACCACCACGGGAACCATCGCCTCGGACAGCTGCCAGGCCGCCAGCAGGCCGAAGGAGCGTGCCACGGCGACCCGGTTGCGGCGGATTCCCCGGAGCAGCAGCTTCAGCGCGGAACCGGGGGCCGGGGCCGTCCCGTCCCGGAAGGAGTGAGATGACATCTGTGCCCGCTCACACCACTCGTCGGACAGGGGCCGGTGCGTCCTTGATCAACGCCGTCGTCATGGTGGTTCTCACGCTGCTCCCGTCGGTTGATGCGTCAGGTGATACGCCGGGTGGTCCAGTGCCCTCAGAGCACTCTCCGCATCCAGCCGAATGGGTCCTCCGCCCGGCCGTGCTGGATGTCCAGCACGTGCTCCCGGAGCGCCGTCGTCCGCTTTCCGGGGGTGCCGTTGCCGATGACGAACTCATAGCCGTCCCCCTTCAGTGCCACGACCGGGGTGACCACGACGGCAGTGCCGACGGTGAACACCTCGGTGATGGTGCCGTCCTCGGCCCCGGAACGCAGCTCGTCCAGGGTGACCGTCCGCTCCTCCGGGACCAGGCCGAAGGCGGCGGCCAGCCCGAGCACGCTGTCGCGGGTCACCCCCGCGAGGATCGTGCCGAGGGCGGGTGTGACCAGCCGGCCGTCCGAGAGGACCAGACACAGGTTCATCGTCCCGGCCTCCTCCAGCCTTCCCTCCCCCGAGCTGTCCAGGTACAGGACCTCTTCGCAGCCGTGTTCCCGGGCGTCGGTCTGCGCGGCCAGTCCCGCGGCGTAGTTGGCGCCGCACTTGACCGCCCCGGTGCCGCCCCTGGCCGCGCGAGTGTACCGGTCGCTCACCCACAGGGTGATGCCGGAGGAGTAATAGGAGCCGGTCGGGGTCGCGATCACCGAGTACGTGACCTGCCGGGCGGGTCGCAGACCGAGGAACGGGTCGGCGCCGAACATGAAGGGCCGCAGATACAGGCTCCGTTCGCCGTCAGGCGCGGGGACCCAGGGCTCGTCCGCCCGGATCAGTCCTTCCACGCTGGCCAGGAAGTCCTCGACCGGCAGCTCGGGCAGCGCCAGGCGCCGCGCGGAACGGGCGAATCGGCGTGCGTTGGCCTCCGGGCGGAACAGCCACACGCTGTCGTCGGCGTGCCGGTACGCCTTCAAACCCTCGAAGATCTCCTGGGCGTAGTGCAGTACGGCGGCGCCCGGGTGGAACGTGAAGGGTTCCAGCGGGCCGATGCCCCGGTCGTGCCATCCGTTGTCCGGTGTCCATGAGGCGAAGGCCATGTGATCGGTGAAGTACCGGCTGAACACGGGTGCGCCGAGTATCCGGGCCCGTTCGGCCTCCGGCACGGGGTGTGCCGTCCGCGTCAGAGGGAAGTCCGCGCTCACCGGTCTCCTCCCGTCGCTCCCGCGAACTGTTCGAGGATCGCCCGGTAGGTGTCGGCGAACCTGTCCACGGTGCTCTCCTCGAACAGGCTTGTGGCATAGCTGAAGACGCAGGCGAGCGCCCGGCCACCGTCGTTGATCACCAGTCCGAGGTCGAATTTGGCACCGGTGGGCGACTGCCCTTCGGCCGCGTAGCCGGTGAGGTCGTGGGTGCGCAGCAGCCCCTGCCCGGCCGCTCCGGCGCTGTCGGCCCGGTCCGCCTCGGCCTCGGCGAAGGAGTTCACGTCGAACCAGACCTGGAACAGCGGGTGCCGGCTGGGGTCGGCCGGCAGGTTCAGATGGCCCACCAGCCGCTCGAACGGCATCTCCTGGTGTTCCTGGGCCTCGATCACCCGTGCCGCGACCTTGCCGATCATCGTCCGGACGTCGTCCTCGCGGTCGATGTCGAAGTCGAGGGCGAGCGAGTTGACGAAGCAGCCGATCAGATCGTGGGTCTGGTGGTGTGTGCGGTTGAACGCCGGGATGCCGACGACGAGGTCGGCGCGGTTCGTGAACGCCTGGAGCAGCAGGTAGTAGGCGGCCAGCAACACGCTGAACAGACCGGCGTCGGCCTCCCGGGCCAGCCGCCGCAGCGCCGTCGTGGTCTCCTCCCCCAGCTCGACCACGAGCTGCCCGCCCCGGTGGTCCGCCCGGCGCGGCCGCACGCGGTCGGTCGGCAGCTCCAGCGGCTGGCGCCCTTCCAGCCGGTTCCGCCAGTACGCCAGCAGTTTGCCGAGCCGGTCGCCGCTCAGCCTGCCGCGCTCCCAGGCCGCGAAGTCGCGGTACTGGACGGTGAGCGCGGGAAGGGCCGGCCGCGCGTCCCTCTCGGTGGGCGGCCGTGTGAAGTGCCGGTGCAGTGCGTCGAGTTCGGCGAGGAGGAGATCCGCCGACCAGCCGTCGAAGGCGATGTGGTGCACCAGTATGCCCACGAAGGCGCGCCGTTCGGCGCCCACGCCCCGCTGGTAGAAGGTGATCCGGACCGGCGCCTCCCGGGCGAGGTCGAAGTGGTGGCCGGCCTCGGCCCTGGCCTCGGCGGTCAGGTCCGCCTCACCGGCGGCGGTGCGGTGCCGTACCACCATGGGCACGTGGCGGTGGTCGAGGACCATTTGGTGCAGGTCCCCGCCGGGGGCGCGCCGGATCACCGTCCTGAGCACCTCGTGGCGTTCGTAGACGGCGCGGAAGCAGCGTTCCAGCAGCGCCACTTCGACGCCCGGCAGCAACGCGTAGCTGAGATGGATGTTGTACACATCGCTGCCCTGCTCGTACTGGTCGATGAACCACAGCCTTTCCTGGGCGAACGACAGCGGCTGCCGCGACGGGTCCGAGGGCCGGGCCGGCTCGATCGGTACGGGCCCGGCCGCCACGGTGTCCAGACCCTCCACCAGGTTCGCGACCGTCCGGTACCGGAAGACCGCGGCGACGCCGAGGTCGATGCCCGTCTCGGCGGCGAGACCGCTGATCAGCTTGATCGACAGGAGACTGTTGCCGCCCAGTCCGAAGAAGTCGTCGTGGACGCTGATCCGGTCGGGATCCATCGCCAGGACCCCCGCCATGACGGCCCGTGCCTTCTCCTCCGTCCCGTTGCGGGGAGCGGTGAACCGGCCGCCCCCGGTGAGCTGGGGGCCGGCCGCCGGAGCGGGCGGCGCCTCAGCCGGGACACCGCGGCGCCCGACGGACCGCAGACTGCCGTCCGGGGCCCACCGCACCAGGTTGCCGGTCCTGTACAGGGGCTCGTTGCCGGAGCCGTCCACGGGCCCCGGCCCCGCACCGCCGATGCACAGCTCGCCCACCGCGCCGACAGGAAGCGGCCGGAGGTCGCTGTCGAGCACATGGACGGACCGCATCCGGCCGTGGCCCGCGTGGGCGGTGTCGTCGTCGTGCCGGTACGTCAGGTCCGGGATCGTCAGCCGCCGCTGTGCCGTCGCGTCCCCGGCGAGACCGGCGAACTGCCGCAGGAGCTGGACGTATGTCTCCCCGAAGCTCTCGACGGTCGCGTGGTCGAACAGACCGGTCGCGTAGTTGACGTTGACCTCCAGCTCGTCGCACGAGTCGTCGACGGAGGTGCTGAGGTCGAACCTCGCGACCCGGTACAGCTCACGGGTCAGGTTCGTCGTGCGAAGAATCTCGCGCGGCCCGTCCCGCCGGCCGCGCGAGGGAGCGCCGAAGCTCTGCACGCTGAAGGTCACTTGGAAGACCGGGTGGCGGCTCATGTCACGGGGGACGTCCAGCGCCGTCAGCAGCTGTTCGAAGGGCAGTTCCTGGTGCAGGAGCAGGTCCATGACCTCGCGCGAGGTCGCCTCGATGTGGTCGGCGACGGTCCCGGCCGGGTCGACGCGCACCCGCAGCGGCAGGGTGTTGATGAAGAATCCGACGAGACGCTCCAGCCGGGGGTGGTCCCGGTTCGCGACGGGCACGCCGACGACGATGTCGTCCTGGTCGCTGAAACAGCGCAGCGCGAGGTGGTGGGCGCTCAGCAGCAGGCTGAAGAGGCTGACCCGCATCTGCTGCGCCAGTCGCCGGAGCCCGTGCGACACCTCCGCATCGACGGTGAGGTAGACGTCCGCGCCCCGGTAGTCGATGGTGTCCGGCCGTGGCCGGTCCGGTACGAGTTCCAGGCGCGCGTGCCCCTGGAGTTTCTCCGCCCAGAACCGGGCGAGCGCGTCGGCCCGCTCGCCGGTGAGGTACCGCCGCTGCCAGGCGGCGAAGTCCCGGTAGCTCAGCTCCGGGGCGGGGAGGCGCCGTGCGGGGCCGGTGCCGGGCGGCGCTTGCTCCAGCAGGGCGTAGGCGGCCGTCAGGTCTTCCAGGAGCACATCGGTCGACCACCCGTCGAAGGCGATGTGGTGGATCACGAACGCCAGATAACGGGCCGCGGGCCGCTCCACCTCGTAGAGCCGCATGTGCAGCGGACCCTCGTTCGCGAGATCGAAGACCCGCTCCACAT
Source organism: Streptomyces sp. NPDC012835 (assembly GCF_042900885.1). Taxonomy (NCBI): domain Bacteria; kingdom Bacillati; phylum Actinomycetota; class Actinomycetes; order Kitasatosporales; family Streptomycetaceae; genus Streptomyces; species Streptomyces sp. NPDC012835. The sequence goes on from NZ_JBIBBW010000001.1 coordinate 1,155,084, forward strand.
CGCGCCGCAGGTGCTCGCGCAGGGCTTCGGTGTCGGGCACCCGGACGACGGGCGGCGGCGCCTCGTCCCTCTCCCGTACGACTTGGTATCCGACGCCGTTGCGGGTCTCCTTGATGAGGGTCCGCAGGATCTCGTGACGCTCGACCACCGCGCGCACGCCGGCCAGCAGGATGCCGCTGTCCACGTGGTCGGCGACGCCGAGGACGAGCGGAACGTTGTAGGCGTGGGTTCCGCGTTCGAACTTCTCGATGAACCAGAGGCGTTCCTGCGCGAAGGACAGCAGCTGGTCCTCCGGTCGGTCGAAGACGGTGGGGGTGATCTCGGCGGGGTGGGCACGCCGGATGTCGAGCCCCTCGGTGAACGCCCGGACCGTCCTGGTCTCCAGGAGGTGTGCGACGGTCACCGCCAGGCCGAGTTCGCGCCGGACCAGCGAGACGAGTTTGACGGAGAGCACGCTGTTGCCGCCGAGCCGGAAGAAGTCGTCGTCGATGCCGACCTCCTCCGTCCGCAGTCCGAGCAGTCCTGCGACGGCCGCGCACAGGTCGGCCTCCAGGCGTGAGCGGGGCGGTGTGATCTCCGGCGTGGGGGCGAACTCCGGATCGGGCAGGGCCGCGCGGTCCACTTTGCCGCTGATGGTGCGCGGCAGGGCGGCGAGCCGGACACAGGCGGCCGGCACCATGTGCGTGGACAGGTTGCGCCGGAGGAAGCCGGTCAGTTCGTCGGCGTCCAGGGCGCTGTCGGAGACGTAGTAGCCCATCAGGAGCGGACGGCCGATGTCCTTGACGACGACCACGGCCTGCCGGACCGCGGGGTGGCGCAGCAGGGCCGCCTCGATCTCGCCGAGTTCGATGCGATGGCCGTGCAGTTTGACCTGGGCGTCATTGCGCCCGATGAACTCCAGAACCCCACCGGGGAGGAGGCGTACGAGGTCTCCGGTGCGGTAGAGCCGGACCGGGGCCGTGCCGCCCGTGACGGCCGGGGGGAGGGTCACGAACCGCTCGGCGGTGAGATCGTCCCTGTGCAGATAGCCGCGGGCCAGTCCCCCGCCGCCGATGTGCAGTTCACCGACCGCGCCTACCGGGAGCGTCCGGTGGAACGCGTCCAGGACGTGGGCGGTCTCGTTGCCGAAGGGTCTTCCGAGATTGACCGGCAGACCGTCACGCGGCTCCGTGTGCCGGTAGCGCCAGGAGGTGGACCAGATCGTCGTCTCGGTCGGCCCGTAGACATGGACGAGGTCCAGCGAGGCCGCTGTCACCCGGTCGAGCAGCTCCTGGTCCAGCTTCTCCCCACCGACGAGCAGCAGTGTGCCGTCGGTGCCGGTCAGCCGGTCCAGCAGCACGTCGCACACGGTGGGTGTCGCCTGTACGAAGTCGTACGGCCGGCAGTCCAGGGTGTCCGGGATTCCGATGGCGAGTTCGACCATGCCGCCGGTGGACAGCGGCAGGCCGTACTCCAGGCCGAAGATGTCGAATACGTGATTGGTCAGGCTGTAGGTGCTGACGGATTCCCGGTCGGGGAAGTACCGCTCGCTCACCTGGGAGACGAGCAGGTCGAACGACCCGTGCTCGACCATGACGCCCTTGGGGTCGCCCGTGGTGCCGGAGGTGTAGAGGACATACATCAGTTCGTCGGCGGCGGGACGCGGACCGGGGCTGACGGGGGGCGCCGCGGCGAGGGCGGCGGCCGTCTCCGGAGTGTCCAGGGCGAGGACCGCCGGGCTCCGGCGTGGCTCGCCGAGGCCGGCCAGACGCGCGGCGTCGCGGTGGGTGGTGAGGACCGTCGCCGCCTTCGTGTCCGTGAGGATGTACGCGATCCGCTCGTCCAGGTAGCTGGGGTCCAGGAGCACGTACGCGCCCCGCGCCTTGGCCACGGCCAGGATCGCCACCATGAGGTCGATGCCCTTGCCCATGCAGACGACGACCGGTTCCTCGGGATCGAGACCGTCCGTCCCGGCCAGCAGGTGCGCGAGCCGGTTGGCGCGTTCGTCCAGGGCGCGGTAGGTGAGGGCGGCGCCCTCGCAGCTCACGGCGGTGTGTTCCGGCCGTCGTTCCGCCTGAGCCTCGAACCGGTCGAGGAAGGTACCGGCGGTGGCGGGTTGGGGCGGTTGCGGGTTGAGGAAGCCGGTGACCCGCGCGCGCTCCTCCTCGGTCAGCAGCTGGATCGCGCTCCAGGGGCGCTGGGCCCCGGCGAGCACCCCGTCCAGCAGGTGACGCTGCATCCGCAGCAGCTCCTCCGCCAGGTGTGGGTCGAAGAGTTCGGCGGCGTAGGCCAGTCGGAGCCTGATGCTGTCGGGCGTCTCGGAGACGATCATGGACAGCGGGTAGTCGAGCTTCTCGAACTCTTCGGCGTCCCGTACCGAGAACGCCTTCTGCCAGCCGTCGGGGCTGATCCTGGGCCAGTTCTCGTAGATGAAGAGGGAGTCGAACAGCCGGTTCGCACCCTCGTGCAGCGCGGACAGGTTCACGGTGCTCCGCGCGTTCAGCGTATTGATGCGGCGCTGCACGTCACGCAGGGTGTCCACGACCAGCTCGTCCGGGGCGCCGCTCGTCAGCACCAGGGGCAGGGTGTTGATCAGCAGGCCGACGGTGCGGTCGATGTCGTCCGTCGGGATGTTGCGGCCGGACACGACGACACCGGTGATGGTCTGCCGCGAGCCGCTGTAGCAGGCCAGTGCCTTGTGCCAGAGGCTGAGGAAGAGCGCGTTCGAGGTGACCCCTGCCTGCTGGGTCAGCCGCCGCACCCGGGCGAGCGGTTCACCGGAGATGGTGACCGCGGCTTCCCGCATGTCCTCGACGCGCCGGATCTCCTCGGTCCGTACGCCGCCCGCCCGCGCGGCCGGGCGCAGCAGCCCCCGCAGGTCCATCCGGTCCTCGTACCCGGCGAGGTACTCGCGCCAGTAGCCGTCCTCGTCGCGGTGGTGGTCCTGGAGGTAGCGCTGTGCCGCCCCGTAGCCCCGGTCCGGAGCGCTGTCCACGGGCAGGCCGGCGAGCAGAGCCTGATAGGTGTCGTGCACGAAGTCCAGCAGGACGGTGATGCTCCAGCCGTCCAGGATCGAGTGATGGTGGCTGAACAGGCAGGTGTGGTGCCCGTCCCCCAGCCGCACCAGATGAATCCGGAACAGCGGGCCGCGGCCGAGGTCGTAGGGCTCCGCACGGTCCTCTTCCCGGATCGCCCGCAGCGCTTCGGCCCGGCGCTCGGGGGGCTCGTGGCTCAGATCGTGGTAGCGCCAGTCCGGTGTGCCGTGCGCGTCGACGATCTGGACCAGGTCGTCCTGCCAGCCGAAGCGCAGCCGCAGGCTCGGGTACTTGCGCTGTGCGGCCAGCCACGCCTCGCGCAGCAGCCGCGGCTCGATCGCGGTGGCGTAGCTCCACATCATCTGGACGATGTAGGCGTCGTCGGTCCCGCCCTGGGTCAGGGCGTGGTAGATGAAGCCCTGCTGAAGGCTGTTGGCCAGGTGGACGCTGTCGATCTCGCGGTCGGCCTGGAGCTCGTCGAGGTACTCCGGGCGGACCACGCGGTCGACGTCGGAGGGGGTGAGGTAGGTCCGCTCCATCCGCGACAGCTCGTCGACGAGAGCGGTCAGCGACTCCTCGAACCGGCGGGCGAAGCGGTCGCCGGTCTCCTGCCCCAGCTTGTTCGCCAGGGTGAACGTGAGGCGGCCGTCGACGACCCAGCCGTTGACCGTCATGATGTTGCCGTCCCGGTTGGCCGGGTCCACGGCGATGCCCGCGTCCTCCCGGGTGAGCCGCCAGCGCGCCTCCGGGCCCGGCGCCTCGTCGTGGTCGAGCCGACCGAGGTAGTTGAAGTTGATCCGGGGCAGCCGGCCGGCGTCGTACCCGTACAGGGCGCCGTATCCGATGCCCTTCGCCGGGATCGCGCGCAGCGTCTCCTTCGTGGCGCGCAGACCGGCGAGACGGTCGGGCCCGGCGCTCAGCCGCACGGGAAACATGGTCGTGAACCAGCCGAGGGTACGGGACACGTCCAGCCGGGGGCCGATCTCCTCCCGGCCGTGCCCCTCCAGCAGGATGTAGTGGTCCGTCTCGCCGGTCAGGTCGCGGAGGGCCTGCGCGAAGGCGGCGAGAAGCAGGTCGTTGATCTGGGTGCGGTAGGTGTGGTGGCTCTCCCGCAGGAGCCTGCGGGAGGTGTCCCGGTCCAGGGTCAGTCCGGACACCGTGTGGGTGTCTTCGCTGAGCACGAGTCCGCGCAGCGCCGCGTCGCCGGTCCGCGCGAACCCCTCGACCGTCCGCTGCCAGTGGTCCCGCTCGTCCGGATGCCCGTCCGCGTACCGCTGGAGGGCCTCGCCCCACTGCCCGTAGCCGCTGCCGGCCGGCAACAGGGCGCGCCCGTGGTACAGCGCCTCCAGTTCCTCGGTGAGGATCCGCCAGCCCACGGCGTCGACGATCAGGTGATGGCAGGCGACGAACACCCGTGCGCTGCCGTCGGGAAGCCCGTCCACGTAGCCCACGCGGTAGACCGGGCCGCGGCGCAGATCGAAGTCGCTCTGCCAGGCGGTGAACAGTTCCTGGAGGTCTTCGGTGCCGTCGGCCGCGGCCACCGCCAGGTCGGTGGGCCGGAAGTCGTCCGTGTAGTACTGGCCGGCTTCCTCGTCGGTGCCGTACCGGTACCGGAGGCGGAACGCGCCGTGCCGGTCTCCGAGTTCCCGCACGGCCCGCCGCAGCCGTTCCTGATCCAGCGGCGGGGTCGCGATCAGGAACGCCTGGTTCCAGTGGTCCGGCCGGGTGAACTCCTGGTCGAAGAACCACCGTTGGACGGGCAGCAGCGGCGCCTCACCCATCGGTACCGCCGCCTCGCTCACCGCGCCGCCGTCCGGCGCCCCGGCGCCCTCGCTCAACCGGCGGGTCAGCAGGGCGCAGAGGGCCGCGACGGTGGGCTGGTCGAGCACCTCGTTGACCAGGAGGTGGACACCGAACCGCTGGCGCACCCTGCTGAGCATCTGGATGGCGACGATGCTGTCACCGCCCAGCTTGAAGAAGTCGTCGGTGGTCCCGAGCGGTTCCGCGCCGTGGCCGAGCACCTCGGACCAGACCTCGCACACCGCACGTTCGAGGTCGGTACGCGGGGCCACATAGGTCTTCTGCCGGAGCTGTTCGGGCTCCGGCAGGGCAGCGCGGTCCACCTTGCCGTGCGCGGTCAGCGGGAGAGCGTCGAGGAAGACGTAGGCGGCGGGCAGCATGTAGGGCGGCAGCGTTCCGGCGAGGTACTGGGCCAGTTCCTGCTCCGAGCAGCCGAACTCGCCCGCCACCACATACGCGACCAGCGCGCGCGACCGCCGGCCTTCGCCTGCCGCGCGGGCGACGACGACCGCCTGGAGCACGTCTCCGTGGGTCTGTATCGCGTGCTCGACCTCGGCCGGCTCGATGCGGTACCCACGGATCTTGACCTGGTCGTCGTTGCGGCCGATGTACTCGAATTCGCCCCCGGGAAGGCGGCGCACCAAGTCGCCCGTCCGGTACAGCCGGACGGGACCGCCGCCGTCGGGAACGGGTCCGGAGGCACCGTCGCCGGCCCCTGCCGGGAGGAGGTGCTCCCGGAAACGTTCGGCGGTCCGTTCCGGCCGGCCGAGATAGCCCCGGGCGAGGCCGATGCCTCCGATGAACAGCTCCCCGGCCTCGCCGTCCGGCACCGGCCGTCCCTCGGGGTCGAGCACGTAGCCCCGGTATCCGTCGTAGAGGCGGCCGATGTTCGGGACCGCCCCGGCCGGCAGGGGATGGACCGGACCGGCACATGTCCCCACGGTCGCCTCGGTCGGACCGTACTCGTCGTACACCGTCAGGTCCTGCCCCGGACGCGTACGGATCCGCTCCAGCACCGTCCGGTGCAGCTTCTCCCCGCCCAGGACGACCGTCCGGACGCCGGTCCTGTGCAGTCCGTCCGCGATCAGGGCGAAGTAGCCGGGCGTGAGCTTGACGAAGGTGACCTCCCGCCGGGCCAGGAACTCCCGGTAGGCGTCCGCGTCCTGGACCGGCCCGTCGTAGACGGCGACGCGTGCGCCCAGGGCGAGCGGGGCCAGGGTCGTCGTCACCGTCAGGTCGAAGCTGACGGACGTCGAGTAGTCGCAGGTGTCCTCGGCGGACAGGCCCAGGTGGACGTTGGCGTTGCGGATGTAGTTGACGACGGACCGGTGCTCGACCATGACGCCCTTGGGGCGGCCGCTCGTGCCCGAGGTGAAGATGACGTACGCGAGCCGGTCCGCCGTGGCGGGTTCGTCCCCGACCGCCTCGTCCGCCGCCGACGGCTCCCCGGCCGGCACGGGCTCGTCGGCCGCGCGCACCGCGGTGTCGCCCGGGCCGCCGGTCCGGACGATGTCCGTCAGGCGCGCGTGGTGGGCCCGGTCGGTCAGCACCACCCGGCAGGCGGTTTCGCCGAGAAGGAGCCTGATCCTGTCGTCCGGGGTGTCCGGCGAGACCGGCACGTACGCGCCTCCGGCCTTCAGGACCGCGAGCATGCCGACGACGACGTGCGGCCCGCGTTCCATGACCAGCATCACCAGGGACTCCGGCCCCACCGCGTGCGTACGCCGGAGAATCCGGGCCAGGGCGGTGGCACGGCCGTCGAGCTCCCGGTACGTCAGGCTGGTGTCGCCGCAGATGACGGCGGTGGCCTCCGGGTGTTCACGGGCCCGCTTCTCGAACAGATGGTGCACCAAGGTCCCTGCGGGCGGGGCGGAGTCATCGTGCGAACGACGCATGCGCATCTTCCTCAGAGATGGGGCGAACGGTTCTCGGACGAGTCAGGAACCCAGCGTGGGGAAGTACGACTGCCTGCCGCCCGCCCGCCGGATGTCCACCGTGCAGCAGTGGAAGCTGCCGCCGAAGTGGTAGACGTTGGCGAACGGGATGGCGATGACCCGGAACCCCAGTGACTTGAACAGCTCGATCATCGGCTTCTCCCGCTCCTCGCAGATGATCGTCTCCTCGTTCACGTTGAGGACGTTCATGGAGATCCAGTTGCTGACCTCCGGGGTGCTGTAGAAGCTGCCCCGGACCGAGGGCTCCGCGGTGATCACCCGCCAGCCGTTCTCCTCGAAGAACGCGATCGTATCGCCGATCGGCGGACGTTCGGGGTTGATCATGACGAGCCCGGCGCGGAGCGGCACCATCGTCGCGTCGATGTGCTGAGGGTGGGGGTCACGGAAGCGGACCCGGTGGAGGCGGTACTCCGGGCCGAGGTGCCGGGCCAGCCAGCCGGCACCGAAGTCGTTCGTCACGACATCCGGCTGGTAGAAGATGTCCTTCCCCATGCGGCTGAAACTCGCCGCGTCGAAGCAGGGTTCCACGTCGGTCAGCGACGGGTGTTCGTCCGCGTCGAAGGGACCGTCCTCGACGGAGAAGTCCTGGACGTACATCTCGTCGGCCATGCTCGGCTTGGGAGCGGCCGTCCACTTGGCGCCCTGGCGGAAGTACTCCCGCACCAGCCTGCGGTAGGGCAGGTACTCGAAGAAGCGACTCCGCATGGCCATGGGGGCCTCGATGATCTCGTCGCCGACGACGAGCAGGACGTCGCGGGGGCACGCGCTGGTGTTCTGGCTGCGCACGTGGAACGACGGCGTCTTCACCTCGGTGAAGAAGTCGGTCGGCGTGGGCCTGCGCACGATGACGTTCTCGCCCTCAAGCACCCTTGCGAGGTTGTCCAGTTGTCGGGTCGCCGCCTCGATCTCCGCGTCACTGCGCCGTGCCGCCTGGAACGTCCGCTGCCCGGGGGCCGGGAAGTAGGGCCGCAGGGCGGGTTCGAAGCCGGGGCTCGCCGAGTTCGCCACACTCCCGACGATGACCTCTTCGAGCGGGTCCCAGCCATTGTGGGAATTGACCACCCGCTGCGTGGGGTTGCCGAGCGTCTCAGGCATGTACCTTCCTCCGATGGCGAGTTGAGGATGTCGGTGCGTGCGGAACGTGCGTGACCAACACGGCGGACAGGCCCCGTGGGTCAACTCATCGCGACGACTGTCTTGCGGGCACCCCGATACGGGTTGCGGCCATGCGCGAAGAGGAGGTTGTCCACCACCAGGACGTCTCCCCGCTGCCAGGGAACGACCACCTTCTCCTGCTCGTAGATCTCGCGGATGTGCTCCAGAACCGCCGGCTCGATCGGATCCCCGTTGCCGTAGAACGCGTTGCGGGGGACGTTGTCGATGCCCAGCTCCTGGACGAGCGAGCCCTGTTCGGCGGGCGCGAGCGCGGAGATGTGGAAGAGATGCGCCTGGTTGAACCAGACCCGCTCTCCGGTCCGCGGGTGCGGCAGGGTCGCCCGGCAGTGCTGGCGGGTGCGCAGCACGGGGCCCCCCGGCTCCCACTCGGCCTCGATGCCGTGTGCCGCGCAGTACGCCCCGACCTCCGCGCGGTCGGAGGTCTGGAAGACCTCCTGCCAGCTCAGGTCGATGCCCTCGGTGAAGTTCCGGACGTAGAGCACGCCCGTACGCTCGAACTTCTCCCGTACCACCGGGTCGATCCCCTGGTACACGCGCCGCGAGTCGGCCGTCGGGGTCTCACCGCCCTGTTCGGCGGCCACCGCGCAGTAGAAGTAGAGGCGACTGGGCCAAGAGTCGGTGTACGAGTTCTCGTTGTGCAACGGGATCGTCCGGTCCGCTGGGTACTCCGTCGCCGTGTACAGCTTTCCGCCGACCTTGGTGCGGGGCGTGGAGCGGTGAACGTACTCGAGAAGGTCCGAACCGAACGTCTGCACCACCCGGTTGAACTCGGACACCGAATGGATGCCGAGATCGCGCAGGACGACCCCGCCGTAGGTGGTGAGGAGTTCCTCGGTACGGGACAGGTTCTCGGCAAGCCACGAGAAAGGGTCCGCGCCCGCGCCGGGACGTAACAGCACGGGGCCGCGGCCGTCATTCGAAGCGAACTCGATACCCTCGCCATCGCCGGGGTGTTTCACCTTGGGCTCCTAGCCTGGTCACCAGTGCTGCGGCACACGCGGGCACCCGTACTCGCGGAGAGGTACGGTGAATCCCGGAAACAGGGATGGAAATCTGCCCCTCGCAGTGCCTTTTCACCGAAGCATCGGCAGACCGCTTCAAGGACTGAGACGGAAATGACGGACCACGTGTCGCGTCGAACAATCGTGCGGAAACGAGCGGGGGCAAGCGAGTTCCTGATTGAAACGCTAAGCGGCCCCGTCGATCAATGTCAACAGTACGTCGCCGGTGACATGACATCTGCCGCCGTGCTAGCTTCAAAATGAAGACGCGTCATTTCCTGGGCGCCTCACGATGGCCTGAAACAGTCTCATGGCTCGAACCCCTCCCCCGATGAGAGGTGACAAGCGGCCCCCGTCACCCATTGGGCTCACGGAAAGGCAGGGCGAGGGAGAGATGTGCGGTTAACCACGGAACCACACTTCCTCAACATCCCATTCAGCGGGAGGCGGTCAGGAGATTTTCCGCTCACATGGGGTCAGCGCTGGATATGGAACTTGGTGGCAGCACGCGCTCCGCATTACGCCGACCTGGGCGACAGCTACACCGTAGCAATTCCGGACATATGCAACATGAATGACGTGTCCGAAGCCCTCTCGGCACTCCTCAGCCGCTACGAAACCTTTCGCAGCAGCTTCTGCCTCTCCACCGACGGAAAACCGCGCCAGCTGATTCTGGCCGAAGGCCATCTCCGGGCCGAGGTACGAGACGTCGCGGCGGACGACGCCGAGGCGGCGGCCGGCACCCTCGAAGCCGAGTTCAACAGCGTGCCGTTCACGCTTCCCGAACTCTCCCTGCGCGCGGCGGTCGTCACCTCGGAGGGCGTTCCGAGGTTCGTCGTCATCTGTTCCTTCCACATGGCCATGGACTGCCACGGCATGGTCTCCGTCCTCGACGATTTCACCTCCCTCCTGGCCGGAGATCCGGTCGGTGCCGAGGCATCGGACCCCGGCCGCGTGACGCACCCGGCCGACCGGGCGCGCGAAGAGGCCGAAGCGGACAGCGCCCGACGATCGGCCCGGGGCATCCAGTTCTGGGAGCGGGAACTCGCCAAGTTTCCGGACGACCCCCTTCCGTATTCCGGTCACCGGCCGGAGAGCCCGCGCTACCAGACGTTCGCGCTGCGCTCCGCCGCCGTACGCGTCGCCGCGCTCCACCTCGCCGCGGAGCTGGGCGTCACCACGGCATCGGCCGTGCACGCCATGGCCGCGACGCTGGTGGCCCAGCGGACGGGAAGCCGGACATGCGGCTTCGTCATGGCGGCGAGCCACCGGTTCGACCCCGACGCGGTGAGCTATCCCGGCACTCTCGTCCAGGGCGTCCCGGTGGCCGTCGACGTGGCCGGCGGCACACCGCGTCAGCTCATCACGCGGACCCACCGCGCGGGGATGCTCGCGGCCCTGGCCGGCTACTGCGACCCCGACGACCTGGCCGACGTGCTGCGCGAGTCGTACGGCCCGGAGAAGACCCGCGCGCGGCTGGCGTGCGTCGTGAACCTTCACCTGCCGGACCCCGCGGGCACCGCGGGAGCGCCGACGGCCGGCACCGTGGTCACCAGGGAGCGGGCCGAGCGCCTGCTGGCCGAGTCCCGGTACGAGTACGTCGAGGGAACCCCCGTGGAGAACGAGCGCTTCTACCTGGCCGCGCAGGGGAACTCGGCGGACTTCTCCATCTCGCTGCGGGCCGACACGGCGGCGCTCGCCCCAAGCGAGATCGCGGGGTTTCTGCGCGATCTGGAGCGAGCCCTCATCGCCTGTCTGCCCGAGGCCGGCCCGGCGGCCTGAGCGCGCTGTGCGCTGTCACCCCGGCAGCTCCGCCACAACCTCATTCCCTTGCGTCATCCCTGACACTCTTCGGGAACGGTGAAGTCATTGAGTACGGAACTGCACGTGCCGACCGGTCTGGAACCGGCCTTCCACACGGAGGTCGATTGTGTCCCCCGCTACAGGTCAGCCGCCACGCTCGCCGACGACCCCGCGGGACTCACCTGCAGCGTCACGGTGGGACTGAAGTGGGCGGCCCGAGGGCGGGCGGGTGCCCTTCTCGGGTACCCGACATACGAGGCGGCCTCCGAGAACGTGAAAACCGGCAAGCACGACGCCCTTCTGGTGGCCGGGGCCTACCCGGAGATCCGGTCCTTCTTCTTCGATCCCGCTCTGCGGGCCGTGGAGGCATTCGTGGCCCCGCTTCCCGACATGGTGCTGGCGGCTCCCGGCCGGCGCACGCAGCGGGCCACTGAATTCTTGAAGATCTACTACCACCCGGCCACGAACAAGCTTCTCGAATCACTCGACGGCGTCAGGCCCGTGGAAACCGAGCCGGTCACGTCGAACAGCCTCGCCTGCCGCCGGGCGATGGTCGACACAGGAAGGGCGGTGGCGATCACCAACGCCACCTGTGCCGAGTACTACGGCATGACCGTCATCGATGTGCTGTCGATCGGAACTCCCATGAGTTTCGTGGTGTTCGAGCGGGCGGAGGACGCCGGCGCGCGATGACCGGACGCCGCGCCGGCGGCGACGAGACCCGAGCGCGCCCATGGGCTCCAGGACTCCACAGCCGTGGATGTCCTGGAGCCCATGGGCGCGTTTCAGCGGGAAGGCGTCACCCCTTACCCCGCGTCGGGACCGGTGTACAGCGTCCCCTCCGACCAGATGTGGCGCGTCCCGCCCCAACGGGCCGCCGACCCCACGTCGGGGAAGAAGCCCCGTCCCTCCAGGTTCGCGCTGGTATTGCACAGGACGGGCACGCCGCTGATCTCCGCGTAGGCGGTGAGGATACGGGCGGTGTCGGTGTCCTGGGTCGAGGCGATGGTCTGCAGACGGGCGGTGCCGTCCAGGTGGACGACCGCCGGGACGCGTTCGGCCCAGCCGGGCCGCATACGGTGCTCGAAGAGCATGTAGGGGTCGGGCGTGCCGGGGCTGAAGACCTCCGGTGCGCGGTCCTCCAGGCAGATGGGCGCGACCGGCCGGTAGGCGGCCCGGTTCTTGATGTCGTTGAGCCGGTCCTTCATACGGACGTCGGTCGCCGGCGCCAGGATGCTCCGGTTGCCCAGGGCGCGCGGACCCAGCTCCGCCCGGCCGGACAGGACCACCACCGGTTCTCCCTCGGTGTGCAGGAGGGCGGCCAGCAGCCGCTCGTCACAGGCCCGCGCCCGCCACCCGTCGGGGAGTGTGCCGGTGGTGATGCGCGGTCCGCTGTAGACGTCCCACTCCAGTGCGGTCCGTCCGCGCCGGAACATCTCACAGACGGCCGTGCCGATCGCCGCTCCCGCGTCATTGGGGAAGGGCGGGATGAACACCTCCTGGAAGACCCCGCTGGCCCGGATCGCGCTGTTCCACTTGATGTTGAGCGCGCAGCCGCCGCCGAGCACCAGGTTGCGACCGCCTTCCGGGAAGCGGCGTTCCACGACCGAGGTCAGCCGCTGGAGCAGGTTGCGGCCGAGGTACGCCTGATAGGTGGCGATGATGTCGGCGTTGGACAGGCCCGGCATCAGTTCGTCGCGGTTGGAGGCGACCTTGGCTCCGAGTACGCCGACCTTCTCGGTGGTGATGTCGGGGAACTCGGCGATGAGGTCGTCGATGACGGAGAAGGCACCGGTCTCCACCCGGCCCTTGGCCGCGTACGCCATCGCCTTTCCCGCGATGGAGAGATGGTGGCGGATCTGCTGATCCGTCGAGAGGTCGTCGGTGTCCCGCCGGTACGGGTCGAACTGCCCGCAGAAGTCCGCGAAGCTGCTTCCCGTGACGGGCATCAGGGCCGAGATCATGGTCACTTCACGGGTGGCGGCCTCCACCCGGTAGAGGCGCGGCACGATGCCGCCGTCCCAGACCAGGACGAACGCGTCTTCCTGCCGGGCGGCGAACGGGCTCGCGCAGTACGCGCCGAGGAGATGGTTGGCGACATGGGTGAAGCTCGCGTAGCCGTCGAAGCCGTGGCCGCTGTAGGTGTGCCGTTGCAGCGGCCCGTCGTCCCCCGGGCTCTCGACGTACGGTGCGACCCGGAGCCGCACCGGCCGGCCGTCGGCGTTCACGGCGACGGCCGGCTCGCCCGCGGCGTCCTTCGTGTACCAGCCGTCGATCACGAACTGGTCCACGTCGGCCGGTGAGAGGCCCTCCGCGGCGAGGATGTCAGCCACCCGCCCCAGGTCTCCGAGAGCGCTGTAACGTTCTCCGTTATTCAACTTCTCGATTTCGACGCTGAAGAGCAGGCGCCCGTCCTCGATGACGGCCACGCCGCCGTCGTGCGATGCCTTGATTCCGCATATGAGCATGGGTCAGCCGCACCTTTCTGGCCGCGCAGCGGCCTGGAGTCCGGCAGGCACATCGGCACGCGGACGGACTCGGTCACATCGAAGCACGCCACACAGACGCCCTGCCCGTCTGACATCGGAAACGAATACGTCACCCACTCCGGAAAACCAGGTCGGTGATGCCGTATGAAGAAAGCAACAGGAGCCCCCGGCCTCGGCCTTGCGCAATGAGGAGCCGAGATGGAAAGGAGGGTGACGCCGATACGAGAGAAAACCGAAAGACATGCCCGCATGACGTGATTTCATGCTGCCCGGGGATAGCTTCCCTTGCCGGTAGCGGCTCAAACCGACTCCACCTCGGCACCCCGGCATGCGCTCAATGGCCCCGCAGATGCTTCCACGCGAAGGACCGTCGGGTCAATACGGAGTACCCGGGCGCGGAAGCGACGCAAGGCGATCCGTTTGCCTGGTTGACATCGCTCGATTGCGCCGGGTAGCGTTTCGGGGAATCGAATTTGGCATTCATGCGCCATGCCCTCTTCGAGTCGGACGGCCCTCACGTACAGGTCGCGATCGTCATGCGCAGGAGTGCGTTTCGGTCACAGTTCAGGCCACTCGTATAAGCATTCGCCCTCCGGAACAATCCGGAGTCTTACGCCAGAGTTCCGCAGAGAATTCCCGGCAGGCGTCCCCGTCCTCCGGTAACGATGACTGCCTGCTCGCGCGCGGCTCACTCAGCGACAAGCAGCGCCCCGTCCCTTCTCCAGCACTTGCGAGGGTGTCATGAAGATTGGTGATCTGAACCTCCTGCCGGGCGATGAACGGGACCGGCTCATCGCGCTCGGAAGGGGCGCCGACCGCCCCTTTCCGGCGGAGAAGACCATTGCCGAGGTCTTCCGGGAGCGAGCCGGCGCGTCCCCCGACTCGACCGCGGTGGTCCTCGGAGACGCGCGGCTCACCTATCGGGAACTCGACGCGTGGTCCGACCGGGTCGCCTGCGATCTCGTCGAGGAGCACGGCATCGGGCCGGACCGGCTCGTCGCGCTCTGCTTCAGCCGGAGCATCGAGATGATCGTGGCCATCATGTCCGTGTGGAAGGCCGGTGGCGCCTACGTCCCCCTGGACCCGGAGATCCCGGACGGTCGCGCACGGTACATACTGGAGGAAACCGCCGCCTCCGTGGTGCTCAGCGGTGACGAACACCGCCCCCGCATGGAGCGGTTGACCGCGTCCTCGGACGGCACGGCCGTCAGGGTCTTCGACGGCCCCTGGCTGCGGTCCCGCCAGGGCGGCGACCATCCGGTACCGCAGGTCACCGGCGCCGGCGCCGGTGACCTGGCCTACGTCATCTTCACCTCCGGAACCACCGGCACCCCCAAGGGGGTGGCGATCGAGAACCGTTCCGTGCTGAACCACGTCTGTGTCAGCGCCGCCCGGTACGGAATGACCGCCTCCGGCGAGGAGGTCGTGCTGCAACTCCTCAACTACGCGTTCGACGGCGGGGTCTATCCGATGATCCTGGCCCTGCTGACCGGAAACACCCTCCTGTTGACGCCTCCTCAGCTGTGGTCCAGGAGCGAGGAATTCACCGACTACCTCAACACGCACGGCGTCACCCATATCAACGGCACACCGACCTTCTTCCAACACATGGGTCTCGGTACCGTCCCCAGCCTGAAGCGGTTGGTGGTCGGGGCCGAGGCCCTCGACACCGCCTGCTTCCGCGAGATGACGCGGGCCAACGAGGTTCCTGTCTTCAACGAGTACGGCCCCACGGAGGCCACCATCTCCACGGTCTCCTACCTCGTACGGGAGTTCGACCTCGCGATCGGCCGCCCGCACGACAACTCCCACGTCCTGGTGCTGGACAAGTCGCTGCGTGCGGTGCCGACAGGCGCCGTGGGGGAGGTCTTCCTCGCCGGCGCGGGGCTGGCGCGCGGCTATCTGAACCAACCGGAGCTGACGGCGGAGAAGTTCATCGCCAACCCTTTCCAGAGCGACGCGGAGAAGGCCGATCTGTCGTACGGCGATCAGGGGCGCAACGCCCGCCTGTACCAGACCGGGGACCTGGCCCGCTGGCGCCTGGACGGTGTGCTGGACTACGTCGGCCGCAACGACTCCCAGATCAAGGTCCGGGGATTCCGGGTCGAGGTCGCCGAAGTCGAGGCGGTCATCGACGAGCACCCGGGCGTGACCCAGAGCGTGGTCCTGCCCGCTGGGCCCGCGGAGCACCACCCGGGAGCGGCCGGAGCGGACTCCCTCGTCGGGTTCTACGTCGCCGACACTCCGCTCGCTCCGGAGGAACTCCTCCCGCATCTGGAACTCAAGCTGCCCGCTTACATGGTCCCCGGTGTGCTCGTGCACGTCACCGAGCTGCCCATGACGGCCAACGGCAAACTGGACACCCAGGCACTGCGCGATCTCCAGCCCGTGGCACAGGGCGGCGGCGCGGCTCCCCGGACGGAACTGGAGACGAAGGTCCAGGCACTGGTCGCGGAGATCATCGGCGTGGAACCGGATCGGGTCGGCCTGGACGACGATCTGTTCCGCCTCGGTCTCAACAGCATGCTGGTCATCAAGCTGATCAATCGGCTTGAGACCGACCTGGAGATCTCCATCACCATCGCCTCGCTGTTCGCGTACCCGACGATCGCCGAACTCATGGCAAGCCCGGACTTCGCCGAGCAGCCGTCCGCCACAGCCTGAGCGCCCGCTTCACTCCACCGGAGGAGGGATCATGGAGACCGCGGACTGCCTTGCGGTGGTACTCGCCACAGCGAGCGAGATCTTCGGCACAGAAGTCGGCGCGGCCGACAATTTCTTCGACCTCGGCGGAAACTCGCTTGTCGCCGTACAGTTGACGGCCCAACTGGAGGAACGCCTCGGCAGGGAGGTCGACATCATCGACCTCCTCAGCGTCCAAAACTTCGAAGAATTCTCGACGGCCATGACAGAAGAACCTGGCCACCGGTGACAGTTCCGCCGCTCCGGGGCTGCCCGGAAGAGATTTCCGGCAGGCATCGGGGCTGCTTCCGGCGAGCGCTCGGCCGATCCGGCCACACCGAAAGACGGGGGTGTCCTGCCAGTGCACATCGAAGATATCCACATCCGAGGATCAAGGGGTGGCGCATCCGCCCCGCTGACCTGGGCGCAACAGGATAAATGGGATTCGCTGCAAACACTGGAAGGCCATCAGGGGAACCTCAATACCGTCCTGGAACTACCGATTCCCCACGGCCTGGAGGTTTCGGCGGGGCTATCGGCACTGGCTCGGCTCGTCCAGGACTGCGAGACGCTCAGGACCACGTACTCCGACGTCGGCGGAGAACTCAGGCAGACAGTTCGGTCCGAGTATTCGATGCCCGTTGAAATATATGACATACCTGCGGGCCGAGGCGTGCGCGAATTGACCGACGAGACTTTTTCGGAACATCTGGACTACACGAAAAGCCCTCCCGTCCGAGTGGCCTTGTTCTCCCACAGGGGAAAGCTTCACAGCGCTTCGCTCATCGCCAGCCCGCTGGTGTCCGACGCCATGGGCGGCGCCCTCCTGAGCGAGCGCTACCTGGGACACCTGCGGGGAACCACGCTGCCGCCGCTGGGCCGGCAGCCGCTGGAGCAAGCAGCGTACGAACTCTCCCCGGACGGAAAACCGGCAGGCGCCAAGGGGGTCAAGCACTGGGCGGATCGCCTGTCGAAACTGTCGGCGCCCCTGCTGCCTCCCTCCAGCAGAAACGGCTCGAAAACGCTCAGGATGCTGCTCACCTCCCCTCTTGCCCTGCACTCGGTCGATCGCTTCGTCGGGCTCAGCAGGAGCCTCAGATCGGCGGTGTACTTCGGGGCTCTGGCGCAACGGCTCTGCCGGCACTTCGACGTTCCGCAGTGTCCACTCCCGGTCATGTCGTCCAACAGGAATACGGAAGCCTCCCGCGATTACATCGGAGTGCTTGCACAGCGGAGCATCGCCCTCTTCGACTCCGGACGGGACGGCAGCATCGCAGGCAGCAGATCGGCTAACCGAGAGGTTTTCCTCTCCCTGCTCAACGGGGCATACGATCCCGCCGAACGCAACCAGACGGAGAGGTCCATCGCCGTGCGGCGCGGGTTCAAAGCAGACGACTTCCATTATCACGCGAACTTTCTGAGTCATCCGCGAACGCGGACCGAGCAGGACCTCACCCCTGCGGAGATCGCCCGCCTCGGAGAATCCACCACACTGGAGGAGGAAGCTCCGATGAGCAAGGGCAATTGGCATTTTCTGGTTCAGTTCGACGAGCTGGAATCAGACCTTGGAATTACCATGTTCGCCAATCCTTCATGCTTCAGCCGGAACGAGATGAGAGACTTCCTCACCGCGCTGGAGCAGGATTTGATCTCGCTCGCGTTTCGCTGACCCGCAAGGAGGACGGCGAACAGACCGAACATCGCCGGCCACGCCACCATCCCGCCGGGCGCCCGCGCGTCCGACGTGCGGGGAGGTTGCGCCACGCTGCCCCCCGCAGCTGGGCGCGGAAGGCCGGAAGGCGGGGTGATGCCCTCACCCTCCTCCACGGAGCCGCTCCCTCCGGCGTCGTCGACGGCCGTTCGGAGCGTGGTCAGCATCGGGTGCGATTCCGGTCGTGTCTTCCTACCGTCCGGCGCCGGCGGCCGGAGGGACGGTGCCCGGGGGGACAGCAGCAGGATTCCTGCCTGTACCGCCGCTCGCTCGCCCGGCGTTGTTCTGATACCTCACATCGGGGGTTCGCCTTCACCGAGCCGCTCGACTTCCGTCCGCCGGCCGCGGAACGAACGGCCGAGATGGTGTTGGAGCCGGATGTGGCGAAACTGATAGACCGCGCCGACCTGGCGGAGCACCCCCCTGTTGTACGCGTCGTCCAGGAAGGCATCGGTGTCCCAGGGCAGTTTGCCGGTCAGAGGCAGCCAGACGCGCGAGAAGACCACCCACTGTCCCCAGGCGGTGAACAGGAGCGCGTAGGTGAGCGAGCCGGCGAACCCGTAGACGGCACCGGCACTGAGCCCCTCGGACACTCCCCAGGCGGCCGGTTCGAGAGATCCCTGGAACAGATGGACGATCAGGCTCCCGCCGAAGACGACCGCCAGGGCGAGCATCGGTGCGAGGAAGAGGACCTGTCGGCTCACCGTCGCGCGGTTCGAGGCCAGCAGGCTGACGGGAGTGGCCGCCGAGGCGGCGTCCTGGGGCGCTTCGAACACGGCCAACAGCCCGAAGACCAGGCCGCCCCCCACCCCGAAGATCAGCTCGAAGACCAGCATGTCGACGAGGACGCTCTCGATCACCTCACCGTTCGGGAGCGGGAGGTCGCGGTACAGCGTGCCCTGGACGGCGCGGCTGCACCCGTTCCCGATGCCCAGCACGAATCCGCCCAACAGCGCGGTCGCGAAGCGGGCGATGAACGTGCGGACCGTCCCGCGTCCCAGTCCGGTGCCTCTGCCGGGCAGCCGTAGCCGTACCGGGGCCGGTTCGATGATCTCGTTCCCGAGCGCGATCATGATCGCGTACACCGTTCCGACGGTGAGGCCGGCGACCGACCCCGTGAAGGCGGCCCGGACGAGGGACCGGCCGAACGTGGCCTGGTGGAGGAGCAGCGTCGAAAGCCCGTCGGCCGCCGCTGCGCACAGCGCGGACACCGCCACGACGATCATGACCCGCGTCGAGCGCCGCAGCGTTTCCCCGATCCGCCACCAGGCGAGGTCCTGCCGCTCGAGCCGGACCATGTGGTGGGCGAGGTAGCCGAGCCAGCGTTCGGCGTGCTCCGGGTCCCAGCGCCGCTTCCGGGGCCGGTGACCGCCGTCGGCTCGCTCGGGGACACCACGTCGGTAGACGGTGGGCACGAAGCCCGCCAGCAGGTGTTCCTCAAGGGAGTGCTCGGCGGGGAACCGTTGGGCGTCCAGGAGTTCCGCCGTATCGCGGTCGGGTGTTTCGCTGTACATCGTCCGTGCCAGGGCGACCATCAACGGCGTGCTCAGGACGCCGGCGAGGTGCGCGCTCGCCGCGGTCTCCTCGCGGGCGCTCAGTTGTGCCAGGACGTAATCCCATACCGCCCCGGTCCGGCCGTGGCCGTCGCCGCCGGCGATCGGCCGGGCGGTCCTGGGCAGGTAGGCCAGGAGGTTGTCGCGGGTGAGGTCGGTGAGCTGGATGCCGGCGGCCCAGACCAACGGCGCGCCCACCGCCCGGACCGCCTCGCCGAACTCGTCGGCCCGACTGGTCAGGAGCAGGGGAAGCGAGGTGTCGTTGAGCGCTCGGAGCGTGGCGCACCGCAGGCTTTCGGCGGTCTCGTCGAACCCGTCCAGAACCGGCAGCACGAGGTCGGCGTCGACCAGTGCCGCGGCGAGCGTCGCTCCGCCGGGTGCTGTGCGGGCCAGGTGCGGATGGTCGCGCACCAGCCGGTCGGTCAGCCAGTCCCGCAGCGCGACGGTCGTCGGGTCCCAGGACCCGAGAGTGAAGATCACCGGTACCCGGTCGCCAGGGGCCCGGGTCGTCAGGTGGTCCAGGACGAATCTGATCGTGAGAATCGACTTGCCCGAGCCGGCCCGGCCCAGAACCACCAGTCGTCCGGAGGAGATTCGCCGGTAGACCTCGGCCACGTTCCCCAAGTCGCCGGTCAGATCGGGCGCGTACGAGGTCGCTCCCGGCGGGAGACGTTGGATGTTCTCCGAGTGGTCCGTCAGCAGCGCGGGCGCCTCCTGCCAGCGCACCGGCAGCGGAAAGGGATCGTGCACCCGGCGATGCTCCTCCTCGCGCCGCCAACGCCGCCTGACTTCGACGGCCAGTTCGTCGGCGGCGGCGGCGAGGTTCGGGGGCGCGGCACGATCCGCAGTGGAGGGCTGCCGGCGCTGTGCCACGGTCGGATCAGGTACGTCGGTGACTCGCGCGGCCGGCACGGTGACCGGTTCCGGAGGTATTCGATCCGGTTCGCTCCGCGCTGTCGCGGGCGTGGCCAGCAACTGCCGCCGTTCCTCGGGGCCGATCTCCAGAGCGTCCGCCAGCAGACTCAGCGTCCCCAGCCGGTGATCCCTGGAACTACCGGTCTCCAGCCTGCGGATGGTGCTGACGCTCACCCCCGACCGCTCCGCGAGCCGTTCCTGGGTCAGGCCCGACTGCTTGCGCAGCCGGCGTAAGAGCGTCCCGAGCTGATCGGCCACTTCGGCGTCCTCTCTGCCTGCGTGTCCCGTGTGCGGGGAGCCTACCGTGACCACCGGTCATATATGACCGGTGCGGTGACCTGTCCGGCCGAGCGACGGGAACGCCAGCATCAGGTGGCACCCGCGACAGCGCGCTGTGGCCACGGCCGCTCCGCTCAGGGCCTCGTGGACCGCGTTCCGGGCCGGGATTGCGGCGCTCGCTCCGGCCGTTGGGGGCGCGCTCCTGGTGCCGACCACCTGAACCCGACATGAGAGGAACCACCCCGTCATGGCGTTACTTTCCTTCCCCAGGCGACCGTCTCCCTGCCTGCGCGCGCTCGCCGCTGTCCTGGTGACCTGTTGCGTCGCCCTGGGCGTCGTGGCATCCCCGTCCCAGACGCCCGAGGCCCGCGCCGAGGAGAACTGCGGATCACCGCTCCAGTGCCTGGACTTCACCTCGCTCAGCAATGGCCGGGTGCTCGATGTGCAGAACGGGTCACTCGGTGACGGGGCTTTCATCGTCACCAACACGGCACCCGGCCACCACCAGTCGTGGCGCCTGAACGTCGCTTCGTCCGACTCGTCCTTCACCATCGTGAACAACACGACAGGCAAGTGCGTCGACATCGGCTGGCCCGCCCTGCGCCAGCAGACCTGCAGGGGGCAGAACAGCCAGCAGTGGTACTTCCAGCCGGTTCCGGGGGCGGCCAACGCGTTCATGATCCGCAACAAGAACGACAACTCGTGTCTCGACCTCATCGCCGGCGCTCAGTACGACGACGCGTGGACGGGGCAGTCCAGTTGCCACGGCCGGGCGAATCAGCAGTGGTCCACCGTCCCCGAAGCACGAAAACTGGCGGTGGAGTACGCCGCCAAACAGTGCCAGAAGGACACGTCCACCTGCTCCTGGGCGGCGAAGAGTGAAAGCTCTCCGGTTCCGCTGCCCACGGTCTGCGCGTCATCGGTCTGGCTCAACAACACCAGCGGGCCCATCACCCAGACCTTCGCGGTGAACAAGACCACCGGCTGGCAGAGCTCCGTCTCGACCAAGATGTCGTCCGGCTTCACCACGGGCGATCTCCCGAATCTGGCGCTGAAGGTCACGGCGACCCTCGAGAACCAGTTGACCCATGTCTGGAGCGGCTCGGAGAGCGTCAACAACCAGGTCGCGGTGCCCGTCCCGGCCGCACAGTACGGCTGGGTGACCCTCTCCGTGCTGGCCACGAAGGTGACCGGTACCTGGACGTTCGACGCGCGCGGACTGCCCTGGACCGCCGAGGACACCGTCACCGTGCCCCTGGAGGACGACCCGGCGGGCGGCGCGACCCACTACATCGCGAACACCCATCCGGTCTTCACCTCCTGCGCCTGAGCCCGCCGGCCCCGGTGCCGCCTCCGTGCTCGCCGGAGCGGCACCGGACGGCCCGGCGCGCGACGTTCCGCCCACCGGGCATCCGGGCGAAGCCGTGACCGATGCCCCGCCCGACCCGACTCCCCCAGGAAGTGAACACATGACGCACGCCGTTCGAGCCCTCGCAATCGCCTTCGCCCTGATGGGCACGGCACTCGTGTCCGCCCCCGGCGCCGCCGCGACAACACCGTCTTCTGTCCACGCCGCCGCCGAAGCCCGTACGCCCGTCGGCGGTGGCACCGGCATCATCTTCCGGATGGCTCCGAGCCCGGAGGACTACCGGAGCTACTACACCTGCACACTCACCGCGGTCGGCCGCGACACCCTGGGCAACCTGGTCGGCCTGACCAACGCCCACTGCTTCATCGACGGCGAGGGCAACAAGCTCGTCGGCGCGAAGGTCCACCGGGACAGTTCACCCGCCGGAACGGCCTTCGCCCCGGCGCCGGTCGCCGACTCCCGTCCCGACCTGGTGACGGGCGCCATCGGCGAGGTGACCTACGTCAGCACGCCCAACAACCTGTTCAGCGACGGGCCCAAGGGCCTCGACTACGCGGTGGTCGCACTGGACGAAAGCCGGGTGGAGGCCACCGACACGGTCGGCGACGTGACCATATCCTCGATCGGCACCCCGCCCGCCGTCGGGACCCGCATGTGCAAGCAGGGCCACCGGACGGGCCGCACGTGCGGCGTGCGGACCGGCACCAACGGGATCTGGTTCTCCCATTTGATCTGGACCGACTCCGGCGACTCCGGTTCCCCTGTCGTCGCCGGCACGACGCTGGTGGGCAACGCCTGGGGCGCCCTGCACGGTTCGCCGATCCAGAGCATCATCGACGAGATGACCAACCGGGGAGGCGTCGGCACCGGCTTCCATCTGACCACCTGAAACCCGCCGCCGGACCGGCCGCCACGCGCAGACACCGGACCCGTGTCGTTCGCAGTCCGGCCGTGGACGCTCTCCCGCACCCACTGCGGCCCGCTTCGGACAGCCACCAGGACTCAGCGGCAGACGGCTGCCCCAGGCGGCGGGATCCTACCGGGCCGGGCCCGAAGCCCGTCGGCCGCTTCAACGCCCACTTCTTGAAGTGGCCCCCAGCCGACCCATTGGGTGTACAGCGCTCCGCGCCTTCACTTGATCGTGGGCGAGGCCCCCCGGCGGGGCCATTGGCCGGACGCCACGGGTCCGGCGGAGGCGGCATTCCCTCTCGCGCCGGACCCGCCCGTCCCCCGGCCGGCGCATGGTGCGGGTCAGCCGCAGAGGCTGCTGCCGCCTCCCCGGTCGCTCACGGAGGGGACGACCAAGCTGGAGCACGGGCTCAGCTCAGCGGTTCTGTGCGGCTGGGCGCCGGGTCCGTCACGCCGGGTCCGTCCAGGGGCGGCCGGTTCCACCGCTTGGTGCGCGGGGCGGACGTACCGGAGTAGAGCGCACAGTTGTTTCCTGGATGTCCTCATCGGCCGGGTCGAACGCCGAGAGCCCGTCACCACTGCGGCAGCGCGGTGACGGGCCGTCCGGGACCCGGTCTCTGCGTCACTGGTTCAGGATCCCCGGAGAGCGTACCGGCGGGCCCGTATCAGGGCTTCGGAAGCCAGACGTTCGTCAGCCGGCGTTGCCCTGCTCCTGCTCCTGCTCCAGCTCCTGGCGCTGGT
This sequence comes from Streptomyces sp. NPDC012835, assembly GCF_042900885.1. Lineage (NCBI taxonomy): Bacteria > Bacillati > Actinomycetota > Actinomycetes > Kitasatosporales > Streptomycetaceae > Streptomyces > Streptomyces sp. NPDC012835. Next base: position 1,178,481 of record NZ_JBIBBW010000001.1, read on the forward strand.
TGGCGCAGGAATTGTGGATGTTCGGCTCCTGGCGGCCCGGGACATTGATGACGCCGCCGCAGTAAATGTCCCCGACGGAGCCACTTGCCGCGAAGTTGACGCTGGGAGATGAGGGCTCGCCACCCCGGGCGCCGGTGTCGGCGAAGGCGGAGCCGCCGCCGGCAAGGATGCCGGCGGCAGCCAGAGCGATGACAACGGCAGTGGTTCGAGTGCGCATGTCTCTCCAAAGGACGGGGCAGTTGCTCGCCATCACACCGTGCGTAGCCCTGTCGGAGCCCGGATTCAGCCGATCGGAGCGTGTCCTGCCCGGTCAGTTGACTCGGGCAGGGGCGGCCTCCTCGACCACGGCCATCGGACCCGGGCCGGCCTGCTGCTGTGGCGGTCGGGCAGTGTGACGGCCCGACCGCCCGGCACCCAGGGCCGTCTCCTTCAAGGGCTTGGTGACGCCGTACTTCACGGACGGACGGAAGGTCCGGAAGGCTGGGGCCTTCGCAGGAGTCGGACACGACGAGCTGAGCGAACCGTCCGGGTGGAGTCGGCCCCCGGCGGGCACAGCGGGCCTGCCTGGTGGGCCGGTGCGGCCGGCAGGGCGGGTGGCTGGGTTCGCCGGGGCCTTGAGCCCTGGCCCCTACGGGCGGTCGGCCCGCGCGAAGAGGTTCTTGAAGATGTCGTTCACCGGGGCGACCTTCGTGACCGTCTTCCCGCTGACGCTGTCAATGTTCGCGCCGACTCCCGCGAAGACCCAACCGTCCTTTTCGGAGCCCTTGAGGAGCGGACCACCGCTGTTGCCGCTGTGAGCGATACAGTCCGGGGTCAGGAAGCTGCCCTTGGGGTCGGCTGTCGTGTCGTAGGCCCAGTCGCCGTCGCAGTAGACCTGGGTTCCGTCCGTGTAGTTCTCGGTGTCTCCCACGGGGTAGCCGACCAGACGCATCATGTGGTCGCCCTTCAGTTCCTGCGGCGCGAAGGCCCCGACCACGTCCTCGACCGGCTTGTTGATGACCGGATCAATCGCGTCGGGGGACCCATGTGGTTCCAGCCGGATCAGCGAGAAGTCGTTGTGCGTGGCACTGTGCGCCTTGTAGCTGTCATCGACGTAGATGTGCGCGGCTTTCCACGCCCCGTACGGCTGCCCCATGATGAGTTCCCTGCCCTCTGAGGCAGGGACGAAGTAGCTCTCGTACGCCGTCTCCTTGGTGTCCTTGTGGTAGACGCAGTGAGCGGCTGCGACAACAACACTGCGGCTGGTCGACTTCACCACAGAGGCGGAGCACAGCCCCGTACCCGAGTTGAACGAAGAGACCAGACGGCCGGTGATGCGGCTGAAGTCCGCGTCCTTGTAGGGGGTGGGACTCGCCTGGAATCCATCCTTGTCGGGGGCGGCCGTGGCGAACGCGGCAGAGGTGAGTACGAGCGTTGCGGTGGTGGCGAGAACTACGTACCTGCGACTTCTACGCATGGCTTCTCCAACGTGGGGGGGGTGATCTGTCGATCCGTACTGGGCGGACGGGGGTGATCCCGACAACGCGGCGAGCGTGCGTGCCAGGCGTCGTGGGCCGGGCGGGACTTGGGCAGCACGCCATAGCCCAGTTCGCCGACGCGCCTCTCCCGGAGGTCGCCCTTCCCCCGAGCGGCTGCCACCGCGAGCGGGTCGGCTGCCCCACCGGCCCCGCAATCCGTACCTGGCATGGCCACACACCGCCGGCTCGTGCACACCGTGTCCTCCTCCGCCGACGCCCGCCCTGCGCAACGCAGCAGTTCACTATCGGACAGACAGCGTCCCGGACGGCGCAACGACACCCGTCCGGGAACCCGGCCGTCCGCAGCAGCGGTGAACACGACACCGGCCGGGCGGTGCGGGCCGGGGAACCGCCTGCCGCGGGCCGAAGGGCGCCCCGTCCGCTGTGAACCTGTGGGGCGGACGGCACACGACAGGCACGGACGTGATCAGACCGAGGCCCTCCTACGTCGGCCTCGCCATGCCCCCCCCGCACGCCTGGAACCGAACAAGATCCCAAAAACACGAAGAACTCCCAGCCCGGACGCATCCGTGCTGGGAGTTCTGTGAAGCCAAGCGGGGCGATTACGTGGATTACCCCTGGTGTCCGAGGGGGGACTTGAACCCCCACGCCCGATAAAGGGCACTAGCACCTCAAGCTAGCGCGTCTGCCATTCCGCCACCCGGACGAGTGGTCGAACCGCTTCCCGTGGTCGCGGCGACAGAGTCAACAATACCAGGGCACGGGGGCCGCTCTCACCGCCATATCCGGTGGTCAGCGGTGCGCGGCGGCGCGGCGTGCGCGGAGTGGGGGCGGGTGGGCGCGTGCCGTGCGGGGAGGGCGTCCGGGCGCCGCCGGAGGTCGGGGCGGCGCCCGGCGGGGCTCAGGGCATCAGGTGGTAGTCGGGGAAGTTGCCGGGCGCGCGTTCGCCGGGCGGGCCGGTGGTGACCGCTCGTACGAGCAGGTCGCCGCCGACGAAGGCGCCGCGCCAGGAGTGGCCGAAGCCGCCGAACAGCTCGTCGCGGTCGCCGCGCGAGCGCGGGACGCCGTGGCCGGTCTTGAAAGCGCGGATCTCGGGGGCGAGACGGTCGTAGGTGCCCGGGTCGTCGGTCGAGAGGGTGGCGACGAGGGCGCCGTTCGAGGCGTTCATCGCGGCCAGCAGTTCGGCCTCGGTGTCCACCAGCACGACGGTGTCGACCGGGCCGAAGGGCTCCGCGTGGTGCAGCGGGGAGGACGGGGGCGGGTTCAGCAGGGTGACGGGCGGGAGGTAGGCGCTCGTGTCCTGGCCGGGGAGGAAGCGGCCGTCGGCCGTCGAGCCCCGGTGGAGCGGGGCGGCTCCGCGGCCGATCGCCTCGGCGACCTGGTCGGACAGCTCCTTGGCCTTGGCCGCGTTGATGAGCGGCCCGAAGTCCAGCTCGGGCAACGCGTCCTCCGGCCGCTCCACCGCGAGGGGGTGGCCGAAGCGCAGGGAGCGCACCGCGGGGAGGTAGGCGGCCAGGAAGTCGGCGAAGAGTGTGCGCTGGACGACGAAGCGCGGGTAGGCCGTGCAGCGCTGCTTGCCGTAGTCGAAGAGTTTGGGGATCACGGACGTCAGCGCGGGCCAGTCGGTGAAGTTCCAGACGCCCCAGGTGTTCAGGCCCTCCTGTTCGAGGACATGGCGTTTGCCGAGGTCGGTGACCGCCGTGGCGATCCTGGCCCCGGTGTCGCGGCCCCCGACGAAGGAGACGCAGCCGATCTCCGGCGCGCGCACGAGCGCCTCGGAGAGTTCGCGGCCGCCGCCGCTGACCAGGGTGACGGGGACGCCCTCGCGGGCGGCGAGCGCGCAGGCCAGGGTCAGACACGCCACGCCGCCGTCGGTGGGGGCCTTGGCGATCACCGCGTTGCCGGCCAGCGCCTGGACCAGCATCGCGTGGACGAGGACCGACATCGGGTAGTTCCAGCTGGCGATGTTGGAGACGGGGCCCGGCAGCGGGGTGCGGTCCGCGAGCATCGGTTCGACGCCGTCCACGTACCAGCGCACGCCGTCGATGGCCCGGTCCACGTCCGCGCGGGCGAGCCGCCAGGGCTTGCCGATCTCCCAGACGAGGAGGAGGGCGAGCAGCTCGCGGTGTTCGGCGAGGGCGTCGAGGGTGGCCGCGACGCGCGCCCTGCGCTCCGGCAGGGGGACCTGGAGCCAGTCGCGGTGGGCGTCCAGGCTCGCGCGTACCGCCCGGTGCGCCGTGGCCGCGTCCAGCCGCGGCGGGCCGGCGATCGGGGTGCCGTCGACCGGGCTGGTGGCCGGCAGGGCGCGGCCGTCGGCCTGCCACGACGACGCCCAGAGATTGAGTACGCGGTCGTCGCGGAACGCCTCGGGGGCGACGGCGAGGCAGCGCTCCCAGGCGTCGGGCCAGGACGTGCCCGGTTTGAGGACGAGGGGCGAAGAGGGGGTTGTGGGGGCCATGGGGGTCTCCGCTCGGAGAAGGCGGGAGGTGCGTGGCTTCCGTTGCGCGTGGGGCCGGCGCTCCGGCCGCGTGTGGCCCGAAGGGCGGTCCGGCCCGGTGGGCAGAGCGCACGGCGCGGGACGGTTCGCCCGTGGTCGCCGCGCCTTGCTACTGGACGGTAGCCATTCGGGCACGTGCTGACACGCACTCTCCTTCAACTATGAGGGACGTCACGCGCCGATGCCGGTGGCTCCCCCACCGGCCTTGTCCCGCCGCCGATTCCGGCCCCCGGCCCGGAAAGTGCCGGACGCCCTCTGGACACCGCGGACCGGATGCGGGATAACAAGCTTCATACAGTATTCGTCGACTGTATGCAATGTTCAGGGAGGGCGGTCGCCCTCCCCTACGAAGGGACAGGGACCTCCTCATGCCCGACGACAGCCAGGAACTCATCTCCGGTGGTCATCTGGTCGCCAAGGCACTCAAAGCTGAGGGTGTCGAGGTCATCTACACACTCTGCGGCGGCCACATCATCGACATCTACGACGGCTGCGTCGACGAGGGCATCGATGTCGTCGACGTACGCCACGAGCAGGTGGCCGCGCACGCCGCCGACGGTTATGCCCGGATCACCGGCAAGCCGGGCTGTGCGGTGGTCACCGCCGGCCCCGGGACGACCGACGCCGTCACCGGTGTCGCCAACGCGTTCCGCGCCGAGTCCCCCATGCTGCTCATCGGCGGCCAAGGGGCCCATTCCCAGCACAAGATGGGCTCGCTCCAGGACCTGCCGCATGTCGACATGATGACGCCGATCACCAAATTCGCCGCCACCGTGCCGGACACGGCGCGCGCCGCCGACATGGTGTCCATGGCCTTTCGCGAGTGCTACCACGGCGCACCGGGGCCGTCCTTCCTGGAAATCCCGCGCGATGTGCTCGACGCCAAGGTGCCGGTGTCGAAGGCCCGGATCCCCGAGGCCGGCCGCTACCGGGCCTCGACCCGCTCGACCGGTGACCCCGAGGCCGTCGAGAAGCTCGCCGATCTGCTCGTGCGCGCCGAGAAGCCGGCGATCCTGCTCGGCAGCCAGGTCTGGACGACCCGGGGGACGGACGCGGCCGTCGAGCTGGTGCGCACCCTCAACGTGCCCGCGTACATGAACGGTGCGGGGCGCGGCACCCTGCCGCCCGGTGACCCGCACCACTTCCAGCTCTCCCGCCGCTACGCCTTCTCCAACGCCGACCTCATCGTCATCGTCGGTACGCCCTTCGACTTCCGCATGGGGTACGGCAAGCGGCTCTCGCCCGACGCGACCGTCGTGCAGATCGACCTCGACTACCGCACGGTCGGCAAGAACCGCGACGTCGACCTCGGCATCGTCGGTGACGCCGGGCTCGTCCTGGCCTCCGTCACCCAGGCCGCGAGCGGGCGGCTCAACGGCGGTGCGGTCAAGCGCAAGGCATGGCTGGACGAGCTGCGCGCCGCCGAACAGACGGCCGTCGAGAAGCGGCTGCCGCAGCTGCGCTCGGACGCCTCGCCCATCCACCCGTACCGGCTGGTCAGCGAGATCAACGAATTCCTCACCGAGGACTCGATCTATATCGGGGACGGCGGCGACATCGTCACCTTCTCCGGGCAGGTCGTCCAGCCCAAGTCACCGGGCCACTGGATGGACCCCGGTCCGCTCGGCACCCTCGGGGTCGGTGTGCCGTTCGTCCTCGCCGCCAAGCAGGCCAGGCCCGACAAGGAGGTCGTCGCCCTCTTCGGGGACGGCGCGTTCTCGCTGACCGGCTGGGACTTCGAGACGCTCGTCCGCTACAACCTGCCCTTCGTCGGCATCGTGGGCAACAACTCCTCGATGAACCAGATCCGTTACGGCCAAAAGGCCAAGTACGGCGACGAGCGCGAGCGCGTCGGGAACACCCTGGGCGATGTCCACTACGACAAGTTCGCCCAGATGCTGGGCGGTTACGGCGAGGAGGTCCGCGACCCCGCCGAGATCGCGCCGGCCCTGCGGCGGGCGCGCGAGTCCGGACTGCCGTCGCTGATCAACGTCTGGGTGGACCCCGACGCGTACGCCCCCGGAACCATGAACCAGACCATGTACAAGTAAGCGAAGGAGCCCTCCCATGACCTCGGCTCTTGAGAACCCGGTGGACACGAAGGCGCTCTCCGGTGTCCGCGTGCTGGACATGACGCACGTTCAGTCGGGCCCCTCGGCAACGCAGTTGCTGGGCTGGCTCGGTGCCGACGTGGTGAAGCTGGAGGCGCCGACCGGCGACATCACCCGTAAGCAGCTGCGCGACATCCCCGATGTCGACTCGCTCTACTTCACCATGCTCAACTGCAACAAGCGGTCCATCACCCTCAACACCAAGACGGAGCGCGGCAAGGAGATCCTCACGGAACTCATCCGCCGCTCCGACGTGATGGTGGAGAACTTCGGCCCCGGCGCCGTGGACCGGATGGGGTTCACCTGGGAGCGCATCCAGGAGATCAACCCGCGCATCGTGTACGCCTCCATCAAAGGGTTCGGCGAGGGCCCGTACACCAACTTCAAGGCGTACGAGGTCGTCGCGCAGGCCATGGGCGGCTCGATGTCCACGACCGGGTTCGAGGACGGTCCCCCGCTCGCGACCGGCGCCCAGATCGGCGACTCGGGGACCGGTGTGCACGCGGTCGCCGGCATTCTCGCCGCGCTCCTCCAGCGGGAGCGCACCGGGCGCGGCCAGCGGGTCAATGTCGCGATGCAGCACGCCGTGCTCAATCTCTGCCGGGTGAAACTCCGTGATCAGCAGCGGCTCGCCCACGGACCGCTCGCGGAGTATCCCAACGACGACTTCGGCGACGAGGTGCCGCGCAGCGGCAACGCGAGCGGTGGCGGGCAGCCCGGCTGGGCCGTGCGCTGCGCACCGGGCGGCCCCAACGACTACGTGTATGTGATCGTCCAGCCGGTGGGCTGGCGGCCGGTCACCGAGCTGATGGGCCGTCCCGAACTGGCCGACGACCCCGAGTGGGCCACCCCCGAGGCGCGGCTGCCGAAGCTGGGCAAGATGTTCCAGCTCATCGAGGAGTGGACGGCCACCCTCCCCAAGTGGGAGGTGCTGGAGAGGCTCAACGCCCACAACATCCCGTGCGGTCCGATCCTCTCCACCAGGGAGATCGTCGAGGACGCCTCGCTCGCCGCCAACGGGATGGTCGTCGAGGTCCCCCACCCCGAACGCGGCTCCTTCACCACGGTGGGCTCTCCGCTCAAGCTCTCCGACTCCCCCGTCGATGTGGTCACCTCACCGCTGCTGGGCGAGCACAACACGGAGGTGTACGGCGAGGAACTCGGCCTGAGCGAAGAGGAATTGCGACTTCTCAAGACGGACGGAGTCATCTGACGTGGACACCACGCACGACAGTCAGCAGGGCGCGGAGACCGTACGCGCGGTACGCGCCGTCCTCGACGCGGCGCTCGCCGAAGGGCGCACCTCGCTCACCGCGCCCGAGGGCAAGGCCGTCACGGACGCGTACGGCATCCCCACCCCCGCCGAGGCGCTCGCCGAGACCGCCGACGAGGCGGTGGCGTTCGCCGCGCGGATCGGGTTCCCGGTGGCGATGAAGATCGTCTCGCCCGAGATCCTGCACAAGACGGACGCGGGCGGGGTGCGGATCGGCCTCACCACGGCCGCCGAGGTGCGCGGGGCCTACTCCGCGATCGTCTCCAACGTCCGTGCCTACGCGCCGGACGCCCGGATCCTCGGCGTCCAGGTGCAGCAGATGGTGCCCGAGGGCACCGAGGTGCTCATCGGTACGGTCACCGACCCGACCTTCGGCAAGATCGTGGCCTTCGGCCTCGGCGGAGTGCTGGTGGAGGTCCTCAAGGACGTCACCTTCCGGCTCGCCCCGGCCACCGAGGACGACGCGCGGTCGATGCTCGACGGCATCCGCGCGGCGGAGATCCTGCGCGGGGTGCGCGGCGCCCCCGGCGTCGACCGGGAGGCGCTCGCCGGGCTGATCGTACGGGTGTCACGCCTCGCGGCGGACTTCCCCGAGATCGCGGAGGTCGATCTCAACCCGGTGTTCGCCTCGGCGAGCGGGGTGATGGCCGCCGACGTACGGATCCTGCTCACCACGGAACAGCCGGCCCGGCGGCGCACCTACACCCGCGAGGAGATCCTCGTCTCGATGGGCCGGCTGATGAAGCCCGCCTCGGTGGCGGTGATCGGCGCCTCCAACGAGCAGGGCAAGATCGGCAATTCGGTCATGCGCAATCTGATCGACGGCGGGTTTCCCGGTGAGATCCATCCGGTGAATCCCAAGGCCGACGACATCTGCGGCCGCAAGGCGTACAAGAGCGTGACGGACGTGCCGGGCGAACCCGACGTGGCGGTGTTCGCGATCCCCGCGAAGTTCGTTCCGGCGGCGCTGGAGGAGGTGGGCCGCAAGGGCGTCCCGAACGCCGTGCTGATCCCCTCCGGCTTCGCGGAGACCGGTGAACACGCCCTCCAGGAAAGGATCGTGGAGATCGCGGAGCGCTACGGTGTGCGGCTGCTCGGGCCGAACATCTACGGCTACTACTCCACCTGGCAGGACCTGTGCGCCACCTTCTGCACCCCGTACGACGTCAGGGGCGGGGTGGCGCTGACCTCGCAGTCCGGCGGCATCGGGATGGCGATCCTCGGCTTCGCGCGGACCACCAGGACGGGGGTGTCCGCCATCGTCGGGCTCGGCAACAAGTCCGATCTGGACGAGGACGATCTGCTGACCTGGTTCGGCGAGGACCCGCACACCGAGTGCATCGCCATGCACCTGGAGGACCTCAAGGACGGCCGCGCCTTCGTGGCCGCGGCGCGGGCCACCGTACCGAAGAAGCCGGTGGTGGTCCTCAAGGCCGGACGGACGGCGGCGGGCGCGAGGGCGGCGGGCTCGCACACCGGCGCGCTCGCCGGGGACGACGCGGTGTACGACGACATCCTGCGCCAGGCCGGGGTCATCAGGGCGCCGGGGCTGAGCGAGATGCTGGAGTACGCGCGGGCGCTGCCGGTGCTACCCACGCCGCAGGGTGACAACGTCGTCATCATCACCGGCGCCGGCGGCTCGGGGGTGCTGCTCTCGGACGCCATCGTCGACAACGGGCTCTCCCTGATGGAGATCCCGCCGGATCTCGACCAGGCGTTCCGGGCGTTCATCCCGCCCTTCGGCGCTGCGGGCAATCCGGTGGACATCACCGGCGGCGAACCGCCGTCCACCTACGAGGCGACGATCCGGCTCGGCCTGGAGGACCCGCGGATCCACGCGCTGGTGCTGGGTTACTGGCACACGATCGTCACCCCGCCGATGGTGTTCGCCGAGCTGACGGCCCGGGTGGTGGCGGAGTTCCGGGAGCGGGGCATCAGCAAGCCGGTCGTCGCGTCGCTCGCGGGCGATGTGGAGGTCGAGGAGGCGTGCCAGTACCTCTTCGAGCACGGGGTGGTGGCCTATCCGTACACCACGGAACGGCCGGTCGCCGTGCTGGGTGCCAAGTACGCGTGGGCCCGCGCCGCGGGGCTGCTGGGGGGCGGTCGATGACCTGAGCCCACCCGGGTGGGCACGGAGGTTGGGACGGGGGACGCCGGCCGGTTCTTTCGACGCAAGGGGTGCGACACCGATGAGAAGCACACGACTCGTACGACAGGACAGCTCCACCGCCCTTTCGCCGGGCGGTCACGCGAGAGCGCCCGGCAGGCCGGACGCCCAGCAGGTCATGACCCGTCCGAATCCGCTCATCCGGGAGATCGACTGATATGACAGCGGAACCTCTCTCAGGTACGTCCGTGCCGGCCGCGGCCGGCACGGACTACCACGAGATCACCGACGAACGCGGCCGGGTCTACCGGGTCGGCGAGTCCGACCGGCAGATCCTCGGCCTTCCCCGCTGGACGATGGTGGCACTGCCGTGGCTCGCCATGCTCGCCATCAGTGTGTTCGAGTACGCCTTCGGGGCCGCGGAGGAGACGCTCTCCAAAGCACACCACTGGACCTCGACCAACACGTTCTGGGTCCTCAGTGTCTGGATCTTCTTCCAGGCGGCGGTCTCCTTCCCGGCCGGCCGGTTACGCGAGAAGGGAATCCTGAAGAGCAGATCCGCCATGCTCATCGGCTCGCTCTGCTCGCTGCTCGGTTTCCTCAGCATCAGTCACTCGCCGAACTTCTGGTTCGCGCTGGCGGGATTCGGGCTGCTCGGCGGGGTGGGCTCGGGACTGATCTACTCGACCAGTGTGAACATGGTCGGCAAGTGGTACCCGGAGCGCCGGGGCGGCAAGACGGGTTTCGTCAACGGCGCCTTCGCCTACGGCGCGGTGCCGTTCATCTTCCTGTTCACCTACGGCTTCGACACCGCGAACTACCACACCGTGCTCGACCTCGTCGGTGTGTACGTGCTGGCCCTGACGCTGATCGCCGGGCTGTTCTTCAAGGACCCGCCCAAGAACTGGTGGCCGGCGCATGTCGATCCGGTCAACCGCACGGGGAACACCAAGTCCTCGGCCGCGCTGGTCAAGAACCCTCCGGCGGTACGGCAGTTCACCCCACGCGAGGCGTTGGGGACCGGCACGGTCCCGTTGATGTGGCTGTGCATGCTGTGCTGCGCGGGCGTCTCCATCTTCGGGATCTCGTTCCAGGTGCCCTTCGCGAAGGAGATGGGGTTCGGTCCGCTGATCGCCGCCTCGTCGATGGGGGTGATGTCGGTGATCAACGGCACCGGACGCGGTGTGGTGGGGTGGCTCTCGGACAAGCTGGGCCGGCGCACCACACTGACGTATGTCTGTCTGGTGCTGGCCGTGGCACAGTTCGGTGTGCTGTGGGCCGGGGAGGTACGCAACCAGACGCTGTTCCTGGTCTTCGCCTTTCTCTCCGGCTTCGGCGGCGGCGCGTTCTATCCGCTGTTCGCCGCTCTCGTACCGGACTACTTCGGAGAGAACAACAACGCCTCGAACTACGGCATGGTGTACAGCGCGAAGCTGGTCAGCGGGTTGTTCGGCGGGGGCGTCGGCGCGGTGGTGGTGGCGTCGTGGGGGTACGTCGGCGCGTACACGGCCTCCGGTGTGGTGTCGCTGATCGCCGCCGGGATCTCGCTGACGCTGCGACAGCCGGGCGGCCCGCCGCGAGGCGCCTGAGCGACCTCGCGGCGGACCGTACGTACGCCCGCGGTGTGCGCCGCGGGGCCCGGGAGCCGGTCAGCGCCTCTCGCGCAGGGAGTGCAGATGCGCGGCCGACTTCCGGGCGAAGGCGAGCGAGTCCACCGGCTCGTCGTGCTCCACCTGCCAGTGGTGCGCGCGGCGCCCGTCGCGGGTCTTGTTCACCGCCGAGATGAAGCGCCTGTAGTCGATGTCGCCGTCCCCGACGTCCACCATCCGGTAGCCGTCGCGGGCGGCGATGTCCGCTATCCCGTCCTTCACGTGGAAGAGCGGATAGCGGTGGGGCTGCCTCAGTACGTACTCCAGCGGGTCGAAGGGGGCGGGCCGGCCCTCGGCGGTCCTGCTGAAGCGGAACTGGCCGGCGAACGCCCAGTAGATGTCCATCTCCAGATAGACCAGGTTCGGATCGGTCTCGGCGAGCAGCACGTCGTAGAGGCGGACGTTCGGCCGGTCGGTGGCGAAGGAGAACTCCTCCGCGTGGTTGTGCTGGTAGAACTTCATGCCACGCCGTCTGGCCGCCGCGCCGTAGGTGTTGAAGTCAGCGGCGGCCCGCTTCCAGGCGTCCACGGTCGATCCGTAGCGGAACGGTCCCGAGGCCGTGCCGATGTGTTCGAGGCCGAGTTCCTGGGCGTCGTCCAGGACCTTGGTGAGGTTCTGCGCGAAGCTGTAGGCGCCGGGGTTGTTGTCGTCGTAGTAGTTGACATGGCTGCCGATGCCCTTGAGGCCGTGGTCCCTGGCGAGCCGTTTGAGCTGCGGCAGTGTGATCGCCCCGGCCGAGCCCTGGGTGTAGCCCGCGTACTCGATCTCGTCGTAGCCGAAGCGCTCCAGCTCGTCGAAGACCTTGGCGAAGCCGAGGGTGGAGACCTTGTCGCGCAGGGAGTAGAGCTGGACGCCGAGCCGGCCCGGGGTCAGGACGGGCTGTCCTTTGCCGGGGCCGGACCCGGGGCCGGACCCGTGGCCGTGCCCGTGCCCGTGCCCGGCCGGGGCGCCCTGGGCCGCGGCCGGGATGGCCGAGGCGCCCAGCAGAGCGGCGGCGGAGACACCGGCGGTGACACCGAGCATGCCGCGTCTGCTGAGCTGGTGGGCGAGTTCGGGGTCGGCTGACTTCTTGCGGCTCATGAGGGGGGACTCCTTGTGTCGGGGGCTCGCCGTCGTGCGGTGGTGGTCAGCGCAGTCCGGCGAGTCGGAGGAGCAGGGACTTCACATCGGTGGCCGCGACGCGGTCGCCGACGGCACCGGGGGTGGAACAGATGAGGAGCGGACCCTCGTCGTCGCTGCGGGGAAGGCGTCCGTGGCTGCCCCGGATGGGCGAGGGGTCCAGGGGGACGACCGCGAGGCGGTAGCGCATGCCGAGCTTCTTGCGCGCGACGGCCTTCGCGGCCTTCAGGCGTACCCAGGGATCGAGCGGATCCATGAACAGCTCGACGGGGTCGTAGCCGGGTTTGCGGTGGATCTCCACCAGCTGGGCGAAGTCGGGCGCCCGGTCGTCGTCCAGCCAGTAGTAGTACGTGAACCACGCGTCGGGTTCGGCGACGGCCACCAGCTCGCCCGAGCGGGGGTGGTCGAGTCCGTGGGCCTTCTTGCCCTCGTCGTCCAGGATCTCGTCGATCCCGGGCAACCCGGCGAGCGCCTCGCGGGTCGCCTCCAGGTCCTCGGGGCGGCGCACGTAGATGTGCGCGAGCTGATGGTCGGCGACGGCGAAGGCGCGGGAGGCCATGGGGTCGAGGTACTCCATGGAGTCCTGGGTGTGCACCTCCAGGAGCCCCGCCCTGCGCAGCGCCCGGTTGATGTCGACGGGCCGGGAGACGCGGGTGATGCCGTACTCGGAGAGCGCGACGACGGTACGGCCCTGCGCGGCGGCGTCGTCGAGAAGCGGGGCGAGGACGGCGTCGAGGTCGGCGGCCGCCCGGTGGGAGCGCGGGTCGTCGGGGCCGTGGCGCTGGAGGTCGTAGTCGAGGTGCGGGAGGTAGCACAGGGCCAGATCGGGCCCCCGGGTGTCGATGATGTGCCGGGTGGCGTCCACGATCCACTGCGAGGAGACGAGGTCGGCGCCGGGTCCCCAGAAGTGGAAGAGGGGGAACGTGCCGAGCGCCTCGGTGAGTTCGTCGTGCAGTTCGGGGGGCCGGGTGTAGCAGTCGGGCTCCTTGCGCCCGTCCGCGTAGTAGACCGGGCGCGGGGTGACGGTGTAGTCGGTGTCGGCGCCCATCGCGTACCACCAGCAGACGTTGGCGACGGTGTAGCCGGGGTGGACGCGGCGGGCGGCGTCCCAGAGCTTGTCCCCCGCGACCAGTCCGTTGTTCTGGCGCCAGAGCAGTACGTCGCCCAGCTCGCGGAAGTACCAGCCGTTGCCGACGATGCCGTGCTCGGCGGGGAGCGTGCCGGTGAGGAAGGTGGACTGGGCGCTGCAGGTGACGGCGGGCAGCACCGTGGTCAGCGGCGCCCGGGAACCGGTGGCGGCCAGCTCCTTGAGGCGGGGCATGTGGCGGAGCAGCTGAGGAGTGAGGCCGACCACGTCGAGGACCAGCAGCGGTGTGGGGCTCGGGCTCTCGGTCACGGCAGCTCCTTCAGGCCGAGGTCGATCAGCAGATCGCGGGCCAGGGTGAGTTCGGCGGCGATCCCGTCGGCGAGCCGGCCGCGCGAGCGGGGGCGCTGTTCGGCCGGGAGCGCCTGCCAGGTGTAGGTCTCGACCTCCAGGTGGCGGGTCAGGGGCGCCGGTCCGCCGACGAGCCGGGTCAGCGCGTCCCGGAGTACGGGGAGGGTGGAGGTGAGCGGCGGGGCGGGCGGCGCGTGCAGCGGGACGTGGAAGTGGGAACGCCAGGGTGTGTCGTCGGGCAGTGTCTCTCCGGCGAGGGCCTCGTCCAGGTCGTCGGTGCCGAGCAGCCCGGCGGCCGTGCGGGCCCGGGTCTGGTGCAGGAAGCGCGGTTCGGCGAAGGCGGCGAGCGCCTCGCGTACTTCGGGCAGATGGGGCTGTTCGGCGTGCAGCGCGGCGGAGAGCTGGGCCTTGGGGATGGCGATGCGGGCGGCCGCCAGCGCGTCCAGGGCGGTGGTGGGGTCCTCGAAGGAGGTGGCGAGGTGGCAGGTGTCGACGCAGACCCCGATCCGGTGCGGGGCGAGGCCGGTCAGGGGTTTGATGGCGTCGGCGGTGGTCTCGACGGTGCAGCCCGGCTCCGGCTCCAGGGCGACGCTGATGGACTTCCCGGTCAGCTCCTCCAGTGCGTCGAGCCGTTCGGCGAGGGTGGTCAGCGCGGTCCTGGCGGTGTCGGCGGCGGTGGCGTCCCAGGCGGTGCGCCAGCCGAGCGGGAGGGTCGAGACGGAGCCCTCGGTGATGTCGTCGGGCAGCAGCGCGGCCAGCAGCCGGGCGAGGTCGCTGGTGTGCGCGAGCCGTTCGGGGTCGGCCCAGTCCGGCTTGTACACGCGGTACTTGACCTCTTCGGCGCCGAATCCCTCGTAGGGGAAGCCGTTGAGCGTGACGACCTCCAGGCCGCGCCGGTCCAGTTCCGCGCGCAGCCCGCGCAGCGCCACCGGATCGTTGATCAGGGCCTTCGCCGCGCCCTTGGCGAGCCAGAGGCCGATGCCGAGCCGGTCCCGGCCGAGGCGTCTGCGGACCGGTTCGCAGTGGTCGCGCAGTTGACCCAGTACCCCTTCGAGGGTCTCGGCGGGGTGGACGTTGGTGCAGTACGCGAGGTGGACGGTGGAGCCGTCGGGGTGGCGGAAGCGCATGCGGTCACTCCCCGCCGCGCAGCACGGAGTTGCCCTCGTGGAGCGCTTCGGGGGCGGGGACGTCCAGCTGGAGCCGGCCGCTGAGTCCGTAGAAGGCGACGGGGTTGTGCCACAGGACCGTCTCGACGTCCTCCTCGCCGAATCCGGCCGCGAGCATCGCGTCGGCGACCTTGCGGGTCTTGAGGGGATCGCTGTTGCCCCAGTCGGCCGCCGAGTTGACGAGCACCTTCTCGGTGCCGTGCTCCTTGAGGACGGCCACCATCCGGTCCTCGTCCATCTTGGTGTCGGGGTAGATGGAGAAGCCGAGCCAACTTCCGCTCAGGGCCGCTTCCTTGACGGTCGTCTCGTTGAGGTGGTCGAGCAGGACCCGCTCGGGCGGCAGGGCGGATTCCCGTACGGCGTCGATGGTGCGGCGCAGTCCGGCGAGCTTGTCGCGGTGCGGGGTGTGGACGAGTGCGGGCAGACCGTGGTCGGCGGCGAGCTGGAGCTGGGTGGCCAGGGCGGTGTCCTCGGCCGGGGTCATGGAGTCGTAGCCGATCTCCCCGACGGCGACGACACCGTCCTTGACCAGGTAGCGGGGCAGTTCGTCCAGGACCGGCAGGCAGCGCGGGTCGTTCGCCTCCTTGGGGTTGAGGGCGAGTGTGCAGTGGTGGGCGATGCCGTACTGGGCGGCGCGGAAGGGCTCCCAGCCGAGCAGCGCGTCGAAGTAGTCGTAGAAGCTGGCGGGCGAGGTGCGGGGCTGGCCGAGCCAGAAGGACGGCTCGACCAGGGCGCGGACTCCGGAGGCGTACATCGCCCGGTAGTCGTCGGTGGTGCGGGAGGTCATGTGGATGTGGGGGTCGAAGATGCGCATCAGGACTCCTCGCCGGTGAGATGCGACGCGTGGTGCAGGTCGGCGGGTACGGGACGGCCGGCGGCGGTGCGCTCGGCCGCGAAGTCGGCGAGCATCCGGGCCAGTTCGGCGTCGCCGCGGGCGCGTCGCTCCAGACCGGCGACGGCGCCGAGGGGTACCCCGGTGAAGAGGCACTTGAGGATCGCGTGACGCCAGGCGTGGGCGTCGAGATGGGCGGCGGCGTACGGGCCGACGGCCGCGGCGATCAGCCGGGTGTCGTTGGTCCGCAGGGCGTCCTCGACGAGGGGCAGCGCCTCGGGCCCCGGTACCCGCTCCGGCAGGGCGTTCAGGACGGCCAGGCGTTCGGTGGCGGTGCCGCCCCGGTAGAGCCGGGTGAGGGTGGCGGTCCCGGCGTCGGCCGCCGCCAGCAGCCGGGCGCGTGCGGGGCCGGCCTGCTCCGGGCCGCAGTGGCGGCCCGCGGCGGCGAAGCGCAGCTCCCAGGCGGCGGCGCGGCCGTCGTCCGCGCCGCGCCCGGCCGCCGCCTCGGCCAGGGCGGTGTCGAGCCAGGCCACGGCGTCCGGGGGAGGCGGGGCGGCCGGCTCCTCGCGGGCCGGTGGGGTGCCCCGGTCCCCGCCGCCGGTGGGTGGGAGGCGCTTCGGTGTCATGTGTTCACCCCT
Source organism: Streptomyces sp. NPDC012835 (assembly GCF_042900885.1). NCBI lineage: Bacteria > Bacillati > Actinomycetota > Actinomycetes > Kitasatosporales > Streptomycetaceae > Streptomyces > Streptomyces sp. NPDC012835. Next base: position 1,194,786 of record NZ_JBIBBW010000001.1, read on the forward strand.
GCCGTACGGAGGAAGTCCATGGATCTGCGGGCCATTTCGGGCCCCGCGTGCGAGTGCCGGGGCAGCTCGACCACGGTCAGGCCCTGGTAGCCGGTGGCCGCGAGCGCGTCGAGGACCGGCGGGAAGTCGATCTCGCCGTCCCCGAACGGGAGGTGCTCGTGGACTCCGCGCCGCATGTCCTCGATCTGTACGTGGCGCAGCCAGGGCGCGGCTTCCCGTACGCAGTCGGCGGGCGGCGCGGGCTCCAGGCACTGGCAGTGGCCGATGTCGAGGGTGAGGCCGAGCGGGTCGGGGTCGCCGAGGAGGTGTCTGAGTCGGTGGAAGTCGGCGAGGCGGGAGACGAGGTGGCCGGGTTCCGGCTCGATGGCCAGCGGGATGTCGGCGGTGTCCGCCGCGTCGAGTACGGGGCCCATGGCCTCTTCGAGGCGCTTCCACGCGGTGTCGGTGTCCGTGCCGGGCGGGGTGACGCCGCTGAAGCAGTGGACGGCGCCGGCGCCGAGGTCGGCGGCCACTCGGACGGCCGTGACCAGCAGGGCGGTCCGGGCGGCGCGGCCTTCGGGGTCCTGGTCCAGCAGGGTGGGGCCGTGCTTGCGGCGCGGGTCGAGCACATAGCGGGCGCCGGTCTCGACGGTGACGTCGAGTCCCAGCTCCGCCAGTCGCCGGGCGACGAGCCGGGTGCGGGCGGCCAGGTCGGGGGCGAGCGGGTCGAGATGCATGTGGTCGAGGGTCAGCCCGACCCCCTCGTAGCCGAGGTCGGCGAGGAGCGCGAGCGCGTCGTCCAGCCGCAGATCCGTGAGCCCGTTGGTGCCGTAGCCGAAACGCGGTCTCATGTCGGGCTCACTCTCCGTGCGAGGGTACGGGCCGCCGGAACCAGCCCCATGACGCCGAGCGCGATCCCGGTCGCGCCGCCGCGTGCGGCCAGGGCGGCCTGGAGCGGGATCATCGCCCGGATGCCCCCGCCGACGGCGCGCTGGGTGAGGGGCGGGGAGGGGTTGAGCGCGGCGTGCAGCAGGGGCCGTCCCGCGGTACCGGCGTAGACGGCGGCCAGGGCGGTGGTGAGGACGGAACCGGTGACGGAACGGGCGGTGGTACCGGGGGGCGTGGTGGTGGTGCCGCCCGGTGCGGGCGCCGGGGACCGCCGCCGTGCCACGGACGCGCCCAGCGCGCCCGTGACCGCGAGCGCGGCGAGCGGCGCCGCCGTCGATCCGCCCTGGGTCTCGCGCCGCGAGACGGTGGTGACGGCGACGGTGTGTGCGCCGAGCAGCGCGGCGGACGGCAGCGCGGCACGTATCCGGGCAGCCTCGGCCGCTCCCGCCGGGGCCGTCCCGTGCGCCGTGGCGGTCGCGCCCAGCAGCAGGTCGAGCGCTCTGGCGGCGCCCATCGCCGCCGGGCCCGCCGGGGTGTGCTTGAGCCACAGGTCGTAGGACCAGACGGTGGCCGCGAGGGCGGAGCCCACCGCCAGGGCGGGACGGCCAGCGCGGGCGGCGAGGGCGAGGCCCGCCGCCGTCAGACCGCCCGCAGCGGCGAGGGCGGCCGTCGGGGAGATCCGGCCCGAGGGGATCGGGCGGTGCGGGCGTTCGCGCGCGTCCTCGGCGCGGTCCGCCCAGTCGTTGAGCGCCATGCCCGCCTCGTACAGGCAGAGCGAGGCGCCCACGGCGAGCGCGGTGCCCCGGCCGGGCCGCGCGCCCACGGCCGCCGCGCCCGCCAGGGCGTCGCCCGGCACGGTGAACAGGGCGGACACCCGCAGGAGTTCGGCCCAGGCGCGGGCGTTCACCGGGCCTCCCCCACAGTCCGCGCCGCGTCTTCGCCCGGCGGCGCGGTGGCCGGCTCGGGCGCCAGCCGGCCGGCGAAGGACAGCAGCGTCTCGAACTGGTCGGAGAGCGCGGCGGAGCCGCCGTCCGGGTCCTTGAAGTAGAAGCCGAGTTCCGGCAGCGGTCCGCTCAGCCCGGCCTCGTGGGCGCGGGCCACCAGCCGGGCCAGATCGAGGACGAGCGGCGCGGCGAGCGCCGAGTCGCAGCCCTGCCAGATGGTCTGGAGGATCATGCGCGAGCCGAGGAAGCCGTCGAAGGCGATGTGGTCCCAGGCGGTCTTCCAGTCGCCGAGGGCCGGTACGTCGTCGATGTGGACCTCGCCCTCGGGCGCCGTGCCCAGGGTGTCGGCGAGGACGCGCTCCTTGCCGGCGTTCTTGGCCGCCGCCGCGGCCGGGTCGGCCAGCGCCGCTCCGTCCCCGCCGCCCAGCAGGTTCGTGCCCGACCAGGCCCGTACCGTCAGGGCGCGCTGGACGAACATGGGGGCGAGTACGGAACGGAGCAGCGTCTGGCCTGTCTTGCCGTCGCGGCCCGCGTGGGGAAGTCCGCGGGCCTCGGCGGCGGCGGTGAGCGGGCCGGTGCGCAGCCCGGTGGAAGGGGTGAAGTTGACGTACGGGCAGCCGGCGCGGACGGCCGCGGCGGCGTACAGCGAGCTGGCGGGCAGCCGGGGATCGTCGGGTGCCGGGGTGGGTTCGGTGGAGGACACGTTGACGACGACCGTGCGGGCGACGCCGGTACGCCGGGCGAAGTCGGTGAGGTCGTCGGCGAAGGAGGCGATGATCTCCTCGTCGCTCCTGGTGTCGCCGGGGTGCGGTCCGCCGGCCCTGATCTCCCGGTCGGCCGCTTCGAGTTCGGTGTGGATCGCGGCGGTGAGGCCGTGCGGCAGCACGCCGGCGGCGGTCAGCGCCTCGGCGCGTTTGGGCAGCGGGCAGCCGGCGGTGTCGTGTCCGCCGAAGACGAGGGAGGACAGGGCGGGGAGTCCGGCCACGGCGAAGGGCGGGGTCTCGGTGACCATGCCGGTCGGGGGGTGCAGTCCGGCGGTGACCGCCGCGCATCCCGCGACGGCCGTCGTGGCGACGGAGCCGCGCGCTCCGACGAACCACACTCCGGTGCGTACAGCGTTCGGTGCGCTTCTGGTCGTCGTCATGGGACCGGTCGTCGTCATGGGCTGCCTCCCTGCCGGTGTATGTAGGTACGTGCGTGGACGCGGAGGTGGATCGGTGGGGACGGCGGGCGGGGAGTACGGCGCCTCCCCGCCCGCCGCCGGCTGACGGGCCGCCCCGGGGCTTTCCTGGAAGCCTCTAGGAGGGCAGCTCCTTGAGCTGGATGTCGCGGAACGACACCTGGTCGTCGGCACCGTGGTTCTGGAGGCCGATGTGTCCGCCGGTGAGGCTGCGGGCCGGGTCGGTGTTGGTGAAGTCGTTGATCTTCACACCGTTGAGGAAGACCCGCAGCCGTTCACCCTGGACCTTGATCTCGTAGCTGTTCCACTGGCCCGGCGGGCGCAGGACCCGGTCCCTTGCCTTGATGTCGGCGGACTTGAATCCGTAGATCGCGCCGGTGGTGCGGTCGGGGGTGTCGGTGGCGTCGATCTGCACCTCGTAGCCGTTGTTCACCGCCGACCAGGGGTCGTCGGAGGGCGGGAAGCCCACGAACACACCGGAGTTGTCGTCGCCCCGCATCTTCCAGTCGAGCTTGAGCGAGTACGCCTTCAGCTCCTTGGCCTGGTACCAGAGCAGCCCCATGCCGCCCTCGGAGCGCAGCTCGCCGTCGACGACGTCGAACCTGCCGGGTCCCGCCTGCTTCCAGCCCTCCAGGGTCTTGCCGTTGAACAGGGAGCGGTAACCGGTCCTCGGCTTGCAGTCGGCCTTCACCTGGCCGGCCGCGTAGCGCAGTCCGCCCAGCAGGTGCTGCCGGAAGGGCTGGTCCGCGTAGGACTCCTTGGTGTGGCCGCCGCCGGTGTAGAAGGACCGGCCGCCCTGGTAGGTCTGGCACCAGGCGATCGGGTGATCGCCCTTCATGGTGCCGCCCTGGTAGGTGGTCTCGTCCAGGGTGGCGAGGACCCGGGCCTGCTCACGCGGGTTGGTGCGGTAGTTGTACCACTCGTCGGTGCGCTGCCACTCGTCGTCCAGGTGCTCGGTCGCCGGGTGGCTCTTGTCCTCGACCCGGACGGTCGCGTCCTGGATCGCCGGGTGGGAGTCGAAGTAGGCGCCCACCAGGCCGCCGTAGAAGGGCCATTCGTACTCGGTGTCCGCCGCGGCGTGCACGCCCATGTAGCCGCCGCCGGTGCTCACATAGTTCTCGAACGCCTTCTGCTGGTCGGAGTTGAGGACGTCACCGGTGGTGGAGAGGAACACCACGGCGTCGTACCTGGCCAGGTTGTTGGTGGTGAACTGGCCGGCCTCCTCGGTGGAGTCGACGGTGATGCCGGTGGTCTTCCCCAGCTCCTTGAGGGCGGCCACGCCCTCCGGGATCGAGTCGTGCCGGAAGCCCGCGGTCTTCGAGAAGACCAGGACCCGCTTCTCGGTCCTGCCGGGCGCGGCCGTGGATATCTTGAAGTCGTCCAGGTCGAAGAGGGCGCCGGAGCCTCCCTTGAAGACCAGGAACAGTTCGGTGGTCTTCTTCGGCACGGAGCGCAGCGGTACGTCGATGTCCTGGAAGGTCTCCCACGAGCCGGTCACCGGGACCGGCGAGGAGCCGAGCAGCTTGCCGTCGGCGGAGCCGGTGCGCACCTCCAGGAATCCGCCCGCGCCGCCGGAGGAGATCCGGGCGGTGAGGGTCTTGGACCCGGTCAGGTTGTACGGCTTGAAGGAGATCCAGTCGCCGTTGTCGATGTCGCCGACGGTCTTGCCGCCGTTGGCCGCCGCCTTCTCGATGACGTTGATGCCGGCGGAGTTGGTGAAGTGCTCGGCCTGCCGGTGGCGCGGCTGGAGCTGGGCCTGGCCGTGGCTGGTGAGCGGGGCCTGGCCGCCGCCTCCGCCGTCGGTGTATTCGGCGTCGATCACTCCGAAGATGTTGGCGTTGGGGTCGTGCTCGGTGTCGGCGGGTGCGGTGATCGTGCCTTCGCAGCCGTTGGTGGAGGTGATCGGGTGGCCGTGGTTGTCATGGCCGAGGATGTAGCGGACGACGACCTTGGAGCAGTCGATGGTGCCGTCCTCGGGGTCGGTGACCTTCACCTTGAAGGGGACCTTGTCGCCGAAGTTGAACAGCGTCCCGTCGGCGGGCAGTTCGAGGGTCACCTTGGGTGCGGTGTTGCCGACGACCACGCGTACGGATGCCGTGGCGGTGCGTTCGGTGGGGTCGGTGACCGTCAGCCGGGCCGTGTAGGTGCCGTTCTTCTTGTACTTGTACACGGGGTCGGCCTCGGTGGAGGTCCCGCCGTCGCCGAAGTCCCAGGCGTAGTCGAGCGGGTCGCCGTCGGGGTCCGAGGTGCCGGCCGACGAGAAGGTCACCTTCAGCGGGGCCGTACCGGAGGTCTTGTTCGCGGCGGCCACCGCGATGGGCGATTTGCCGCCGGTGGCGTTCTCGATGCGGTAGAGCGCGGAGTGCTCGTCGCCGCCGAACCAGGACAGCCCGTAGTCGAGGACGTAGAGCGCGCCGTCCGGGCCGAACTCCATGTCCATGACCTGGGTGCCGGACCACGGGAACGGGTTGATGGTGCCGACCGTCCCGTCGTCGGACTGCTCGATGCGCTTGATCCACTGGCGGCCGAACTCGCCCGCGAAGAAGTCGCCGTCGTACGCCTCGGGGAACTTCACCGGGGAGTCCAGATCGGCGTCGTAGCGGTAGACCGGGCCTGCCATCGGGGACTCGGAGCCGGTGCCGAACTCGGGCACACTGCCGCCGTCGTAGTCGATCCAGGCCGGCTGGGCGGGCGGCAGGTCGGTGAGTCCGGTGTTGTTGGGCGAGGTGTTCTTCGGGGCCGCGCAGTCGAAGGCGGCGCCGGACGCCTTGGTGGCGAAGTCGTAGTCGATGAACGGCTCGTTCTTGCCGACGCAGTAGGGCCAGCCGAAGTTCCCGGCCTCGGTGACCCGGGCGAACTCCACCATTCCGGCCGGTCCCCTGGTCGGGGAGGCGGCGCCGGCGTCGGGGCCGTAGTCACCGACGTAGACGACACCGGTCTGCTGGTCGACGGAGATCCGGAAGGGGTTGCGGAACCCCATCGCGTAGATCTCGGGGCGGGTCTTCGCGGTGCCCGGTGCGAAGAGGTTGCCCTCGGGGACGGTGTACGAGCCGTCCTCGGCGACCTTGATGCGCAGTACCTTGCCGCGCAGGTCGTTGGTGTTGCCGGAGCTGCGCTGGGCGTCGAACGCGGGGTTGCGGTCGGGGCGTTCGTCGAGCGGGCTGTATCCGTCGGAGGCGAACGGGTTGGTGTCGTCGCCGGTCGACAGGTAGAGGTTGCCGTCCGCGTCGAAGGCGATGTCGCCGCCGACGTGGCAGCAGGTGCCGCGCGAGGTGGCGACGTCCAGGACCTTCTTCTCGCTGCCCTTGTCGAGGGTGAAGTCCTCGTTCAGCGTGAAGCGGGAGAGCCGGTTGTAGCCGTCGAAGGGGGCGAAGTCGGCGGCGGTCCCGTTCTCGGGGGCGTCACCGGGCGGGGTGTCGAGCGGCGGGGCGTAGAAGAGGTAGACGGCCCGGTTCTCGGCGAAGTCCGGGTCGACCCCGACGCCCTGGAGGCCCTCCTCGTCGTGACTGTAGACGTCGAGGCGGCCGGCCACCGTGGTGTCGCCGCCGGCGTCGGTGATGCGCAGGGTGCCGTCGCGCGAGGTGTGCAGCACCCGGCGGTCCGGCAGCACGGCGAGCGACATCGGCTCGCCCACCTCGTCGGCGCCCTTGGCGAGGGTGACCTGCTGGAAGCTCTCCTCCGAGGGCGCGGGGGCCGGGTCGTGGGCGGTGGCGGGCACGGCTCCGAGGCTCGATCCCACGAGCACGGCGCCCGTCAGGAGTGCGAGGAGGGATCTGGCTCTGGGGCGGTTTCTGGGCACGAAAGTCCTCCACAGTGGGCTGTTCGTACGTGCGGGTTGCCGCGCCGGAAGGGCGGTGCGCGTCCCGCGCCCGGCCTCCGGGTGGCTGTGTCACCGACGTGCGCCGTCACATCGGAGAGCGACTCTGTTGCGGTGTCGGCCGGTGGTGTCCCGCACCGGCCATGTCCTGTACACCTCAAAGGACCGTAGCCGGGTTCGTCCCGGACCGAAAGACCTTGCGCGGGGGTTAAGTTGAACTTTCCCCAGGCTCAGGACAAAGAGGTGCGCCCGGACACCGGACGGGCGGCGTCCCCGCCCGTCCGGTGTCCGGCCCCGCGTCCGGGCCGGTCAGGTCCGGCCCGGACGCGAAGTGCTACCGGTCGCCGCCGAACGCCGCGTCGAAGGACGCCGACGGCGGGTCGAAGTCGAAGCGCTTGAGATGGGCGAGCGCCTCCGGCGCCCCGGCCAGCCGGTCCATGCCCGCGTCCTCCCACTCGACCGAGACGGGACCCGCGTAACCGATCGACCGCAGCATCCGGAAGACGTCCTCCCAGGGCACGTCGCCGTGCCCGGCGGAGACGAAGTCCCAGCCGCGCCTGGGCTCCCCCCAGGGCAGATGGGAGCCGAGCCGCCCGTTGCGCCCGTCGAGGCGCTTACGGGCCTCCTTGCAGTCGACGTGGTAGATCCGGTCCCGGAAGTCGTAGAGGAACGCCACCGGGTCGAGGTCCTGCCAGACGAAGTGGCTCGGGTCGAAGTTCAGCCCGAAAGCGGGCCGGTGGCCGACCGCCTCCAGGGCGCGGTGCGTGGTCCAGTAGTCGTAGGCGATCTCGCTCGGATGGACCTCGTGGGCGAAGCGCACCCCCTCGGCGTCGAAGACGTCCAGGATCGGGTTCCAGCGCTCCGCGAAGTCCTCGTACCCCCGGTCGATCATGCCGGGCGGCACCGGCGGGAACATCGCGACCAGATGCCAGATCGAGGAGCCGGTGAAGCCGATGACGGTGTCGACGCCGAAGGCGGCGGCGGCCCGCGCGGTGTCCTTGATCCGGGCGGCGGCGCGCTGCCTGACCCCCTCGGCCTCACCGTCGCCCCAGATCCCGGCGGGCAGGATGCCCTGGTGGCGCTCGTCGATGGGGTGGTCGCAGACGGCCTGTCCCACCAGGTGGTTGGAGATCGCCCAGCACTTGAGCCCGTACTTGTCGAGCAGTTGGTGCCGGCCTTCCAGGTAGGCCGGGTCGGCGAGGGCCTTGTCGACCTCGAAGTGGTCTCCCCAGCAGGCGAGTTCCAGTCCGTCGTAACCGAAGTCACGGGCGAGCCGGCACACCTCCTCCAGGGGAAGGTCGGCCCACTGGCCGGTGAAGAGGGTGAAGGGACGGGGCATACGGCTTCCTCCTAGGCAGGGATTCCCGACGGGGGCGGTACGGGCGTGTACACGGCGTTCTTCGCCGCGCTCTCCTCCACGGCGGCCAGCACCCGCTGCACCTGGAGCCCGTCGGCGAAGGACGGTGCCGGGTCGGACCCCGCCGCGATCGCCGTCACCAGATCGCGCGCCTGGTGGACGAAGGTGTGCTCGTACCCGAGCCCGTGCCCCGGCGGCCACCACGCCTCCAGATAGGGGTGTTCCGGCTCGGTGACCAGAATCCGGCGGAAGCCGGCCGAGGCCGCCGGTTCGGCGTGGTCGTGGAACGACAGCTCGTTGAGCCGCTCCAGGTCGAAGGAGAGCGAACCGCGCTCACCGTTGATCTCCAGGGACAGCGCGTTCTTGCGCCCCGAGGCCATCCGGGTGGCCTCGAAGGAGGCCAGCGCGCCCGAGGCGAGCCGGCCGGTGAACACCGCCGCGTCGTCCACCGTCACCGGGCCGTACTCGCTGCCCGCGGCTCCCGACAGCCCGGCGCCCGGCCCGCCGAGGACCGGCCGCTCGCGGACGAAGGTCTCCGAGAGGGCCGAGACCCCGGCCAGCGGCTCCCCGGTGAGGAACTGCGCGAGGTCGACGATGTGCGCCCCCAGGTCGCCCAGCGCCCCCGACCCGGCGCGCTCCCGGTCGAGCCGCCAGGTCAGCGGGGCCAGCGGATCGGCCAGCCAGTCCTGGAGGTAGGTGATCCGGACATGGCGCAGGGTGCCGAGCCGGCCGTCCTCGATCAGCTTCCTGGCGTACGAGACGGCCGGCACCCGGCGGTAGTTGAAGCCCACCATGGACAGCTGCCCGCGGGCCCGGCCCGCCTCCGCCGCCCTCACCATCGCCTCGGCCTCGGCGACCGAGTTGGCGAGCGGCTTCTCGCACAGGACGTGCTTGCCCGCCTCCAGCGCGGCGATGGCGATCTCCGCGTGACTGTCCCCCGGGGTGCAGATGTCGACCACCTGCACATCGTCGCGCTCGATCAGCCGCCGCCAGTCGGTCTCGGCCGCGGCCCAGCCGTGTTTCGCTGCCGCGGCCCGGACGGACGCCCGGTCACGGCCGCAGACCGCGGCGAGTACGGGCCGCAGCGGCAGGTCGAAGACGTGTCCGGCGGTGCGCCAGCCCTGTGAGTGGGCGGCGCCCATGAACGCGTATCCGACCATGCCGATGCCGAGTGCGGGCGGCGGACCGGCTTCCTGCTCCGACGCTTCCGTGGGACTGGGGGTCATCCGGATAACTCCTCGTCATCTCGCACAGTGGGGACAGCTGGGCCGCTGGTCCGGCCGGGGCCGGTCAGCGGAAACCCGTGGGGAGGTACTGGTCGACGTTGCCCTTGTCCACCACCGCCGAGTAGAGCGTGACCTGGGCGGGGATCTCCAGCTCAGCGAGGCCGCTGATGCCCTTGGACTGGCCGAGGGCGCGGGCCAGGTCGATGGCGGACGCGGCCATGGTCGGCGGATAGAGGACGGTCGCCTTGAGCACACTGTTGTCGGCCTTGATGACGTCCATCGCCGCCTTGGCCCCGGCGCCGCCGACCATCAGGAAGTCGTCGCGGCCCGCCTGCTGGATGGCGCGCAGCGCGCCCACGCCCTGGTCGTCGTCGTGGTTCCACAGGGCGTCGAAGGAGCGCTGAGCCTGGAGCAGCTGCGCCATCTTGGCCTGGCCGGACTCGACGGTGAAGTCGGCGGCCTGCCGGGCGACCTTCTTGATGTTCGGGTAGTTCTTCAGCGCGTCGTCGAAGCCCTTGGAGCGCTGCTGGGTCAGCTCCAGACCGTCGATCCCCGCCAGCTCGACGACCTTGGCGTCCTTCTTGTCCTTGAGCAGCCGGCCGATGTAGTTGCCGGCGCTGACGCCCATGCCGTAGTTGTCGCCGCCGATGTAGGCGCGGAACGCCTGCGGGTCGGAGAAGATCCGGTCCAGGTTGATGACCGGGATTCCGGCGCGCATGGCCTTCAGCCCGACCTGGGTGAGCGCCTTGCCGTCGGCGGGCAGGATCACCAGGACGTCGACCTTCTTGTTGATCAGCGTCTCGACCTGGCCGATCTGCGCGGCGATGTCGTTGGAGCCCTCGGTGATGTCCAGCGTCACGTCCGCGTACGACTTCGCCCGCGACTTGGCCTGCTCGTTGATCGCGTTCAGCCAGCCGTGGTCGGCCTGGGGGCCGGCGAAGCCGATGGTGACGGGCTTGCCGGGCTTGTCGCCCGAGGCGGCCGGCCCGCTGTTCGTGGCGGGCTCCTGCTTCGAGGGTTCGTTGCTGGTGCAGGCGGTGAGGAGGGCACCGGCGGAGACGGCGGCGGTGCCGAAAAGAAGTCCTCTGCGACTGGTTTCTGGCATGGCGGTTCAACCCTTCGGGTAGGGCGGGGGGTTGCGGGTGCGATGACTGACGTTGTGTCAGCTATCGCCGTTGCGCAGGGTGCGGCGCTGGACCAGTACGGCGGCGACGATGATGGCGCCCTTGGCGATCTGCTGAACGTCGCTCTGGAGATTGTTCAGAGCGAAGATATTGGTGATGGTGGTGAAGACGAGGACCCCGAGCACGGAGCCGACGATCGTGCCGCGGCCACCGCTGAGCAGGGTGCCACCGATGATCGCCGCCGCGATGGCGTCCAGCTCGTACAGGTTGCCGTTGGTGTTCTGTCCCGAGCCGGCCAGGATGATCAGCAGGAAGGCGGCGATGCCGCAGCAGAGCCCGGAGAACAGGTAGAGATAGAGCCGCTGCCTGCGGACATCGATACCGGCCAGCCTGGCGGCCTCCGGGTTGCCGCCGACGGCGACCGTGCGGCGGCCGAAGGTCGTACGGTTCAGGATCAGCCAGCCGACGACGGTCACGGCTGCGAAGACCAGCACGAGCGGCGGGATGCCGAGGACGTACGAGTCGGGGACGCCGAGGTCGAGCACCGAGGTCACCGTGACGATCTGGGTCTTCCCGTCGGTGATCATCAGGGCGAGGCCGCGGGCGGACGCGAGCATCGCGAGCGTCGCGATGAACGGCACCATCCCGCCGTACGCGATCAGCACACCGTTGACCAGCCCGCAGCCGAGCCCCACCAGGACGGCGGTGAAGAGGATGCCGGCGAACCCGAACTCCTGGGTGGCCAGTGTCGTGGCCCACACCGAGGAGAGGGCGACGATGGCGCCGACGGAGAGGTCGATGCCGCCGCTGGTGATGACGAAGGTCATGCCCACCGTGACGACACCGATGACCGACGCCTGGGTCAGCACCAGTTGGAGGTTGTTGGTGTCCAGGAACTGGTCGGGCTTGGTGATGCCGCCGACGACGACCAGAGCGGCCAGCACTCCGAGCAGGGAGAGGTTACGGACATCGATCCGCAGTCCGAGCGCCCGCCAACCCTCCTTCTTCGCAGGGGGTTTCGCGGTCGGGTCGGAGGCGGCGGTCGACGGGCTCGGCTCGGGCGTGGCCGCGGCGTCGGGCCCGCCCTGCCGCGCCTCGGAGGCAGGCTGTTTCATGGTGTCGGGCTCCCTTCCATCACAAGGTCGAGGACTCGGTGCTCGTCCAGCTCCCGGGCGGGCGCCCGGTGGACGACCCGCCCTTCGCGCAGGACCAGCACCCGGTCGGCGAGGCCCAGCACTTCGGGGACCTCGCTGGAGACGAGCAGTACGGCGAGCCCTTCGTCGGCCAGCCGCCGGATCACGGCGTACAGCTCGGCACGGGCGCCCACGTCGACACCGCGCGTCGGTTCGTCGAGCAGCAGCACCCGGCAGCCCCGCAGCAGCCAGCGGGCGAGGACCGCCTTCTGCTGGTTGCCGCCGGAGAGGGTACGGATCCGGGCGTCCGGGTTGTCGGGGCGCAGCGAGAGTTCCCTGGTCGCCTCGCGGGCCGCGGTGCGCTCGGCCGCGCGGTCGACCCAGCCGGCCCGGGCGAAGCGGGGCAGCGAGGACACCGACACGTTGCGGGTGACCGATTCGAGCATCAGCAGGCCCTGGGCCTTGCGCTCCTCGGGTGCGAGGCCGAGTCCGGCGCGGACGGCGGCACGGACGCTGCCGGGCCGCAGCGGGACGCCGTCGACGAGGACGCGGCCCGAGGTGGCCTTGCGCGCCCCGTAGACCGTCTCCAGGATCTCGGAGCGGCCCGATCCGACGAGCCCGGCCAGGCCGACGATCTCGCCGGGCCGCAGTTCGAGGTCGAGGGGCGCGAACTCCCCTTCCCTGGAAAGCCCTTCGACCCGCAGCACGGGTTCGGGGCGCGGTGCGCCGGCGGTGGGCGTGGCGGGCCGCTCGGGGAAGACGTACTCGACGTTCCGGCCGGTCATCAGCGCGACGACATCACGGGTCGGGGTCTGCTTCGCGGGCAGGGCGACGGCGACGGTCCGCCCGTCCTTGATGACGGTCACCCGGTCACCGATGCGCCGGATCTCCTCCAGCCGGTGGGAGATGTAGATGACCGCGACGCCGTCGGCGGTGAGCGTGGCCACCGTGCGGAAGAGATTGTCGACCTCGTCGGGGTCGAGGGCCGCGGACGGCTCGTCCATCACGATGAGCCGTACGTCGTGGGAGAGGGCGCGGGCCATGGAGACGATCTGCTGCTGGGCGGCGGAGAGCGAGCCGACGAGCTGGTGGGCCCGGATCTCCGGGTGGCCGAGGCGGGCCAGCAGCGCGGTCGCCGCGCTCCTCGCCTCCCGTCCCCGTACGACGAACCCGGCGGTGGTCGGCTCGTGTCCGAGGAAGATGTTCTCGGCCACCGACAGGCCCTCGACCAGGTCGAGTTCCTGGTAGATGGTGGCGATGCCGAGCCGCATCGCGGCGATGGGCGACTTCAGTGTGACTTCTTCGCCGCACCAGTTGATCACACCGTCGTCGGGCTGGTGGGCGCCGGCGAGCACCTTGATGAGTGTGGATTTCCCGGCGCCGTTCTGGCCGAGCAGACAGTGGACCTCACCCGCCGCGACCTCCAGGTCCACACCGTCGAGGGCGCGGACACCGGGGAAGGTCTTGGTGATGCCGGACATGGTGAGCAGCGGGGTCGTGGGTGGTGTGGATGCCATGGCGTATCCCCTCGGCGGATGCGGCCGGTGAGCGGGCAGGGCTGTGGGAGAGCTGAGCTGTGGGAGAGCTGGGGGTGGTGCGGAGCGGGGTGGAAAGAGGGTGCGGCGGAGCTGTCGTACGGATGCGGCTCGTGCGGCTCGTGCGTCTGTTGTCCGGCGACGCGGTGGGGCGCGGCCGGACGGGGACTGCGGCTCGTGCGGTGGTGCGGCTCGTACAGGTGCTGCGGGTGCTACGGATGGCGCGGGCGGTACGGGTGGTGCGGGGCCGTGCGGGTGAAGCGGTGGAGCGGGTGGAACGGATCGGGCGCCACCGGTCGTCAGACCGGCGAGAAGAGGTGGTCGCTGATGAGCCGGGCCGCGCCGGTGACTCCGGCGGTCGGTCCCAACTCCCCCAGGACGATGGGGAGGTTGCCGGTGGCCAGCGGCAGTGACTGCCGGTAGACCTGGGTCCTGACACTGGCCAGCAGCGTGTGGCCGAGGCCGGTCACCCCGCCGCCGATCACCACGAGCCCCGGGTTGAAGAAGCTGACGAGTCCGGCGATGACCTGGCCGACCCGGTTCCCGCCCGCCCGGATGAGTTCGAGGGCCGCGGGGTCACCGGCCGCCGCCGCGGCGGCGACGTCCACGGCCGTGAGCCGGCCGGCGGTCTCCAGCAGCGTGGCCAGTCCGGGCGAACGGCCCTCGCGGGCCGCCTCCTCGGCGTCGCGGGCGAGCGCGGCGCCGCTGAAGTACGCCTCCAGGCAGCCGCGGTTGCCGCAGGCGCAGGCGCGGCCGTCGCGTTCGACCTGGATGTGGCCGATGTCGCCGGCGCTGCCGGTGGTGCCCCGGTAGACATCGCCGTCCACGACGATGCCGCAGCCGATGCCGGTGCCTATCTTGACGCAGAGGAAGTCGCCCACCGAGCGGGCGACTCCGGCGTGCTGCTCCCCCATCGCCATGAGGTTCACATCGTTGTCGACCATGACCGGGCAGCCCAGTTCCTGGCTGAGCGCCTCCCGGACCGGGAAACCGTCCCAGCCCGGCATGATCGGTGGTGCGACCGGAACGCCCTCGGGGAAGCGGACCGGACCCGGGACTCCGATGCCCGCTCCGTCGAACTCCTCGGCGAGACCCGAGACCTTGAGTTTGGCCGCCAGCGCGAGCACCTGCTCGAAGACGGCGACCGGCCCTTCGCGGACGTCCATGGGGTGGTTGAGATGCCCCAGCACCTCCAGCTCGGCGTTGGTGACGGCGACATCGATGGAGGTGGCGCCTATGTCGACGCCGAGAAAGCGCAGGGCGGGTGCGAGCCGGATGTTGTGGGAGCGCCGGCCGCCGCGCGAGGCGGCGAGTCCGTCCGCGACCACCAGTCCGGTCTCCAGCAGCCGGTCGACCTCGACGGCGAGCTTCGAGCGGGAGAGGTCCACCTGATCACCCAGCTGCGCGCGGGAGTTGGGACCACCGTCACGCAACAGCCGGAGCAGTCGCGCCTGGTGCGCGTTGGCAGGTCGTGCCGTCATACGTCTCACGCGCCCCTCCCCGCCTCTCGGCCGGCCGTCCCTCGGATGGATCGCGCCCGGAGGTGTGTCCCGGGCTTTTGAGGGAACGTAGCAGCGCTTGCCCGCAGGGGGAAGAAGTTGCGCGTGAATCCGTCCCAACTTTCTCCACACCGAGGACAAAGGGAGGGCCGCCACGCGTCTCACGCATGACGGCCCGGAGTTCCACGGGCGCCGGACGCTGCCCGGGGCAGCCGCCGGCACCGCTCGCGATCAGGTGCGTTCGCGCTGGTGGTAGCTGGTTCTGGTGTGTTCCGTATGGGCCTTCATGATCTCGGTGGCGCCCTGTTCGTCCCGTGCGGAGATGGCGGCGATCAGCTGCCGGTGCTCGATCCAGGAGTCCTTGCCCCGCTGCCGGGCGACCGGTGTGTAGTACCAGCGGACCCTGCGGTCGACCTGCGCCGCGAGTTCGGCCAGCACGACATTGCCCGCCAGCTCCATGACTTTGGCGTGGAAGGCGGCGTTGACGGTGACCGCCCGGTCCACCTCGTCGTCCGCGACGGCCCGCTCACCCCGGGCGCACAGCTCCTCCAGCGCCGCGATGCCCGCCGTACCGGAGTTGGCCGCGGCCAGCCGGGCGGCCTCCGCCTCCAGGAGCGTACGGACCGTGAGCAGTTGATCCGCCTCCTCCTCGGTCGGTTCATGGACGAACGCGCCCTGGGCCGGGCGCAGATCGACCCAGCCCTCGGTGTTGAGGCGCTGGAGCGCCTCGCGCACCGGCTGCCGCGACACCCCGAGGTGGCCCGCGAGTTCGCTCTCGACCAGATGCTGGCCGGGCTGGAGCGCCCGGGTCGTTATCAGTTCGAGCAGCGCCTCGTACACGCGCTCACGCAGTGGACCCGGGCGTTCGAGCTTGGGCAGGGCGCCCTGTGCCAGTTTCGCGGACAACATCGTGGTACCCCTCCTGGCCGGCCGTGGACACGTCGGCGGCGGCCGACGTATCGAGAGTGACGACATCCATACATTGGTTATCGTCTACAGTCTACCGACCGACGGGGAGTTGGGGCCGGGAGTTCGAGCCGCGTGCCCCCGGGTCGCACGGCCGAGGACATCGGGGATACGGGGGGGCCGGCGACACGCGAGCCGGCCCGGCGGGCGTCAGGGGCAGCGCACGACCTGACCGCCGTAGGAGAGGTTGCCGCCGAAGCCGAACAGCAGCACCGGCGCGCCCGACGGGATCTCCCGGCGGTCCACCAGTTTGGACAGCGCCATCGGGATCGACGCGGCGGAGGTGTTGCCGGACTCCACGACATCGCGGGCGATCACGGCGTTGACCGCGCCGATCTTCTGGGCGACGGGCTCGATGATCCGCAGGTTCGCCTGGTGCAGCACGACTCCGGCCAGCTCCTCGGGGGTGACCCCGGCCCGCTCGCAGACCTTGCGGGCGATGGGCGGCAGCTGCGTGGTGGCCCAGCGGTAGACCGACTGCCCCTCCTGCGCGAACACCGGCGGGGTGCCCTCGATCCGTACGGCGTGCCCCATCTCGGGCACGGAGCCCCAGAGCACCGGGCCGATGCCCGGCTCCTCGTCGGGTCCGGTCGCCACGACCACCGCCGCGCCCGCGCCGTCACCGAGCAGCACGCAGGTCGTACGGTCCGTCCAGTCGGCGATCTCGGTCATCTTGTCCGCGCCGATGACCAGCACCCGGCTCGCGGAGCCGGCCCGTACGGCGTGATCGGCCGTGGCGAGGGCGTGGGTGAACCCCGCGCACACGACGTTGAGGTCCATCACCGCGGGCGAGCCCATGCTCAGCCGGGCGGCGACCCGGGCCGCCATGTTGGGCGAGCGGTTGATGGCGGTGGAGGTGGCGACCAGCACCATGTCGATGTCGGCGGGGGTCAGCCCGGCCGCGGCCAGCGCCTTGGCGCCGGCGTGCGCGGCCAGCGCGTCCACCGGCTCGTCGGGGCCCGCCACATGCCGGGTTCTGATGCCGACCCGGCTGCTGATCCATTCGTCGCTGGTGTCGACCATCGCCGCCAGATCATGGTTGGTGAGCACCTTGGCGGGCTGATAGTGCCCGAGCGCGGCGATACGAGTGCCGGTCATGCCCGGGACCCCCTCTGTTTCGACGTCAGGAATGCTCCAGTCTTGTCAGCGACTCACCGGTACGGGTGCAGGTGAACCAACAGGATTCTCCTGTGCGGTTTGGAGAGTCCACATCATCGGGTGAAAAGCTGAGCCGCCTTGAGGACCAACTCGTACACACCGTACGCGAGAGGGATACCCACCCAGAGCCAGGCGAAGACGACCAGACCGGCCCGGTTGGGCTCAGACCGTGCGGCCGGTGTCCCTGCTGACCTGCTCATCGGCTGTCTCCTTCGGGTCTCGTGCGTGGTGGCGGGGGTGTACGGGCCTGACCAGTTCGTTGGCGACGAAACCGACGACCAGCAGGCCGATCATGATGGCGAACGAGAGACCGTACAGCCCCGCGCCGCTCTTTCCCGCCGCTTCCTGGCTGTCGGCCACCTTGTTGACGATGAGCGGGCCGAGCACTCCTGCGGTGGACCACGCGGTGAGCAGCCTGCCGTGGATCGCGCCGACCTGGTAGGTGCCGAAGAGGTCCTTGAGGTAGGCGGGGACGGTGGCGAAGCCGCCTCCGTAGAAGGAGAGGATCACCAGCGCGCAGATGACGAACAGCGGCTTCGACGAGTCGCCGAACCAGGCGATCAGCAGATACATCACCGCCCCGGCGCCCAGATAGACCCGGTAGATGTTCTTGCGGCCGATCAGGTCCGAGGCCGAGGACCAGCCGATACGGCCCGCCATGTTGGCGGCCGAGAGCAGGGCGACGAAGCCGGCGGCGGCGGAGACGGAGATCGGTGTGGCCGCCCCGGCGAAGAAGTCCGTGATCATCGGGGCGGCCTTCTCCAGGATTCCGATGCCCGCGGTGACGTTCATGCACAGGACGACCCACAGGCACCAGAACTGCGGGGTGCGCACGGCCGACCGCGCCGACACCCGGGGCCCGCTCTCCGGCGCGGCCCGCTGCTCGGGAACCTCCGGCGTCCGCTGCCGGTAGCCGGGCGGGGGCACCCGGACCAGCAGCACGCCGAGGGACATGAAGACCGCGTACACCAGTCCGTGCGTCAGGAAGGCGAACGCGATGCCCCTGCTGTCGGAGCCGTAGGACGCCAGCATGTGCGCGGACCACGGCGAGGCGATGAGCGCGCCGCCGCCGAAGCCCATGATGGCGATGCCGGCGGCCATGCCGGGACGGTCGGGGAACCACTTGATCAGGGTGGAGACCGGGGATATGTAGCCGATACCGAGGCCGATCCCGCCGACGAACCCGTAGCCGAACACGATCAGCCAGTACTGCTCGGTGAAGGCGCCGAGCGCGGCGAGCAGGAAGCCGGAGGAGAAGCAGCACAGGGCGACCGTCATGGCCCAGCGCGGCCCGTTGCGCTCCACGAGAGTGCCGCCGAAGGCGGCGGACAGCCCGAGCATCACGATGCCGAGCTGGAAGGGCAGCGCGCTCTGGGTGCCGGAGAGATCCAGCGCGGATTCGAGCGGTGGCTTGAAGACGCTCCAGGCGTAGGTCTGCCCGATCGAGAGATGGACCGACAGCGCGGCGGGCGGCACCAGCCAGCGGCTCCAGCCTGCGGGGGCGAGAGGTGGGGTCATGGTCGCGAACTCTAGGAAGCGGATCGCGCCTTGGGAAGATCTTCGGCGGAGCGGATCGCGGAGCGGATCGCGGAGCGCGTAGCGGCCCGATACCTCCTACCGGCCGGATGTCCCGTATCCGCCGGAGGTGCCGCGCACGGAACTGCATACTGTAGACAAGTGCCGGGGAGGAACGGGCGAGGGGTCCCCGGGGTGCCGGACAATGAGTGCCACACGGGAGCATCACGTCAGCACCACGTCGACGAGTAGGACTGATCACCATGGGACGGGTCACCGAGCGCCGCCGCACCATCCGGATCAGGGACGGGGTCGTCTCCGCGCGGCCCGACACCCTGGTCGCCGAGGAGCCGCTGGAGATCCGGCTCGACGGCAGACCGCTCGCCATCACGATGCGCACCCCCGGCGACGACTTCGCGCTGGCCGTCGGTTTCCTGGTGAGCGAGGGCGTGCTCGCGGCAGCCGCCGACGTGCGCTCCGTCGTGTACTGCGCCGGGGCGAAGGAGGACGGCTCGAACACGTACAACGTGGTCGATGTCCGGCTCGCGCCCGGAGTGCCGGTCCCGGACATCACCCTGGAGCGCAACGTCTACACGACCTCGTCGTGCGGGCTGTGCGGAAAGGCCAGCCTGGACGCCGTACGGACGACGGCCCGCTTCCCGATCGCCGACACTCCCCCGGTCCGGGTCGAACCCGCCCTGCTCTCCGGCCTCCCCGACCGGCTCCGGGCCGCGCAGCGGGTCTTCGACCGGACCGGGGGGCTGCACGCCGCGGCGCTGTTCTCCGAGGACGGCGAGCTGCTGGACATCCGGGAGGACGTCGGGCGGCACAACGCCGTCGACAAGCTCGTCGGCCGGGCGCTGCGGCAGGATCTGCTGCCGCTGTCCCGGGCGATCCTGCTGGTCTCCGGCCGCGCCTCGTTCGAGCTGGCGCAGAAGGCGGTGATGGCGGGCATCCCGGTGCTGGCGGCGGTGTCCGCGCCGTCGTCGCTCGCCGTCGACCTGGCCGCGGAGAGCGGGCTGACCCTGGTCGGCTTCCTGCGCGGCCCGTCGATGAACGTGTACGCGGGCGACGAGCGGATCGCCCTGCGCAGCGAGGTGTGAGCGGCCCCGGCCACCGCACGGCCGGGGCGTCAGGAAGCGGAGCCGCTCGCGACGTCCCGGACGTCGTGGAAGCCCGCCCTACGGTTGATCGCGGCGACGACACGCGTGACGGTCGTGCGCGGCAGCAGCCGCGGCAGCCAGGTGGACCAGCGGTGGAGGGCCCGGCCGGGGTACGAGGCCGCTCTGCCGCGCGCGAAGTCGTCCAGGGTCCTCGCGGCGACCGACTCGGGGCTGTCGGTGACCCGGGGGTCCATGACGGCGGTGGTGGTGTCGAAGAAGCCGGTCCCGGTCGCGCCGGGGTGGGCGCCCATGACCCGTACTCCGGTGCCGCGCAGCTCCCGCGCGAGCGCCTCGGTGAAGTACAGGACGAACGCCTTCGTCGCGGAGTAGCTCGCCTGGTACGGCATGGGCTGGAACGCCGCGGTGGAACCGACGTTGATGATCCCGCCCGAGCCGCGTCCGAGCATGTCCGCCCCGATCAGGCGGGTCATCCGTATCAGGCCGGTGACATTGAGGTCGACCGACCGCAGGCTCTGCTCGAAGGGACGGTCGAAGAAGGGGCCGATGGAGCCCGTCCCGGCGTTGTTGATCAGGAGATCGACGCTGGTGTGCCGGTCGCGCAGCGCCTCGACGACGCTCCCGGCGCCGGCCGGGTCGGCGAGATCCGCGCCGAGCACCAGGGTGCTCACCCGGTGCTCGGCGCGGATCTCGGCGGCGAGACGTTCGAGGTCCGGGGTCGAGCGGGCCACCAGGACCAGGTCCGAGCCCCGTCGGCCGAGTTCGCGCGCGCAGGCCCTGCCGATCCCTCTGGACGCTCCGGTGACGAGCGTGGTGGTGCCGCGGTAGTCGTACATGGCCGAGGGGCTCCTTCGGACGGGGGCGGGAGGCCGGATCAGGTGGCGGGAGGGAGGGCCGGGTGAAGCGCGGGCGCGCCCCGGCGGTCAGCGGCGGCCCGAGTCGTCGCACGCGCCCGGCGCCGGATGCCGCCGCCCGGCGTACCGGCGCCGGGCCGCTCGCGGGGAGCCGCCGAACACCGATGCCCGGCGCCGGGGACGCCCCGCCCGTCACCCCGCCGAGTCCGGCGCAGAATGTGTACGGTGTCCACTATCACCCAAGGAAGTGTGCAGTGTCAACATCTGATCGGCAGAGCTACCACCACGGCGATCTGCGGGGCGCCCTGCTGCGGTCCGCCCTGCGGCTCCTGGACGTCGACGGCGTGGACGCGCTGTCCCTGCGGGCCGTGGCCAGGGACGCCGGGGTGTCCGCCAACGCGCCCTACCGCCACTACCGCGACAAGGAAGCGCTGCTCGCCGCGCTGGCCTCGCACGGGTTCACCGAACTCGCCGCCCGTCTGGAGGCCACCTCGGCCGACGGCGCGGGGAGCGGCGCCCGCTCCCCGCAGGCGGCCCTGGCGGACGCGGTGGCGCCGATGGCGCGCGCCACGGTGCACTACGCGCTCGACCATCCCGGTCTGTTCCGCCTGATGTTCGGGCATGTCTGCGTGGGCCTGCCCGAGGTGATCGCGGCCTCCGACGCGGCCCAGGCCGTCGTGACAGCGCGGATCGCCGCCTTCGCGGCTCCCGAGCACCGCGAGATCCTCAAGATCGGCGTATGGGCCCTCGTACACGGGCTCACCTCGCTGCTGCTCGACGGCCGCCTGGGGGAGCCCACCCGCGAGACGGCCGACGCGCTGGTCGACTCGGCGGTCCGGACCATGATCGGCGCGCAGTGGGCGCCGGTCGCGGCCGAGCCCGGGAGCGGCGCCTGACGTGAGGCGGGCCGGGCCGGCCGCCGCTCTCAGGCCGTACCGGCCGCCGCCCCCGCGGCCACCGCTTCCGGGCCCTCGGTCCGCTCGGCGGGGCCCGGCTCCTCGTCGCGCGACCTGCGCTTCGCGATCACCGCGCACACCATCAGCTGCATCTGGTGGAAGAGCATCAGCGGCAGCACCGCGAGGCTCGCGCCCGCGCCGAACAGGACGGTCGCCATCGGCAGCCCCGCCGCCAGGCTCTTCTTCGACCCGGCGAACTGGATGGCGATCCGGTCGGCGCGGTCGAAGCCGAGCCGCCGGCCGCCGTACCAACTGGCCGCGAGCATCGCGGCGAGCAGGACGGCCTCCACGGCCAGCAGTCCCGCCAGCCGCAGCGGGGTCACCTGGTGCCAGATGCCCGTGACCACGCCCTCGCTGAACGCGGTGTAGACGACCAGCAGCACCGACCCCCGGTCGACCAGACCGAGAACCCGCTTGTGCCGGGCGAGGAAACCGACGATCCAGCGCCGCAGCAGCTGGCCGGCGACGAAGGGCAACAGCAGCTGGGCGACGATCCGCAGCAGCGAGTCCGCCGACATGCCGACGGTCCCGCCGCCGATGAGCAGTGCCGCGAGCAGCGGGGTGATCACGATGCCGGCGAGGCTGGAGAAGGAGCCCGCGCAGATCGCGGCGGGCACGTTGCCGCGGGCGATCGAGGTGAACGCGATGGAGGACTGGACGGTCGAGGGCACCAGGCAGAGGAAGAGAAGCCCGGCCTGGAGCTGCGGGGTCAGGACATACGGCACAAGACCCGCCGAGGCCAGCCCCAGCAGCGGGAAGAGCACGAACGTGCAGGCGAGGACGGTGACATGGAGCCGCCAGAGCTTCAGCCCCTCGACCACCTCGCCGGTGGACAGGCGCGCGCCGTACAGGAAGAACAGCAGCCCCACCGCGCCGGTCGACGCGCCGCTCGCGACATCCGCCGCGTGGCCGGAGACCGGCAGCAGCGAGGCGAGGGCGACGGTCGCGAGAAGCGCCAGCACATACGGGTCGACGGGCAGCCAGGACGGTGGGCGGAGCCGGCGCCGCGGCCGGGGTGGAGGCGGGGAGGAGGCGGACCGTGCGGACGGCTCGGGCGGTGCGGATGTCGTGCGGCGGTTCATGTGCTCCACTACTGGCTGCTGTCCGGCGGTGCGGGCCGGGCGGTTCGGTTCGACTCTCCCGTTCGGGGGCCTTCGCTGTCGGGCGCGGATCGCGCGGCGGCCGCGGATCGCGCCTCCCCATGGTCCACCTGTTCGACTTGATCGGGAATCCCGTATACCGCTCTCACTGTCATCGCGTTCCGCGATAAGACCGTAGCCTGGTGGGATGTACGAGCCGGGACAGTTGCGCACCTTCCTCGCCGTGGCCCAGACGCTCAGCTTCACGCAGGCGGCGCGCCGGCTCGGGCTGCGGCAGTCCACGGTGAGCCAGCATGTGCGGCGTCT
This sequence comes from Streptomyces sp. NPDC012835, assembly GCF_042900885.1. Lineage (NCBI taxonomy): Bacteria > Bacillati > Actinomycetota > Actinomycetes > Kitasatosporales > Streptomycetaceae > Streptomyces > Streptomyces sp. NPDC012835. Next base: position 1,217,444 of record NZ_JBIBBW010000001.1, read on the forward strand.
GGAGGACGCGACGGGACGGCCGCTGTTCACCCGGGACACGCACAGCGTGGAGCTGACGGAGGACGGGGAGGCCATGCTCGGCTTCGCCCGGTCGATCCTGGCGGCCCACGACCGGGCGGCGGCGTTCTTCGGCGGCACCCGGCTGCGCGGCCGGCTGCGGTTCGGTGCCTCCGAGGATTTCGTCCTCACCCGGCTCCCGGAGATCCTGGAGTCCTTCCGGCGCGACCACCCCGAGGTCGATCTCGAACTGACGGTGGAACTGTCGGGCATCCTGCACGAGCGGCTGGCCGCGGGGCTGCTCGATCTGGTGCTGGCCAAGCGCCGCCCCGGCGACACCCATGGCCGGCTGGTCTGGCAGTCCACCCTGACCTGGATCGGAGCCCCGCAGCTGCGGCTGGACCCCGACCGGCCGGTCCCGCTGATCGCCTTCCCGCCGCCCGCGCTCACCCGGGCCCGCGCCCTGGAGGTCCTGGAGGCGCACGGCAGACCCTGGCGCGTCGCGTGCACCAGCGCCAGTCTGAGCGGGCTGATCGCGGCGGCCCGCGCGGGTCTCGGCGTGATGGCCCACACCCGCGACCTGGTCCCGCCGGGGCTGGTGCCGCTGCGGACGAGGCTCCTGCCCGAGCTGGGCGGGGTGGACTTCGTCCTGCTCCACGGCGACCGGGAGCGCGGCGGTCCGGCGGACGGCGGTCCGGGGCGCGACCGCGAGGCGACGCGGGCGGCGGCGGACGCGCTGGCCGCCGCGGTCCTGGCCGGCGGCGACCGGCTGCACCGCCCGGCCCCGGCGGAGGGCTGACGGCTGAGAGGAGGACCGCGGGGGACGGTCCCGGCGGGCGGCTTCGTAGAGCGTCGGTGACCGACGTGTTCTGATTCGGTGGAGATTCGCGTCCGCTGGGGTTACCTCGGGGTCAGATGGTTTCTCCGCCCCTCGTCAACTCCCCGCCCACCGGCCGCTGATCCCACGCTGACCTGGGGCGACACGGATTCGCACCGGTGACGCGGACGCCTCGGCGCCGGGTCGGGCGGTGGGGTACCGTCACCGGCGCTGTGCGGAGCGCCACAAGGAGCGAGTCATTGCGCGAGTTCACCGTCCCCCCTCTGCCGGCCGCCCCTCACGTGGGAGGGCTCGCGGACGCGGTCTTCGAACATGCCCTGTCCGATCCGGCCAGGGTCGCGCTCGGCCGCAAGGACGGGGAGGGCCGCTGGCGGGACGTGACCTCGGCGGAATTCCGTGACGAGGTCCTCGCGCTGGCGAAGGGGCTGCTGGCGCACGGGGTGCGGTTCGGCGACCGGGTCGCGATCATGTCCCGTACCCGCTACGAGTGGACGCTCTTCGACTTCGCGCTGTGGACGGTCGGCGCCCGGCCCGTACCGGTCTATCCGACGTCCTCGGCCGAGCAGGTCCACTGGATCCTGCACGACGCGGAGGTCTCGGCCTGTCTGGTCGAACACGGGGACCACGCGATGACCGTCGGCTCGGTGATAGACCGGCTGCCCCGGCTCACCCGGCTCTGGCAGTTGGACGCGGACGCCCTGGGCGAGCTGTTCGCTGCGGGCGCGGGGCTGGACGACGAGACGGTGCACCGGCACCGCAGGGCCGTCACCCCGGACTCCGTCGCCACGGTGATCTACACCTCGGGCACCACCGGCCGCCCCAAGGGCTGCGTGATCACCCACTCCCATTTCATGTTCGAGGCCGATACGGTCCTGGAGCGCTGGGAGCCGGTCTTCCGGGGCGGCCTCGGCGCCGAGGCGTCCACCCTGCTCTTCCTGCCGCTCTCGCACGTCTTCGGGCGGATGATCGAGATCGCGGCGATCCGGGGCCGGGTCAAGCTGGGCCACCAACCCGTCCTGCGGGCGAGCGCGTTGCTGCCCGATCTGGCCGCGTTCCGGCCGAGCTTCGTGCTGGCCGTGCCGTACATCTTCGAGAAGGTCTACCACGCGGCGCGGCGCACGGCGGAGACGGACGGCAGGGCGCCGGCCTTCGACAGGGCGGTGGAGGTGGCGGTGCGCTACGCGGAGGCCGTGGAGCAGCGGGCGTCCGGCCTCGGGCCCGGCCCCTCCGCCGGGCTGCGGATGCGCCATCAGTTCTTCGAGAGGGCCGTCTACGGCAAGGTCCGCGAGGCGCTGGGCGGCCGGGTCCGGCACGCGATGTCCGGCGGCAGCGCGATGGACCGGCGGCTCGGGCTGTTCTTCGCCGGAGCGGGCGTCACCGTGTACGAGGGGTACGGGCTGACCGAGACGTGCGCGGCGGCCACCGCCAATCCCCCTGGGCTGGCCCGGTACGGCACGGTCGGGCAGCCGATCCCGGGCACGTCGGTGCGCATTGCGGCGGACGGCGAGGTGTGGCTGCGCGGCGGGCAGGTCTTCTCCGGCTACCTGGGCGACCCGGAGGCCACCGACGCGGTGCTGCGCGACGGCTGGCTGGCCACCGGCGATCTCGGGACGCTCGACGAGGACGGCTATCTCACGCTCACCGGGCGGAAGAAGGAGATCCTGGTGACGTCGGGCGGCAAGAGCGTGGCGCCCATGGCGCTGGAGGAGCGGGTACGGACGCATCCGCTGGTGGCCCAGTGCATCGTCGTGGGCAACGACCGGCCGTACATCGCGGCGCTGGTCACCGTGGACCCGGAGGCCGTGCAGCACTGGCTCGCCATCCGGCGCAAGCCGCCGCTGAGCCCCGTGGAGCTGGTGCGGGACCCGGAGCTGGAGAAGGAGATCAGACGCGCGGTGGTGGCCGCGAACACGAGGGTCTCCCAGGCCGAGTCGATCCGTACCTTCCGCATCCTGGCCCAGCCCTTCAGCGAGGAACAGGGGCTGCTGACACCGTCGTTGAAGCTGAAGCGCCGGGCGATAGAGGAGGCGTACCGCGTCGAGATCGACGCGCTCTACCGCTGAGGCATTGTCCGGGCCCGCCGGGGAAACGATGACGGTGGGGGTGACGGGGAATCCGTCCGCCCCTGAGATCGTTGGACGATCGAGAAGCAACCGACGACGTTAGGATCGACCGCTCGTGAGCAAGGTCCCCCACCTCACTCTCAACAACGGCACCACGATGCCCCAGCTCGGCTTCGGCGTCTGGCAGGTGCCCGACGACGAGGCGACGAAGGCGGTCGCCACCGCGCTGGAGGCCGGGTACCGCAGCATCGACACCGCCGCCATCTACGGCAACGAAGAGGGCACGGGCAAGGGCATCACGGAGTCCGGCATAGCCCGTGAGGACCTCTTCGTCACCACGAAGCTGTGGAACGGCGATCAGGGGTACGACTCGACCCTGCGCGCCTTCGACGTGTCGCTGGAGAAGCTCGGCCTCGACTATGTCGACCTGTATCTCATCCACTGGCCGAAGCCGGCCGCCGACACCTATGTCGACACCTACAAGGCGTTCGAGAAGATCCTCGCCGACGGCCGTGCCAAGGCCATCGGCGTCTCGAACTTCCTGCCCGAGCATCTGGAGCGGCTGATCGGCGAGACCTCCGTGGTCCCTGCGGTCAACCAGATCGAGCTGCACCCGCAGCTCCAGCAGGCCGAGTCGCGCGCCGCCCACGCCGAGCACGGCATCGTCACCGAAGCCTGGTCGCCGCTGGGCCAGGGCAAGGGCCTGCTGGAGGTCCCGACCGTGGTGGCGATCGCCCGCAAGCACGGGCGCACCCCGGCCCAGGTGGTGCTGCGCTGGCACCTCCAGCTGGGAAACGTGGTGATTCCCAAGTCCGTGACCCCGTCCCGGATCCAGGAGAACATCGACGTCTTCGGATTCGAACTGGACGCCGACGACCTGGCGGCGTTCACCGCGCTCGACGAGGGCCGGCGCATCGGCTCCCACCCGGCGGACGTCAACTGACCCGCGCACGACGACGCACGCGGTACGCCACGGCGCCACCGGCCGGTACGGGCAGGTGGCGCCGTGGCGTACCGGGCTCCGGAGCCCGGAGCCCGATCAGTGCGCGCCGTGCGCCCCGGCGATCGACTCGACGCGCTCGGCCAGCGCGATGTCCAGCCCGGTGACGGCGCCGCCCGCGTCATGGGTGGAGACCGCGAGGGTGAGGGTGCTGTAGCCGAGGGTCAGCTCCGAGTGGTGGTTCAACTCGTCCTGGATCTGGGCGATGTGGACCACCATCGCGGCGGCGGCCGCGTGCGTGCCCAGACGGTAGGTACGGGTGACGCGCCCGTTCTCCAGCGACCAGCCGGGCAACGGCCGCAGCCGCTCCTCGGCCTCGTGCTGCGACAGCGGTTCGGCGACCATGGCCGACGGCTCCTTCCGGGTGCGGGCAGCGACCCGGCCGACGATACGGTGTGCGGCGCGCGGCGCGGGGCCGCCGTGCCGGTGCTCGCGCGGGCACCGGGGTCGCCGCGCCGCGCGCGACCGGGCGAAGCGGCCGCCGCCGTACGGGGCGGGATCGCGCCCGCGCCCCGCGTCGCGACAGCGTCCGGCCCGGAGGGGCCCTACGGTCACGTGGATGAACGCTCTCGACCGCCTCCTCCCCCGGTGGCGCAGCCCGCTTCGCGGGCCGTGGCTGACCTCGGTCTTCGCGGTGGCGCTGCTGGTCGGTATCCCCGTCCTGTTCGTGACGGGTCTGTTGTCGTACGCCGCCTACAACCCGGGCCTGACGCCGGTCAACGACAAGACGCCGGACAAGGGGCTGCTCGGCTTCTATCTCTTCTCCTGGCCCACCCGCCCCTACTGGCTCTACCGGGTCACGCAAGGTGTGCATGTGACGCTCGGCATCGTGCTCGTACCGGTGCTGCTCGCCAAGCTGTGGTCGGTGGTGCCGAAGCTCTTCGAGATGCCGCCGGTGCGCTCCCTGGCCCATGGCCTGGAGCGGCTGTCGCTGCTGCTGCTCGTCGGCGGGGCCCTCTTCGAGTTCGTCACCGGTGTGCTCAACATCCAGTTGCAGTACGTGTTCCCCGGCTCGTTCTATCCGCTGCACTTCTACGGGGCCTGGGTGTTCATCGGCGCGTTCGTCACGCACGTCGCTCTGCGGCTGCCGCGTACGGTGCGGACGCTGCGCCGCCGTGGTCCACGCGGCTCGCCGACCGAGCCGCTGGACGCGACCGGTCTGGTCTCCCGGGACCCGGCGCCGCCGACCGCCTCGCGGCGCGGCGCGCTCGCGATGGTCGGGCTCGGTTCGCTGACGCTGTTCGTGGTGACGGCGGGGCAGAGCATCGGCGGCTCCCTGCGGGGTACGGCCCTGCTGGCGCCGCACGGGCGGGAGCCGGGCAGCGGCCCGAACGGGTTCCAGATCAACAAGGGGATGCGGTCGGCGCGGATCCAGGAGCGCGACATCGGTCCCGACTGGCGGCTGACCGTACGGGGCGGGGCACGGCGGTCCGTGCTGACCCGGCAGGAGGTGGCGCGGCTGCCCCGGCACACGGCGGCGCTGCCCATCGCCTGCGTGGAGGGCTGGTCCACCTCCGACCAGGAGTGGGAGGGCGTCCGGCTGGCCGATCTCGCCGCGCTGGTCGGGCTGGGGGACGCGCCGCCCGCCGTCTTCGTGGAGTCGGTGCAGCGGCACGGCTCCTTCCGGACGGTCGCGCTCAGCGCGGACCAGGTCCGCGATCCCCGCTCGCTGCTCGCCCTGCGGGTCAACGGGGCCGAGCTGTCGCCCGATCACGGGTATCCGGCCCGGGTCATCGTGCCGGGCGCGCCGGGCGTGATGAACACCAAGTGGGTGCGGCAGCTGAACTTCGGGGAGTCGACATGGCCCACGTGACAGGGGACCCGAGGCACCGCCGCGGGCCGCTCAGCAGACTGAAGCGCCTGAAGCGCCTGAAGCGGGCGTATCCGGGGTCGCCCCGTGTGCTGCTGCTCCTGCTGGCCTCGTTCGCGCTCTGCGGATACGCGGGTGTCAGGCTGCTGCGGGGCGAGTGGGTGTCCATCCTGATCTGGTTCGTGGGCGCGGCGCTCCTGCACGATCTGGTGCTCGTACCGCTGTACACGCTCGGGGACCGCGCGCTCCAGGGCATGGCGCGGCGGCGCGGGCGGCCCCTGGGCCGTACGGGGGTCGGCTACGTCCGCGTGCCGGTCTTCCTCTCCCTGCTGATGCTGCTGGTGTACTGGCCGTTGGTGCTGCGCGCGCCCGGTCCCTACCAGGAGGCCACCGGCCTGGACCCGGACGTCTTCCTGGGCCGCTGGCTGCTGATCAGCGCCGTGCTGTGCGGGCTGTCGGCGCTCTGCGCGCTGGGAGCCGCGGTACGTAAACCTGAATTTCGAGATCGGATGCGAGAATCGCGCATGGGCCGGCGAAAGGGGGGCAGAAGCGCATCTTGAACGGTCCACCGCGATGGAGGAGTGAAGTCATGACGACCACAACTGTGCGTGCTGCCGAACTGGAGCAGGCGGAGGGCGTCCTGACCTACGGTTCGACGGCCCCCGTCGACGCGCTGCCGTATATCGAGGACCCCGGCAAGGTCGCCCCGAAGGACGCGCGGGCCCTGTCGAAGCTGTTCTTCGACCAGCTCCAGGTCCTCGAAGAGGGCACGCACGAGTACAGCTACGCGCGCAACACGCTCATCGAGATGAACCAGTCGCTCGTGCGGTTCGCCGCGAGCCGCTTCCGCAACCGGGGCGGCGGCGACATGGAGGACATCCTCCAGGTCGGCACGATCGGTCTGATCAAGGCGATCGACCGCTTCGACCTCTCCCGCGAGGTCGAGTTCACCTCCTTCGCAGTCCCCTACATCGTCGGCGAGATCAAGCGCTTCTTCCGCGACACCAGCTGGGCCGTCCACGTCCCGCGCCGTCTCCAGGAGCTGCGCGTCGAGCTGGCCAAGGCCAAGGAGCACCTGGCCACCACCCTGGACCGGGATCCGACGGTCAAGGAGATCTCCGAGCTGCTCGGCATCACGGAGGAAGAGGTCGTCGAGGGTCTGGTCGCCACCAACGGCTACACGGCGGGCTCCCTGGACATGCCCACCGGTGACGAGGGCGGGACGGGCGGCGGCGGCCGTACCTTCGCCGATGTGCTGGGCGAGGCGGACCCGGCCATGGAGAAGGTCGAGAACCTGCACGCGCTGGCCCCGCTGCTGGAGCAGCTGGACGAGCGCGAGCGCGGCATCGTGGAGATGCGCTTCGGCCGGGAGATGACGCAGTCCCAGATCGGCGCCGAGCTGGGCGTCTCGCAGATGCACGTGTCGCGGCTGCTGAACCGCATCATCGCGCGGCTGCGGTCGGGGATGCTCGTCGAGGAGTGAGCAAACCGCCCGGTCCGGACGTCTCCGGTCCGGATGTCCGGTGCGGAAATCCTGTCAGGGCGCGGATCCCCGGCGAAGGCGCGTACGGCGTCGTTCCCCGGGGATCCGCGCTGTGTGCGGTTACATCTCTCGAAGCGGAACGACTCGTTCGCCCCGGGAGGCGGTACCTTGCGCGACAGCGACAGCGGTCCCAGGGACCCGGCCGGGCACGGGGCACACGCGGCGCACGCCGGTCGGGAGGAGCGCGCCGAACGCCTGCAACGGCTGCTGTTCGGCGGTGTCTACGGCACGGTCCTGGCCAGCGCGCTGGCGGCGGCCCTGGACCACGACGCCGGCCCCGACGACCCCGGATACGACGCGGTGTGGGTGCTGCTGGCGGCCCTGGCCTCGGCGGCCGCCCACGGCTACGCCCATACGATCGCCCGTCAGACGGCGGAGAGGGCGGCGGTCACCGTCAGTGCCGTACGGGCCGTGCTGGCCGAGTGGCCGCTGCTGGCAGCGGTCCTGCCGACGGTGGCCGCGCTGCTCGGCTCGTACGCCGGGTGGTGGGGCGAGGGCGCCGCGATCGAGGTCGCGCTGGCCCTCAACACGCTCGCCCTGTTCGGCTGGGGCTTCTGGGCCGCGCGCGTGGCCGGGCGGGGCCGGGCGGCGGCGTGCCGGGTCGGCGGGGTGGACATGCTGCTCGGGCTGTTCATCATCGGGGCCAACGTCCTGAGCAAGTGAGCGGGTGAGCGGACCGACGTGCGGGAGGGGGGGGGCCCCCCCCCCCGGGGGCCCCCCCCCCCCCGGCGGGCAGGGGGCCGCCCCCCCCCCCGGCGCCGCCGGGGGGTTAACAGGGACCGGC